>JAEZMD010000021.1 GCA_023435745.1 Bacillota bacterium | reverse complement strand
CATTGCTGCTGACGAATACATGATCAGCAAGCTTCTTTTCTATTGCAAGACGACACCTTTCCTCTGTAACATCCACGCCAATAAGCGTTTGTGCACCCATAGCCCTAGCCAGCATCAACGTAGCCAGCCCTACCGGTCCCAGTCCAACAACAAGCACCGCATCATTACCTGAAATACCTATCTTTTCAAGCCCTTCATAAACTGTTCCAAATCCGCACGCAACCTGTGCTCCGTCTGTATAGGTCAATTCATCAGGCAAAAGGACACAGTCCTTTTCATCCGCCAGGATGTACGGCGCCATTCCGCCGTCCCTCTGCCATCCGTAAGCAGCGCGAAGCGGGCTGGTGCAGCTTATCATATACCCTCTGCGGCAGTCATTGCACAATCCGCAGCCTGAAATATGGTACAGTATGACCCGATCTCCTTCCTTGAACCTTCTCATTCCCGGTCCGCATTTCACGATCTGTCCTGCCGGTTCATGTCCGGCAATTTTGTTCTGGTAACCCTCAGGCCCTTTTCCAAGATGTTCGCGATAGATCGCGCGGATATCGCTGCCGCAGATTGTTGAAGATTTTGTCCTGACAAGTACCTGTCCGTGGCCTGGTTCCGGAATTTCAACATCTTTCAGTACGACCGTGCTGTTGCCTGGTAAATAGGCGCCCTTCATAATGTTGCTCATAGTTTCCCTCCACTAATTATCAAAATCGGAATCAATAAACCAATGTATTTTTATTCTATTACAACGCCTTTTTTCAGGATGATATTTGCGTAAAGCGCCTTTTCTCCTGTTGCAACAACGGCATAGGCCTTTTTTGCCCTTTCATAAAACGCGAACCGCTCGACAAATTGTATCCTGCCGTCAACCGGCTCATGTTTGGCGATAATTTTCTTGTATGTATCCCATATAGTGGGCTCGATCATATCTCCCGGTACTACTTCCATCAGCATGACCGGGGCTTCGACATAGTTATCCAGTGGAAATAACTTCAGTATGGCATCCAACAGCGTCGGGACTTCATGTCCGTCGCATCGCACCAGTCTGTGAGCAAGTGCTGCCGCCGGAAAATTTCCATCCGAAATGACCAACTCATCTCCGTGACCCATCTCCATCAGCACTTTCAGCAACTCAGGACTAAGAATAGAAGGTACTCCTTTTAACATTAGCTTTCACCCCCCTCGATCACGCCATTGATATCCCATAGATCAGTCCAATCCTTTGCGCCTTCCCATAAAAAAACCTGGCCTTTTATCAGACGGCAATTTCTGTCTATCCCTTCTATCGCTTTCATCTCTTCTTTTGTCAACGGTTCCGTCATAGCACATAGTAGATTGTCCAGGATGTGACTTCTGTTAGTCGAAAACGGTATTGGAATCTGTCCTCTTTGAACAGCCCATTTGATGCAAACGGCGGCAGGATGGATTTTCAATCTGGCTGCGATGCTGACGATAACGGAATCTTCCGTGTCAACCGTATCGTCCTTTGTCCTGTCACGTTCAGGCCTCTTCGGAGAACCGACCGGACAGTAGCCTATCGGGACAATTTTTTTATCCAGACAGTACTGGAACAGAGCCGGCTGCTGAAAATGAGGATGCAGTTCCATTTCATTCGCGGCCGGTTGAATCCGGGCATCCCGTAAAACCAGGTCCAGCTTTGGGACAGTCATATTTGAGGTTCCTATATGTCTTACAAGTCCGGCATCAACCAAGCTTTCCATCTGGCGCCATGTTTTCATGTAGTTCTCATGAATGTAAGGAACGGCATTAGGATCTCTGGAGTCAACTCCTACGCCAACTGCATGAAAATTCGGAAAAGGCCAGTGTACCAAATAAAGATCCAGATATTCCAGCTTCAGATCCTTTAGAGTCTTTGCGCAGGAGATCAGTACATCGCCATCCCCGTGCATGTTGTTCCAAAGCTTTGATGTAATGAACAACTCCTCGCGTTTAATACCGCTTTTCATAACCTCACGCAGTGATTCTCCTATCAAGTGCTCATTTCCGTAAACGGAAGCACAGTCTATATGCCTATAGCCAACTGAAATAGCCTCTTTTACGGCATTTGCGATGTCATTTCCGTTATAGCGGTCTGAACCAAAGGTACCAAGTCCTATACCTGGAATTATTGCATTTGTAAATAGCGTCTTTTGTGGAACTGCTTTTGGGTCTGCTCCATCATCGGCGATCCTGAAGTATTGTGATTTCATACGATAGCCTTTCTCCTCTCTGCTTTGCGCAGGAAAATAAAACGATTAACCTCATTTAACTAATATTATATAAAACGATTTATGTTTATAAAATATCACTGTACTTATACATTGTCAATGGCTAAAATCAATAGGTTCTTTCTTTATATAGAATCTCCGATAAGTATTTCTGTTTTCAATCGAAGCATAGTGGGATAATTCGTTATGTCACCCTTTAAGCGCTTCAGTATGATATCGGCAGCGCATTCGCCTATCTGCTTGATCGGTTGGATTACTATAGTGAGGTTTGGTTTTATCACTTTGGCCAGTTGTTGATTGTCAAAGCCAATAAATGATAACTCGTCAGGCATCTTTATATTCATTTCATTAAGAGCCATTACAGCTCCGATAGTCATCTCGTAATTCGTGACATATACGGCATCAATCATGGCTTCTGTTTTCAGAAATTCCATCATCAGGTCATAACCGCTTTGGATTTCATAATCTCCAAATTTGATATTCTTTTTATTCACTTGCATTCCGTAGTCTTCATGTACCCTCATATATCCTTTTAAGCGTTCCTGTGCCGTGTAGATATGCTCCGGACCGCAAATGATGCCAATTTCCCTGTGACCCCGTGTGATAAACTGTTCTACAGCGTTATACGAAGCATTCATATTATCGACAAGCACCACATCGCATTCCTTATTTTGTATAGGTCTGTCGATCAATACAATAGGGATTTCTTTTTCTGCGGCATTCTGTATTCTATCTTCTGTTATACCAAGAGGCATGATAATTAAGCCGTCTACGTACTTGCTCATAAGAAAATCAAACTTGTTATTCTCTAGCCGGGTATCCTGATTGTAGTCGCAGATAATCGTACTATAGCCGTTTTGCAGTAAAATTCGTTCGATATGGGAAACGATACTTGTTGCAAAAATATTTTCCAAACTGGGAATAAGCACGCCTATTGTCAGGGTTTTGTTTGTTTTCAAGCCCCTGGCAAGGGAGTTCGCTTTAAAATCCAGCGCTTTGATCGCTTCTTCGATCCTGACTCTGTTTTGTTCTTTTACGCTTTTTCCATTAATATACTTGGAAATAGTAGCAGTGGATACACCGGCCATTATGGCAACATCCTTGATTGTTGATGCGATACTGAACATCTCCGATCTCTAAACGATTTACTTTATTAATTCTAACAAATACAGGAATATTGTCAATGCTAACCTATGGTTGACTCACGGCCAACGCATGATTTTTTTCTTCCACAAGTCCTTCTCAGGAAAGCCATAATCCATCGATGGCTGAATTTTCAATTAATGGGCGTTTACTTTTAAGAAATATCTATATTTTACTAACTAAATCCAAATAACTGTATTTCAAGTGTGATTATGTTAATGGTTTCTGGATTATATATCATTATTGCGCCCATTACTTGCAAAAACCACCACTGACAAGGAAAAAGATTGATTGGACGTCGAATGAGAACGAAGTAACGATCGACCTGCTATATTTGCGTTTTGAAATTGAAAGTATATACTTACGGATACCTCCTTTTTTCTAAAGACAGATGAATTCAGTGACATGCATCAACCGGATATTATTACTTCATAAACAGGTACGGCACGTACAGAGTTTATTTCAGCGATCTCACTCTCTGAGGATTGGCTCCAGCCAGCCATTGTAGTATCGCTGTGCACCTTTTTCCCCAGCAGGACAGGTGAAATGTAAATATACATGCCCTTAACCATCAGGCTTTCTTCAAATCGCTTAAGGCCTATTTCCCAGGTGGTATTGTTGCTGAAATTATCATTTATCAAATCACCGTCAATGAATGCATAACCGACATCACCCACATAATCGACCTGCAAAAGGAGCTCCTTCAGGCCGCTAAAGGTATCCCTTCCAAAAGACAGAACCGCATTTCCAGGCTTTGGCATATCAAGGCTGAATTCTACATCCTTTTTAGGTGTTTTGAGTCGGTACATCTGAAAAATGCCGTCCTGGTATTCTGAGATGAGCTGTGCTCCCGCTATTGATCCGATGGCATCTATTGCGGGGAAAAAACCGATATCGACTTCCTCCTTGCCAGTAACTTCAAGTTTAGCTGTACCATCACTTATGAGAAGGTTCGCATCTGTTATTATGGCTCTATCCATTCCTCGGAATTCAGTTTTCCAGAAATTCATGCTTTGCCGGGCAGTAAGCGTACAAATATTGATTCTGGTTCCGCTGCCTGATGTGAGCCTGATGATGGTCATTTTATCATTTGCTGTCTTAATGATTGTCTTGCCGTCTTTGTTTACGATTGTACAATTATCTGCATGGATGTCGGTCAAATCATTCCGTTCAAAGCAGTATTCACCCTTCATACCTTCAGGTATAAAGAAAAAGTAAAAGCGTTCTTCTCCATTTCTGACATGGGTAATAAGCTGTGTTGTGGAATATTTCAGCCTGATGTCCTCGATATCTAAATTGAAGGGAAGTATACAGCTGTTGTCCTTTGCCAGCTGCAGGTCTCCTTCTTCGGGTATTTTGATATTCTCATTCTCAAGCTCTAAAGTAACAGACAAATCCTTTAAATCCTTTGTTTGCACATGATCCTGAAAGTTGTTTATAAAGAGGAAGCCCGAACCGTTGAAGGAACGTACGGCATACCTTAGTGTATCTGTATCATACGGATCCATGCTTGATGTGTCGCAAGGGAGTATTGTTTTAGTTTTGCAAAAGTTATCTTCAAAACTGCTGAAGAAGTAATGCTGCAGCTTTATCCTTCTGTATGAGTCACGCACCTGTCCGAATTCTCCTATAGGGGCGTTATAATCATACGATATTTTAGGAACGGATGCTTCGTTCATGAAAGTATTACGTTTACCCTTGGGATTTGAGCCGCCGTGGAACATATAATATCCAATGAAATTGCAGCCCTCCGCCGTTTTTATGCCAACCATTGCAGGTACGCTTTCATAAGGAAAATAGAACCTGTATTTATAGAATGGGGTCATACCTCCTCCCATTTCACAGCATGAGTAGGGATAATCTTCAGGATTGTAGCCTGGTTCATAATTATAGCTCTTCGGTATGGAATTATTGTGTTTATCCCTGAAGATGTATTCCGGAGTGGCCGGATGTTCACTGGGATTACCATGGCGCTCCTCATAGAAGATCCAGGGCCAGTATGCATAACCGCCCCAGAGCGGAAGCATTTCCGTATAAGGAGTGGTTGCTCCGCCCCAGGCTGTACAGGTATATAATGGTGTCTCGATACCAGCCTCTAAAGCCAGCTCCTTGAGCTTCAGAAGATGAGCATCACCGTCCCTGCCTCCGGGAAGCCACATATCACTTGTGCCTGTGGTGTGAGTCCATGGACTGGAGGCGTGATTGTGCTCGTTTTCCAGCTGAGTACCTATGATCGGACCTCCATCCTTGTACAGCAAGCCTTTTACTTGTCTGCCAATCTCATTATATAATATTTTTGTATATTCCAGATATCCTTCGTCATTGGAACGCAGTTCAAAGGGCTTTCCAAACATCCAATCGGGAATACCGCCGTTTCTAACCTCGCCATGATCGAAGGGACCGATTCGTATGATCACATATAGATTGTGCTTTGCACAGAGCTCTATAAATTTTCTGAGGTTCTTATCACCGCTCCAGTCCCACTGACCTTCGATCTCTTCATGGAAATTCCAGAATACATAGGTTGCTATTATATTCACGCCACACATTTTTATCTTGATCAGTTCATCTTCCCAATAGTGTTCATTATATCTGCTGTAGTGGAATTCCCCGCATATGCCGAAAAAGGGGCTGTTGTTCTTCTCCATATAATAATTTGTGAAGCTTAACGTCTCGCCGTCAGGTTTTGAGCCTCCCCATTTTATGTGTCCGGTAAATATTTTTTTTTGATCATTTATGACTCTTACACTGTAATCTTTCATGTTGATGAAGGTCTCCTCTCAAATTTCTTCTTCAGCCTTCTAGAATTTCATATCTTACTCCCTATCTAAATATCTTGCCACGATACTAATACTATTATATGATTAATTATAAGGGTTTTCATTATACAAGCTTGCTATGTTATATAAAAGTCTTGCTAATGGTATCGTGTACGTATTATACTATTCAGAATTCTGGGAGAGATCATGCAGCCGGATGAAAAAGGAGTTTTGAGCAATTCAATTATATTTTTCAACACTCCAAGCAATTTTGCCAGGTCTTCATTTTTTCACATAATATGCTCCGGTGAATTTTTCTGTGACGGAGATTACTTGGTAGAGAGGAATACCTATCATAGCTTTTTACTGATGTATATCAGAAAAGGATGCGGCTGTATTATATTTGGCAACAGAACATACCAGGCACATGAAGGAGACATTGTGTTTCTGGACTGCCACCAGCCTCACCGCTACTATACCGATACAGGATGGGAAACACTCTGGATACATTTTGACGGCAATTCCAGCAGAGAAATTTTCGAATCCATATTCAGCAATGCAGGTGTAGTTATACCTATAACTAATTCTCCGGTGATAATCCGCTATCTTTCGATGATCATTGACAGCCTGAAAAACGGCAGGCCACTGCATGAAGCACTTATTTCAAGCCATATCCACAGGATGCTGGCCGAGATAATGCTGCTGACCTTGAATAGTAAGGACACCGGCACTTATAGAATGAGTCCGGTTCTTGATGCAGTTACTTATATCCAGAACTGCTTGAAATCCAAAATAAGCATTATGGATCTGGCGGCATATGTCAGGATCAGCCCCTTCCATTTTTCAAGATTATTTAAGAAAGAAACTGGTTTTTCTCCTTATGAGTTTGTAATAAAGACAAGGATAGATCATGCGAAGGTACTTCTGAAAAAAACAAGCCTTAGCATAAAGGAAATTGCATATGAAGTGGGATTTAACAGCGAATCGAATTTTATCAATACCTTCCGGGACAAGGTCAATTTAACTCCAAATGACTTCAGAAATACGCCTCTGTAAAAAACATGCCGGTATCATCCCTTTTTCACTTTTTTGTAGTCAGTGGGTGATATCAGCATAATCTTTCGAAATGCGCGCGAAAAATAATACGGATCGTTGAAGCCCAGCGAGGTGGATATCTCCTTAATTTTCATGCCGGACATGTCAAGGTATTGACAGGCTTTTTGTACTTTCAGCCGTAAAAAATAATCTATCGGTGAAAAACCCGTTTTCTTTTTGAAAAGGTAGCTGTAATGAGCAGGTGAAAGGCTGACCTGCGCAGCCAGTGTATCCAGCTTCAGATTCCTGTTAAGATGTTCGCACATGAAATTAATGGATTCTTCAATCCGCAGTGAATCATCATGCATTTCAATATTATGATCAGTATCTGCAAAGAAAATCAGTCCAAGCAGACCAGCCAGCACTTGTGAGGCATAAATAAAGCTATTATGCGCATAACCCTTCTCAAGTGTGCTGATGAGGGTCACAAAAAGCTGTCTTATTTTAGCGGACTTATCAATGGGAATAGTGAGTACCGGATTATGAGCATCAACATTACATATATAGTGTTGAGCGTTTACACCTGCAAAGTGAACCCATAAAATACTCCAGGGGTTCTTTTCAGAAGCTCCGTATATATGGGCTGATCCCTTAGGTATTACTATTAGTGAATTTTTTGAGATTTCACGCCTTTTCCCATCATACACGAAAAAGCCTTCACCATCTATGCAATATATGAGAATATACTGTTCGCAGCCTTCAGCTCTTTCTCTGTAGTGAAAGCGGGCAGCGGGGAAAAAGCCTGTATCGGTAGGGTAAATGGCATTGGCCAACGGGTGCTGAGACACATCACCAAGGAAATTTCTCGGCAGAACAATGATTTTTTCACTTTTAAAGCCGGAAGACTTCTTTATTTCTGTTTTGCAATCCATACTTTTATTTTATGCTGCTTGAATAAAAAAGTAAAGAAAAAATCATAATATAGTCCATTATAATCGTTTGTTATTCCATTTATATGACTGTTTAAAGGTAATATCATATAAATATAATCTATATCAAGGAGCCTGACTATGGTAGATTTAAAAGACAAGGTCATTATGTGGGAGGAGGATGTGGAAATCCCCACATATCCGGCGGGAAAACCGGATAAAAATCCAATGTTTCTCGAAAAGAGAGTATATCAGGGGAGCTCAGGAAAGGTATATCCTCTGCCGGTAATTGAAAAAATATCTGATAAAAAGACTACGGAAAAGTATCATATAGTTTTTTTAGAAAACGAATACCTGCAAGTATGGGTAATGCCAGAACTGGGAGGCAGGATACAGCGTGCGCTGGATAAGACCAACGGCTACGATTTCGTATACTATAACCACGTAATCAAGCTGGCACTGGTAGGCCTTGCCGGGCCATGGATCTCCGGAGGCATTGAATTCAACTGGCCGCAGCATCATAGACCGAGCACATTTTCACCTGTAGATTATATACTGCAGGAGAATACGGACGGCAGCAAAACCGTGTGGATAAGTGAGACTGACCGGATGTACGGAACGAAAGGCATTGCCGGATTTACACTTTATCCGGGCAAGGCATATATTGAAGTCAAGGCTCAGCTATATAACAGGACAGCTATTCCCCAAACCTTCCTGTGGTGGGCCAACCCTGCAGTCTCAGTAAATCAGGATACTCAGTCCGTTTTCCCGCCTGACGTTCATGCTGTTTATGACCATGGTAAACGAGATGTGTCGAAATTCCCAATTGCCACAGGAACCTACTACAAGGTCGATTATTCACGGGGAGTTGACATATCACGATATAAAAACATACCCGTTCCTACTTCTTATATGGCTTACCGTTCGGATTTCAACTTTGTAGGAGGTTATGATCATGGCAGAGAAGCGGGTCTGCTTCATGTTGCGGATCATCATGTATCTCCGGGAAAGAAACAGTGGACATGGGGCTGCGGCGATTTCGGACAGGCATGGGACAGGAATCTGACGGACGAAGACGGCCCGTATGTCGAGCTGATGACCGGTGTATTTACAGACAACCAGCCGGATTTCACATGGCTGGAACCATATGAGGAGAAAACATTTACACAGTACTTTATGCCATATAAAAATATTGGAGCGGTAAAAAATGCTGCGATCGAAGCGGCGGTCAATCTTGATGTTGAGGATGGAAAGGTTGTTGCAGCCGTATATGCAACATCCGTTTATGAAGGCGCCCGAATAATACTAAAAGGGAAGTCCGGCATATATATGGACGAGACAAGGAGGCTCTCACCGGTTGATACCTTCAGAAAACAAATTACTTTATCAGATGGGGACAGCGCGGCAGATCTGGAATTGACCGTCACGGACAGACAGGGAATAGTTCTTGTCTCCTATAAACCTGTTGAGAGCGTTGATGAAGAGGTGCCGGAACCGGCAAAGGCTATTCCTTCGCCGCAGGAGATAGAATGCAACGAGGCGCTTTACCTTGCCGGGCTGCATCTTGAGCAATACCGCCATGCGACCTATGCGCCGGAGGCATATTATCGGGAAGGGCTTCGGAGATCTCCCGGCGATATAAGGATAAATAATGCTTACGGAGCTTTGCTGTTCAGAAGGGGACAGTTTAAGGAAAGTGAAGCATATTTCAGAAAGGCTATAGAGACTGCAACAAGGCATAATCCGAATCCATATAACAGTGAGATGTATTACAACCTGGGACTTTCGATGAAAATGCAGGGCAGGCTGGACGAAGCATACGACGCATTTTATAAGGCCTGCTGGAATGCGGCAATGCAGGATGCGGGATATTTCTCGCTGGCACAAATCGCCAGTGCCAGAGGTGAATTTAACTTGGCTCTGGAGCACATCGAAAAATCGTTATCGAGAAATACACGCAACTATAAAGCCAGGCTTTTGAAAGCATCACTGCTTCGAAAAACAAAAGCCTTAGAAAAAGCGCGAAGCTTCGCAGAGGAAACTCTGAAAAAAGATATAACAGATTTTGGAGCTAGAAACGAGCTGTATCTGATCACAAGGGAGTCGGAGAATCCGCAGATGGCCGGATTACTTTCGGCTGAGCTCGACAGGCTGATGAGGGGCAGTGAACATAATTATATTGAGCTGTCTATCGATTACGCATCCTGTGGTCTGTATGAAGAGGCCATAGACGTATTGAGAAGGATGATAGATTTTGGCGGAGCCGATAGGGTTTTCAGTCCTATGGTTTACTATTACCTTGGCTGGTATTATGTGAATTTAGGTGATGCCGACGCCGCCCGCGGCTATTATGAAGAGGGAGCGCTTGCTCCGCCGGATTACTGTTTTCCAAACCGCCTTGAGGATATTATTGTGCTTCAGGACGTGAACAGGAGAAATCCTTCGGACGCTAAAGCCTTTTATTATCTGGGCAACCTTTGGTATGACAGGAAGCAATATAATGAAGCAATTGACTGTTGGGAGCGATCCAGTATGCTTGATGAAAGCTTTCCAACGGCCCGAAGGAATCTTTCGCTTGCCTGTTACAATAAGCTGAATGATCCGGTCAAGGCAAGAAGCTATCTTGAGAAGGCATTTGAATTGGATCGATCGGATGCCAGGGTGTTTCTGGAGCTTGATCAGCTATATAAAAGGCTTGGTATTAAGCCCGAAGTACGTATTGAAAAATTCGAACAGCATTTCGGTCTTGTTGAGGACCGGGATGACCTCTATGTCGAATATATAACATTATTGAATCTAACCGGCCAATATGAAAAAGCTCTTACGCTGACCCTGGGAAGGAAGTTCCATCCATGGGAGGGCGGTGAGGGAAAAATCACCGGACAGTATGTTCATTCCATTATTGAGAAAGGCAAAAAGCTGCTCGCGGACAGTAGGTATCAGGAGGCTGTAGAGATACTGACAAAAGCCTTCAGCTATCCGCACAGCCTCGGCGAAGGCAAGCTGGCGGGAGCCCAGGAAAACAACCTGAATTACTATCTGGGGTGTGCCTTTGAAGCTTTGAATGACACTGTCAAGGCAAAAGAGCATTTTGAAAAGGCATCAGTTGGGTTGGACATACCAGCAAGTGCCATGTTTTATAATGATCAGCCGCCTGAAATGATTTTTTACCAAGGTATGGCTTTGCTAAAGCTTGGTCTCAATGAAAGGGCTGCGGAGAAATTTAACATACTGGTAAATTATGGAACGGAACATATGAATGATCACATTACCATCGACTATTTTGCGGTTTCTCTGCCGGATCTTCTGATATTCGATGACGATCTTGACAGGAGGAATGTCATACATTGCCTGTATCTGGTGGGATTGGGACTGTTGGGAATGAACAGATTCGAGGAGGCCAGGCGGGAGTTTGTAAAAGCATTGGAACTAGATGAAAATCATTTGGGGTTGAGAACGCATATCAAGCTGATTGAACAACGTCACAGTCTCCCTCCGACGTTGTTCAAACGCCACGCTTAGGCGTGGCGCACAAAGTGTAGCGCAGGGCAAATTCATTTTGCCCGCAGCGAGGGGGCATGGGGGCTTGCCCCCATTGGAAATGAAAGCATGAGTGGAAATGAACCAAATTAAAAAATATAAAAAGGAGACCAGTCATGGATCAAAAATCACCAGCAGAAAGCTCAATATGGCCAAGACCGATGCTTGTGCCAGTTCCGGATCAAGTTGCAGATCTGCACGACTTTACCATTTCGTTGGATGGATCATGGAAGTTTACAGCAGAGCCGCCGGTGGAATATTGGCGGAAAGACACGGATGTTACAAACTGGGATGATGTCACAGTACCGGCGGAGTTATTTGCATTGGGCTACGACATTCAGCGGGATATGGAGTATGTTTATAGCAAGCGAATAGATATTCCTGCCCACTGGAGCGGCAGCAGAATAATACTCAAAACAGGAATGGCATATGAATACTCGAAGGTCTGGGTGAATGGCGTGTTTGTCCGCGATCATAAAGGTGGCTACACATCATACGATTGTGATATAACAAAATATGTCGAGCCCGGCCAGCCTGCGCAGTTAACGGTTATGTGCATGAACAGACACGATTGTATTGTGGACTGGCCTTTCCCAAAAGGCGTGAAGGCAAGCGGTTATGCCGGGCTGATTGACCATGTGAAGCTGGTGGCGCTGCCGCGAACCCATCTCTTAAGACTGCATTATGAAACTGATTTTGATGACAGCTATACTGATGGGACTTTGGAGATTATTACTGCCGTGCATTTTGATGACATTTCGAGCGTTGAACTGGAATTCAGTCTTATAGACCCGAATGGCCGCAGTGTTGAGATTAATCCGGCAAAAATAACGATCGATAAAACCAAGCCAGATGCGAAGGTTTTGATACCGGTTACAAATCCGTTAAAATGGGATGCCGAGCATCCGAATTTATATAAGCTATCCGCTGTATTGAAGGCGGATGGGAAAATACTGCAGGCAAACAGTGTGAATGTTGGCTTTCGCAAGGTCGAAAGAAAGGGCAAAAATCTTTATGTAAATGGGGTAAGGACAAAGCTGCGCGGCGCAGCACGGTACAGTCATCATCCCATATTGGGCAAGACCTTTTCATGCGAACAGCTGGAATCCGAAATAAAGGCTCTAAAGTATGGGAATATGAACTTTATCAGGTCATCCGCCTATCCGGAACGTGAAAAACTATATGAACTGTGTGATATTTATGGAGTGTATGTTGAAGAATGTGCACCGGCTAATTTTCAGCGAGGCAACTGGGACAGCCAGAAGGATATGACAATAAGGAATACAAGCGATGTGCCGTACTACAAAGCTGATTATATGGATCAGTTTGCAGAAATGATAGAGCGGGACAGATCACATCCTTCTATTATCATATGGGAATATGCTAATGAATCCGACTGGGGTGTTAATTTCCAGGCTGAGCTAGATTATATAGCTGCCGAGGCTCCGTCGAGAATGACTGCGGGCACCTGGAACAATAAGGTCACGAGCCTTGCATCATATCATTATCCCGACTATAATGAAGTGTTTGATAATGCCGGCATTTATGATGAATATGCACATGTTGCAACTCATGCATTGAAGCAAATAAAAAGAGATCCTAACATCAGAAATGCCTGGGGCCTTAGTATACAAAAGGGCTGGGAGGCTCTTTACGAGGCGGATGGCGTGGTAGGAACAGCGATATTCGCAATGGGCGATTTTACTATATTCAGACCGGACGGCAGTGTTTTTGGCAGAGAGTTCGGACAGTGGGGGCTTATCGACACCTGGCTGAGGGAGAAGCCAGAGCTCTGGCTCGTTAAGAAGGCATACTCGCCTGTGAGGATCAGGGACAAGTATGTGGACAATCCCGGAAGTGGTATGAAGCTGTGCATACCGGTAAAAAACCGGTACAATAATACAAATCTGAATGAATTGATTTTTAAATGGAATATAGGATCTGAACAGGGAACTGTTTCACAGCTTGACGTTAATCCGGGACATAAGGGCTTGCTGGAGCTGCCTGCAAGGCAATGGAAGGATGGAGAAACAGTTGAGATCAGCATATATGAAGAGTCTGGAATGCTGGTGGACAAATATGCTCTTGTAGTTTGCACTATTGTACCTGAAAATGCGGGTGTACAGGACAAATGCCGTTTGAAAGGAGCTGATGCAGATGATTCCGCTGCCAGACAGACAGCGCCCAGTGTTAGGGAGACAGAGCATATTATCACGGTATTGGGGAAAGACTTCAGCATTGACTTTGATAAAAGAACAGGCTTGATCAGTTCAGGTAAAATGAGGGGTTATGAACTGATAAAAAGCGGACCTTATTTAAACATGCATGGTATGTATTACAAGTCGTCAATTTTTCAGAATGACCGTAAAGGCGAATTCAGCCTTAAAGCCTCAGGCTGGAAAGGCGAAAGCATTGATTTCGAAACTGAAGGAAATGCAGTGGTTGTTCATATAACTGGGAAATATCCCGGAGCTGTGCATAGAGATATGTGGGGCTTTGAACGCGGGTATGAGCAGATTGGCGTTCAGTTCAGCGTCAGAGTTGACGGGTCGGGACTTATTACGACTGATTATACAATTGAAAACCCACCCGCCCATCCTTTGAATGAAGTCGGTGTCTTTTATGTGCTGACTGATGATATCGACAGGCTGACATGGGAAAGGGAGGCACAATATTCTGTCTATCCCGAAGACCATATAGGAAGACCTTCAGGAACAGCTAAAAGGTATCGCGGATATGGCAGGGACACTTACAGGGTGAAGCCTGAATGGAGCTGGGCTTATGATGAAGCGAACTTCGTATATTACGGAGGTGGTGATCCTGGCGGCCATGGAACCAATGATTTTCTGGCAAGCAGGGAAAATATTTATTATGCCGCCGCATTACCATCGGGATCAGATGCATTTGTTTTAGCCGAATCTGACGTCGGGTCGGTTTCAGTACGCGTCAATATTGCAAAGGATGAGGATGAAGGATTACCGCATGGAGTTATGTTTACAATAAATAATCAATTATTTTATGATCTTGGCCACGGATCAAATCCGAGCAAAACAGGAGACGGATATCTGGGAAATTACACGTACCCTGAGATCCACCTGAAACAAGGACATACAGGCAGTGTAAAGATGAAAATGACAAGCGGGGGAGCAAAAACGCTTCACCCCGGGAATTAGATGGAGATTGAGCTCTGCCTGACATGGGAAACTCTTGCAGTAAGCTAAAAGGGGGCTCTAAATGGAGCCACCCTTTTAGCTTACTGGAATGCTTATTTTTACCTACTCCCTCTGCTTCACTTAATTGTCGATGGATAAAAGTCTATAAATTCATTCTTCACATTATCGAATCTCCGTTAAGGAGTTCTGGTTGGTGGCAGACGTATATATTACATATTTTTCCATAAAAGTATCATACGGTACGGTGTTCAGATTTTCAAGTGTTGTGGTGTAATTTTTTATTAATATGCCTCTATTAAGTTAGATATTAGCAGTTGACCTGAAAAAGCACTACCATAATTGAATTTATGAGCAGCGCACAAAAAATTCGGAGTTATAGCCACAGATATATATAGACAGATGCCAATAGGAGGAAAAAGTCTCAGACAATTAAAGACCAGCCTCAACCATGCGATGCTCCGTTTAACTACAGCAATGACAGCATGCAAATGTGCATGATTGAACCCTTTACTAAACCTTTCAAATTGGGTATATTGGAATGGAAGACAACAAAGGGGTGTAATATGTATATAGATAAGAAAAGCCCGATTCCGGCTTATTTTCAGTTGAAAAACATGTTGCTGGAGCAGATCAGAGATGGCGAATACCCTGAGGGCAGCCTGATCCCATCCGAACGGGATCTGGGCGAGGGCCTCGGCATCAGCAGGATGACTGTGCGCCAGGCATTGAACCAATTGGTTGCCGAGGGAGTTCTATACAGGGAAAAAGGAAGAGGAACCTTTGTATCGAAAAGTAAAATCAAACAGAGAAATATAATGAGCTTTTCTGAGACGGTAAAAAACCGAGGCCTGATGCCTTCAACACAGGTGCTTCGCTTTGAAAAGATCCTCAACAGACCAGATATCAGAGATATACTCGAACTGCAGGGGAGCGAAGGCCTTTACGGCATCAGGCGGCTCAGGCTTGCCAATGATCTGCCTATCGGCATTGAAGAGGCGTTTATTCCTGAAAGATACTGCCCGCATCTGGAGAATCACGACCTGAAGATGTCCTTTTACAAGCTCCTGAAAGAACAGTACTCTCTTGTGGTTACCAGCATGGATTGCTCTGTTGACGCAGCAAAAGCGACAACGGAGGAAAAAAAGCTTCTGCGACTGACAAACGCTGTTCCGGTTCTGCGTATTACCAGCATCAGCTACAATGACTCCGGTACAAAGCTTTTTTATGAAAGGAATACCTACCGTTCAGACGAGTATAATTATAATGTCAGAATTCATCTGTGAGTCGGCAGCTACATCCAGCAATACTGAGACCGACTTGATGGTTGGTGGTATAAGCAAAGAAGCCCAAGGAATAGTGCAATCAAAGGAAGAAAAATAAAGAACTTCGTTATGCTAACATTCAGACTTTACTTAAGATAATCAATCCTATTGATTCCGAAAAAGCAGTGTGATATAATTTTGCAAAAGGTGTATATACCACTATACATATATACCAAAATGCTTCACATGCTGCCACAATGATTCGGCATCCTTAATTTAAAACGGGGGGAGATAACTGAGATGATGTCGTTGAAAACTTACAGAAAGCCCGTAATGAGCCCGCCCCTGGATTCGGAATTTTATCCGGTTATACTTTTTCATAAGGAGTACACAAGCAAAGTAAGTGCATCTGGCAATAGTGTACCTCTGATTATAGCGCTTGAACGCTCGGATGGCCTGGTATCCACATGTGAAACTGTGGTTTTCGGTGATGCTCGAGTACATGAGGAAGAAAGCTGCTTTTACGCAGAAAGGCTTGTCAAGTCGCTGTTGTGGATCTGGGGCGGCTGGAAGGTAACGGTCGGAGGTCCTGAATATATTGGAGAGCACATAAAAAAGGCTTATGCGCCGGGCGGACCAAGGGAGTTTGATGCCAAGTTCATGGCCAGAGTCTACGAAAAGCCATTTACAGTAGTTGCGGCCGGAATCCATGAGGTTCCTGCCCGGCGTGAAGGCGCAGTCCCGGCAGGCAGACATCTTGAGGGCTGCAGGATCGGTTTTGATGCCGGCGGCAGCGACAGGAAGGTGTCCGCGGTCATAGACGGGGAAGCGGTGTACAGCGAAGAGGTGGTCTGGCATCCCAAGCTGCAGAGCGATCCCGATTACCATTACAATGAAATACTTGCGGCCATGAAATCTGCTGCCGCGCATATGCCGAGAGTGGATGCCATTGGTGTCAGTTCGGCGGGTGTATTCATTAATAACAGGGCCATGGTTGCATCTCTTTTTATTAAGGTTCCGGAGGAGTTGTTCGACCGGAGGGTGAAGGACATATATCTGAGGATCGCAAAAGAGTTTGGGGACGTCCCGCTGCAGGTTGCCAATGACGGTGATGTTACGGCGCTGGCAGGCGCAATGGACCTGAATGCGGATAAAGTGCTGGGTGTTGCAATGGGGACCAGCGAAGCGGCAGGATATGTTGACAGCGAAGGGAATATCACAGGCTGGCTGAATGAATTGGCTTTCGTACCCGTTGATCTTGCTCCGGGGGCGATGGCAGATGAGTGGTCCGGGGATATCGGCTGCGGCGTGAAATATTTTTCGCAGGACGCAGTGATTAAATTAGCTGTTCCTGCCGGTATCAAGCTGGATGAAGAACTCTCTCCGGCAGATAAGCTGAAAGAGGTCCAAAAGCTGCTGGAGAAGGGAGATAATAGGGCGATAGCCATATTTGAATCGATTGGCTGCTACCTTGGCTATACAATTGCCTATTATGCTGGGTTTTATGAAATTGCGCACATCCTTGTACTGGGCCGTGTCACATCGGGACGGGGCGGGGAGATTATCACCGGAAGGGCTGAGGATGTATTGAAGGCAGAATTCCCTGAGCTGTATGAGAGCATCAGGATCCATCTGCCGGATGAGTCCGGCAGACGGGTAGGACAGTCGATCGCAGCCGCAAGCCTTCCCGAACTGAGGAAATAGAATGAAATGACGGAGTTATAGACAGGAGCAACAACGATCTGAAAGCACCATGATAATAGACCGGAGTAATATTATATCGAATTGATAGGGTATACAAATAAGGAGGCTTCTTATGAAACTGAAAAATGCAGGTGCTGAGATTTACATTCCTGACAATGTGAATCAGGATGACGCCATTAAAAGAACCACACATATGGCCATATCCGCGCATCAGGATGATATTGAAATAATGGCATATGACGGTATCGGTCGGTGCTTTGGAAGAGAGGACAGCTGGTTTATGGCGATAGTGGTCACAAATGGCGCAGGAAGTCCGAGAAATGGACTATATGCGGATTATTCCGACGAACGGATGCAGCAGGTCAGGAAGTTCGAGCAGAAAAAGGCTGCCTTTGTAGGCGAATATTCCGCACTGGCGCAGATGGACTATAGCAGCGGAGCTGTAAAGGATCCTGCAAACACGGATGTATCTGCCGAAATCAGGGATTTGATCCTGGCTGCGAAGCCACAGGTCGTTTACACGCACAATCTGGCCGACAAACACCCCACCCATGTAGCAACGGCAATGAAGGTTATCAAGGCTATGAGGGAGCTGCCAGATGAGGCGTTGCCGCAGAAGGTCTATGGATGTGAGGTCTGGCGAAATCTGGATTGGATGAATGATGAGGAAAAGGTTGCATTCGATGTTTCGGCGCATCCCAATATTGCTGCAGCGGTACTTGGCGTCTTCGACTCCCAGATCTGCGGAGGCAAACGTTACGACCTCGCATCACAGGGCAGGAGGGCTGGAAATGCGACATATTATGCATCCCATGGCACCGATAAGGCTTCCTCTTTGTCATTTGCAATGGATCTGACGCCATTGATAACGGACAAAAAGCTGGATGTCAGTGAATATGTGCTTGGCTATATTGACAGATTCCGGGAGGATGTACGAAGGAAGCTGCTTGCAATACAAGAGTAGCATAAAATGAAAGAAGTCAGATCACAAGGCTTAGGATGTTTATTCCATGGAATTGACCGAAAGGGTTATGAATGATAATATTATGGGATAGTAGAGGTTATTTGTGAGGAGCATATGAAATATCTCCGCAGAAAATTTTTTAAGTACTGCCCCATTTTGTTATCATTGGTCATCATGCTGGTTTTTGCTTCCGCATGCGCCGATAAGGAGGACAATATAGCGGACAAACAATCTGATGACGTGACGACGCAGGCCGTTGAAGAGAATCCGGAGCTGCTGTGGACCGTGAAGCATGAGTACGGGCTTGTAAGTCTGGCTGTATCGAAGGATGGTAATGTGGCTGTAGGCGAAAATCGCGCTGTTTATTGTCACAGGATCTCAGATGGCGCACTCGAAGAAGTATATGTTTATGAAGATATGACGGAGGATCTTGCTTTCTCACGCGACGGGAAGATTCTCGGCGCAGGTTTTGATGTAAATGGCGTATGGATGACCGATGCTGCGAATGGAAACACACTTTATCAATTGCACAACGGCTTTAGCAGCAGTCGGGTAGCCTTTTCACCCGATGGTGAAACCGCTGCTACAGGAAACAGTGACGGTACCGTTCGACTTTGGGATATCAAAACCGGCGGGGAGCTGGCCGCTCTGGAAATGCCCGGTACAGACTGGATCACTTCGCTGGCATACGATTCGTCCGGTAAGCTGCTTGCTGCTTCTCAGTGGACAGATAAAGGGACTGTTTATATTTTGGATATTGAAGCAAAAACATTAGTTCACACAATCATACTCAACAATTTTTTAGGGAACATCAAGGATCCTTTTCAATTCTCACCGGATGGAGAAACAATGGCTGCCGCAATAAAGGAAGAGTACAAGCATCTGGTGCGTCTGTGGACGGCGGACGGAGCAATGCAACTGGCTGATCTGTCAATCCCTGATGATTACAGGGATATGGACTTTTCTCCTGACGGGGGCCTGCTTGCGGTTGCGTCTATGAAGGCAGTAACCATTTGGGATGCTTCAACACATACATTATTATGCACATTGGATCAGAAATTTAATGATGACGATACAGACACCGTCGCAGAGCTTGCTTTTACTCCTGACGGAAGACACCTGGCCGTTGCACGTAAGGACGGTACTCTTGACATGTGGATGCTTCCGGGAGCAGAACAATTCCAGACAGTATCAGATATACACATTTCAAATTCATTGCCAAGCGACGCGATGTTTGGTTTAGGCAGTTCACAGCTTAAGGATGAAGCTGCTCTGAGACTTGAGGCATTAGCAAGGAAGCTGAGCTATAATTACAGCAAGTGTTCAATCAAATTTATCGGTCATACGGACAGCAGCGGACTGGCAGAAGAGAACCTGAAGCTGTCAAAGGAAAGAGCCGAGGCAGTAAGAAGCTGGTTTGAAGATTGGGCAAATATGAGCGGAGCTGTGGGCTGGACTTTCTCGGCAGATGGCCGTGGTGAAAGCGAATTGATTATACCGGATACGGACGCAAATGGAGCTTACCTAAAGGATGCCGCAGCGGTAAACCGCCGAATCGGGATAGAGGTTGAGAATGCAACACTGAATACAGCGTTACTGCCGGACAATCAACCGGCCAGCGACTAAAACCGGCCGGCAGCCAGACAATCCGGCTTAAAACCATCCGGCAACCAGACAATCCGGCTTAAAACCATCCGGTGAGTAGACCATCTGGAGAACAGGTTATATATAGATCCTGTATTTCCCTGCCAGCATCAGCAGACAGAAAAAGTACAGACAGTTATCATAATATCTGCGGTCGCCCTTGCGAAGCGGCGTATTCCAGAAATCCCGAACCCAGTCCAGACGGTATCTGCCGCGTGCGGCAAGGGAGCCTGCGGCATTTGTTGCTATTATTGCAATGGGGTGGAGCGCCGGTTGTTCAAGCGGTGTGCCGTCGAGCATATAGGAATGATATTCTCCCGGTTGCGTATGCTCGCTGAAGAATGCCTGCAGCCTGTCAATGATATCCCCAAGGGCTTCATCCCTGCCAAACCAGGCAGCATCCAGACCGATATTCATTGCTACACGGTATGCATCAGAATAAAACTGGCCATCATTGAACATATGCTTCGGCGAACCGTCAAACTCGGCGTACTCAGGCGCCATTCCAGTCTTGTCATGACATGCTATGCACAGGTATTTGCGGCTTTCCTCTGCGGCTTTCTGCCAAAAGGGTCTGTCTGCTTCATCAGCCAGGAGTGTAAACAACTCATAAAAATGCGGCAGATGGTAGGAAGGGTCGGAAAAGGGTGTTTCGGGCACAAATTTTATATAGTGGTTCGTATGGTCCCACATGGGCTCGCCGCCATCAACAAGTTCAGATTGATGAATGCAGTGCCGTAAAATATCTCTGGCCTGAACGCCGTAGTCAAAAGGAGACTGCCCGTCGCCCCATCTTTTAGAGGCAAAGAAAAGAGCCATTGCAAAATACTCCTCCCCGTCCGGCGCCGGTCCTTCGGAATTTTTTATGCCCTCGGGGGATACGGACCAGGCAAAATAGCCTTGATATTTCCCCTTGCTCTGGTACATATACGTTTTGGAAAAGAGCCATAGACGATCAAAAATATCCTTTCTGTCCATCTGGACGGCCATCATCATTCCATAGCTCATTCCCTCGGTCCGGGCGTCATTGTTGCCGGTATCCAGCATGAAGCCCATATTTTCGCCTTTTTCAAAATAAATGCGTTCCTCAGGGTCAAAGAACATGGTGTTAAAGGTTTCACAGATCTTTTTTTCGATTTGTTCACCTGAGAGTCCGATTTCAGCAAACAGATCAGGGTACTCGTTTGTAAAAAATGCGCCTTCTTTCATTATTCTATTCTCCTTATCTCACTGCATATTTGCCACATCAATATACCTTATTTAGTCCATGAATATCAATATATTTTTCTATTTTTTTCTTGTATAATTGAATGTTATAGTATAAAGTTTTATCGAGGAAAGATACATAGCGATTATCTATAAACACCAGGAGGTTTAGCCATGGTAAAAAGGATCAATATACCGGCTTCCGGTAAGCCCTTCAAAAATAATGCGGTCTATTGTGTCGGCACTGGGCGGATGGGGCTGGCACTTCAAAAGGAATACGCAGACCACCTTAAAATGGTTCAGCAGGCCATACACTTCCGATATATCCGCGGCCATGGACTGTTTTGTGACGACGTCGGCATTTATCGTGAGTGTACGATGGATGGTAAGACAAACACATTCTATAACTTTACCTACCTGGATCGCATCATGGACGCTTATCTTGAGAATGGAATACGCCCGTTTCTGGAGCTCGGTTTCATGCCGGAAAAGCTGAAGACAGGCGAGCAGACGATATTCTACTGGAAAGGCAATGTGACGCCGCCATCCTCATATGAGAAATGGGCTGAATTGATCACAAATACACTAAATCACCTGATCGACAGGTATGGCAGGGAAGAAGTGATTACCTGGCCTGTTGAGGTGTGGAACGAACCGAATATCCCATTCTGGGCAGGTTCCATGGAGGAATACTTCAAGCTTTATGATTATTCTGCAAGGGCTGTAAAGCTTGCTGATCCGCGTATCCAGGTGGGAGGTCCGGCAATCTGCGGCGTTGAAACAGAAAAATGGCTTAGAGCTTTTTTTGAGCATTGCATAAAAAGCAACCCGCCACTGGACTTTATTACCCGTCATTGTTATACAGCCAATCCTACGATGGTGCGCGGACACTATGTATACCATACTATAAACGAGCCGGCTACGATGATAGAGGAACTAAAAGAAACCCGCAGGATCATGGCGGATTATCCTCTTATTGCAAATATGCCGCTGCATATAACGGAGTTCAATAGCTCATACAATCCATGCTGCCCTGTCCATGATACAGCTTTCAATGCGGCGTATATTGCGCGGATCCTGAGCGAAGCCGGAGAATACGCGGATTCCTATTCCTATTGGACCTTCAGTGATGTATTCGAAGAAAGCGACGTTCCTAAATCAGTTTTCCACGGAGGGTTTGGACTGGTTGCACTGAACTCTGTCAAAAAGCCGACGTTCTACACATTTGAGTTCTTCTCGAAGGCCGGAAAGGAGCTGCTTTATCGCGATGAGCACCTGATCGTCACTAAGACTGAGGGCAAGTATGTGATCATTGGTTGGAACTGGCATGATATGCGGGATCATAAACCGTCCCCAGATGAGAGTTATTCCCTTTCACTGCCTTCCATCGGGAAGCGGGCGCTGCTTGTGAAAAAGGTTGTGGGAGGTTCCCATGCGAATCCCATGCAAACCTGGAGTAATATGGGCAAACCGCGCACTCTGAACAAGGAGCAGATAAAGCTGCTGCAGGCTGCTGCTGAGGCTCTCCAAACTGATGCAAGGCTGTCTGAGGAAAATGGAGAGTATAAAGTGGAACTGACTATTCCATGTAACCATCTTTGCATACTGGAGATTACACCTGTCAGTGATGAGACGGAGTCATACCTGGGTTTCGACCCGGAGGAATTCTATGGGATGGAATGAGGATTCGCAAAAAGCTTAGCGGAGACAATGACATTGCGGTCTATCGGTATCATGACGTCATCCGAAAAAAGATGCCGGACGGCATCATGACCGGGTTACTGTCAAAGAAGACTATTCCTTCATCCACTGAGCAAACCGGATTATGAACTCCTGGCGGTCATTGGCCCCGCATTTCCTGAACATGTTCTGGATATGCTTTTTAACAGTTGCGTCTGAGATGAACAGCTGTTCTGCTATTTCTTTGTTAGAGATACCCTCGACAATTTTCAGTGCTACGTGGCATTCTCGCGGGGAGAATCCCTTTGCGGAAAGGATGGCATTGATCGTCATAAGATCCGGCAGGGTTGTCAATGCGTGCTTTCCCGGATTTCCAGCCATCGCATTTGTGTTTTCAGATCCGGTGGGCTGCTCAACCCGTTCAGGATTAAGCAGCCTTATGAGCAAATATGTGATACTGCCGTAGATCAAAGGAACCAGCTCGTCAGCCAACCGATGTATGGAGAGGGGCTCTGTTACATCGGAGGAGAAGGCTGAAAGAAGAGACAAAAGGGAAGCCATCAGGCCTGCTAAAAAGGCGTTCCATTGTGCATGGGCCAGAACTTCATCTCTAGTCATTCCCTTTTTGTATTGCGAAAGTGTGAGTATAAGTACACCGAGCAACACCGAAAGCAGCGGGATCGGTCTGACCATTTTCGCCCAATCAAATTGCATCAATACACTTATCAGGAGCAGATATACAAATAATCCTGCCAGCAGATAGGGAGGTCTCTTCATTTATTCTGCTCCTGCCCCAGAGTTTCTAAAATCGTAGATACCTTTGCCTTAACGGGTAGAATAATTGAAATAAGTATAAGGGAATAAAGAACAGTGATTAGGGCAACGGAAAGCGAAGGCCCAAATAATGAAGGGTCATCCAGCTTTGCTAATAAAGCAACTGTTCCTATGATCGTACCTACGGCACCTGCGAGCAGAAGAGCTCGGATGGCCAGCCTGTCCGCCTCAAGAATGCGCTTTAGATCGATGGAGGAATAATAGTTGATCTTCTTCCCCATGAGTGCAAACCCTCGGAAAAAGTCGGACAATAGCCCTGAAGACATTAATACTGGTATGGTGAGAGCAAGGATGATAAGAAGACTGGGAAAATCTATGAAGGTCGCAATTGTACCTGATAATAACGAAAAGAAAATCAAGAAAACGATATACAGCAATAATCCTAAAAAATACATAATACCCTCCCTAAATTTCACAATATTTGCGTCCGGACAATTTGATTATAGCTCTGATTGACAAAATTGACCATACTCCCAGGGGGGGAATTATGGGAGTAAATGCAGAATTCTGGCTTTCTGTTCTTGTGATTTCCCCCAAAGTCTGACAGGAGGATTGATATATGCTTGTAAAAACATAACTGAAATTAGAGGAAATGGCTAAACATTGTCGAAGATATACACATATTATTTGCGGGGGGTTTTGACAATGTCCTCATTCAGGCATAGAACTGCCTTGATAGTGCTTGTTGTGTTTTTGATAACAATGTTTCCGGGAGTAACCGCGCTGGGGAAAGAAATAAACTTATTCGACGAGCTGCTGCCGGCTGCTGCACCGCGGAGTAGTGGCGAAGCGCTGCAATGGTATCTGCCGGGGATAAAGCCGGATGGATTTGATGAGATCAGTACGAAGCTGAATGAGCGTCTTGCTGCTGAAACCGGAGATACTGTCGAGTTTACCTTTCTGGACTGGGAAAATATTTACGAGATTAAAGATTTACTTTATGCTTCTGGCAAGAACATTGATCTGATATTTTCAGCATCTTGGTATTCATATGTCGATGATGTTAATTCAGGATATTATTATCCAATTGACAACGACATCGACAAGCTGGCTCCCAAGACAAAAGCTGTGCTGGGCAGTTCAATTCTGAAAGCGGCTCGGGTTGACGGCGAATTGTTTGCACTGCCTGTTCCCGGGCAATCATCTGCTTATTCAAGCGGTTTGGCGTTCAGGAAGGATCTGGTGGATAAATACAAGATCGATTTAAGCAAAATAAAAAAGCTGGACGATGTTGAATCGGTCCTGAAGCTGATCAAAAGCAAACAACCCGAAATTATTCCGTTGGTGAATATATCAACAGGCGGCCCTTTCTTCGATCTGACCGGATTTCAACGGGTCGGAGAGAATATCTGGATACCTGGAGCGCTGTCAAATGACAGTAAAGATGATAATAAAATCTATGATGAATATACCGCACCAGGTACTATGGCATTTTTCAAGACTCTTCATAAATTCAATAAAGCAGGATATTTAAAGAGCTATTCCAATCAGGATAGCAGAGAAATATTTGCCAAGCTTATGTCACGGGCCAATCCGATACAGGAGGAATATGACAGTGAATATAGCTGGACTTTTGTCAACATTGGAAAGCCGATAATAGATCAATTCGACTCTCCCAACAGCATGAATTCAGTCTGGGCGACCTCTAAGCATCCGCAGCGCGCTCTGAGTATGATGGAATACATATATAACGATGCTGTATCCAGTAATTTGATTCATTTTGGTATAGAAGGGAAGCATTATGTTAAAGTGTCGGAAAACGTAGTTGATGCTCCGGGCGGTGCTTATGCCGGAAATACTTACAAGCTGCAATCCCCTTACTGGGCGCTTGGGAACAGGTACCTTGACTTTACCTGGAAAAATGAAGATCCGAATAAGTATAACAAGCTGAAGGATTACAATAAAATAGCAGTAGAGTCCCGCACAATAGGATTTACATTTGATGAAACGCCTATACTGGTTGAAAAAAGCTTTTGCAACGGTGAAATAGAAAAATATTTGGAAAAGCTTATGACGGGCGAATACGATCCCGTGAAATACCTGCCCACCCTGAATGAAGCCCTGGAAAAGGCAGGGGTCAATATGATAATAGCAGAGAAACAAAGGCAATTTGATGAATGGGTAGAAGATCAGGCTGCTCTGCGTTTGCAGAACACATCGGGCATTAAGCTTGTACTTGACGGAAAACCTCTTACTCTCAAATATCCTCCTGAATTCAGCAAGGATATTCCCATGGTCCCTATGAAGCAAATATTTGACAGCCTGGATGCCATTTCTGATTATGATGTAAAGACAAAGACCATCACTGCAGGCAGGAGCGGAAAAAGCCTGAAGCTTGTGCTTGGCGCTGTCAAGGGAACCATTAACGGTGTGGAGGTAAATCTGGCAGCTCCGCCGGTGATACTGCATGAGCAGGTATACATACCTCTTGAATCGGCATGTAAATCAATGGGGTTTGAATACAGTTGGAGTGATGCAAAAAAAACAGCGGATATCACAAGGAGCTTTACTGAAAAAGCAGGCAACACCTGGGGGAATATTTTGAATTACGGCTGTGCTGCGGAAGATGGCGATTGGCAGTACATTTCCATGCGGGATGGGATATATAAACTGAAAAATGACGGTTCGGGCAAAACCATGCTGCATGATAAAACAGGAGTCTTCCTCAATGCTGCCGGAGATTGGCTGTATTATTCAGACATGGGCGCTGAATCATTATTTGAAAAAACGTGGCTATATAAAATGAAAACCGACGGCAGTGCAAAGACACTTCTAGCGAAAGATGAGTGCACTTATGTAAATCTGATGGGAGAGTGGATCTATTACATTAATAATTCAGATGGTGATAAACCATATAGAATAAACATTAACGGAAAAGCAAGGCAGAAGCTGTCTAATACACCTGTTCATACATTGTTTGCAGACGAAGGATGGCTGTATTTCCAAAAGGTATCAGACGGCAATCTGTACAGAATGCGTACATCCGGAACAGATACCATGAAACTGACCAACACGGCTGGGGATGATAACCGGATTATTCAAAAGAACGGGGATTGGATCTACTATGCTGGTACAATTTGGCCTCAGAGCGGGATATGCAGGATGAAAGCTGACGGCAGCAGCAAGAAGTTTGTGGTGGATGTCAGTACTTTTCAAATAAATATGGACGAAACATACATTTACTATAATGACTCCTTTGGCAATCTATACAGGATTAATGAGGAGAAAAAGGAAAAAATAAAGATAAGTAACGATGCAGGATATGAAATAAATATTTGTGGCGACTGGCTTTATTATTCGCATGGCGAGGGCTATAGAAGCCTGATCATGTCGCAATATAGCGATGATAAAGACATAGAAATGAATGGATTTCGCATTAATAAAGACGGATCCGTAAAACAGCTCATAGCTTCCGGAGAATCGGGCAAAGTTACCGATGTATTCAGGCTGCCTGCCTTTGGCTCATATACCCCGTTGCCAATCAACATACCAGGTGCTTCATCCGGATATACCGTCAAGACTGCCAAGGAAATTGTCAAACAAAAGAATGCCGTAGTATTTATCAAGGTATTTGATGAAAAGGGCAAGCTGAAAGCTTCCGGGAGCGGCTTCAACATTGAACCCACAGGAACTGTTGTGACAAATTTCCATGTCATTGCGGGAGCGTCGACGATAAAATGCTCTTTTGATAATGGGAAAACGTATGATACGGACTATATATTGAACTACAATTCAGTCAAGGATGTCGCTATTCTGAAATTGAACTCTGCTCAAGGACTGCCGGTAGTGAAGCTTGGAAACTCGGATAGAGCGGAGCTGGCTGATGATGTTCTGGCAATCGGAAACCCGATGGAGATGCAGAATACCATATCGGATGGGTTGGTCAGCGGTATACGGGATATATTTGGGGTAAAGTACATCCAGACTACTGCCTCCATTTCGCCCGGAAGCAGCGGCGGACCTCTCTTTAATATGAACGGAGATGTGATAGGAGTCATGTCCATGACGATGTGGGGCTCTCAAAATATGAATTTCGCGGTTCCTATCAATACTGTCAGAAAACTATTTGAATCAGCCCGCCGTATTCCAATCCAGGCTGTCAATAATTATGATACTGAGGTCGTGGAATTTGAGAGTAATGATAGTATATCCAGCGCCAACAGCTTGCAGATGGACAGTATAATAAGTGCGAATCTGTATGGCGATCGGGATGTGGATGTCTTCAAATTTGATTTGAAATATGATGGAAAAGTGTCGTTTACGGGGGCTTATAACTCCTTATTAAACGAAGACAAAGAAAGTACCTTCGAAATAAAGCTGATGGATCGAAATGGAGTGGTCTTGAAGAACAGTGAAGAAACGATTTTTGAGGAGGAAACCAGCCTACAGGCGATTTCGACGGATTTGAAGGCCGGGATATACTATATCTCAATCTCGGGTAAGACCGGGAACGAAACCGCTGCGGATTATACAATCCTTTGTATTGAAAATTAGGACAGCAGATGAGTAAATGAACATACGGCGCAGATATCGGAAACTTTTTACTGACTGCTTCGTCTGATATAATATCCCCGTTTGCGGGGGATATTATATGCCTCCGGCGGAATCAGCCGCCCAGGATGCATGGACGGGCAGATGTCATAGTCATCGACCAGCCCGCGCGAAATTTTCGGCTATGGAACCATAGCTCCGAAACGCGCAATGGGTAATTGTATCATAATATCTGCGGAAATCATGATACAATAATAGCAGGTTGGTAAAAGGGACGATTTCATGAATGATTTTGTTAACAATGCGAAGGATTTTTGGAACCGGGTTTGGACGGAGTTATATGATATAGCGGATAGTGCCGGGTTTGTGCCGCCGGATTTTGAAAAGGCGTCTACGTACTATACCCTTGTGGTGCGGTGGATCTTCCCCCTGTTAGCGGTCGCCATATTACTTCGGTGTATTTTGCCGCTCATAAAAACAAACAAGGCAAAAGAAGTGTGGGCATATCTTGACCTGAAGGATGGAACAAGGATGCCTGTAAGGCATTGGGAAAATTCAATCGGAAGAAGTAAGCTCTCCGATATTGTTATCGACTTTGCATTTGCCTCCAGGAGCCATGCCGTTTTATCCTTCTGCAACGGGATATGGAAGATATATGATCTGGATTCTAAGGGCGGTGTGAAGGTAAACGGTGCGGTGATCGAGCACCAGAGCGATGTGAAGCTTGGGGATGTGATCTCTCTTGCGGGTCTTGAGATGACACTGAATCCGCCTGATACAGAGCCGGAAGGGGTACAGCCGCAAGCTGAAGTGCAGTCGCTGATGTCACAGCCGCAGTCAGAAATACAGCCGCTAATGTCACAGCCGCAGTCAGAAATACAGCCGCCGGTACAGTTGCCGGTACAGCCGTGCACTGGCAGTAAAATCAGCACCGGAACGACGCTTTTTCTGATCCTGTTATTTCAAATCCTTGGCGGACTTCAGCTCTGGCTTTCCGCCGCCGATCACCGGGAAGCGGAGATGCCGCTGACCTTCCTGTTTTTTATCCTTGCACAGAATATCTACTTCACTATCATGCGGCGATTCAGCAGAAAAACCCTTGAGCTTGAACTGCTTTGCTTTTTTCTCTGCGGTCTCGATCTGCTGGTTGTTGCGGCAGCAGCGCCGGATTCCCTCTTTAAACAGCTTGTGGCGATACTTGCAGGGATTATTGCGTATACGGTGCTGGGACTGCTGTTAAAGGATCTTGGCCGTGCGAGAAAGATTAAATACATTCTGGCGGCAGGTGCGATCCTGCTTTTGGTGTTGAATCTGGCAATTGGGGAAACTCGTTACGGCGCAAAAAACTGGATCAATCTTGGATTTGTCACCATTCAACCGCTGGAATTTGTCAAGGTCGCTTTCGTTATAGCCGGTACGGCCACATTGGACAGACTGCTCACAAAACGCAACATGACGGCCTTTATTGGATTTTCGGGGGCGTGTATCTGTGCGTTGGTACTGATGAGGGATCTTGGCACTGCGGTAGTTTTTTTCGGTACATTTATTGTCATTGCATTCATGCGTTCGGGGGATGTGCGAACCATTGCCCTAATCACTTCAGGGGCTGTGCTGGGAGCTATAGCCGCAATATTCTTTCTGCCGTACATTGCTACGCGCTTTGCTACGTGGGGACATGCGTGGGAGGCGGTCAACGATGCGGGCTACCAGCAGACACGAACAATGATTTATGCTGCCAGCGGCGGCCTTGCCGGTGTTGGCGGCGGATATGGATACCTGTCGGGAGTGGCGGCTGCCGATACGGACCTTGTATTTGGGATGCTTTTTGAAGAATGGGGTATGCTGGTCGCCCTTGCAGTGATATTAATCATTCTGTTCTTTGCTTTTTATGCCGTTTTTCTCACAAAAAGCTGCCGATCCTCCTTCTACGCGATCGCAGCCTGTGGAGCGGCTTCAATATTTCTGATACAGACAGGACTGAACGTTTTTGGCTCAATGGACATACTTCCGCTAACAGGAGTGACGATACCCTTCGTTTCCAAAGGGGGCTCCTCCATGATCGCGTCATGGGGGCTTATGGCGTTTATTAAAGCTGCGGATGACCGGGTCTGGAACGCTAAAACTGTCAAGAAAGATAATTCACGATCGGGATATAAAATTAAGTCCGGCAAAATGAAAAGAGGTCAAATAATGGGACCGACGGGAAGGAGGGCATGAAATGAGACTGCTGCTCAAACGCGCTTCCGTATTGCTTGCGCTTGCTCTATTGCTTGTTTTGGGGCTTCTATTCTTCATGGGTAAGTATTTAATGAATGCTCCCGAATGGGCGGGCTATCCCGCAAATAAGCATTTATTTGCAAGCGGAAAGCCGATTTCGTCAGGCTCCATCTATGACCGTTCCGGTGAAATTCTTTTTCAGATGTCAGAAGGTAAGGCAAAATTCAACCAAAATAAAACCGTGAGAACTGCTGTTATGCATGCGACAGGAGATATGAACGGCAATGTGGCGACCGGCGCGAGGGTAGCCTTCCGGGAAAAGCTTGCCGGATGGGATTTTATTAACGGCGCTTACAATTTTAATCGTTCCGACTTTGGAAAAGGCATTACGCTGACGTTGGATGCCGATTTATGTACCGCGGCGTACAAGGCGCTGAATGGACAAATAGGTACGGTCGGCATATATAACTACAAGACCGGCGATATTCTATGCATGGTCAGCAGTCCGTCCTTTGATCCGCAGAATCCTCCGGATGTGGAAAGCAATACTGAAAAGTACAAGGGAGTCTATCTGAACAGGCTGCTGTCCGCAGTCTATACACCCGGCTCAGTGTTTAAACTGGTTACATCCGCTGCGGCGATCGAAAACATTGATGGGATTGAAGAGAAGGTTTTTCATTGCGAAGGAAAGCTGAATATAGACGGCAAGTTGGTGACTTGCCCGTCAGCGCATGGTTATGTAACGCTGGAGCAGGCTCTTGCAGTATCGTGCAATGTCGCCTTCGCTGAAATCACATTGGAGCTTGGCTCGGATACATTACAGGAATATGCTGATTCGGGCGGGTTTAATTCCAGTCTGGAGGTCGATAGCATCAAAACAGCTGCGGGAAAAGTGGATGTGTCCGGAGCCGAAGGAGCGGATCTGGCCTGGGCGGGCATAGGCCAATATACCGATACCGCAAATCCGTTGAATGTGATGGCTTACGTGGGAGCAATTGCGAATTACGGCGTGCGCGTCACACCTAAAATACTGGGCGGAGGAGGACTGGCGGCCGGCATAAAAAGCGTTTCCACGAGCCAAAAAAGGATCATGTCAACAAAGGTGAGTGAGATGCTTGGAAAAATGATGAGAAACAATGTTATAAACAACTACGGGGAGGGAAAATTTAAAGGTCTGGAGCTTTGCGCCAAAACCGGAACCGCGGAGGTTGGCGGCGGACTGAAGCCTCATTCCTGGTTTGCCGGATATCTGGACAGGGACGATTTCCCGCTTGCGTTTGTCGTTATAGTTGAGAATGGCGGTTCAGGAAGCAAAGTTGCCGGAGCTGTAGCTGCAAGGGTGCTGAAGGAAGCTGTGAAAGAGTGAATGAGTGAAAGCAAAGTAAGAACGGATGCGAAGATTTTAACTAAGCTATATTACTTGTTTAGCAGGGGATATGATTTTGAGATGACCAGAAAGCTGATGGAAACGGAGCTGCGGGCGAATTGGGCAGACTTTAATCAGATAGGAATAGGTACACCGGGATGAGGTAAAGGGGGAATGCTATGAGTATGCAGGATTGGGTCAGTACCGGGATGGAAGGCGTTGACGCCGCAATCGACAAGCTGCGTCTGGGCGACAATGTCGTATGGCAGGTGGATTTGATATCCAGCTACAAAAAAGTAGTTGCTCCGTACATTGCCCAGGCGATAGAGGATCGCAGAAAAATAATTTATGCCCGCTTTGGCAGTCATGAACCGGTGCTGGAGGAAGACCCCCATATCACGATCTGCCGGATCGGCGCCGAGAAGGGTTTTGAAAGCTTTGCGGCAGCAGTGCACAGTATGGTTGAAAAGGAAGGCAGGAAGGCCTTTTATGTTTTTGACTGCCTGACGGATTTGCTGGAGTTCTGGCATTCGGATCTGATGATCGGAAACTTTTTTAAGATCACCTGTCCCTATTTATATGAACTGGACACAGTCGCCTATTTTGCGATCATGCGCAATGTGCATACCTACAGCACCATCGCAAGTATCCGTGAAACAACACAGCTCTTGCTTGATTTGTATCGGGTGAAGGAAAAATATTATCTCCATCCAATCAAAGTGTGGCAGCGTTATTCTCCAACTATGTTTTTTCCGCATCTGATCGAGGATCAGAACGCAATCAGCATTACCTCCAGCTCCGATGCTGCCGAGTTGTTTTCCCACATCAGCCATAGTACCCAGAGGCCGGATTACTGGCATGTGATACTGTCCAATGCCAGGGAGGCGCTTTCACTTTCACCGCAGAAGAAGGAAGAGAGCAAAAAGCTCCTGATGTCCATGTTGATCGGAGAACAGTCAAGAATAACCGAACTGTGCGACCGTTATTTCACTCTGCAGGATATTCTTCAGATCGCCGCCAGAGAGGTGGGCACTGGGTTTATTGGGGGTAAGAGCGTAGGGATGCTCCTGGCCGGAAAGATATTGGAGAAGGAGGGAGAAAGCCTCTTTACACCTTTCATGGAAGCTCATGATTCCTTTTATCTCGGTTCGGATATCTTTTATACCTATATTGTGCAAAACGGCTGGTGGGAGCTTCGCACAAAGCAAAAGACGAGGGACGGATACTTCAGATATGCGCCGGAGCTGAAGGAAAAGCTCCTGCACGGTAAATTTCCGGTCAACATAAAAGAACAATTTGTCCAGATGCTGGACTATTTCGGGCAGTCGCCCATCATCGTAAGGTCCAGTTCGCTGCTGGAGGACAATTTCGGCAACGCTTTTGCAGGCAAATATGAGAGTGTGTTCTGTGTGAATCAGGGTACGCCCGAGGAACGCTACGAGGCTTTTGAACAGGTAGTGCGCACTGTATATGCCAGTACGATGAATGAAGATGCGCTGGCTTACAGGCTCAACAGAGGGCTTTTTGAAAAGGATGAACAGATGGCGATCCTGGTCCAGCGTGTTTCCGGGGATCAGTACCGGGAGGATTTCTTCCCCCACGCCGCGGGAGTCGGGAACTCTTCCAACCTCTATGTATGGGATAAGGATACGGACATGGAAGCGGGGATGCTTCGCATGGTCTTCGGGCTTGGCACAAGGGCGGTCGACAGAACAGTGGGCGATTATGCAAGGATCGTCTGTCTGGACGACCCGTTGCGTCTGCCTCCGATGGATCACGACGATCAGGTGAAATATACCCAGCATGATGCGGACCTGCTCTCTCTCAGGGAGAACATCCTGACCGCCAAAGGGCTGAATAAGCTTGTCCCGTTGGATTTGAAGACGGATAAGGAGTTATTTTTCCGCATTGATTATGAAACGCTGAACCGCTTGACCGAGTTGGGATATGCCAACAGGGACGCCGCCTTTATCCTTGATTTCCGTGAGATGTTTACAGGCACTGCCTTTCCTGCTTTCATGAGAGAGATGCTTGCCTTGCTTTCCAAAGTCTATGAATACCCTGTCGATATCGAGTTTACAGTTAATTTTACAAAGGACAGGAGCTTCAAGGTGAACCTTCTGCAATGCCGCCCTCTGCAGACCAGAGGCCTCGGTAAGCCGGTCCGTATGCCGCAGATCATGGATGGGCAAGCCTGCCTGTTCGCAACTGAAGGGCATTTTATGGGAGGCAATGTACACCTGCCCATCGACTACGTTGTGCTTGTGCAGGCAGGGAGCTATCTGGCGCTGAAGGAGCAGGAAAAATATGAGGTCGCCAGGCAGATCGGCATGATTAATACTGCCTTGAAAGGCAAAAATGTCATGTTGATGGGACCCGGCAGATGGGGAACTACCACGCCGTCTCTTGGTGTTCCGGTGCATTTCTCCGAGATCTGCAATATGGCGGTCCTTTGCGAGATAGCCTCCGTGGAGGAAGGATTTACTCCTGAACTGTCTTATGGCAGTCATTTCTTCCAGGATATTGTTGAATCCGGTATATTCTATGCCGCAGTTTTTGATGGGCAAAAAGGCGTCATATTCAATCCCGGGCTCATTCTGGACAGGGAAAACATATTGGGAGCCGTTTTACCCGGGAACACAAAGTTCTCAGACGTGATCCATATCGCAAGGACAAACGGGCTGGAAATATTTTCGGATATTGTTACGCAAAAGCTTCTGTGCAGATAAATCGGAGGAGAAGACAATGGTATTAGCGGTAACTTCCCATTAGTGCTTCCTTCATATTGACACTATATATTGTATGTGGTAAAATTTATATTACAATATGTTGTTGAAATGAAGCCTGAGCCAAAACTGTGACAAAAGAAGATGATCTACATAAGAGGGGAGCCAGCCTAAGATGATTACAAAGATACGAAAGCGCGACGGACGGGAAGTACCATTCAACATCGAAAAAATCGCCAATGCAATATTCAAAGCGGCCAGTGCGGTCGGGGGAAATGATTATGACACTGCACTGTCTCTTGCCGAAAAAGTCGTTGATTATGTAGAAAGAGAGTTGAATAAGAAGGTTCCGGCGGTTGAGGAAATACAGGATGCCGTTGAAAAGATCCTTGTTGAGACGGGCCATGCCCGTACGGCAAAAGCATATATCCTGTACAGGGCGGAGAGAACCCGCATGAGGGAGATGAATACCCGCCTGATGCAGATATATGAGGAGCTAACCTTTAAAGAAGCCAAGGATAACGATATGAAGCGCGAAAACGCCAATATCGACGGTGATACGGCCATGGGAACAATGCTCAAGTATGGTTCCGAGGGCGCAAAGCAGTTCAATGAGATGTTTGTACTGAAGCCCTCGCATTCTGCTGCACACAAGGATGGCGATATCCATATACATGATATGGATTTTCTGATGCTGACCACCACCTGCTGCCAGATCGATATTGAAAAGCTGTTTCAGGGAGGCTTCGGCACCGGTCACGGCTTTTTGCGGGAGCCCAATGACATTCACAGCTATTCGGCTCTTGCCTGCATTGCGATCCAATCCAACCAGAACGATCAGCACGGCGGACAGAGCATACCGAACTTTGACTACGGAATGGCCCAGGGCGTGTCCAAAACATACATAAAAACGTATCGTCAGAACCTTGCAAAAGCGATTCAGCTTCTTTGTGAGATGGATGATGCCAACGAAAGAGTGCGTGAAATTACCGCATTGATCAAAGAAAAGTCCGGGCTCGTTCCGGCAATGAATGATTTAAAAGCCTACCAGAAGCTTGAAGCCGAGCTTCTCCTTGAGTTGCTTGCCGATCCTGAAATGGTTCGAAAGGTCCAAGCCTTTGCAGCTAAAAATGCGGAATTTGAGACGGACAGAAATACATATCAGGCGATGGAGGCCTTTGTACACAACCTGAATACGATGCACAGCAGGGCAGGAGCCCAGATCCCGTTCAGTTCTATCAACTACGGTATGGACACCTCACCTGAAGGCAGGATGGTCATAAAAAATCTGCTGCTGGCAACGGAAGCCGGCCTTGGCAACGGCGAGACGCCAATATTCCCAATACATATATTCAAAGTAAAGGATGGAGTCAATTACAATCCGGGAGAGCCCAATTACGACCTGTTCAAGCTGGCCTGCCGGGTCAGCGCCAAGAGGCTGTTCCCTAACTTCTCGTTTATTGACGCTCCTTTCAACATCAAGTATTATAAGCCGGGCAAGCCTGAAACCGAGATTGCCTACATGGGCTGCAGAACCCGTGTGATAGGCAATGTGTATGACCCGGAAAGGGAAATCATTCACGGACGCGGTAATTTGAGCTTTACAACCATCAATCTTCCCAGGCTTGCACTCAGAAGCGAAGGAAACATAGAAGCTTTTTCTGTAGAACTGGATAAAATGATCGATCTGGTGATCGAGCAGCTTATGGATAGATTTGAGATCCAGGCGGCAAAAAAGGTAAAGAATTTCCCATTCCTCATGGGTCAGGGCATATGGCTGGATTCAGACAAGCTTGGCTGGGAGGATGAGATCAGGGAGGTGCTGAAGCATGGCACCCTGTCTATTGGTTTTATCGGACTGGCCGAATGTCTGAAGGCGCTTACGGGGAAACACCATGGCGAATCAGAAGAGTCTCAGAGGCTGGGTTTGAGGATCATCAAGCATATGAGAGCCAGAATGGATGAAGCAAGCAGGAAGTCCGGAATGAATTATACACTTCTGGCAACACCGGCGGAAGGACTGTCCGGCAGATTTGTCAGTATGGACAGAAGGATATTCGGGAGTATAGAGGGTATTACGGATAAGGAATACTATACAAACAGCTTTCATATCCCTGTCAGCTATAAAATCAATGCTTTTGATAAAGTAAGTCTGGAGGCTCCCTATCACGAACTGACCAATGCCGGCCACATTACATATGTGGAGGTCGACGGGGATCCGCTGCAGAACCTGGAGGCCTTCGAGAAAATTATCCGCTGTATGAAGGAAGCAGGTATAGGCTACGGCGCTATCAACCATCCGGTGGATCGTGATCCTGTATGCGGATACACAGGGATTTTGAACGGAAAGTGTACTAAATGCGGGAGAGCCGAAGGTGATATCCGGTTCGAAAGGATCCGCAGGATCACGGGATATTTGGTTGGCACGCTTGACCGTTTTAATGACGCCAAGAAGGCTGAGGTGCGTGATCGGGCGAAGCACTCTGTTGTTGAATCATAGTATCTGGTTCACTTGAAGCAAAACATCGGTCTGTCGGTTCATGGTGTTTGTGATGTTGCCGGCGTTAAGAACAGGCTTTGGGGAGGTATTTATGGCTGTTCAGATAAGAGTTGCCGGGATCGTAAAGGAATCTATCGCCGATGGTCCCGGGATACGATATGTTGTCTTTGCACAGGGGTGCAGGCATAACTGCCCGGGTTGCCACAATCCGCAGACGCATCCGTTTGAAGGCGGATTCATGATGGATGTGGATGAGATACTGCAACAAATAAAAAGCAATCCGCTGCTGGATGGGGTTACGTTCAGCGGCGGAGAGCCATTTGAACAGGCGGCTGCCTTTGCCGTGCTTGCGCGGGAGGTCGCCCGTCTTGGACTTAACATCATTGTATACACCGGATATACGTATGAGCACATCAGGGAAAACGGCAGTGCGCATCCTGGCTGGAGCGAGCTGCTTGAAACTGCGGACACACTTGTGGACGGGCCTTTCAAGCAGGAGCTCCACGATCCCATACTGCGCTTCAGGGGCTCTTCAAATCAGCGTATTATCGATCTAAAGGGACGGGGAAACTATTGGAGTTAACCAATTTATTTGTTATTCTTTTCTAAATAATCTTTAAAAACCATTATACCTAAATTCAAAAATTGTAATAATTTGACCAAAAAGAATATTGATACACACAAGATTGCAATTATCAATATTATATTCAAAAGTGGCCAAATACTAACCCACCAAGGGACTGTTACCTTATCCATATACATGTCGACACCTCCATCTTTTATTATAAAATATGTTTCCTTTATATCAATACATTATTGAAAATAATGTAATTTCGTGAATGTTTGTCCTATATGAGCATAGAGCGCGTAGTATATGGATAAAGGGAATTCAGTCCATCTGCAATTGATAATGACTGCCGACCCTACATGTTTACAGTATTTTAAGTCAACAATTCTTTAAAAATTTCCTGTAGAATTGCCGGATTGCCTCTGCCCGAGGTTTTCCTCATAGCCTGGCCTACCAGAGCTTGCAGCACGGCGGTCTTTCCTTTTTTATAATCCGCCGCCAGCTTTGGCTGCTCATCAATCACCTGCATGGCGATTTCTCTCAGCACGGCTTTGTCGCTGATCTGCTCCAGCCCTTCCCTGCGGATCAGCTCTACCGGATCCTGATCCTTTTCCCACAGAATATTGAGTACCTTTTTACAGGTGCTGCTGTTGATTTTTCCTTGTCCGGACAACTGAACAAGGCCGGCGAAGTTTTCAGGCAAAACAGGTATCTGTTCCTCGTCCTGTGCCAGCAGGCGCATAACCTCCGTTTGGATGAGGCTTGCCGCGAGCATGGGATACCCGGTACTTTGCAGCACTTCTTCAAAATAGTCGGCAATTTCCTTCCGGCTGGTGATCTGCTCCGCGGCATAGGAGGTGAGCCCATATCGCTCCACATATTCGACTTTACGATGATCCGGAAGTATGGGTATCCGGTTGGTCAAGTCCTGCAGCATGCCGGCTGAAATGCGGATGGGCGCGAGATCCGGGTCGGGGAAGTAACGGTAGTCATTTGCATCCTCTTTTCGACGCATAGACAGGGTTTTGCCTGTCTGCTGGTCAAAGCGCCTGGTCTCCTGCACAATGACCTCACCGGACTCCACTGCATCAACCTGACGCTGGAATTCATATTCAATCGCCTTTGTGATGAACTGGAAGCTGTTGAGGTTTTTCATCTCCGTGCGCGTACCGAGTGCCGTTTCCCCTTTTTTGCGTACGGAAAGGTTCACATCGCAGCGCATGGAGCCCTCATTCATTTTGCAGTCCGAAATACCGGTATAGAGAAGGATCGCACGCAGCTTCCGAAGGTATGCATTTGCTTCCTCCGCCGAACGGATATCCGGTTCCGAGACGATTTCGATCAACGGTACGCCGCAGCGGTTGCAATCAATGAAGGTGCCTTTTCCTTCTGTGTGTACCAGCTTGCCCGCGTCCTCCTCAATATGGATGCGGGTGATACCGATCCGTTTGCCGGTGCTGTTTTCTGTTTCGATATCGATATATCCGTTTTGGCAAAGCGGAAGGTCATATTGTGAGATCTGGTATGCCTTGGGCAGATCGGGATAAAAGTAGTTTTTCCGGTCCTGCTTGGAAAAGTCGGCAATTTGACAGTTGGTGGCAATGCCCGCCATCACTGCGTAATTAACGACCTGTTCATTGAGTACCGGGAGCGTGCCGGGCATACCCAGGCACACCGGGCAGCACTGCGTATTCGGCTCTGCTCCGAAGGTCGTCGGGCAGCCGCAGAATATCTTGCTGGCTGTTTTCAACTCCACATGCACTTCCAGACCGATGACCATTTCATAGTTGCTAATAGATGACGCCATTATACTATGCCTCCCTTCACGCTCTGTTCATATGCGTAAGCTGCCTGGTACAGTGTTGCTTCGCTGAACGCCCTGCCAATGAGCTGCATGCCGATGGGCAGTCCCTGCTGATTCTCGCCGCACGGCAGGGTCAGGGCTGGAACGCCGGCAATATTAACAGGAACGGTAAAAATATCTCCAAGATACATTTCCAGAGGGTTTCCTGTTTTTTCGCCCAGCTTGTATGCTGTTGTGGGGGATACAGGCGAAAGGATGAGATCAAACCGGTCAAAAACCGCATTCAGATCATTCATGATCAATGTGCGAACCTGCAGCGCTTTTTTATAGTAAGCATCATAGTACCCTGCACTTAGCGCAAAGGTGCCCAGCATAATCCGCCGCTTCACTTCTGTGCCGAAGCCCTCGCTGCGGGTCCTTTTGTAGAGCTGGTCGATATCTTCACAGTCTTCTGCGCAATAGCCGTATTTCACGCCATCAAAGCGGGCAAGATTGGATGACGCTTCTGCGCCTGAGATGACATAATAGGCCGGCAGCGCGTGCTTCATGTGAGGGAGGGACACCTCGTCCACCTGGGCGCCCAGCTTTTCATATTGCTTTGCCGCATCCAACACGGCTTTTTTGACTTCGGACGCGACTCCTTCTGAGAAGTATTCTTTTGGCAACGCCACCCGAAGGCCTCTTGCGCCATCTTCAATCCCTGTGGTAAAATCCTTCGTCGGATGGGCGATAGAGGTCGTATCCCTGTGATCCTGCCCTGTGATGGCGCCAAGTATTAGAGCGGAATCGCGCACATTCCGGGTCAGAGGGCCAATCTGGTCCAGAGACGACGCAAAGGCGATCAGGCCATTGCGGGAAACCGAGCCATAGGTTGGCTTCATCCCCACGACGCCGCAAAAGGAAGCGGGTTGGCGGATGGAACCGCCGGTATCGGAACCGAGGGCGAACGAAGCTTCATTGGCCGCAACGGCGGCGGCGGAGCCTCCTGAGCTGCCTCCCGGCACGCAGTCCAGATTTCTTGGGTTGCGGGTGATTTTAAAATAAGAATTCTCCGTTGTGGAGCCCATGGCAAACTCGTCCATATTTAGCTTTCCCAGGACGATGACGTGCTGTGCCGCCAGCTTTTCAATGACGGTGGCGTCATAAGGAGGGACGAAATGCTCCAGCATTTTTGATGCGCAGGTGGTTGGGATACCTTTGGTGCAGATATTGTCCTTGATCGCTGCGGGAATACCTGCCAGCGGGGACAAATCCTGCCCTGCCACACGCAGCCGATCCACCCTTTCGGCCTGCTGCCGGGCCGATTCGGAGGTAATTGTTATATAAGCCTGTATATCGGGCTCCTTGAGCGTGATTCTCTCAAGATAAGCTTCCACTACCTCAGCGGAGGAAAGCGTTTTTTCCTGTAAAAGCTTAGACAGCTGAGATACGGTCATATCAGTAATTGTATGAGTTGTCATTTGCGCTCCTCCTTTCCTATTCAACGACTTGCGGTACAAAAATGTACCCGTCCTGTTTCCGCGGCGTGTTTTCCAATAGCTCCTCCCGCGTAAACACTGTGCCGGGGACATCCTGCCGGAAAACGTTTTTTATAGGCATAACATGGGCTGTGATCTGAATGCCGGTGGTATCCACCTGGTTTAACTGGTTCGCAAAGGTGATAATTTCCTGCATTTCACGCGCCATGGATGTCTTTTCCTCATTGGTCAGATCAAGCTTTGCAAGAGTAGCTACATTATCCACGTTAATACTGGGCGCTGATACTTGTCTTGCATTATGGGTCTCACAGGTTTGAGTATTTGTAACATTCAGACCCAGAATTTCAAGCTGTGCCGGATCGACAAGGTCTGGGGCGTCGGTCAGCGGGCAGGAGCCGTCTTTTATTTTCGGGAAGGCAATGATTTCACGAAGAGACTGTGCTCCCGTCATCAGCATGACGAGGCGGTCAAGTCCGAAGGCAAAACCGCCGTGGGGCGGTGTTCCGTACCGGAATGCATCAATCATGAAGCCAAATCGCTCTCTGGCTTCTTCAGGCGTAAATCCTAATGCCTCAAACATCTTCTGCTGGAGTTCCTTGTTATGGATTCTGATACTGCCGCTGCCAAGCTCAATGCCGTTAAGCACCACATCATAGGCTTGTGAACGTACCCTTGCCGGATCGCTGGTCAGATAGGGGACATCCTCTGGATAGGGCATTGTAAAGGGATGGTGTGTGGCGATAAAACGTTTTTCCTCTTCTGAGTATTCAAACTGCGGAAAGCCGGTGACGAATAAGAACTTGTAATCATCCGCACTGCGAAGCTCCAGCAGGTCTGCCAGATAATTGCGCAGCCCGCCCAAAGTTCGGCAGACGACGTCATATTTGTCTGCGCAGAACAGAATAAAATCGCCGGGCTTGCCATCAACAGCTTCCAATAAACTGCTCATTTCCTCCTGAGAAAAGTACTTGGTCAGGACGGAATAGAGCTCCCCGTCCTTCTTTATAGCGATCCAGGCCATTCCCTTTGCTCCGAAGGAGATAGCCTTTTGCGTAAGTTCTTCAATCGCGCTTCGCGTCAAGTCGGCGCAGCCTTTGACATTGATGGCGCGTACAAGTCCGCCATGCTCCACTGCTGTACGGAAAACTGAAAATCCGCAGTGACGCATCAGCCTGGTCAGGTCTGTTATGTGCAGATCAAAACGCAGATCAGGCTTATCACTTCCATAGCGGTCCATTGCCTCATGCCAGGTCAGGCGGGGAAAGGGTTCTGCTATTTCATTTCCTTTTATGGCCTTAAAAATATGTTTGAAAAGCTTTTCCAGATGCTGCAGGATATCCTCCTGCTCCACGAAGGACATTTCCATATCCACCTGGGTAAATTCCGGCTGCCGGTCGGCCCGCAGGTCTTCGTCGCGGAAGCAGCGAGCGATCTGGTAATACTTGTCGATACCGCCCACCATTAAAAGCTGTTTGAAAATTTGCGGTGATTGCGGCAGCGCGTAAAAGGTTCCCGGATACACACGGCTGGGAACAAGATAATCCCTGGCTCCCTCCGGGGTGCTTTTGGTCAGGATCGGTGTTTCCACTTCAATAAAACCCTCGTTGTCCAGATATTCATGTACAGCGCTGGAAACACGGTGACGATACCGTAGATTTTCCAGCATTTCAGGCCGACGAATATCGAGATAACGGTATTTCAGCCGCAAATCCTCACGGACCTTTACCCCCTCTTCAATAGAAAATGGGACAGGCTCTGACTCGCTGATCACTTTGATCCGATGGGCAGCCAGTTCGATTGTGCCGGTATTCAACCGGGGATTACGCGTATCATCGTCACGCAGGCGGATTTCACCGCTGACAGTGATGACTGTTTCGCTTCTGAGACGCTCTGCGATAGAAAAATCTTCAGAGGTCAGGGCTTGAGCATTGAATACAACCTGCAGGACGCCCTCGCGATCCCGAAGATCGATAAAAATTACTCCGCCCATGTCCCGTTTGGTCTGAACCCAGCCCATTACGGTCACGGACTTTCCGATGTCTTTCTCTCCGAATGCACCGCAGTATTCTGTTCGCTTCATAACATTCCTCCATTCTCAGTTTTTAAGTTGAACAAATGATTCTGGATATGGTGTAAATTGAATTTGTTCAACAGCTAGTAAAGGTAATACATGTGAAAAAACTTATCATCCTGAATCTTTTTTTCAATGTATATACTTGACTGTTGGGAGATGTTATAAAAAAAGAGCACATCGTCCCCTTCATTGGGACGAAAGGCTCTGCTTCCGCGGTACCACCCAAATAGGCTGCAGACACAGCCCACTCATTAACACTATGGTTTGCGGCAATAACGCACCGCCTGCGGCTGAGCCTACTTGTCAATACTTTCGGTCAGCGACTCCGGGATGTTCTTCATTCGATGCCCTTGTACCGGACTTTCACCTGCTTCCGGCTCTCTGAAACTTCAGACAATCGAGCTACTCTTCCCTTCACAGTCATTTTGATATAGATATTAATATTATAAACGAAAAAAATTCTCTGTCAAATTAATTTTTATATTCAACCAGATTCTTTTTCTTATTTTTTTATCGCCCTGCTAAATACTACTCCTTAACGGGGGCCTTGGTTAAAAAATACCCTAATGTCGGTTTTTGGACATCAGGGCGAAAAAAGGTGTATTCAGACAAAGCCTATAATGTTGAAAAAGCAATCTGAGATATGGGATGGCTACTCAGTTTCCTTCCTGTTTTGCACTTGCGATATCCGCATCTGCATCCTGCTTATCCAGGACGAGCGAAAGAGCGTGCTTATTACTGATATACATGCTAACAAGACCGAGCATGATGATAATGGAGGAAATTCTTATAACAACAGGAAAATATTGCTTATGCAAAAACACAGCCAATGATGTAGCACTTTCGCCGCCTATAATGATGCCGGCCAAAAAGCCGAAGAATGCAAGGCCTCCTGCAATAAGCACACAATAGATACCCCAACCGAAAATAGTGTTCAGCACTTCGGTAATTTTATTCCTTTTCATTATATCACCCCCCCTATATTAGTCCCAAAATTGGGAGTATTCCGAGCATAACTATGACCGATAGCACGTAGTGAAGTGTGACCCATACCATAGTATTTTTTGTAGTTTCCTTCATTCCCGAGCCCGCTATACCCATTGCGGTATACATACACAGCGCAAGCGGGGGAGTCATGCCTTCCATAGCTCCTGTAATGACCGGCAGCATACCGGCAACAAGGAATGGGTTGGCGCCGGAGCCGACCATAATGGCGATAATAGCACCTCCAAAGATTGCTGTCTGGGATGACCCTGGCAAAACCATGCCAAGCAAGGCGCAGAATAGCGGGATAAACAATGCCAGAGCCCATAAAGGAAGTCCCCAGGAGTTGATATATTCTCCGATATTTGCACCAAAATCCAGTACCCCGAACAGGTTGCTTATTGAATAAGCAAAGAAGATTGTAGCACAGACCGGTACTATGCTCTTCACCATACCGGAAAACATTTTTGCAGTAGCTCCGGGATTTGTTTTTACATTCTTCCTGCCTATAAGCAATGCATATATACCTGCAAGACCGGGGGTGAAAAGCAATATGCAGCTGGACATGTTACTTGCCCCTGCGCCAAGCCTTTCTGTAAAGAATGTGGATTTCAACTGAGCATCCAGGAAGAAAGGCAGGAATATTATTACCGGAAGCAAAAGAGCTTTCCACCCTTTTTTCAGTGCTTCGCCAAGCTTTGGCACTTCGCTTCCGGCCATGGGCTTAACCTTGTAATAGCGGCAAAAAACATAAAGTGTTACTATTCTTTGAATTATAAACCAAATAGAGATACCCCACATTAGAAGCCAGAATTGTGACATTGAATATTTATCGGGATATGCAGTATTTAGAATACCAAATGCCGCCGTTATTACGCCAGCCGGAGGAATCATATTGCCCATTGTACTGGCGGCCATTTCCACGTTGGCAGCCAGATGTGCAGGGAAGCCGGATCTTTTCATGGCTGGAATTGTGAACACACCTGTAGCTGCCACGTTGCCTGCACCGGAGCCGGACAGGGCGCCCATGAAGGTACTCCCGATAACTGCCACATATCCGGCTCCGCCCCTGAACCGTCCAAAGATTGCAAGAATGATATTAATAACATCATCAATAACTTTTGTATGTCCAAAAATCTGCGCCACTGCTAAAAATGCAATAATAGCGTAAAACAGTGTATTTGTGGATGTGGACACAAGATGAGGGAAGAAGTCTTTCCACTGACCTGTAACAGCGATCATAACAACATAACCTATGAACATTGCCTCATAAATGGGACGTTTCAGGACTACAAAAGCCAAAACAATAGCAGCTAGTAAGACAATAAGATAAATTATTTCAATTGGCACCAAGATTCATCTCCTTTCATTATTTGCCACACAAGCATTGAACAGGCAATTTACTTTAAAAAACTAAAGGCTTTGCAGAACTCACACCATATTAATGTATTGATTTTTATATTATCTTTGTTTTTTCTTTTACAGTTTTTTTGAATATCAAGCTAAAGACAATGGTGCAGACAAGTGCTGTCAATACAGATATATAGGTCTCACTGAGCTGCGGATGAATTGGATAGGCGCCGGTTATTGCTCTGTATGCCACCCATAAAAGACCTACGGCAGCAGTTACCAGCATTGCATAGATAGCTCCCTTTTGAGAAGCTTTTTTCCAGTAGATGCCTAATAGAAGCACAACAAACAGGGAACCCCGAATGGTATACGCAAAATAAACTATATCCAGTATTCTGCTGCTATCATACATTGCAATGGCAATCACCATGCACAGTATGCCTGCAGCAGCAGTGACAAGGCGGGATACGAAAAGGATGTCTTTGTCGGACGCATCCGGCTTCAGTCGCCGCTGGTAAATGTCTTTTGTTATCATGGTTCCCGATGCCAGAATGATTGGAGAGACTGTTGACAGGACTGCCGCAAGTATTGAAGCCAGTACTATGCCGCCTGCGGCAGGATTCATGTTCATTAATAATGTAGGCAGTGCAAGTTTTCCGTTTGCCAGATCCGGGAACTTTACCTTGGCTGCCATGCCAAGCAGTGCCGTAAGAATTCCAAAGGGTGCAACAGCAAGAGCAGTTATGAAAGCAGATTTTCTTGCAACATTTTCATCACGCGCGGCAAGTATTGGCTGTATTCCCGCTTGAGCGGTACATGCCCCCAAAATGGAAGCAATGAGCCACGACGATACCTTCGGCAAACCAATAGAGGTCATATTAAAGTAACTCTCCGGCAGCTTGCCTCTCATCCCGCTTATACCACCAACATCCATGGCAGTAAGTATAATGGCTAGAATTATACCGCCGTACATCACAACAAGGTGCATTATGTTTGTATAACCAACCGCAACCATACCTCCTGCAAGAGTGTAAACAATAAATCCTGCTCCCATGATAAGTACTGCGGAAACATAATCCATGCCAAATACCGATACTCCAAGGGTTCCGGCTGCCACTATCTGTGATGTTCCAACCGCTATCATTACAAATGTGAGTAATATGCTGGATACCGTTCTGGCATCAACACCGATGAACTTCTCAATAATACCCGGAACTGTTACTGTGTCGAGGCGGCGATACAGCCTGGCAAAGAATATTGCAAGAAAAACGATACCAACTCCGTTCGCAAGAGTATACCATGCGCCGGAGATGCCAAAATCATACCCATACTCGGATACGCCTGTTGTCGATGTGCCGCCAAGCCATTCGCCTGTACCCGCCGCAACACACATTAGCACCCCCAGACCTGCCCCATGAAAGGAACTGGAGGATTTCGTCCTGCTTTTGGCTATAATTCCAATAACAACGGTTACTGCCAGATAAATCAGCATAATTAGTGGTTGTATTTGCATATCTGGTTACCTCATATAAAGTACATACTTATTTGGAGGCCAGGGTGCATATTATTTCATTCCAGCTAAATAGGATATTTTTTATTCTACCGGAATTTCTATATCATAAAGAGGAGGATACTGCTGACAGCCGAATACATCTCCTTCTCCAAAGGAGCCGCTGGGGACAAGTCTGTTTATTGTAAACTTAATAGCATATGCCGGATCAAATTCGACAAAGTCAGCTATTCTGCTTTCAGGAATGTCAAAAAGCTCTGATATTTTCTTCCTGTTAAGCATGCCGCTTTTCTTTACCATTTCATAGTTGGCAGATTCACGAAAAATAATATCAAAAGTGATTCTGTCTGTTCCGGCATTTTTGCTGCGGATTGTTTTTGCCAGATCGACCAATTTAACTGTTTTCATTTAAATTACCTCCTATTAACCTATTTCGATCATTTTGACTGGAAACAGTTCAAGGGGATCGTCGACTGCTACTACATGATTCATTGTCCATTGATATGCCGGAGATACCTCTACAACTTCATCAAGAACAAACGCAGCTGTTCCGGCAGTTCCCTTTACCTCCGGCAGTCTTGCATAGAATATCTGTCTGGTACCGATAAGTGCTACTTCCTCTGCGACTTTTTTGTCCGGAGCTACACCTTCTACTACTACCAGGAGTTCATGGGATTTGGTTTCTTTTATGGGTTCAAGATCGCCCATAACCCCGTTTTTACCGAAGATGCGATAGCTCAGGTGATACTCGGAATTCGGATGCCTCTCTTTAACCTGAGACTTGGCCCATTCTATGACTTTGTCTATGTTTTTGATTGTATACGGATCTCTTATACCTGCCATTCCAAGGTAACGCTCGCCAACCTTGCCCGAGCCTTCCAGCTTAACCTTTATTCGGCCTTCAATAGGAACGAATTTAGCACCTGTAATACGGCAGGTTTTTTCGTCAAACTGTTCATACACACAGTCCCTCATGTCCATCATTCCGCCGGCAACATATTCGAAATATGGATTTGTTCTCTCATACATAGCGTGACCTGCAACAGATGCAACCGTACATCTTTGATCAGGATGCATAGCTGTTACCTTAACATCGTCCTTTGTAATTGTTCCAATGACAGATTCCTTTGCGCCATATGGTTCGGCACAGAAGGAAGCACATTCAAGCACCTTGCCGCAGTAATACGCAATATTATTCGGGAAACCTTCATAAATAGCAGGCGCCGCAAATACACAGGCATCACTGGAGCGCCCTCCGATAATAACATCCGCGCCCATTTCCAGTGCTTTTATGAATGGGTGAACACCTGCGACGGCAACGATGCGTTCTGTTTTATCCAGCTCTTCAATAGTTAAATCTGCTCTGCTATCAAGCCCTTCAATTGCTTCTCCATTGAGCATTTTCTTGCGAAGGTACTCTTTGTCTACCTCGGAATAAAAATATGCGAGCTTAAACTTCTTCATGTTGTGCTTTTTGGCAATCTCACGGATAAACTCGACATACATATCCACACGGCTATTTGTGCCTGTGTCACCGGATGACCCAATAATCATCGGAACATGTTGTTCCCTGGCAGCCAGCAGCATAAGCTCTAGATCGTGCTTTTGCCAATCAGGATGGCTTGCACACTTATCTGCACCTAATGGCACAGGTCCGATGTCATCACTGCCTGAATCACAGCAGTAATAATCCGGTTTCGTTTTAGCCCCAATCCAGAAGCTTTCTTCTTTTGTAGGCGCAAAACCAAGATGCCCGTTTGGTGAGATGATTCTTAAGATATCTTTGCCCATAGTTCATACCTCCTGCTACGTTATAATAACATGTTATAACAAGTTATTATAAGTATACCCCGATGTAATCCTTATGTCAATATTTTCTGGTCTACATAATTACAAAATTTCTCTTTTTATTGTAAAAGCGAATTTGTCGGAACGGTAATAGCCTAGCTTGTATTCGAGAGGAGTACCTTCATCTCCATGTAATTTTGATTCCAATAATAGAAGTGCTTCACCCAAAGGTACTTTTAGTATTTTACTTAGCTCTTTGTTAGCACTTACCGCCATAATGTTTTGAGATATTTTGTCAATCTTGATACCGCTTTTTTCATATAGATCAAATGATGAAAATGCTTCACCTTCTCTTTCCATCTCCTTAGCACATTCATGCATCAACATGCCGGTTTTTTTATAGAAAAAGGATTGGTAATAGACTATCGGAGTATTTCGGGAATATCCAACAAGATTTAGGTTGCATATACTAGCTGAATCGTCTGTACCGAACAACTCCCTGGCCTGTACGTTTTGAGCTTCCAAAATAAAAGAATCAATTGCTGTATGTCCATCCAGTCCCTTTTCAAGAAGTACTTTACCAAAATTGATAACTTTGAGCAGCTCCTGATTTATAATTGTTTTCTTAACAAAAGTACCTTTACCTTGAACAGTATAGACCAAGCCCTTTTGTTCAAGAAGATTGAGTGCCTGCCTTACTGTAACTCTGCTTACGCCATATTTTATACATAAAAGACTTTCAGAGGGAAGCTTGTTTTCTTCTTTGTATTCGCCGTTCTTTATAGCACCTTCCAGTATATTCTCAAGCTGAATGTACATTGGAGTTGAAGAGTTTCGGTCAACCATGTCAACCCATCCTTTAATTTTATTTTATATGATTCATCTGTATAAGCTGAACAAATGATTATCAACTATGCGTCCGAACACCTTTTCGATGGTATGATTCTATAATAAAGACTTAAGCATTGCAACTGGTTTCCAATATTTTATAATTATTGAGTGTATTTTTGCCAATAATTTTTTCAAGGTCATATTGACAAATATTTAACAATCGATGTATAATATGAGTGTGTTAAATAATTAACAATGTATTGCCGGACAAAAATTAAGTACATACTACTTGTAATAAGAGGATAAGGGAATAAGGAGGATATGATTATGGCGGAAAAAACAAAGAATCGGCCGGCAGAGGAATTGACGGATGTAACAAAGGCTATTGATGATCTTGCGGCAAGGGCGCAAAAAGCACTGGATAAGTTCATGCTATACAATCAGGAGAAAATCGATGAAATCGTAAAGGCCATGGCAATTGCTGGCCTGAATCACCATATGAGGCTGGCAAGGATGGCTGTGGAGGAAACCGGCAGGGGAATATACGAGGACAAAATCACTAAGAACATTTTTGCCACGGAGTACATCTATCACAGCATCAAGGACATCAAAACTGTCGGCATTGTAACCGAAAATGAAAACGAAGGTTATGATGAGGTTGCTGAGCCGGTTGGTGTTGTCGCCGCCGTAACTCCTGTGACTAATCCTACTTCTACAACTATGTTTAAAGCCTTGATTGCTATAAAGACCAGAAACCCTATCATATTTGCATTCCACCCTTCCGCACAAAAGTGCAGTGCCGAAGCGGCAAGGATCCTGAGGGATGCGGCCGTGGAAGCGGGTGCTCCAAAGGATTGCATCCAATGGATTGAAAAACCTTCTGTCGACGCGACTCAGCTTCTGATGAGTCATAGAGATATCTCTCTGATTTTGGCAACAGGCGGTGCAGGAATGGTTCAGTCAGCATATAGCACAGGAAAGCCCGCACTTGGGGTTGGTCCGGGTAATGTGCCGTGTTACATTGAGAAAACCGCAAAGCTAAAGAGAGCAGTGACAGATCTGATCCTGTCCAAATCCTTTGACAATGGAATGATCTGTGCCTCTGAGCAGGCGGTCATTGTTGACAGGGAAATCGCTGGGGAATTTGAAGCCTTTATGAAGGAAAATGGCTGCTATTTTCTCAACGCTGACGAAACAGCCAAACTAGCAGGGACAGCTATTGATGAAGCTAAATGTGCAATGAACCCAAAGGTTGTCGGACAATCCGCATACAAAATCGCTGAGATGGCGGGGATCGCTGTGCCTGAGTCGGTGAAGATCCTGGTTGCTCTTCAGGAGGGCGTTGGTCCGGAATTCCCGCTTTCGAGGGAAAAGCTCAGTCCTGTTTTGGCATACTATATTGTTGACTCTACAGAGGATGGAATTAAAAGAGCAGAACAGATGGTGGAGTTTGGAGGGATGGGACATTCGGCAGTAATTCACTCTGAGGACGAAAAGGTAATAGATGAATTCTCAAACAGACTGCGGACAGGCAGGCTTATCGTTAACTCACCTTCAACTCATGGCGCCATCGGCGATATTTACAACACAAACATGCCTTCACTCACACTGGGCTGCGGCACATACGGCAAGAATTCCACAACGCAGAATGTTTCCGTAGTGAACCTCATTAATAAAAAAAGAGTGGCAAGGAGAAAGGTGAATATGCAGTGGTTTAAGATCCCTGAAAAAATATATTTTGAATTCGGTTCAACCCGCTACCTGACCGATATGCCTGACATCACCAGAGCCTTCATTGTCACCGATCCTTATATGATTAAAGCCGGATATGTGAACAAGGTGCTCTATTACCTGAGGAAGAGACAGCAGTACGTGCATTGTGAGATTTTTTCCGAGGTGGAACCGGACCCGTCCCTGAACACGATCAGAAAGGGCTGTGAGATGATGAACACATTTAAACCAGACGTTATCATCGCCATCGGCGGAGGTTCGGCTATGGACGCAGCCAAGGGCATGTGGCTGTTCTATGAGCATCCGGAGTCGGACTTTAACTCCATGAGACTGAAATTCATGGATATACGAAAGAGGGTTTATCAATTCCCCAAGCTTGGGAAAAAGGCCAGGATGGTAGCTATCCCGACAACCTCGGGAACAGGCTCCGAGGTGACCTCCTTCGCAGTAATCACCGATAAGGAAAGAAATATCAAGTATCCGCTTGCAGATTATGAACTGACGCCGGACGTGGCAATTATTGATCCGGAATATGTAATGACCATGCCGCCCTCCATCACAGCGGATACCGGAATGGATGTGCTGACCCACGCGATCGAAGCCTACGTATCCGTCATGGCTTCGGATTTTACAGACGGTCTGGCAATCAAAGCGATCCAGATGGTATTCGAATATCTGCCCGATTCGTATAAAGACAGCGGCAACAGCGTGGCAAGAGAAAAGATGCATAACGCTTCGTGTATAGCCGGTATGGCTTTTACAAATGCGTTCCTCGGGATAAACCACAGCATGGCGCACAAGCTGGGCGGTGAGTTCCATATTCCGCACGGAAGGGCAAATGCGGTGCTGCTGCCGTATATAATCGAGTATAATGCGCAGAAGCCGAGCAAATTTGTTTCCTTCCCCAAATATGAAACATTTGTTGCGGATAAAAAATATGCGGAAATAGCCAAGGCGCTGGATCTCCCATGTTCCACCGTGCAGGAGGGTGTACAAAGTCTGATTAACGCGGTCAGAGATCTGATGAAGAAATTGAATATGCCCATGTCCATAGCGGAGTGCAATATTGACAGGAAGCAGTTCCAGGCAAAGCTTGCCGAGCTTGCGGACAAGGCGTTTGAAGACCAGTGCACCACAGCGAATCCGAGGCTTCCGCTGGTGAAGGAGCTGGAGGAGCTCTACATGAAGGCTTATAATGGAGTTGACAGAAAATAGAGCGGGAGAAAGATGCTCGAATATGTGTAAGACGCAGTTTATAGTGTTTATATAGTGTTAATAAAAGCCGGAGTAAGAGTAATGTTAATTTATGCTCCGGCTTCTTTTTGGAAATAAGCCGGAGGTTAAACAAGAAGTCTTGGCTGAATGAAGCTATAATCCATCGATGGATGGTTTTTTAATTAATGGGCGTTTTCTTTTAAGAAATATCTGTTTTTTTATCAATTAAAGCAAAATAATACAAAATAACTTATTTTTAAGTGTGATTATGTCAACGGATTCAGGATTATATATCATTATTGCGCCCATTACTTGCAAAAACCACCACCGAGCAAAAAAATGAACTCAGGAATTGGTTGATATGTTTAAATCCACTATTGACATTGACCTTGCGTCAACTTGTATAATGTTTGTAAGGCGGTGATGTTTTTGGACTTAGTTAGAATAAACGAAGCTGTTGACAGCTTCGGCATATCGAGCAGGACGCTAAGATACTATGAGGAAATGGGGCTTTTATGGAGCAGCCATCCTGATAACAAAACCCAACGTTATCAGAATACGCAGATGAGAAACTTGCAAGCGGGTTATTCGCCATAGCCAGTTCCTTTATGGAAGATATGGATGATACTTTTCTTTTATTGAAAGACTGGATAAATAAGAGCGACCAATATGAGCTTGACGCTAATACAGGAGGAGAATTGCACCGCTACGAAATGATTGAGGAAATTCTACCGTGGGATATAGCGAATAAGTTGAACAGATACCAGCAAGATATATTTATTCCGATACAATTGAAAAACGGGAAGGGGCTAATAGAAAATAGCTGATCTATCCGAAAACGAAAATACGCCAGCCCTTTTTCAAACTCGGTTGGTGAAGGAGCCCTTAATGGGCTGATAGGAGGATGTTTTGATATGAACATTATGGAAATTAAGCGGACTATGGTAAAAAAAGGTATCCCGGTAGAAGTAATGGAGCAATTTGTTTTTCCAGAAAGAAAAGATGAAACGCCTGAAGAAAAAATTGCATTTATCAATCAAATGGATAATTTACTCTCAAAAGATCAAATCCTTTCCGTCATGGAGGAGCAAGGCTGCAACAAGAATGAACCTACCGCCGAGTTTATGCATAAGCTTAAAGACAAACCCATCGAAGAACGAATTAAAATACTAAACGCAATGGATATAAACGAAATGGCTCGCAGTAGATTAAACGATGACGGAACACTGAGTATATTTTGGAACTTCGAGGAGAACGGAAAATATAGATGCGTATGCCCAATTATAGATAAATTAACAAAACCCGTTACCGTTTCCCTTACATATTGCGGTTGTTGCAGTGGACACGTAAAATATCATTTTGAGAATAGTCTGGGTGTGAAGCTGCGCCTTATAGAAACTGTATCATCCCCAATTAGCTCTAACGGTGAAAAACACTGCGAACATCTTTTTGAAGTACTTTAAATATAGAACTAAAATACACCAGCCCTTTCTCAAACTCGGTTGGTGAAGGATGCCCTTAATGGGCTGATAGGGGGTTGCAGGATGAACGAAAGAACAGAACTGCAAAAGGTCAGCGAGGAAACTATGTGCTTTATGCGAGGAAGGTATGTTTTGGATGAAGTGGGCAACGGCAAAGATGAACTGAAATTCCGTAAAGGCGGGAAAACGGTGCTGACTATCTACATACGGGAAGACCGTTATGATTTTCTCGTTATTTTCGGAAAAGCGGAACGTGAATTATTTGAGGCGCGGCGTAATGAATTTCCACAGAAGATACAGGAAATTTACGATAACAGCAAAACACATCATGACGGCAAATGGATGTTTATTTCCGTTGCCGATTTACATACGCTCGAAGCTGTCAAACAGCTTGTTTTGATTAAGAAAAAACCTAACCGAAAACCGTTTCCGAAGGAGCAGGCGGTCTATGCCAGCTGCGGACACCGTTGCGATTTGTGTGTGCATTATAACGGCGGAACAATCAGCGAGGAGTTCCGGGCGGAGCTGAAAGAGCGCCTGATACGTGTATACGCGGGAGGTGTAGGCGATGGAGGGTATTGGGGTGATGATATGGAGTTTTGTGATGGCTGCCATACCGGTGGGTTAGATAAAGGGTTTAACTGTGATTCATTGAAATGCGCAGCGGAAAATGGCGTTGATCGATGTCAGAATTGTCGCAAAAATCCTTGCGATAAGGCGCATCATTTATATCAAGGGTTAAAACCTGAAATCCACACAAATACCATTGCCGCCGACGATGTGACATGGGTAATTCTGCCCTATGTGTATGAGCAGTACGGAAATTAAGGGGGATAAAAGCCGGCCGAATATTAAGGTAACCAAGGATTTCAATATACGCTCTCCGTGGGGAGAATGACACATGAATTTCTCATTTACCATATGTCCCCAGAAAGACTTTAAAACAAGCCGTTTCAGCTGGTAATAAAAGACGGGATTTTTCGGCTGAGCAAAAATTCCATTCGTGTTCGGATATAAACAGTCGGCTGAGCGAAAATTTTGGTTGTGTTCAGATTTAAGCTATCGGGTGAGTAAAATTTTCGGTTGTGTTTAAATATTATGTATGATTTTGTCGGATAGTTAAACACAATCGAAATTTTTGCTCATTTTTCACTGTTTGATTTCCTAAAATGAACAACTTCGTATTTTTTGCACATTTTTACTTACAGACTTACCTTTCACTGTTTTCACTGCTTTTAGCTTTTATTGCTTTCACTGCTTTTAGCTTTTATTGCTTTCACTGCTTTCACTGCTTTCACTGCTTTCACCGCTTTTACTGCTTTCACCGCAGCCGCCCCTAATTTTTCCCCATACCAAAAGCAAATCGCCTGTGTGTTTCATATAGTGTAGCAAGGGATGAAGACACGGAGGACGATAAATTGGGTGCGGCAGTTCAGGTACATAATCTCGGCATGAAATACCATTCGGTAAACGGGGAGATCACGGCTCTGGAGAATATCGATCTGACGGTGGAGGAAGGAGAGTTTGTCAGCATCGTCGGACCCAGCGGGTGCGGTAAATCCACGCTTTTATCCTTATTGGCCGGCCTCCTGTCGCCCAGCTGCGGAGAGGTGGATATTGCAGGAAGGCGGATTACCGGCCCCTCAAACCAGGTAGGGTATATGCTTCAGAAGGATCATCTGTTTGAATGGAGGACCATTCTGGAAAATGTAATGCTTGGGCTGGAAATCACCCGGACTCTGAGCGCACGGACAAAGGCTTCTGTATTACGGCTTCTTGATACATATGGCCTTTCGGAGTTCAAGGACAAATACCCAAACCAGCTCTCCGGCGGAATGAGACAACGTGCAGCCCTTATCAGGACACTTGCCGTCAATCCTGAGATCCTGTTGCTGGATGAGGCTTTTTCCGCGCTGGATTATCAGACTCGATTGGCGGTAGCGGAGGACATCTACCTCATTATTAAAAGAGAAAACAAAACAGCCATACTGGTGACCCATGATATTGCTGAAAGTATAAGCATGGCTGACCGGACGGTAGTTTTGACAAAAAGACCCGGAACTATAAAAAGCATTTACGACATTAAACTTAGCTGCGTAAACAGGACGCCGATGAATTCCAGAGAAGCACCCGAATTCAGGCGATATTTCAACTGGATATGGAAGGATCTCGATGTACATGTATAAAAAGAAGTTCATGATTTCAAAAGAGTACCGAAAGTTCATGATTTCAAAAGGGAGCCATGAACCCATGTTCTCAAAAGAGCACCGGGAGTTTCTGAAAAAGGTCAGACATCGTAAAATTTTAATTTTTGCAGCTCGATTTTTTATTCTGATTGCGTTTTTTCTTCTATGGGAGATTATGGCTGAGTTGAAAATCATCGATCCTTTTATCACAAGCCAGCCGTCAAGAGTTCTGAAAACGCTGGTAAACCTGTATCGGGAAGGAGATCTGTTTTACCATACGGGTGTTACCTGTTTTGAAACAATTGTCGGGTTTCTGCTCGGGACAATTGTCGGAACGGTTGCGGCAATTATTCTGTGGTGGTCCGAATTTTTGGCAAAAACGCTGGAACCATATCTGGTCATACTGAACAGTCTTCCCAAAATAGCTCTTGGTCCGATCTTCATTGTCTGGATAGGAGCCGGAGCCGCATCAATTATTGTGATGGCGCTGGCTATCTCCATGATTGTAACTGTTCTGGAGGTGCTGAACGGATTTTTGGCGACTGATCAGGATAAGATCAAGCTGGTGCGGACCTTCGGCGCAAAACGGTTACAGGTGCTTACCAAGGTGGTTCTCCCGTCCAGCCTTCCGGTAATTATTAATGCTCTTAAAATCAACGTGGGATTATCGTGGGTTGGCGTCATTGTCGGAGAATTTCTGGTGTCAAAAGCGGGCCTGGGCTATCTCATCGTGTACGGAGGCCAGGTTTTCCAACTTGATCTTGTCATGACGACCGTATTGATCCTGGCCGTGGCTGCTGCGCTGATGTATCAGGGGGTCGTATATTTTGAGAAACTGATGATGAAAAATGGCAGACATACCTTGACCAGGGATATGTAAATTTAAACAATAAAATGGTACAGATGGGAGGGAGCAAGACAATGAAGTTTATAAAAATGCTGGTATCCGCAATACTGATTATATGCCTGTCTATGGCTTTTACGGCATGCGGGGAAAAGGACGTGATTACGGTAAGGCTCAGTGAGGTCACACATTCCATTTTTTATGCGCCGCAATATGCAGCGCTGAACCTGGGCTATTTCGAGGAAGAGGGACTTTCCATAGAACTGATCAACGGTCAGGGCGCCGACAAGGTAATGACGGCAGTTCTGTCAGGACAGGCGGATATCGGATTTTCAGGACCTGAAGCCGCCATCTACGTCTATAATGAGGGAAAAGAGGACTATGCGGTCGTATTTGCCCAGTTAACAAAACGGGATGGCTCCTTTTTGGTAGGAAGAGAACCGGAGCCTGATTTCAAGTGGAGCAATGTCAAGGGGAAGACCATAATTGGGGGAAGAAAGGGCGGCGTTCCGGAAATGACGCTTGAATATGTACTAAAGAAATACGGCATGGAACCGGGAAAGGACGTTACAGTGGATACCAGCGTTCAGTTCGCATTGATGGGAGGAGCGTTTACAGGAGGAAGCGGGGATTATGTAACACTTTTTGAACCGGTGGCATCGATGCTTGAGAGAGAAGGCAGGGGGACGATCGTAGCATCGGTGGGAAAAGACAGCGGAGAGATTCCCTATACCGCATATTATGCAAATAAGAGTTATATGAAGAAAAATCCCGGGATCGTGCAGAAGTTTACCAATGCCATCTATCGCGGTCAGATCTGGGTGGATTCCCATACGCCGAAGGAGGTGGCGGAGGTGCTCAAGCCCTCGTTCCCCGACTCTGATGAGGAACTGCTGACAATGGTTGTAAAAAGGTACAAGGAGCAGGATACCTGGTGCACTGACCCAATCATGAAAAAGGAATGGCTTGAACTGCTTCAGGAGGTTATGAGGTCCGCGGGAGAACTGGAACAGGAAGCTCCTTATGAAAAGCTGGTTGATAATACATATGCAAAAAAAGCAATGGAAAAAATGAAAAGGAAGTAGTACAATAGAAAATGCAGTTTAAAAATTCATAGCCTGGGTAATTATGATACAGCCAAGGCTCGAATAAAAAATTACTTCCGCTTCTTTTGTGGGGAATGGAGCGGTTAGTGTAGTTCCCCGGAAAAGATTAGGGGAAGTTATTTTTTAACGATGCCCAATTACCGGGCTATGATTGCAATTGAGTAATATACATTTCATTCATTGGAGGATTTTATGTCTACGGAAACAAAAGCGATCAATGTTGAAGGAATGTCCTGCAGCCATTGTGAAAACACCGTAAAAAAAGCAGTAGGCGCCTTGAACGGTGTAGACAGTGTAATAGTGGACCTGGAAACGAAAAAAGTTATCGTTGAGTATGACCCTGACAAGGTGGAACTCGATATCATACGTGGTACAATCGAAGACCAGGGCTATGATGTAAAGTAGGAACAGTGCGGCATTGATTTTCAGGTCTGTCTGATGCTGATATCCTGATTCAGACAGGCCTTTCTGTATTCTCTTGGGGACAGGCCTTTTGCCTTTTTAAACACCTTCGAGAATAAAAGGGGATCCTCATAACCGACGGAGCATGCGATACTGCCGACGCTCAGCGATGTGGTCTGCAACAGTTCGCAGGCCTTTTCCATTCTGAATCGGATCAGATAATCCTGCGGGGATGTATTTACATATACCTGAAAAAGAGAATACAGATAACTGCGGTCCAGACCAATCTGATGCGCGATTTCAGAGATCGCTATTTTCCTGGAATAATTCATTCTGATATACTCCAGTGCTTTTCTGACATACTCCTCTTTCCGATTATCCTTTTCAAGAGGATTATTGTCAGTCATTTCGACCAACTGTGAGAGGAACTCGTATAAAAGCCCGATAAGCCTGATTTCTTTGCCCCTGGCTAGCTGCTTTGTGTTGATCATACTGATCAGGCACTCCTTCAGGAAATGATCCTTCTCATATCGAAAGACAGGATTCTGGTTATCAAGCCCGGCCTGTTTCAGATAAACGGGGGCTTTGAAGCCGTTGAAGCCTACCCATCCATAGCTCCAGGGGTCAGTGGCATCGGCTTCGTAATAAACTACCAAACCGGGGCATATTAAAAAACCGTCATCTTTGCCAAGCTGATAAGTGGTTTCTCCCACGGTAAAGGAGCCTTTTCCGCCGAGAATGTAATGGATGATGTAGTGGTCTCTGATGGCCGGACCCCATGAATGACCGCTTTTGCAGTCTTCGATGCCACAACGGTACAGGTTCAGGTCAGTATGACTGGTCTCGTCGATGTACATTTTCTCAAGCATAACGCTACCTCACTCTGCTTCGGCATTTAGCGCCTCTTTCCGTCCTTTCAACATTATAACATATACTAATAACATTCGGACATTTTACTTCATCACATAATAGGGTAATATAGATGTGAGGCAGAAAATGATGGGAGGTGCGAATCATGGCAACATTGGTAACCGGCGGAGCGGGATATATCGGAAGTCACACCGCATGGGAGCTTCTGGCGGAGAACGAGGAAGTTGTCATCGTTGACAATTTGCAAAAGGGACACAGGAGTGCGATCCAGGGAGGAAGGTTCTATCAGGGCGACCTGCGGGATGAGGCTTTCCTGGACAACGTTTTCAAGGAAAACCAAATCGATGAAGTCGTTCATTTTGCAGCTGACTCTCTTGTGGGAGAAAGCGTAGCGGATCCACTAAAGTATTACAATAATAATATGGTGTCGGCATTCCGCCTGCTGGGGAAAATGAATGAATATGGTGTGAAAAGGCTGGTGTTCTCTTCTACGGCGGCAACATACGGCGAACCGGAAAACACGCCCATTCTTGAGTCGGACAGAACTTTTCCGACAAATCCATACGGCGAGACGAAGCTGTCTGTGGAAAAGGCATTAAAATGGGCCGACCAGGCATATGGCATCAAATATATATCACTGCGCTATTTCAATGCGGCAGGAGCCCATGTCAGCGGGATGATCGGTGAGGACCACAGGCCGGAGACCCATCTGATCCCTATTGTACTGCAGGCGGCACTTGGGCAAAGAGACTCGGTCCAGGTATTCGGAGAGGATTATAATACGCCTGACGGAAGCTGTGTCAGGGACTATATACATGTCACGGATCTGGCAACGGCTCATATACTTGCGCTGCGAAGCCTCAGGGCGGGAAGCGGAAGTAATATTTTCAACCTTGGCAATGGCACGGGTTTTTCCGTAAAGGAGGTTATAAAGACAGCCAGAGAGGTTACCGGCGTGGATATCAAGGAAGTCAAAGGACCAAGAAGAGCTGGCGATCCGGCGGTGCTTGTAGCCTCTTCAAAACGAATTCGCAATGTGCTGATGTGGGAGCCGAAATACAGTGATTTGTCAAAAATCATTGAGACGGCGTGGCAATGGCACAAAAACCATCCGAACGGGTATAAGGACTAGGCGAAGCGGGGAACGCTAAGGCTATCCCTCAGTACCCTCATTCCTCACCGCAGGGATGCGGATTTCGACCTGAGTGCCCTTCCCGGGTTCACTGGTGAAGGTCAGGCCATAGCCCTTGCCATAATAAAGCTGCAACCGGTTGTTGATGTTCCCGACACCATAGCCGTGGCTTTCATCGGGGTTCGTATTCAGAACATCAGTTACCGATTCCTCGCTGATGCCGACTCCGTCATCACATACCTTAATGAGAATGACGCCCTGGTCCAGCGTGGCGCAGATGCTGATATTCCCTGCCTGATCTTCCTTTTCCAGAATGCCGTGCATGATCGAATTTTCTACGATGGGCTGAAGGATCGTTTTGAGGATGCTGCATTCGAGAATATTTTCAACAATATCAATGTGCAGATGAATTTTGTTTTCAAATCTTCTGTTCTGTATGTCAACATAGAGCTTTACGTGCTGTATTTCATCGGAAATCGGAACAATGTCCCTTCCCTTGTTCAGACTTAGCTTATAGAACTTGGACAGGGATTGCACAAGGGATGAGATCTCAGGGACTTTTTGCTTGATAGCAGTCCAGTTGATCAGATCAAGGGTATTATACAAAAAGTGAGGATTGATTTGTGCCTGCAGAGCTTTGAGTTCAACACTCTTGAGCTCCTGACCGGATTTGTACTGCTCTTCGATGAGGAGCTTAATCCTGTGTATCATGAAATTAAAGTTTTCCATCAGCTCGCCGATCTCGTCTTTGCTGGCGGGGATGGATATCACTTCGAGGTCGCCTGCCTGTGCTTTGCGCATCTTTTTGATCAGATGGCGGATCCTTTTGGTATTTGAGCCGGAGATGTAAAAAGCAAGCACATAAGCCAGAGTGGTCAATCCAAACAGCAGGACAAGCATCTGGCTGCGAATGGTATTACCGGTAGAGAGTATTTCTTCATATGGGAGGATGGTAACGAGTCTCCAGTTCGTTCCGGTTATATTTTTGCTGCCGATCAGCAGCCTGTTGCTGTTTCGCGTTGTGTCCTGCCAGATGCTGTCGTTTCCGGAAAGGTCAGGCGCAAATGAGGGATCCACACGGAAGGTCTTCATTTTAGCGTCATCCGAGCTTATAATGATCTCGCCCTCCGTGTTTTGAAGATAAGCAACTCCCTTTTGTGTGGCATTCGCCTTGCCGACTATCTCCTTCAGATTGCTCTCGTGCAGATCAATCCTGAAGATGCCGATGATTTTGTTATAGTAATTAGGGTCCCGGATCATTCTGGCCGCAGACACGACGTTGACTGTTTCGTAGGCCTCACCGGCGAAATACGAACCCGGACACCAGAGAATTTTGTCCCTGCGTGAAATCAGAAGCTTATACCATTGGGAATCCTCAATATCAGCCATGCTAAACAGGTTAACACGTTCCTGTGAGTATATGAGGGTATCCCGGACATACAGCCTGATCCGGTACACGTCCTCGTCATTCTGGTAGGGTGACAGGTATAGCGTGTTCAGATCCTGTGCATCCTGGATCTGCTCCGCATAGCCGTAACCCTCTAACGGCGTTGTAAGTATGTCGGTTAAATTCCGGTCTACAGAAATAATATCGGAAATATTAATGATTTTACTCATTTTGTAGTTTAAAAAGGAGGAAGTCTGTTCGAAATTCTGTTTGGCCGAATAAAGCACCAGGTCTTCGATTGTCCGGGACACCTGATTGTAAGAAATAAAAGTGAGAAGCCCCAGAGGTAGGATGATAAAAATACAATAGGATAGCATAAGTTTAGTTCTGAACTTAAGATTATTGGAGAATTGTATTAGTAATTTTTTGATTCCTTTTATCATGACACAAGTATAATATAGGATTGACGCTTTGTCCATTATGAACCACGCGGATGTCCGGTTAAGAACCAATGCAGCCGCCTGGTCAAAAATTGTTCTAATACTTGAAAGGGTGGGTAATCTCTTTTACAATAAGAATGGATGTAAGGGAGGGCTTTCGATGAGAAGACTGATGAAAAGCTTATGCTTGATGATTGCATTGAATATTTTTTCCATTTCCCTATTCACCGGTTGCGTCGGCAGTCTCCCGAAACAGACAGGGAATCCCGACAGGACTCAGCCCGTAACAACCGTGGCTGCCGAAAACCCTCGTCCATCGGAGAACGCCGTGCTCAGGATGTACCTGATAGGTGACAAGTACAGTGATTTTGATCTTGTATATGAAAAGCTAAATGCTCTGTTGAGGGAAGACATAAATGCCACTGTGGATGTGAGCTTCATGGGATGGGGCGACTATATGCAAAAATACCCGCTTGCCTTTGCGTCAGGGGATGACTTCGACCTGATCTTTACGGCGAATTGGTGCCATTACAACAGTCAGGCTACAAAGGGCGGGTTCCTTGAGATTACCGGGGAAATGCTGGCGCAATATGCACCCAGGACGGCAGCCTCCATGTATGAGGATGCATGGGAGCAGGCAAAGGTCAATGGCAGCGTGTACATGCTTCCCATGAATTATAAGGAGCTGAACTCCTACGTATATATGGTCAGGGGCGACCTGATGGATAAATACGGCATCTCGGAAATAAAGAACCAGGATGATTTTGAAAAATATCTGGATGCGGTGGCAAAAAATGAACAGGAGATCATTCCGCTGGATACAGGCTCGGATATGGACTTCGACACGCTGCTGAGATTTGGCGTGCTAGCGCCGAATAATTTTGAAGTGCTGGAACCACAGCAATTGAGCCACTTTTTTGACTTAAGTGACAAGCGATCGGGCAGGATCATCAATATTATTGAAATGCCTGAATTTCTGGAATACGCAAAGAAAATGAAGGAATGGAGAATCAGAGGATACTGGTCAAAGGGAGCACTTGTGAATAAGATGTCCGCTAAGGAATCCTTCATAAATGGTGAAAGTGCCTCTGCGATCATGAATCTTGCTACTGCCAACGGGACCTATGCCTCTGTGAACATGCTGCATCCGCAGTGGGATGTGCGAGTCTATGATGGGATGAACGGCGGAGGGGTTGCGGTCAAGCCCTATATTCAGAATGGAATGGGCATCAACGCAAACAGCAGATATCCTGAAAGAGCATTGAGTTTCCTTGATCTGATGAGGAACGATGAGAGATATGCCGACCTTACCATGTATGGGATTGAGGGGATTCATTATGAAAAAACCGCCGGCGGAAAGATAAAGCCTCTTGCAGACACAGCAAAATATCCCATTGATAATAACTGTAACTGGGGATGGAGGGATGACAGGTTTATTAAAGAGGTTGAGGGCGGAATACCGAATTACACTGATATCCGCAAGGCGTGGGAGAAGGTGGCATACACGCATCCCGTACAAAACTTTGCGTTTGATGATGCCGCGGTTAAAAACGAGGTAACGCTTGTGACCAGCCTGTGGAAAACGGAATACAAGGTAATTGTTCTTGGCTTTACAGAAAACACGGAGAAGGAGGTAGCGGAACTGATCCAAAAATACAAGGAAGCCGGAAACGATAGGATCATAGAGGAACAACAGAAGCAGATCGACCAGTATTTAAGCAATTTGACGGAACAATAATACTAAAAGAGAGGAATGAAGCAAATGGAGAGAACGGTTATTGTAACAGGTGCGGGCCGCCCTTCCCCTCTCTTTCACGCTTGCCTTATGGCCTTGATCCTGATCTCCACAGTAGTGCCGATGCGCTCTTCGCTCTTGTATGTGAGTCCGTAAGCGCTCCCAAAGTAGAGCTTCAATCGCTCATCAATATTGCGCACGCCGTATCCGTGAGCTTCGTTTGACGCGATGCCCGCAGGGATATCGCTGAGGATTTCCTCTGTGATCCCTGCGCCGTCATCGTGGATACTGAGAATGATGTCCTCGCCGGAGGCTTTCCCGCTGATTTGAATGGTTCCGGATTCGCCTTCCCTTTCCAGTATCCCATGAAGAATGGAGTTTTCCACCAACGGCTGCAGGATAATTTTTGGAATCAGGCAGCTGCAAAGCTCGTCGGGGATATCGATCAATAGCCGGATCTTATCTTCAAACCGCATATTCTGTATCTGGACATAGGTTTTCACATGCTCAAGCTCGCTTTTTATCGTCACGATATCATTGCCGTTGCTTAGCGAAAGCTTGTAAAACTTACTCATGGCCTTCACTAGCCGGCTGGCTTGCGGGGAGTTATTTTTAACGGAGATCCAGTCGATCAGATCCAGTGTGTTATAAAGAAAATGAGGATTGATCTGCGCCTGCAGTGCCTTAAGCTCCAGGTTTTTGATCTCAAGTCCCATATTGAACCTTTCATCAATTAGCATTGATATTTTAGTGAGCATAAAGTTAAAATTCCGTATCAGCTGTCCGATCTCGTCATTGTTTCCCTGCAGGATGCCAATATTGAAGTCGCCGTCGACCACCCTGTTCATATTTCCGATCAGCCTTCTGATCCTTTTGGTGGCTGATGCGGATACAATAAAGGACAGAGGGAGTGTGAGAGGCGCCACGATGAGAAGGATCAAAAGCATCTGCCCACGGGTCTTGTCACCGATCATCCGGATATCCTTGTAGGGAACGGCCAGAATGAGCCTCCAGTCGGTGTTGTCAATTTTCTGGGTACCCATCAGATATTCCTCGCCGGATATATCATCATTGACCCATCCGGTGTCTGCTTCTATGGCTCCGGTGACTTCAATGATCTGTGAGAGGGCTGTATGGTTGACGGCAAAATTGTTTTTGGAAGAGCAGATGATTTCATTGGCACTATTGACCAGATGTGCGGAGGTGGATTCCGTGAAAAGAGACTGATCGAGCGCCTGCCGCAGTACGGAGACCGGCATGTCCAGCCGCAGGATTCCAGATATGTTACGGATATCCTGTGCATTGATAATGCCCTTGACGGCGGAAACATATTCTCCGGCGTATTCATTGTCAGCCCCGGAGCCTGCAGCATCAGCCTCGGCTTCCTGATTAACAGCCTTGGCCTGCGTGATCCATTGGACTTTGTTGCCACTCCCGAGAAGCTGTTTGAACCATGCGAGCTCCTCCACTGTACTCAGCCTTTTGTAATCGGATGTTTCAACCACAGAGGCAAGTCCGTTTCTCATATAAAATATAAGGTTGCTGATGTCCGGATTGTACTGGGTGATATAGAATACCTTTGTCAGCTTGCTGTTATCATCTATCCAGAAGCCTACATTTTCCGTATAGTATTCTGTTTCCTTCAATGAAAGCTCCACGATGGTATCGTTGAGAACCAGAATATCAAGTACATTTTTTATAGATTCGGTCTTGAACTCAAGAAGGGATTCAGTCTGGCTCTGCACCTGCCTCAAGGAGTACAGAGCCTGTTTTTCGGCCTCATGAGAGGTATAATACATGTTAATCAGCAGAAAAATACAGATTGGCAGTATAATCAACGCCAAAAAAGTAATGAAAAGCTTGTAGCGTATGCTGAGGTCATTCAACCACTTCTTGATTTCTGTCATCATAACCTGAATTTCTCTCTGTATTCTGACGGTGTACAGCCTACATTTTTCTTAAAGAGGGTCGAAAAATAGTTGGAATCGGTAAAACCTATCCTGAGCGCAACCTCATAAAGCTTGATATTACCGTCCTGTAATAATTCCTTTGCTTTTTCTATCCTCACATCTGTAATATATTCGTTAAGCGTCATTCCCGTCGATTTCTTAAAAAAGGAGCATAGATAGGTCTGGCTGAAATGGACCTGATCTGCAATCATCTGTATGGAAAGATCTTTGTTTCCAAAGCTTTCCCTGATATATTTTGTGATTTCATATTCCTTCCGGCTTACATTGTCCGTATTGTCAAATTTGCTGAATACGGCAGAAAGGTTTGAGATGATATAGTCGGAGCACTCCGACAGACTTTGTATCTCATTGATTTCCTGCCATATATATGATTTTTCACTTTCATCCACAGGATCAATCAGATTTCTGTCACGGGCGGCCTCGAAAATCAGGATCAACAATTTAAAGTAGATGTTCTTGATGTGGTCAATTTCCTGATCAGCAGCCATCCTTATATTTTGCGTGAGATTATTGACAAAGGCTACCGCGCCTTCCATGTCATCCTTTTTCAGGAGACTTTGAAAATCCGTATAGAGATTTCTGTCAGGAGCGTACCGCCGGCTTACGTTGACGCTGTAATAGTATATCTTGTTGCTGCCTGAGTAGAATTGCTTATTCAATGCCGTATACGCTTGTGACCATGATCGGGTCAGAGCGGATACCGCGCTTACTTCAGGACCTATTCCGATTGAGACTGAGAAATTGCCATCAGACAGGGCGTTCAGGTTATCCAGAATTATTTGGGGCAGTCCCGACGAATTCAGACTTTTTGCAGCCTGGCCGGTAATGATCAGCGCAATGGTATCTTCAGGCGAGATCCCCGCCAGAACGGACGATTGGTCAAATTGCTGCGGGTCGCAAAATGTTTCCAGTATTCTATGCCGGACATTGCTTTTGATTTTATCGCCTGCGCCGGGTTTCCAGTTCAATTTGATGCTGCTTGCGATAAAAGGGCCGTTTCTGGCGATTTTCAGATAAAGATCGTTGAATTTTCCGGTCAATGCGTCGCTGCCGAAATTGCCCTTGATCAGATCAAGCACTATTTCCTGACGTATATACGGTATGCTCTCAGTCACGCTGCTTTTAAGCTTTTCGGCGGCCATGCGTCTTTGTTTGTCCTCCAGACACGCGGATACGGCCTGTCCGACCACGGATTCCACTTCTTCCAGATCGATGGGTTTTTCGATATAGCTGACTGCCTTTAAATGAATGGCCGATTTCAGATATTCTTTATCGGAATAACCGCTGATAAAGATGATCCTGCAATCCGGATACAACTCTCTGATTCTTGCTGCAAGTGTGATCCCGTCCATTTTCGGCATTCTGACATCGGTGACAAGAATATCGGGCTTGATTTGTTTTGCCAGCTCCAGAGCGTCAAGACCGTCCTTGGCCGTCCGGACATTGTCAATCGCATGGGCGTCCCATTTGACATATTCCTTCAGACTCTCCCTGGTCGTTTTTTCATCATCAGCGATAATTACACTCAGCATGTTCTGACTCCTGTTTGGCAGCTTAATTGTGATGTTATTCGGCCTTATGTTTCTTCGATATAATATCCTGATTCATGAGTATATTATATCATTTATCTGTCTTGCGTAACACATCCATTTCGCACTGCAGTACATTTACTTCTTTGCATCGACTGTCCAGCAAAAGAGAATAATAAAACAAAGATTATCGTAGTTTTATCATGTTCAAACAAAAGATAAACCACAGTATGATAAATATGCAAGGACGATATCTTGTATGGGAGTGAAAAGATGAAGTCATTGAAAAAGTCTGGTTTTTTACATGAGCTGATAAAGAACAAAGTACTCTATTTCATGTTTGTGCCGGTCGCAGTGTATTATATCCTGTTTGCATATATTCCTATGGCGGGTATTGTTGTCGCATTCAAGGATTTTAACTACAGAGACGGTATTTTGTTCAGCCCGTGGAACGGTATTGCTAATTTCAGATACTTTTTTGTATCGGGTAAAGCCTGGCAGGTAACGGTCAATACAGTGATGTACAACGTAATCTTTCTGGCAGCCTATACTATATTCTCCATCATGGTCGCCATCATGATTTCCGAGCTGTCAGGCAAGTTATTCAAAAAAATAACACAATCGTTCATGTTTCTTCCCTACTTTATTTCATGGGTTGTTGTGTCGGCATTTATGTATAACTTCTTCAACTATGATTACGGACTGGTAAACAATTTCATGAGAAGCTTGGGGAGTGAACCTGTTAACATATACAGCGATCCGAGCTATTGGTATATTCTTTTGCCTGTTCTGTACCTATGGAAGTGGGTTGGCTTCGGAAGCGTGCTTTATCTTTCCGCCATCTCGGGGATTGATCAGGAGTGTTATGAAGCGGCGACGATTGACGGAGCCAACATGTTTCAAAAAATATTCAAGATCACTTTGCCGCTACTGAAACCTACTGTGATTATTCTGCTGCTGCTTGGCGTAGGCAGGATCCTCAGAGGTGAGTTTGATATGTTCTATAACCTTATTGGAAATAACGGACTGCTGATTGATAGTACGGACATTATCGACACATTGGTCTTCCGCTCTTTAATGGGCACGCAGGATTTTGGAATGGCATCGGCGGCAGGTTTTTACCAATCGGTGCTCTGCTTTATCATCATAATGATCGTCAATACGATTGTTAGAAAGGTGGACAGTGAATCGGCGCTGTTCTGAGAATGGTGATTATATGAAAAAATCTTCAGATCAATTTATTTTATCGACGGTCTCTTATGTTGTAATAACGGTTATAGCGTTGTTCACGCTTTTCCCGTTCGTTGTGCTTATTGTGAACTCCTTTGCTTCGGAGCACTCCATTATCTTTTACGGATATTCGCTGATTCCGAAGGAATTCTCATATAACGCGTATGAGCTTATATTTCAATCCCCTGATACAATACTCAGAGCATATGGCATCACCATACTGGTAACGGTTGCAGGTACTGTAATATCGCTGTTTCTTGCATCAATGGCTGCATATGTTATGTACAGGAAGGATCTGAAATACAGGAATGGTCTGGCCTTTTTCATATATTTCACCACATTGTTTAACGGCGGATTGGCATCCTACTATATTACCCTCTCCAGCACCTATCATTTGAAGAACACAATACTTGTTCTGCTGCTGGTACCGATGTTCAGCGCAATGAACATCCTGATCCTGAGAAACTTCATCCGCGGTTCCATACCGGATTCGCTGAATGAGTCCGCAAAAATTGACGGCGCCGGTGATTTTTCGATCTTTATAAGAATCATTCTTCCGCTGTCCAAGCCCGCGCTGGCCTCAATCGGATTGTTTACGGTACTGGGATACTGGAACGACTGGTGGACACCTATGATGTTCGTTGAAAGGCAAAAGCTTTTCCCTCTGCAGTATGTGCTTTACAACATAATATCCTCTGTTAACGTTGCTTCGAGCGTTGTACAGAATGCATCTACGGTAACGCTGCCTCAGGAGTCACTGAAGCTTGCAATGACAGTGGTTTCTACAGGCCCGATCCTGTTGGCATATCCCTTTGTTCAGAAATATTTCGTAAAAGGAATTACTCTCGGATCTGTTAAAGGTTAATACCGGACAACCGGTTATTAATAAAGATGAATGTAAAAAAGGAGGATTTGTAATGAAAAGGTTCAAGGTACTTAGTCTTATTATTTCAGTCACACTGGTTTTGGCTCTTGTTCTGACCGGATGCGGAAAGCAGGCAGCCGAAAATGAACCGACCACTACTGCGCCGGCGCAGACAACAGCCGAGGAGAAGACAGCAGAAGAGACTCCGGCTGAACCGGCAATAGACACATCGAAAGAGGTAAAGCTTTTTGGTTATTTACTTGGGGCTGCTCCTGCAGGCTTTAACGATGTAATGACTGAGTTAAACAAGAAATTAAAGGCAGATCTCAATGCCACGATGGAAATCAGCTATATCGGCTGGAGTGACATGCAGGCAAAATACCCTCTGATACTTGCGGCGGGAGAGGATGTGGACTGGATATTCACAGCAACATGGTCCTTTTATGCGCAGCAGGCTGCCAAAGGTGCCTTCATGGAGCTTACTGATGAGATTATCCAGAAGTATATGCCGAAGCAGTGGGAGCAGTTGAAGGACACCTCGGCTTTCACAGAAGCACAGGTTGATGGCAAGGTTTACATGATACCTACGAATTCTCCTGATAAAAAGGTTCCGTCATTTGTTTACAGAGAAGATCTGAGAGTAAAATACGGTGTTCCGGCAATCAACAGGTTCTCGGATATCGAACCCTATTTGAAAGCGATTAAGGAAAACGAAAAGGGCATGATTCCACTGAACCTTGAAGCCAATTACGACCTTGGCACTCCTTTTGGCGCTCTGGTTGTCGAGGCAATGGATCAGGTAAAAGATCCGCTGATGACCACAGGCGGCGGCTCCGGTTTGACCTACAAGCCATTCGATGGCGACGGAAAGCTGTATAATACTGCAAATGATTCAACACTCACTCCTATTTATACAACTGCCGCAAAAACCATGAAGGCATGGTATGACGCCGGTTACATCAACAAGGATGCGTTTGCAAACAAGGTGCGCAGCAAGGATTCCTTTGTACAGGGCAAATCAGCGGTAGGCTTTGGTAATTCAACAGACCTTCAGAGTATTATTGCTCAGGCAGAAGCAGGCGGTTTTACTGTTGGCGTAGTTCCAACCGTTGGCGGAGCAAGTGGGAAATATATGGCCGATCCTTACATCAATAACGGCTGGGCAGTATCCGCATCGTCCAAAAATTGGGAAAGAACTCTGATGGCTATGGATCTCATCTGCCAGGAGAAATCCTACGAATACCTTGTATACTATGGTATTGAGGGTGTTAACTATGTAGTAAAGGACGGCAAGATCGATCTTCCTGAAGGCGTAACTGCTGAGAGCAACAATTATCCTCCGGACGCGGCAGGCTTCTGGTTCACAAACAAGAACCTCCATCTGCCTCTTGCAACCTGGTCTGATAGCTATATTAAGCTCTATGACAGAATTCCGAGCCTCCTTGGAGAAGACAAGCTTGCAGCGTTCACTCCTAACATTGATAACATCAAGACAGAAGCTGCAAACTGCAACCAGGCATTGATTCAGTACAACAACCCGATCATGCTTGGCGCTGTTAAGGATGTAGACGCTGCATATAAGCAGCTTGACGAAAAACTAAAAGCAGCAGGTGTTGAAAAAATCAAGACAGAGCTGCAGAAACAGATTGACGAATATCTCGCCTCCAAGAAATAATCTTAAGTTGCAATAAAAGCGAGCCGTCATGGATGATCATGACGGCTCGGCTTTTAGGATGGAAATATTATCATTGTATAACATCAATAAGGAGGATATGCATTGAGGACCCCCTCGATTGTAACGAATTTCAGAGAAATGCCACGGAATGTTAGAGTCAGCGTATCTTTACTGCCTCTGTGGTCCATACCGAATAATCTTGTAGCTTCATATGCGAGCCTGTACATGATAAACCAGGGAATTTCAGCTTCAGGTGTGGGGATTATAAACTCGCTGACCTTTATACTGAAAACATTTCTGGCTATTTTTGCGGGCTATGTTGTTAACAGATTCGGCAGGAGAGTCTCGGTATCCGTGCTTGATCTGATAGGCTGGTCCTTTCCCATGCTGATCTATTTTTTCGCTACAGAGTACTGGCAGTTCCTCGTTGCTGCGATAATCAACTGCATCACTGTCATAAACGGGATAGCAAATCAGTGCTTTCTTATGGAGGATGTGGAGCATGATAAGAGGATCCGCGCGTTCAGCTTCTCTTCTGTTACCGGTTCCCTATGCGGACTTTTTGTGCCGCTTACAGGGCTCCTGATCGGAAAGATGACGCTTGTGCCTGCCATCAGGATTTTATATCTGTTTTCTTTTTTCTCAATGGGTGCTGCGGCACTGGGTAAGTATATTTTCCTTAAGGAAACCTCTGTAGGGAAAAAGCTGATGGGGCAGAGGGAGCCTCTTGGCAATCCTTTTAAAAACCTCCAAAAGCCGGCCAGGTATATTTTGGGGAATACCAGACTTATTCTCCTCTTTATTATGAATATAATGCTCAATTTTGCGTTGATCATAAATAATCTTTATTATTTTCCGTTTTTAACAAAAGCGCTTCATTTTCCTGAAGCTTTTATATCACTGTTTCCTTTTTTATCGACTGCGGTGGGCTTGTTTGTCTTTTTCTTTGTAATACCGACGATAAAAAACATGGAAAAAAGTGCGGTCTTTGGTCTTGCAATGTATGCGACCGGAGCATTGGCTCTGATTGTAGCAAATTTTACTGTTCCGCAGATCGCGTATATATGTGTTGTATGCTGGGCGCTGGCACTTTATTTGATGACGCCCGTACTCAACACACTTATTGCCAACACAATCGAGGATGAGATGCGAACGGAAGTGATCGCGCTTTTTAATATGATTTCCATGCTGTGCATGTTTCCGGCCGGATATGTCGGAGGAAGGCTTTATGAGCTGTCCCCGGTCTATCCGATTATATTCATATTCACCGTTTATCTTGCGGGCTTTTTAATCCTTGTGATATCCGGCAGAAAAGCAAACTTTGGGAGGGAATAGTATGATACAGCCTTTTCTTTTGAAGAAAGACATGATGTTTAAAGACGCGTTGGATTTCAGCTTCCTGCTTGACGCGCCGGCGGGTAAGCATGGCTTTGCTGTTGTAAAGGACGGCCATTTTTATATCGGAGGCAGGAGGGTCCGCTTTTATGGGTTCAATATCGCATTTAAGAACCTGTTTTCACCGAAGCGGGATGCCGAGGCCATAGCGGAGCGGCTGTCAAAGGCCGGAGTGAATTTTGTGAGGATTCATGCGGCGGATTGTATTCCGAGGGACGGCGAACATTTGCTGATCGATTATTCAAAAGGGAATTCGACGAACTTCGATCCTGTCAATCTTGACAAGCTGGATTATTTGTTTTATTGCCTGAAGCAGAAGGGGATCTATATGCAGCTGGATCTGCTGGTCCGGCGCGGTTATATGCCCGGGGATGACCTGGATTACCCCGATCCTCTGTGTAAATTTTTCAAGCAAATATATATCTTCAACCGACGACTGGTTGAACTTCAAAAGCAGTATGCGGACCAGTATCTGCTGCGTGTCAATCCGTATACCGGCTTGCGGTATATAGACGATCCCGCGGTTGTGCTGGTACAGGTCATGAACGAGAACAGTATTTTCTGGGACGAGGGCTGCCGAGACGGTTCGAGCCTGCCTTCATACATGCTGGAGCTGGACAGGCGCTTCAACAATTATCTGCTTGCAAAATACGGCTCGAGAAATGCGTTGGACAGGGCCTGGACAAAGGATGACGGGACCCGGGGACTGCTGGAGGACGAAGACCCGGAGAAGGGTACCGTACGCAGGCTGAAGCATCTGGAAGGGACGCAGATGTATGTTGACTGGAAAGCGGATTACAGAGGAATGACATCGCCGGCACGTTACGCCGACTACACGGAGTTTTTGACCGGCATCCAGCTGGATTTTGCCCGCGAAATGCGCGACCACCTGCTTTCCATAGGGGTGAAATGCCCTGTCAATATATCCAATCACGCTCAGGGAGCGGCTGACATCTACAGTATCGACAGGTATACAGACGTAAATCAGGACAATGCCTACTGGAATCATCCGGATCCTCTGAAGCCGCAGGCGCCCCATTATCATGACATCAACATGGTGGAGAATGATCCGAGAAAGACTGTGGTAGACAGCCCGTTCAAGCTGAATCTGGTAACAAGGCTGAATCATGACAGAGTTTCCGGCAAACCGTTCATGGCCGCGGAGTGGAATATTCTGTACGGAACCGATTTCAGAAGCGATGCTCTCCCGATGGTGGCGGCGTATGCAAGCCTTCAGGATTGGGATGGGATGGTGCTGTATGCTTATAATCATTCCAATGACATGGAAAAGTATGACGATTCGAAGCTGTCAGGTCCGTTTGATCTGTATAACGACCCTGCGACCTGGGGACAGGTGGGCCTTTGCTCTTATCTGTTCCGGAAGGGATTGATCAGCCCTGGCAGAAATCTGTTGGAGGTCTGCTATTCGGACAGGGATCTGTACGCAGTGCCAAGGAACTGGATAGCGCCTTACGGATATGCCAGCTTTGTGTCCAGGATCGCGGCAAGGTTCATCGGACTCAAATACGAAGGAGATGCCGATGTGGCGCTGGCCAGCGGGAATACGCCCACCGGGGATTATACGGCGGCAAGGCGCGGCCTTATATTCTCGCGAAGTGAATATGTGGACGGCGCACAGAAGTACAAAGGGCTCGATGCATTTTTGAAGCTGCATGAAGAAGCTGGAGACAGGTTTGCGGTGCTGAAGGACGGAGACGCTATTGACGGGGATTACACAAAGTATTCGAAGGTGCTGGATGCCGCCATGAAGAGCTGGGGACTGCTTTCGGAAGGACAGGGACTCTTAGATGATGGCAGGCTTGTTTCCGATACGGATGAGCTGGATTTTGACTTTGGCAGGGGTATCTTCCGCATTAACGCTCCGCAGATCAAGACCGTTTCCGGGAATATCAGGGGTACTGCTGATCTGGGTATATACAGCTTTGAGGTGAAAAATGAAAGAATGACTCTGTCGCTGCTTTCGCTGGACGAAAGAGACACTGATGAATCAGAGCACTTGTTGTTGTTGGCGCTGGGCTGGTGCGGCAACCTGGGCATGAAATTCGAAACGAAGGACGGGAACCGAATCATGCATGATGCGGGGCACGGACCGGTATCCATCGACTCACTGGAGGGCAGCCTGACAGTCAGGGAGGCTGATAACATGGAGGCTGGTGTGAATGGGGCGGCCGGCGAAGGTCTGACCGTGTATCCGCTCAGTGCCGACGGCGCCAGAATGAAGCCTCTTGAGGGGAAAAATACATTAACCTTTGCCGGAGAAGGAACCATGTACTTTGAAATTGTAAGGAAGTAGATTTAATATTCACTGAAGGTAAACAAGCATAATAAGTAAAAAAATAAACAGGGAAACAAGTAAAATGAGGAGGGAAATACGATGAAACAAGCATTTATTATGAAGAAGGATGTTGCTTTCAAGGATGCGCTCGATTTCAGCTTTTTACTGGACGCACCTGCCGGGAAGCATGGATTCGCGAAGTTACGGGACGGCCATTTCTATATCGGCGGAAAGAGAACCCGCTTTTACGGCTTCAATATCCCGTTCGCAAACCTTTACCTGCCTAAGGAGGACAGCGAGCTGATCGCAGACAGGCTTTCAAAAGCGGGGGTAAACTTTGTAAGAATCCATGCGGAGGATTCAAGGCCCTGGAATGAAGATGAAGGTCCATTTCTCATTGACTACTCTAAAGGGAACTCCAGGAATTTCGACCCTGAAAATCTTGATAAGCTGGACTATCTGTTTTACTGCCTGAAGCAAAAGGGAATCTACATGCAGCTGGATTTGTTCTGCTACAGGGGCTTCCTTCCGGATGACGGAATTGATTATCCTGATGATATGATGAAATATTTCAAACAGGTAAATGTTTTCAACCGCAGGCTGATTGAGCTGCAGCAGGAATATGCCAGGGATTATCTCGGACATGTGAACCCATATACCGGGATGAGCTATCTGGATGACCCGGCGGTGGTATTAGTGCAGGTGATGAACGAGGACGGGATATTCTGGTATGAAGGCCGCGATGAGATCGGATTGCCCTCATATCGCGCAGAGCTTGACAGACGCTTCAACAACTACCTGCTGGCGAAATACGGCTCCAGAAAGGCGCTGGACCGCGCATGGACAAAAGAGGATGGGACCCGCGGCCTGCTTGAGGATGAAGACCCGGAGAAGGGCACTGTAAAGAGGCTTGAGCATCTGGAAGGAACCCAGATGTATGTGGACTGGAAGGCGGACTACAGAGGGATCACCTGTCCCGCACGTTACGCTGATTATACGGAGTTCCTGACAAAAATACAGCTTGATTTTTCTGCTGAAATGCGTGATTATCTGCTTTCAATCGGCGTAAAGTGTCCGATAAATATCACAAACCATGCTCAAGGAGCTGCAGACATCTACAGTCTCGACAGATACACTGATGTGAACCAGGACAATGCTTACTGGAACCACCCGGACACCGTCAATCAAAGCGAACCGCGTTACCATAATATCAACATGGTTGAGAACGATCCGAGGAAGACTGTAGTTGACAGCCCGTTTAAACTGAATCTCGTGACAAGACTGAATCATGACAGGGTTGTTGGAAAGCCGTTCATGGCTGCGGAGTGGAACATACTCTACGGAACGGATTTCAGAAGCGACGCGCTTCCGATGGTGGCGGCTTATGCGTGCCTGCAGGACTGGGACGGCATGGTGCTGTATTGCTATCAGCACGAGAATGCGGTGAGCAAGGAAGATGATACGAAACTGAGCAAGCCCTTTAACCTTTACAACGATCCTGCGACATGGGGTCAGGTAGGCCTTTGCTCCTTCCTGTTCCAGAGAGGGCTGGTCAGCCCGGGGAAAAATCAGCTGGAGGTCTGCTATTCTGACAGAGATCTGTATGCGGTACCGCGCAACTGGATTGCTCCATACGGCTATGCCAGCTATGTTTCCAGAGTGGCGGCGAGGTTTATCGGACTAAAATACGAGGGAGACGCTGATGTGGCGCTGGCCAGCGGGAATACTCCCAACGGTGATTACACGGCGGCCAGCCATGGATTTATATTCTCAAGAAGTCATTATGTTGACGGCGCACAAAAATACAGAGGGCTTGATGCATTCCTGAAGCTGCACAGGGAGGCCGGCGACAACTTTGAGGTGATCCCCGACGGCGATGAGGTTGACGCCGACTATAGGAATTATTCCCGGCTGCTTGACGGCGCAATGAAGAGATGGGGACTCCTGACGGACAAGCAGGGACTTTTGAATGACAGCAAGCTAGTGTCCGACACGGATGAATTGGAATTTGACTTTGGAAAGGGCATTTTCCGCATCGACGCCCCGCAGCTCAAAACAGCGTCGGGAAATATCAAGGGTACCGCTGAGCTGGGCCGATTTGTCTTTGACGTAAAAAACGACAAAATGACGCTGTCGCTGCTTTCGCTGGACGGCAAGGATACTGATGAATCAGGTCATTTGCTTCTGGTGGCGCTGGGCTGGTGCGGCAATCCGGATATGGTGTTTGAAGAGAGGGAGCAGGGGACCCGCGTACTGGTTGACGAAGGCAATGGGCCGGTTTCCATCGATTCACTGGAGGGAAGCCTGACGGTCAGAAAGGCAGCGGGAGATACAGGCTCGTCCGCAGTGGCGGTCTATCCCCTGAATCCGGACGGAAGCAGAAAGTCTCCGCTTGAGGGGAATGATTTGCTGCGCTTTGAGGGAGAAGGAACGATGTTTTTTGAAATAGTAAGGGCGTAAATTTTTGGCAGACAGGGCAAAAAAATCGGGGGGCCATGGAATGTTGGGAAAACATATTTTAGACAAAGACGGATATTATTCAAAACTCATAAGCATTTCATGGCCTATTTTTTTGGAATCTTTATTGCGCCTGCTGCTTGGAAATGTGAATATCTTTATGCTCGGGCAGTATTCGGATGATGCGGTAGGCGCAGTTGGAGTCGCGAATCAGATCATTAACCTTGTGCTCGTCATGTATGGCATTGTAAGTATGGGAACGGTCATTATGGTCAGCCAGTCAATAGGCGCGGGAGAGAGGAAGGTGGCCGGAAGAATCGCAAATATCGCTCTGGTGGCCAATCTGGCATTTGGGATTATCTTGAGCCTGTCTATCACTCTGCTGGCCGTGCCGCTGCTCAAGCTCATGAACCTGCCTGAAGAGCTTTTTGATTACGCCTATCAGTACCTGGTGATCGCAGGTGCATTCACATTTTTGCAGGCGTTTATGGCGGCATTATCAGGAATATCAAGAAGCTACGGTTATACAAAGCTTCCTATGTATGTGGCGTTAGGCATGAATTTTCTTAATTTGATCGGCAGCTATGCTTCGCTGTACGGGCCATTCGGCATTCCGGTGCTCGGTGTTCCCGGCGTTGCCGCCGCTATGGTCGCCAGTGAACTTTTAGCGGCAATTTTTCTATTCATACTTGTTTATAAAAAGATTGGACTTTCAATCCGTCTCAGTGACTTTAGGCCTTTCCCGAAAGATATTGTTAAGACGCTGCTGAAGGTTGGCATTCCTTCGGCAGGGGAATCAATGGCCTACACTTTCGCACAGATGGCTACCACATATATTGTGGCCATGTTCGGCGCCGCTTCCATCACAGCAAGGGTCTATGGAAGCAGCATTTCGGTATTTTCCGGTACTCTGGGCGCCGCCTTCGGACAGGGATCCCAACTGCTGGTGGGCAGACTGGTCGGCGCTGGAGACCACAGGAAAGCTTATAAGATTTGCTTCAATGCTTTAAAAATGGCGACTGCTTCAAATGCTGTTATCTCATTTATGTTTTTCCTTTTTGGCAGGCAGCTTGCCGGGATATTCACGCGGGATCCGGCTATTATTGAGATGGTGTACATTGTTCTTGCTATAGATATGGCCGTCGAACTGGGCCGCGCGTCTAACCTGGTCATAGGGAATTCGCTCAGAGGCGCAGGCGATGTCAAGTTCCCTGTAATTATCTCAGTGCTGTCCATGTGGGGCGTCAGTGTCACTTTGTGTTATGTTCTGGGAGTGGTGCTGGATCTTGGCCTTACCGGGATCTGGATTGCCTTTGCGGCGGATGAATGCTTCAGGGGCGTGCTGATGTACAAAAGGTGGAAATCCCGCGCATGGGTGGGGATGTCCGTCGTGTAGGCTCCGCAATAAAGCAATCACGCGCCGAGCCTTCACTCTCAACTGAGACTCCACGAGAATCCACGAGACTCCACGAGAATTTTTCCTTATATAACATAAACTCCTTGTAAGCAACCGGATAGTAATATATACTAAAATATGTATTATTATTAATCATATTTGTGGAAGGAGACCAACTATGTGTAAATCAAAGCTTCTCATTGCGCTGATTCTTGTCTCGTCCCTGCTCATATCGGTATTCACATCATCTGTCCTTGCTGAGGAAAAATATGAGGGAATGAAAATCGCGATTCGTACAAGCGACGATGTCATACCGGACTTCAGTGTTGATGCGATCACAGCAGTTCTGATCGGTGATGATATCGAATACAGACTGTATTTTACAGGAGGGAAGGATATTGAAAAATACAATATGTTTAACCCCCCTTCCGGAGATAAGCTGCAAGTAATTAAAGAATTCTCACAACAGGATATCGATAATGGTTATATGTCTTTTAGGTATCCATTAAAAGAGATTTTAGCATTCGACGTACTGACCATTTTCGTGATCAATGATCCTATAATAAAGAGCTATTATCTAGAAAAATATAGGATTAACTATACTCAGGTTCCAAGGATTATAGAGTTCAAGGACGCTAATGTGAACAAGGCCGTGAGGGCGTATCTGAAAAAAGAAGGGGAGATTTTTGATTCTGAGCTAAGCGGCATCACCGAACTGGATCTGTCCGACTGCAACCTTTCAACCATAGAAGATCTGGAGCTTTTTACCGGTTTGCAGGAACTGGATCTTTCGAACAATAGCATAGCAGATGTCAGTGTGCTGAAAAATCTTAAAAATTTGAAAAAGTTATACCTGAAAAATAATCCGATCAATGACTACTATCAATTGAAACCAATATATGATAATTTGAAAGATGTTGATTTTAAAAAAGAGTATGCCCGTGCGGTATATGCAGTCAAATTAAAGGAGATAGGCGTCTTTAAGGGTACAAGCGGGGGATTTGAACTAAACAGGGAGCCCACAAGGCTCGAAGGGCTCATTATGCTGATCCGTCTGCTGGGGAGGGAAGCCGACGCTCTTGCCGTTGATACCTCAACGAGTGTATACAGTGATGTTCCCCAGTGGGCCGTTGCATATACGAATTACGCATATACAACAGGTCTTACCGGCGGTATCGGTAGCAATAAGTTCGGAAGTGACCAGAAATTGGATGCCAGATCTTATGTCACGTTTATTCTCAGGGCGTTGGGCTACGATGACAAAAAGGGTGACTTTACCTGGGAAAATGCTGTTTTTGCAGCACAGTCCATCGGATTATTTGATAATCCAATGCAGCTGGAATTAAATAATCACACATTTCTTAGAGCACATATAGCCGAGCTTTCATACAGTGCCCTGGGGATGAAGGTAAAGGGTGAGGAGTACACGCTTATCGAAAAGCATATCAACGAAGACATTATTGACAGATCACTTGCCGAGAAGCTTGGATTCACTATTCCGGAAATTGTTCCCGTAGATCCTGCAGATCCTGAGCTATGAAATATTTTTCAATTCATTTATAGTTCTTTATGAGTTTGGAGGTCGTTTATGAGAAACGTAAGATTGATTCAAACAGCAAGGGATACAGGCGACAGATTGACGGAGAAGACGTTGGCCGGGCCAGGTTACGAATCGGATGTACAGCCGGGAGAAGCCGGAGAAATGGCTTGTGCAACGCTGACTTTGCGGCCGGAGCAAAAATATCAGAAAATCATCGGGTTCGGCGGTGCATTTACAGAGTCCGCCGCATATACCTTTTATAGAATGGAGCCTGAGAAGAGAAAGGACATCCTTAGAAAATATTTCGACCCGGATGAGGGTATCGGCTATTCAATTGGAAGAGTCCATATCAACAGCTGTGATTTTTCGCTTGGGAATTACACGTATGTGAATGACAATGATGTGGATCTTACCTCCTTTGACATTTCTCATGAGGAGCAGTGGATGATTCCCCTGATCAGAGAGGCGGAGGCAACCCGAAAGGACCGTATCCTACTGCTTGCATCGCCGTGGAGTCCGCCCGGATGGATGAAATCCAACGGGGAAATGAATCACGGGGGAAGGCTTCTGCCGCAATACAGGGAGGCTTGGGCCGGGTATTACGCAAAATATATCGGCGCTATGCGGGATAAGGGCATGAATATATGGGCGGTCACTGTGCAAAATGAGCCTGCCGCCGTTCAGACATGGGACTCCTGTATCTACTCCGCGGAGGAAGAAGGCCTTTTTGTCAGGGATCATCTGGGGCCAACGCTGGAGAGGGAAGGGCTCTCGGAAATTAAAATTTTTGTTTGGGACCACAACAGGGATATCATTGCGGAGAGGGCTTCCGGTACCATGTCTATCCCGGGCGCGGATAAATACATATATGGTTTCGCCAGTCACTGGTATGTGTCGGAGGCTTTTGAAAACCTTTCAAAGGTGCACGAGCTGTTCCCCGATAAGCATATCCTGTTCAGCGAGGGCTGCCAGGAAGGCGGTGTTCATCTGGGTTCGTGGGAAACCGGCGAAAGATACGGCAGGAATATGATTGGCGATTTCAATAACTGGCAGGAGGGCTGGCTGGATTGGAACCTTGTGCTCGATGAAACCGGCGGGCCGAACCATGTGGGAAATCTTTGCGACGCTCCTGTGATTGCCGATACAAAGACGCAGCAGCTCCATTACAACAGTTCCTATTATTATATTGGTCAATTCAGCAAATTCGTGAAGCCCGGAGCCGTCAGGATCGGCGTGGATGTGCAGAAGGCCGGAGCCGGCACGGGAGCGCGAGCCGCTGCGGATAATTGGGCGCAAGCTGTAGCGGATAAGGAGCTGCAGCATGTGGCGTTCATGAATGAGGATGGAACGACGGTATTGGTCGTTATGAATGAAACCAACAGTCCTCAACGCTTCAAAGCTTGTGCAAATGGACAGGAGGCATACCATGCGATGCCTGCACATTCGATAGCGACGCTGTTATTGCATTGATTTATTTTATGCTTTACCGTTCATTTGTGCTGTAAATGTCGGAGAATTCAATGTTGATTTTTTCAATCAGGCTGTGAGCGCCGGAACCGGACCCTCGTGCATCCGATCCGGCGTCCAGCGCAGATGGTTCGGTTGATTCCGCAGGCATAAGTGTTACAGTAAACACAATGGTGAATTCGGTGCCTTTCCCTGGCTCGCTGCTTACCCCGATTGTACCGTTATGTGCTTCGACAAGCGACTTTACAAGTGAAAGACCGATTCCGCTCCCTTCCTGATTTCTGCTAAGAGATGAATCAACCTGTCCAAATCTTTCAAATATAAACTTTTGCTTATTCGCAGGTATTCCAATACCCGTGTCTCTAACTTTAATAATGACTTTGTCTTCACAGCCATTAATACTGACAAAGATGGTGCCGTTCCGGTCGGTAAATTTCAACGCATTGGAAAACAGGTTCAGCATAATCCTTTCAATGATATCCGGATCACAGGCCATGAATTTTTCTTCGGCATCTGTATCAAATATGATGCTGATCCCTTTACTCTCCGCAAACTTTACAACAGACAGGGATATCTCCTCTACGATGCTTATGATATTGTGATTGCGCATTTTGATAGGAAGATAACCATTTTCGAATCTGGTTGAATCAATAATATTATTTATGATCTTAATCAGACGGTAGCAGTTTTGCTTGATATGCTTTAATTGTCTTCGGATCTTCTCGCGGTCGCTGTGATTGTCATTTAACTGGTTTATCGTCTCTATCATTTGTGTTGATGCAAATATGACGCTCAGCGGTGTTTTCAGCTCGTGGGACATATTCGTATAAAACTGTGATTTTTTTCTGTCAGACATGGATATGCTGTCGATCATGTTGTTCAGGGCACGCGCCGTCGCAGACAGCTCATCTGTACCATGGGTGTCGGCTCTGACTGAATAATCACCGTCCCTGGCAATGGTGATGGCTTCGTTGATATCAAACAGTTTTTTTTCAAACATTTTGCCAAGGACAAGGGTGTATAATACAGAAAACAGTGAAATAAGTGCTAACATGCAACAGTCGTTTCCTGATCGGGCTATATGCTCCGCCATGACTTTATCATAGGATGTCTTGACATAGCAGCTCCAGCCAAGCTTATCTATCGGACGGTATACCATGATTTGCTTGTCTTTCCCGGAACCGTCGACGCCGGTGACATGCCATATGACATCGCTGCTTCCGCTGCTGTCATACACGATAAGACCATTTCGGTCTATGATGCCGAACCTGCTTTCCCGTGAATCTCTTATATCCGGCAGGACATGTGATAGATTGTTTAAGTTGATTTCACTGACAACGATGCCGTATAACCTGTCGTATTTTAGCACTGACCTTGCGATTATGAGTGAATAAACGTCATTAGAAGAGGATTGAACTAAATCGGAAAGAACCCTATTCTCCCCGGCGCAAATTTCTTTGATATAATATTCGGCGGATAATGATTTACCAATCAGCTCAGTTTTATCGGCCGCAATAACAATACCGTCCGGGGAAAGCCACATTATTGAGGAAACTGCACTCTGACCCTGCCGTATCTCTTGAAGATATGCCGGTATAACTTCAGCGGACATTAAAGGAGATGATGCAATACGGGAACCAACCATTGCCTGCTGCTGCCATAACCCATATATGTAGTTTGTAAAGGTGGTTATGATCGCTTCGGCGTAATCTTCGCTGGTCTCCAGTTCACTTTGCAGTTTTTCATTATATTCACTGCGTATGTTGAAAATCTGCAAAGCTATAAGCGGTATCAACACAGTCAACAAGAGAAGAAACAGTTTCGCCTTGACGCCTATTTTTATCATAAACATCACTCCTGAGTAAATAAAATGCAGTAAAGGCAAAAATATGTCATTAACATAAACCATTATATCATAATTCTTTAGTAAACCATACATACGGAATGTATTTTTGTAAAACATAAGCAAGAATACCCCCACTTCTAAGCAACCTTGCTCACAATGTGAGATCGAAAGTGTGGGATGAATTGCAAACCATATGAGAATTTGTTAGCTTTTGATAATGAATTAAGTCAGGTATTGAAGTAGGGTGAATTAAAGTAGTGCGGGAAATATTTTAGATTCATTGAACGCAGAACATACGTTTGGTATAATATACCTGAAGGCAGGTGATACTTTGCTTAAGGCATATAAATATCGAATATATCCAAGTGAGGAACAAAAAAAGGCCATAGACCAAACGCTGGAGACTTGCCGGTATCTGTACAATGACCTTCTTGATGAAAGAAAAATAATGTACCAATACGACGGAACACAAATCACCTATAACTGTCAAGCCTACTCACTTCCACACAGGAAAAAGTTAAATCCATACCTGGCACAAGTACATTCACAGGTGCTGCAGGATGTAGCCAGACGGATCGATAAAGCATATAAGAGCTTCTTCCGCAGAGTAAAGTCTGGTGAAACTCCCGGTTATCCAAGATTTAAGGGCAAGGGACAATATAACAGCTTCACGTACCCACAAAGCGGTTATTCAATTGAAGATGGAAGGCTAAAGCTATCATGCATAGGCAGTATCAAAATAAAACTTCACCGAGATGACCTTATAGCTCATGAAAAGCTTGAAATTAAGAATATGGTAAAGAACAGACATTTGTCAAAAAGCATATCTGATGCAGGGTGGGGTATATTCTTCAGGATTTTATCATACAAGGCTGAAAGTGCCGGTAGAGAAGTAATTGAAGTAAATCCCCACAATACCAGCCAGATATGTAATGAGTGCGGCAATACAGTGCCAAAGACGTTGAATGAACGGTGGCATTGTTGTCCTGTTTGTGGATGTTCTATCCACAGGGATGTAAACGCTGCAAGAAACATTCTTAAAAGAGCGATAGCGTAACCAAAAAGAAAGGCTCGGTTCGAGCCATCAGGGATGGGTGAGGTTACGAACCCAGATGAACTGAGAAGCCCCCGACTTCTGTAAGTGGGGGTAGTTCACAGTACAGTGAAAACAGCAATCATGTGATGAAGGAGGCTGTTGTTATGAACGGGTTGGAACAATTCATGAAGTGGCTGAGTCAGAGCAACTGTATCGTGTTTTTCGGAGGAGCGGGCGTGTCTACCGAGAGCGGCATCCCGGACTTCAGAAGCGTGGATGGCCTCTATCATCAGAAATATGCCTATCCTCCAGAGACAATCCTCAGCCATTCTTTTTTTATTAGGGATCAGAAGGAGTTTTTTGAGTTTTACAGGGAGAAGATGATTTTCCCGGATGCACAGCCTAATGCAACACATGTAAAGCTGGCGCAGCTGGAAGCTGAGGGTAAGGTAAAGGCTGTGATAACACAGAATATTGATGGGCTTCATCAGAAGGCAGGAAGCAGAAAGGTACTGGAATTGCATGGCTCCGTACATAGAAATTATTGCATGAGATGCAATAGATTCTATGACTTGAGGGCTATAATGGATATGAAGGGTGTACCGGCCTGTGAATGCGGCGGGTTAATAAAGCCGGATGTGGTGCTTTATGAGGAAGGCCTGAGCGAGGAGATAATGAGCGAGGCGGCACAGTACATCGCCGAAGCGGATATGCTCATAATAGGGGGAACTTCTCTTTCGGTCTATCCCGCGGCCGGACTGGTGCGGTATTATAAAGGAGGCAGGCTGGTGCTGATAAATAAATCCACGACCCAATATGACAGGCATGTGAATTTGCTGCTGCACAACAGCCTGGGGGAAGTGTTTTCAAAAGTGTGAAGCAAAGGTTGGTTAGTTGATTTATTATAGAGGTGATGTATGTACGATATCGCGATTGTAGGCGGAGGGCCTGCGGGAGCTACGCTGGCCAGGCTTGTGGACAATAAATACAAGGTATTGCTGCTGGAAAGGCGTTCTTTCCTGGACAATATGCCCAGGGCAAGCGAAAAATCCTGCGGAGGGCTGCTGGATCCGGATGCACAGCGGATGATGGCCAGATTTGGGCTTGGAATCCCGAAGTCTGCATTGTTAAGTCCGCAGATGTTTGCTGTACGGACCATAGACATAGCTAATGGTCTTGAGTGTTATTACCAGCGCCACTATATCAACATCGACAGAAATGAATTTGACAAATGGCTGGAGTCGATCATTCCGCCTTCCGTGACGGTCATGAATGAATGCGTTTTGAAATCCTTCGAAGAGAAGGAGGATCATGTGACTGTCAGGTTCAACCACAGAGGAAAGGATTTTGAGGAGAGGGCAAGATTGCTTGTTGGAGCGGACGGAGCCTTTTCGACGGTGAGACGTCAGGGCTCCGTAATGATACCTTGCCCAAATTATATGTATCCATACAGGAGTGGTTTGAAGCCGACGAAGCACAGAATTATTACGGTGCCATTTTTGATGAGGAAATTACGGATTTTTACTCCTGGACGATACCCAAGGAAGACCGGATTATCCTCGGCACAGCGCTGAATCCCGGAAAAGACCTCCATAGAAAGGTTGAACTCTTGAAAAAGAAGCTTGTGCCTTATGGGTACCGTTTTGGAAAAAGTTTGCAAAGAAACGGAGCCTATTTGTACCGCCCGGTCAAGAGGAGCCAGATCCGTACCGGAAAGGGTCGCATCCTGCTGGCTGGTGAAGCTGCGGGCTTCATTAGTCCCAGCTCAGCCGAGGGGATGAGCTATGCGTTTAGAAGCTCCCTGGCACTTGCACACGCTTTGGAGCAAGGAATAGAGGGGTGCGGGCTGCTGTATCGTAAAAACCTGAAATCCCTGATTATGAATATCACCCTGAAGAATTTGAAATCCCCGGGCATGTACAACCCATTTCTGCGCAAGTGTGCTATGAAATCCGGCCTGATGAGCATTGACATCATAGATTAGTTTTGCTAACATCGAAAAAACATCCTCAGAATTTTAATTTTTTTTTTAACTTCATGCATGGTATAATTAACTAATGTCATGATAAAGCAGCATAAGGCTGATTTGTCATGGCTAAACTAGCGTTAAACGTACTTTCGGAGGAGTTCCTTGAAGATAAAAGCTTTGCGTATTTCAATAGATCGTTATTGGGTAAATTTATTGGCGGTCCTGCTCTTATCTGCAGTATTATCCTTTATAGGCATTCTGTTGTCCGATGTGGTCAACCAGGCCAATTTGCTCAGGTATGTCCGTTCACCGCTGCTGTTTGTAATGAACACCTTGCCACTGACCCTGCTGCTGCTGCTGTTGTATCATCTGACCTCCAGACATTGGCTGGCCTTCAGCCTCGGCGGAGGGATTTACATAGTGGCTCACGTGATTAACCGCTTCATGATGCAGCTGCGGGAGGAACCTCTGATACCGCAGGATGTCGTGCTGGGGGTTGAGGCGGCAAGAGTGGTTAAAATTGCTGAACTGCCGTTTAGTCCGATCATTATTTTTAGTTTGATGTTCTGGATATTTGTTAGTCTTGGTCTGTTCTTTTTTGTGAAATCCCGCCCGCTTGGCTGGATCACTAAAACAGCCGGCGTGCTGATCGTAATAGCCTTGTTTTCCGCATCCATTACCGGTTTTTATAAAAAGTCGGGCTTGTACGACAGCTTTGAAGTCACCGGATCCGTATACTCCCGCGTGAATCTGTTCAAATCACGCGGCTTTACATATTCTTTTTTATACCGGGCGGCAAATTATAAATCCATAAAGCCGGAGGGCTATTCAAGGGAAGAGGTACAGCAAAAACTGGCGGCTTATGAGGAAGCCCAATATATGTTGAATAACGGCAAGCAGCCTCATATTATTGCTGTCATGGGGGAAGCCTTCTTTGATATCGACAGGATAGAGGGTGTCGAGTTCAATAAGGGCTTTGATCCATTGAAGAATTTTAACAGCATCACCAGGCAGGCATACAGTGGCAGGATTGTGACGAGTGTGTTCGGAGGAGGCACGGCCAATACGGAGTTTTCCTTTCTCACAGGCCATTCAATGCCGATAATGCCTGAATTGAGCAGTCCTTATTCCTATTATATCAGAAAGGATACCTTCTCACTGGCAAGGGTCCTGGAGGGGAAGGGGTACGCTTCGATGGCCTTCCATCCGGGCGAATCCTGGTTCTACAACCGCTCGAATGTGTACAGGTTCTTTGGATTTGATGAGATTTATTTTAAAAAAGATATGGATCAGAATAAGGTTGAGGTTAATCTCGGCTATATTTCGGACAGGAGTACGGCGGAGTTTGCATTGGAAAAGCTAAGCTCTCATCTGGCAACAGACCCTGAGACGCCGTTTTTTGAGTTTGTCGTGAATATTGACAACCATGGCCCATACTCAAAACGGGATCTTGGCTACCCCGAGGTCTTCAAGCGGAAGGATACCATGGATGAGGCCACATATAACAACCTGAACAATTATGTCAATGGACTGATGCGTTGCGACCAGGCGCTCGGCTACATTGTGGATTCCATCGGCAAGATGGACGAGCCTGTGGTTTTCCTTTATTTTGCCGACCATCTACCTTTTCTTGGGGATAATGACCAGGGGTATAAGGCTCTAGGCTACAAGCTTGGCCAGGATCAGGACCTGGAAGCGTATCTAAATCAATACGAAACACCCTGGTTCATTTGGTGCAACAGCGCAGCCGAAACATTGCTGGCTGAAAGCGGTATCACTGTGAAAAAGGGCGCGGCTCCGCTGATCAGTCCCAATTATCTTGCATCGGAGCTATTGGAATTTATCGGTCAGGAAGGCGAAAGCAGCTTTCATTATTTATCTGAATTGAAGGAAATACTGCCGGTCATCACGAATCGTTTTACCATGGAAAATGAGGTATTCACCGAGGAACTGTCGGAGGAATCCAGGGCATTGATCGATCAGTACAGCAAAATACAATATTATCTAATGCTGGAAAAGGAATACACCGACCCATAAGAATCATAAGCAAGACGGAAGGAGTGTCGAGAGCGTCTGCTCGACTACAGTAATGGTGAAATTCGAGGAATTTGAAAAACAGCATAATAAGTGCAGGGCGCAGGAGGACGAGAAGCGAAAGCAGGCAGATCGTGCGGGCAATTTGCGTCTGCTGACTTTTCTTGCAGGGGTGGGCGCAACTACTTTTCTTTTTATAAGCTCGGAGCCGTTACTCGGCGTTCTGTCCCTGTCTGTTTTCCTGGCGGCGTTCATTTTCCTGGTTGTCCGGCACAAGAGGCTGTCATATGAGATGGAAAGATTGGGCTGCAAGGCGCAGGTCAATCGCATGTATATGGAAAGGATGCGTTCCGGCTGGATGGAGTTTGATGACTCCGGATTAGAATTCGTCAACAAGGATAATTCCTTTACGGGAGATCTTGACATATTTGGCCCCAAATCGCTGTTCCAGCGGATCAGCGTGGCAAAAACCCATTATGGAAGGATTAAGCTTAAAGAACTGCTGGAGGAACCCGAAAAGAGTATAACGGCAATAAAGCAGCGTCAGGGTGCGGTAAAGGAGCTTTCTGAAAGACTGGATTTTTGCCAGGAGCTTCAGAGTGAAGGGATGCTTGCAAGAGGGGTCAGCCACGACCCTGAGAAGCTGTTGGCCTATGCTGAGGATCAGACCGCCCGTTTCAAAAACAAACGGATCATCAATTTGTTTTACATATTGCCGGGAGCTTTCTTTCTGACGCTTGTCCTTTGGCTTTTTGGAGCCTCTGTTCCGCTGTTTGTACCTCTGTTGCTCCTGACGGTGCAAATGATTATTTTTGCAGCCGGCTTTATAAAAAATTCTGAAATTGTCAATATGGTTTACGGCCTGAAAAAGCATTTGGGCGCTTATGGCAGCCTGCTCCGGCTGATTGAACAGCAGCAGTTTAAGGATGAATATCTGTCAGGGCTCAGACAGGAATTATATTCGGGGAAGGAATCAGCCTCCGAATCATTGAAGAAGCTGGAGAGTATCGCAAACGCTGTGGATGTGAAATATAGCACCGTTTTGTATTTTATTCTCAACGCCGCTCTACTGTGGGATTATCACTGCGTTTTTGCATTGGAGGAGTGGAAGGAGCTGTACGGAGGACACATCAGAGACTGGCTGATAACGGTCGGACGGGTGGAAGCGCTGTCAAGCCTTACTGTCATAGGGCATATGTATCCTCATTGGACATACCCGACTTTCGCGCAGACAGGTCTGCGATTTGAAGCAACGAGCCTGGGGCATCCGCTGATTCCCAATGATAGCTGCGTTCGGAATGATTTTAAAATCGACAGGGGAACGTGTGTGATAACCGGTTCTAATATGTCGGGCAAGACAACTCTGCTTAGAACGGTAGGAATCAACCTGGTTCTTGCCTATGCAGGGGCTCCTGTATTTGCACAGAAGCTGGAGTGCGCCGTGATGGACATATTTACATCCATGCGGGTCCATGATGATCTGGGCAGCGGCATTTCTACGTTTTATGCCGAACTGCTCCGCATCAAAATGATCATTGATCATTCCCGCAGGAAACTGCCCATGATTTACCTGATCGACGAAATATTTATGGGGACCAACTCTGCGGATAGGATCATCGGTGCGCGCAGCGTTCTGAAAAATCTGAGCAAAAGCTGGATCATCGGAATGATTTCAACTCATGATCATGAATTGTGTGATCTGGAGCAGGAAAATAACGTAAATGTGGAGAACTATCACTTTGTAGAGACCTATGCCAATAATGAGATCCTGTTTGATTATAAGCTTCGCCCCGGAAGAAGCAGAACGGCTAATGCAAAATATCTCATGAAAATGGTAGGGATCAAGCTGGAGGAATAAGGGGTGATCAGATGGATTTTGTGACACAGGGAATTGGAAAATATAGCGGAACGTGTTTGCTTTTACACTGCTGTATGGATGAGAGATTTGAATATCCTATCGTGTCTGACCGCTTCAGGATCATCTTTATACATGAAGGAGCAGGTGTTTTGAATATAGATAATAACAGGCTCCTTTTTAATGCGCCCGCCGTATTTTGCCTGAATGAAACCGAAAGAGTTGAGTTGGCAGGTGATAAGGCAGTGAAAGCAGTATCTGTCTATTTTCATCCCTGTGCGATTAACAGCGCCCTCGACTTTAGCAAATTAAGAGGAGACAGAAATGGGATGAGTTCGACCGAACGGAATGATTGTACCTGTCTGGCCCCGTTTTATAGCAGGGCGGAGAACTACCACGGTCAATTGACGGTCGGGCTGACCCAGTTCAGGCAAATGATGCAAATTCACAAGAACCTTATGCAGGAGCTTTGCGGACAGGCAGATGATTTCTGGTCTTGCCGAAGCAGGTCCTTTCTGATAGAAATACTTTTTTTGCTGCAAAAAATATATTTGAATCCCAATGCAGGAAATGAGATATTGCTCAACAACAGCTCCGATTTTGTTGGACAAATCATTCTTTTCCTGCATACCCATTATGAAAGTAAGATAACGATCGAAGATATATCCAGAAGATTCAACATGAACAGGACAACTCTCAACGAAAGATTCCGGGCTGAAATCGGAATAACTGCAATAGCCTACCTGATCGATCTTCGTATACGGCTTGCTTGCATGATCCTTTCGGATACGCTGATTCCGGTATCGGAAATAGCGGAGCGCGTAGGTTTCAGTGACATCACCCATTTTAACAGGACTTTTAAAAAGATTACGTTACACACACCGTCTGAATACCGCCATGCATACAGCTGGCAATTAAGGGCATAAAACTGTAAATATACAAAGAAGAATTGCTCATTTGCATTTTTTTTGTATTTAATAGCATGATAGAGTAATGGCATCAAATAGAAATAAAGGAGATGTCATGAAATGAAAAGAGTGTTTAGCGTTATTCTTGCTATGGTGCTTATACTCAGTATAAGTGCAAGTCTTGCGGCGGATAATGGAGGTGTATCGCTTCTGAAGGATGTACAGCATCTGAAGCAATCTACAATCAGAATGGAAGCTGGCGCAAAGGTTATTTATGTTGACCCAGTCTGGATTGATGACGCAAAACAGGATGCGGACATTATATTTGTTACGCACACCCACGGTGATCACTATTCAATACAGGATATCAAGAAGCTCATGAAGAAGGATGCTACACTGGTAATAACCGAGGATGGCGTTGATGCAGCCCAAAAAGAAGGTATTACCAATATTAAGGCTGTTGTCCCGGATAAAAATTATAATGTGGGCGGAATCAGGTTTAAAACCGTATCGGCATACAACAAGGATAAACCATTCCATCCGAAGAGCAACAACTGGGTAGGCTATATTATTACAGCCAACAATGCAGACTACTATTTTGCGGGAGATACCGATGTCTATCCCGAAATGAGATATATTAAGGCAGATGTTGCTTTTCTGCCCGTAGGAGGGACTTATACCATGACTGCACAGGAAGCGATAGAAGCGGCAAATCTCATTAGTCCTGAGATCGCCGTACCGATTCATTTTGCCGATGTTGTTGGCAATTCTGTTGATGCCATGAACTTTGTCCGCGGCCTTGATAATGGAATAAAGGGTGTGGTGCTCAAAGACCTTCTCAATGGCGTCAGTTTGCTGAAACAATCCACGATCAGGATCCAGGGAAATAAGACGATTTATTTTGATCCCATGGGAATTGAAGGAGAACCGAAGGATGCGGATGTTATATTCATTTCACATAGTCATGGCGATCATTTTTCAGTCGATGACATTAAAAAGCTTGCCAAGGATAATGCTGTATTGATCGTACCGGGTGATTGCGTCAAGCCGGTTGTAGATGCAGGCTTCACCAATATTGTAACTGTATCGCCTTCAAAGAGCTATGAGGTCGATGGCCTGAAATTTAACACAGTTCCGGCCTATAATATCGGCAAGGACTTCCATAAGAAAGAAAGCAATTGGATGGGATTTATTGTTAACGTCAATGGTATCAGCTACTACTTTGCGGGTGATACTGACATGATCCCTGAAATGAATGATATTAAAGCCAGTGTTGTATTCCTGCCTGTCGGCGGAACCTATACCATGACCTCACAGGAGGCTGTTGAAGCGGCAAACATCATGAATCCGCTGGTTGCGGTTCCCATTCATTATTATGATGTGGTTGGAACCAAAGAGGATGCACAGAATTTTGTAAAGAGCTTAAATTCCTCAATCAACGGAGTTTTATTAAAATAGCAGAATCCTTAATATCCTAAGTATCTCCTGCAGAAGAGCTGTTCCTCCTGCCTATGCTGTGGCCAGGAAACGGCTCTTTTGTTCTATTTTCTTTTGCTTTTTCATAAAATGTGGAATGCATGATCTGGAGGGCGCGGAAATGTCGGCGAAAAGGGCATTGCTATGGATGACATTTTGGATCTGCCTTGCATTGTGTTTTGATGCGGGCATCTTCCTGATTGCGGGGAAGGAAAAGGCGCTTGAGTTTCTGGGCGGTTATGTAATTGAAAAGAGCCTCAGTATAGACAATCTGTTCCTGTTTCTGATGGTCTTTTCAAGCTTTGGCATTCGCCTGAAGCAACAAAGAAGGATCCTGAACTGCGGAATCATTCTGGCAATCGTGCTAAGACTTGTTTTCATTTTATTTGGCGTGACTATTCTGAACAGGTTTCACTGGGTATTATATTTGTTTGGCGTGATTCTGATTTTCAGCGGAATTAAAATGGTGTTCAGGAATGATGAGAGTGCCGATTTCAAAGACAGCGCTATAATTAGGGCTTTGCGCAAAATCATGCCGGTCACAGACCACCTTCAGGGGGAGAAATTTTTTGTAATGCGGCAGAAGATTGTTTATGCGACTCCGCTGTTTGCGATACTCCTGATAATCGAGTTTTCAGACATCCTTTTTGCCATCGACTCAATACCGGCTATATTTTCGATTACGACGGACGTTTTCATCGTATACACGTCGAACATATTTGCCATATTAGGTCTTCGAAGTATGTACTTTTTTCTGTGTAAGCTCCAATCCAAATTCAGATATGTCAAATACGGGGTGGCGATGATACTTACCTTTACCGGCTTTAAGCTGCTAATGCTGAAATTTGATATCGGTTTTTCGATCGAAGCTTCCCTTGCGGTGATTACTTTTATTTTGTTGGGAAGTATCGCATTGTCATTGATTTTCAGTATGAGTAGGGTATAATGAAATTATGTCAACAAAGGAGGATCAGGTAATGTCGCAACAGTTCCCCAGAACTACAGTTGGAGGTATTTCACTCTCAAGAATGATAATAGGCACCAATTGGATGCTTGGATGGAGCCATACAAGCCCGGCTGCCGATCAACTTATCAAGTCGACCCATAACTCGAAAGAAGCAATGCTTCCTCTCCTGAGCACATTCCTGAGCCATGGCGTGGATACCATCATGGGCCCCATCAGCAGTCAGCCGCTGATGCATGATGCGATACAATATGCCGGTGAGGCTGCACAAAGGAAGATAATCATCATCGACACCCCGATCATCAACGTAGGTGCGGACGCACAGTCCCGCAAGGAGGCGTATGAAACGATCCGGCAAAGCGCAGCCATCGGTTCCGCTTTTTGCCTGATTCATCACTCCAGTGCGGAGAAGCTTGTAAGGAAGGATACCGAGACAATTGAACGATTGGACGAGTATACAAAGATGATCCGGGAACAGGGCATGATACCCGGACTTTCGGCGCATATGCCCGAACTGATCGTTTATTCCGATGCCAACGGCTATGATGTAGAAACCTATATACAGATCTATAACTGTATGGGATTCCTGATGCAGGTGGAAGTGGAGTATATATCGAAAATCATCCACAACGCTAGAAAACCGGTTATGACCATCAAACCGATGGCAGCCGGAAGGGTGACGCCTTATGTAGGCTTCAATTTTGTCTGGAATACAATCAGACCCTGCGACATGGTCACAGTAGGATGCATGACGGAGCAGGAAGCACAGGAGGATGTGGAGATTTCTCTTGCAGCTATTGAACGCAGATTCCCTGAAATGGGTCCGCGCTCGAGCCCGAATCCCAATCAGGCGGCTTTTGCAAATAAAGATTCATGACTTCGGTAGTTGTGAACAAACCGTCTTAAATATCCGAAGACTTTTTTACAGCTCCGGACAATAGTCTTTTAGCGTTATTGAAGAGGATCGCCCTGCGTTCCTCTTCAGTCAGTTCAAGCCGCAGAAATCTCTCGAATTCTTCCTTATGATCCCACATCGGATAATCTGAACCGAAAAGTATTTTTTCAGCCCCATGTTTTCTTATCATGTCCGTTGCCTTTGCGGGACTGATAAAAGCCAGTGAACTGGAGGTGTCCATGTAGAGACGTTTCCCGATGAGATGCTCACAGGATAGATCCCACATTTGATATCCTCCGAGATGGGCTGCGATAACCACAAGCCCTGGGAACTTATCCAGAATCCGGGCAAGCCTGAGGGGGCTTGATGCATCGCTGTTTACATCACCCATATGAATCAGAACAGGCAGTCTGCCTTCAACTGCTTCATACACGGGCATCATGTCCTCGTCGTCGATGGCGAAATTCTGGAAGTCCGGGTGCAGTTTAACCCCTTTCAGACCTATGGAAATGATCCTATCGACCTCGCCCCGGATGTCCCCAAGGCCCGGATGGAGCGTGGCGAAACCAATACATTCAGGGTTTGAAGCGTGGACACTGCAGACATAATCGTTGATTGCCCGGACCTGTCCTGCAATGGTAGCCGAGGAATGGACGATATATTTTCTGACTCCGATTCGACAACCGCTATCAAGTAAATCATCGACAGTCCCTGAACGGTACATTTTTACGCCGTAATAATTTCCGGTTGCCGCTACAGCTTTTGCCGCTACTTTATCCGGGAAAATGTGCGTGTGTATATCAATAATAGGATATTCTTCTTTGATTTCTTCAGTTATGTTCATTCATTTCACCTCACCCCGAAGAAGCTATTCTCATCCCAGCAGCATCCTGTCATTGTCAAGTGCTGTTCCGCTTCTGCGGCTGAACTGCTCAACCAGCCATTCTACGGTAACACCTTCGCGTTCCCCGCCCTGGATATCCATGATAATCCTTCCGTCATGCATCATGATGGTGCGGGATCCGTGGTCCAGTGCGGCTTTCATGTTATGGGTGATCATCAGTGTGCAAAGGTTGTTTTCCCTTACAACCTCATCAGTCAGCTTCAGTACCTTTGCGGCGATGGAAGGATCCAGTGCGGCAGTATGCTCATCCAGCAGCAGCAGCTTTGGTTTGACAATGGCTGCCATCAGCAGAGTCAGAGCCTGACGCTGACCGCCCGAAAGCCTGCCGACTTTTTCTTTGATCCTGTTTTCGAGACCCAGATCCAGCAGTGCAAGACGTTCTCTGAACAGAACGGATTCGGCCCTGGTGATCCCCGGTGTCAAGCCTCTCGTTTTACCTCTCGAATAAGCAATCGCAAGGTTTTCTTCTATAGTCATATCAAAGGCAGTTCCCATTAAAGGATCCTGGAATACCCTGCCGATAAAGGCAGAACGTTTATATTCAGGAGTTTTTGATATGTCAGCCTGATCCAGATAAATTTTTCCTATATCTATTTTATATACGCCGGAGATACAGTTGAGCAAGGTGGATTTACCTGCGCCGTTTCCGCCGATTACTGTGACAAATTCACCTTCTCCGACTGTCATATTAATGTCTTGCAGAGCAGCCTTTTCATTTACACTGCCCTTGTTAAATATCTTCGTGAGGTTCTCAATTTTCAGCATTGCCGTTTCCTCCTCTCGCCTTTGCCATGCTGTCCTGCCTGCCGGTCAGGGAAATCACCTTGTCGCGGATAATCCCCATGGATAGTGCAATCGCAACGATCACCGCGGAAACCAGTTTCAAGTCGGTGGGCGGCATGCCAAATCTCAATGCGATGGCGAGAATTAACCTGTACAGTACTGCGCCAAGAATGACGGCAATAAGCCTTCTGAGGAGCGATTTTGTGCCGAATATGACTTCTCCGATAATTACAGAGGCGAGGCCGATGACTACCATGCCTATGCCCATGCTTATATCCGCAAAAGCCTGATATTGAGCAATCAGGGCGCCTGAAAGGGCAACAAGTCCGTTGGACAATGCGAGACCGGCAATAGTGGTGAAATCGGTATCCATTCCTGAAGCCCGGACCATTTTGTCATTGTCGCCTGTAGCACGCAGCACCAGGCCGAACTTTGTCTTCAGGAAAGTAAACAGCAGTATCAAGACCAAAATCAATATAACCGTTGAGAGAAGCATGGCGATGCAGCTTTTCAGATTCGTATCCTGGAACGGGGTGAATATGGTGGGTACGCCAAGCGCTTTGGACAGAGGAATATTTGCTTTATTACCCATCACCTTCAGGTTGATGGAGTATAGCGCCAGCATCATCAGAATACCTGAAAGGATAGGTTGAATTCTCAGCTTGGTAGTTAGCAGCGCTGTCACGCTACCTGCGGCGCAGCCGGCCGCGAAAGCCAGTATCAGCCCAAGGACAGGCTGCCCGCTCACACAAAGGATTGCGGAGAAAGCAGCTCCAAGAGTGAAGCTGCCGTCTACCGTCAGATCAGGCATGTTCAATGTCCTGAATGATATGAATACGCCGAGCGCCATAATGGCATATATGATGCCCAGTTCCAGTGAACCCTGCAATAGTAGTAACATTATTGCTCTCTCCTCAAATCACCATGTAAGTTGTCTTCTATTATATCACTGGTCGGAGCATTTTTCACAACTTTTATATAACCGGGGCTGCTTTCAGGAACGATTAGCCAGGGTTACTTACCGAACACTTCGGCAGCTTCTTTGAGAACATCCGCGGGGATAGTAACGCCAATGGCTTCAGCCGTTGCCGCGTTGACGTAAATTTCCACATCGCTGATAGTCCTGACAGGCATATCACCGGGGTTCTTTCCGTTGAGGATTTCAACAGCCATATCTCCGGTCTCCTGACCTAAAGAAATGTAGTTGATTCCGTAAGTTGCCAGACCGCCGTCATTCACCATGGAGTCAGCTCCCACATACATCGGAGTTTTCGTGCTTTGGGTAACCTGAGCAACTACTGCCATTGAAAGTGCAATGGTGTTATCGATGGGGGAGAAGAGCGCGTCAACCTGGGTGGCCAGCGACTGTGTCACCTGCTGTACCTCTGAGGAATTGGTAACGGTTCCCTCAATGACTTCAAGGCCGTTTTTCGCCGCATATTCCTTCAGATTGTTAACGACTGAAATGGAATTGGTTTCACTGGAATTATATAGTGCACCTATCTTTTTGATATCAGGAGTGATCCGTTTAGCCAGCTCCATAATTTTTTCGGCGGACACGGCATCAGAGGTACCGGTTACGTTCTTTCCAGGCTTTTCGAGACTGGTTACCAGCCCGGAGCCCACCGGATCCGTGCATGCAGAGAATAATACAGGAATGTCTGAGGTCATGTTTGCGGCTGCCTGTGCGGACTGCGTTGCAATAGCAACGATCAGGTCGCATTTATCAGCGACAAACTTCTGGCAGATTGTGTTCAGATTGGTCTGCTCGCCCTGTGCATTCTGATAGTCGATTACAATGTTGTCACCTTCCTTGAAGCCCTTTGATGCAAGCTGCTCGATAAATGCTTCACGAATTGTGTTCAGGGATGGGTGCTCAAGAATCTGAATGATACCGATGCGGACGACCTTGCTGCCCCCTATGCCGCTGCATGCCGTGACAGTCATCAGCAGTGCAATGATGAGTAAAATAGCCGAGACAACTTTTAAACCTTTTTTCATTTTGATTCCTCCATATATTTATTTTTGTCGATTTTCATAATTGATGCGGCTGCCATATACAATGTGCAAATAGTTGCTGCAACAAAAAACACCTGCCCTTATAAAAGGACAGGCGTTAACCTGCGGTACCACCTTAATTGATGCACTTTGATCTGCATCCGCTTCACTGAGTGCCGACACACTCATCACCCTGTAACGTTGGCTGAACGTCGTAGGTTACTCGGACTGTAATGCCCTTTCGCCTCGCCCTCAGAGGCCCATTTGTCTGCTCCTGCCTGCCGGGATCCCAGCACCCCCGACTCTCTTTGCGACCGGTTTCGCAGTTTTACTCCCTCTTCAACGGTTTAAATGAATGATACCACATACTGTCAGGGGATGTCAATATTATTCAACTATGCTTGCTATACCGAAGCTATACCGAAGCCGTACCAAAGCTAAGAAAAACTCTAGAAAACTTGCGGGGGCTTTTTTGTATGCCCTTGCGTTGACTTCTGCCGGAGCATCCTGTAATATTTTACGTGTGTCGTTTATTTGGCAGAGCAGGACGAAGATTTATACCCCAATGGAGGCATGCTATGAGCAGGATCGGATCAGAAATCAGCAGATTGAGGAAAGAAGCGGGCATGACGCAAAAACAACTGGCCAGGATGGTAGGCGTCACGGAACGTTTTATAGATGAGGTTGAAGGCGGCAAAAGAGTGATGAACAGCGACCTGATCTCGCGGGTATCCAAGGCGCTGCGTCAGGAAGCGGGCAAGCTGGAGTTGTATGATGAGGCAGAGGTCAGACTCAGGCCGGAGCCTGATAAAACCGTCAGGAAGGTCATCGAAAAGCCGGTTCAGGAAATCTGGACGGATGCGCTGGCCGGTGTGATTATGACCGTACCGGTTTACGACTATGCAATGGAGAAGGCTGTTGCCACAAAGCAGCTGCCGATTATCGCAAATAAGGTGGAGGGCTGTCCGAAGGATAAAGTGTTTTACCTGATGGCTGAGGATAATGAGATGTCCGGCTTCAGGATCATGAAGGGCGATCTGGTGCTCTCATGCAGCGTCCACGAGATCGAAAAGGACGGAATCTACTTCATTGAGCGAAACGGCAAAAAAATGATACGGCAGATCAGGAGACTGGACAAGGAAAAGCTGCTCCTGGTAGGCAACAGCGGAAGCCTGTCTACAGAAACCGTTTTCACTAAGGAAGTCCGAATCATAGCCAGGCTGCTGCGCGTTGAAATATTGTTGTAGGCTGCTTAGCATATTCATGGATCAGCTGCGAAGTGTCAGTCCTCTATAAGAACTACCCGGGCAGGGGATGCTTCCGTCCCATGCAGCTTCAGCGGCAGTGCTAACATCTTGTAGGCGCCCTCCTTGATATCGGCCAGCCGAAGACCCTCCAGTATGATGATTCCCTGGCCCAGCAGGAGCTTGTGCGTCTCGTGACCGGGTTGTGATCTCTCAATGCCGAGCGAGTCAATGCCGACCCCGGAGATCTGAAGGTTTTTCAAATATGCCGCACCTGTTGCATCCACAAAGACAAATTGATCGTCAAAGCCTTCAAAAAAAGAATTCCGCGTTTTGAGCAGAATGAATGAACCGGGCTTTATGTCCTTCGTCTTAAGGTCATCAGCTGTAATCCTATCCTTCACATCGGTAAAATCAAATACCGTGCAGTCGGTAATCAGTCTTCTAATATCAATGGTTTCAAAAGTTGCCCCGCCCTCCACCATGTGCAGCGGAGCATCGATATGTGTGCCGGTGTGCATGTTCATTTTAATAACGCTTTCGTAGCTGCTGCCGGTGGAAAAATCACTCGTTACCGTGATTTCAGGTCTTTTTTCCTCTCTGTTCTTATAGACAGGAATGTTTTGATCTACTTTCATTGAAATATCGTATAGCTTCATTTTATCCTCCCGTGTATCTCTTGCTCTTCCCGAAAATTATACTATTTTGAGGCACATGGGTCAACCTGATTTCAACCTGTTTATTCTGTTGTATCTGCTTTTTACCTGCCTCGGTCCTGCATGATTTGCCTATTGATGTAAATTTACAAAGCTGATAAAATAGACGTTGTATGAATTGCATAGAATATGGAAAAAACCTTGATGTGAGAAGGTTTATGGAGTGAAATCGTGGACGGGCAGACAGATAAGGAAAACTTTTTTAAGCCGCTTAGAAAAGCATTTGAAAATAACAAATATATTAAAAGCTTTAAAGCAACTGAATTCTACGGCACGCTTTCCGCCTATATTACGGATAACTGGCTATTATGCTTTTTCATATTGATGATAGCTTATCTGGAGCTTCTATATCGATTATGGATATTCGACAACCTCAGCTTTGATTATTTTTTTGCATTTATATTTGCACTATCCGGCGGTACGGTCCTGTATATAATCGTGGGCCTGTTTCCCATCAAAGCTGCGCAGACCGTTGCTGCGGCAATGGCATTTATTGCCGCGCTGGTTTATGGTACTCAGCTGATTTATTACTGCATTTTTCAGACCCCCCTTTCATTGATTTCCGTCATGGGTGCAGGGGATGCGGCGCAGTTTTGGGATATTGTAGTTGAGGCCGTTATGAAAAACCTTGTCGCTGTCTTGCTGCTTTTTGTTCCGTTTGCTTACCTGCTTCTATACAAAAAAGTGCTTGTATTGAAGGAAAGGTCAGTTCTTGAATGGAGCTTTATTTTATTGTTCTGCGTGGTCAGCTTTTCATCTGCGATCGTGTGCGTCACATTGACAGGCGACGATCCTGTGTCTCAGTATAATCTGTATTTCAATGAAACATCTCCGGAGCTTTCCGTAAACAAACTAGGAATCATGACAACGATGCGTCTGGATTTTGAGAAGCTTGTTTTGGGAGAACTAAAGGAGGATCTGGACGAGGGTATTATTGATGGGGTCGCGCCGGATAAAAGCGGGAAAGAGGAGCTTCCGGGCGGTGAAAATAATCCGGACGACACACAAAAGCCTATATGGGATCAGAATAATCCTCCGGCACCTGGGGAGTCCTCCGCAGACACTGAGGAAACGGATGCAAGCACCGGAAGCGATGAACCACAGGAGCCGGTTATTCCTGTAAAGCCGTACAATGTAATGGATATCGACTTCGATGCGTTGATGGCCGCAGGGGAGAGCGACCCGCTTTACTCAATGCACAAGTATTTTTCCACAGTTGAGCCTACGGCTACAAACGAGTACACAGGCATGTTCAAGGGCTGCAATCTGATCATGCTGACTGCCGAGGGCTTTTCGCCTTACGTTGTCAGCCCTGAGCTGACACCAACATTATACACGATGATAAATGAGGGCTTTGTTTTCAAGAACTTTTATAATCCTGTCTGGTGGGTCAGCACCTCCGACGGAGAATATGTCGCATGTACCGGTCTGATACCGAAGGGCGGCGTATGGAGCTTTTATAAATCAGCCAATAACTATATGCCCTTCGTTATGGGTAATCAGTTTAAAAAGCTGGGATATGTCACAAAGGCCTGGCACAATCACACGTATGACTATTACAGGCGCGACCTGTCCCACCCCAATATGGGCTACGATTACAAGGGAGTGGGAAACGGGCTGGAAGTGAAGAAGACCTGGCCGGAATCCGATCTGGAGATGATCGATGTAACGGTGGGCGAATACATTGACCAGCAGCCTTTTCATACCTATTACATGACAGTCAGCGGGCATATGAACTACAATTTCGGCGGGAATCAGATGGCAAAAAAGAATAGATCCTACGTGGAGGATCTGCCTCTCTCGGATACCTGTAAAGCATATATTGCCTGCAATCTGGAACTGGAGTTTGCATTGGCATCCCTGATGGAGAAGCTGGAGGCAGCGGGGATCGCTGAAAACACGGTAATCGTTCTGAGCGCGGATCATTATCCGTATGGACTTGACAAGAAGTACCTGGATGAGCTTGCCGGACATGAAGTCGAAAAGAACTTCGAGCTGTACAAAAGCTCGCTGATCATTTATAAAAAGGGCATGGAGCCTGTTATCGTCGAAAAGCCCTGCGCCAGCCTGGATATCATCCCCACATTGTCGAACCTCTTCGGGCTGGATTATGATTCCCGGCTGCTGATGGGCAGGGATATCCTGTCGGATTCCCCTGCACTGACCATATTCTCCAACCGCAGTTGGATTACTGACCGCGCAATGTATAATTCAACCACCGGTAAGGCCACCTTCCTGGATGGCACGGAAACGGACAAGGAATACGTGAAGCTTATAAACCGAACGGTTGCGGATAAATTTAAGTATTCTCAAAAAATCCTTGAAACGGACTATTATGGGAAAGTTCTGAAAAGCGAGGAATAGGTATTTTTGTTTTTTCGCGCCGGTTACCTGTTTCAGCCGGCCTGCAAGGGCAGGGCATACGCATGAACACAAACGCATGAATATTGTCTTTAACAAAAATTCTACAAAGGATTTTTTAGAATATACCGTTGCAGCATGCGAATATAATGAGCAAAAATTTCGATTGTGTTCAGATTTCAGCTCTCAAGTGAGCAAAATTTCCGTTTGTGTTCAGATTTCAGCTCTCAAGTGAGCAAAATTTCCGTTTGTGTTCAAATTTCCTACGTATTTTTGCCAAAAAAGTGAACACAATCGAAATTTTTGCTCCATTTTTTCTATATAAATTGCAAGCACTGAACATCTTCGCATTTTTTGCACATTCTTACCTGTAGCCTTGCTAAATAGCAATATCCAGACATGGTTATCACCGGTCTAGAGCATTTTGAATAAGATGCCTAGGGTCAAACTACACCGGAGTAATCACAAAACCTTACCTTCCAAATGAAAAGATATTCTCCGTTGTTTTGAGCCTCACAAATACGACGTAGAGAGCAGTACCGGAATGGCTTTAAACCCCTATACCGCCGGATACCAAAAAGTCTCAAGGCTTTTTACATATTCAAAAAAAAGATTGCCTCAGTTACCAGACAATCTTTTCTCCTTTAGTTATTCATGCGCTTGCCCTACCTGCAAGGGCACTTTCCCTGGAGTTTCCGGTACCTTTGCGGATTCCGGAAGCCTTTTCCACATCCTGTCGGTTATGATCATTACCAGTATCACGATCCCAAACACAGCATATACCGTCAAATTTGTCCTTGACAAAAAGTCATTTGTTGCGTTGAATGAGGCATGCATCAGAAGGAGCGGCAGCAGGCTTTTCCCTTTCAGCCTGTTGTAAAGCCAAGTAAAAGCTATAGATATAGCGATGTCTCCTAAACGGATCCAGAATAGCCATGATGATCCTCGATAGCCCACGAAAAAGCCTGACCAGTGAAATGCTCCCCAGAAAAATCCCAGGATGATGCTTGCAACAAGCGGGCTGAACCGGCTCTGGAGCCTGGGCAGCGCAAAGCCGCGCCAGCCGCCCTCTTCCGGCGTGGCTCCGTCAAAGAAGAAAGCACCGGCGAATGATACCGGAATAACCAGAAGTACTGATGCGTCGGGAAGCTTCGGCCCTTGGAGGACAGGCATCTTCAGCAGTATAGCCAGAAGGTTGCCGGCTAATGTGACCGCCGGCCAGAAAAAGATGGCAAAAACATACCATATCCAGTTAACTCTCCAGTTGACAGTTGACTGCAGCAATGCCCGCACGCCCTTCCTGCCGGAAAAGGCAGCCGATGTCACAAAGGCGGATAAAAATACCAGTATAACATCTCCAGGAATTGCGCGCCATGACAGATCGTGATTCCACCAGATTCGGCTGATCCATCGAACTGTTGCTGCAACTACAAATACTATAGCAAATATGGTCCAACGGGTTTGGGGAGATGATTTGACTTTTCCGGGCTGAATCACCGACATCAGGAACATGGCTGTTAATACCGGTCCATAAGCGGCTATATAAATATAGGTGTAGACCTCCTGCTTTAGTAAACCGTGCATAACGATGTCAATGATCCATGTAAATAAGATCGCCATTGGAAAGAATACTGCCAGCGGATGCCGCCTGATCAGATCAGCAGCACGTCCGGAAAGCTTTTCCGATTGTACGGATTCATTTGTCATTTTAGCAAACCTCCTTGAATTGCAGGCAGTGTTAGTTTGATTGTACGGACTGCCGGCATAATAACGTATATAAAACGTTACTAATAAAGGGATAAAATGTCTGACGGATATTACTTGATTTGACGAAAATGAAAAAGAGCTATAAACATGACGTACAGATGTCATGTTCAGTATGTTATATTGGTTATGTCGGTTATCGATGACACATCATATACACGATGGGAGTCTTTGATGAAGGCACGGATATAAAGGGAGGCATTTGTATGGCACAGCTTTGTAGGTATGAAGACTTTCTGCACAGGGTGGAAGAATTGGGCTTTATGGCCTTTTCAAGAATGCTGGACGGCTTTCCGTCGCTGGCGGAAGAGACGCCGGGTAAGAACTGGTACACAGGCGATAATGAAACAGACCCATGGCGCTGGAAGGATCGGGCGGCAGAGGAGAAACGGCTGGCTTTCGGCTGCATACTTGGCGGACATAAGGGCTTTATAGCGCCGCGCCTATACCCGCTTTTTTATACCGCTTGCCGTCCACAGCAGTCCATGGAAGAACGGCGATATGACGGTTTGGTGAGCCAGAGCGCATGGGAGCTATGGAAGTTTTTTGAGCAAGGAAGGCCGATGGATACCGGTGAGATTCGCAGATCGTTGGGTGTTACTAAAAAAAAGGGGAGCAGCAGGGTCGACTCTGCTATCAGCGAGCTGCAGCAGCAGTTTTATATAACTGTGGCCGGAAGCAGGCAGCGGATCGATAAATTCGGACAGCCCTATGGCTGGCGGATCAATATCTACGAAAGGGTCGAGGACTGGGCACCGCGTGAATGGCTCAAAGACAGTTCCGACCTGGACCGCATGGGTGCGGTGGAAACCATTCTGGACACCGGTGTCAAAAACGGGGTGAATGTGGATCGGGGCCGGCTGGGGAAGATGCTGTTTCAACTCACTTTTTAATTGTTTTGTTGAATAAAAAGTTGGGACATTGAATTCATGGAGCTTGCGTGTATCATTTACAGTACATATCTTCCAGTACAAAGCCTGCCATACATTATATAGCATTTCTTCCAAACAGGAAGAACAACCCTAATCTAGCAATTGGAAACTGAATAAAGGTATATTAATGAAAAATAGTACTAAGGTACTATTCTTGCAATAGTCCTTATAGGCTATGGTAATTTATCCAAAATTGGATATAATTTTTTATAATAGTGCCAAATAGTACTAATAAATACAAACAAACACAATCGAAATCTTGTTATTTGGGAGGTTCTTTATGCAAAATATGATCAATCACAGAGAGCTTAAAAATCCAACAATCATGATTATTGTTTTCTTTACAATTCTCATTCTATTTTCCTTCATTTCTTCTGTGCAGGCGGAGACAATATCAATAAGCTTAATTTCCAACCAGAGTATTGAATTCACCAATTCTTCAGGAAGTTCTTTTAACGTTACAAGTACTGGACATTATGATTATGTGACCGTACCCCAATTTGATAGACACCCGGAATGGCTGGTATAATAAAACCAGTGGAGGGATCAACAATGTCAGTAAAACATTATGACAAAAATTACAAAATCGAGGTAGTTCGCAGAGCTATAT
>JAEZMD010000018.1 GCA_023435745.1 Bacillota bacterium | reverse complement strand
GAGAAGGGTCAACCGGTCTGGCGACAACGGTATCGTGCTTTACAGTAACTCTTGACGGAGTCGGGCCGCCCCCGTTCGGGTCGAAGGTTACCGTAAAGGTTCCCGGCTTCACCACGACAGATACGGTTCTGACGTTATTTTGTGCGGGTTTTGCGACAGCAGTGGCTTGCAGGATCTTCGCGATGCCGGACAGGTTTACAGAGGCGGCGGGTGTTGGGTCGGCAGCATAGGATGCGATGGCTGTTCCGGCTGTTTTACCTGTTACAATGCCGTTCTGGTCTATGGATACGACGGTATTGTCGTCAACCGACCACCTTCCATCCCTTGAGCCTTGGTAGCCGGCGTCAAAAGTCACAGCCAGGCTGCCTGTTTCGCCAGTATACACTGTCAATGGATCCGGAGCGATTGTAAATGTCGGTCTGACCGTGACGGTGCAATCTTGGCGCGCGCCGGTTGCGGTATTGGTGAATGTAACTATGGTGGTGCCGGGCTTGAGGCCTGTCACCTTCGCCCCGGCAGTACCGGGTATAGTATGTCTCCGGTTAATGCGTATGAACGCGGTACTGTTATCTTCTACGCTGGCAATGGTACCGTCTGCAACTGACCACGTTCCGGTTTTTTTACCTGTATAAGCACTGTCGAAGGTCACAGAAAGCCTTTCCGTGCCGCCGTTGTATATCTCCAATGGGTCGGGTTCAATTCTAAACGGCGGTTCTTTCACAACAACACTGCAGTCTGTTTGCGCTCCTGTTTCGGTAATGGTAAACGTCGCGGTGGTTGTTCCGGCTTTTAAGCCGGTGACATTTCCGCTTTGATCTACGGAGGCGACGGCTTTGTCGGCAATTGACCATGTTCCGGCCTTTTCGCCGTAGTACCAGGAGTCGAAAGTCACATTGATTGTTTTAGGCGTACCAATATAAACAGTAATACTATCAGGATGAATCGCCATAACAGGATAAACCGTCACTGAGCCTACTACCGGAATTTCTAACATAAGGAACCCGTATTCATCTTCTAAAATTTTTGCCAGGTAATATACCACATAGGTTTTTCCCGGCTTTAAACCGGTAATTCTACCGGTTTTATCTATTTTGGCAATTGACGGATCACTGATTGCCCATTTATCGGTTCTAGCGCCGGCGGTTAATTGCCGGGATTTGGATTGAGCCAAAATCACATTGTTCATAACAGGCGCGGGATGAACAAGAATGGATATCTGACGTGTAAATCTAACAGTTCTGGCCGTATCTGAAGGTTTTACAGCCAGTCTCGCTTTGCGTATTCTGGCGTTTGATCCCTCCTGGCCAAGAATTTCCGGATTAAATGTAAGGTTAATGGTTATATTGGCCCAGCCTTCGGAAATACCAGTCACCAACCCGCCTTTGTTGACAGTCGCAACGCTTTCGTTATCGGAGGAATATTCCACTGTAAGATTCTCGAAATCGAGAGCCGTCCCCAAAATAAGGTCGTATTTATTAAAAGTATATTTTACTGCCGGATCATTCAGCTCCGTCATAGTAACTGAAAAATCCACATTCATTGAGTCTCCGGCACTTAGCCTGTCAACTTCAAGAGAAGCGGCGTTCATCGATATTTTTACGGGTGTCGGCTCTTTCCCGGGTTGGCATAGATACAAACGGTCATCAGGCACAACGGCGATTGTTGCCTTACGGGTGTACGTACCGTCATATAAAGAGGTTTTTGAAAATAAATCCATTAACTGGCAACCGGCGCCCAATCCCTTATAATTTTCGGAATACAGATCTTCATTAACTCTCAGGTATTGTATATTTAAAGTAATTTCCTGAGTGATTGTTGCAGTTCCAGCCGAAATACCGGTTACTGTCCCATTATCGTCAACAACTGCAATCTTGCTGTTATCTGAAGAATACTTTACTGAAATGCAATCTTTATTTAATACAAAAAAACTATTGTTAGCAAAATTGTAGTTATCGAGGGTAATACAAAATTCAGGGTACGCGGGATCAGAAAATATTACTGAATAACCTACTTTTGTTTTATCGCCAATATATATTCTGTCATTTTCTACGGTAGCTTTTACAACAATTCCCTCGGCCGCCGCCAGTGCAACGGTTGTCCCAAGCAGTAACAGAAAAATGATCCCGATAAAGAAAATCGATTTTTTCAAATTCGAACACCTCCCTTTATTTGTTTATCTGTCGGCAAAACGATCTGTCTGCCGTATTTTTGTTTGAGGCGCAAATAAAGCATTGCCCCCAGCGTGACAGCCATCAGTGTAAGCGAAATAATCTGGGCAGGCGACAACCCGCTGCCCGCAATAAGCGTTCCACGGTCGTCACCTCTGAAAAACTCATTGAAAAAGCGGAATATTACATACGAAGTCACAGTGATAACCACCCTTCGTTTTTTTATGTAAATCTGCAGGGCAATAAAAAGAAGCGAGAAGAACAGCGACTCAAGCTGCGCCGTCGGGAATCTGTCAAACTGATGCCCCATAAATGTAAAGCTCAACGGTATTCCATGGCAACAACCCGCAAAGGAACATCCCACCCGCCCGAAAGCAAAGAAAATGACGAGAGATGGAACTGCGATCGAAAAAGTGCGATGAATTTCCAGTTTGAGGACCTTACAGCCAAAGAAAAAGAATAAAGCCGCCGCAATCATTCCATGATATGCGGTAAAGCCGATATGCTCAAGCCATTCAAGGGGCGGCAGCATGAATATACCCTCATTTTGCCAGTAGCCTGCCACAGCCCCAACAACCCCCGCCCAGAAGGACAGAAATGTCAGGAAAAGGATTTTAACTATCATCGTTTTTTTGTAGCCGGCTTGAGAAAAGTTAAAGTACTGGGTCGCCAAAGCCGCAAGCAACCCCATGAACGCCATGATATTATACGGATCGATTCTCACTATATAACACCCCCGGATATTTCATTCACTTATCCTATCCACGTATTGCAAATAACATGTTGTCCGCCGTCAGATCCTTTCGACTTGCAGGACATTTAAGGCATAAAAAACCCCTATACTAAAAAGTATAGAGGATGATTTTTTGTTTCGATATCTACCGAACGGTATATTTTGTCGAAAAATCACAAAAATATAAGGACGCCCTTTAATTGTACAATTCACAAGTTGTTCAAAATTTGGCCATAATTATTTCCGAAGCAGTATGATATAATGGTTCTACTGTAAAAGTACGGTTTGTCTACAAATACAGTTCAAAGAGGAGCATAATAATGAAAACTTTTTTAAGTAAAAATCTAATCTGGCTGGTAATTATCGCGGCTATCATTTCAATAGCAGCACTCTGCATTGCCCTTACAGGCAGTGATGATACTTCCGTCGTTGCCTCCGTGGGAGATGAAAACATCACGAAGGCCGAGCTTTATGACAAGCTTGTTGAATATTACGGTGCAGAAACACTTGAAACGATGATTGTTGACAAGATAATAGAAGCGGAGACTAAAAAAGTTGACGTCAATATCACAGACGCTGAAATTCAAAAAGAAATGGATGGGATCATGGATGCTTATGGAGGAAAGGAAGCCTTCGATCAGCAAATGGAGCAGTCCGGCACCACTGCAGAGGATTTGAAGGCAGATATCGTAACCTATCTGAAGACGCTCAAGCTCCTGGAACCGAGAATCGCTGTGACTGAGGAGGAAATAAACGCTTATTTTGAAGAGAACAAAGACTCATTTTCAAAGTCGGAGCAATTAGAGGCCAGTCACATATTGGTGGACGATGAGGCAACTGCTAATGAAGTAAAGGCACAGTTGGACAACGGGAAGGACTTCGCGGAATTGGCAGCCAAATATTCAACCGATGCAAGCAACGCCCAAAGCGGAGGAGAATTAGGCTTCTTCGGAAAAGGCGATATGGTAGAGCCCTTCGAGGCAGCCGCATTCTCAATGAAAATCAATGAAATAAGCGATCCTGTGAAAACAGAATTCGGATATCACATCATCAAGGTCACAAACAGGCAAGAAGCACAGGAAGCCAGCCTGGAAGCAAGCAGGGCTGAAATAGAAGAAACCCTGAAGAATGAAAAATTGAATACAGAATATTCATCCTGGTTAACAGAGAAGCAGGAGGAATACTCCATCTATAACAGCCTGAAGCAGTAGCAGAACTGAATCAGGATGAGAAAGAGAGCCCCCTCATCCTGATCGTATGTTATTTTGGTATCGGCTGAGTTTTTATATTGACATACTTCAGATATCTGAAATTCATCTCCTTGAAACTGCTCTGGGTACTCTTCGATACAAGCACCCAGTTCTCAAGGCGATCAAGGTCCGGAAAATGACGGTCAGCTTCATATTCTTTTTCAAAACGTGTCACAAAAGCCTCCGAGCAATATGGCAACAGCTGAGTGTACACGGATTCGCCGCCTATGACGAATACATCGGCACTGGCATAATGCGCAAGCTTTTTAAACAATTCTTCCATAGAACGGCAGACAGTAAGCCCTTCGCAGTCAAACTGCCCGCTTCTGCTCAATACAATATTTACTCTGTCCTTTAGCGGCTGCTGACCGGGAAGAGACTCAAAAGTTTCCCTGCCCATAACCACTACCTTGCCGGTGGTCTTCTGTACAAAGAATTTCATGTCCTCCGGTACTCGCTGAAGTAGTTTTCCATCCTTCCCGATACCCCAATTAAGATCAGCCGATAAAATCGCCTTCATATCACACCACCTCTACTGTTCTGAAGAACTCTCTCCTCTGTTCCCCCGTGCTACTCACACTGCCACAGGTATGTTCTTTATCTGCGGCCCGCGTTGATAATCTATCAGTGTAAAGTCCTCCGGCTTGAAGGCATAGAAATCCTTCACATCCGGATTGATTAAAAGCTTCGGCGCCGGGTACGGAGTACGTCCGATCAGTTCTTCGACAAGCGGGATGTGCCTGTCATAGATATGTGCGTCGGCAATCACATGAACAAACTCACCTGGCGTAAGTCCGCTGACCTGCGCAAGCATATGAATCAGAACTGCGTATTGACACACATTCCAGTTATTTGCCACAAGCACATCCTGCGAGCGCTGGTTTAGTATGCCGTTGAGCCTGTTCCCGGTCACGTTGAACGTCATGCTGTATGCGCAGGGGTACAGGTTCATTTCATGCAGATCGGCATGGACATACAGGTTAGTCATAATCCTTCTGCTGAAGGGGTTGTGTTTCAAATCGTAAAGCACCCTGTCCACCTGGTCAAATTCCCCTTCGGCATATTTGTGCTTCACCTGCAGCTGATATCCATAGGCCTTGCCGATGGAGCCTGTTTCATCCGCCCAGCTGTCCCAAATGTGGCTGTTCAGATCATGAATGTTGTTTGATTTTTTCTGCCAGATCCACAGTAATTCGTCAACAGCGCCCTTCAGATTGGTCCCTCTCAGTGTCAGGATGGGAAATTCCTCCGAAAGGTCATATCTGTTTACAACACAGAATTTCTTGATGGTATGCGCAGGAGCGCCGTCCTCCCAGACCGCCCTTACCTTCTCCCCCTCGGAAGAATAACCATTGTCAAGAATGTCCCGGCACATCTCTATGAAAATATGATCCGCCCTGCCCATAGCTCAATCCCCCGCTTACTTCATAATGAAACAAAAGAACCGTCCCGTTACTTCACATTGCCTTCGTTTTGATCTCTTCGGTGATCCTTTCAATGAATGAATCCAGCGCCATCGCACCCAGATCGCCATCCTTGCGTGATCTGACAGCTACCTCACCATTTTCCATCTCTTTGTCGCCGACTACCAGCATATATGGAATCTTCTCCAGCTGTGCTTCTCTGATCTTGAAGCCGATCTTTTCATTCCGGACATCCACCTCTGTCCTGATGTCCATTGCTTCCAGTTTTTTCTGAACCTCCAGCACATATGGATTATGCTTCTCCACAATTCCGAGAATCTTTACCTGCACCGGTGAAATCCATACCGGGAAGGCTCCCGCAAAATGCTCTGTCAGAATCGCTATAAAGCGTTCGATGCTGCCGAACACGACCCTGTGTATCATGACAGGCCTGTGTTTTTCGCCATCCGCCCCGATATAGCTCAGATCAAATCTCTCAGGCATCTGCATATCCAGCTGTATGGTGCCGCACTGCCAGGTGCGCCCGATGGAATCCTCCAGATGGAAATCGATCTTAGGTCCATAGAATGCGCCATCTCCCTCGTTGACCCTGTATTCGGCTCCCTTGAAATCCAATGCGCCTTTGAGTGCTGTTGTTGCCATTTCCCACTGCTCGTCACTTCCCATGGAATTTTCCGGCCGCGTGGAAAGCTCAAGATGATACTTAAAACCAAAAATCTTATAGAAATCGTCGATCAGGTTAATAACGCCGAGAACTTCGTCCTGGATCTGTTCAGGCGTCATAAAGATATGTGCGTCATCCTGTGTGAAGCATCTTACCCTCATTAGCCCGTGCAATGCGCCGGAAAGCTCATGTCGGTGAACCAACCCGAGCTCGCCGATTCTCTGCGGCAAATCTCTGTAAGAATGCAGCCTGCGTTTGAATACAAGCATTCCTCCCGGGCAGTTCATCGGCTTGACTGAAAACTCCGACTCATCAATTTCAACAGTATACATGTTGTCCTTGTAATGATCCCAGTGGCCTGAACGCAGCCACAAATCCTTGTTCAGTATGATCGGCGTTTTGATTTCCTGATAACCGCGCATCCTATGCTCTTCTCTCCAGAAATTTTCAAGCTCGTTTCGCAGAACCATTCCCTTTGGCATGAAGAACGGAAATCCCGGGCCCTCCTCAAGAATGTCAAACAGGTCAAGCTCTCTGCCGAGCTTTCTGTGGTCGCGCTTTTTGGCTTCCTCGATTCTGAAGAGATACTCATCCAGATCGCTTTTCTTCATAAATGCCGTACCATAGATCCTCTGCAGCATTTTATTCTTTTCATTGCCCCGCCAATAAGCCCCGGCTATGGAGGTAAGCTTGTAAGCCTTCATCTTCCCTGTAGAAGGGATGTGGGGGCCTGCACACAGATCTGTAAATTCGCCCTGTTTATAGAATGATATGATCGCATCCTCCGGCAAATCCCGTATCAATTCAACTTTATAGGGCTCATCCTTCTCCTGCATGTATTTGATCGCCTCTTCGCGAGGCATGGTGAAGCGTTCCAGCGTATGATCCTCCTTAACGATCTTGCCCATCTCGGCCTCAATTTTCTCAAGATCCTCGGGCGTAAACGGTCTGTCCATCTCAAAATCATAATAAAAGCCGTTTTCAATCGCCGGACCAATTGCCAGTTTTGCCTTTGGGAAAAGCCTTTTCACTGCCTGAGCCATCACATGGGATGCCGTATGTCTGAATGCGTGGCGGCCACCCTCAGTGTCAAAAGTCAACAAATTCAGACTGCTGTCCTTTTCAAGAACCGTAGACAAATCCCTAACCTCACCGTCGATCTCCGCAGCAAGCGCCACCCTGGCAAGTCCGGCGCTAATGCTCTCCGCCACCTGCATTACCGTTGTTCCTTTACTATATTCCTTTGTACTTCCATCTTTTAACGTAATCCTGATCATAAAAACTCCTCCTTTTTCCATCACTATTCTACTCCATTTTCGGGCGTCAGAAGCAAGGAATACAAGGAAGCCAAGGTGTAAAAACCGCAGCATATTTTTATATGTGAGGATTTTTACGTCCGATGGCTGACACAGCAGTCCTAAGCTTATCATGCCCGAAAAAATAAGCTCCCGTCGCTTGTATACATATACAAGGGACGAGAGCATTCTCCCGTGGTTCCACCCTAATTTGGTCTCATTATGATGATAACGCAATCAGCGTTCGCGCTCCGGGGCGGTATTCGGCTGTCCTCCTTGAAGTCCGCTTTCAGCCGGGGCGGTCTCTCTCTCTCAAGGTAAGTGACAGCTTACTGTTCCCTTCAATGCACGATAAAATATTAGTTTTCATTTATTATAACCCAATCACAGCCGTTGTCAACATTCAAATGTCTTTGCCAGTTCAAATTCACTCTGGATGGACTGATCAGGCTTCTTCGTCAACAGTGATACCGCCAGTATTGCGACACAGGATAATACAAAGGCCGGAAACAGCTCATAGATTCCAAGAACCCCGCCTAACGGCTTCAGCAGCAGCTTCCAGATGAATACCATTCCGCCGCCTGTCAGCATGCCTGCGATAGCACCGGCTCTGTTAGTTCTTTTCCACAGCAGCGAGAACAGCATGATAGGCCCGAAGGTGGCGCCAAATCCGGCCCAGGCAAAGGAAACGACCTTGAATATGACACTGTTTTCATCCAGCGCAATGATAACGCCAAACAGTGAAACAACCAGCAGTGTAATACGGGTAATCAGCATGATTTGCTTATCTGACGCATCTTTTTTAACAATACCCTTATAGATATCCTTTGCAAAAGCAGACGAAGCGATCAGCAGGTAAGAATCGGAGGAGCTCATTGTCGCAGCTAGAATACCTGACATAATTATACCGGCAAGCAGCGCAGGCAGTAATCCTGTTGACATGGTAATAAAGATGCTTTCAGAAGCGCTCTGTGTCAACAACTCCGCAGGATAAAGCGATCTGCCGATCAAACCGATGGCCACTGCCGCAAACAATGAAATGACGCACCACACGGTCGCAATTCTTCTTGATTTTTTAAGCCCGGAGGCTTTGTTGATTGCCATAAACCTTAACAAAACCTGAGGCATTCCAAAATAGCCAAGACCCCAGGAAAGCGTCGAAATAACTGTCAGTAAGCCATAATTGCCTGCTTCCCCAAATAACGGCTTTCCTGCGGAATCCAACTGCTGGACTCCGTCAACGACTTGCGGCTGTGCGATTCCGAAAAATTCAAAGAAGCCGGGAATCGCCTTAATATTTTCAAGAATAGTCGGTATCCCGCCTGCAGCAACGACACCGACGATCAAAACAGTACAAAGTGCAACAATCATGATGATACCCTGCATAAAATCAGAGACGCTTTCCGCAAGGAAGCCGCCTAAAAATGTGTACAGAATAACAATGACAGCTCCAAGGATCATCACATACTGGTATTTCAGATCGAACAAGGTGCTAAAGAGCTTGCCGAAGGTAACAAAGCAGCTTGCGGCATAAACCGCAAAGAATACAAGAATGAAAACAGCGGATATCATCAGAATAACCTTCTTGTTTTCCTTAAATCTGTTGCTGAAAAATTCAGGTATGGTAATAGAGTTTGTAACGGTGGAATACCTGCGAAGCCTTTTTGCAACCACCAACCAATTTATATATGTTCCGACCGCAAGCCCGATCGCGGTCCAGACCGCATCGCTTAAACCGCACCAATAGGCAACGCCCGGAAGCCCCATCAGAAGCCAGCCGCTCATGTCCGAGGCTTCCGCACTCATTGCGGCGACCCATGGCCCCAATGATCTGCCTCCGATAAAATAATTATCAGAGCTTTCATTGGCACGTTCCTTGAAGTAAAAGCCGATAACAATGACTGCGGCAAGATATAAACCCATTGCTATCATAATCTGTATTGAATCCCCACTCATACACATGACTCCTTTACCCGTTTTTCAGACATTATATCAGAAGCTGTGAAAATTATAAAGAAAAATGTATATTTTCTCATTTTATTGCATTTGTATTAACCCGGTGTTATGATTTCTACAAATAAATCGTGCTTAAAAGAGTTAAGCGTTCTATCACATACGGAGGCTGGATTATGATCGGTATCGGTACAATAGTTAACGCAGGAGCAATCGTTGCGGGAGGGCTGGTTGGAATCCTTCTAAAGAAAGGCCTTCCGGAGAGATATAAAAGCACTGTTATGCAGGCATTAAGCTTATCAGTGCTTTTTATCGGTATTTCCGGCGTTCTGCAGGGTATCTTCACCGTAATTGACAATGGCAGGCTGAGCAGCCAGTATATTATGACAATGATTTTCAGTCTGGTGATCGGCGGTATCATTGGAGAATTAATTAATATTGAGGGCAAGCTTCAACATCTGGGCGATTGGTTTCAAAACAGGCTCTTCAGAAATGGAGGCAATTTCGCTGAAGGCTTTGTAACCGCAAGTCTAGTTTATTGTGTTGGAGCCATGGCAATTGTGGGCTCGCTGGAGGACGGTCTGGCAGGAAACCCGAAAACTCTTTTCGCCAAGGCAATACTGGACGGTGTGAGCGCAGTGGTATTCGCCGCTACAATGGGCTACGGGGTGCCATTTTCAGCTCTTCCGGTCGTTCTTTATCAAGGTGCAATTACACTTGCTGCAGGCTTGATAAAGCCCTGGCTGACTTACGCAGTTATCTCTCAAATGTCCCTGGTCGGAAGTGTCCTTATATTCGCAATAGGCCTGAGTATGCTGGATATTAAAAAAATTAAGGTAGGAAATCTACTGCCGGCAATTTTCCTACCTGTCGTATACTATTTGGTTAACTGTTTATTTCAGTAATTTGGCTTATAATAAGTCCGTCTCATCTGCATTCCACAATGTAAGGCTCCTCAGGGACCGGAATTTCATCCTTCGGCCCGCTGGTGAATGAATCGGTCCAGTCAGGCTGTGCAGGCTGTTTACTGTCTTTGAAAAGCTTCTGCCATTCTTCGTCGGTTAACCTGGTTTCACTTTCAAATTCATAATAGCTGAAAACAGCCCCTCTTGTCAGGTATATCTCATCTCCTATGGTAACAGCTACATATATCTGGGATGCCGGCCCTACGCCTGCCTCAAGGCATGAGGACGGTGTACTGTGCACATCGGCAATGACTGCCATATTTTTATCTGCATCCGATGTGATCTCAAACCACCGGCTGCCTTCTTCGGCCAGCGACGCGGTCATACTTTCAAGACGCCCCCCGTATATCAGAAGCTGATAATACTCATCTGCACTCAGCTCTTCATTTCTTAACTCCTTCATCGAACAGGTCGTCAGGAATTGGAGCAGATCCTCAAACTGTTCCATCTTATAGCTCATAGTCGAAGGCAATATGCCTCGTTGATCCAGGTTCACACGGGAGTATTCGGTCAGCCACTTCAGCTTGCTGTACACCTCTACGTTTGGCTCCACATAGCCCTTCACAACAGGAGGCTCTTCCCCGCCGCCGCATTCAGCGCCACTTTGCTTTGCGTACAAAATGGTATCGTGCCTTAACTCAGCCCAGCTTCCAAGAGCAGTGCTCAGGGATTTATCCTCCCATGCCTGATTGGTCATGAAGGAAGGGTGCCCTTCTCCAAAGCTGCCCAGAAGGCCTTCCAGTGTCCAAAGCCATCCGTAATACATGTTTGAACGCCATACCGATCCATCAAGCCTCGCAAATTGTTGCTTGAGAAGCGAAAAATTCTCCTCATACTTATCCCATGACTTATTATCCCGATACTTGTTAATAAGTAAATCATACGCCCTTTCGGAGCCAAGGACTCCCATTACATCAAGACCTTTCGGTATGGGACGCTTTATTGGTTCCGACAGCTTCTGAAGGATCTCGGAATCCGGAATGTACCGCTGACCCATGAACCTGAATTGTTTGGCAACAGGTGTATCCTTAGATAACCACTTTGCCTGTATCCTTGGATCCGGAAGCTTTTTCACCTCTTCGGTCAGTTTATCAATGTTCTGCGGTTCGAGGAAAGTCTCCGGATCGGGATTCTCCCCATAGACGCTGACAATAAGGTCTCTGAAATGGTGCAGATTCAGATCGTCCGTGCTGCCCACATAGAATATGGTGGGCTCATATATCGTCTCCCATCGCTCTACATCTGATACCCCGTTCAAATCTGAAAACATGCTGTAGGTAATAAGCAGCGCCTGCGCCGCAGATTCAGGAATCAATTCATCCGTTTCACTGTCATACACAGGCATGGGAATATATCCATACCACATCATGGCTTTAAAGTATTTCTCAAACTCCTCACTGCGCGTATAGTGGCCGCGGGGCTTGAATTGCGTGTAATTGACATCAAATCCGAAAAGTGGGGACTCTGTAAATTCGGAAGCTTCGTCTACAAGAGCACATTCTTTATTAATAATTCCCTGAGCCTCATCCGGAATATTGGCCGGAAGCTCTCTTTCCAAGGCCTTTTGAGCTACGGCAAAGAATACTATGTTTTTCAGCGCCGCTTTTTTTATTTCCGGGTTATCCAACTGATTATACAGCTCGACCGATTTATTCAGCATACTGTCCGTCAGGTCTGTCAGCGGTCCCATCAGTTGCTCAGCTTCCAAGGTTCGAAGAGAATAGTCAAAGAATATGTGGTAGACTTGAAGAACAGAATCTGTTGTAATAAAGCTCGGCACTTTCAGGTACTCATTCTTTTCATAAATGTAAAACAACTGTTCTTCCTGTGTTGGCATGACAACAAAACCGTTTTTTGATAACATCTGCTTCTGTTCTTGTGTAAACTTCCCATATTGATCAATATTCACTATATTGGAAAGATCGCTTTTGACCTTGTACGGCTTCACCATTGCATCATAGACAGATGGTTTCCACTCAAGTGAAGTAAATACCCGCTCCTTTTCGTCCGAAAACACCGGTTTGAAAACTATCCCAGCTTCATCATCGGGAGTTTTCTCCACTGGGTCGCGTGTTTGTGCAGTTGTCGCTGTGCCCGTGTCTCCGGATGCCGTTGGGTCATCTATTCCTTTGGATAATGCCTGATTGTCCGGCTGATTGTTCCCCTCTCCGGAAGCTGCACAGCCGCTGAGACCTGTCAGCATCGAAAAGACAAGCAGGATGCAGATCAAGGAAAGTATCTTCTTATGAAACATTGCTTTTCCATCCCTTCCATCTTTTACTATTCTTTCAGTCCATAGACTCTTTCTGCGTCAAAAGTGTTCCCTCATATAAGAAAAATGTTTTTTCCTCCCATTTGGAATCTATCAGAACATCGGCATGAACTGCATTTGTTCTTTCCCCGTCGGCCAATTCTGTCCGAAAGGAGGAGATGTCCTCAAAGCCTTCGCTTTCGGCGATCTTTTCAAAACCAAACGTCTTCCAACAGTAGCAGGATAACACTTTGCCGCCGTCTGCAAGATGCTCCACAGATACCAGTTCATCCTTCCCGTTTGTGTCCATATCCGCGAACACATAGTCGTCAAACGGCCTGGAGAGCCTCGAACCCCTCCACTTCGGAAATATTCCTCCATTTATCCAATCATAGAGAAAAGGTCTCTTTGCCATAACAGGATGAAAAGGAGACGTTTTATAGACAGCAAGAGCAATCTCTGTCATTCCATCCCCATCCACATCAGAAGTCTGAACCTTCCATGGGTTCAGCTCTTTGCAATGGTTTGTGTAAATTTCTTTAAATATTAAGTTGCTTCCGGTGGAAATCGTTTCGTTAATTTCGTCAGAATCTTTGTCGACAGACAGAACAACAAGATCCTCCCCATACCGTCCGATATCATTGGAGGCAGAGCCTGTATCTTCTCCGGCGGGGCTGCTGACATCCTTTGAAACCAATAGAATGATCTCATCCCTGTCATCCTGATCCAGATCGGCGATACTGCTGCTCAATATGATTTCATCTTTCATATCAGTTTGGGAAAACAGCGTGCCATTCTCAAGGTAAACCATAATTTGATTGCCGTTGCAGGAAATTAAATATTTTTCATCACCGACATGAAACGCAGGTAGAATGACGCTTTCGGTATTATGTTCCGAAAGCGCATTCTCAGAATCACAGCTTTTTTGAATTACGTAAATCATACTTGCTGCAATAACAAGAAACAAGAGGAATAATACAACCGATATTTTTCTTTTCAACTCAATTAACTCCCTGCTCACCACTTTGAAGCCGACAGTATCAATATCTGGATTATATTACTATCGTATGCTGTTTGCAACATGCCGCTGATGTAACAACACTGCACCGCATCCGATTCGGATTTTCTAATATATTGCATTTGCATCTCCTTAGTGCTATGATTTTATACAAAACAATCGATCATTAGTGAAAGTTGGTTCTATGCTGCAATTACTTGTTATATTCCTGCCGGTTCTGGCAGTGATCGCCGCCATTTTAAGGATTGCGGCAGAAATGAAAACCTCCGGGCGCTCTCTTGGCAGACTGCTCAATGACTATGGCTGGTGTATTGCAAACTCACCCGCTCAAGTCGCGTTTTTCATGTTTTCCTTTACTGCAGCCATCGCAGCCGGAATCATTTCAGGAGCATTTACACAAATCGCAACACAATGGATCCTCTCTTTGGACATTTTATTTTTAGTCAGCATTTTACTGCTGATCACATTTCATCGTTTAAAACTTCATTCTTCCGCCTCTTTGTAAAGTATCGACCGTAAACTTTCAGGAGGTTAATATGAAGAATAAATTGAATCTATTTAAAAAGCTCGATGAATTTAGATCAACAGAGCTTGATCTTACGCCTGCCAAAAAGCTGTTGGCGGAAATCAACGGGATTTGCCTGTCGAACCTGAGTGACGCCGGGTTGAAAGAAATATCGGAGGATCTGAAACACAAGGCAACCAGTGGCGTCCCTGCTGAACAGCTGCTGGTACAGGCTTTTGCCCTGGTCAGGGAGGCTGCCGCAAGAACACTGGGAATGCGGCCGTTTGATGTGCAGCTGCTGGCAGGTATTGCAATGCATTATGGGGCGCTCGCAGAAATGCAGACAGGAGAGGGAAAAACGCTGGCCGCCACAGCTCCGGTGTATCTGAATGCATTATTCGGCAAGGGCGTTCATGTGCTGACCTTTAACGACTACCTTGCAAAGCGGGATGCCGGTTGGATGAAGCCTTTGTACGATTTTCTGGGCGTCCGGGCGGACTATGTGCAGGAGGGAATGAGCAAGCCAAGGCGAAAGGCGGCTTACGCGGCTGATATTACCTATCTTACGGCAAAGGAGTCCGGCTTTGATTACCTGAGAAGTTTCCTGGCGGAAACACCCAATGACCTTGTTCAACGGCCATTTCATTATGCAGTGATTGACGAGGCGGACTCCATCCTGATCGATGAGGCCCGGATTCCATTGGTCATAGCAGGTAAAACTGGGGACAGACATAACGTCGATCCTGCGCGTATGGCAGGGGTAGTTGCCTCTCTCAAGCCAGAAGAGGATTATAGTCTGGATGAATATGAGAGAAATGTGTTCCTGACAGAAAAAGGAGTCAGCGTTATTGAAAAAACCTTCGGCTGCAGAAACCTGTACGATGAGAAGAATATCCATCTGCTTGTCGACGTAGGTAACGCGCTGCATGCAAGAGCTTTACTGAAAAAAGATATTGACTATATCGTACGAAACGATAAAGTAGAGCTTGTGGATGAATTCACCGGACGTATCGCCGACAGCAGGCAGTGGCCTCACGGACTTCAGGAGGCTATCGAGGCAAAGGAAGGGCTCTATGCCGGTACAAGGGGACAAATCATTGCTACAGTCACACTGCAGAATTTTATCCGGCACTATCCGAGGATTGCCGGAATGACAGGTACGGCCCGATCCTCTGCGGAGGAATTGTTGGAGTTTTACGGCCTGAGTATAGCGGTAATCCCGACAAATAAGCCGTGTATCCGAATTGATCATCCCGATGTCATATTCACACATGCTGAAGCAAAAATGGGAGCGCTGGTCAATGAAATAGCGTCGGTGCACAAAACCGGCCGTCCTGTGCTGATTGGGACCAGGAGTGTTCAGGAATCGGAGCAGCTTGCGGAAAGGTTGAAAATGGCTGATATTCCCTGTAGTGTTCTCAACGCAAGAAATGATGAGCAGGAAGCTGTTGTTGTTGCTAACGCAGGCCGGCCGGGCGCGGTAACGGTATCGACAAATATGGCCGGAAGAGGCACAGATATCAAGCTCGGGGGCGAACACGAGGAAGAACGTGAGCGTGTGGCCATACTGGGTGGTCTTTATGTCATCGGAACAAACAAACATGAAAGCAGGCGAATTGACGACCAGCTCCGCGGAAGGGCAGCCCGTCAGGGCGATCCGGGCTCCACGCGTTTTTTTATCAGTCTGGAGGACGACCTGATGAAGCAATACCGGCTGAAGGAGCTTATACCGGAGAGTCTGTATCCCGCCAACCAGCCGGAACCTCTGGATACCAGGGTGATCAGAAGAGAAGCCTCACGTGCGCAAAGAATCATCGAGGGGCAGAATTTTAAGATCCGCCGGACATTGCATAAATATAATGTGCTGATGGAAAGGCAGCGACAAATGATCTTCAACTGGCGTCGTGAAGTGCTCTTTGGCAAGCTGCCGGGGCTTTTCGCGAGCAGGCTGCCGGAGAGATTCGGGATGCTGCTTCCAATCGTAGGCAAAACAGCCCTGCTAAAAGCTGAATGGCAGTGTTTGCTGTACTTTATCGGCTCCTGCTGGACAGAATATCTGGACTTTCTGTCCTACACACGGGAAAGTATCCATTTGGTGAACATTGCAGGCAAAATACCGATAAGCGAATTTAACAAAACCGCTATAGAAGGTTATGAAGCCTTGCTTCGAACGATAGATGAGGAAACGGTTGCAGTACTGTCGAGGGCGCATATCACTCCAAACGGGATCGATATGGAAAAGGAAGGTCTCAGGGCTCCCTCCTCCACCTGGACCTACCTCATCGACGACAGTCCCGAGCAACTGGGTATCAGACCAATGCAACTGGCTCTGGATCCGTTTTCCGTTATCCTGACAGTAATCAATCTTGCCTTGTATCGGGGTAAAAGAATAAAGAAAGAAAAAGTAAAGCATAAACAGAAAGGATGATCTGACTTATGGACAAATTTTCAATCGTCGACATCGGAGGCCACGCAAGGGATATTACGTATCTGCTCAAGGAGCTTCGGCAAAACAATCTGATCGTTGCAACAGAAAAAGATGCCGGCTATGATACGGTATACCTGACAAATAACCTCTTTGCCGTGAAAAGGATCATGGAGGATTACGACGGGCTCATGCTCGATGTCATTAAACAAAAGTGACCATTCGGCATACTAAGAGAAGCCTGTAAGAGAAGCCTTGTAATATATAGTATTTCCAGGATATTGAAGTTCCTCCGGCTTGGTGCTAAAATTGGAGCAAAGGCTCAACTTCATTATTTTCCGGGGAGCATGAAACATGAGATACAAAAGAAAAGATTACTTTCAGAGGATGAGGCGAAAAAAAGCAGGGAAGGCATTCCTGCTGACTGTAGTAATGCCTTCCGTACTAATATTATTAGGCTATCTTGTTGCATCTGTGATCATTTTGCCGGCCATGGCGGGATGATTTATTCAGATTGACTAAAAAAGAATCAAATCCGTCCGAAAAAGTCGTTAATATGTGATATTACCTTCGATCGCGATATTGTGTATAATAATACTGAAACGAAAAGTTTTCCTCCTTTTAATATTTGAGAAAAGTCGGCTCCGTCGAAAGCCGGCTTTTTTGCATACTTCGAAATCATTTCGCGATGATGTCGTTATCCCTCGCAATAGGTTTGTCAAAAGTCATGTGTGTATAGATCTCACGTTTCTTGCCATTGATCAGGAATTGTACCTTGTCCACGCCCTCCAGCGACGTCAGCGAATTCACTACAGAATAGACTGCCATCCGCTCGCTTGCAGTACCGCCCGGACTGTTGTCGACAAATTCACCGGAAAGATCTATAGTACAAAGGCCGTCCTTCGTATTGACGGATAAAAGCTTCGTTCCTTCCGGAATTGCATCCCAAAGATCATCTGTCTTCGGGCCCTTGAGCAACTCACGAATCACGACTGCCTCAGCTTTCTCACCATCATTCACTGTCACATCTCTTTTTTCACCGACCAGGTACATGGCCTCTGAATCAGAGAAGTACAACGTGACAGTCATAATCTCCCCTGGCACTGGAGTCCCGTCAGCATTGAGTGCCGCAGGCTCCATATCACCAAGTGGCTTCCCGCTCGGCCCTATCATTTCTTCACCGTCTATGTGAATCCGGACCTTCTCAATCCCGTTAATCTGTGTCAGTGTATTAACAACGGACAATCTGGCCGTAACCTCTTCCAGTCCGCTGGTGTGAAGAAATTCCTCGGAGAAATCCACAACAGCGACCTTATCCTTGATGGAAATACCCAGAAGCTTGGTTCCCTCAGGGATCGGATTCCTGAGCCCTGCTGTCTTCGGCCCTTCAGCGAGAGCAAGTACAGATGCTTTTAATATAGCGCCATCCTCCACTCTGATTTCTCTCTCCTCTATTTTGAGCGCACTGTTATCAGTGGTTGGGAAGAACAAGCTCACCTTGATTGTTTTTTCATTCGTTGCGCTGCCGGCGTCTGCATCCTTATCATTCTCATCTGTCGTACCTTCCGTTACAGCACCTGTATTACTGTTATCCGTTGTCTTTTCATCGGTTACGGCAGACCCGGTGTCTTCCTGCTGTGTTCCTTCTGAATCAGTGCCATTCAATAGGCCGCATGCCGAAAACGACAATACAAATATGCTTAACAACATAAATATTAATACTTTTTTCATCCTGACCCCTCCGTAGCTATAAATTATTTTGTCACTCTGATGGACGTTAATGAAGATTGGAATGTTCCACCCTTTTGTGTTAATTCGGGGGTCAGCACGAAAATCAGCATACTTTGGTCCCCGTATGGCTCCTATTCCACAGTAATATAGTCTTTAATGCTGTCAAACCGATTTTGCTTGATCCGCGGCACTCTCATTATATCCTCTATTCTTTTGAAGCCCTCGTTCTTTTCACGAAATGCAATAATATCCTTTGCTGTGGCTTCTCCAACTCCGGGAAGCGTATCCAGTTCATCAGCAGTAGCTGTGTTGATATTTATCAGCTTGGTTTTGTTATCTTCCTGTGTGCCTTCGCCATTGTCGTCATCCCCATCTCCAATTATAACGGCACTCTCTCCGCTTTTTCTGACTATGACCGCCTGATTGCCGGTTGACGGTTCAGCCTCCTTATTTGACCCCTGCTTCACCTCCTTTTCAGCCTCCTTTTTGGACTTTATGCATAACATCACATTATCATTGAGCTTATAGACCATATTAATATTCCCCGAGTCTGCCTCTTCCGTTAGTCCTCCGGCCAGAACAATTGCGTCGTGGATCATTTGTCCTTTTTCGATCGTAACAATACCCGGCTTTTTTACACAGCCAACTACATAGACCTTGATTGTTTCAACGGCTTTTGCAGCGCCCTGTGCAGATTCCCCGCCCAAGATACCGCTCCCGTCGGCTGTCCCGCTGGCTGCAGCGTCTACCGCACCGTCTGCTGACCCGTTGGCTTTCACATCGCTACTATCAGTGTCCTGTGCATCGCCGCCTGTATTCATACCAATGCCGGTTGTCTCTCCTTTGCCGGCTGTCTCACCGACTTTTGCCGCCTCAATAATAATCTCGTCTTTATCCTTGAAAAATATGTATCCCACAAGGCAGCCCAATATCATCAGGCCGGCAATCAAAATTACCACTGCCTCCGGCTTCAGCTTCACTTCCCTGCCAAACAACTGCATTTTCTATTTCCTCCCGCGCACATGTATAATTCTTCCTTTTCGTTGTGATTTCCTTTTTTTTCTAAAAATTTTTTAATTATTTTTAACTTCTCTCATGGCATTTTTGATATACTAGTGTTGTTAACATCATTCCCTGGAGGTTCGGATGAAAAGACTCCTTTTATTTACGATTATCCTGTCCGTTTTATTATTGAATATCAGTTATACCTTTGCACAGCCGCCCTCTGTCAATGCCGATACCTATATTCTAATTGATGCCGAATCGGGCAGTGTATTGTGCGAAAAGAATTCAAAAGTCACCCATTATCCTGCCAGTATGACGAAAATAATGACGGCCATTCTTGCAATTGAACTCGGTGATCCCGAACAGCTAATGACCGCCAGTCAGGCGGCAATAGACGATATTGGTCCGAACGGCAGCAATATCGGCATCATCGTCGGAGAGCAAATACCTCTGAAAAATCTGCTGCAGGCGCTGCTGATATCCTCCGCCAACGAAACGGCCAATATCATTGCGGAACATATATGCGACAGCAGGCAGGAATTCATAGATCTCATGAATCAAAGGGCAAAAGAGCTCGGCGCCGAGAATACACACTTTGCCAATGCCTGCGGCATCCATGATCCCTCGCACTTTACCACCGCCTCCGACATTGCAAGGCTTGCCAGATATGCCATGACTCTCCCGCAGTTCAGGGAAATCGTCAGCACGCCCCGCTTTACCATGCCTGCAACAAACAAGCATCCCACCTGGCAGGAATTGACGAATACTAACCAGCTGATGATTACCGATCAAAGCGATTTGTATAAAATAAATGGCATCAAGACCGGTTTTACAGGTCCGGCAGGTTATAATCTCGTTTCATCCGCCATAAATGAAAATGGTATGGAATTGATTTCTGTCGTAATGAACGTTAAAAACGAAGGCGCGTCGGGAAATGTAAGACTATATTCCAAAGAGCTTCTTGATTATGGCTTCAACAATTTTAAGAAAGTAACGCTGCTTGAAGACAACAAGGTCTATCGGAATGTCAGAGTGGAAAACGCCGCTGATATTTATGGGCTTGATCTTATTACAACTGGCAGCCTGACCAGCGTCCTGCCCAGGGACGAGGCAATGCGCAACATTAAGGAGATTCCTTATATAAATGAGTTTATATCTGCACCTGTCAATCAGGGAGATATCATGGGGTATGTTGAATTCTTCAAGGATGAGCTTTCGATCGGCAAAATCGATCTGATTGCCGGAAGAACCATGGAGCACATGCCCGAGCCTGAAACCGTAAAAACCTGGGTTGAAAAAGCTCTTGACAACTTTTTCATCAGAATCGGGCTGTATGCGGCGGGCGTTCTCCTGTTCTTCCTTATTCTTCGTATCACACTGCGCACTATTTCCCGCAGGATCAATTCCGGCAGGCGTTCCCACCGCCCGCATAAAATGTAGTATTTACTATTGCATGTTATATAATATATAATAAGGAAACAGAGAACGGAAGATGCCAAATTCTCAAGCAGACTTCCTTTAAGGGGTGTTGTGAACATGACTTCGAAGCCTATTCGCAAGGTCCGGGAAATAAGTAATCTTAAGGATATGCTTGAACAGAGCGCAGCATTATTTGCTGACAGGGATGCTTTCACACTAAAAGGAGAAGATGGCAGTTACAAAGCTGTCACATATAAAGAATTCAAACATGAAGCAGACGCTTTGGGCACCGCATTGGTAGATCTTGGCCTGAAAGACAGGTTTATCGCGGTGATCGGAGAGAACCGATACGAATGGTGTCTTTCCTATCTGGCAGTAGTAAACGGCACAGGCGTCGTTGTCCCGCTTGACAGGGAACTTCCTCCAATAGAAGTTGAAAATCTGATCGCACGTTCAAACGCAAGCGCAATCCTGTTTTCAGGCAAGCATGAGAAGGATATGCGCCAGATCGCGTTGACAGACTCCTCGGTTGAGTATTTCATCAATATGGATGCACAGGAGGATGACGGCCGCTTCCTCTCGCTAAAGAAGCTTATACAGAGGGGATTTTCATTGCTGTCCGCAGGAAACCGCGCCTATCTGGACGCTAAAATCGACGCAGAGGCATTCAATATTTTATTATTTACCTCAGGTACAACTGATCTTGCCAAAGGCGTCATGCTGTCGCACAAAAACATCGTATCGGATATCATGTCGGTTTGCTCCGTATTATACATCGATGAGACGGATTCAACTCTGTGCATGCTTCCCCTCCATCACACCTACGCCTGCACGACCAGCTTCCTGCTGATGCTATACAACGGCTGCAGAATCTCCTTCATTGAAGGGCTCAAACACATCGCAAAGAATCTGAAGGAAACCGGACCGACCATACTGCTGGCAGTTCCGCTGCTGCTGGAAGCCATGTATAAAAAAGTGTGGGATTCGATCAACAAACAGAAGGGCACCGCCAGAAAGGTAAAAGCAGCGCTGTTTATCAGCAGTTTCGCCTACGACCTCCTTGGTATTGATATCAGAAGAAAGCTTTTCAAACAGATACATAATAATATCGGCGGAAATGTAAGGCTGATCATATCCGGCGCCGCTGCAATCGATCCGGCCGTATCAAAGGGCTTCCGCGCATTCGGCATAACATTGCTGCAAGGCTATGGCCTCACTGAGTGTGCGCCCATCGTCACTGTAAACCAGGAGGAAAAATTCCGTGACGATTCTATCGGGCTGCCCCTCCCTATTGATGAGGTTATGATATACAAGCCAAACAAGGAAGGAGTCGGTGAACTGATAGTAAAAGGTCCCAACATCATGCTCGGTTATTTTGAAAATAAGCTTGCAACAGAGAAAGTTCTCCGCGACGGCTGGTTTTTCACGGGCGACCTCGGCAAAATGAACAGGGAGGGATTCTTCAGTATTACCGGCAGAAAGAAGAATGTTATTGTTACCAAAAACGGTAAAAACATTTACCCCGAAGAAGTCGAAGCATATCTGGACAAAAGCCCGTTCATTGTGGAATCCATGGTTTACGGCAAGGATGACGAGGCTTCTGAGGAAACCTTTGTATATGCCATGATTGTCCCCGCTATGGACATGATCCGTGAAAAGCTCGGGAAGCAGGACGTCACCGAGGATGAAGTCTTTAAGATCATTGATACGGAAGTCAAGAACGTCAACAGGAACATGCCTCTATACAAGCGTATACGCCGATTTACAGTGCGTGAGGAGGAGTTTGCCAAAACCTCCACGAAAAAGATCAAGCGCTATATTGAAAAGATTGGGTGATAGAAAAAACCTGAAGCGGCCTAATGAGCAGCAGTCACAAGGATAAGTTATGAACCCGCCCCATAAGGCAAGCTGAATACGGAAAACGCCTCATATCCAATACGCATTGGAAATAAGGCGTTTTAACATACTCATTATAATGATAATGAGCTTTATCACCTTGGCTTTGTACTTTAGTGCTGTTTAACTTCGTACATCTACCAATCCTGCCTTTTGCAGCAGGCGGAGGATAATGGCCGCGCTCTCGGCGCGGGTGATGTTGGCTGTGGGGTTCAGTCTGCCGTCCGCACCCTGGATGAGGCCAGAGCCTACACTCCATTTCGCCGCGTCTTCAGCCCAGGAAGCGATATTGTCCACGTCTGCAAAGCCGTCCAGAGCGCCTCTTGCTCCTCTAAACTCCGTGAGTGCAGCCACTCTTTGAAGCATGAGCATTGCCTCCTGTCGGGTTATGTTCGCGTTGGGGTCGAAGCGGTTTTCGCCTTTGCCTGCCACAAGCCCATATTGCACCGCTGTGGCTACCGCGCCGGTATACCATGCGGTAGTGGGGACATCTGAAAAGCTGCTTGTGCCGTCCGCCGTAAGTCCCAACGCCCGAATAAGGATTGCGGCATACTCGGCGCGCGTAATGCCAGCTCCGCCGTCAAAGACTGAGGCGCTTCGTCCTCCAATAATCTTACGGCTACCCATTTCATTTACAGCCGCTTCATACCATTTCCCGGAGGCATCAGCAAAGGTCACTTCGTTTTGAATCAACGCGTAGGTGCTGTTCGTGCGGGAATTGATGATCGCGTAATACTTTCCGTCTTTTTCAATGACGTTTGTCGGTACATGGCGGGTACTGCCGTCAGCGTTTACCACCACCGCCGTGGTGATTTTGGCTGCCTGCTTCGCCGTAACCTCAATTACGCGATTAATGTAAGCGCTAAATGTGTCCACACTGACGGTTTTGCCGTTATAAGTCGCCGTAATAGTGAACGCCACCGGAGAGAGCACCAGCGTTTCGCCCTCGACGCTGACAGAGCTGTTTTGGATGGTCACGTCGAAGGGAACCTTGCTCATATCCGCGCCGGGGAAAGCCGCTGCAAGTGCCGCTGTGTCAATTGCCGAGGTGTTGAGGTTATAGGCTGTGCTGCCGGTCTGGACGGTTAGGGTCATGCCCTTTTGCGCCATGTCCTCAATGTTTTTCACTACAAGGGAGGCTGTGGCCGCACCGTTTTCGCTTACCGGTACCACAACAGAGGAACCTGCCGCTGCTCTGTCGATATTCTCGCCCAGCTTCGACTGATCAACGGTGACTGTTGTGGTGTCTTCGGTTTTATTTTCCGCGCCGATGTTCACGGTTTTGCCGTCCACAATCACCGGCGCGCCGATGGTGGTGGAGGCTGGGCTGTTGCCTGAGTTTGTGCTGCCGCCGGAGGGCGCACTGTCCGTCGTGACGGTCAGCGAGGCGCTGATTGTGCCGGGAAGCGTCGCAGCGGTGGCCTTGCTCCGGGCCACAAAGCTGTATTCGGTGCTGCTACTCAGTCCAGAAAAGATATTGCTGTCCTGCCAGGTTGCGCCACCGTCCCTGGAGTATTCATAACCAGCCATGGCGGTCAGCGTCACGCTGTTATATGTCTTGCTGCCCAGCGTCGGCGCGCTGGATTCCGCCGGGGCGGCAAGGGTGGCTACGATAGCTTCGTTTGTAACCTTATCCTTTTGGCGAACCTTTACGGCGCCTGCAATAAAAGTCAGACCTGTGGTGTTACCCGCAGCGCAGTCCTGCCAGATGCTGCCACCATCCAGACTGTACTGCATATTTGTAGTAGTGCCGGTAAGCGTTCCTGCGGCTACATCATATCCCACACCGGTCAAATTAATGTCATCTACTCCCAGCCGCACCTCACCGCAATCCGTCCAATCGCTGGCAAACGCGGAGACTGTCGCCTTGACACGAATGTACACATGTTGCCCTCCGATGGCGGAGACTTCTGCTGCAGATCCGGTTCCGGCAGTTCCCGACGCAGAGACGTCAGGTAAAGTGCCGGCGAAGATGTATTCATAGGTGTCCGCCAAAGTAATCGCGGTATGGCTTGCGTCCCCGCCAGCCGCAATGGTGACGGCAGATACATCCGGCGCGGCAGGTCTTGCGGGGCTCTCCAGCATCTGCACGTTACCGGCAAGCGCCGCATCGGTTGCCGCGACGTGGAAATAGTATGTAGTGCCGGGGGACAGCATCAGCGGCGCATCAGCGCCCGCCATCCATACTGTCGCGTTCGTGGAAGCAGTATTGTATTCTACCGTGGCGGGAACAGAAACGGAAGTCTTCTCGCCAATAAAATCAATATCATAAGCCGGAGCCGCCGCCAATGGGCCAATGGTGCCGAGCGTCTGCGGCAGGCTTGGCATGGCATCGTCTGTTTCTCTTGTGCGAACCTGAATTACATTGCCCGCTGCGAAGGTCACACCGGTGACGGGCGCGGTTTTCCACGTTGCACCGTTATCCAGGCTGTATTCGTATGTGCTCCCCAGTCCGGTGACGGTACCGTTTTTGACGCTGTAGGTCACTCCGCTGTCAGAGAGAGCCGCGGGAGCCGTCTTGGTTTTCACGGTAAGGGCAGCGCTGCTTAAGCTTGCAAATGTATTTCCTGTTGCCTTAACACGAGTCACAATGGAATATTTGGTTCCTGCAGCCAAACCTGTGACCTCAACCTTTCCGCCTACCGGAGTATACCATGTCCCATTGACCTGATACTCCTGTCCATCTACGGTATTTACAATAATAATGGCAGTCTGGGTTTTTGTGATATTTGCAGCCGTGATGGCAGTCGGTGTCGTAGGACGCTCAGGAATCAAAAAGCTGACCGCCTTGGACGCAGGAACTCCGCTTTCGGCTTTCACACGGACATAATAGATCGTCTCCGGCTGTAATGCACCGCCACTGCCGATAGTTGTGTCGAAGTCGGCACTAGTGCTGACCTCATAGGTACTGGCGAAGTCGATTGTTTCCGCCGCATAATTTATGGTTACAACACCTGCCGCTGGCGTTTCGGGCAAAGTGTACTGCGACACACTGCCGGAAGCCGACGGCATGGCGTTCTCCGTTTCCGCCGTACGGAAGTGGATATAATACTTTGTTGCGGGACTTAATCCATCAAACTTGTGAGTACCGTTGTCATCTGCCTTGAAATAGCCGTCGTGCGTTCCGCTCCAGTCAGCAGTAGGGCTGGTGGAAATATAATACTCGTTGCCTTCCGCTGTGCTGACGGTGATGCTGTTGCTTGTGAGATTGTTCTCATCTGTCCCAATGGTGGGTTCGGCTGGCGCAGCGGCCGGAGCCGTCTTGGTACTTACGGGCAGAGCTTCCGATGCATCGCTTGCTTCGTAAGGGAATCCTCCTGAACTCCCCGACGGCTTACGGCAGACGAGATTGTATGGTGTGTTTGGCTCCAAATCGATGAAGGTGTAACTGCCTGCGCCGCTGTACCAGCTTGTTCCATTCACGCTGTATTCATACCCGTCCTCTGTCCTAATGCTAATACTCGTGTGTGTCTTTGCCGTCACGATGGAAGCATCAGGCGCCGAAGCGGGTTTATCTGCTTTCCATTTAGCTATGTAGGTTTTATTTTCAGTACTGCCTGCTGGGATACTTACGTTTGTCTGCGCAGTCGTGCCGTTGCTGCCTGTCCAGCCCAGGAAGGAATAGCCTGAGCGGGTAGGGTTAGATAAAGTAATAGCATTACTTTCAATTGTGTAGCTGGTAGGATTCCCAGATGCCGTACCGCCGTTTAGGGTGTACGATATGTTGTATGCAATGGCTGTCCACACAGGGTAGAAATTCTTAGCTGCGTCGGTGGTGTAGCTGCCGCCCAGCTCATACGCTTTTGTCCCGCCATCCGTATTCGCCCAACCGGTCTGGTCATAACCAATTCTTGTGAAAATTGCGCCTTTGAGGGTTAAAGCTGTGCCTTCGGTTTTAGTGGCGGTCTGTTGGCTGCCGGTACCGTTAGTCCCGGGATTGTAGGTCACGGTAAAGGTGTTCGACACATACTCCGTGCTGATTGTAACCGCCGCAGCCGGCATGGTGAATGAGTACTTTCCGTCGGATTTGGTCAACACATGGTCGGTGCCGTCGTTATACTTCACAGCGCTGAGTTTGTAGCCATTGGCGGGTGTGCCAGGAGTAATTGTCACCGTTTCACCCTCTACAGCAGAAGTGCCGGAGGTAATGCTGCCGGTGATACTGCCGGTAGCTGAAGTTTTCGTACTGCCAACGCCCGACCCATCGGTGATGGAGACAGCTCTTAGCGCTCCCCACGCAGGATATAAAACCGTAGCAGAGGTTGGATATATCACAGCACCCACATCGTATGTCTTTGTAGTACCGTTCTGGTCGGTCGACCATCCAATTTGCTTATAGCCGACACGCGTGTATGGGTTCAAATTCCATGTATACTGCCCACGGCCTTTGGCAGCTATACGAGTCCAGCCTACGTTCGTGTTTTCCGCATATGTTCCTGGTTCATAGGATACAGAATAGAACGCTAAAGTAAGCGGGTACGAAGTTGTGTTTGATATCGTAAACGGGCTATTGTCCACTAAAAAATGATTACCTAGTACACCGTGAATATCAAATTCTCCATTTGAGGTGGCGAGAGCAAGAGTATATGTTCCGTCTTCGATATTTGAACGGGTAAAGGTTCCTGTGGGACCCTCCGTAAAATCGAAAAATTTGCTATAACTATCATTATGCGCAGATAAGAATACATAATGAGCTTCAATAGCAGAAGGCGATATGGGCTGGCCGTCCAAAGTCATATAGATGGTTGGTGAGTAAGCTGCCATTACAGGCTGTGTATAACCCGGCAGCAGTGACAGCACCATGCATGCCGTCAGAAAAATTCTAAAAAGTCTCTTTCCCATGTTCTCTTATCCTCCGTTTTTTTGATAAAGGTCAGAGCCGGGCTTTCCACTAACGCGGCTCTCCATTCTGCATACACCGGTTTGCGTGGGATGCTCGGTGAAAATACCGAAGTCCGCATATTTGCAGTACCAGCATTCCCGGCTAGAAAAAAGCCGGTCTATGTCCTGTTCAAAAGCATCGCAGCAGTCGCCTCGCGCAATTTCAAGTCTTCCGGACGCCAACGTTAGCTCCCCGGTTCTGTCTCCGGATTCTCTCATCTACAAAGTCACTTCCTCAACGCCAATTATTTAGTATGGATTATACAAGAAAACCACGGCCTAAAACCGGCCGTGGCGTAATTGCATAATATTTGGCGTAAATGTCGGGTTATTGTCGGATTTTAGACTTGCTGCGACAGGTGGAGCAAAACGCGCGTCCTGAACACACCGTCTTGCGCGGTAAATTCCACCATACCGTTGTACCTTTCAGCGGCGTAGGAAATACTCTTTGTTCCGGTTCCACCGCCGGACTTTTGTGATTTTGGGAGGTCACTTTCAAAAACGATGTTATCCGTGCATGAGTTTTCGAATGCAATGTGAAGCTTTCCGGCTCCGTTATAAACGGAATATGCGATATTTACAGTGATAAATCTCACCGTGCCTTCAGGTGTACGCAAGCAGCCCTCCACAGCATTTTCAAACGAGTTTGCAAGGATGCCAACCAGTGAAACCTCATCCATAGGAATGCTTGCGGGAATACTCGCGCCTATTTCGGTTTTAATGCCGTTCTCCCTTGCCCGCACTTCCCATCTTGACAGGATGGCATTCGCCGCCAGGTGTTCGCAGACACCTGCAAGAACCACGCTTTCCGCCCTTTGCGTCTGAGCGTTCAAATAGGAAACCGCTTCATGTGTTTTCCCGTCCTCCAGCATAGATAAAAGCATGTCGTAGTGATGGCGAAGATCATGGCGGTCACGGCGGGCAGCATTAACCGCATTTTTCTGCTCCTCTATTTGTTCCTCCCACATTTTGTTTTGAAGAGATAGGATGTTCTCCCTCTCCTTCCCCTCATATTTCTCCACAACTGCACCGATTGACTGAAATATCAGCCAGTAGACACCCAAGAATACCAGATAAGAGCTTGCGACGAGATACCAGCGGTTATCCGATTCATACCAGTACAAACGCGGAACATATAGAATAACGGCCTCCAGAACATAGAAGAAGAAGGCTGCCAAAGTGATTAAATTCCACTCTTTTCCCAGAATGTCCACCAGCCTGCGGAATCGAGGACGAAAATATTTGAAATTGAAAAACAAAAGTGCGCCGAACAGTACCGTTCGGTATAGTAAATACTCAATCTGATACGTGAGTCCTGATGCTTCAATGGTGCACACATCCGAAAGATAGGATATTCCAAGGAACAAATTGAACTGAGTGAACATGACAAAAAGCGATATTGCCCATTTGTCCGCGGAGCAGATGATAAGCAGAATAAAACACAGCCCGATTTCGACGGGTATAATCAGGCGTTCCGTCATCTCCTGTCCGTATACAAATAGAAAGGCACAATATGCCCCGGCAACCGCAATATAAATCGCAACTGTAATTGCGACACGTCTTCTTTTCGGCTCTTTCAGCTTTATGAGCGAAAAGAAAAACAGACTGATGAAAGCTGCCGTTTGTAAAAACCTCAAGAGCACCAATACACCAAAAAGTATACGCATAAGACTCCCCCCTCTCAAAAGCGGCAGCTGTAATCCATGTACAGCTTTCTTAGTTCCATGTATTTTCGGCTTAGAATCGGAATTCTAACACCGGAAGAAAAGGCCACGCCTTTGGATGAGAGCTCTACAATGTAGTCCATATTTATGATATAGGTACTGCCGCATTTGTAAAAACGCGGTTCTTCTTCAAGCAATTCGAATAGCTCGGTTGAGGATTTACGAACACTGATTGCTGAGCCGTCAGAGAAATATAATTTTTGCACATGGTTATCTGTTTCGGTGTATACGAGCCTGCTCAAGTCAATGCGGCGGATACCGTCCGTTGATTTGACTGTAATATAAACCTCGTCTTTTTTTGTGAACTTATCCATCACCTTGTTAAGTGCTGCAAAGAATTCTTTTTCGGAATAAGGCTTAACCAGATAATGTGCGGCATCCAGCGAAAAAGCGTCTATCGCATGGTCACGCGATGTGGTCAGAAAGATAATCTGGCACTTATCACCCATAGCTCGCAATTCCCGCGCCGCCTCCGTACCGATAATACCCGGCATATATATATCAAGCAGCAGAACATCAAAGCCGCCCTTTTCCGCAACATGAGCAAGCAGCTCCAGAGGGGCGGAGAACGATTGGATTTTTATTTCATAGTGCATATGCTCACAGGCGTATTTCTTGAGCAGGCTGCCAGCACGTTCAAGCTCCTGTGGCATATCATCGCAGATGGCAATGTGCAGCATTGCACTCGCCTCCTATTATAGTGGGGTAATGGGGTTTGCAAATATTTTATCGCTCACTGCTCCCACTTTCCTTTATTTCACCACTATATTGACCAGTCTGCCCGGCACCGCGATCACCTTAAGCACCGTCAGACCCTGCAGAATATCCTTGACCTTATCGTTGCCCATTGCCGCCTCTTCCGTCTGCGCCTTGTCCAGACCGGAGGGAAGCATGACCTTATCTTTAATCTTACCGTTGAGTTGAACTACAATTTCAACCTCATCCCGGACCAGCGCTTTTTCGTCCCAGGTCGGCCACGGCTGATTGAAGATGGAATAGTTCCCGTTCATCTTCTCCCAGAGTTCCTCGGCCAAATGCGGCGCAAAGGGAGCCGTCAGCTTCAGCAGGTCTATGATCGTATCCCTGTACAGCACGGCATTTTTAACTCCGGTAGAATCGTATTTATACAGGGCATTCACCAATTCCATGATCCTTGCAATCGAGGTGTTGAACTGGAATCGTTCCGAATCCTCTGTGACTCCCTTGATGGCAAAATTCCGCACATAATTAAGTTCCTTTTCCTCGCTGCCCATTGTGCCATCCGATTGCCCGGCCGTTACCGGCAATCCCTCCACAAGTCTCTCAACTCTGCCCACAAATCTTGAAATTGCTTTTATTCCGTCGTCGCTCCAGGGCCCGCCCTCCGTATATGCAAATCCGAAGGCCAGGTACATCCTGAAAACATCGGAGCCGTTCTCGCTGATATATTCGTCGGGAGAAATGGTATTCCCCTTCGATTTGCTCATCCTGTTTCCGTCGGGTCCCAGGATAGTGCCCTGATGCACCAGGGACTTAAAAGGCTCGTCAAAGTGCAGGTATCCCATATCTCTGAGCGCCTTGGTGAAAAATCTTGCATAAAGCAGGTGCATTGCGGCATGCTCCGCACCGCCGACATATTTATCAACAGGCAGCATTTTGTCTATCCACTCGGTATTGAAGGCTTCCTTCTCATTCTTATTATCCGCATAGCGCAGGTAATACCAGGAGGAACACACAAAGGTGTCCAGCGTGTCCGGATCTCTCTTTGCACTCTTGCCGCACTTCGGGCAAGGCACATTGATAAATTCATCGCATTTGGCAAGAGGGGATTCTCCATCCGGCTTAAATTCAACATTGTATGGTAATTCCACCGGCAGGTCCTTTTCCGGTACAGGCACTGCGCCGCATTGCTCACAATGAATCACAGGGATCGGCGCACCCCAGTAACGCTGCCTGGAAACCAGCCAGTCCCTGAGCCTGTAGTTGATTTTCATCTCTCCCCTGCCCTGTTCGTTGAGCTTACGGACGATCCCCCTGCGGGCCTCTTCAGAACCGACTCCGCTAAACTCGGCGCTTTCGGTCAGGATTCCGTCCTCAACAAAAGGCAGCGTATCATCAGTACCTGCTTCTCCTTTTATGACCCGCCTGATGGGAAGATCATACTTCCTTGCAAAAGCAAAATCCCTGTCGTCATGCGCGGGAACAGCCATCACGCAGCCCGTTCCGTACCCGGCCAGCACGTAGTCAGCAATCCAGACGGGAACTTTTTCCCCATTTACAGGATTGATAGCATAGGCCCCGGTAAAAACACCGGTCTTTTCTCTGGTGGTGGAAAGCCTCTCAATTTCCGTCTGTTTTCTGGAAATATCACGGTACTGCTCAACTGCCGCCTTGTTCTCCTGCGTTGTGATCTTATCCACCAATTCATTTTCGGGAGCCAGAACAACATATGTTACTCCGTACAGGGTGTCTGCGCGCGTGGTGAACACCTTGAAGGAAAAGCTCCCGTCGGCGCCGTCAAACACAAGCTCAGCGCCCTCCGATCTGCCTATCCAGTTTTGTTGGATCTTCTTCGTCTTTTCAGGCCAATCCAGATCAGGCAGACAGTCTAAAAGCTCCTGCGCATAATCGGTTATTTTGAAAAACCATTGGGTAAGGTCCTTCTTCGTCACTTCATTTTTACATCTCTCACATGCTCCGTTTTCAACCTGCTCGTTTGCCAGTACGGTTTTACAGCTCGGGCACCAGTTTACAGGAGCCTTCTTCCTGTAGGCAAGGCCATGCTCGTAGAGCTTCAGGAAAATCCACTGTGTCCATTTATAATACTCCGGGTCACACGTAACAACTTCATAATTCCAGTCGAACGAAGCTCCCATCTTCTTGAGCTGTTCTTCCATCGTCCTGATATTGTTAAATGTAGAATCCTTCGGATGAATACCTGTCTTGATCGCATAATTTTCAGCAGGCAGTCCGAATGCATCAAAGCCCTGGGGATGAAATACATTCCAGCCCTGCATCCTCTTCATCCTTGCCCACGAGTCCGTCAGTCCGTAATTATACCAATGTCCCACATGGAGGTTTGCTCCGGAAGGATATGAAAACATTTCAAGGCAGTACATCTTCTTGTTGACCTTGTCAGGGTCGAATCTGTACAATCCGGTCTTCTCCCATTTTTTCTGCCATTTTGCGTCTGTTTTTGTTGAATACGCCAATACGAACAGCTCCTTTCCAAGCTACATCCTGTTGTCGTGGATTCCAACGAGGCTGGCCGCCCATACATACCAGTTGGGGGATATCTTTGTTGCCTCGTTTTGTTGCGTTTTATAGTTATTTATACTTGTTATCGGGTTGATTCCCTTTACATCCTGTTGTCATCCGGTGTTCTGAATTTGCCGTCAGCCCAAAGCCTCTCCAGATTGTAGAAGCTCCTGTCCTCTTCGTGGAAAATGTGAACCACAAGTTCGCCAAAGTCCAGCAGGACCCACCTGGCGCTTTCATACCCTTCCTTATGAATCAGGTTATAGCCTGCTTCACCCATTTTCTGATCCAATTCATCTGCGATCGTCCTGATGTGGATCGTGGAGGTACCGCTGCATATCATGAAATAATCCGCCAGGGTGGAAATCCTTGATATATCAATTATTTCGATATTTCTGGCCTTTTTGTCTTCCATGATTTCATATGCTTTTTGTGCAATTTTGTCAATACCCAAAACAATCCTCCTCATTGCGCCGATTGATTAATTATTATACCACTAATGTGTACGCTTTGTGAATAAAAACTACTTTTTTGTGGGCTCTTCCTTTTTACCGCTCCTTTTTGCCCTTCCTGAACATTTCATACGCACTCATTGCCAGCAGGAAATAACCGAAAAGCTTCTTCAGGCTTCCCTCCGCAAGTCCGACCGCCAGCCATGACCCTGCAAGCGAACCGCACAGTCCGGAAAGGATGATCGGAACCGCCATTTTAAAATCAACCTGCCTGTTTCTGATATGTATGATTAATGCTATGATTGCCGTCGGCACAAAGAAAAGCAGATTAACGCTTTGTGCGATGTGCTGCTCCGGCTTCACCGTCAGAACAAGCGCAGGTATCAGTATGGCGCCCCCGCCCATTCCCATCCCGCTGATAACGCCAGCTGCGAGCCCGATAAAAAAAAGAAGAATATTCTCAGGGCTTAACAAATCAATTCCGCCTTTCAGTCTACAGGATTTACTGCCAGCTGCCATAGGATTTACGATTGTCTGCTACATGATCATCCTTACTCCGGCAGCTGCCATAAATAATGCAAAAACCTTTCTGAGCACCTTATCCGGACATATATTCAGCAGCCTTGCCCCTATATAGCCGCCCGCAAGGCCTCCCAGCGTAACCTTCAGCGTTAGCCCCCAGTCGGCATATCCATTGGAGATATAAAAAACCGAGCTGACGACAGTCAACGGAAGAATCACGGAAATTGCCGTTGCGTGAGCTTTATGCTCCTGCGCACCGAGAAAATGTACCATTGCAGGCACGGCAATCGTTCCTCCACCGGAGCCGAAAAGTCCGTTTGCCAGGCCTGTGACAAGCCCGATCAGTAAGCATTTCAAGTATTTGACTTTACCTTTCATTCTTTCCTTCCTTTTGTGCGATAACAATATTGTTCAATCCATTAAAAATTGTTCAACCCAAATTGTATTATCCAATCCATAGTAATATTGTCCAAGGAATTGTCTATAAATATACCATGAGAAACAAATTAGAAGGAATGAATAAACAAATACAACAAAACCGAAGTATAATGTGATAGAATTTTAGTGTCTCTAAATAAGGAGGTTTGATAAATGAAAAAGAGGAACCGGTCGCTATTTCTTCTTACAGTGCTGCTGTTTGTCCTGTTCACTATCGGGCAGGCCGCATTAGCTGATGACAGATATTATACAATAGACAACTACACTGTCAATATCGATATCCAGCCGGACGGCTCCGCATATATCGAAGAGAGGCTTATCTACAATTTCCGGGGAAACTTTAACGGCATCTTGAGAGATGTGGACTACATGCTCACTGACGGTATTGAGGATATCAGCGTGCTGGTCGACGAAAACGGCGCTACCAGGGAGCTTACACTCAACTCCACCTCTAATCTTGACGCGAATGCCGGCTCAGGCAGCTATAATGTGGTAAGCTATGATGAAATCGCTCAGTTTAAAGTCTATGAAAGCTCAAGCAATGAGAAGAAAACCTTTGTTTACAAATATACCTTTAAAAATGTCGTTACAAAATATAATGACATCGCTGAATTCAATAGAAAAATAATCGATTCGAACTGGGACGTTGCTCTGAACAATGTCGCAATTCATATCCGGCTTCCGGAGGGTGCGCTGAAGGAAGATATAAAGGTATTCGGCCACGGTTCCCTGCTCGGGGTTTCCGAAATAATAGACGGCCGAAACGTGAAGTTTTCAGTAGATACTGTACATCCTGGCGAAATGGTCGAAACTCTTCTTGTTTTCCCCACAAGACTTGTACCTCAGTCCGGCAGGGTCATTGCAAAGGATCAATTGCCGACAATCATGGCAAATGAAAAAAAGCTGGCCGAGCAGGCCAATCTTGAGAGAGAACAGGCCCGCCGCGAGGTTGAGGAATACGAACAACGGCGCGAAGCAGAAGAGAAAAGAATGGCTGTTGCCAGGTCAATCGGCAACGGTGTAGGGATCATCTTGTTCCTCTCATGGTTTGCATTGATCATTTATCTGTATATCAAGTATGACAAGGAGCTGCGGCCGTCCTTTTCCGGGAAGTATTACAGGGAATTGCCCGGTGAATACACCCCTGCGGAAATGTCCGTTCTGCTGACGATGGGACATGTGGCAACCCGCGACATCACTGCAACGCTGATGGATCTGGTAAGGAAGGAGCAGCTGCTGCTAACGACCGAGGTCTATACAAAGCGAGGCTTATTCAAGGACAGGGAAATTGAAGATTATGTCGTTTCAATCAATCCGCAGGCGCCCAATGTTCCATTGAAAAAGCATGAAGCCTTCCTGATCTCCTGGTTTATAGGCACCATCGGGAACGGCTACCGCGTCATGCTCGATGAGATCACTGAATATGCAAAAACCAGATCCGGCGCACGCCGCTTCTCCAACGATTATAACAGCTGGTGCTCAATGGCAACTGAGGAGGGTAAGAAAAACAACTTCTTCGATAAAAAAAGCAGCAAAGGGCAAGTCATCGGTATTCTCTCGTCCATTGGTTTCGTTGGTCTGGGAATATTATTGTCCTCAATGACAGGAGCGGGGTTTGGCGTTGCCCTGATCATACAGGGCGTCATAATGTTCATCTTTTCAGTAAGGCTCAACAGACGCACCGCCTACGGCAATGAGCAGAATGCCATGTGGATGGCTTTCAAGACCTTCCTGAAGGAATTCAGCCATCTGGATAAGGCAGAAATCCCCTCCATCGTTATATGGGAACACTATCTGGTATATGCTATTTCACTGGGTGTAGCTAAAGAGGTCATCAAGCAGCTTCCGCTGGTATTCACTGATACTGACCTCCAGAACACACACCTGACATATATGTACGGATACCGTTACAACAACTTTGCCAACTTTACCAACACCTTCGACAGAACGATCGAGACCGTTGAAAGCGCCATCAGTCATGCAAGAGCCGTGGCGAATTCAACCAACTCCTCTTCATCAGGCGGTGGAGGCGGTTTCAGCGGCGGCAGTTCAGGCGGAGGCGGCGGTCGCGGAGGCGGGGGCGCATTTTAGTGGATTTAGGCAGGATAAGTTACAGTAATAAACCATCGGCATTGCCGGCAGGTAAAAATAACAAGGAGGATGGATATGACAACATTAATCATTATTTTAGTCCTGATTGCGGCAGCAATCGCCCTTTATGCCATCAGCGCCTACAACGGCCTGGTCAACAAACGCAACAAGGTAGCGAATTCCTGGAGTCAGATCGACGTTCAGTTGAAGAGAAGATTTGATCTGATCCCAAATCTCCTCGAAACGGTTAAAGGTTATGCAGCCCATGAAAAACAGACCTTTGAGGCTGTTGTTCAGGCAAGAAGCAATTTCATGTCGGCAGGCTCCCATCAGGATGCCATGAAGGCAAACGGAGAGCTGTCACAGGGATTGAGCAGGCTGTTCGCCGTAGCTGAAGCATATCCTGAGCTGAAGGCCAACACAAACTTTCAGGAGCTGCAGCGTGAACTCACCAAAACTGAGGACAAGATCACCTATGCCCGCCAGTTTTATAATGACGTGACGATGGACTACAACAATGCGGTGCAGATGTTCCCCACCAGTTTTTTTGCAAATCGCTTCAACTTCGTTGAAGAGCCCTTCTTCACCATTGACGAGAAGGAAGCTGCAGCTCCGCAGATCAAGTTCTGACATAAGTCCTTATAACTGAAAATCCGACAGGCTTTAAGGAAGGCAGACAGCAAATAAAGCTATCTGCCTTTGTTCTGCCACAAGTCTTTATTTATACGGTCTAAACCTTTTCAGCCTCAAAGCATTTGTTAAAACCGATACAGAGCTTAGTGACATTGCCGCGGCTGCAAATACCGGACTTAGAAGCGGGCCGCCAAAAAGATACAGAATGCCTGCTGCTATGGGGATGCCGGCAACATTGTAGCCAAAAGCCCAAAACAGGTTTTGCTTGATGTTGCGTATTGTGCTTTTACTTAGCTGGATTGCTGCCGGAACATCCATAAGATCGCCTTTCATCAGCACAATATCTGCGGACTCCATGGCTACATCAGTACCCGAGCCTATTGCGATACCAATATCAGCCTGTACAAGAGCAGGTGCATCATTGATTCCATCGCCTACCATCGCTACTTTTTTACCTTCCGCCTGCAGCTTTTTTATCTCCTCCGACTTATCCTGCGGTAAGACCTCAGCCAGTACTCTATTGATGCCAACCTGTTTTGCAATCGCTTCGGCTGTTTTTCCGTTATCGCCTGTTATCATGGCAACCTCGATATCCATGGACTGAAGCTTTTTAATCGCTTTTGCGCTGCTTTCCTTAACAACGTCAGCCACAGCAATAATACCGGATATTTTATTGCTCACGGCAATATACATCGGCGTTTTTCCTTCACCTGCGAGTCGGTCAGACTGGCTGCCAAGCTCACCGAAGGATATATCTCTTTCGTCCATCAGCTTTCTGTTTCCAATGAGTATGTTCATGCCTTCAATAGCAACCTCTATACCATATCCGGGAATCGCTTCAAAATTATCCACCTTCAAAAATTCAAGGTTTTCCTTCTCAGCTCCCCTTACTATAGCATTACCCAAAGGATGCTCCGAGCCTTTTTCACCCGAGGCCGCAATTTGAAGCAAACGCTCCCTTGTAATGCCGGCGGCAGTAATAATATCTGTCACCTCCGGTTTACCCTCTGTAATAGTTCCTGTTTTATCGAAAACAATAGTATTGATTTTATGAGTAGTTTCGAGAGCTTCTCCGCCTTTTATAAGGATTCCATATTCCGCTCCTTTTCCTGTTCCAACCATTATGGCGGTAGGCGTGGCAAGTCCTAAAGCACAAGGGCAGGCAATAACCAATACTGAGATAAATATCGTAAGCGAGAATACTAAAGTCTGGCCGCCAATGAGCCATCCTGCAAAGGCAAGTAATGCAATAACAACAACAACGGGAACAAAATAGCCGGAAACAATGTCAGCCATTTGTGCAATTGGCGCTTTTGATTCCTGAGCATCCTCGACCAGCTTTATGATTTGTGCTAATGCTGTGTCCACGCCAACCCTGGTTGCTTTAAAGCGGATCATGCCATTAGTATTAATGCTGGCGGCGAAAACCTTATCTCCGGCTTTTTTATCGATAGGCATGCTTTCACCGGTCAGCATGGATTCATCAATCGCCGTATGTCCGTCTATCACTTCTCCGTCCACCGGGATTTTTTCCCCCGGTTTTACTAAAATCACGTCCCCGATTTCCACCTCGTCAATGGGAACTTCTGCTTCCTTCCCGTCTTGTATTATGGTTGCTGTTTTAGGCGCCAGGCCCATCAGTTTTTTTATCGCCTCAGAGGTTTTTCCTTTTGATACTGCCTCCAGTGATTTCCCAAGCAGTATTAATGTAATAATAACGCCGGCTGTTTCGAAATACAGTCCGTCAACAGCATGGATATTACCGGTTGATATCTGATAGGTTGAATATAAGCTGTAGGCAACTGCCGCTGTCGTGCCTATAGCTATAAGAGAGTCCATATTTGGACTTCTTTGTATCAGTGCCTTAAAGCCGACAGTGTAGAATTTATTCCCTGCTATTATTATCGGTACAACTAAAGCTATCTGCGTCAGCGCATAGGTTAAGGGGAATTGCATAGGTTCAAGAAAACCGGGTATTGGGAAAGGAAGCCACGAAATCATCGGAACCATGGCAAGGTATAACAGCGGTACAGCAAATACAGCCGATAAAATGAATTTTGTCCAAAGGGTACGTATCTCCTTTTCCTTGCGCAGCTTATCCTCATCAATAGCTGTTTTTTTGTCGGCATTCAACGCTTTATAACCAATTTTTTCAATGACCTGTCTGATTGCTGAGAGCCTGGTTTTTTGATTGTCATATTCTACTGTCAGCTTTTCAGTAGCAAGGTTGACGGATACTTTAGAAACGCCATCCAGCCTGCCGACTGCTTTTTCAATTCGTTTTGCACATGCGGCACAGGTCATGCCGCCTATTTTAACAGTTTCTTTATTCATAAGCTAACCGCCTCTCTAAAAGCTTGCATATGTGTCGTCAATGGTAACAGTGTTGCCATAAAAGAGTCAATTATAGTCATATATATGAATTACCCAATGTAATACTCGACCTAACTTTATTTACTATGAGTTTAGCACATTTTTGCGGAAATTCTATGAAGACTATTTTCTATATTGACAAATAGATCAAACAGTATTACTATTAAACTTACATATGAATACTTGCTCATATATTTGTATAAGGAGTACAACTATGAATGCAGAAACCATTGAATTAAACGGATCAGGCTGCGCAAGCTGTGCGCAAGCCAGACAATTTAAAAAAAATATTGTTAAATTGATAATAGGTGCAGTCCTGTTCGCAACAGGTTTGATCACCGGCAAATATGAAGTTATTTCATCTGTTATCATGCTGCTGGCCTGGCTAACCGCCGGCTCCAGCATATTACTGCAGGCCGCATCCAATATTGTGAAGGGGCATATCTTTGATGAGAATCTCCTTATGGGCGTCGCTTCCATAGGCGCCATAGCAACCGGCCAGTATTCTGAGGCTGCTGCCGTTATGATCTTCTACAAACTGGGAATGCTGCTTGAGGACATGGCAGTAGATAATTCGAGAAAATCCATTGCTTCGTTAATGGATCTCCGGCCGGAGGTTGCCCGCCTCAAGACAGAGAACGGCTTGATGCAGGTGGATCCGGAAACCATAAAGGTTGGAGATATCCTTGTGGTAAAGCCCGGCGAACGATTGCCGGTCGACGGTATAGTGACAGAAGGTTCTTCTCTTATTGATACCTCCTCCCTCACCGGCGAGTCTCTTCCCAAAACCGCAGAGCCGGGTGTACAGGTCCTCGCCGGATGTATCAACAAAACCGGCTTGATCACTCTCGAGGCTACCAATACTCTGAAGCAATCCGCGGTCACCCGTATCCTTGAGCTTGTACAGGATGCCGCATCGAAAAAAGCGCCTATGGAAAGCTTTATCACCAGATTTTCAACATACTATACGCCTGCAGTTATTGGCGCCGCATTGCTGACTGCGGTTCTGCCGCCGCTTGTGACGGGATCGATGGATTTTAAAACGTGGCTTTACAGGGCGATGATTTTTCTGGTCATATCCTGCCCATGCGCTCTGGTGGTCTCTGTTCCCCTCACCTTCTTTGCTGGGATAGGCAGGGCGTCCTCAAAGGGTATTCTTGTTAAGGGCGGCAACTATCTGGAGGCACTGAACAAGGTCAGGACAGTCGTATTTGATAAGACCGGCACCCTTACCGAAGGGGTGTTCCGCGTATCAAAAATAGACGCGGTAAACTGCGCACAGGACGAATTACTGGAATATGCGGCATACGCCGAAGGCGTCTCGACCCATCCGATTGCCCGTTCTATACTGAATTCCTACGGGAAGGATATCGACACAGCCGCCATTGAAAGCAGCGTGGAAGTTCCCGGAAAAGGCGTTACTTCCGTTGTCAGAGGTCAAACCATTCAAGCAGGCAACTATGAATTTCTGCAAAGCACAGGCGTATTGACCGGCGTCAGCAATGACGGTATTGATTACAGGAATGGAGGCGCAGGTGGCACAGACGGCATCGCAGACGGTACTCAGGTATATATTGCGGTGGATGGAGTTTACAAAGGACGTATCCATGTCCGCGACTCCTTGAAAAAGGATGCGGCAAAATCAATCGATCTGCTTAGAAGGATTGGCATAGACAGAATCATTATGTTGACCGGGGATTCCCGTGAACCGGCAGAAGCCGCAGCATCGGAGTTGAAGCTGGACGAGGTCCATTATAGCCTGCTGCCGCACCAGAAGGTAGAATTATTTGAAAATATAAAAAAATCTTCGGACGGAAGCAGCCTATTTGTCGGTGACGGCATCAACGATGCGCCCGTTCTTGCTCTGGCAGACGTCGGTATATCCATGGGTGGAATCGGATCAGACGCTGCCATTGAGGCGTCGGATATCGTGCTTATGAGCGATGAACCTTCGCGGTTAGCCGATGTTATCAGGATCGCCTCCATCACCCGGACAGTTGCGCTTCAGAATATTATATTTGCCCTCAGTGTAAAAGTTCTGGTGCTCTTGTTGGGCTTTTCAGGGATCTCGGCAATGTGGGAAGCCGTTTTCGCAGATGTCGGCGTGACCTTACTGGCCGTGCTGAACACCCTGCGCATCCGATACATGAAAATATAACGTTATGAGCTTGGGACGGTTCCCTTGTCTTTACCCTCAGTCGACAAAGCCGAAGACAAAAGAACCATCCCTCACCTCCTTCTTCCTAAAAGCAGAGAAACGATCTTATTCTATCCGTATCCAATCCAAAGTAGACCCAATTGAAACCGGTCCATCTCCATCCTGCTACAGACCGTCTTCCGATGAAAATGAGCCATGCCCAGAACTGCTGCCTGTTGTCAAGCCACAAATACACAAATCTGAATCTACACGGCCTAATAGCACCCGGATCAACGGCCAGTACGCCGATTGACTGCTGTGCTGCTGCCTGAGACGGTATAAACGACGGCGGAGGTCCCTGAGGCGGTCCCGAAGCTGCTCCGCCGCCCGGTCCCGGAAAGCCGGGTCCCTGGCCTGGGAAGCCCGGTCCTGGGAAGCCCGGCCCCGGTCCCGGAAAGCCCGGCGGCATAAAGGGCAGCATACTCGGGAAGGGTCCCTGGAAAGGCTGCGGCTGGCGAACAACATAATATTCCTGCATGCTATATCCACTCCTTTAAAAGTCTGATATAGCCTATGCAATACCGCAAAGAAAGGTTACATAATCACTCCGGACGGATGACGAGAGCGCCTGCTTCCATATCTGCCACGATATGGCTGCCCTCTCCGGCAACCCCTTTGATAATGAGCTTTCCAAGCTCTGTCTCAAGTTCCTTCTGTAAGAACCTCTTCACAGGCCTTGCGCCATATTCCGGAGTATAGGACGTGTCAGCGATGAATTCCTTCGCCGCATCGGTAACTGTCAGAGTTATATGTCTTTCTTCCAATCTCCTTTGGATTTCCTCCAGAGAAAGGTCGATGATTTTGACGATTTCCTCCTTCTTCAGCGGGTTAAAAATAACAATCTCATCAATACGATTGAGGAACTCAGGCTTGAAATTGCGCTTCAGTTCTCCCAATACAGCCTCCCTTATCTTTTCGCTATTCTGGCTGCCGCTCCTGATCCCCTCAAGCAGATATTCTCCGGCCAGATTTGAAGTCATTATGACAACAGTATCCTTAAAATTTACCGTCCTGCCCTGACTATCCGTCAGCCTGCCGTCATCAAGCAGCTGCAGCAATACGTTGAAAACCTCCGGATGTGCTTTTTCTATCTCATCAAACAAAATAACACAATAGGGCTTTCTCCTGACGGCCTCAGTAAGCTGTCCGCCCTCCTCATAACCCACATAGCCGGGAGGCGCGCCAATGAGTCTTGCAACCGTATGCTTTTCCTGATACTCCGACATATCGATACGCACAATATTCTCTTCGCTGTCAAACAAAGCGGACGACAACGCTTTTGCCAGCTCTGTCTTTCCGACGCCGGTAGGTCCGAGGAAGATAAATGAGCCGATCGGCTTCCGAGGATCCTTCAGTCCTGAACGCGCACGCAGCACAGCATCTGCAACGGCCTCTACCGCTTCATCCTGCCCGATTACACGTTTATGCAGGATATCCTCCAGATGCAACAGCTTATCCCTCTCGTTTTCAACCAGTCTTGTAACAGGGATGCCAGTCCATTTGGATACAATCTGTGCTATTTCTTCATCAGTGACCTCTTCCTTTAACAGCCGCTTTCCGCCCGCCATTGACAGTCTGCCTTTCTCTTCCTGCAGTTGTTTTTCCAGCTCGGGCAATTGGCCATGCTTTAGAATAGCCAGCTCATTAAGATCATATTTGCGCTCTGCTTCCTCTATATTGCGTTTTGTCTGCTCAATTTTCTGTTTGAGCTCCTTCTCTCTGATCAGGTTGCTCTTTTCGCTCTCCCACTGGGCTTTCATCGAATCGGCCTGTTCCCTGAGTCCTGCGATTTCCTTCTCCAGTACCTTCAGCCTTTCAACGGAATGCCGGTCGGTTTCCTTGATCAGCGCCTGTTTTTCAATCTCCAGCTGCATGATCCTTCTGCTGGTCTCATCCAGATCGGCGGGCATACTGTCGATTTCCGTCCTGATCATCGCCGCTGCCTCATCCATTAGGTCAATGGCCTTATCCGGCAGGAAACGGTCGCTGATATAGCGGTTTGACAGTACAGCACAGGCAATGATGGCACTGTCGGTGATCCTGACGCCATGGTGGATCTCAAATCTCTCCTTCAGCCCTCTGAGTATAGATATTGTGTCCTCCACATCCGGCTGCTCCACCATGACAGGCTGAAACCTTCTCTCCAGCGCAGCATCCTTTTCAATATACTTTCTGTATTCATCCAGCGTAGTCGCGCCGATGCAATGGATCTCACCCCTTGCCAGCATTGGCTTGAGCATGTTTCCCGCATCCATGGAGCCTTCTGTCTTTCCTGCTCCAACAATGTTGTGCAGCTCATCAATAAACAAAATAATCCTTCCTTCGGATTTTTCCACCTCTTTCAGAACAGCCTTCAGCCTCTCCTCAAATTCGCCCCGGTATTTTGCCCCAGCAATCAGCGACCCCATATCCAACGCAAATATTGTTCTGTTCTTCAACCCTTCAGGCACATCGCCCTTGAGAATCCTTTGGGCCAGACCTTCCACCACAGCAGTCTTTCCAACACCGGGTTCCCCGATCAGAACCGGATTGTTCTTCGTCCTTCTCGAAAGGATCCTGATTACACGCCTTATTTCCGAATCTCTCCCGATGACGGGGTCCAGCTTTCCCTTCCTTGCCAAATCCACCAAATCGCTGCCAAACCGTGTCAGCGCCTCATAAGTCTCCTCCGGATTTTTGGATGTAATTCGCTGGTTGCTTCTGACCTTGCCCAATGCGGTGAGAAAATTTTCACGGTTTATGCCGTGCTTTTTGAAAATATTCTCGGAAGGCGTGTGTCTTTCTTTGAGCAATGCAATATATATATGTTCAACGCCGGCGTATTCATCCTTGAATTTATCCGCTTCGTCCCCGGCGTGCAGCAATATCTCATTCAACCGCCTCGTAGCATATAGGTTTGACGCTGCCGCACCATATACCGCGGGTTGCTTATCAAGTTCCTTTTGAACATCATTAATCAATAAATCATTATTAATTCCCATGAAATTGATTAATCTCGGGATCAAACCCTCTTCCTGTGTCAGCAGCGCCATATGAAGATGTTCCCCATCCACCTGCTGATGCTGCATACGCAATGCTATCTCCTGCGCATTCCCCAAAGCCTCCTGCGCCTTATCAGTAAATTTATCCAGATTCATACTGTCACTTCCCTTCTAAATTCCATAATTTTTGTTGAGAAACGTCCCCCTCACTGCCCTCACTGTGACGATATTTTCTTAAGCTGTTTATATAAGTCAGATTGCGCTTTGCTGAGCGTATCAGGGTTTACGATTCTGACCCGGAGAAACAGGTCTCCCCTTACGCCGTTTCTGTCCCTGTAGCCTTTGCCGGCCACCCTGATTCTGCTGTCCGTCTGTATGCCTGCGGGTACCTTTACTGATATCCTGCCGTCAAGCGTCTGGTAAGATTTCTCCGCACCCAGCCCCGCTTCCCATGGATATAAAGCAATCCGCCCTTCAACGTTCAGACCGTTCAATTCAAAATCTGCAGGCTGTATAAATTCGACCTTCAGAAAAAGGTCCCCGTTCCTGCCGCCATTGAATCCAGGGCTGCCCTGTCCCGAAAGCTTGATTTTTTCTCCGGGCTTGATACCTGCAGGTATCTTCAGCGAAATCGTCTTCTCACCGTCGCTCGTTCGCAGGCCGATCCTTCTCTCGGCGCCGTGAAACCCTTCGGCAATGGTTATCTTCAATACAGCTTCACTGTCATCGCCTTTCATCTGCCTGCTTTGCGTAAACCTGCCGCCTCTGCCGCGTTTATTACCGAAAAGCCCGTCTTCCCCAAACGAGCCGAAGGGATTCGACCCGCCGAAAAACATATTGAAAAAATCGCTGAAATCGCTATTTTCAGCTTGTCTGTATTCATACCGCACATTATTGCCAAAGCCGTACGCTGAAGGATCAAAGTCAACGCCATTGCGGAACTGTCCCTGTGCGCCGAACTGATCATACTTTTGCCTTTTCGCGGCATCCCCAAGTACTTCATAGGCTTCATTTGCTTCCTTGAACTTTTCTTCAGCAGCCTTATCTCCGGGATTTGTATCCGGATGATACTTTTTGGCCATTTTTCTATATGCCTTTTTTATTTCATCCGCAGATGCCTTTTTATCTACGCCAAGCACTTCGTAATAATCCCTGAACTTCATACAAACACCTCATCACACGCTTAAAACATCAATCTATAGTATATTACATTCAGCATTTCCATAAACATTTTACTTTTACAGCAATGCTGACTTTGACTATCTTTGACCTATTTAATATTATACTCCGCTCTGTAGAAAAATCAAGAAAATAATATAATTTTCCGCGTGCAGATTCCGAGCCGCTCAATTGCGAGCCCGCACCCATAATTCCATCTATTCGGCCGGTGGAATCTTCAGCTTCTGCCCGGGATAAATGACATCCGCATTTGTCATATTATTGGCCTTCATTATAAGTGTATACTTGCTTTCATCCCCATAAAGTTTTCTGGCGATCACCATCAGCATATCGCCGGACTTGACGGTATAATATCCATCGACCAGCTCCGTATCGGGCTTAGTATCTGCAACGTCTTCCCCGTCCGGTTCAACAGTATCCTCGACCTCTGCATCTTCACCTGTTGTGGCATCTTCCGGTGTGCCCTCATCGACGATATCATTGGTCGATGATTCTGCCGTACCTGTCGAATCCTCCTGCGTTGTCTCCTGCTCGCCGGAAACGCCCTGTGCCTGGGGATTACTACGAATCATTTTAATGAGTCTGTATCCGCCAAAAATGACGGCAGTAGCTAAAACCACCAGAACGGCTACGGAAATGATCTTACTTATATCCACAGAGCTTCTGCGCTTTGAAGCGGTGACCTTTGACTGCCTGGAAGGAACCCTTGCTGCGGATGAACGGAATTGTGCGACCCTCGGGCCTGGAATCGAAGTCTGCATCTCTCCCGCGCTCTCAATCCTGATTACCAGCGCGGTAACACTACCCTCCGGTTCGCTCCTGAGCGCTTCGGTTACAAGCTGGTCGGCAGCCTCATCCGGACCGGAATTGGAGCCGAGGATATCATAAATACTGTCCTCATTGACCGTCTCGGCAAGTGCATTGCTGCAAATCAGATAAACGGTACCCTCTTTAACGGAATTGATGTCGGATTTTTTCACTGTGGACCGGCCTTCATCCACGGAAGCCCTTTGCTGTCCGGAGAGTATCTCAGCCTGTTCGTTGCTTATAATGCCCATCTTGAGAAGCCTTTCGGCTCTTTTGTAGTCATTCACCAAAAGCTTAAAGGTATCACCTTCCAGCTTGTATATCCTGCAATTCCCAAGATTGACCGCGGCAATATGGCCTTCGTCGATCAATATGCCGGCAAAGGCAGGCTTTCTTTCCTGAAGGTCGTTTTCGCCAAGCGAAACGCTGTGAAGAAGATTACCGGACTGTTCTATGCACTGAACCAGCTCATCCAGCTTCACCTGAATATCCTTTGAACTGGTCATAGCTTTTTGATGGAATTTTTTCAAATCGCTTGTGAGGGAAATGCCCGATTCTTCATCCTCCATATTTTCGGACAGAGCAAAAAAGCATTTGCTGTCGTTGAGCTCCAGTGATATCTGGGCATAGTCTGCCGAACTGGGAGACAAAAACCTTCCGTTTGCAAATACCCTGTCTTCATTCACCGTATATGCGGCGCCTGTATGTGTGACTGCGGAGAATGATATTCTTATGGTATTTTCCATACATATACCTCCTCATCTTTTGTATAAAAGAATAATTACCGAAAATGAATAATATTAAGAGACCCTGCTAATATAATACCATTATCATACCATATAAAACATGGGTGTTCAATAAAAGTCATCCAAGCATTATGACGAAATAATTCAACTATTGTTCCATAATGTGATATTTTTCAAAAACTTTTTTTCGAAATAATCAGGCTGAGAATCCGAATCCTGTTTTTCTCACAAACCAGTTCTATCGTAAAGCAATCCTCTGCTCCCATGAACCTGCAGCAGGTATCAAAGGGCTCCGCAGGTATCAGTCTGCCCTTTGACAGATTCCGCGTAAGGTGCGGCAGCACATTCCTCCCGATATAGCTTCTGAATGCCTCAGGGCTGCTGTCGTCCAGCCCGGCCAGTCCTAAAAAGCCTGGCAGGATAACCATATCATAGGCACTGTCATAGTCCTGCAGCCAGATCGCTTTCAGAAAGCCAACGGCTGTATTGTAACTCTCATACGGCATCCGCACCTGGTTTGCCTTTGGTGTGTATCCCTCGCCATCCCACTTGTAGGCAAACCCCTCTCTGACATGATAAAAGGACTCCTTCAGAGCAATGATTTCTTCCCCCGTCTGGGTTCCGCTCTCGACAAGGATCTCACTGATTCCGTCCGCGTCGATATCATTCAATTCCATACTTCCGTGAAAAAAAGTCCTTCCGCTGTGCCATATTTTAAGCGTATCCTTTTCCGGCCAGTCAAGGACCATTATATCAATATCCTGTTCATGGCTGAGTACCCTCGACACGATCAGCTCCGGCACCCCGTCGCCGTCCGTGTCGGCTGCGGCTGCGTTGTCAATAATCCCACAGGCGGCACAAGCACGATCTGAAAAGTGTATCCAGCTATGATCGAAGGAGTCCTCCTTCTCTTTTACCAGTATGACCGCCGAATCCGGCGGAAACGGAGAAAATCGGGTAATACCTATGACCGCTTCCTTTTGGCCATCATTGTTAAAATCCTCATAATAAACGAATTGGATCACCGAACCTGCCGGCAACTGCTCTGAAGTGTATTCCGACAGCCTGCGCTTTCTTTCCGTCCTTTTCCTTCCCATGATAATCCTCTCGTATTCATTTCCGTCACCATTTTTCAATATTAATATATTCAGGTGTAATGATTACGGAAACCCTGCGATAGGATTTTTATCACGTGCTATACCGTTCTGAGTTCATAAAGCACCAGATACCTGTCTCCAATGGGTTCGTACCGGATATCGGTATTGTATGCATAGCTCCACTCCGCCAGAATAGATTTTCCCTCGCTGAGCTCCTGCCTGTAGCGGCCGGTCATGACCGAGCCGCATTTAAGCAGTTCCTCAAGCTCGTTTTTCTCGAGAAAATCCGCTTCCCCAAAATACTCTGCTTCTTGCTCTGCCGGTATGATAACGGTCACATTCTTTCTCCCGAAGGTCACAAGATTCCACAAATCCTTCTCCACCGCCTCGATCACGGTTCTATTTCTGTTAATGTCCAGAACACCGGACTTTTCCGCAATAAAGTATGGATAATAGATCACAATCCCGTTCCCCTCATATTTCTGAAGCAATTCCCTTCCCTGCCGGATCGCTTCGCTCGCTGTCACACCAACCGCTCTTGGCAGATGATGATCGTCTCCTTTTTCCACAGCGACCCTGACCGTCCATAAAAGGTTGGCATCCAATGCCGTATCCCGGGCAAACTCCTGCCATGGAACAGTCGGAAGACTTAAGGACTTCAATTCGTAAAAACCCATATATTTATTCATACAGCCCGTCCTTCATTTCAATTTAAAGTACTCAAAAAGCATTCCAAGATCCATTCCTGCGATCTTTGTACTGCTGAATTTGTTATATAGACTGCTGTAACCGTCCCGGAGGTTATCCGAGCTTATGCCGTGAGTGATGGACAAAAATGCCTCCATGTATGCCGCAAATTTATCGCAGAACTCGATGATACTGCCGTCCACCGGCGAAAACCCCGCTTCGTTGTAAAACTCCGTGATTTTCTCCGTGCTGACCTCCAGAATCTTTCCATCCATTAGAATCTTATCCGCAAATTCATTCTCCGAAAAATAACGGATCTCCGTCCGCCAGTTCTTTGGAAGCAGGGGCAGCAGAACTTCCTCCATCTGCGCCTCCTCAATGGATTTGATCAGATTTCCAAGTCCGTCCACCGAGTTTTTGACAGGCGAAATGATATCTCGCGTCAGCACCTCAGGCATGTCGTGAAACAGGCCCGCAAAAAAATTGTTGTATTTGCGTTTTTCACAAGCGCCTATCTGCAGGGATAATACATATGACATAAGCGCCACGATCAGCATATGACCGGCGACGGAGGTTTCAGGGATTCTCTGTGTCTGGGCCCATCTCTGCTGGAACCTCAATTGTCCGACAAGATTGAGAAAATCAACGGCGCCGCGGTTAAACACCAGCTTGCTTACTCCGCTAATATTCTGATGTTTCTCCAGCTGTTTTTCAATATTCCTCTTTGTATCCTCGATTCCAAATAAATCAGAGGATAAATGATAGACTATTTTAAACTCCCAATCTGTCGCCAGATAATGGGAGGCACTGAGGATCGTTTTTTCATGACGGCTGTATTCAGCATCGTACAGATATTTTCTCATTCTACAGCCAAAATCCGGGTCGATATCATTGATCCCAATCTCAATAAGCTTTTTCATCACAAGCTCGTTGATCTCGGAACCATGTTTTTCCATCAGAAGGTGGAAAATAGTAGGCTTGATGTCCGTCAGCACGATCCGCTGAAACAACTCAAACAGCGCTCCTTCGATCAGCCTCGTCCAATCGATGGGGTTGGTCTCTTCCTCAAATTTGCCGATCACATACGCATAAAACAGCTTGTGCGCCTGCTTGTCCAGTTCTGTGAAGCCTTTGTGAGGCCTTATATGGTCATTCCAGCGCTGCATGCTTGCCGCCTGGTAAATGAAACGAAGAAAGCCCTCCCTTATCATTGACCGCCCCCCTTTTAGGCTTATCATACCACAAAATCCCTGCCCTGTACACTTGCAGAAGTACCGGCAGCGCTGTTTATTCCGGCGGCGTTTACGGTACTAAATTATCACAACTCAGTTGAAGGAAAGCCAGAAGTCCCCTGCTTTATCAATGAGCTCCTCAATTTCCGCGTAGGGTATTTTAAACGTTGGGAATCCTGCCGCGTATGGTGCAATTTCATAGGGATAGAAATAAAGATTGAGCGCATCCTCCGTCAGATGAAACGGTTGATCAGGTCTGATGCCGTTATAGCTGTCGATCCATATAAGCATTTCCTCAGACTGCTCTTCGATCTGTTTTTGTACAATTGCACTCAGAATGGAGGTGTAATCACTTCTTTCTTTGAACAGGTCCTTCAGTTCATAGAACGTCCCCGTTTTTGTGTCCAAATGTACGTACTCCTGCAACGGCATGCCGTGGGCGGCGCCAAAGGGATAATCATACCCTGATTCGTTCAGTACCAGCAGGTTTCTGCGGTGTAAGCCCAATGAGAAGCTGCCTTCATAATGATAATTGAGCATATCGGTTTGCCTGATAATATTTGTACTGCTGTGCGTCCACATCTCCCGCAGTTTTTCGTTTACCGTCTGCTCGACCTTTTGGCTTTCCAGTTTGCTCAGGATCGGATAGTAGACTATGTAATCCCTGTTCGGGTTATACTTGGCTTCGGACACGACAATCCCATTGTCAAGTGTCGTTTCTGTGGACGGCTTGTATACGATCGCACCCTTCTGATCCATATAATAGGGTCGTTTGTCAATATCTGCATAGATCAGTCCATCCAGATTTTCCAGGCTTCCAGCCCCCTTCGCTGAAGGGAGATTTTTCAGCATATTGCCTGAGGCGTCAATGAAAAACGTCCCTGTAACATCCTGTGCTGAGGCGATCCCCTCATGGAAAGAATCGATCCTGTAAAAAGTAAAGTCTGTCCGGAGCTTACCATCCGCACCGACAAGCGCATATTTGGAGGCTCCGAATATGTTTTGCGGATCGATCGGCACGCCCGCTGCGGTCATTCCTTCTCCAAGCTGCAACAGCTCATTATACTGCGGCTCTATGACAAACCGGCCTTTTTTATCAATTAGTCCAAGCTTTCTGACAGAATAGTCTTCGGACACTTCGACAACAGCATTGCCTCCTTCAAAGCTTTCAGCGTAGATAAAGGAAGGCGATATGACTACGTTTCCGTTTATGTCCATATATCCATACTTCTCGCTGTCTATCGGCTGATACATCATCATCCCTTCCGAAATCTCACCTACATAACGATGGTCAAAGGTTTTGACTACATTGCCGCTGGGGTCTATCAGCGCATAATTGCCGGAAGCCAGTTTTACAACGGCCCGGTCTCCTTCAAAGTCCATCGCTTGCTCATAACCTGCCTTTATGACCGGTTTCCCTTTCTCATCCAGATAGCCGCTTACCCATTGCCCATTGCCGAAATCGATGGTATAGGCGGCACGATTGGAATCGTAGCTGCTGATGAATGAGTATTTTTCTGAAAGAACATTGCCGTCCTCATCCAATACGACACTGCCCTCACCGTCATATGCAATCGCAAACCCGTTAGCATAATCCCCAATATAAGTGTAGGCAGGGCTCACGATAAACTTCCCCGAGCGGTCTATAATCCCCGCTTTATTATCAACCGTTACCACGGCAAGCCGGTTTTTCTGAAACCTGTAAGCCTGTGAGAATGCCGGTTGAATGACAAACCTGCCCGAACGGTCAATATAACCCCATCTTGAATCGCCAGATGAGGATTTTTTCGCGGGATATATTTCTGAATATGCTTCTTCCTGTACTCCGGTACTGCCGGTCGTTTCATCGTCAGTCCCCGTTGAGGCTCCTTCTGAAATACTACCGGCAGTCCCTCCGTTTGAATCCTCATTGGAAGTCGTCTTTTCCGCCTGTCCCGGACCGCCTGTGATCTGTGTGCTGCTGCACGCGGCTGAAGATAATACCATTATGGCCGCCAAAAAAATCACTGTAGTCTTTTTGAGTTTTTTCATAGAACCTCCGTGTTTCTCCATCACTTATTCTTTTATGTTAACACATCCATCTTTTAAAAAAAATGCCGTTAATCTTTTTTTAACATAAACTCATTCTAGACAGCTGTGCCGTGCCGTCATGAGCAAAAAGAAATATTTCTCAGACATGAACCTGCTCTCTTCGTATCATTTATTGTAAACACTAAACAAGTAAACCAATAAAGGAGCGTTAATATGGACAGGAGAATATTTTTGTCAGATTCAAATAAGAAAATAGGCGGCGTATGCGGAGGAATCGGCGAATACTTTGGAATTGATCCGACAATTGTAAGGCTTATATGGTTCCTCTCAATCTTCCTTGAGGGGGTCGGCCTGCTGGCTTATTTCATCGCCTGGATCGTCATTCCAAGACGCAGCAGCTGCAAGTATCAGGATTGGTAAGATTATTCCTTTCTAAAATCGCCGGGAGTATTCCCGGTGATTTTTTTGAAAACCTCATCGCTTTTTGTATTAACCGTTGATTCCGTAGAGATATATTACTTCTGGCATCATCCATACACCTGAATGTTTTTACAATGAGCTCTATAAAATACGCCCTGATAATATCCAGGTATCTCTGCTTTATACGCCTGTCCTTTACCCCGATCAATTTGTGTACTTATTTGTATGAGGAGTGATCTATATGAAAAAAAGCAATAAGGTAGCATGGACATGGAACGTGAAACTCTGCTTGATATTTCTTTGCTGTGTTCATGCGGTTTGGGAGCTATTCAATCAATTTAATAACCTCATCTTTTTTTAGTGCAGGAATATTTATAACTACAGTGGTCCCACCTCCAATTGTCTCCTTCACATCGATGTCATACTTATCCCCAAAAAATAACTTAATTCGCTTTGCAACATTGCTCATTCCATATCCCATATTGACATTTCCGTTCTTGATAGATGTACGAAGATTTTGCAACTCATCCTTGTCCATTCCGATCCCATTATCTGATACGCTGAATTGCAGACGATCGCCCTTGATTTCTCCCCGAATAAGAATAATGCCTGCTTTAACCGGCTTTATTCCATGAATAACAGCGTTCTCTACAATAGGCTGCAAAAATAGCTTTATTGAATAGAAATTCATTATTCTATCGTCAATCTCCAGAATAGTTTCAATATCAAGGTTGTAAACAAGCTTTATAATGTCAATATAATTGACGACCATATCGATTTCCGATTTGACGCTGGATGCAATTTGACCTTTATTTAAAACGCCTTTATAGAAATTTATCAAATTATTCGCAGTTTCGGATATTTCGGTATTGTTTGATTTCCTGGCCAAAACGCCTATCATCGTCAGACTGTTATATAACATATGCGGATTTATCTGCTCCTGCAGCAGTTCTACATATATTTTATTTACCGACAGCTTCCATTTATATTCATTTTCTATAAGATCGTTAATCCGTTGTATCATACTGTTAAAGTTTTTATCCAACTGGCCGATCTCATCATCCCCTGATATTATCGTATGAATCTTCATGTCATTTTCTTTTATCCTGTTTGTTTTATTTACAAGTATTGCAATCCTTTTTGTTATAAATTCCGATACTATGGTTGTGGTTAATATGCAAATCAGTATCGTAAGCAATGCAGTTATTATTGTGATGATTGAGATTGTTTTTACTTTCCCTGTTATGAGATTGGTAGGAATAACATACACAAGTTTCCACCCGGTTATACTGGAAATGTGATAACCTATAATAAAATTAGCCCTGTCGATTTTCACCTCATCGATAGGCTTATGAATATTCAATGCGCTGACATCATCTGCACTGATACTGTAATTTTGTATACCGGTTCCTGTTTGAACAATACTTCCCATATTATTATCAAGATAAAAAAGCATATATTCATTGTCCTGTATATTGTTAAGGATAACATTTTTAAATCTTTCTATGGGAATGAACACTCTTAATACTCCAATATCTTTGGAGGTTTTAAAATCTATGAGCCTTCTGTTCATTGTAATATATCTGTTATTTTTACTGTCTGTCACATTGCTTTCCCATGTAAAAAGTTCATTGGAGCTGTAAAGCTCCTTACACCACTTCTCGTCTTTGATGTCGTCGAAGCTCATAATCTCCTGCCCATCCGATACCAGGGTCTCATTATTGGAATAAATTACAACTTTAAGAACTCCTCCAAGATAATAAGAATTCTTCATTAAAGGGTATTTCACATCATCTGTCATCTGCCTGATTATTTTGCTGATATTCTTATGAGTATCAACAATATCAACTAAATTTACATTTTTCTTTACCAATGCGTTCTGTAGTTCTGCATTGTTAAAAATCATCTCACTTTTATTCATATAGATTTCAAAAAAATACTCAATAGTGTTATTCAATTGCAGCATGCTCTGCTTCAAGAATTTTTTTTCGTCTTCTATAAGAAAATTTCTAGCAATATAGTAGGAAGTTAAACCTACAAATAATATAGAAACTATAATGATTATTGAAAATGAAAACATAAGCTTGTATTTCAGTTTGGAATTGTAATAGATTTTGACTATTCTTCGCAAAAAAACATGTAAAGCTTTTTTAGTCATTGGCTACCTCCCTGAATTCCTTTGGCGTTAACCCAATATACTTTTTAAAAAAGCTTCCGAAGTATGCAGAGTGGCTAAATCCTAAATAATCAGCAATCTCATAAAGCTTCATGGACGTATTGGAAAGGAGTTCTTTTGCCTTTTCGATTTTATAGCGACATATATAATCATAGATAGATTCTCCGGTAGACTCCTTGAATATATGATTTAAATAGTCAGGATTGTAGAAAAAATTTTGTGCAATCATATCAGTATTGAGTTCTCTGGAGAAATTGTTTTCAATGTATTTTTTTATCTCCTCTGCAATGACATCATTTTTCTGAATTATTCTGGCTTCAAAATACTCTTTAATAACGAGCACTATATTGATTAGCCAATTGCGCACATCTGCAATAGTTTCAAAATCTGCCAGTTTATGCCATATCAGCTTCTCGTCGCCAAATATCTGTTGAAAGCTATATTTATGTTCGTGTAAAACAGTTTGAATGCAAATGGCTATTTGAAAACACAAGTCCTGACAGTATTGAGGGTCTGTATCCATGTTTATTCCATCAAACAATTGATTGATATAGCACCGGACGTCCTCCCTGGCCCCGCTGTTCAGTAAAAAACGGATGTCCTTTTGCGTTCTGTTAATGTCAATGTCCGGACGCTTGAATGCATAGGGAATATCATTAAAAAATATAGCTTTACCTTTTCCAAAAGTATATTTATATCTTAATGCATACCTGCACTGCTCATATAAGTTGCAGATGTCTGTTATTTCGGTGCAGCAATCGCTGATTGCAAAAGACAGGCCTAAATCTGTCTTTTTGTACTCAGAACTAATGTATAGACAATTTGCAGAAATCATATCAATTACATTTCCCTTGGGAAAATCTTTGCTGAAACTGTACAAAACAGCAAAATGAGAATCATCCAATCTTGTCAGTATGATATGATTGCAGAAGCCGGAATAAATGTTCTTTAGTTTCAAAAATAATCTATTGTTCAGAATTTGCTTTCTTTCAATGGAAAGATTAGTCGTAATTTTAGTATAATCATCAATTTCTATCAGCGCTAAACAAAAAATGCCTTCTATCAATTCCAATCCAAAGTATCTTATTTTCTCCCATATATCTGAAGCATCCTTGTTGAGCCCGTATATAAGCTCATTTATAAAATTTTCTACGATCAAAGGTTTATTCTTTTCCATTAGTTCTTTTAAGTCAGCATATGATTTGATCATGACTGACTCTGATTTTATCTCTTCCATGACGTCTTTGATGCATTGCTTTAGTTCCTGAGGTTGAACAGGCTTTAAAACATACCCATACCCGTCAAGATATAGCGCATTTCTCGCATACTCAAACTCATTGTGAAAGCTGCAGAATATTATTTTAATTCTGGGGTAATTACACTTTATATTCCTTGCGAGTTCAAATCCATTCATAACAGGCATATCAATATCACTGACAATAATATCGGGAGCGCATGACGAAATCTGTTCCAACGCGTCAGCTCCATTACTGCATAAAGCCACTATATGAAGATCCTTGATTGAACTGCAAAGGAAATTCAATTCTTCAAGATCGGCATGGAAATCATCTACAAGCATCACTTTGTATTTCAATACAATCGCACCTGTCTCCAAAGCATATACTTTTACCACAGCATCTAAGCACACTGCATATTATAATTATAACATCTTTGATCCTGTACGTGAAATGGCCAACCTCATCCAAGCGAGTTTTTATAGATTCCTGGGGAGGAGCCTTCTATGATATACGCATTTACTGTTTTTTTATAAAAATCTACAGCGCTTTCGTCAGCGCCGCCAATTATAGCATATGCATAACCCGTATCTTTCATGGACTGCAACGATTGTAACAGCAATACTGTACCTATTCCTCTTCCTCTATAACCTTCCAAAACTCCTGTAGGTCCAAAAAAGTCTTTGCAGGTAGCTTCATAACAGGCAAATCCAATTATGCTTTTTTGGTTTTGGATTGCTACAAAACAAGAGACAGGCTTGTTGGAAAACGCAACATCGCATTCGCTTGCCCATGACTCTCCGAAGTTGTCCTTAACCCATCCAACAATCCTTTGTTTGTCGGATGGCATAGCCCTTACAATTTCGATATTGTCCTTCAAAAGGCTTTTCCTATCTGTTTCATCTCCCTGCAAATCAAACAGCTTTACCAACATGTCCGCCATTTTATCAAACCTCCCGTTTGTTGGAAAATGGACACTGGCAAAGCTGTTGCCAGTGTCCGTATCTATTGAATTTATTTGGCTCCGTTAGCTTCAAACCACTTCGTCATATCAGCTTTTGCAGCCTCATACCTGCCTTCTGATAGGAATATCTGATACATTTTGTCCCATGCCGTATCGAACTCTTCATCTGTTTCACATACCAGCAATTGCGCCACTTCGATGTTTTGGAAGTTTCCCCAGAAGTAATTTGACACTGCTAATGAATTCTCTTTTCCATCATCTGCCGCCGCTTTGCCATTATAATCTACTCCGGAAGAGCCGCATAATGCTTTATTTACCGATAGAATATTGAGCTTTGGCGGATAGCTTCTTGCATAATCTTTCGGATTGCCATGGGTCATGACAGGTGTTGCCATAGCCGCTTTACTCCAGAATGGATTCCTGGAGGAAGTATAATCATAAAGGCCATAGAAATCAGCGCCTTTCTTCCCATGAACACCGTTCAGACAGTCGTTTTCCACTTCCTTGTCTTTAAATACCTTTTTCCCGTCCTTTATTTCCCAAAGTCCGGCACTTTCAGGTCCCCACGTAATAACATCCAGCCCTTCGTCACTATAAAACCAATCAAAATATTGCGTCAGTCTTTTTAAGTCCTTCACCTTATTACTGATAATGTAGCTCCATCCACCACCCTGATATATATCAAAATACCCTTTACCCGGAGTTTCCTTTGGCCATGAAATATATCGGACGGTAGCCTTGGGATTACTCTGCTCCATGATCTGCATGGCTGCATTCATATCCGGTACATACATTCCGCAGGCTACTCTTCCGGATGCAACTTTTTCCTGAAGCTGTTCATCCTTTTGGATGATGAAATCCTTATCAATAAGCCCTTCCTGGTACATTTTTGTCAGCATCCTATAAAATGGTTTAGCGCCCGGAAGTCCCATATACCCGTCAACATCACCATTTTCATCAATACGCCAGTGACCCCAGTCAAACATTGATCCAATATGGAACTGTGACCATGAAGGGATGGAAAGTGGGATTACCGGCTTTGAACCAACGCTCAGGTTCAGATCCTTCACTTTCTTCAAGAATTCATAAAAAGCTTCCGGAGTATCGATAGCCGGCTCGATTTTAAAATCCTCAAGTGTCGGCTTCAATCCCTTATCAGTCTTGTTGGCTTTAATTTCAGCTAAAGGGGTAAACTTGTACCCGCACATTTCAAGTATGTCTTCCCGTGCCCAAAGCCCCCAGACATCATCACCCGGATTCCATGGGTCGCTTGTATATTCCGGGGCGTTCAAATTTAATGTGACATTCGGTAATATATACTTCTCCCCGTCTGTCATGTAACGCGGCCAGTACTTCTGGTCAAAGTATTTGTTATAATTGACCATATCCTTGACATAGTCGTCAAGTACGGCAAACTTCTCTTTTGCAGTGGATAACGCATATTTAGCTTCACCTGTACAGATAACATCGGGCATATTATCTGCTGCAATCCATTGTGCAAGCCTTTCCTTGAAATCCTCATCCTTAGCAACAATGACTTCTTTTACCTTGATGTTAAATTTGCTCTCTACAAAAGGAGTGACGACATCATTCGGGTTGTTTGCCCACAGACTTGCAGACTCATCATAAAATGCAAACGAGTATTCAAGCAGAGGTAAATTCTCCTGATCCTGCGAAGTTGCGGACGTACTCTGTCCGGCCTGTGATGCAGTCCCCACACTCTCCCCGGCATCATTCCTGCCGCAACCCGTCATGAATGAAAGAGCCAATAAAGCTGCTACAATTAATGCCAATAACCTTTTCCTTAATTTTTTCATTTCAACATCCTCCTTCTTTTTTATTGACCTATATAGCACCTCAAAGTGGCCCCTCTTTACATAATAACAGAATAAGGCCCGCTTTTGCTATCCATGTTAAGCTTTCACTGCTCCTATCATCATTCCTTTTATGAAATACCGCTGCATAAATGGGTAGATAATTACAATGGGTACAGTTGTAACAATAACTGCAGCCATTTTTAAAGATTCCGGTGATGTTTGCTTGATGCCTTGTGCAAGTTTCGCCTGTGCTTGAAGATCTGCTGAAAATGACTCCAAGAGCAGCTTTTGCAGCATGGACTGCATTGGTATGAGATCAATATTTGAAACAAACAGCATGGCATCAAACCATGAATTCCACTGCCATACACCAACAAACATGACCACTGTAGCGTAAATGGGCATTGAAATGGGCGTTATAATTTTTGTAAATATCATCAAATCACTTGCCCCATCTATTTTTGCGGATTCTTCAAGACTGTCGGGCAGTGATTCGAAATATGTCCTCATGATTAATAAGTTAAATGTCCAAATCCCTTGCGGTATTATGTAGACTAAAAAGTTATTGAAAAGACCAAGCTTGCTAATTAGCACATAATATGGTAAAAGTCCTCCGGAAACATACATTGGTATGATGAAGAAGATTCCCAACAACCTGTTACCCGGTAAATCTCTTTTAGACATGGCAAACGCAGCAAGCCCGGTAACAACAAGTGCATAAATGACCCCTGAAACAGTTCTTGAGACTGAAATGAAAAACGAATTGAGAATGATTCTGTTATTAAAAACCACTTCATAATTTTTTAATGTAAAATCAATCGGATATACTGTTACAACTTTTGTCATTACCGATATGCTGTTGCTGAAAGAATAGGCAAGACAGTATATAAAAGGGTATAATGTTGTAAAGCAAAGTATCGCCATGATGATTTTGATTGTTGTAGTTGAAACTGCGTCTGCCTTATTTGCCATTAACATATTCACACTCCAAAAATTACTGTGTTTTGCAAGTACAATATTGTTTCTAAAAAGCGCCGTATCCCTTCTTCTTCCGATTAAAGCTGTTCGTCGCAAAAACCAGTCCGAGCGCGATTATGGACTGACTCAGACCAATGGCTGCCGCAAATGACATTCGGTTCATCTTGAGCCCCTGGAAATAAATATAGTAGTCTATGGTTGTCGAAGACTTGGAAACCATTGCATTTTGTAAATTCATGATAGCTTCCAGACCAGTTCCTCCAACCGATGTAGCAAGACTGCCTATAGTCAGGATGAACATCAGACTGATCGTAGGCCTGATCCCGGGAAGAGTTATATGAATTAGTTTTTTAAAGCGCCCGGCGCCATCAACTGTTGCAGCTTCATAAATTTGTGAGTCAATACCCGATAACGCAGCTAAATATATTATTGCGTTCCACCCCAACTCCTTCCATATAGCCAGAGTAACTAAAATACCCCAAAAATAGTCGGCTTCCCTGAAAAAAGCAACTTTTTCTCCCCCAAGAAAATTAATAAGCAGATTGATAGAGCCGAAATCCTCTTCAAGAAGCCGATAGGCCATTCCTGCAATAACCACCCACGAAATGAAATGGGGAAGATAGCTTATCGATTGTGTGATCCTTTTAAAGGATCCATCTTTGATTTCATTAATCATCAATGCAAAAACAATAGGCAGCGGAAAACCAATAATAATCATCAGCAAATTAATTCCTAACGTATTTTTCAGAGCGGAGTAAAAAGCAGAATCATTAAGAAATTCAATAAAATGCTTAACTCCAACGAATTCGCTTCCAAAAAAGCCTTTAATTGGATTATAATTTTGAAATGCCATTATTACACCGATCATGGGCGTATAACTAAATATGATGGTTAAAGCTACGGCTGGAATCAGAAAAACATACATCGTCCTATATTTCTTTATTTTTTTCGCCAACGTAACATCCATGCTTTTACTCCTATATTATCATTTCTACACTCTTAGTCCTTTTTGTTAATGGCAATGACCTTACTGTCGAAATCTCCGAAAAGGCTCACTTCTATCCCTATATTCATCAGACCTCTTCCGCTCATGTCCCTGTATCCCTCTACCTCATAAATAGTATCAGGATCCAGCCCCTGCAACAAAATCCGACTCAATGGCGGCATAAATTGAATGGATTGACCCAAAACAAACAGTACAGCTTCTCTCTTACACTTACTAACATACTGTACCGCCATGAACTGGTTTCCATAGGGAGAAACAAGTCTGTAAAAATCACCTTCCTGAATAACCGGCCTGATCTTCTTGTAATAATCTATATACTTCTTCAACTCCAGCAATTCATCCTCATTCAAGTTTAAAAGATTCAAGTTGATATATGGCGTTGTAAGCATGGCTACATGTGCTCTGTAACGTAAAGGAGCAACCCTTTGGTTAATCCCGTTGGGCGATACACCTATGGAACTGGCTCCCGCAATTTTGGGAAGATATACAAACGAATATCCATATTGGAGCTTAAGAGAATCCAGGGGGTCTGAATTATCGCTCCTGCTGAGCATATCACTTACTTTTGCCATTCCCAGATTAACTCTCCCCCCACCGCTGCAGCAGTTCTCAAATGTTACCCCCGGGAAATTCTGCTGAAATTTTGTATAGAGATCATACAAATTTAATATATACCTGATCCATATGCTGCTTTGCTCTTCGCTTTCAGCCTCAGGCCATCCAGGCTCGGTAATATAGCGGTTCATGTCCCATTTTATGTACTTAATATCGTAATCTGTCAAAAGTCTTGAGAGAAAGCTATAGATAAAGGCTTTTACATCTTCTCTCGCAAGATTCAGAACAAACTGATTTCTCATCTGTGTGCCTTCCCGACCCGGAAAGCGTAAAATCCAATCAGGATGATTTCTATACAGGTCACTGTCGGGATTGACCATTTCAGGCTCAACCCATAACCCAAAATCCATTCCAAGTGCATTCACCCTGCTAATCAAGGGATTCAAGCCATTCGGAAACTTTGTCTTACTAGGATACCAATCACCCAGACCTGAGTTACACCAATCTCTCGTACTAAACCATCCATCATCCAGAACAAATACCTCAGCACCCACATATGCAGCCTTTTCAGCCAGTTTTAGCTGCTGTTCCTCATTAATGTTGAAATAAAACGCTTCCCATGAGTTATAGACAATTTTTCTAGCCTTTTGTGCTTTCTCCGCAGGTATAATCCAGTTCCTTTGATAGTCATGCAGCATCCTGCTGGCTTCACCAAATCCTTGCTCCGTGTATCCCCCTGAGAAAGTGGGTGCAGTAAATTTTTCTCCAGGCTTTAAACACCAGGAACTATCAAATTCATTGATCCCTCCGGTCACCCGAATCTGGTTCATCCGGTCCATTTCAACGACGATCTTCCAATTGCCTGCCCAATGCAGTACGCCGAACCAAATCCTGCCTTTGCTTTCATCAGCATTTCCATTTGAATCCAATGCAAACCATGGCGTAATATCCGGGCCAGATATTCCTTTGCGTGCTTCAAGAACAGTTTTTGACTGGGTCATTTCTATCTGTTCTATTTGGTACTCTCCCGACCACTTTCCAGAAAGAAAGGATAGACGATAATCTTTTCCTCTGGGTACAAACCAGACCGCAGATTTTATGTTTTCAAGCATAACCTTTTCAGCCCCTGCATTTTCCAGAATGCAGCTCCGGTCAATAATATCCGATCCCTCATAAATTCTGTACTGTAAGTGAACTTTAAAAGAATAAGCCCTATCAGTCAATGTAACTGTAAGCATCTGGGACTTAATATCCTGCAGTATTTGATATGAGTCATATTTTAAGACAAGATCCCTCACATTATCAGCAAACTTAACCTTTAATGCTGGTTCATCAAAAAAGTATCCACCCCATCCAACATATTCAAGATTATATGTAAGCTTTTTGTCTTCTTCTTCATGCGGATAGTTTTTTAGCATCTCATTTATCGGAATATCTTCATTCCTGATAATTCTGTTTCCCCAATACAAATGAACAAGGTTGTTTGCTTTATTAATTTCCATTGCATATGATGAGTTTTGTGTATGGATCAAAAAGATTTTATTCTTTTCATCAAATAGAATGTTCATTCACGTATGCCCCCAACAAATTTTTATCTATAAATTATATTATATTGCCCTCATGAACTATATGAAATGACAGAGTCCCGAGAAAAATGTAAAAATGTCGGGGTGATTCAGTGATTGTCTCGCATGATTTACATCTATGCGATTGCCCCGCTTTCTGATAAAATGACTGTATTGCATTTTATTTGGATATTGGAGGCAAATTCTATGGGCAACGAAGCCTGGATCATCTCCGCAAACATGGGGCTGGGTCACCAGAGAGCCACCTACCCATTGAGAGACATTGCGTACGAAGGCATTCAGCTGTTTGGCGAAGAAGAAATGTCCAATAAAAAAGAAAAAAGGCTATGGAAGATTTTCCAGCATTCTTATGAATCTCTTTCCAGAACCCGGCAGATTCCTTTGATCGGACCTTCTTTATTCAACATCCTGGAAAAGCTTCAGAATATATCTCCTTATTATCCCAGGCGAGACCAATCCAGACCATCCCTGCAGGTAAAATCCCTGAACTCCCTGATAAACAGGGGTATGGGCAGAGGCATGAGCAAGAAGCTTTGTTCGGCAAGGCTTCCTGTCATTACATCCTTCTATGCGGCAGCTATGGCGGCGGAGCGGCTGACCGACCTTCCCGTATATTGCATCATATGCGATGCTGATATCAACAGGGTTTGGGTTTCTGAAAGACCGCAGCAAAGCAGGATCATTTATTTCGCACCCTGCGGCAATGCCATGCGGCGGCTGAAGGAATACGGCGTGCCGGATGAAAGGGTCTTTCTCACAGGCTTTCCCCTGCCCGAAGAGAATATAGGAAAAAACATGAGCGTAATACGGCATGACCTTGCGGGCAGACTGATCCGTCTTGATCCAACAAGGCGCTTCAGAGTCATTCACGGTCAGGAAGCGAAATACTATCTTGGCGACTGTTGGGATCCGGAAGCCCCGGCAGGTCCCATCACGGTGACCTATGCCGTTGGCGGAGCGGGCGCTCAGGCTGAAATAGCCGAAGGAGTTCTCCGAGGTCTGTCAAAATTCATTAAAGAGGGAAAGATCAGATTGAATCTGGTCGCTGCTCATCGGATCGAAGTGAAAGCGTATTTTGACAGGCTTCTTGAAAAAAACGGCCTGGGCTTCTCAGAAGGCGTCCGGATTATCTTTGATAAGGATAAAAACCAATACTTCAGAGCGTTTAACGAAATTCTACACGACACAGATATTCTCTGGACAAAGCCTTCAGAAATGTCCTTTTACTGCGGACTTGGCATTCCGATCATCATCGCGCCCCCAATCGGGCCGCATGAGGTCTATAATCAGCGATGGCTCAGGGATCTTGGTGCGGGACTGCACCAATCGGATCCTCAATACTGCGGGGAATGGATTATGGATTATCTGGTGGACGGCAAGCTTTCGCTTGCAGCCTGGGACGGCTTCCTCTATGCCAGGAAGCTTGGTGTTGGCAAGATCCGGGAAGTGCTCGCTACAGGATTGATGGAGCGCCACTATTCACCGTTGCTGCGCTAGCCCGATTACCTGCCACGGATACTTCCTCGTTTGTATGCTTCCTTTCGCGGATGCTTCGCCGCAATGGCAATCTGCTGCGTTAGCCCTTATACATCTGATGGACAATAAAGGATTCCAATGCTTTGGGAATCAACCGCTTCAGAAATACAAGCAGCTTATATTGTATCCCGATCACAACACATACGGGAGGATTTTTGCGTTTGATAATTTTTTCCGCCGCTCTTGCAACGACAATTGGATCAGGTCCGTTTGCCTCGTCGCGCTCCATGACCGCAACGGATCTTTTACTATACTCCGAATAGGCGGAGTCTTCCTTGCCTGCCGCTGCAAATACCCTGCTGCCTGTAAAACCGGTCTTTGTATCACCCGGTTCTATCAGTGCAACCTTGATCCCGAAAGGCTTCAGTTCATTGCGAAGCGATCCGCTCATCCCCTCAACAGCCGCCTTGGCGGCGACATACATGGATTGATAAGGTATTGGAAACAGCGCGCCTACAGAGGATATATTAACGATCAGGCCTCTCCCGGCCATTCGCATATGCGGCAGCACCTGCCGGATCACTCTGTGTACGCCGAAGAAGTTGGTATCAAACTGCAAAAAGGCCTCTTCCGATGATGTATCCTCCACAGAACCGGCAATCCCCATCCCTGCATTATTGATAACGATGCCGATTTCGCCCTCCAGCGCTATAATCTTCTCTATTGCAGCCTTGACCGACTCTTCATTACAGACATCCATCTGAAGCATATGAACCCGGTTCGCCATCGTACTTTCGTTCGTTCCTCCGGCTGCCCCTTCCGAGCCATCGGCTGTCTGCGGTTTTCTGGAGGTTCCGTACACCCTGTAACCCAGGTGTGACAAATACTGCGCAATGGATTTTCCTATCCCCGATGAAGCTCCTGTTACCAGCACAACATTTCCATATGGTCTGTTCATAAATGCCTCCGACTGTTTTTCCATCATTCTATCACAGAACGAGCATTTTGCAATTCATGTTATTAACCGATTATTCAGGTCCCTGCAGCGCTATCATGACCTAAATAGTCGCCATTTCCCATTTATCACTTGGTAATAAGCGTTGTATATACTTATCCTGCAATATGTGGTAAAATGGGTGAGACCTTATTAGGATCATTCCATTTACTCGAACAAAGAAGGGGAGATTATCTGACTATGGATATCTTTGAAAAATGCTTTAGCTACACGGACTACAAGGAAGTGCTGGCAGCCGGCCTCTATCCGTATTTCCACGCCCTCGAAACCGGTCAGGATACAGAGGTCGTGATAGAAGGCGTCAAGACTGTCATGGTTGGCTCGAACAATTACCTTGGGCTTACTTCCGATCCTCGTGTTAAAAAAGCAGCTATTGAAGCCGTGGAAAAATTCGGTTCCGGCTGCTCCGGCTCCCGTTTCCTCAATGGTACCCTCACGCTCCATCTTGAATTGGAGAAAAAGCTTGCTGAATTTGTAAAAAAGGATGCCGCCATCACATTCAGCACAGGTTTCCAGACAAATCTGGGAATTATAACCGCCATTGCAGGAAGAAACGATTATATTCTCTGTGACAGCGAAAACCATGCCAGCATTGTGGACGCGTGCAGGCTCAGCTTTGCAAAAACGCTCAAGTTCGAACACAACGATATGGAAGACCTTGAAAGACTTTTGAAGAAAATCGATGATACACACGGAAAGCTCATCGTTGTAGACGGCATATTCAGTATGGAAGGTGATATTGCAGACCTGCCGTCCATTGTCAGGCTCGCTAAAAAGTACGGAGCACGGGTCATGGTGGACGATGCCCATTCCTTCGGCGTGCTGGGCGAGCATGGAAGAGGTACTGCGGAACACTTTGGGCTTGAAGATGATGTGGATATTATCATGAGCACCTTCAGCAAGTCCCTGGCAAGTCTTGGCGGGTTTGTAGCAGGCAAGCAGGATGTGATCGATTACATCAAGCACAATTCCAGACCATTCATATTCTCCGCCTCGATACCGCCCGCGAACGCGGCGTCCGCCATTGAAGCGCTGGAGATTATCAAGGCCGAACCCGAAAGAATCCAAAAGCTCAAGGATATTTCTTCTTATATGAGACAGGGCTTTAAGAAGATCGGCATCCCAATATATGAATCCAACAGTGAAATCACACCGATCGTACCGGTCATGACATACGAAAACGAACCAACGCTGGTTGTCACCAAAATGCTGCGTGAAGAGGGCGTCTATGTCAACCCGGTCATCTCTCCCGCTGTCAAGCCCGGTCTATGCAGGATCAGAACCAGCTACACCGCCACACATACGAAGGAACAGCTTGATTATGCGCTGGAAGCCTTCAAAAAGGTGTTCAGTCAGTTGAAGTAATATTTTGTTTGGTTCAGTTATAAAAAAGAAGTTCGGTATCCGGTGCCTGCCACCATATACCGAACTTTCTTAATTTCCGAACAGATTATAACACAACAAAATATATCTTTATATTCCCATAATGTTAATACCACTATCCACATGAATGATTTCACCTGTGATGCCTCCGGACATACCGCTGAGCAGAAACACCGCCGTGCCGCCCAGTTCTTCCAATTCAACATTCTTTCGCATCGGAGCTTTCTCGCGCGAGTGCTTTAACATACTCCCAAAGTTTTTTACCCCCTTTGCGGACAATGTCTTCACAGCTCCCGCCGATATGGCGTTGATCCTGATACCGAACGGCCCCAGATCGTTGGCCAGGTATCTGACGCTGGCTTCCAGAGCGGATTTGGCAACTCCCATCACATTATATCCCATAAACACTTTCTCCGACCCCATATACGTCAGCGTCACAATGCTGCCGCCTTCAGTCATGAGCGTGCTGGCCCTTCTGCTTACCGCCACCAGCGAATAGGCGCTGATATCGAGCGCAAGAGCGAACCCATCTCTGGAGGTATTCACAAAGCTGTCCTGCAAATCCTCTCTCTTTGCGTACGCAATGGCATGGACAAGGCCGTGAAGCACGCCGACCTTTTCCCTGAGGGCTCCAAAGAAGGCATCCAGATCGTCATCAGAGGCAACGTCCACCCGGTAGCAGACAACGCCTCCCAGTTCTGTCGCAAGCTTCTCCACATCTGCTCTTTCCTGTTCTCCCTGATAAGTAAATATCAACGAAGCACCCTGTTTATGCACCGCTTCCGCGATCCCCCAGGCAATGCTCCACTTATTTCTGATGCCCATGATGATTATGCTTCTGCCCTTCAATAAATCTCCCATATTTGCACCACCCTCAAACATACTGTATCTTTCATAAATTCTATCACTTGGTTCAATATTGTCAACTCATCATATTCCCAAGTCATAATTAAACAATGATATCAATGCTATTCAGATCTCTATTCAGATCTTTGTTCCAGAATTTTATTTGCAATACCCTTCAGTATTTCCCTATCGTTCAGCGTTGAATCCGCCAGCACCCTGTCAAACAAAGCCTCAAGCACCTTCCCGATTTCCGGGCCTTTTTTAAAGCCCATCCTGATCAGATCCTCCCCATTGACAGCCAAATCCTTCAACTTCAGACAATGCTTCTGTTCCAGCAGTTCCATATAAACCTCTTCGATCTGGTCGATTGCCTCAAGACCTTTATCCAAGTCTTCCGGATTCTGTGCCGACCTGTCCGCCCGCTTCACCTTCAGAAGCTCCGGAAAAATATCTTCCCCGATCTGATTGACCGCCCTTGCGACGGCAGTCGGCTGTGGAACGATTTCCCGGTCATGATACCGGATTAGCCGCAGAATCCTGTCCAGACTTCTGTTGTCAAACCTCAGCCTGCGAAGGATACTCTCCGCCATTTCCGTACTTTTGGCCGCATGTCCGTAAAAATGGTCCACCCCTTTTTCATCAGTAGTCCGCGTCACGGCCTTTCCGATGTCATGCAGCAGCATCGCCCATCTCAGACATCTGTTGTTTTCAATGGCAGCAACCGCACGTATGCTGTGCTCTCCAACATTATATATATGATGGGGGTTATTTTGTAATGTGTCGAAGCAGGCCTCCACCTCAGGCAGGATCCTTCTGAGCAGGCCGGTGCCCCTCAGAAGAAGAAATTCCATCGGGTGATCCGCTGTGAGGATTCCCGTCAGTTCATCCCGGATTCTCTCACTGCTGATATGAAGGATCAGGTTACTGTTTTCGGCGATCCCTCTTTTTGTGCCAGACTCAATCTGAAACCCAAGTCTGGCCGCAAACCTAACAGCCCTCAGCATCCGAAGCGCGTCCTCACGGAATCTCTCATTCGGATCTCCGGCGCACCTGATGCAGCTGTCAGCGATATCCCGCATTCCGCCAAAGGGGTCAACCAGGCCTATCTCCTCATTCCAGGCCATGGCATTGATCGTAAAATCCCTCCGACGAAGATCCTCCTCAATCAAATCCGTGAATTCGACCTGTTCCGGATGCCTGCTGTCGCCGTACTCTCCGTCTATCCGGAAGGTAGTGACCTCGAAAGCCTCCCCATCCAGCAGCACAGTGACCGTTCCATGCCTGAGTCCGGTATCGGCGGTTCTCGGAAAGAGTTCTTTTATGACAGACGGCAGCGCATTGGAGGCAATGTCCCAGTCCTTCGGTTCAACACCCATTACTGAGTCCCGCACACAGCCACCCACTACATAGGCTTCATAGCCATGCTCTTTCAATACGCTCAATATTATAGATACGCTCTTTGGCGGATGTACAGCCGTTCCCATGAGATTCCTTCCAAACTGCTTTAATATGCACTATTTTAGCATATCGGACAAAGAAAACAAGGAGGTGCATACTTCACTAAAAATTACTCCGCCGACCACATTGATGACATCATCGGACTTGCTGCAAATACGAGCCAGTTGTTTATGAAATATTATAGGAATTTTTTACTTTTTTTATTTCAGCAAATATGCAGATTAATACTGAAATAAAGCATAGTAAAACCCATACAAAAATCATAGATGAATATCCTAACGAGTAAATTAGCATTCCGAAAATAGCCGATCCGATTGCCGATCCTGCATATGTAGCAAAATCAATTATACCTGAAACAGTAGAAATCTGATCGCTCTTTTGGAAATGCAGCGGATATATAGATAAAAATGAGGCATTTATCATGGAAGTAAAAGAAGCAACAAGAATTAACAGTAATGTCGCCAATATAAGCGAAGGTTTCCAAATAACGAATGGTACTAAAGATACCGCACATAAAAGGAATGAAAATGATGCAACAGATAACTCCCTTTGTTTAAAAGCCTTATAAAGAAACGGAAACATTAGTCTGCCAAATAAAGTTGCAATAGGCATCATAAAAATGTATATCGCTGCAGATGCAACATTCAAATCAAACATTTCTATAAATAAAAGAGGTACCCATAGTACTAAATTATCTTTTATCATACCATGTATAGCTGCCGGAACTAATATGTTAAAAAGGTTAGTGCTCTTTAGCATTTTCCTAAAACAAAGGGGTGGTATTTTTTGTTCATCCAACTGTTTTTCAACAGATAAAAAAAGCCACACGACAATACCCATACACACCATAATAATTCCAGGTATTAGGAAAACCATTTGTACACTAACATTCGCGTTAAATGTTGCGATGCCTATAGCTAATATACTTCCAATTCCGACAGAAGATGAAAGAATCATCACAGCTCCTTTTTTTTTACTTTTTTCTCCATACGTCAGCGCAACAGCCTTTAAAGTAGGCCCCCAAAGTATAGACTGAAAAAAGCCATTGGCCGCCCATAATAATAGCATCCCTGTAAATTGGGACATAATACTAAAAAAAATATTACACAGTCCCGCCCCGCAAAGAGAAATTGTCATCAATAGCCGCGGGGACCTTTTATCGCCACTATAACCATTTAGAATACGACCAAAAGCATAAACTCCAAAAAATGCACTCCCCAGAATTCCAATTTCAATTTTATCCAGTACACCATTATTTTGAAATAATGGTGTAGCTATTGATAAATTCATTCTTCCTGTATAGATACAAGCATAGGCAAAACAACATATTATCAAGGTAATCTTACTTCTGTTTTCAATTTTCAACGGCATTTAGCCCCCTCGACATTGAACTGATATAATAGCATGAACGAAATAATAAAATCATTGGCAATATCTAAACTACTTTATTTCGTGTTTTCGAGCACTAAGGCAATCGTTCCAACCAACGCTGCTTCGTATCCAAGCTTTGTCTGTATGATTGGCACATTTGATAAGGTATTTAGAATGTAATTCTTAATATGCTTTCTAATCAACGGCAGTAACAAATCAAATGAGCGTGCAACACCCCCGCCTATAATAACGACCTGAGGATTTATTAAATTGATTGCAGCAGCAATTCCCCTTGATAAGTAGTTTGCCATATTATCATAAATCTCAACAGCACTTGGCACACCAATTTCCGCCAAGTATGAGCATCCTTTTGCATCAAAGCTAAGATTTCTGCATTCAAACTCATTTCTAAAATTATTGTCATCTTTTATTCTTGCAATTACTTTTTGAGTGATTGCGTTGCCTGATGCGTACCCCTCAAGGCATCCATACGCACCGCATGTGCACTTTATCGGCTGCTCGTATTCTACCTTTACATGTCCGATTTCGCCAGCCATATTATCATTCCCATGCAGAATTTTACCATTTATAACAATCGCACTGCCAATTCCCGTACTTACAGTAATCCAAATATAGTTGTTATATAAATCCTGGTAGCCGAAATATTTTTCGCCAAGTGCACAATTATTAACATCATTTTCTACAAATACTTTTTGAAAATTAAGCTTTATTTTGAAATACTCTGTTACAGGGATATTTTCCCATGTCGCAAATGGAGCCTTAATCAATTTTTGTGTATCAGAATTAAACATCCCGGGAACATTTATGCCGATTCCATATAAATCACTAATATTGATGGAAAGCTTTGCGGTTAGCTCATACAAATACCTGCAACATAAATCAAATGTTTGATAACAATCCTTTAAGGGCGTTTTGAATGTGACCTTCTCAAGAATGTTGCTATTTTCATCTGAAATTGCAACAATTGTTTTTGTACCTCCAATATCAATAGCTCCTATATTCATCTTATTATACCAATTCCTTCAAGGCTTCTTGTATATAACTAACCAAGGCGTGCTCATATATCATGTGAATATCTTCAATCTGTTCCATTGATTTTGTTGGAGCAATAATTAGCATATCGCACAAATGTTTCAATTCACCTCCGTCGCGGCCAGTAAATCCAACTGTCACGATACCCATTTCTTTTGCTTTTTTAACCGCATTTACTATATTTCTGGAATTCCCGCTTCCGCTAAATACAATAAGCAAATCACCTTTTTGCCCATAAGTCTCAAGTTGAATTGAATAAACCTCATCATAGCTAAAATCATTTGCAAGACATGTTATTATTGGTACCGAATCATTTAGCGAAAAAGCAGCAAATCCTGTATTTGAACCTACTCGGCATCCCTTTAGCAAATCATTCGTAATATGTGATGCTGTAGCAGCACTTCCACCATTACCTGCAGTAAAAATGCGAGAATTTGTTTTTTTTGTATTTATAATAAATTCAGCAATTTTACCCAATATTTCTATATCGCTCTTACAAACATTACTGGCTACTTCATTTATATAATTATTTAAATATGTTTTCAAAATGATTCCCCCTTCATAAGCTTTAAATTCTAATAATCAAAACTGGTGTCAATAGAATGCAACTCATTATTCCATGCAATAATTGCAGCACTCCTTAAAACAAAATTCTCTTCTTGTATCAGAGATATCTTTACATCACCTCTATCAATCAATGTGTTATTATCATAAAGCTCATCAATTAATTTAAATAACAATGTTTTATTGAATTCAAGCCATTTACACCTAATATAAATATCGTCAGGATCATAGATCATAAATGAATTTCGGATTGTTGTTGCCAGATACATTGTCGCTTCAATAAAAACATCATTTATCTCACTGCAGCCTTCTTTGTATTTTTGAATAGCATCATCAATTGAAAAATTCTGTTTGTCCGGTATACCCAGTATCTTTTTAGACTTTCTTATAATTGCATAATCCGAAGATACAAGCTCAAGGCAACCGATATTACCACAATTACAGCGCTCCCCATTCTGCTGGACAGTAGTATGACCAATCTCTCCAGCTACACCGTGATTCCCTCTGTAAATCTGCCCGCCTGTCATTATACTGGCACCAATACCGCCATCAATAGATATATACAGCACATTTGAATTGTCCTGGCATTTATATATTTGCTTAATAAGCAATAGCCCACTGCTAACATCCTTATCAATATATACCGGAATTCCAACTAACTGTTTCAGCTGGTATGCCAGGTTAATATTGTGCCATTTAGGATACCCTCGGAGGGCAATCACTTTCCCAGCCAGATAATCAACCGGCCCCGGTACATTAATGCCAATAGACGCAATTTTGTTATGATCCACCCGGCTTTCTTTTATTGTTTTATCAAGAAAGGAGTATATATGATGAATAGTTTCCTCAACGCTTTTTTCACCTAAATCTCTGTAAGCTTCGGATTTACAAATCAAATTCATTTTAAAATCAAATATACCAACAGCTATTTTGTTTGTCCGAATCGATATTCCAACCAAATACTTATAATCTTTATTTAATGTATATAATTGTGCTTTTCTTCCTCCGTTTGAAGAAGAATAGCCACATTTTGATAATACTCCTTGCGCTTCTAATTTTGATGTGATTCCATGTACCGTAGCACCGGTAAGCTCTGTGACTTGTGCTATTTTAGGAACGGAAATCAGTTCATTGTTAATGATTGCATGAACAACCTGTTTAATATTCTCTTTTTTTAAGTATGTTGCATTACTCATATTATATTGACTCCATCTTTATTAATTAAATAGTTTATTTAAGTCTAACATAAATACTGCAAAATGACTATATTAAACAAATATTCCATACCCAATTACAGAACCACGTCAAAAGGTATTGCCGTTTGTCATGCATTATTCGGCGCCTGTATAACCACAGGCGCCGAATGACGCTTTTAATTTTAGTTAGACTTTAGTTCTTCAAGTGCAGCATTATAGTTATCATCTGCATCTTCCAGAATTGCTTTTGCATCTGTATCTGTTACATAAACAGCCTGAAGAACATCTGTGTAGTACTGCTCACTGTCCATCAGATCCATTTCAATTGAATAGCTCTTAAACGGATACGCTTGAATTACGGTCTTCGGAATGATATTATCAATAAGCTCCTTGTGCAGTTTACTATCTGAAAAGAACTTATCAGATAGAGTACTTTTTACTGCCGGCAGAGATCCCATACCACCTTTTGACCATAATGTACTATTGTTTCTTAGATACCATGAAATAAAATCAAGTGATTCTTTTGTATATTCCGAGTCTGCATAAACAAATATCGCATTAAAGCTGCCAACTGACTGTGTTAATCCGCCAGGTGATGTCATAGGAGGAAGTACACCGACAACATCCCCAAGATTAGCTTTTTTAATTTCAGCTAGAAAACTTGGACCTGCCATTACCATAGCTGATGTACCTGACAGGAATGCAGTTTTTGAATCACTCTTTGTATAACCCGGCGTTCCCTCAGGCATGAGACCATCCTTGTAAAGCTTACGAAGATAATTCGCCACTTCTATGTTTGCATCGTTATCCATTTCAGATTTCATCTCACTATTAAGGAAGTGCCCTCCGTTACTCACTGACCAAAACATGAATTCCCAATATGCCATATTATCACTGCCACTTGTAACATATCCGTACTGACTATCATGTGTTAACTTTTTACATGTCTCATAAAACTCATCCCATGTTGTCGGGAGCTTAGTGATGCCCGCTTTCTCAAATATATCTTTACGGTAGTATATACTGCGAAGATCCATATTCCACGGTACGCCGACAAGTGTGTCCCCGGAATAGAAGGTATCAACAGCTTCATCAGCAAAGAAGTCATCTTCGAAGTTCTCTTTTACAAAGTCCGCCATATTGTATGCATCGTCTGTTAAAGCCAAACGATGACCTAACAGTGACCCGCCTGTACTAAAATCAGGAGCGGTTCCCGAGGAAACAGCTGTCATAAAAACCTGCAGCCATTTATCCCAAGAAAGACTTGTGTAGTTGAACTTAATACCTGTTTTCTCTGTATATGATGCTAAAAGTGAGTTAACCTCCGCTTGATAATCTGTACCGCCCCATGGCATGTCCCAGAACTCCAATGTAACATCACCGGCTTCTGTATCTTTCTGAGTACTTGCCGATGAAGCTGCTGGTTCTGTACTCTCTGATGTAGCAGGTGATTTCTCATTTGTAGCAGGTGATTTCTCATTTACCGTATTGCCGCAAGCTGCAATACTAAATATAAGCAGACAACACATGGTAAGACATACTAGTTTTTTCATTCTTGTTACCCCCCTCATATAATTGTTTTGCATCTGGATTTAAACATACTTCTTTACCCTTCCGGTTCTCCTCCTTTCCTCGTCTTTATTATTGATCCTTTACGCGTAAAGCTATCCTTTAATTGCCCCGGCAGTTAAACCCTGTACAATATACTTTTGTGTGAAGACCAGGAAAATTGATACCGGTATAATAGTGATGGTTGCTGCCGCCATCAAATTACCCCACTCTGAACCGAATTGCAGAATGAAATTTGTAAGACCCAATGGAATTGTTTTTTCTGAATCGCTTTGAATAAATATATTTGCAATCATAAATTCATTCCATGAATTGATGAATGTAAATATAGCTGCAGACGCTATACCCGGACTCGAGATTGGAATCACAAGCTTTATAAATATTTCCAGTTTATTGCACCCATCAATACGGCCCGATTCCGCCAATTCTCTTGGGAACCCTTCAAAAAAGCCTGAAAGAAGCCATATTGAAAAAGGTAATGAAAATGTACCATAAATAATTACTAGCGCATTTTTCGAATTAAGTAATTCAAAAAGTGAGAATGTCCTGTAAAGAGGTATGATCATTAGCATAATTGGAAACATTTGAAGCACTAAAAGCAATTTTGAAAAAATATTAAAGAATATATTTTTATTTTTATAAAGCGCAATAACATAGCCTGTCATTGATGCAAAAATAGTCGTCCATATTGTAACTATAATAGCTACATATAATGAATTTAATGTGTATTTACCAAAATTCGTTTTAATAACAATCTCTCTGTAATTTTCCAGAGAAATCTCCTTTGGTACTAAGCTCCTATTTACCAGTATTTCACCGCTGGATTTTAATGATGTAATAATCATATACATTATCGGAAAAAGGATAATGAATAACATTATTGCAAGCAACAAATCGGCGCCAATTCTATTTAATATTTTCTTTGCCATCAGTCATTCCCATCCTTCCGTATTTTAAAGTAGACAAACAGAAAAGCAATCATAATCAGCATCATTGACACAGATATAGCAGAAGCACTACCCAGGCTTCCTCTGAAGAAAGCCGTAAAATATGCATAGATAGCTGATACTCGAGTTGCCGAAACCGGGCCGCCTTGTGTCATAAGATATATGTAGTCCATCCTATTGAAGTTCCACATAATCATAAGCATAATTGCAAGAATACTCTCTCGCTTGATCATTGGTAATGTAATATAGTGAAATCTTTGAAATATATTAGTACCGTCCATCAATGCCGCTTCATTTATATCACCGCTTATTCCTTGCAAGCTTGCCAGGATTGTAATAGCCATAAACGGGAAGGTCTTCCATACGCAAAACGCGATAACTGTTATTACTGCATAATCCGGATTTGCAAGAAATAGAATAGGTGATTTTATTAATCCGATGCTCTGCAAAAAAATGTTAACAACACCGGACTGATCATTAAGTATCCACTGCCATGCAGTTGTCCCTACAACCGCAGGTACAACCCAAGGAAGCAGCAATAATGCTCTTATGGCACTTTTAAATCTTAAATCTCTATTCATCATCAATGCCACAGCAAGGCCTAGCAGGTAAGCAAATATGGTAGATACTAAGGTATATACAATTGTAAAATAAAATGAATTCCAAAATTGTTTGTCAACGGCAAGTTTTTGAAAATTTTCCAAGCCAATAAATCGCATATCCCCCGGCGCCGTCAACTTTGTTTTCGTGAAGCTCAAATATATACCTTGGAACATGGGATAAAAGCAAATTAGTCCGATCCCTACTAATGAAGGCAAAGACATCAGGTAGGGAAAGAAATCAAGCTTCCGTCTATTAATGGGCGACTTTTCCATTTGGAACCTCCGATGCATTAATAATATTATTAAGTTTTATAATAAAATCATTTAATATTGCGTCAGTCATTGTTCCTTTTGAAAATAGGCGCGCCTCTCTAAGCGGCATATTATGCAGCATCTCTTTTGCCATATCTACACTAATAGCGCTGTAATCAATGTCTGTATCTTTATTGTGATATGCTAAAACACTAGGGGCATGTTTTTTTAGCATTTCCAGCGTTACTTCTGCAGTCCTGCTGTCTTCGAGCAAATCGCCCAGTGTTGTATTAATATCAATAGCACGTGTTACATCAACATCAGTAATTATGTTAATTGTTTCAATCAGGTGAATATCTCTGGATGATGATCCAACATAGATACTATATTTTCCGCTTTTCACATGCCAGTCACTAATATAAGCGTTGTAATACGCAAATCCACGTTTACCAAGTGTGAAGGAAATTGTTTTTTCCTCTCCGGGGTAAAGTTCAACTTTTTTAAATGCCCTAAGTTCCTTGACCGGTCTTCCTGCAGTGCAAACAGGCCCGGTGTAAAGCTGAACAATCTCTTTACCCTTGACTTTTCCGGTATTCTTTATTTTTACTGTGATACATACTTCTTCACCGGCAATTATGTCTTTTTTATCAACCCTGATATCACTGTAAGAAAATGTTGTATAACTTAAGCCAAATCCAAAAGGATACTGTACTTGCATCTTTTTTTTATCATAGTACCGATAGCCGATATAAACGCACTCATGGTAATTAACTTCATATGTATCGTCTGAATAATTGAGAAATGACGGATTATCTTCAAGCTTTATAGGAAAAGATTCTGCCAGTTTTCCGCTTGGGTTTACATCCCCGAACAAAATATCACAAATAGCTCCTGCTGTAGCCTGACCCCCAAGATAAGCTTCAAGAATTCCTTTAACACTGCTTTCCCAGCCTATTTCAACCGGGGATCCATTTAGCAGAACAACCACCGTGTTAGGATTAGCTTTCGCTACCGCTTCAATCAATTTAACATGACCGTCAGGCATCTTCATAGAAGGCCTGTCGTAATGTTCAGATTCATATTTATCCGGGAGTCCTGCAATAATAACAGCCACTTCATTTTGTTGGGCAAGTAATGTAGCTTCATTTATCAGATCATAATTTACATCATCCTCTGAAAGGCTATAACCCTTTGCATATGTAAAACTACCGGTCTTTGACTTCATTTCGGTTAAGATATTGTCTATACATGTAGCTGTAACATGAGAACTTCCACCGCCCTGATATCTTGTGAACTCTGCCATTTCTCCGATAAGCGCAATTTTTGTATTGGCTTTAAGAGGGAGCAGGCTATCAGAATTTTTCAGAAGAACCATACATTCTGATGCAGCTTTTCTTGCGAAATGATGATGTTCTTTATTATTGAAAATATAACTTTTCTTCTTTGATTCATATACTTTAAAAATAAACTTTAATAATCTGTAAACAGATCTGTTGAGTATATCTTCACTGAGCTCACCCGACTTTACAGCACTAATAATTTGACTGTCATTTTCAGGTCCACTGTAAGGCATCTCAAGTTCAAGTCCTGCAGCAAGCGATTCAACTCTATGATTCATAGCACCCCAATCAGATATGACAATTCCTTCAAAGCCCCACTCTTCACGCAATATGTCATTAAGTATGTGCTTGTTCTCACAGCAATGCGTACCGTTAATCATGTTATATGCACACATAATTGTCAGCGGACTTGCTTCTTTTACTGCAATCTCAAAAGCAGTCAAATAAATTTCTCTTAGTGTTTGTTCGTCTATTATGCTATTTACGGACAATCGTCTATATTCTTGATTGTTCGCTGCAAAATGTTTCAAGCATGCTCCTACCCCTTGCGATTGTATGCCTTTCACAAGAGCAGCTGCAAGTTTGCCTCCTAGATATGGATCCTCCGATAGATATTCAAAATTTCTTCCGCAAAGAGGAGAACGCTTCATATTAATTGCTGGGCCAAGTAAAAGCGGAACTTGCTCCGTTTGACATTCTTCGCCCATTTTTTGCCCAATCTCATAAAGAAGATCAACGTCCCATGATGCTGCCATTGCGCTACCCGTGGGAAAACAAGTAGACTTTACAGCAGTATACCCTCCAAAATTATCATTCTCACTTCTACCCGCATTTTTTCTAAGACCATTTGGTCCATCAAACATCTGTATTCTAGGGATGCCCAATCGCTCTACATCTTTAGTTTCGAACCAATTTTTGCCCGAGCACATACCTGCTTTTTCTTCAAGTGTCATTTTATCGATTAATGCTAAAATATTATCGCCAGTCATTATTCAACCACTTCCTTAAAGTATTTAACGAACTAATTATATATGTTGTATGGACATAAGTCAATACTTAAATAAATATAATCACGCAAGTTTAACCTTTAATAATTATTTGTTATACGATACAGATACTGAAGAACTAACTCATTGAGACCGGCTTTCATCTGCTCCATTTAAACGGTTTTTATGAATTATAGCTTCATTTACGAAACAAATTCTGTTTGGTTTTCGTCTCAATAGGTAATATACTGATATTATAAATAAGAATTTCCGATTAAGGATGTGAGGTTTATATGATAAATAAATTGTCAGGGTATCTAAGAAAAAAACCCGTTTTGATCACAATAATATCTGTTCTCGTGCTGGCTGTCGGCTTTGGCGCCGCTGCGCTGCTGGGTGCATTCGACCGCAAGGATATGGAGCAGCCGTCTTACAATGAAGAACCCACCGCCACACAAGAGGGAACTGTGCGCTTTCTGGATACGGATGTAAAGATATCGGCCGTCGACGCCGACAGTCTGGGTGTGAGCCTGACCTCCGCATTCAAGCTTGTATTCACCAGGACGCCGGACGAAAAGGAGCTTGAGAAATCTCTGAGTATCAAGCCAAAACAGAAATTCAAGCTGACAAAGGTTTCTGCAAAGGAATACAGCATGGAGTTTGAAAAGCCACTGCAAAGCGACAGCGTTTATAACTTTATTTTGAGCGATAATAACACAGGAGAAAAGCATTCGTGGGCATTCCAGACTAAAAAAGCCTTTAATGTCGTCCGTACCCTGCCCCGCAATCAAGGCGTGCAGGTGCCGCTGGCATCCGGTATCGAAATCACCTTCAGCCATGAAAATGCTCAGAACATTGAAAAATTCTTTGAAATATCACCCGCTGTAAAAGGCCGTTTTGAGTGGCACGGCAAAACTGTCGTCTTTGTTCCGGAAGGTCTGGAGGAAAGCACTATCTATACGGTCACAATTAAAAAGGGCATTGCCGTCGAAGGCAGCGCAGATCCCCTCAAGGAAGACTATACCTTCAGTTTCCAGACCGTTTTGCCGGAAACCCAAACCAACCGCACTTATTTTGAATTTTCAAATACCTTCTACAGCTTCAATCCTCAGACCGCTCCGGCCTTTGAGATTTATTCGCAGAACGATATGACAGATTCCGAGGTTCCTCTTGAGATATACAGCTACCCGGACGCGAACAGCTTTCTGAAGGATCTGAAGGATGCCTCCCAGCTTTCGTCCACGTGGTATTTGCGCGATAGAACAAAGGTCGGATACGATGAGACAAAGCTGCAAAAAACAGCAACGCTCACCGGCAGAGTCGCTAAATTTGTACAAAGCTACTGGCACAGCAATTTCCTCGTACTCCCTTCTGCTCTGCCCAGTGGTTATTACCTGATGGTAGCAGAGGTTGACGGAGTAAAGTACTATACTCAGGTTCAGGTTCATCCCGCGTCGGTGTATATCATGAAGACCACCTCTGAGACACTGGCCTGGCTGAATGATTCGGCCACCGGCGAACCATTGTCCGGCGCAGAGTTCAAGCTTGACGGCGGAAAATCGGTCAAATCGGATCGGAATGGATTGGCCGTTCTTGATGTACCCAACAGCAGGGACTCCTCCTCCTTCTTCCTAATCACTCCGGCATCGGGTCCGGTATATATTGCAGAGCTTGCGAACTATCAATACCAACCATATTACAGCTATTACGACGGTACGGATATTATAGATCATTACTGGTCGTATATCTATCTGGATAAAGATGTATTCCTTCCAACTGATAAAATCAACATCTGGGGCATTTTTAAACCACGTGATGGGAAAGACAGCCAAAAGGATGCCGTACTGGAATTGATAAGGTACAACTACTATTCGTCCGGTGATTCGGAGCCCTCGGTATTGGCCTCACAGAATGTCGAAATTTCGCCGAATGGCGCCTATACCGGCACACTCGCAATATCCAACTATAACCCTGGCTCTTATGAGGTACGGCTGCGTATCGGCGACCAGATCATGCAAACCCGCTACCTTCAGATTATTGAATACACAAAACCCGTATATAAAATTGATGTCACTAAAGACAAGAATTATATGTACGCATGGGATAGCGTCAATTTCAACTTCCTCACCTCCTTCTTTGAGGGCACGCCGGTATCAGGCGTCGAACTTGACTACTACTATTCCATAGGAGCATTTGATAATAAAAACGGAGTGCTGACCAGCGATACTGCGGGCTCCTCCAAATTGACCATCCAGCCCTCTTCAAATATAAGCGTCGGTTGGAGACCGGTTTCTCTCTATCTGAATATCAACAACCGTGAAGCGGAGGAGCGCCAGATTCAGGCTTCCGGCTTTGTGACCGTATTCCCAAAGGATACGATGATTTCCATGGATTCAGACATCGAGGGCAATAAAGCAACACTGAGCTTTGAAACTAACAGGATTGATCTATCTAAGCTGGAGAATAATTCCTCAAACTACTATTATATGGAGGAAGCATACAAAGGCGCCTCCGTTGATATGCCTGTACGGGTGGAGCTTTACGAAAGATATTACGAACAGATCATCACAGGAGAATATTATGACTATATCAACAAGGTAAAAAGGAATACCTATGATTATAAAGAAGTGAACAATCTGATTAACCAATACGCATTCAATACTGTGAACGGCAAATATGAGCTCGAGTTCACCACCGAAAAGAACAAAAACTACCATGTTCGTATCACCGGTGCAGACTCCCAGGGTCGTGTTATTGATGAGACGGAATACATCTATAACTGGGACTATTATGATCCCTATGACACCAGCCTTTACTCACTGACCTCAAAGGATCCTGACCGTTCACGCAGGCTGGGCGCCCCTGTATCTCTTGAAGTGAAGTATAAGGGAGAGCCCGTTGTAAATAGCGGAAACGGCAAATTCCTGTTCCTCCGTCTGCAAAACGGCGTAATGGATTACAAACTGTCTCCCGATCCTGTGTTTAATTTCAACTATGAGGAGAAATTCATTCCGAATATTTATATCAAAGCCGTGTACTTTGACGGAACGGACATGTACGATGCCGGCATCCTGGAATATCGGTTTGATAAGACCGAGAAAAATCTGGAGGTCAGCATAAAACAGGATAAAGAGTACTATAAGCCCGGTGAGACTGTCAACCTTGCCTTTGAGATAAAAGACGCCGACGGAAAGCCGCATGCTGCACAAATGAATATCAGCGTTGTGGATGAGGCTTTCTTTGCCATGTACAATCAGTCTGTCGATCTGTTGTCCTCTATTTACGGAGCCGGGATCTCATCAGGCATCCTCACGGAGTATCTCTCATATTCTTCACCCCTGAGTACAATGGGTCCGCCGATGGCGGAGATGGGAGAAGGCGGCGACGCTTACGTCAGAGCGGACTTCAAGGACAGTGCTCTGTTCACGACTGTTACCGCAGGAAGTGACGGAAAGGCGGAAGTCAGCTTCAAGCTGCCAGATAACCTGACTTCCTGGAGAATCACCTGGCAGGCTGTCACAGAAGACCTGTTTGCAGGGAGCGGGAAGCTCAACATTTCCTCGAAGCTGCCATTCTTTGTCGATACGATATTTAATTCGAACTTTATCACGGGAGATAATCCATCAATATTGATGAGAGCCTACGGTACAGAGCTCGCGGAAAAAGCCGCTGTAGACTACAAAATCACCGTTACGCAAACCGGCGGCGCATCCAAATCATTTACAGCAGCAGGCGTGGCACACACACCTGTTCAACTGCCCGTGGGGCCCCTTTCCGCAGGCAGCTATACCGTAAAGGTGGAAGCCTCCAGCGGTAAACTGACGGATGCCATGGAACGTCCATTCAGAGTTTCAGACAGCCTGTTGGAGACCTCTGTGACAGATTATATAAGCCTTGCCGAAGGCATGACCATAGAAAATTCAGCTAAGGGCCTGACTTCACTGGTGTTCTACGGCGAAGACTCGGCGGCACTTTACAATGAACTGCATTCACTGTACTGGAGTTGGGGTCAGAGGCTGGATCAGAAGCTGGCGCGCCAGTTGGCAGGAAAGCTTTTACTCAATTATTTCAATGAAGAACCATATATGGATGAAGAATCTGATCTGCGTCAATATCAGACCGACGACGGCGGACTCGCGCTGCTTACTTATGACAGCAGCAACCCCGCGTTATCCGCAAAAATGGCCGCTCTTGCTGCCGATGGTATTGACAGGGACGCTCTTGCAGCATACTTCACAAGGATTCTTGAAAATGAAGAAACCATGCCGGAGGATGCCGCCTACAGCTATTGGGGTCTTGCAGCCTTGAACGAACCGGTGTTGCTTGATATACGCGCGGCTCTTGAGTCAGATGAACTGACCCCTGAGCTCAGGCTGGTACTTGGCGTGGCGCTGGCAGAAATAGGCGATTTCCAGGGCGCAAAGGATATTTACACCGAAGCAATGGAAAGATCCGGAACAATCACCGAAACACTGGCTTGGCTTGAGACAGGAACAAGGGATGAGAGCATTGACGCTACCGCTCTTTGCTCACTGATCGCGCTGAAGACGAATGAACCTGAAAAGCTAAAGCTCTTCAATTATATCAAGTCGAATTCCACCTCAGAGCTTCTGGTCAACCTGGAAAGAATGATCTTTGTGTCGAATCATATCAAGCAGGCCAGTCTGAACAACAGCTTCAGCTATGAACTGAACGGAGTGAAAAAGCAGGTGGAATTGCAGAATGGCGGAACCTTCAGACTTGATCTGACGCCGGAGCTGCTTGCCTCCCTCAAATTCAGTAATATACAGGGAAAAGTGCAGGTTGCGGCCTCCCATGTTGCTCCTGTCAGTCAGATCCGCAATACCGACGGCAGCCAGGTGTCAATTTTACGCTCCTACGCTCTCGTCTCCGGCAACAAAACAACAACCGATTTTAACCGGTCCGATAAGGTAAAAATAACGATTACGCCCGTATTTGGCGCTACAGCGCCGGACGGCTACTACCAGATCACTGATATATTGCCTGCCGGCTTCAGATTTATTCCGTCGGCATACTATGATGACAATTCCTGGCCGGACGAAGTGACCGGTCAGAAGGTAGTCTTTGGATACTACTATGTAAAGGGCAAACCTGTAAAAGCAATTTTTTATGAAGCAATGGCTGTCACCGAAGGAGCGTTTACTGCGGACAACGCGGCGATCCGCCATACAGATAATGCAATATCCGGGTTTACCAAAAAAGATCAGATAACAATCAGGTAACCATCAGAAAACAGGAGGTTCAGCCATGACAAAGCACGGTTTGCGCAGAGTAATAATCATTGCAGCCGTGCTTTGCCTTTTTTTGGTACTGATTCTCAACCTCGACTTCATAGGACAGGCTAATCAGATACAGACTTTGGAGGTCGAAAAACCACTGTCTCCAGATCAGCCGGATTCTGCCGGCAAGTCAGCTGATGCCAGTCAATCCGGAGGTTCTTCCGCCGGTCATTCGACTAATTCCGGCGAGTCAGAAGACTTTCCCGGCAAATCTGAGGACATTCCCGCCGAATCTGAAGACCTTCCCGCCGGAGCAGTGACCAGTACCACCACAACACTGCAATGTATCCACTATTCCGAAAAAGATTTTTTTAAATCGGTAACAGCTGCCGCCGCAAATACTAAAGCTGAATCAGCCGGAGACAGCGGCGTTAGCAGCGATAGCGCTGATGACATTGATAATGTTGAATCCGGCCGCATTGCAGGCGGCGTTGTTCCGCATCATTTGCTGGCTGCAAATATGATTGCGGATTTTTTTCAGATGCTCTCTAACGAACCTCCCGAAACAATTGTCGTGATTGCACCCAACCACAGACGAATTGGGCTGAAAGGTCTGCACACCTCCCTTTTGGATTGGAGAACGCCCTTTGGAATGCTTGAAGCCGACCGGAAGCTTGCCACCGGCCTGATTGACGAACTGGGCTCGTCTGAAAACGATTCGCTTATGGAGCTCGAGCATTCAATCTCCGGACTGGTACCATATATAAAATACTATCTGCCCGATACAAAGATCGTTCCCATCCTGCTCCACGGAAATTATTCCGCAGCCGACTCAAAGAAACTTGGTGAGCATCTCGCAGCAGCAATGCAGGATAATCCGGAGATTATGGTCATCGCTTCTATTGATTTTTCGCATTATCTTGACACATACACCGCAGACAGAATGGATGAAATCACACTCAAAGCAATTGAATCACGTAATACTGAAGCGATAATCCGGATGGGGAACGATAACATCGACTCACCTCCCTCCATCCTGTCCCTGCTCGCTGCAATGGATGAAATCGGCGCGTCGGGACCCCTGGTGACCGGTCACAGTAATTCATATGCAATCGCGGGCGGTGGCGCCGACTATACCACAAGCTACTTCACCATGCTTTTCAGGCAGCCCTTGGAAGAATGACATAATTGGTATGAATTACAAGCTGTTTTTATTATTATTATCGTGATTATGTTAAAATTTTGATTAACATTTTTGGTATTAACGGGTATAATAGAATTGTTACATCAATATGACACAAGAAAGCGGGAAAACAAATGAGATGGCTTGAAGTAAACTGCTCCAAACCACTGAATGGAAAGATCAAAGCCCCCGGTTCCAAGAACAGCTCTCTCGCGTTGCTGGCGGCCTGTTGTCTGGCAGATGAGCCGGTAAGTATTTCAAATATACCTGAGATATCAGATATTAAAGTAGTATTTCAAATATTGAAAAGTATTGGCGCCGATCTTAAGAAAGAAAACAACACATACATAATCGATCCACGAAATATCCGCACGGCTGACATTGATCGACAGCTGTCCTCTTCCTTTCGTGCCGCCTATTATTTTATCGGCGCATTGCTTGTCAAGCACCATAAGGTCTCGATTGGCTATCCGGGAGGAGATAACTTTGTTTCGCGTCCTATCGATCAGCATATTAAAGGACTGAAAGCGTTAGGCGCGAATGTCACCCTCTATGATACCTACTATACGCTGGAAGCTGACGGTCTATCCGGAGCCGAGGTCTTCTTCGACGTGGTGACCGGCGGCGCTACGATCAATGTGATGCTGGCCGCTGTGCTTGCCAAAGGCAAAACAACGCTTTATAATGCGGCAAAGGATCCGGAAGTCGTGGATACCGCTGTTCTTCTGAATAAAATGGGGGCGCGTATTTTTGGAGCAGGCACGGATACCATCCGGATACAGGGAGTCACCTCGCTTGGAGGCTGCACGCATAGCGCCGCTCCCGACCGCCTGATCGCAGGAGCTTATCTGATCGGAGCCGGCATCACCGGAGGTACTCTGACTGTAGAGGATGTCATTCCGGAGCATCTTGAGCCCTGTATGGCCAAGCTCACGGAAACAGGCCTTTCCTTCGAACAGTCCGATACCTGCATCACAGTTCATGGTGAGGGCAGGATCAAAGCAACCAGAATTCGCACAGGAAAATATCCCATGTTCGAAAGCGACTTTCAACAGCCCGTTACGGTTTTACTGCTGAAGGCTCTTGGCAGAAGCACCGTTTCAGACCGAATCTATCCAAAACGCTTCAACCACTGTGACCAGCTTAACAGAATGGGCGCCGACATTACCGTCAGAAATGGCATCGCCCGTATCAACAGCCATAGAAGCCTGACAGGGACATGGGTACATGCGGGTGACATCAGGGCGGGAACAGCGCTTGTGCTTGCCGGGCTGATGGCGGATGGCACCACCAGGATCACTGGAGTGGAGCATATCGAACGTGGTTATGAGGACATCGTCCGTGATTTCAGGCAGCTTGGGGCTGAAATCTCCCTATTGTCCGGCGACGGAATGAACGAAGAAACGGATCTGCTGCGGCAGTCCTTGAAATAAGAGCCGGCAGACAATTTCAAATCAGTAAAGGCTGAAGGTGTTTACACGCTTCAGCCTTTTATTATGAAGCATACAGGCCTTTAAGCCTTATGCCGTTTTTTAGGTTTCTTCCCCAAAGGTCAGTTTCAGTATCACTCTGCTTCCGTTCCGGCTGACAATTGCCGTTACCGTATCTCCGGGTTTGTGGGCTTTCTTGACCGCATCCAGATCTGCCATGGTCTTTATGTCCTTTCCGTCCAGGCTGACCAATACATCCCCTGTTTTTATACCGGCCTTCTGAGCGCCACTGCTAGGAGTAACATCTGTGATCAGAATCCCTTCAGGCAGGTTATAATAGTTAGCATAGACACTGGTAATTTCCTTGCCTGAGATGCCGATGAACGGTCTGCCTCTGACATACCCGAAGTCAATCAACTGATTCACTATCGGTCTGGCATCATTGATCGGAATTGCAAAGCCAAGGCCTTCAACTCCTGATGCCGATATCTTGGCCGAATTGATCCCGATCACTTCTCCGCGGGAATTTAACAATGCTCCGCCGCTGTTCCCCTCATTGATCGCAGCGTCCGTCTGTATCAGGTTCATCGTTTTGTCTTCCATTGCGACCGTTCTGTTCAATGCACTGATAACGCCTACTGTAACGGATCCCGCAAATTCCATTCCCAATGGGTTACCTATAGCTACTGCAAGTTCGCCGACCTCCAATTCGGAGGAATCACCCAGATCCGCGACCGGAAGGTTTTTCAGATCGATCTTTATGACAGCAAGGTCCGTTTTTTCATCTCCGCCCTTAAATGTGGCCTTTGCCTCTCTTCCATCCGGCAGGAACACCTCAAGTACGGTATTGCTGCTTTCTAAGCCCTTTGGATCGGCACTTGAGACCACATGATAATTGGTCATGATATAGCCGTCTTTGCTGATAATGATCCCGGAGCCCTCTCCCACCCGGCTGTTCGAAAATCCATAATAGTTCCGTCTTGTACCGGCAACCGTCATACGTATCCCAACAATTGAAGGCCCTGCCTTCTTTGCGATGGCTGTCACATCTGATCCTTTCAGCAGGGCTGTATTTATCAGGCTATCCACACCTGATCCCTTCTCCAAATCCGAAGCTGACCCTTGTGTATCCGTCAAAGCATTCCCCTTATCCTCCTGTGACCCGCTAAGCTGCAACTGATCCGCAACAGCCGCTGAAACAGCCTGCTCAACAATAGCAGAATTCCCTACAGCGACTTGTTCAATGGCCTTCAGTTCCCCTGAAAACTTATTGTACAAAATACCTCCGACTGTCAGACTGCTCACAATGGAAGTAACAAGAACAAGCGCTATGTAAGAGAACGCTCTGCTTTTTTTCTTTTGAGGCCTGTAACTATAATTGTCATAATAATTGTTGTAACCATTCATGTCTACTACCTCCATTCTAAAATAACCCAAATTAGGCTATCGCATTATTTTTTTGCACAGCTTAATATTACCCTGCTTTTGTTAAGAATCTTCATATTTTTTTTGAACAATTTGTTAATTTACCGTTTGATTTTCTATTAATGGTCTATGAAAAAAGATTTGATTATTGCAAAGTATTCCCTCAGATAATACAGAGGAAGGTCCTTCCACGTATCGCAGGCGATAGCGTTTGCGTTAAGGCCGTTGCGTCCCGACAGCATTTTTGCCCGGAGAACATGGAAGCTGTTTGTTACGAAAGTGATCTCAGAAGCTGGTTTGCCTGATTCTTGTTCTATCAGAGCCTTGCTGAATTTGAAGTTCTCCATCGTGCTCGTCGCATTTGGTTCGGACAGTACTCTGCTCTCATCGATGCCGTTGGCTGTCAAAAATTCGCGCATAGCCTCCGCCTCAGTAATGTCCTCGCCTCTTCCCTGCCCCCCGGATACTACTACCTTCACATCAGGGTTTTTCTGCAAATAGCGCAAACCCGCGTCAAGTCTGGATTGAAGGGCCGGAGAAATGATTCTGCCTTTTAACCCCGCGCCCGGAATAATCAGAAAGTCTGTTCTGACCTCGGCGTCAGATCGTCCATTGAGGATGATCAGCCCTTCGATCGCAGCAAATTGAAGAAGCAACAAAAGCAATACAACGGCAAATATCCTTTTCTTATTGCTTTTCTTTTTAACTCTTGATATAAATTTAGTCTCGCTGATTCCTCTCAAAGCTTCCCCCGGCAAATAAAAACTGCAGGTTCCGTATTAATTAAACCGACCCCACAGTTCTATTATACGGCATTATTTGTAGATTTTCCACCCTTTGTAAATTTTCCTTAACTATTTTTTGCATTTTTTTACATACTTACAATTGAAAAATAATTTTTAAAGTGCGGACTGAGTCCCTTTCTACTAATTCGGCTGCCAGCAGCAGCTTTTCTGCAATGCCGTCGTGCTCGACAAGTCTCGCCAACAGCTTCATAACAGCCTTGCGTCCCATCCATTCCTTATTGACCCTCATTGTCGTCAATTCGGGGGAGACATCAACAGCCGAGCTGATATCATCAAAGCCGATCACAGAAACCTGCCCCGGGATAGAAACATCCATCTGCTTCAATGCTTTGTAAAGGATAATAGCACTGGCATCATTACGGCACACAAATGCTGTAGGAAAACTTCCCTTCGCCATCAGCTGCTTCAGTCTGATCACAGCCTCGTCGCATGTGTTTACTTCATCAGAAATAAAAGGGGCAATATTTTCATTTATCTTCAGGCCGCGGCTCTCAATTGCTTTTTTGTAACCCATGAATCTGTCATAAAAGCTGATGGATGTATCGATGCTTCCGAAAAAACCGATCTGCGTATGTCCTTTGCCAATAAGAAATTCGGTGGCTATGTAGCCTCCATTGTGATTATCCGTCAAAACACAGTCGACTTCAATATCGTCAAAATAATTGTCCGCCATTACAATCGGAAGTTCATAGGTACTTAAGGCCTTTACGGTATTTTCAGATACCCTGCCGAGGGTGATGATGCCTGACACGATTTTGTCCTTGATGCAAAGTGGGGTCTGGAATTCCTCATCGTTCTCATCATAGTAATGCAGTATCGTATTCATATTGTTTTTCTTTGCTTCATCTTCAATGCCCATCTGAATCAGACTGAAAAAGTCAAATGAGTTCTGTGCACTCTTCGGAACGACCAGGCACAGGTTCTTTGCGCTCTCCTCCTGCCCGCCCGATGGCTTGTAATGATATCCAAGCTCCGCGGCAGTATCCAGTACAAGCCTGCGGGTATGCGCACTTATGCCCGGCATTCCCCTGAGAGACAGTGATACTGTGTTTTTTGAAATGCCAAGTTTTTTTGCGATAGAATTCATGCTTACCTTGTCCGCCATAACTCCTCCAACAATAAAGAACTTTTATCCCTTATTCATCCGCTTTTCGATACCCAGAATCTATTCACAGCGATGTCCCCTGCTACTATATTACCACTTTACAACCCACTTGTCATCTGGTAAGATAATATTACATATTGTTATGTGTAATATTACTATTTGGAGGACATATCCATGGGCATTATCGGCAGACCACTGAAGAATATTCCCTGGCAGGACAAACCTGAAGGGTATCAGGGCGTAATATGGAGGTATGACCAGAACCCTATCATTGACCGCAATCCCACACCTCATTGCCCGCGCGTTTACAATAGCGCAGTGGTTCCGTACGGAGACGGATTCATGGGCATTTTCAGGGCGGATCGCACCGACGGTAAAGCCAATCTTCACGTCGGGCGCAGCAAGGACGCTATCCACTGGGATCTCGACGACAATGTCATTGACTGGAAGGACGAGGATGGCAAGCCCTTCAATCCCAATTATGCATATGATCCAAGACTTGTCGAAATCGACGGCGTATATTATATTATCTGGTGTACCGATTTTGGCGGAGCAGCGCTGGGCATGGGAATGACAACCGATTTTAAGAGCTTTGTCCGGCTTGAAAACCCATTTCCTCCTTTCAATAGAAATGGCGTCCTTTTCCCGAGAAAAATAAACGACAAGTACATGCTGCTCAGCAGACCAAGCGATAGCGGCCATACGCCCTTTGGCGACATATTTATCAGTGAAAGCTCCGACCTTAGGTACTGGGGCAGGCATAGGCGCGTGATGTCCAAAGGCGGTAACGGCTGGTGGCAGGGAACAAAAATCGGCGCAGGCCCTATCCCGATTGAGACTGATGAAGGCTGGCTGTTATTTTATCACGGCGTTTGTACTACCTGTAACGGTTACGTTTACAGTATGAGCGCCGCCATCCTCGATATCAGCAATCCGTCAAAGGTGCTGTACAGAGCCTACGAACACCTTCTGACTCCGGAAAAGCCCTACGAAACAACAGGCTTTGTTCCCAATGTAGCATTCCCCTGTGCAACACTCACAGATGCACAGACCGGCAGGATTGCCATCTATTATGGCGCGGCAGACACATACGTTGCTCTTGCCTTCGCACAGGCTGATGAATTGGTGGATTACATAAAGAGTCATTCCGAGCTGGCTCCCGGAGATGAATTAGAATACAGATAATCAGAGGTGGTTTGTTTGGAAAATGATATGCTTAATCGATTTAAGTCTGAAATAGAAAAAGAACTGAGAGACAATATTCTGGAGTTTTGGATCAATTATTCACAGGATAACGAATATGGCGGATTTTATGGCTATATTTCTCATGACCTGAAAATAAAAGCCGATTATGCCAAGGCTTCAGTTCTCAATTTCAGGATACTCTGGACCTTTTCCGCCGCCTACCGGCTTTATTCTCAGGAAAAGTACCTGCACATTGCCCGGCGGGCCTATGAATATATTAAAAAGCATTTCATAGATAATAAAAATTACGGTGTATACTGGATGCTCGACCACAAGGGTCAGCCCATAGACGCCAAAAACCAGGTGTATTCGGTAGCCTTTGCGATCTACGGCCTGTCCGAATACTACAGGGCTTTCGGCGAAACTGAAGCTCTGGATCTGGCGCTCAAGCTGTATGAGAGCCTGGAAAAGCATGCCCGTGACAGGGTGTACGGAGGATATATAGAAGCGCTTGAGCAGGATTGGTCCGCACTTACCGATATGAGTCTGAGCGACAAGGATATGAATGTACCCAAGTCGATGAATACACATCTGCACGTAATGGAGGCCTATACAAACCTTCTGAGAGTGCATGATTCCCCGCAGCTCAGAGAAAGCCTCCGTTCGCTGCTGATAGTTCTGCTTGAGCATATCATTAATCATGAAACATGGAGCTTTGACTTATTCTTTACAATGGACTGGACTTCCTGTGCCGATGTCTATTCGTATGGGCATAATATCGAAGGCAGCTGGCTCATCTATGAATCGGCAGATGTTCTTGGAGATCCGGAGTTGCTGGAGAAAGCAAAAACAGCGGCTGTCCGCATGGCGCAGGAGGTGCGCGCAAACGGTCTGGACCATGCCAACGGCGGTATATACTATGAGATGGAGTCTTCCGGAATTGATGACCGGAAGGATTGGTGGCCTCAGGCAGAAGCAGTGGTTGGTTTCTTCAACGCCTGGCAGATCACCGGCGATGAAGCATACCTGGACGAAGCATTGAAAACATGGAAGTTTATCCAAAAATATCTTGTCGACCGTGAAAACGGCGAGTGGTATTGGGGAGTCACACGGGACGGCTCGGAACTTACCAGCGAGGAAAAAGCCGGTTCATGGAAATGCCCGTATCACAACAGCAGAATGTGCTTTGAGATAGTTTCAAGAGTGTCCAGCCAAGCCTTTGAAAAAAGACTCAACCTGCTGATGCAGGAATACAATACGGTCACGCAGCTCAGCAATACGCCAAAGAGCGTCGGGAACGGGATATTTGAGAGATTTGAGAATCCGGTTCTGACCCGCGATCATATCCCTGTTTTCTGGAAATATGATCTGGATGAAAGAACAAACCCCTGGCTTATGGAACGCATTGGAGTAAACTGCGTATTCAATGCGGGAGCTGTTGAGCTTGACGGCAGGATATATCTGGTGGCCCGTGTTGAGGGAAATGACCGCAAATCCTTCTTTGCCATAGCGGAAAGCGATAATGGCATTGACCATTTCAAATTCTGGGATTATCCCATTGTGATGCCGCAAACAGAGAATCCCGACGTGAATGTTTATGATATGAGGATCACAAAGCATGAGGACGGCTGGATGTACGGCTTGTTCTGCACAGAGCGCAAGGATCCGGACGCTCCGTTCGGTGACACCTCAAGCGCAGTGGCTGCCTGTGGTATAGCTCGCACCAGAGATTTAAAGACGTGGGAGCGTCTCCCCGATTTGAAGACAAAATCTCCTCAACAGAGAAATGTTGTACTTCATCCGGAATTTGTCGATAGAAAATATGCCCTCTATACCAGACCGCAGGACGGCTTTATCGAAACCGGAAAAGGCGGCGGCATTGGCTGGGGGCTTACAGACTCCATGGAGAACGCCCGCATCGATGAAGAAACTCTGATGGAGTGCAAGGAATACCATACCATCAAGGAAGTAAAAAATGGTCAGGGGCCTGCGCCAATCAAAACAAAAAAAGGCTGGCTGCATATCGCACACGGTGTCAGGAATACCGCGGCAGGACTGCGCTATGTGGTATACGCATTCCTTTCCGACCTTCGGAACCCACACGTGGTCACCCATAGGCCGGGAGGCTTCCTGATCGCACCCGAAGGCGAGGAAAGGATCGGAGACGTATCCAATGTTATCTTCTGCAACGGCGCAGTAGCCAGAGACAATGGCGAGCTTCTAATCTATTACGCCTCCTCAGACACACGGATGCACGTAGCAAGAACCTCCATAGACAAAATGCTGGACTATGTGCTCAACACACCGGAGGATCCGCTCATATCCTACGAATGTGTGCAGATCAGAAGCAGCCTCATCGATAAAAATCTGGAACTGATAAAGAACGGCAAGGTGAAGCTGTAACGGGGCTGCAGAAATGTCTCCCGCCAGTTCGTTATAAGCTTCACATTATTTTTTTACTGTAAGTAAATCTTCTCTGATATATCCTGTCTTTCCGCTGGCGGTCTTTACCTGATACCAGTTACCGGTTTTGGATACCAGCGTTACGGTGTTATTCAAGAGCAGCTTACCCACTATGGTTGATGTGGTATTCGGCTGTGCGCGTAAATTGACGACTGCTGTTTTAATTACTCCTGTGCCAAGTGTCGTCGGCGCAGTCGCTGTCCCGCCGGGAGTACCTGTGTTACCGCCTGACTCTGAGGTCCCTGAGCCGGTTGATCCGGAGCCTTTGACGCCTTCCTTCACTGCCTTCAGTTCCGTCTGCAATGCCTTGATTGTCTGCTCCTGACTTGTCAGCTTCGTCGTCAGCTGGGTGTTCTGTGTTTTCAATGCGCCGACCTCATTAAGCAAAGACTGGAGCTTTGATGATAATTGGTTTATTGCTGCATCAACGTAGCTTTTACTGACGATTGGATCCTGATCGGAACCGGGCTCTGCGTTCTGGGTGACTGCAGAGACAATATTCATGCTCAGTGAGATGGCAAGTATGATAAGCACTGCGACTGTAAGGATTTTATATCGGCGTTTCATATGAATCCCCCTTTTCCTTTGTAGAATGGTGATGTACGCCTGTTAATGGCGATGTACACCATAAAATTTCCTCGTTGTCTATATTATACCACGAATTTTTGTGTCATTTGGTTACAAGTTCATTAAAAATGCGTCAGCGGAGCAGCTGGCTGAGTAGACCAAGTATTTATTGAGCTATTGTACAATAACAGAAACAAAGCTGCATTTGCAAGAGCTATATAGTTCAGCTCGGGCAAGTCGAAACTCGCAAAATGCTTCTAAAGGTATTGATATGAAAGCATTTTGCTCAGACAGTCGACTTGCTTATCCTCGCTCTGACTATATATCTCTAAGCTTCATTCCGCTATGGTTTCCTTATATTGTACAATAGCTCAATGTACTGTCTGGACAGTAGCGACCGGTCAACGAAGCAGTTGCAAAAGCAATTGCCACTGTTCCAGCTTTTTTTCAAAAGGAATTGTATAGGCGGGACTGGTGGACGGCAGGTGGTAAAAGTCTTTGGGTGAACCGACCTCTCCCGTTTTTCCGACGAAACGTTTGTAAAATCTGGCTGCCGGTCCTCCGTTGAAGCACACGCTACTTATGTTGGGGTATCTCAGATACAGGCTTTTAAAATCATTGGGCACAGGCTGCTTAATATCACTGTCGCTGCTGCCTTCCCGTTCACATGCCTTCAATACATCCCACACCGCTATATTATGCTCCAGCAGGAAGGACTTCCGTTTTTCATATTCCTCTTCAGGCTCCCGGCCAAAAAGCGCATAAATGATGCGCCAGAACGCATTATGCCTGTAGCCGTAATACTGCTGCCTTCTGAGCGACTCAACCCCCGGCATGGTTCCAAGCAGCAGCACTTTGCAATTATCCGATACTATCGGCGGAAATGAATAGATCATGTTAACGGCTGCCATCCGGGAGAGCTGCGACAACAGTACTGTCCGAGCCGCCCGTGCCGTTTTTACCACTCGTATTGACTTCGTCGCTCATGCTGCTCGTGCCGCTCATACCGCTTGTGCCGCTCATACTGCCCGAGCCGTCGAGAATGGCCCTGATCGCTTCCCAAATCTCATCCTTTCCCTGCTTAGTCTCGGAGGAATAGGCTATCACCGTATCCTCCTTCGTCAGTCCCAACACCTTTTTAATTTCCTGCAGCCTGCTATGGATCTGACCCCGGGATATCTTATCCGTTTTCGTGGCAACCACCAGATGTCTGAGCCCCCGTCCCGTGATCCATTGGTACATCATTTTGTCATCTTCGCTTGGCGCATGTCTGATATCGACCAGCAGCACTGCCATTTCCAACTGACGGCGGGAATTCAGATAGGTCTCTATCATCTTTCCCCACTTTGCCTTCTCATCCTTCGAAACCCTGGCATACCCATAGCCGGGAAGATCGACAAGGTAGAGCACCTCATCAATATTATAGAAATTGATCCCTCTGGTCTTCCCCGGTTCTGATGAAACTCGTGCGATACCTTTTCTGTTTAAAAGCGTATTGATTATAGTGGATTTACCTACATTGGATCTGCCAACCAGGGCAATCTCCGGCATACTTCCGGCAGGATACTGGTTCGGCCTGACTGCCGTTGATTCATATTTTGCTTTACTTAAGTCCACAATTCATTCTCCTTGTTTCTCTTTTCATTCCCCGACAAGTATTATATTATTCTATTATACTAAAAAAAACGAATTTGCAAACATGCACGGGAAGGAAGCTGCAATTGAAGAATGAACCGTCAAAAGGCATTCATCCGGGGGATGAAGCAGCCGGAAGCAAAAAAACTGTTACCGTATCCATCCAGAATCTACTTGACTATACCATGCAATCAGGCGATCTGTCAGCCGGACTCTTTTCCTCCGCAAGAGCGGTCGAGGGCACCAGAGGCCATGCCGCAGTAAGGAAGCTTCTGCAGGATACACTGACGGAAGGAGACATCTACGAAGCCGAGGTTCCGATCAGTTACCGTTTGGAAGGCAAAAACGTCGATCTGGAGATCATCGGCCGCATAGACGGTGTGTTGAGGGATGCGTCCGGCATTGCGATACATGAGATCAAAACGACCACACTTTCGCTGGACCGTATCGAACACGACCATAACCCCCTTCATTGGGCACAGGCCAAATGCTACGGCTGCATGTTCGCATCGCTTTACGGCCTGGATTACATTGCAATCCGGCTCACCTATTATCAACTGCATGAGAAACGTGAAAAATCCTTCGTCGATATTTACAGCGAAGACGCTCTGGAAGAATTCTTCATGCCGTTGGCACAGGAGTTTTTATCCTGGCAGGAGATGATCCACAGCTGGTATTCTACCCGCGACAGCTCCATCCTGGAACTTGGATTTCCATACTCCGGCTACAGACAGGGACAGCGTGAAATGATCGACAGCGTATACGACGCGGTTGAAAATGGTGAAATACTTTTCGCACAAGCTCCGACCGGTACCGGCAAGACCATCGCATCCCTGTATCCCGCAGTCAGAGCAGTCGGGGATGGCCTCGTTTCAAAGGTGTTTTATCTGACTGCGAAAACCACCACCCGTTCATTGGCTGAAAAGGCAGTTTCCGATATGCGGGAGAATGGGCTAAGTATGAAGTCGCTCACCATATCGGCGAAGGAAAAAATCTGCTTCGACACGGGGCACAGCTGCAATCCGGACAGCTGCGAATATGCGAAGAATTATTTCGGGAAAATAAAAAAGGCGGTCGCGGATGCTTTAACCGAAGATGTCCTTGACAAGCCAACTATCGAAAAATATGCTCGTAAGCATACGGTCTGCCCTTTTGAACTGACACTGGACCTTTCTCTCTGGTGTGATGTGATAATTTGCGACTATAACTACCTTTTTGATCCCAGAGTCTATCTGAAACGGTTTTTCAACCGCCGAGGCAGCTACTGCTTCCTGATTGATGAAGCACACAATCTGGTTGACCGGGCAAGAGAAATGTATTCTTCGGAGCTGTCCAGGCGGGCCTTTTTTGAACTGAAGCGGCTCGCGAAGGTTGAACTCCCGGAGATTTCCATGCTTGCGGACCAAATATACAAGTGTTTTCAAAAGACAGCCAAAGAGCTGGCCACTGAGGACAGCGATGCAAAAATCTTTTACAAGGTGCGCAGATCCCGTCCGGATGAGCTGGTAGAGTACCTGAACCGATTTACTGAGGATCTGTCTCACAGATTGTCGGAAAATTCTCCGATCTCATTCATGGATGAGCTTTTGGATATATACTATGAAGGCTTGCATTTTGTGAAGATAGCAGAGTTTTATGATGAAAAATATGTGACCTGTTATGATAAGACCTCAGGAGATTTTAAGATCAAGCTGTTCTGCGTGGATCCCTCCAGTCTGCTTCGGGAAGCAATGGATAAGGGACGCTCTTCGGTGCTGTTTTCCGCTACCCTCTCCCCGATCCGCTATTATACAGCTATGCTGGGCGGTGGAAGCGATGCGGAGGTCCTGACCATCCCATCCCCGTTCCCGAAGGAGAATCTTTGTGTTTATGTGGATGATACAATCTCAACAAAATACAAAACAAGGTCTTCCTCGTATGACAGAATTGCCGGGGCAATACTGGAAACCGCGTCGGCCAGGACCGGCAATTATATGGTTTTCTTCCCGTCCTTCGAATACCTCAATGAAGTCTATTATCGCTTTATGGGAGTCAATACCGATATTAGAACGATCTATCAGATCCCCGGCATGTCGGAGGCCGCCAGGCAGGAATTTCTGAATGAGTTCGACAGCTTCGGAGAAACGAGTCTGGTCGGATTTGCGGTCATGGGCGGAGTTTTCGGCGAGGGCATCGACCTGACCGGCGACAGACTCTCAGGTGCAATCATCGTTGGCGTAGGCCTTCCTCAGCTTTGTAATGAACGAAACATTATTCGAAAGCACTTTGACGATCAGACAGGCGCCGGATTCGAATATGCTTATACCTATCCCGGCATAAACCGGGTGTTGCAGGCCGCAGGCCGCGTCATCCGCACAGAGGAGGACATGGGCGTGGTGGTGCTGCTGGATGAACGCTTCTCCTACCACGTCTACGAAGACCTGCTCCCACCCGAATGGAATCCGATCGCCAGGGCCTCCGAGGGCTGTCTGCTCTCTGAAGTGCTGCAGGACTTTTGGGGATAACCGAATTGACAACCTTATCCGACGCGGTACTGACGTGCAGGCCTTAAATGAGAATACATATTTTTATATGTAACCGATTTTGCAGACCTTCGCAACGTGGTATTGACGAGAGGGGTGCACAAAATTTCGAATAGAGGACAAATCTGATGCAATTTTGGCCAATAAACTCTTGTTTTCTACTACTTTTAATGCAAAAATTATTAAAATACTAAAGGTTGCGTCCTATACTTGATATTTTGAGTAGTGCGCTGCGAAGTTTTCACCGCTCTGATATATAGAAGCTTTTCCTTTGCGCCCTAACAGACGTTACGTCGCTTGAGTGATGCCTTTACGCCGATTTTTAAGCGGTCAAAATCGACAGCAGGAAAGATTAAATATTATAACGCGGTATTGTCGGTTTTTAGAAAGCGCAGAGGGATCGGAAGGCATAGATAAAATGCTGTAAGACAAGGCGAAGAAAGCTGTCGATGAGGGCGCATATGTGTGACATGTAACCGATTTTGCAGTCCTCTCTAACGCCGTATTACGGCATTTTAGCAAGCCTGAGCTCTACTGGGCAATGGTCAGAGCCATATACCTTATCCTGTATATTAGCACACAGCAGTCGATCCTTCAGGCGGGCAGACACACAAAAATAGTCAATGCGCCAACCGACGTTTTTCTCACGGGCGTTGAACATATAGGACCACCAGGTGTATGCATTTTCCCTGTCAGGATAAAAATAACGGAAGGTATCAATGAAGCCTGCTTCCATTAGTTCAGTAAACTTGGCGCGCTCCTCGTCGGAAAATCCGGCGTTTTTTCTGTTGGAGGCGGGATTCTTTAAATCAATTTCCTGATGGGCAACATTCAGATCCCCGCAGATAATAACAGGTTTAATTTCATCCAGCTTTTTCAAATAGCCGCGGAAAGCGTCTTCCCACATCATCCTGTAAGGCAGCCGAACCAGATCGCGCTGTGAATTGGGCGTGTATACGGTAACGAGAAAGTATTCGTCAAACTCAAGAGTAATAACCCTTCCTTCATTGTCATATTCCTCGATACCAATGCCGCAGGTTGCGCTAATGGGCCTGTTTCTGGTGAAAACAGCAGTTCCGGAATATCCCTTTCTCTTCGCATAATTCCAAAATTGATCATACCCCTCCAGTTCCAGCTGCAGCTGCCCTTCCGACAGCTTTATCTCCTGAAGGCAGACGATATCGGCATCCTCTGCCTTGAACCACTCAAGAAATCCCTTTCCTAAGCATGCTCTCAATCCATTGACATTCCACGAAATCAATTTTGTCACTGCTATGCCCCCCTATACAAACAGACCGCCTGCTCCTGCCACCTGATAATTTCATACCACTGAATCAGTTTTCCCAAACCAAACCCGAATCCTCTTCACTACAAACCCGAATCCTCTTCACTACAAACCCGAATCCACTCCACTACAAACCTGAATCCAGAACATGCCGCTATTTACTCCACGAACCTGAAAAGCTGATCTCTTGTGAACGTCCATTCGGGCGTGACGAGCTGCTCTCCGAAATCCGTGCTGTACCATGGATCCCCCTGTGCATTGATCGGATTTTTTAAAATATGCATTTCCTGAGCGGGCATGTACCCCTGGGCTATTATAAACCTCATCTCACCGGTTTTTTCGTTTTTTGCCGCATCCAGAACAATAACGCAATGTCCCGGTGAAGCTCCCTTTAAAAATACATCACCCGGCTGCATTTCTTCAACCTTGATATTTTTCATTTCCTTTGAAAGCGACAATGTACCCGCATAGGAAAATACCATATCAAGGTACTTCCTGAATCCGGCGTAATCGGTGCCGCTGCTTCCCTGTTCCACCCATTGGGCTTTGTTGCCGGCGACCTTGATCCTGTATCCCTGTGACCATTTCGCATAATCCGCACGAAAGCCATTCGTGAAGTTAAAATGGATCCTGTTAAACAGTCCCTGCCCATACAGGTATTCAGCCCTGAGTCGGATGACGGAATCAGCGCATTGCTGGAGGTCCCGGCTTCCGACATCGATGTCGAGTACCGCAGCATGAACATCGAACGGCTTTATTTCTCCATTGTAATAGGTAACCTGCGAACCATGGGGCTTTAACGGCAGGTTTTTAAGATATTCTCCAAAGGAACCCTCTGCCGTGGCAACTCTTTCAAAGCCATCAGGCACTAAAATCCTCTCACGGACGGTCGCACCCTTCTCATTGATCAATGAAGTCTCTGCCTCCCCGTTGACCTCGATGACATCTGCAGCGTCGTCTGCGATCCGACCCTTGCCTGAATCCTCGTTAAGCTCATCGACGTTTCCGTCGTCAAGTCCGTCATTATGCTCCGGAGCCGTATTTATACTCCTGCCCGTAATATTATCTGCGGCATTATCCGCTGCCGTATCTTCTGTCACATTTCCCGGTCCGGCCTTTTGCAAGGTATCCGGCAATATAGACCTTAGATTCTGCGCGATCTGATCACCATACAAAAAAAGCGCAGCAGCCAATACGGCCAATACAAGAATCCATATGCTTCGGTTCTTTGTCATAAAAGCTTTTCCTTTTCCCTTCGTCATTAGAAAGCTGTTTCAAAGGTTTGAACTGTTGGAAATATTATATTGCCTGCTGTACTGAAAGTCAAATCACAGAATGAGTGTATCATCCATTGCCAATTTGATATAATAAAGGTACAGTAAATTTATTTAAGGAGATCTGAACTATGAAAGCATCTATTGACAGAGACGGCTGTATTGCTTGCGAGTTGTGTGCCACTACCTGCCCTGAGGTGTTCAGGATGGCTGATGACGGACTTGCAGAGGTCTATGTGGATGAAATCCCCGAAGAATCGGAGGATCTGGCCAGGGAAGCCGAGGATGGCTGTCCAACATCGGTTATCAAGGTAGAGTAAGGTACCGGCACTGCCGGTATCTGAAATAATTGCAGTCACATCATGTTACGTCGAAACGGGGAAGATTTTGTGAAGAAGGACAAACGATTTTATTGGAATTTGTTTTTTTCTACATTTACGCTGAGCGCTTTTACATTTGGCGGCGGATACGTGATTGTACCGCTGATGCAAAAACGCTTTGTCAGTGAGCTTAAGTGGATTGAAGAAGATGAAATGCTGGATCTGGTGGCCATCGGTCAGTCTGCACCCGGTCCCATCGCGATAAACACCTCCATTCTGGTCGGATATCGGATGGCAGGAATACCGGGCGCTTTTCTCACTGTATTCGGAACAGTGCTGCCACCACTGATTACCATTACGGTCATTTCATTTTTTTACATCGCCTTTCGAGACAACAAAATCATTCAGGCTCTTCTTAAAGGCATGCAGGCAGGTGTTGCGGCGGTCATCGTCGATGTGGTCATCAATATGGCCTCAAAGATTATTAAAAACAAACATGTGCTTCCCATTGCGGTCATGGTACTGGCATTTATAGCTGCCGCAATCCTGAATGTCAACATCGTTATTATTCTGCTTGTTTGCGGAGTACTTGGCGCTTATACCACATACCGTACGAGCCGGACGGCCGGAGAGAAGGAGGAGCAAAAATGATCTATCTGCAGCTCTTCTGGAGCTTTTTTCTGGTAGGCCTGTTCAGCTTCGGCGGCGGATATGCTGCTCTTCCGCTGATCCAGGAGCAAGTCCTTGAAATACACCCCTGGCTGACGTCGGCAGAATTTGTTGACGTTCTGACTATATCTCAGATGACGCCCGGGCCGATCGCCATCAACGCATCGACCTTTGTTGGTACCAAGCTTGCAGGAATACCCGGTGCGATTATTGCCACAGTAGGCTGTATCACTCCATCCTGCATCATTGTGCTGATCCTTGCCACACTTTACTATAAGTACAAAGGACTGAGCATGGTTCAGGGGATCATAAAGGGACTGCGACCTGCCGTGGTTGCATTGATAGCCTCTGCGGGTCTATCCATTCTGATGACCGCCTTTTTCAACAAAGCTGCATTGCCGCTAAAACCGTCAGATTTAAACTGGATAGCAGTTCTTTTATTTGCGGTGAGCCTGTTCATATTAAGAAAATTTAAACTAAACCCAATTTACACCATGCTTATTGCAGGTACAGCAGGTGTTATTGTTTATGGTCTGATCTGAAGTATGTGGCCTGATTTGAAGCTTCTGTACTGTCTACAAAAAACAAGGAACACAACAGTATGATTCCCTGAGGCAAAGTCTTCCGTCGGATCGTAATTCGCCACCAGAGCTTATTACGATCCTCAGGCAACAAATACATATCTGATTAGATATGAAAGCCTTGGTTCAACTGTTGTGTCCCTATGCTTATTATTTTGTCCCAACTTGCTTATTATATTCACGCAAATTGGATAGGTCAATTTTTCCATCCGATCATATGTTGACACGTTTCCAGAATGTCGGCGTCATAAGCAAAAGCACAGGGAAAATTTCCAGCCTGCCAACGATCATGCAGAACGAGAAAACCAACTTGCTGAGCTCTGAATAACTTGAAAAATTGCCCATCGGGCCGACAATACCCAACCCGGGGCCGACATTTCCAATGGAAGTGGCCACAGCCGTAAAGTTGGTGATCATATCCTTTCCATCCAGAGAGACCACCAAAACCGATAATGTAAATATTGTAATAAAGGCAAAGAAAAATGTCATCACGCCGGACAAGGTATCGTTATCTACCGTTTTTCCATCCACCTTGATGGTGTACACCGACCTGGGGTGAATAATTTTCGAAATCTCCCGGCGGACGGTTTTCATCAATATAACGATCCTGATATTTTTAATGCCGCCGCCCGTCGATCCGGCGCAAGCTCCGATAAACATAAGCATAACCAGTATGGATTTGCTGAAGGACGTCCAAAGATCAAAATTCGTCGTTGCATAGCCTGTTGTGGTTATTATTGTGCTCACCTGGAATGAAGCGTGTCTAAGCGATTCCCAGACAGACCCGAAAACTTTTCCGTTCAGATCAAGCGTGATAAGCAGCATACAGACTAATACGATTCCAAGGTACAAACGAAGCTCCGCGTCTTTGAAGAATGACTTTATATTGCCTCTGACGACTTGATAATACAGAGAAAAATTCACGCCGAATAAGAACATGAATACCGTTATAATCACTTCGATATAGACATTGTTGTATGCGCCAATGCTGGTGCTCTTAATGGAAAATCCACCTGTGCCCGCCGTTCCGAATGCATGGCAAAGAGAGTCAAACAGCGGCATTCTCGCAATCAGTAGTAAAATCACCAGAATGACAGTCATCACAATATAAATGATATATAGGTATTTTGCAGACTGGCCCAGTTTTGGAACGACCTTTCCCGGATTTGGACCCGGGCTCTCCGCCTGCATGATAGAAAGCGAGCTCGCCTTCACGGATGGCAAAACAGCCAGCATCAGGACCAATACGCCCATGCCGCCGACCCAGTGGGTAAAGCTTCTCCAAAATAAAATGCCCCTTGGCAGGCTTTCCACTTCCTGCAGGATTGATGAACCAGTCGTTGTGAATCCGGACACAGACTCAAAAAAAGCATCTACATAAGAAGGTATGGCTCCGCTGATGACAAAAGGCACCGCCCCGAAGAGAGCCACCATGATCCAGGCCAGCGATACGATCGCAAAGCCGTCTCTGGCATACATATCCGTTGATACAGGTTTGATTCTCTGCAGCACAAATCCAACGATAAGCACCATAATTATGGAAATCAAAAACGCCCGAGTATCGTTCTGACGATAAATCAACGATACTATCAGAGAAGGCACCATACAGGCAGCTTCAATGAAAAGCACTTTCCCAAGGCTTCTGAAAATCATTCTAAAGTTCATTCGTCACGCCTCCGGGTGCAATAATATCATTAAAATCCGAAAACTGTTTATCTTTTACAATGAGGATTACGCTATCCCCCTGCTTGATGATATCCTTTCCATGAGGAATAATAATCTCATTTTTTCTGACGATTGCGGCAACCAGCACACCTTTGACCAGCTTGAGATTTTTTAGCGGTGTATTTAAAAACTTTGTTGACTGGCCGGCAATAAATTCAATTGCTTCCGCTTTGTCTCCAATAATCCTGTATAATGTCTCCACAGGGTTGCCCATTGCATTACTCAGGCCTCTGACAAATCTGACAATACTGTTGGTTACAATTTGCTTTGGGCTGATCACACTGTCAAGACCCAGGCTGCTGATCACACCCGTATAATTTATCCTGTTTATTTTCGCCACAACCTTATAGACACCGGATTGCTTCGCGAATAAGGCAGACATGAGATTTTCCTCGTCGCGTCCGGTCAAAGAAACAAATGCATCCATATCTGCCAGATTTTCTGAATTCAACACGGTTTCATCAGAACCGTCACCGTTTATGATAAGTGTGTTTGGCAGCAGCTCGGCCAGTTCAACGCATCTGTCCCGATCAATCTCTATGATCTTTGCCTTAACCTTTGCTTCTTCAAGGTACTTGGCCAGATAATAGGCGATTCTTCCTCCGCCAACGATCATAACATTTTTAATTTTTTGAACATAAATGCCGATGTGCCCGCAGAAGTCTAAAATATTGTAGGGTCTTCCGATCACATAGATCCTGTCGTTTGCATGGATTTCAAATTCACCGTTGGGGATAACGACCTCATCATCTCGTTGTATGGCTCCAATCAGGAAAGAAGATGATATCTTGCTCATCACATCCCTGATTTTCATTCCGACGATGGACATACCGGCAGTCACCTTGATTTCCACCAATTCCACCCGTCCCTTTGCAAAAGGCTCCACATTTACAGCGGCAGGATAACTGAGCACTCGCGACATTTCGTTCGCACAGGCCTGCTCAGGATTAATGACCATATCAAGTCCCAGATCCCTCTTGAGAATGGACAATTCACTTGCGTACTCCGGATCCCTGATCCTTGCGATTGTATGCTCCGCGCCCAGCTTTTTCCCCGTCAGACAACATACCATATTCATTTCGTCACTGCTGGTAGCGGCAATGAGCAAATCCGCTTCGCTAACCCCTGCTTCCATAAGGATCTTTGTGCTCACACCATTTCCTCTGATACACATGACATCCAGATACTCGCTGGCTTTTTTTAAAGCCTCGGGGTTTTTATCAATGATTGTCACATCATTGTCTTCCTTCGATAGGCTTTCGGCCAGGCTGTATCCCACTTTACCATCACCGATGATAATAATTTTCATATTCTCTCCCCTATGCAGGCATGTTGCATATCTAACACATTAAAAAAGATGAGGCCTTGTAATAAGCTCCCCACCATTCGTTGCGTTTATACCGACCCGACTGCCTGCGAACCGGATACAATATTCTGATTTATAACTCCTCATCATAAATGGAATTCTACAACACTTCTTATGAAAGGTCAATATCCTTTATTTTAATATTTGCTATATTATGTTCATTCAGTTTTCTCGCTCAACAGTCTATATTGTTGAAATTTAACCGGGATGTCAGGGAAATCATTGAAAAAACGGTTCAACAGATCTATTCTGTGAAGTGCGTCATTTGTGACGTTATGCTCTATCAGCTCCACGTTGATCAGCAAATTCTCTACAACGCCCACATTTGTCAAGAATTTCTCGATCGTATTGTGGCGTTCAAGAAGAAACCTGCCTAACTTTTCTCCTTTTGATGTCAATCTGACAATGCCGTATTTTTCATATCGCAGAAGGTTCAGCACACCCAGCTTCTGCACCATTCTTGTAGCGGAAGGCGCCTTCACATTTAATGCCTCAGCCAGCGTATTGATACGGACATATCCTTCCTTTTCAATAGCCCTGTAGATCATCTCGAGATAATCCTCCATGCTGTGTGACAAAGCTTCATTCTGTTTATCCAGTATCTCATAGCCCCGAACCGTGTGAAAGCCCTTGCTTCCCAAAGATAACACCGCCTTCTCCTTCACTGCTTTACGGTTTTCTTCATTCCCTAACATTATATGTAACATAATTTTATTATTGTACATATATTATCCATAGATAAAAGTTTTGCACGGGGCTAACTTTATGAGGATACGGAGGATTATGCTATGGAACGCGATTTAATTCCGCTGCATCTGATTCCATGCGGCAGGAGCGCAAAGGTAAAGGAATTGACCGCTTCGGGTAATTTGAGAAGAAGAATGCTGGACCTGGGCTTAGTGGTAGATACATATGTCGAGTCCATGAGGAAAAGTCCGTCGGGGGACCCGACAGCATACGAAATCCGGGGAGCCGTTATCGCCCTTCGTTCCGAAGAAGCGTCTCAAATCCTTGTTGAGTTAATATGAAGTGATAAAATCCATCCGGAGGAACCACTATGGGTTTAACCGCTCAATCTACCGGTGCTGCCTCATTAAAACAAATGCAGGATGTACGGCTCCGCTCGCCGGAGGAGTTCATCACGGCGCTGGCAGGCAACCCAAACACAGGTAAAAGCACTGTTTTCAACTATCTTACGGGCTTAAACCAGCATACGGGCAATTGGACGGGAAAAACAGTTTCCTGTGCGCAAGGACATTTCAGATACCGTGACAAGTGCTTTACCCTTGTCGACCTGCCGGGGACATACTCTTTGCTGTCCAATTCGCCGGAGGAAGAGGTTGCGAGGAATTTCATATGCTTTGGTAATCCCCATGTAACCATTGTTGTCGTTGACGCGACCTGTCTGGAAAGAAACCTGAATCTGGTCCTGCAGATCCTTGAGATGACCGGCAGGGTGGTTGTGTGCGTCAATCTGATGGATGAAGCCCGGAGGAAAAAAATCACTATCGATCTGAAGAGGCTAAGCGAGCTGCTGGGCGTTCCCGTGGTCGGAACCAGCGCCCGCTCCGGGGCAGGTCTGAACGAATTAACGGAGGCCGTCCATAAGGTATCCCTCTGTGAGATCAATACAAATCCGGTCAAGGTCCGATACGATTCCGATATTGAAAATATGCTGGATATCCTGCATGACAAAGTCAGCTCGCAGACAGGACAGAAGCTGGACGCAAGATGGGTCAGCCTGAAGCTGCTGGACGGAGACAAAGCGATTCTGGCTTCCATTGAGACATTCCTTGGGAATGGGGGGACGTTTCTTGAAAATATGGGGACGTTTCTCGACTTATCAGACCAATCCCCGCTCCGGGACAGGATCGTGTCAGCTATCATCAGGCTGGCCAATGACATCAGCCGTCAAGTGGTTTTTTTAGAGAACAAAAAATATCATGAGCTGGACAGAAAGATCGACAATGTATTGACCTCGAAAAGATTCGGGATACCTGCAATGATCCTTATGCTGGCAGTGATCTTCTGGATCACACTTCAGGGAGCCAACATTCCATCCGGGATCATCATGAATTTTCTCATGGGCATTCAAGACAGGCTGACTGGCTTCTTTATTGCAAACAATCTGCCGGACTGGCTTCACGGCGCGTTAGTCCTCGGAGTATATAAGACCCTCGCCTGGGTTGTTTCAGTCATGCTGCCTCCCATGGCGATTTTCTTTCCGCTGTTTACCCTGCTGGAGGATCTGGGATACTTGCCAAGAGTTGCCTTTAATCTTGACAATTTTTTCAAGAGGGCATGTGCTCATGGGAAGCAGGCTCTTACCATGTGCATGGGCTTCGGCTGTAATGCGGCGGGAGTAGTGGGCTGCAGAATTATTGATTCTCCCAGGGAACGGTTGATCGCAATAATCACAAATAACTTTGTGCCCTGCAATGGCCGCTTCCCCACCTTGCTGACAATCGCCTCCATATTCATCGCGGGTGCTGGAGCTGGTGCAAGTGCAGGAGCGGGAACGGATCCGGGAGCGCGATCAGACACAGCTTCCGGGATGCTTGATGGACTCATCGGCTCTGTAGTTATTACCTGTGTCATTATCCTTGGCGTCGTCACAACGCTCTTTGTATCAAAGCTTCTTTCCAAAACCATACTCAAAGGGCTTCCATCCTCCTTTACTCTGGAGCTGCCTCCCTTCCGCAAACCGCAAATAGGCAAGGTTCTGGTCAGGTCCATGCTGGATCGGACATTGTTTGTTCTTAGTAGAGCAGCATCAGTTGCCGCCCCTGCCGGTCTTATAATCTGGTTGATGGCAAATGTCCATATCAGCGGTATCAGCCTTCTGGATCATGGAGCGGGCTTTCTTCAGCCGTTTGCAGTACTGCTTGGTCTGGACGGTTATATATTGATGGCCTTTATTCTTGGCCTGCCTGCTAATGAGATTGTCATGCCGATCATTCTTATGAGCTATATGTCCACAGGGACCATTATTGAAATGGATAATCCCGCGGCATTGGGCGCTATTCTGGCCGCGAACGGCTGGACCTGGCTTACCGGCGTCAATACGATGCTGCTGAGCCTGATGCATTATCCCTGCGCTACCACATTACTGACCATAAGAAAAGAGACTCAGAGCTGGAAGTGGACTGTCACTTCCTTCCTCGTCCCTACAATAGCTGGAATCACAATTACATTCCTTGTAGCCCAGCTGTCTCGGCTTTTGGGAATAGGCTGAGCGCCGCCCTTTTGAAGTTCTAAATTCCTTTGAGGTGTCTTAATTCCTTTGAGGTGTCTTAACTCCTTTGAGGTGTCTTAATTCCTTTGAAGTATTCTCATAAAGTGGTTGGCTTCTCGAAGCACATGATCACCAAGCAGCGGTACCATGATCGATTTTACCTTGCACTCGAGCATACCCTTTGTCCCTGCCGCTTTGAAGCCTCTCAGTTCATTCACGGCCTTCAGGCTTTCCTGGGTCACCCCTGCAAGAAGCGCCGTCTGTTCGGCAGCCTCTGCAGACTTCTTCGTCAATTCATCAAACTCATTGCCGAAAGCATTTGCCTGATTGATAAGATCATTCTCTGTGGGATCCAGCAATCCCCGGATGAACTTCGAATGCTCCGCCATGATCCTGTTCCAGAACACCTCCTGCTCCTGGAGATCTTCGGCAGTACCGATACTTTGTCTGTTCTGGATCCTGGTAATCATCATGATAAAGAATCTGGCCTCCCGCATGATATGATCGATAAGCAACGGATAGTTGACCGTAAAGAGCTTGCAGGCAAGTACATCATTCAGGATCCTGGCCTTGAACTGAATCAAAGCATTCGTTAGCATTATTGCCTTCTGATTGAGCATGTGTACCCTTTGCTCCAGTAAAGGCATGTACATTGAGCCTGCGCCTCCGATAAGCCCTGCCTCCGCCTGAGTCAAGCCGGAATTGAGCGATATTCCCGTATAGAATTGAGATGCCTGCTCTGCATTTTGCGTATATGGAGTCACAAACTCTCCCGACCTGATTGAGGCCGGGCTTACAACTCCATTTGCAAGCGGAATTACTTCAGCCAAAAACATTTCGTACTGGTTTTTGAAATTTTCTGCTTCCTGTGCTAAATGCGAATCCTTGCAGACAAAACCGGCTTCCAGGAAAAAGGAATGCTCCTTGAAAATTCTCCCGAAAAAAAGATCCAGCTCCAGTGATAGTCGGACATATTCCTCTCTTGATAACATAATTTCACTCCCTATTCATGAGAATCATAAATAATCATTGTGATATTATGTTATGCTTTTTACCTGCAACAAGTTCGTGAACAACTCCGACACATCCCACAATCGCGCATTTGACTAGACATTTCCAAAATAATGCTTTGACGATCACTCCGGTTTTATTCCTATATCAAGAATTTTTCCCTTATACATATACTTCCCGGAAACCTTTATTTTGAGGGCTTTCTCATACTGTCTGATCCGGTGGAGTTCATGGTCCGTCACTATGGAAACAGCGACGCCCGGCTTTCCGTTCCTTCCGGCTCTGCCCGCCCGGTGCAGGTAATCCTCCGGCTCCTGCGGCGTATTCATGCTGAATATATGCGTGACTCCATCTATATCCAGTCCTCTGGATGCAATGTCCGACGCGGTCAGCAGCCGGATCTTCCCGGTTCTGAAGCCCTCCAAAGCTCTTTTACGCTCCAGCTTCAGATTTGTCCCATGGATTCCCTCCACAGCGAAGCCGTGGTGCTTCAGCTTCTCAGTGACCAGTACCGCCTCCTCGATCCCTGCGGTGAATACGATTGCTTTTTGAGGATCCAATATCCGGATAATCTTTCTGAGCACATCAAATTTTCCTCTCTGTTCGCTCAGAAAATAAATATGCTCGATAGTATCCGGTACGGACAATTTCGCATCTTCTCTGATCACCGAGGGTTCCTTCATCATTTCCCTTCCCCAGGCCTCCGTTTCCTTCGGAATGGATGCGGAGAACATCAGCAGCTGCCTGTCACGCATGGTGCTTTTGATGACGGCTCTGACATTTTCCATATCATTCATCAGCCTGTCTGCTTCGTCAAGGACGATCGTCCTGATCGTGTGGGCGGCTATTTTCTTTTTTTTGATCAGCTCCAGGATCCTGCCCGGCGAACCCACGATGATATGCGGCTTCTCTCTAAGCTTTTCTATCTGCCTGTCTATATTCACGTTTCCGATGATCGGCGTCGAGCTTACCTTTACATCAGAATTCTGTGACAAATGCTCTATCACTCGCTGCACCTGTATTGCCAGTTCATGTGTCGGTACAAGCACTATTGCCTGCATCTCCCTTGACGTGGAATTGATTTTTTTAAATAACGGAAGCAGGTAGGACAGCGTCTTTCCCGTACCGGTCTGCGACTGTACGATCAAATCCCTGTTTTTCATCATTTCCGGGATGACGCGTCTTTGAACCTCCGTTGGCGTTGTTATATTCTCTTTTTCCAGTGCCGCTAAAAGTGAAGAGTGCAGCTCAAGTTCTGCAAACAGCATAATCATCGTGTTCTCCTTTTTATCTGAGCCGGAGGCATATAATATCTGCGCCTCGGCTCACATGCAGATATTATATCCTAAATGTAGTGTTCGCACATCTTTTATTTTAGAGTAGGATAGATTATAATTAAAGTAAGGGAATGAGGTGACGTAGATGGACTTTTGTAAATGCGGTTCTATAATCATAAAGGGCGAATGCACCAATCAGCACTGTCCCGATAAGAACCAGAAAAGCACGGAATGGGTTATTGACGGACGCGGCATGAATTTTGAAAAGCCGTTATCATACAAGGAAGCAGTCGGTCAAGCGAAAAGGCTTAATCAGAAGGACAAAAACAAATCATAAAAGCCTCCTCCAATGTATACATCATCGAACAATGCAATGATAGTCTATATTATTTACAATGATAAGGAGACCATAATGAATGTAAGATTTGGCATAATTGGCTTAGGCCGTATTTCAAACCGCTTTGCCGCCGTGCTCAATACAGTCGAGGATGTCGAATTAACAGCAGTAGCTTCCTCCGACGTGGCCAAGGCTGTTGAGTTCGCGAAAAAGCATAATGCTGCGAAGGCATCAAAGAGCTATCTGGAGCTGGTAGAGGATAAGGACGTAGATGTCGTATACATTGGTCTGACACACAATTTTCACTATGATATCATCAAGCTCTGCCTGAACCATGGAAAAGGGGTCCTTTGTGAAAAGCCGATGGTTCTGCATAAACGGGACGCCCAAGAGCTCTCCGCACTGGCAGAAGAAAAGAATCTTCTATTAATGGAGGCCATGTGGTCGAGGTTCACGCCCGCTTTTATTAAAGCGAAGGAATGGACAAGCGAAGGCAGAATAGGCCAGATTAAGCTGATAAATGCCTCATTCTGCTTTAACGTTCCCTTTGACCCGTCTAACAGGTTATACAACCCGGCATTGGCCGGCGGAAGCCTTTATGATGCAGGCGTTTATCCTATCGAGTTCACTACAGGGATCCTGGGTGAGAATCCCTGTCAGGTCCGGGGATTTGCATCTATTTGCGAGACCGGCGTTGATGATTTTGCCGCATTCAACATGAGCTTCGAAAGCGGCGCACTTGCCTCACTGAGCTGCGGAGTGACGGCGGTTACGAACCGTGACGCATGCATCTACGGTACCACTGGACGCATTATCGTCTATGATTTTCTTGGCGCAAAAAAATGTGACCTGCTGGACAATGATAACCATCTTATTGAGCGTTTTGAGACGGATTTTGAAGACGGCTTTATCTTTCAAATCAAACACTTTACGGAACTGTACCGAAATAATAAAAAGCAAAGCGATATCATGCCAATGAAGGACACGATTGCCTGCGCGGGCATTTTTGACGAGCTGACAAACCTATTCCATGCACAGGGACTCCTACCACCTGCCGATGCAGATAAGACGTTCCAGACCCGCAACGATCACAGTGGTTGCAATATTTGAAAGCAGGACAGATACAAACAGGCTTTTTTTACTCGTTGTGTGGTCCTTTAGTAAAAAATATACCAGCGGAAACTCAATCACAACCGTTAGCAGTAAAAAACCCGATAGAACCATATAATATGGTCCTTTATTAAATGCGGCAAATATGGAAAACCCTCCGCTTGTGGGTATGAATCGATAAGCACGTTCCAGGTATGGCGCCAGGAAAGAGAGCAGATTTGCCAGGCCAACTACCAGGATGGATTTTTTCGTATTTGATACCTTGCCGTATTTAACCATTGCGAATGTCTCAATCAAAAGCGTAAGGATCACCGCAAACGGGAATACCGTCATGGGGCTGGTCGTTACCCAATGCCAGGATGAATTCGCATAGGACGCCGCCGGGAAAAGTGCAAAAACAGAACAAACACATACTAAAGCCGCAGGAATTCTTGATCTCACAAAAAGCCCTCCATCTTTTCTAATATCTCTACATTAAATCAATAAATCTGTTGACGGAAATTTATAAAAAAAGTTCCACTCAATTGCTTTTTTTCATTCATGCTCTTTTCTCCTTCATTGTATTGAGCCGGCAGCTATGGTAAAATTATAAAAAATAAGCGCTTTAAAGGAATTGAAATGACAAAAAAAAATTTCAACCTTTTTATAAAATCAAATAAGCATATTTTACCCACGATCATTATGCCCGTCTTATCTATTTTATTTCTTGCGCTTACACCTGTATTTGAGGAGCCCTTCAGCAAAATTATGAGTGTTGCCACCTATCTGACATGGCATAATTTATTCGAGCTAAGCGCAATTATTGCGGGCATGGCTATTTTCCTTATTTCCTTTTATACATATGACCAGACGAGAAGCCTGCGGGCTATTCTACTGGGTAATATGATGCTCGCTGCGGGTATCCTTGACGCGTTCCACATGTTAAGCTATAAGGGAATGCCCGCATTCTTCATTGAAAACGCAGCAGCAAACAGAGCTACTACCTTCTGGATTACGGCCAGGCTGATATCCGGGGCCGGCTTTCTTACCGTCAGTCTTTTATCTAATGATAGAAAGTGTTCAGTTAAAAAGGGATATTTTACTGCAGCCGCATTTCTGACAGCTATTCTCGTCTTTATAATCGCCACCTGGTTCCCGTCATATCTGCCCGTCATGTATATTGAAGGGACCGGCCTGACAACGGTAAAGAAGCTGTTGGAATACTTCATAATGCTGATGCTGATCATTGCCTCCGCCGGATATCTATATAAATCTGTTAAGAACCGGGATAAAATGTATCTTGTAATGTTCTGCGCTTTGCTGGTCAGTGTATTGAGCGAGTTTACGTTTACAATATATATTGATGTCTATGGAATATATAATTATGCGGGTCATATTTTAAAAGTTGTGTCGATGTTTGTGATCTTCCGGGCGATTTTCTCAAAACACATAAAGACGCCTTATATTGCTTTGTCTAATGCTCAAAAAACGCTTAGAGATTATGCTGACAATCTGGACAGGATTGTGGAGCAACGCACCAGGCAGCTGAAGATCATAAATAAAAGACTTATGGAAGACCTTGAGTATGCCAGAGAAATACAAAAATCAATGCTTCCGGTATACCTGCCCGATACTCCGGATATAGGCTTCAGCTCTGTATATCTTTCGGCGGAGAGGCTAAGCGGTGATTTTTATGATGTTTTTAAGCTTGATGAAAGCAATATCGGTTTCTACCTCTGTGATGTTTCAGGCCATGGTGTGCCGGCAGCGATGCTTACAGTATTCTTGAAGCAATGTGTTGACAGTATCGTGGAGGCTGACAGACATAAAGGCACCATATCATCACCGTCATGCGTACTGCAGAAGGTTTATGATGCTTTTAACCAATCAAATTTCAAAGATGACGTTTATATTGTTTTGATTTATTTGATTTACAATATACGTGAGAAAGAGCTTATTTACAGTTCGGCAGGGTTGAATGAGACACCCGTTTTGATTCATGCCGATGGCCAGGTCAATGAAATCAATATCAGCGGCTTCCCCATCTGCAGGCTCAAAGAAGTATATAAGGCCGCGTACAAGGAATTCAAAATACCTGTGGAACGCGGAGACAGGCTATATCTGTACACTGACGGCCTTGTAGAAGCGCGAAATAAGCAGAACGCGCTGTATTCACCGGATCGGCTGAAACAGTTTCTCAAGGGGCATGGCAATAAGCCTCTGAGTGAACTTACAGCCATGGTCTCAAAGGAGCTTCATGATTTTTCCGCCGGTGAAAAGCTGAATGATGACGTAACAATGCTGGCTGTAGAAATCAGGTAAAAAGAGTCATTCTGAAACAAAGTCACTCCTTTTGCCCCGTATTATAATAATACCATTTAAAATGAGATAAAACGAAACTATAACCGAACCAATGATATCTACATACCTCGCCGCAGGAGCAACGCTGTCAACAGCAACAACTGTCAGAGCGATTGTTACACAGGCATCCACAAGCGACTTTGCACGGTAGAGCTTGCTTTGTGCAGCTAGTATTGCATCCGGATTTTCACGGTTGAGTTTGCTGTATCGCAGCCAGAACCACGAGTTTGTCGTTACTCCCAGCACCGCTATTACAAGTCCCGGTATAACATTCCCTTTTTCAGTAACAGGTGAAAACAGCAAAACGAACAGCATAGCCGCGCCGGAGAGGCACATTGCTATCCCGACACAGAAATTAGCGGTATGCTCCAGCTTTTCCTTACGCTCAGCACTCGGCTCTCCGCCTTTATGCAAAATGCGGAACACAATCCATGAAATTATAATCGCAGCCAATTCCACCGTTCTGCGAATGAAATCAGCGAGCTGCGTAGATGAACGTCCAAGAAAAAGCCCTGCGCCTACGACTATGGGACCGGGCGAACTCAGCAATACAGAAGCGAGGAGTGTACGCTCACCTGATTTCATTTTCACAGTGTTACACCCCCACACACATAAACCATAGGAATTAAGACTGCCGCCGCCGCAAGCGGGCAGGTAAGCGTATCCATTCCGCCCCTCGTATAAAGCTCAACGACTGAACATACCGCCGCAGTCACAAAAGCAATCGGGATGCTGCTATACCTCACAACTGAGCCGCTTACAAGCAAGACAGCAATCACCGTGATAAACGAGACGACAAACATTGAAATAGTTCCCTCAAGGCTCTTACGCCCTTCAACCAGTTTTCCTTCTATGTAGTGCTGTCCGAAGCGTTTCCCGACCAATGCCGCCGCCGCGTCACCCAAGCCCCACGCAAGCACCGATGCGATTACCAGATACTTCTCTCCGAACCAGCCCCAGCAAACGCAAATCAAAACTGTAAACATGCCGAACACCACGACCAGACTGTTCTTTATTTCTCCCTTCTTGCGCTCTGTCAGCAATTTGGAATAACCGGGTATTCGCTCTGCAAGCATGAGTATCGGGAATACCACCGCTGCAAATGCTGCCGCTGCAATTGCCGATACCCACCATGTCCTGAACGCATATGTAAATACGAATATTGACCCTATAAGAATAATGTGTAGTGTCTTGCGGAAGACCTCCGAAGGAAATGCGACAAGCCGACGCAAGGCGAGCGCACTTGCCGCGCAGACTATGAAATAGGCAAGTAGTATCCCAAAACCTGTTATAAACTCAAGCTGCATTATTTATCCTCCTGAACATTCAAATCGTGAACTACAATGATTTAAGTAATCTGTATTCTATTCTGCAATAAATTTGAATGTAATGCAATAGTCCTACGGTACGTTTGTATATACCTGTTCGGCTGTGAAAAAGCCATCCTTTATTACCGTATCATTAATGTTATCTTTTGTAACAAGCAGCGGCTGGAAAATCTTACAAGGGACATTATATGTCCCGTTTGACATTTCTTCATAGGGATCGATGTCTTCGCCCCTTGCCATTTTTACCGCAGTCTCAGCCGCTCCCTCCGCGAGAATATTGATAGGCTTGTAAACCGTAGAGCCCTGCGTCCCTTCAACTATTCTCTGGCAGGCGCCCAGCTCAGCGTCCTGCCCTGTAACAAACACCTTCCCTGCAAGCCTGTTTTCGCTTAAGGCCGTTATCGCACCCTTTGCGAGTTGATCATTCGCCGCAATGATAGCATCAATCTTCTGTCCATTGTTCAGAATCTTACTTACATAATCATAAGAGCCTTCGTCACGCCAGGCATCTATCCAGGTCTCGCCTGCAACATTTATATCGCCTTTGTCAATAAACGGCTTGAGTACGCTGTAATATCCATCGTTTAGCATAAAAGAATTGTTGTCTCTTTGCGAACCGTTCAAAATCAGGTAATTCCCTTCAGGCACTTTGTCTGTAGCGGATTTGCCCATTAAACGACCAACCTCCGCGTTATCAAAGGATATGTAAAAGTCAACGTCGATATCCCTTATCATGCGGTCATATGCAATGACCTTTACATTATTGCCGTGCGCGTACTTAACAAGATCTTTAAGACTGTCTTTATCGAAAGCGACAATCACAAGCACATCTGCACCCTGATTGATCATTTCAATGCCGATCTCTCTTTGCCGATCGCTATCCTCATACGCATCCTTCACAATAACCTCTGCCCCCAGGTTCTCGGCCTTTGCCACAAATATGTCTCTATCCCGCTGCCACCTTTCCAACGTCATGGTTTCATAGATAAACCCTATTTTCAGCGCATCATCTTCTTGGCCGGAGGTCTTGTCCGGCCTGCAGCCGTATAAGAATATTAAAAGCACAGCCAGCGATAGTACACATACCTTCTTCATAACAAGCCTCACTTCTTTGAAATCTGCGCCATTGGCGCTAAACATCCTCTATTATTGTTTTAGAGGATTTGTTTTGGTAATCTGTCGGAGATATCCCCTCGCGCTTTTTAAACAATTTGCTAAAATAATTGGGATCACAGTATCCTGACATATAACAGACTTCTTTAATAGAATATTTACTTTCTTTCATCAGTCTTTTCGCATTTTGAATCCGGACTGAAGTTAATCTATCAATAAAATTCTCACCCGTTTCATTTTTATACAGCCGGCTTAAATATTGGGGGCTGATATGCAGCTTCCTGGAAATGTCTTCCAGATTTAAATCCTGGTTAAACCTTTCATTTATCAGCATATTAGTCTCTTCAACTATCCTCCCTATATTACATTTCTTCCTGGCGCTTATTTCACAGGCAATATGCCTTATCTCCTCTGTACATATCTGCTCGAGCTCTTCACTGGACCTGCAGCATAGAATCTTTTTTATGTAGTTTCCAGGCTCGATATTATCGTTAATCCCATTCTCCGTCGCGACCCGCCTAACCGCCGCCATCATTTCGATAATTCTGTAATGAATATTCTCCTGTTCAAAGAAATTAGGATATTTCCGGAAGATATCGGACAAAATCGTCATGCATCTCTGCACATCGCCATTTTCGAGGCCGATTATCAATTTATGCTCCTGAGTCGCGATTTCATATCCCACATTGTAAACATTGGGAGCTATATCATCTATGTGCACTATCCTGCCGCCTTCATTACTATTTAGCGCTTTTAACGCTTCCTGATAGGATATCATTATATCCTGGTCATTGCAGATTCTGCCTATTCCGGCCTTAAATTCAATGTTGAATTTATCCTCCAATATGCGCATAATATCTTCTATGCAGGTAATTGACTGCACTCTCTGCTGATACAGATCATCAATGCTTTGTGCAACATAAACAACTACCCTGTCCAGCATTACCGGGCCCACTATGCACTTGCACCTGTGTTTGAAATTATTCTTTAGGAGGGTATAAATTTCCTGATTATCAAGGCTTTCTCCCAATTGCGCTTCGCAATTGCTGATTTTACCTCTTTTGTTGAAAGTCAGCACGAAAATAAAGCCAGTATTATTTTCTATATCAAAAAATTCCTTTTTGTACTTGATGATGTCAGTTTTCTGTACCTGAGCAAAAAGTAATGAATAAATGAAGCTGTGTTCAACGGCAGAGAGCATCTTTTCAATCCTCTCTTTCGCCTCGAGCTCCCATCTGTATTTTTGCCTTTCAGTATCCAACTGGCCTGTTATCCTCTGCAAAGTATCTATCAGCCTTTCCTTTTTCACAGGTTTTATCAGATATTCACTGACTCCCAGCTCTACAGCCTGTTTAGCATATTCGAAAAATTCATAGACTGATACTATAACTATCTTTACATCGCTATGGACTTTTTTTATTTCTTTAATTGCATCAAGGCCGTTTATACCCGGCATCTTGATATCTGTGAGTATGATATCCGGTTTTATTGTCAACGTTTTTTCTATCGCTTCTCTTCCCGATCTTGCTGTCTCGATAATCTTTACGTTGCTGAATTCTTTTTCCACTATATGCTGTACTGATTCGATCATTATCTGTTCATCATCACATACCATAAGGCTATACACAACAATCACATCCTTCTTTTTGTTGTTCATCCAACAATATCAGATCGTTCACCTGTTCCGGCTTTGGATTGTAAGGTATCTTTAAAGTCACTTTTGTACCCCTGCCCGGAGTGCTCTTCACTTCTATCACATCTTCACATTTGAAAAACAGCTTCAGCCTCTGCACAACGTTGTATATTCCAATCCCTGTCATATTACCGGATATATCGTTTTCAAAACTTTGACAGTCTAATACCTTTTGTCTTGTTCCCTCGCTCATCCCTGCTCCGTTGTCCTGCACGCCTATTCTAACAACGGTATCATTTTTATCAATCGAGATATTAATCACCCCGCCTCTCTCCATGTTCCCTATACCATGAATCGTAGCATTCTCAACAAGAGGCTGGATAATCAGCGGCGGAACATAAATATCGAGCAAGCTTTGGTCAATGTCATATTCGAATTTCATAATGTCGCCAAAGCGTACGAAAAACAGGTCTTCGTATGCCCTTATAGTATCTATCTCGTCTTTGAGCCTGACCTTTCTATCCAGGCTCTTAACGTTGTATCTGAATATCATCGCCATATTGTCAAGAAAGGTCGATGTCCTGTCAGCCCCTTCGATCATTGCAAGCTGGACGCCCGCATTGAGCGTATTGAAAAGAAAATGTGGGTTTATCTGCATTTGCAGCGCCTTCATTTCTGCATCCGCAAGCAGCGACTGTATCCTTAAATTTTCTATCTGCTGCTCAAAAAGCTGTGATTCCGTGTCAGCCTTACTGTGCAGCTCACTGATGTAATTCCTTATGCTGTGCTTCATCGCGTTAAATGCGTTTGCCATTATACTAAGCTCATCCTGTGAATATACTTCGACATCGTCGGCGTTGAAATTGCCCTTGGACATTTCCTCAGCAGAATGTGCGAGCTTTATTATCGGTTTCGTCATATTATAGGTCAGGTAGGAAATCACAAGCACATTGAGCAGTATTACAGATATTATAAGAATCAGATTCGTTGTCCGCAGCTTGTTCAGATTCTCCGACATTCCAAGATATTGAGTGGTATTAGTTTTTAAAATGTTCAGGTTCAGTCGGTCAGTATATGTTCGGATATAGCCCGCTATCCGGTTTGCCTCGGCATACCTGGCAATATATTCATCTGCGTTAACCGTTCTTTTAGCCTCTACGGCCGCTTCCGTTTCATTGAAATACGAATCGACCATGTATGCGATATCCTTGTAAATCAAATCATTCTGGCTGTATATCCCATGCAATTCGTAAAACATGCTCTGCGCCTTTTCAGTGAAAATATCCTTGTATCTGTAATAGTTGATCAAACTATCTGAATCGGAGGTAACAAGATAATTAGTAAGATTGGTATTTACGTTATACAAATCGCTGAGAAATTTTTCATTTTCGACATTGACAGCAAACATATCATCCATTTTTTCGATTATGTTGCTTGATAATCCCAGGATAAATATGCCTGAAGCGCTGGTTAAAATCATGGTAAGGACAAATATTGCAATAATCCTGGACTTTATGCTATTGAACATTCTATCCCATATTTTTTTCATAGCTTGATTACCTTTGTGTTATTTTTGATCGATATTTATAATTGTATATATATCTGTAGCAATGTTTACATAACTTGACTGAAAGGAATCCCCGAAACTTCCGCACAATACCTCCACACTCTTATATCCCGCATTATATCCGTTCCTGTCCATCACACCAAATATGATCCCTTTTTTAATATAGTACTTTATCTCATCAGTGATACCCGTACCTACTATGACAACTTCCCCCACCAGGTTACGTTCTACAATTACTCGTGCAGCTGCCGCCGTATCCTTGGCATTTGTGCAGAATATCACGTCGACATCAGAGTGCTGCGTCAATATGCTTCTCGTCAGATCCTCCGCTCCAAGCAGATCGCTGTTTTTATATAATGTACACAGCAGGTTTATCTTTTTCTCACTTTCAATTACACTTGTGATGCCGTTCAGCATAATATCACTTTGCGATATTAAAGCTTTATCGGTCTCACTTCGGCTCTCATCTGTTAAGATCACCGCCAGATTGATCGGAGGACCTTTGCCCGATGCTTGAGATATGAGCTTTGCCGCCTTTACTCCATAATCATAAAAATTGTTTCCTACATAAGAAAGCCTGTCACTGTCTATAGATTCAGCCAGTCCTACAACAATATAGATACCTGACCTGGCTGCGTTTATAATTGCATCCGAATATTCGGGTGAATTCTCGCCGTTTGCAATGATACCGTCAACCCTGGATTTGTTCGCAATATTTACATACTCTATAGTTTTATCGATGCTGTCCGGGTCAGATATCGGGTTGTATTCGATTGCGGCGTTATGTACTTTTCCGGCTTCAAATACGCCTTCCTTAAAGCTCTGCCAATACTCATCGTCTCTGGAATTTATGATTAATGAAAAATGATATCTGGGATTCTCACTAAATACATTTGCAGCGTTTTCGTCATAGACTTTATTGAGCATACTAAAATAGTGTGCAGCCATTATCGCAGATGTAACCACAGTAGAAAACAAAAAGGCTAATGTTATTTTATACAGCCATTTCATTCTTTACACCCTCCCTACCGTGCCGACGAGCTTGTTCGTAATCACCAATAATAATTATACCATAAAACGGAAGCAGATAATAATTTTAGTATATAAAAACACTAAGCATATGATTGATATGCCTAGTGTTTTTATACTATTTGTTCAACCTAGCCGAGTCTGGACTTTGATTTCGAGTACATGTCAAATGCTACAGCGAGCAACACCACCAGTCCTTTTGCGACAGATTGCAGAAAGACGTTTAGGCCTATAATAGACATGCCATTGTTCATAACGCCCATAATAAATGCGCCCACAACAGCACCCCATATAGTTCCTATTCCGCCGTATGCGGAAGCGCCGCCGATAAAGCACGCACCAATAGCGTCAAGCTCAAAGTTCGCTCCTACATTCGGCGAGGAGGCCATCATTCTTCCGGCAGTCACTACGGCTGCAACACCCGCTAAAAGCCCCATATTCGAATACACCAGAAACATCATCCTTTTAGTGTTGACCCCTGAAAGCTCCGCCGCCTTAATGTTTCCTCCCATTGCGTAAATATGCCGTCCGGGAATAGTCTTAGTCGCAATAAAGGTATAGCTTGCATACAAAGCGGCAAGTAAAATCAGCATTATGGGCAAGCCTTCATCCATCGCCAGCCAGTAAGCGAAAATATTAATAGAAATAAAGAATAAGACAGCCTTTGCGGTGACCGACATTAATGACGATACCTCATAACCGCGTATTATTTTACTTTTTCTGTTGAAAATCACAAATAAAACGTAAATGATGGATAATGCAAGGCCCACAATAAGCATCGTTACATTCAGAAAATCAGGTTTGTTTTGTAACTTAAGCAATTCGCCGATGTGCAAAAAATCCGGGACGGTATTTGGAGCGACATCGGGAACCGAGCCAGTCCCGATCGTAACATACAGGCCGGAGAGCGGTAAGGTCTGTCCGTCCAATATGATATTATTAAGGCCTCTGAAAACAAGCATGCCTGCCAGTGTTGTGATAAATGGCGGCACCCTGACATATGCAATCCAGAAGCCTTGCCACACACCTGCCAAAAGGCCGGTCATGATACTGATGATTATTGCAAGCCATGATGGCAGGCCAATCGTCGTAGCCATCAGTCCTGACATAGCGCTTACCAGGGCGACCAACGAGCCGACCGAAAGGTCGACATTGCCTCCCGTCAATATGCAAAACATCATTCCTATGGCAAGTATCAGCACATAGGCGTTCTGGCGCACCAGCATCGACACGTTTCTTGGCCAGATAAGCTTGCCGCCGGTCACTATCCCAAAAAACACCATTATAACAAACAGTGCAAAAATCATCCCATATTGCCGTATGTTACGGTTCATAAATTCTTTAATGCTGTTTATGTATTTTCCATGTGTATTACGGTTTACCAATATCTTTTCACTGTTCATATATCTTCCCCCTGTCGTCCCGCCGAACTTCTTATTATTGTGGACATAATATCCTCTTGGGTCGCTTCGCACGTCTTCATTTCTCCTGCAACACGTCCCTCGTTGATTATGTACAGGCGGTCCGTAATTCCCAAAATTTCAGGCAGCTCCGAAGAAATCATTACGACGCATTTTCCGGCGTCCGCCAATTCTAATATTATCTTGTATATCTCATACTTTGCTCCAACGTCGATTCCTCTCGTAGGTTCATCGAGTATAAGCACATCGGGGGATGCAAAGATCCATTTGCTAAGCACCACCTTCTGCTGGTTTCCTCCCGATAAATTGCCCACTTTTTGAAACACACTTGATGACTTTATGTTAAACCGTTTCCTATAATCCTTTCCTACAATTATTTCTTCATCTTCGTTTACAATAAAACCTCTTGTAATTGCCTTCAAATTAGCCAGCGTGATATTTTTCTTAATATCCTGTATATGCACCAGCCCCTCCGTTTTACGATCTTCGGTAACGTAAGCTATACCATTTGCTATTGCCTGCCCAATATTGTCAAGAGTTATTTCCATTCCATCCTTGAGAAGCGTACCGCTTATCCTTTTGCCGTAGGCTCTGCCGAATACGCTCATTGCAAGCTCTGTCCTTCCCGCGCCCAACAGCCCGGCGAGACCAACTATCTCGCCCTTTCTGACGTACATGCTGACATTGTTTATGACAGCTCGTTCCACATCAAGAGGGTCATAAGCGACCCAGTTCCTGATTTCAAAGCCTATCTCACCAATCCTAGCCGTATGCTTAGGGAAACGGTCCGTAAGCTCACGGCCTACCATCCCCTTTATTATCCTTCCTTCACTGACATGTACGGTGTTATCCAGAGTCTCTATCGTCCTGCCATCCCGCAGAACGGTTATACTGTTTGCGATTTTTATGACTTCGTGGATTTTATGCGAAATCATAATGCACGTCATGCCATGCTCTTTATTAAGCGTACCTAATAGCTCGAGAAGATGGTTTGAGTCTTCGTCGTTGAGAGCTGCTGTCGGCTCATCCAATATAAGCAGCTCGCAGTTCTTCGAAAGTGCCTTGGCTATCTCAACAAGCTGCTGCTTTCCAACGCCAATGTTCTTTATCTGTGCAGTATACCTTTCATTAAGGCCGACTTTCTTCATTAATCTTATAGCTTCTTTGTTTGTTTCATCCCAGTTTATTACACCGTTCTTCACTCTTTCATTTCCTAAAAAAATGTTTTCAGCGATAGTCATGAAAGGGCTCAGTGCCAACTCCTGATGAATTATGGCTATTCCTGCCGCTTCGCTGTCACGAATGTTTTTAAACCTGCATTCCGTACCCTTGTAAATAATGTCGCCGGTATATGAACCGTAGGGATATATGCCGCTCAGAACATTCATCAGTGTAGATTTGCCGGCCCCATTCTCCCCAACCAGGGCATGTATCCCGCCCCTTTTCACTTGAATGGTAACATCGCTCAGAGCGGTTACGCCAGGGAACTCTTTTGTGATATTTTTCATTTCAAGGATATATTCCGACATTGTCTGCTCCTTTATTACACCCGGTTTTCTATTCTCGTTATTTAAAATGGCGGCAGCAATGCTACCGCCATTTTTTATACATTTCAATACATCAAACTTACTTAGCGTCCGGTATGTCGGATAACTCATAGTATTTGCTGTCAACGAGCAGCTCTTTCCAGTTATCCTTGTTTGCAAACTTTATCTCACAGTTGAATGAAGGAACATCCATCACTCCGTTGTTATAGCTGGCATTTGTAGGGACCTCCTCACCTGCGAGTATCGCATCCGTCATAGCGATAACCTGATCAGCCAGGACTCTCGTATCCTTGAAGATTGACATTGATTGCTCGCCGCGAATGATCTGGCCTACGTTAATCTTATCGCAGTCCTGTCCGGTAAGTGCCGGGAAAGGTTTGGATGATGAGCCGTATCCGGCGGACTTCAGAGAAGCGACGATGCCCTGTGCAAGGCTGTCATTCGGCGACAGGACCGCATCAATGTTCTCATCTGCATAATATGCCGTCAGAAGATTATCCATCCTGTCCTGAGCTCCTTTGGAATCCCAGTTTGTGATAGCGATCTGGTCCGGGAATTTGGTCTGGCCGGATTTAATTATGAGTACACCGCTATCTATATATTGTTGTAGAACGTCCATGGAGCCCTGGCTAATCAATCCTGCGTTATTATCGCCCGGGTCACCGCCGAAGCATTCCATCAAGAAGGGGCCCTTTTCGCCTTTGTCAAGTCCCAGATCACTTTCAATGAACTCAGCCTGCATTTTGCCAATGCCATAGTTGTCGAATGTAGCGTAGTAGTCGCACTTGTCAGTGTTCGTTATCAGTCTGTCATAAGCTATTACGGGGATATTTGCTTCCTTTGCCTGCTTAAGAACGCCGCCCAAAGCACTGCCATCAACCGAAGCTATGACAAGAACATCGCATCCCATGGTGATCTGGTTCTCAATCTGGGTATTCTGTACGGTCTGTTGATTGTCAGCATATTGAAGATCCACTTTGTATCCCTTTGCCTCCAGGGCAGCCTTAACAAAGGTGCCATCCTCATTCCATCTCTGGAGCGATTTTGTCGGCATCGTTACACCAACGAGCTTACCTGATTTCGACTGGGCACAGCCTGTGAAAACAGCTGCCAGCATAGCCAGCACCAATAATAACACGATTGACTTTTTAGCCATAACCATTCCTCCATTTATAAATTATTAATATAAATTTTATACTGTGTTATGGCAAGCCAAAATAGAGATAATTATCAAATACTGGTAATTTATTATCGCTTAAAAAAAACTATTCTTTATATCTGTAATTTTTTAACATTAAAAATATCCATGTAAAACAGACGTATTTATTCTAGCCAGGCAGGCTGTACGATATAGGAGTATGAATCCTTTGATTTGGCAGACTGCAGATTTCGATGGATAATTTACATTTGGCATCCTGACAGCACGTAAAAGAAGAGGTATAATAACAGACAGACAGGCTAACTGACTGACTGATAGGCGGCCCTTAGCATGGAGGTATTGCAAATGAAAAAGATCATGATTATAGACGATGATGTATATATCGGCAATATGCTTGAGGATGTGCTTATAAAAGAAGGCTATGACGTTCTGCGAGCTTATTCAGGCACGGAGGCTGTTCTGCTTTTACGTGATAACCACCCGGATCTTATGCTGCTTGACTTGATGCTGCCTGGGCTGACAGGCGAAGAGGTTCTAAAAAAAGCATCCGGTATTCCGGTCATTGTAGTCAGCGCAAAGGTTGGTATTGACGATAAGGTTGCACTGCTCACAGGCGGTGCAGTAGACTATGTTACAAAGCCATTTGATATAAATGAGCTGCAGGCGCGCATTGCGGCTCAGCTTCGGCGAATCGACACGTCAGAGAATATTGCCGTATTGGAATTCGAAGGGATTTCTCTCGATACAAACACACGTGATGTAACCATTAGCGACATACAAGTAAAGCTGACAAAGACCGAATATGCGATTCTGAAGCTGCTTATGCGAAACCCGAAGCAGGTAGTAACAAAATCACAGATTTTAGACCTGATCAGTCTTGATACGCCAGACTGTATGGAAAGTTCATTGAAGGTACATATCAGCAATCTGCGGAAAAAGTTGCGTGAGGCCGGTAAAAAGGATTACATCGAGGCCGTTTGGGGGATCGGGTTTAAGCTGCATGAGGAATAAATCTTTACTGAATCTTTACCCTTTCCTTAACCGTTGTCTTTACCATATAGTGCTACCATATCTTTATCAACTAAAGGAGGCATATATATGGAATATATATTGACCGTTGAAAACCTGTCGAAGCAATACAAAAGCTTCAAAGCGCTGGACGGGCTTTCCATGCACATTGAAAAGGGCGCTATCTACGGCTTTGTAGGTAAGAACGGAGCGGGCAAGACCACGCTTATCAGGCTGATCTGCGGTATGCAAAATCCCACGTCCGGCTGGTTTGCACTGTATGGCACAAAAAACAATGATGCGGACATAATGAAAATGCGCCGCAGAATGGGCGCGGTGGTGGAAACCCCATCAGTTTATCTTGACATGACCGCCGAGGATAATTTAAAAGAGCAGTACCGGATTCTCGGCCTGCCGTCTTTCGAGGGTATTGCGGATCTTCTCAAACTTGTCGGTCTTGAGAATACCGGCAAGAAGAAAGCAAAGAACTTTTCGTTTGGTATGCGCCAGCGTCTTGGCATCGCTGTAGCGCTGGCCGGCGACCCGGACTTTTTAGTCCTCGACGAGCCGGTGAACGGTCTTGACCCCGAGGGTATCATAGAAATACGCGAGCTGATTCTGAAGCTAAACCGGGAGAGGCAAATAACTGTCCTCATCTCCAGTCATATTCTCGACGAGCTGTCGCGCCTCGCGACGTACTACGGCTTCATCGACCACGGGCAAATGGTGAAGGAAATAAGCGCCGCCGAGCTTGAGGCCGCCTGCCGGAAATGCGTCAGGCTTACCGTCTCCGATATGCGTGCTCTGACCCGTGTGATGGACAGCATGGGGATGGATTACAACGTTGTATCTGAAAGCGAAGCCGATGTGTTTGGTAAATTGAATGTTACTTCTCTGACGATAGCTCTTTACAATGAAGACTGCGAGGTGCTGTCAATACACGAGCGCGACGAAAGCCTGGAGAGCTATTATATCAGTCTGTTAGGAGGTGGCAGGCATGAATAAGCTGCTGAAGGCAAATTTTGCCCGTTTGATGAAGGACAAGATATTCTGGTTCGGAATGGCGTTCATGTTTTCCGCAGGAATATTTGGCGTTATTATGAAGCTCATAAATGACCCTGCTGCGACTGCGGATCAACTGATGTTAATTTTTCCAGTGCTTATCTGCATTGTTTCCGCCGCGTTTTGCAGTCTTTTTATCGGCACAGAGTACAGCGATGGAACGATCCGCAACAAGCTGATCGTTGGTCATTCAAGAAACGCTGTCTATCTGTCCAATTTCATTACCTGCTCGGCGGCAGGAATCATTATGTGTCTTTCCTATCTTGCCGCCGTCGCTTCTTTCGGACTGTTGCTGCTTGGACTTTCCGAGACGAATATGGGAGCGGTGGTCATCCTCATTCTCGTTGCCTTCATGATGGTTATAGCCTGCACCGCGCTGTTTACACTGCTGTGTATGTTAAACCAGAACAAGGCGTTCGCCGCCGTTATCTGTATTCTTGTCATTGTCTCGCTGTTTGTTCTTGCAGCAATGATCAACGCAAGGCTAGAGGCTCCGCAGTTCTACAACAACTATGTGTTTACGGATTCTCTGGGCAGTGTTGAGCCTACACCGGGGCAGATAGAAAACCCACAATTCCTGACCGGGATGAAACGTGAGATTTATCATTTTTTTCTCGACTTCTTGCCGACAGGTCAGGCCATTGAGATTTCAACACAGTCAACGCCGCATTTGTGGCAAATGCCGCTGTACTCGCTGCTCATTATACTTGTTTCGACGGGTTGCGGATTGTTCCGCTTCCGTAAGAAGGACCTTAAGTAAGGAGGGTTATCATGTTCTGGCCTTACGTTTTATGTGCGTTTTTGGTGCTCGTCATTGCCGTGCTGGTTATTAAAGTCGTGCTGCTTCACAGGGCAGCTGATGAAATCCGTGCGGAGCTTGGAGCCAGACTTGACACCGACACCAACACCCTGATTACAATTTCCTGCGGCGACCGTCATATGAAGCGGCTCGCCGCAGACTTGAATACCCAGCTACGCCTGCTCCGAAAGGAGCGTAGACGGCTTCAAAGCGGTGATCTGGAATTAAAGGAAGCCATAACGAATATTTCCCACGACCTGCGAACGCCGCTCACCGCAATTTGCGGGTATATGGAATTGCTCCGCAGAGAAGATACGTCAGATACGGTCAGGCATTATCTCGGCATTATAACAAACCGCATCGATACATTGAAGCAACTGACAGGCGAGCTGTTCACCTATTCAGTTGTTACATCGGTCAATCTTTATGAAAGCCGTAAGCCAGTATTGTTGAATCAGGCGCTTGAAGAAAGTATTGCCGCGTATTATGCGGTTCTGAAGGAAAAGAATATCATTCCCCAAATTAATATCACCGGGCAAAAAATATCGAGGTTTCTAAATGCCGACGCGCTGTCCCGTGTTTTCGGCAACATCCTGAACAACGCCGTTAAATACAGCGGCGGGGATTTGAAAATCACATTGTTGGACAGCGGTGAAATCGTTTTTTCGAACAGCGCACCACAGCTTGATGAAATCAAAGTTGGCCAATTGTTTAATCGGTTTTTCACAGTGGAGGATGGCAGAGGTTCAACCGGTCTTGGGCTTTCTATTGCAAAAGCACTGACAGAGCAGATGAATGGGAAGATAAGCGCACAATTCAGCAATGGAAAGTTAAATATTTACATTGCATTTTAACTCCCGCTATCACTAATTTCTTCCTATAAAATACCATATCAAAAAAATAACTATCACCAGCAGGCCAGGCGTACCATCTGTTTGTGCTTTTTATTTCTCTTTCAGACTTTTTACCCTTCGTTCACTCACATTAACGTCACCAGACAATCCTACCAGCAAAGGAGAATCAGGATAGTGCATTTTGAAGTTCTTCTCCGACAGTCCCAGGTTGAATGTCGCATAACAGTACAGGCATCCATTTTTGCAGGTGTTATATGCTCCGATATCTATACATTCAATGCACCCGCAGTCATTACGCTGGCCATCTCTCTTTACTTTATCCTTCAAACGGGCATCAATAATACTCTCGATCTTATCACGGTCAATGCAGGAAGAGTGTTGGATATTGTATTTGCTCAAATCAATTTTTTCTGCGCATGTTTTTATTGTAATACCCCTCTGCGCCGCAATTTCTGAGAATCCTTCAGCAATCTTATTCATTTCAGTTTCAGTAATTTCGCGAATAATATTGTATTTATTAGTTTTTCTGTACTGGTCAGCGAAGCTAATAATGCATTCATCAGTATATCCGGAAAGCTTATTTGTTAGCTTATTGAATGAATCAATATGAAACTCAATGGGAAATTGATCGTTTATTATTATAGGATCATATCGCCAGATTACCTTTTGTCTTCCGATCCTGTCACTTAACCTTATAAATGTATCTAAAATCCGCCTTTTGTTAACCAGTGCGGTCTCAATGTCTTTATCGTACGGAGTTATTGTGAATTGGAAATAATACTTGTATCCCATGCTGTCTATTATATCCAGTTTTCCTAATATAGGCTGAGGATTTTTTGACCAAAACACAATACAGTCTACAACATCAGTATTAAGCAGAACTTTGCTTATCTGAGCATTATTCATTGGATTCCTGATATAAACAAAACCAGCTTTCAGCCTGTTTATAAACCACTCCGAATAATATGCGGGTATGTCGGTCCTTCTGCTAACGCTTAATATCATAATATCATGCCTCGTTATTGCTCGTCGATCACTTCATTTAGAAGGAGGTATGCAACCATATATAAAGGGCCGCAATCAGCAGCCTCTTAGTTGTAACAACAGTATATCTATTTAAAATAATATGTCAATAAAAGCTCGAATTTTGATTTTCCTCCCACACTTGTGCTGCTTTTTGCATCAAAAAAGCTCTACGGGCAATACTATATCTATAGCTGCACGGGAGGATCATTATGCGGGAAGATGAGAAGGGCGGAGAATATAAAAATACCCATGTTGAAAAGAAAGCTGATTATACGGCTGTTGCGATAGCTTTTATCAAGTATACCGCTTATGTGATAATATTTTTTGGTTTCTTGTGGTTTCTGGTGAAATACATTTTGCCGTTTTTCGAATAGGAACTTTACTTATGCATCGTAAGGCAGCCTGACAAAATTGCCAGACTGCCCTCCATTTAACTCTACTGAATATCAATTTTTTTACACTTTGTTTTTGCTGGTTCAACCTTCGGTACTTTAATTGAAAGGATACCATCCTTATACTCTGCTTTTGCCTTCTCGGACTTTACCTCGACAGGCATCGGAATTGTCCTCGAAAAGCTGCCGTAATACCGTTCTGTCCTGTAAGCATTTTCATCCTTCAATTCGTTTTCCCTCTTTGTCTGGCCTGTAAGTCTTACAGTGTTCTCATCAATATATAAGTTCAGATCTTCCTTTGAAACACCAGGTATTTCTGCTTTTACAATTACATCGTCTTCCGTCTGGTACACATCCACTCGGGGAGAAGAGAAACCTCCAAATATCTTTGAGGGAAAGTCAAAGAAGCTGTTTATTTCCTTGCCAATATTGTCCATATCCCTAAAAGGGTTCCACGGTACAAGAGCCATATTAAATTCCTCCTTCATATTTTTATCAGTAATAGTTTTGCCTCTTTAATAATTTTTATGAAGGCTTATGAAGGAGGTATAGTAATTCGATTGATTGGTATTAATTACCGACAAATTGCTAGGTTTTTAAGCTGAAATAGATTTATTGCATTATGGAATAACATATTGTCAATAATCTCTTTCTCATCTGAAAGTGACAAGTAATTATCGCGTATTTCTCTTCCAGTACTTCAGTCAGAACTTTTTTGGAGCCAAATAAAATAAGATTTGTGACGCACCTTGTCCAGGTAGTTTGAGCGGCTCTCATATGAACTGTCAAACGGAACACCACACCAATTCACATAGGAATTCATTAATAGCTTATCTAATGTAAACCCTTTAAATGTATTATTGGGCAGATGATGAGAGTGCGTATTAATAATAGTACTAGCTTTGATATATTCATATAATTGCTCTTTTATATCATTCATTTTGAATTACTCCCTTAGTAATTTTTTTGTTTTTTTGTAATTCCAATACCCCTTAACCTATAGTACTATTATATCTTAGTTGCTAGGTATAGAACACACAAATAGGGGCGATTGATAACTCCACTGTGTCTATCAGCCAACTTATTAATATCACTATAAGCCCTCAGCTTTTCTGCCTCTGACTTTTGAATAAAAAAGTTGCTTGTTTGAACAAACCCATAATATTCATCGGCAGTGTACGATTGATTCCATAATACACGGTGAACAATGGAAGATTTAAAATACCCACTGTTTTCAATACCGTTTATAATCGAGCCAATTCTTTTTTCACATCCGTCAACAGATAAAAAATCTGCAAAGCCACCATATTTTTTCGAAATCTCAAGCAACTCATTATCAAGGTCGTTATTATAAGCAATATACATATTCCAGAATAAAGCCAAATAGCCTTTGCAGGTCCATACGGTTAGTTGTTACAAACAATAAACTTTCTTAAATCGTTGCACAGGATCTTGTTAATTTCACTAATGCTGTCTGGTACACTTGCAAACACAAATGCAAACAACGGATACTTTTTATAATCAATTTTCCTAAGCTCAAACAGGTTATCGAATTCACAAATGAAATCGTTATAGTTAACTCCCTGAATATCATCAAGTTTAACATCTTTGGGTATATCAGCCAGAATGAGACAGCATAGTCTATTGTCATCCTCCTTTAAAATTGAATACCAGTCAGGTTCCTTCTGATTGAAATAGTATTCATACACATTAATCCCGTAAGCATAATGTGCTATATCAGTTGTACACCAGCCCGCAAATCTCATTGGGTTTATCTCAATAGGAACAATCATCTCATTTTTATCAACTCTGACTTCCATATGTACAGGAAAGTTTTTTAGGTCACATAGTTTGCCTATAGTTGCAAGAATCTCTTGGAAACGTTCCAAATACTGCTTCATAATCTTTTTAGATGTATAATACAGCCTGTCACCTACATCATTTTCTGAAGAAAACGAGTGCTTAAATATGTTTAGTACCACAGGTTTACCGCTACTGTTAAAGTAAGCATCAATAGCATATTCATCTCCATTGATACACTCCTCAATAATGAAATGGGAGGAATCCATGACTTCAATTGGGAACATACCCTTTACCTTTTCCATCTCTGTTTGAATCTGTTTAATAGTGTTCATCCATTCATTGTCATTATTTACTTTATAGACTCCCATACTGAGAAAACCAACAGCGGGTTTAATTATAAAGGGCTTCCTGATTTTTGATATATTAACTTCTGCAAGTTTGCCATATTCAACTTCCTTAAAGAAAAAGGTTGTGTATATACTACTTATCTGTTTTCTAAACTTTATTTTGTCCTTGAATAAATCTATCTTCTCGGGTAATTCCGTATTGCCAAGGTTACTATTAATCCAATGCAGAGAATTTTCCGAATTACAATACAGAATTAATGGTGATTCTTTATCCATACTGCATAAAGAATCTTTATCGGTTACCATGTTTAAGCACTTTGCTTGTAAAAATTCCTCATCCTTTGAATTATTCAACACTGGTATACCCATTTTAACAAGAGTATCCTGCAGATATGCTGATACATAAGGTTTGTCCAAGATTATCAACCTATTTTTCATGCTGTTATTCATTTACATGTTATAACCATCTTTTGCAAGCTGGCTATTCACCTTTCTGGTAAGTTCAATAGCTACTACATTTCTTATGCAGTACAGGGCATCTTCAAGAGTATTAGCGACTTTATTCCTGCCAATCAGATTTTGTGTAATATGACCATATTATACCACATTGACTTCCTTCTGTACCTTTTCACTTAAAATATGTAATCACATACATAAGTTTCCGCTATAAAAAAGTGAAGGATTTGCAACATTTTAATGCATATCCTTCACTTTAGTTAAGTAAGTCAGTTTCTGGCATAAAACTGTGAAAGGTAGTCAACTATATCCTCCAAATCCTGCACCGCCAAGGGAAGCATGACTATCCTATGCATCTGTTCCCTCCAACTTGGCAACCAGTTTTTTACGGAGCTTCGAGGAAACCTCTTCGAAGTCATAGCGGGCAGAATTTTCCCTGGCTTCCTTATCAGATTCCCGTAATGCAGCATTTATCCGGCGTTCCTGTCTGAATTCCTCATATTGCTCGACACTCATAACAACCATATCACCATAGCCATTTTTAGTCAGGAAAACTGGCTCGCCCACGTCATGAACGATACGAGATATTTCAGCAAAATTATTACGCAAATCTGAAACGGGTCTAATCTGTGGCATAATATATCCCTCCTGCTCTTTATATCATAAATTTATCATAATTACGATATAAAGTAAAGTCTTGTAGGGAATATCTCATGTAGAGAACATCTTTATTATCACCGAACATTTCTTTCCTCCGGAAGCCTTACACTATTCCCCCCCGCGTCCCCTACTCCACCGTTACGCTCTTCGCAAGGTTCCTGGGCTTATCCACATCGCAGCCCTTGAGCACGGCCATATAGTAAGCGAAAAGCTGCATTGTGGTGATAGCCGCGATCGGAGCAAGCAGCGGGTGGATGTCGGGGATGAAGACTACCATGTCGGCCAGCTTTTCCACTTCTGCGTTTCTTTGCTGGGTGATTGCCAGCACTACGGCGCCTCTGGCCTTGACCTCGCGAATATTACTGGCCATCTTCTCATATAAGTTATCTTGTGTCATGGGGCAGACAACCAGCGTGCCCTCTTCGATCAGGGCGATGGTTCCATGCTTTAGCTCGCCACCCGCATAGGCCTCCGAATGGATGTAAGAGATCTCCTTCAGCTTCAGGGAGCCCTCCATGGAAAGTGCATAATCCAAGCCCCTGCCTATGAAGAAAATGCTTTTGGCATTGTAATGCTCGGATGCAAACCGCTGAATGTCTTCTCTGTGGAATAGAATCTTTTCAACGGCAGCAGGCAGAGTACTCATACCCTCAAGGATACCGGCTAGTTGAGCCTCCTCTAGAGCGCCTCTCTTGCAGGCAAAATCCAGCGCGATCAGCGCCAAAGCGGTCAACTGCGTGTTGTATGCCTTCGTGGATGCAACGGCGATCTCCGGGCCAGCCCAGGTGTAAAGCACGTCGTCGGATTCTCTTGCAATGGAGCTGCCCACGACATTGACAATGGACAACACCCTCGCGCCTCTCTTTTTCGCTTCTCTCATCGCAAACAGCGTATCGATGGTCTCGCCGGACTGGCTGATAATGATGACGAGATTCCTGTCGTTTAGAATCGGATCTCTGTATCTGAATTCAGATGCCAGATCTGTCTCGACAGGAATGCGTGCCAGCTTTTCTATCAGGTATTTGCCCACCATTCCTGCATGGAATGCGGTTCCGCAGGCTACTATAAATATTTTTTCAATGCCCTTCAGGTATTCCGCAGTGATGCTGATGTTGTCCAATACGATTCTTCCATCCCTGATTCTCGGACTCATAGTGTCCCTGATCACCTTGGGCTCCTCAAACATTTCTTTCATCATGAAATGCTCAAAACCCGATTTTTCAGCGGCCTCCACATCCCAATCCACATGGAAAATCTCCTTATGAGACTCTACGCCGTAATTGTCATAAATAATTACATTATCCTTGCTCAGTACCGCAACGTCCTTGTCCTCCAGAATATAGATATCTCTGGTATGCTCGAGGATTGCCGGGATGTCGGAGGCAATGTAATTCTCACCCTTGCCCAGACCAACGATCAGCGGACTGTCCTTCCGGGCTGCAATAAATTTTACGGGGCAATCGGCGCACAACACGCCCAGCGCATAAGAACCCTCCAATTCGTCGATTGATTCCATAACGGCTTTCACAATATCTCCGCTTTGACTGTAATAGTAATCAACAAGCTGTGCGACAATCTCCGTATCCGTATCCGACAAAAATTCGTACCCCTGTAAGGTCAGGAACTTTTTAAGCTTAATATAATTTTCAATAATTCCGTTGTGAACTACCGCGATCTTTCCGGAATTGCTCAGATGCGGATGCGAATTAACGTCGTTGGGCTCGCCGTGGGTTGCCCATCTGGTGTGACCAATCCCAATATTTCCTCCTATGGTCTCGCCGCCGAGTTTTTCTTCCAGCGCTGCCAGCCTTCCCTTGCATTTCACCACGGAAAGCCTGTCGTCCTCAATCAGCGCGACACCTGCCGAGTCATAGCCCCTGTATTCCAGCTTTTTAAGTCCATTGACCAATATTGGGGCAGCCTTCTTTTCACCTATATAACCAACGATTCCACACATATAGATTCTCCTTTAATTGTTTCATCCGCACGGAAAAGGCACAGCAAAATATAACCCTCACAAAGGCTGTTATCTCCGTTCGGAATAAATTCATTTTTAAATTAGAGAATTTGAAAAGGTGGGTACTGGATTGCTACCGAGCTCTTTCTGTTTTGCAGTTGCCCGCAGTTTTTGTTAAGCTCTGCGATCGTAGCTGACCGGAAGGTTTCCGCCGAATTCTTCGATAACTCACAGCCGCCGGGATCAACCTGCTCAGGTGTCCTGCGTACCGCTGTGACCTCCTCCTCCTCGTCAACGCACCAAATGCCGTTTTTGATTATCATGAAAATGCCCTCACGCATGATTACCAATGCATTGTGCACGTCCTGGCGCTCATTAATTACCTTGCAAACACAACCCTCTCTTTCCAGGTAATGAAATCCACACTTTATTTCCAGGTCAAATTCATCTCTTCTACAGTATATTCAATGCTGACATAAAATGCAATTCAAAAATATTTAACATACGTTAACAGTATGATAGAATACAAGCAGCATAGTAATACTGGATCAAGAGAGGAACGAATATATGAGTCTGACAATAGAAAGCATGTACAATTTGGAGGAATGCTTTGAAAAAGCTATTTTTGACGGGCTGCAATATCCATGGGAGGCTCTTGCAAGGATCAAACCCTTCCTGCTGGAGTTCGCTAAAACTCTTCCTGAGGATTTCGAGCAAATCGATAAATTCGTCTGGGTCGGAAAAGGCACTTCAATCGAAAGGACCGTTACGATAAAAGGACCGGCCATCATCGGGTATAATTGCGAGCTGCGGCAGTGCGCCTTTATCAGGGACAACGTCATCATCGGAAATGAATGCGTGATCGGGAATTCCACCGAACTTAAAAATGCACTGCTGCTTAATAAAGTACAGGTGCCTCATTTTAACTACATAGGCGACTCCATCTTAGGCTACAAGGCGCACACAGGCGCAGGCGTGATCTGCTCCAACCTGAAATCCACCGGCGGCACCGTCAAGGTCAAGGTCGGTGAAGATTGCATTGAAACCGGTCTGAGGAAGTTCGGGGCAATGATAGGTGATAATGCCGAGGTGGGCTGCAATTCCGTAATGAATCCGGGAACTGTTATCGGGAGAAACAGCATTGTATATCCTCTGACACCTGTAAGAGGCTATGTTCCGGAAAATCATATCCTGAAAAATACCGGCGAGCTGGTTGCCAGAAGGTAAAAAGCCAGTCCATGACACTGGAACACCCTACTCTTTTGATGACAAACTCTTTAGTAACCGCGCGCGCAGGCAAGAGGCCGGGTTTAACCCAGCCTCTCCTCTATCACGGCTGCCAGCTCGGCAGCTCTTTTTGTAATGTAGTCCTTGTCCTTGCCCTCTATCATGACCCGTACCAAAGGTTCTGTTCCCGAAGGTCGGATCAGCACTCTGCCTTCCCCGTGAAATTCCTCTTCCAGTTCGCTGCAAAGTCGGGCAACCAGTTCATCTTCTTTATATGCATACTTGTTTTCGTTTTTCACCTTTGCATTCTTCAGCACCTGCGGCAAAACCTGCATCACCGCGGCAAGCTCGGAAAGCTTTTTGCCCGAAGCTTTCAGCACGGATAATAGCTGAAGCGCGGTCAAAAGACCGTCTCCGGTGGTGTTGTGCTTCAGGAAGATCACATGTCCGGATTGTTCACCGCCAAGGACATACCCCTTCTCAAGCATCTCCTCCAGCACATACCTGTCGCCAACCTTTGTTTTAACCAGGTTCAGACCGTTATTCTGAGCCATGATGTCAAAGCCCAGATTACTCATCACAGTGGCAACGACGCTGTTCTTATCAAGCAGATTTTGTCTCTTCAGATTCAGTCCTATGATCGCCATGATCTGGTCCCCATCTACCAGCATTCCGTTTTCATCCACAGCCAGCACCCTATCGGCGTCGCCGTCAAAGGCGAAGCCAATATGCGCGCCGCATTCAGTCACAAAACTTCTTAACTCCGACATGTGTGTCGATCCGCAGTTATTGTTGATATTGATACCATCCGGTTTATTATGTATCACGCAGACCTCGGCGCCAAGTTCGTTGAATAAAAGCGGTGCTGACTGATAGGACGCTCCGTCTGCGCAGTCAACGGCTATTTTCAAGCCCTTCAGATCGCAGCTGACTGTTCCCTTCAGAAATTCAATATAATCCCTCAATGCATTTTCCGGAGTGCTCTTCCTTCCGATTCCTTCTCCGGTGGGCAATGGGATTTGACAGGTTTCACAGCGTATCAGCTCCTCAATCCTGTCTTCAATTTCATCTGAAAGCTTATATCCCTTAGAATTGAAAAATTTGATTCCATTAAATTCGTATGGGTTGTGGGAAGCCGAGATAACTACTCCCGCGTCTGCCTTATAATGTCTTGTCAGGTATGCTATTGCAGGAGTAGGCATGACGCCAAGGCAAACCGCCTCCGCACCTACAGAGCAAATTCCGGCTACCAGCGCAGCCTCAAGCATATGCCCCGATATCCTTGTGTCCATACCAACCAGTATTTTCGGCGCATGCCTGGTCTCTCCCGCCAGCACATATGCCCCCGCTTGCCCAAGTTTATAAGCCAGCTCTGCGGTAAGCTCCAAATTTGCAACGCCCCTCACGCCGTCGGTTCCAAAAAGTCTCGCCATACATTAATCCCCCTGACTCAAGTCAATTCTTTTAAATTATATCTATATATTGCGCTTCGCACAACTATTTTCCACCTTATGGCTGAATGAAGGTGCGGATAATCTGCTCCGCCACACGCATTCCGTCCACGGCAGCGCTGACAATACCACCCGCGTAGCCCGCTCCTTCGCCTGCCGGGTACAAACCCTTCAGTCCGGCCGCCTCAAGCGTATCCCCTCTTGTGATCCGTACCGGAGAGGAGGTTCTGGTCTCAACACCTGTCAGCACGGCATCTCCCATTGCAAAGCCTCTGAGCTTCCGGTCAAAAAGTGATACTGCCTCCTTCATGGAATTAGTGACGAATTCAGGCAGACAAAGGTTCATATCAGCAGCAGTCACATTTCCCGTGTAGCTCGGCTTGACGCTCCCAAATCCCGCTGATCCGCCAAAACCCGTCGGCGCACGTCCCTCCAGAAAATCTGTAAGTCGCTGTACCGGCGCAGCCTGGCTGCTTCCCGCCACCTGAAACGCTTTCCGCTCCCAGATCCGCTGAAATTCGACCCCGGAAAGCACATGACTACCGCCAAAATCGCCCGGTCCCACAGATACCACAAATGCGCTGTTAGCATTTTTAAGGTCTCTTGCAAAATAGCTCATGCCGTTTGTTACAATTGAATCAGGCTCGGATGCTGCTGCCACCACAACACCACCCGGGCACATACAGAATGTATAGGCAGTTCTGCCGTTTTCTGTCCGGCATGACAACTGATAGTCAGCCGCTCCCAGCATCGGGATGGTTCCCGATGCGCCATACTGCGCTATATTGATCAGCTCCTGAGGATGTTCAATACGCACCCCGATGGAAAACGGCTTTTGAGCCATTCCCACACCGTCTTGCAGAAGAGCTGAAAATGTATCTCTGGCACTGTGACCAATAGCTAGTACTACCACGCCGGCCTTGATTTCCTCCGTCCCGTTGACAGTGAGTCCTGTCACACGTCCGTTCCGGATACGCAGCGAGGTCATTTTCGCTCCAAACCGTATTTCTCCGTCCATCTCCAGCAGCCTCCTGCGCATGTTAGCCACTACATGCCTCAGTACGTCAGAACCGATATGCGGTTTTGCTTTGTACAGAATCTCTTCCGGAGCTCCGGCTTCAACATACTGGCTGAGCACACTGTCGCAGCGCCTGTCGTTAATCCGGGTTGTGAGCTTACCATCGGAGAAGGTACCCGCTCCGCCCTCGCCGAACTGAATATTGCATTCGAGGTCAAGTTCCCCGCTCTTCCAGTAAGAATCCACCGCCGCTGTCCTAGCCTCAACGCTTCCTCCCCGTTCCAGTACCAGCGGTTTGTACCCTGCCTGCGCCAGCACCAGCGCCGCAAAAATCCCTGCGGGGCCGCTTCCGACCACCACCGGACGGCCATCCATTTTCATTTCTCCCGGAACAATAGCCTCCTCGGGCTGCTCCATGATCTCCCTGACACCGCTGCCCTTTCTGTACCGGCAATTGTCGGCAATTTCAGCCATAACAGAATAAACCCGGCTTATGTCGGGTTTTTTTCTCGCATCGATGGATTCTCTCACGATTCTGAACTGTTTCAGCTCTTGCGTATGAATGCCCAGTTTCCTGGCTGCCAGCGTCCTCAGCCGATCTGTGCCAACTTCGTGCGGCAGTCTGAGCTCCGATATTATTAATTTCATCTGTTTCACCTTGCCGTTTCACGTTGGCGCCTTCACCTGTCCGGCTTAAGCACCTATGGTGTTGCAGGCGCTGCGGGCGATTCCTCCGCCTCAGACGTTTTTGATATCTTGACCTCCGCGTTTACCTGCTGTACCAATTTTGCCTGATTTGGCACTTTTATATTCAATCTCAGCCTGTGCGTACCCTCTCCAAGGCCGGAAACATCTACCGCAGGCCTCAGATCAGTGACCCTGATCGCATCCACCTCGGCCTGACGGCCCTTGAACTGCAGCAGCAAGCGGTCCGTTATGATCTCGTAGACTAATGTACCGTCATTGTTCGCATTTAGAATATTGACATCGTCTTTGCCAAATTCGATCGTCCTGACTGCAAGCTTCTCAACACTGATATTAGCAATAATCTCCGCAGGTGAATTCACAAGCTTGACGCCTTCAGGCACTACGAGCGGAACGGATGCCGTGAAATTGCTGTCAAGACCGTCAATATCCACCTGTTCCGTTTTAATATCCCGCAGAGACTCCAGATCCTCTACAGATCCCGTAATCAGGACCTTGACTGGATCGATTACCCTGAGTGTTTCAACGTAATCAGCGGCCAGTCTTCCCCTTGTGACAAGCGCAACAGGAACCTCCTTGGCTACCTCAACCTTTACATTTACCTTCAGATCCTTGCTCAGACTTGCAATCTCCTTACCTGCCTTGTTATATACATTACACTGGACCTGTGTTGTCATGTCTCTGTCAACATCCTTTAGCTCCAGTTTTGCTTTGATGGAATCCACACTGTCGATAAGGGTCTCTTCACCAAAGATTTGTATCGTTTCCTGTGACAGGGCCGTATTGAGCAGAACATATCCGGGTTTCAACGAAATATTGTGCTCGAGCTCTACTTCGAAGGTGCCGGTTTTGTTTCTTGCCAGCTGTATATCTATGGCCGACGGAGTGTAGGATTCTATCGTTACATCCTTAACAAGGCATTCGGGCTCCGGAATTACCAGTCTTCTATTATTGACAGACGTGATCTGTGAAAAGTCAAGCGATGCCACAAAATCGGAGGATCTAACCTTATCAACGGCTTCCTGCCGTCCCCTGATTGTCACATCAATATAGTTGCGGATAGTGTTCTTTAATGTGTAATTATTTTCTTCGAGATAGTCCTCATTAATAATGGTGACCGGAATATTGTAAAACGTCCTGGGTACGAACGGATTCGTGGCATTCGTGACGAAAAGCCAGGCAAATACCGCAATCAAAATAGATATTATTTTGGTTTTCATATCTTTTTTGAACCAATTCTTCACTTGGCCTTCCCCCTCCAAATCTTCAATTTCTTCGTAGTGGTTTCACTTTCGATCAGGTTTTTATTCAGCGCCTTTCTGAGGGTATCCGTTGTAAGATTTCTGGTTAGTCCGCCATTGAGAGCGAACGAAATTTTTCCTGATTCCTCGGAGACCACCACTGCGATGGAATCGGAGACTTCAGTAATACCCAGCGCCGCTCTGTGCCTGGTTCCAAGCTCCTTGCTCAGATTCGGATTCTCAGTAAGCGGAAGAAAGCATGCCGCCGCTTTGATCTTATTGTCCCTTATTACAATCGCACCGTCATGCAGCGGCGTGTCCGGAACAAAGATATTATTGATAAGCTCACTCGATACATTGGAATCCAGCTGTGTTCCTGTATTAATTATTTCACCGATTCTCGTATCTCTTTCTATGACAATCAGCGCGCCCGTATATTTTGCGGACATTTCACCGCAGGCCTTGACAATTTCCTCGATCACGGCTGTTGTCTTCACTTTTGTATTTCCAAATTCGTCAAAGTTGATCAAATCCTTGAAACGGTTTCGTCCGATCTTTTCCAGCGCCCTTCTCAATTCCGGCTGGAAGAGGACGATACCGCCTATGGCCAGGAACTGAAGCATGTTTTGCAGGATATAGTTGATTGTTTTCAAGCCGATCAGCTTGCTCATCTCAGTTGCAAGCAATATTAGAAGGATACCTTTGATCAGCTGCCATGCACGGGTTTCGCGCACAAGAATAATGAGCTTGTATATGACCCACGCAACGATACCGATATCGATCACTGCCCGAATCATATAAAGCGGATCATTTATACCTACATAACCTGCAAAATTGTTAAAAAGATCCCGCAGATTTATGCTGTTAAAAAAATCCAATTGCCCTCACACCCTTGCGCTAAATACCATTCTCATTTGAATTATACCTTTTTTGTTTTCATTTGTAATCGTTTTTTTCACTTTTAATAAAATTTTAATATTCACTTTTCAAATATTTCCAAGATACACATGCGATAAATATTGAAGCGCGCTTTCTCTGGCATTTTCCAGTGTAGAGCGCGGAGTCGGCGGGATATCGTTCATCCGGTAGCCGGGAAAAAATCTTGACAGGTGCAGCACAATGTCCGGATCGATTGTCGAGAGCCATTGCGCCAGTTCAGCTATTTCTTCGTGTGAATCGTTGAGGCCGGGAATCACAAGAGTGGTTATTTCAACATGACAGCTTTGTGCCGCACGTTCGACGGTCTTCTTTACATCGGCAAGACTGCCCTTGCAATACTTTTCATAAAAGCCTTCGCTGAAGGCTTTTACGTCGATGTTCATTGCGTCGGTCAGCGGCAGGAGCTCCTCCAGAGGCTCAGGACTGATGAAGCCATTGGTCACCAGCACATTAGCCAGGCCTCTCTCCCTGACAAGCCTTGACGTTTCCAGAACAAATTCAATCCATATGGTTGGCTCGTTATAGGTGTAGGCAACGCCGATATTCCCCTTGCCAACGTACGCCACAGCTAGGTCAGCCAGTTCCTCCGGCGTCATTTTCGTGGTGTGGGCATCTCTGTGGGCAATACTCCAGTTCTGGCAATATCCGCATTTGAAATTGCAGCCGAACGTACCGACCGACAGGATAAGACTGCCGGGATGAAAATGGTATAACGGTTTTTTTTCGATCGGGTCCAGTGCAATGGAAGCAACGCGCGCATAATTGAGCGAACAGATCTGCCCGCCCTCGTTTTTTCTGGATCGGCACAGACCTGTGGCTCCTGCTGTCAGCACACACTCATGCGGGCAAAGACGGCACCGGGCCTTATTATTCTCCAGCTTCTCACAAAATAGCGCCTGTTCCATATTCTTTTCTTCTCCTGCATGTTCTCTATACGGTAGTGTATCCAATATTCAAATCAAACGTTCAGTAATGGCGGATGACCTCAAACCTCTCCATCTTGTAATCATCGGATGGGCTGATACCGGCCTTCCACAGCGCAATCTCCACCTGCCTGTGCGGTGTGTCCACACCCTCCAGATCGGGCAGCAGAAGACCTGATCGTCTGCCTGCCCTTACGATGACGCCATATGTTTTTACATCAAGTTCATCCAACGAGCTGATCTCCTCCGGCTCTCCCAGAATATCCACCGAATATATCAGCGAATCCAGCTCATCTTCTTCCACGGGACTGAACCTGGGATCTTGAGTGCCTGCGCTGATGGCATTATGTATGATCTCGTCTGCTATATTTTTTCTCGTCGGTGCGGTAGTGCCGATACAGCCTCTGAGCTGACCGCCTTTTTTTATTGATACGAAAACGCCCGCCCGGTTAAATTCCATTTCCGGCGGCAGCACTTCGGGCATTTCAATGACAGTACCATCCGCCACATACATTTCCAGTGATTTTCTTGCCAGGGCAACATACGGATCTTCCGTGTTTCTGATCTCATACAGCTTTTCCGCCTCGGTCCTGTCCAATCTGTCCATCAGACTTTCACCCTCCAGCAAGGCTACCGGCTTGAATGCTGCAACCGCATATCCTACGCCAAACAGGCCTTCGTACGAATAGACCCGGGAGCTCAGTTCATAGCTGTCCAGCGCCCCGAACATCATGATAAAGGAACGCAGGCCGCATTCACCGGCCTCCTCCAGAAAGCCCTCGTCAAAATTCAATAATCCCTCCGGGTCAGGAATCTTCAGAAGCTCAACAAGCTTACCATCAAATTCCGGTCCGCAGTCGTTGAAGCCGTAAGGTCCGTCCGGAGCCAATCTGTGGGACAGATCCCCGCTTGCCACAAAGACAACGCTTTCATCGGAGCGGCCTACAGCCTCTGCAATGCAGTTCCCAAACCTGTACTGCTCCTTCAGGGGCAAGCCTGAGGTCGAAATATGGATCAGCCTGAAGCTCCTGTATTCCTGTGCGATGAAGTAAAGCGGCACAATAGCACCATGATCCAATTCATCGGATATTTTATACTTGGAGGCCAGAAGGTTATCCAATCCTCCGCAAGGAATCCCTAGCGCATTGGCTGTCGTTATAATCTCCTCTGCCAGCTGCAGATTGTTTTCGAACTGCATCCTGATTCCGCCGGTGCCGAACTGTTTCAGGCTGCCGTTAAGAGTATGCTTTATATTAATGTAAATAAAGTCCTTAAATACCGGACCATGCGGAGTCGTCAGGATAATCGTCGAAGGCTTAAGCCCGGCAATCTCCTTTGCCACCTTCCGAAGAGCGGCCACTGTGGCGTCCGCCCTCTTCTCTTCACCATTACCGACCTCCGGTATCAATATCGGCGGGTGCGGCGAAATGAACGTTTCCAGAATCCTGCCCATAGCCCACTGCCTTTCTGCGGTTGATGCTTCCGCTTTTTATTAATTAACGCAATGACGTTCACAAACAGTGTCGGCTCTTTCACCTATCTGCCCGAAAAAAGCACATAGAACATATATCCGAAAGAGGTTAGAAAAAACACCAGTACTGTTAATAGTGCTATCCATTTAACAACTTTTCTATCCATATAAAATCACTCTCACTTTAAAATTCAACAAGCTATTTCGCCGTTTTCAATCCAGCTGATGACCTCAGATACAGCATTTAAGTCGTGATGGGAACAGCACAGATCTGCAGCCGCTTTGAGCGAAGTATGTGCGTTTCCCGTCGCAATGCCAACATTTGCTTCCCGGATCAGCTCCATGTCATTGAGATTATCTCCCATGGCAATCACACAGGTATGACTCAATCCAAGCATTTTAATCAACACCCTGAGCGCATTGCCCTTTGACGTGTTCAGGTTGAGCAGCTCCAAAAACTGCGGTTCGGAATACACCTGGCTGAAGGGTGTCCGGAACCCCATCAGGAATCTCTCCACCTCCGGCAGTCTGGGAGGCTCCCATGCCAGTATAACCTTGTACCATGGCTGCGGCACGTCATCCACGGCCGTGATGATTGGATCGAATTTCTCCCGGAGCATATGCTCATAAGTGTATTTGTTCTCTCTGACGAAGTATGTCATCCCCCCATGGTAGAACTCAACACCGATTTCAGGGAAACGTTTCATAACCTCTTTAACCGGTCCAATGACACCCGGAACTAAATTATCCTGCCAAAGCAGCCGATCCTCCCCAAAATCATAGATTGCTGCGCCGTTATATACGATAGCCGGTAAATTTATCGGAAGATCCTGCAGATATTGCATGACTGACTTTTCCATCCTGCCCGTAGCTACTGTGAATAAGCCTCCGCCAGCCACAAAGCGGTCAAGCGCCGTTTTGTTTTCCCTGCTAAGTCTGCTGCTGCTGTCAAGCAGTGTTCCATCCATATCACAAATTAAAAGCCTGTTCTTAAATGGTAGACGCCCCAACGGAAATACATCCCTTCAAATACTTTTTTGCTTCTTAATAATTATTCATTACTGCCATAATGTAATGCTACCATAATGATTCCTGCATCACAAGGGTGAAATAAATAAGCAGAGCCCTCTAAGAAGTTTATTTTTAGAGTGCCCTGCTGCGTGCTTCTGTGTTATGATCTGCACATACATGGTACTTGGTTTCTTTTTCTTGTATTAAGCAGCGAATGAAAACATCTATTAATTCCACAGCAGGTTATACAGTACCTGCGCCATTTCGGCGCGAGTTGTCCTGCCTGTGGGCGCGAGGCGCCCGTTACTGCCGCCGATCACGCCTGCTTCCACCAGATAACTCATCGCTTCCTGCGCATAGGTGGCTATGCTCCCGCTGTCGTTGAAGTCGGAAAGTGCCTTGCCGGAGTTGCCTTCGGGCTGGTCGTCAGCTCCGCTGAGCGCTCGCCCATGCGTCCCGGGCAACCGGCCGATGACCTTGAGCGCGTTATACAGCAGCGTGAACATCTCCTGACGTGTGATCTCCTTGTCCGGCGCGAATTTGTTGTCGCCAACGCCGCTTGAAATGCCCAGCCGCTTCGCTGCCGCCAGGTAGCCTGTATGATATGAGCTGCCCGCGTCGGAGAAATTATCCTCAGCGTTTTCGTCGGCCTCGACACCGTAAGCCCTTAACAGCAGGGTTATAAACTGCCCGCGGGTCAGTGTCGCGTCGGGACTGAAGGTTGTGTCTCCCGTGCCGGAGGTGATCCCCCGTGACGCGAGGTAGCTTACCGCGTTATAATACCACGCCGTATCAGCAACATCCGTAAAGCTCACCTTGTTATAGCCTACCGCATAATGGCTGAAATGAGTCGTCTGGAATGTCACCATGCCGGTTTTCGGGTCGTAGCGCCCGTTGGTCACGCAGTAGAGGCTGCCGTTCCCGTCAATGTACCAGATGACGATGGAGTTTAAGTCTTCCCCGTCTGCCGGGGCATATGGGATGCTCACCGTGACCGGTGCGTCGGGATTATTCCAATCGGTTTGCTTCCCGTCAATAGATAATGATAGAGCTATAACCGGCCTGTCACCCACCGCCGCCCGCGCGCTTCCCGCCAGGCTAGAGGTTTCAACTGTGCCAATCGTGAGCTGCGCCATGGTTCCGCCTGTTCCCTTCAGCATATCGGAGGGGAAGGTAACGCTGCCAGCCCCTGTGACGAGAGTCAGGGAACCGTCTCCGCTTCCCGAGGACAGGCCGGATACCGGCAGGCTCAGAGTGTAATTGGTCACACCGTCAATTTCAGGCATGTTGACCACGACGGACTTGCCGCCGGTAATCAGCCCGCACTGCGCGTCGGGTAACGCCGCTGACACGTTGTCAGCATCTTTCGTAACAATCAGTTTTCCCGACCCGTCACCGCTCACCGAAGCCTCGTATCTTGCCGTGGTTGTACCGCTGCCCGAACTGCCGCCCGGACTTCCGCCGTGGTAGGTGAAGCTCGCGCTGATGGTATGACCGGCACTCACGTTTGTAAAGGTATATGAGGCGATGGCACCCTGACTCACGCCGTCTGCGGTGACGGAGGAGATGCTGTAATTGCTGTTCGGCGTAATGATAAAGATCTGACTTCCACCTGCCGCTACTGAGACAGCGCCGCTGGGGCTGATGCTGCCGCCGGTGCCCGCAGTCGCCGTGATGGTATAATTGGCCGGCGCTGCGCCAGTGGCATCGAAGGTCACAATAAATATAAGCATATTACCGGATTTATTCTCGTTAGCCGAGCCTGCCGAAGGTGTTCCGGCATTGACCACAGGCGTCAGGCCACCCGGGAATTTGTATCCCTCTTTAGCTCTAAGATAAATAACAGCTATGTAGGATGAATTGGCATTAAACCTCCCGTCAGTTAGAGTAGCATCACTTTCGTCACTGTCTAACCAGTTTATCTCATCGATACAATACTGAGTGCTATTTCCAACCGTCAGAGCCTCATCGTCGATCGGTACGTCTCCTGTTGCCGGCGCTACAAGACCTCCAACCTCCGCCAGGGTGATTTCATTTGAGAAGGTCACCGTAAAGGTAAATTTATTTCCTGAAGCATTGCCGCCGGTGACAGTTCCGGAATGAGCTGTTCCATCCTCACTGAACTCCGGTGCCAGGTCGCTGTCAGGCGGAAATTTATACCCGGTCTCGGACGTCAGCTCGATTACGGCACGGTAGGACGAGCCGCCGCTGGTGAATTTCCCGTCGGTTAAGGTCGCCGGGGTACCGTCGCTGTTTTCCCATGTCAAATTGCTGACGTCGCAGTAATAATATGCAGTCAGGTCTTCTTTAGCCGACGGCGCTTCGCCCACCGCCGGGGGAGTCAAATTCTCAATATAAATGTAGCCTATTTCCTCCGAAAAGTTTACCACAAATGAGAGCGTATTCCCTGAAACGTCTCCGCCGGAGACAGTGCCCAGCGATGCCGATCCGTCGCCGGAAATGTCCGGCGTTAACCCGCCGGCCGGGAATTTGTAGCCCGGCTGCGACATCAGCTCAATCCTGGCCTGATACCAGGAACCGCCGTATTGGAAATCGGTGGTGTCCATCGGACTTCCGCCCGTGTATTCCCATATCAGAGAGGATACGGTGTATTGATCCGAATTTCCGGAGATTAATCCAGAAAGCAAAGCCGGTGTTTCTCCGGTTGCCGGCGCCGTCAGATTCGACAAGCTTGCCGCAGCGATGTCCGCCGAAAAGGTCACCACGAAGGTCAGCTTGTTACCCAGACTGTTTGTATCGACCGTCACATCCGCCGGTGAGCCTGTGTTGACGGTCGGGGTCAGTCCGCTTGTCGGAAATCTATAGTCTGCCGCGGCGGTTAGCTCGATTCTGGCCTGGTAGGTATTTGCCGCATTGGCAAATTTCCCGTCGCCGTCTAACGACGCGCCACCACCTCCCAGGTTTTCCCATGTCAGGCTCGAAACGGCATATCTGCCGTCTTCAGCGGTTAGGCCTGAGGATGCTTGCGGAGTCCCTCCGACGACCGGCGCTGACAATCCGGACACATCCACCGCCTCAATGACGGAGCCATCGATCGTCGAGTCTGCGGCGATCCCAATCGGGCCTGCATTACCCGGGATGCTAATGGTCTGAACGACAGTATTGGTCGCGCCGTCGATCACGGACACACTTCCGGCTTGATTGGCGACATAAATTTTGTTCGTTTTCTCGTTCACCGTGACACCCCAAGGCATCGGATAATCGCCCTCCAATGGTATTGTAGCAGCGACCGTGTCTGTTGCGCCGTCTATTTCCGTAACATTATGTGAACCACTGTTGGCGACGTAAATCCTATTCGTTAGCGTGTTCACCGCGATACTCACGGAGCTTGATCCCCCGGTTTCAATCGTTGAAACGGTGTTTTCGGAAGCTGTATCAATTACCTGCACATTGCCACCTTGATAGACCACATAGATTTTCTTTGTCACGTCGTTGAACGCCATGGCAATGGGATATGAGTCTATCGACACGGTAGCGGTAACATACGTTCCGTTAACAATTTTAACGGTGCCTTTACCGAGATCCGAATTATAAGATTCGAGAACGTAGAGCAACTGAGAACCCGAATCATATGCAACATCTACCGGCGAGAAGAAGAAGTTGGACATAGTATCGACTGCGTTCGTCGCCCCGTCGATGATACTGACGCTGCCGCTGCCGTAACGATTTGCCACGTAGATTTTGTTATTTGCCTCGTCAATTGCCATCCCTCTCGGGGAGCGTCCCACAATCAGCGCTTGAGTTGTGAAATCCGTACTGTCACCATTAATCATAGTCACGCCGGAATCTTCATCAGATTCGCCGCGGGAAACATAAATCTTTTGCGTCTGTTCGTTTACCGCTATACGATTAAGATAATTCCCCCCCACCGGCACGGCGGTCTCAATCGTATCGGCGCTTGCGCTCAGCACCGGCGATAACGTAATGATCGCCGCGATGATCAGCAGAGCTTGAAAGACTCTCAAAGCTTTTGCGTTCTTTCTTATTTTTCTTATCATAATATTCCAGACTCCCTTTCTTGCGATGATTCGCCGTATTATGCGATAATTAGACATTCTTCGATTATTAATCTTAACATGGACCGAAAAACCTCACATCGTACCTGAGTACTGCGCAAATAAGGCTTGCTCAGAAAAACAACCCTGCGAGCCCGATAAAAAAAGAGATACTCACCTTCATCATGGTGCGTATCCCTTTTTTATGATTTAAATATCAATTCTTAAAGCAGTTCTAATTCCCGAAGCAGCTTGATGCACTGGAAACGGTCCTTGACACCAAGCTTGGCATAGATATTGCCGGTATGGGTTTTGACCGTTCGGAGACTGATGCCAAGTCTTTCACAGATTTGCTCGTTGGTTTCGGCATCCGCCATCAGTTCAAGCACCTTTTTCTCTTGCGCCGTTAACTGCTCAAATATTTTCTCCGCCGTGCCCGCCGCAACCTCTCCATGAGCCTGCGCGGTTTGCAGCAGACTGTCGCGAATCTGACTGAGCAGACTTGCCGCAAAGGTCTTCCGCTCTGTCATAAGCAGCGCTTCGGGCTGCTTCCCCCTCGACTTGATGTAAGCCCTGAGTATTTGGGCCATTGGAGCCAGTTCATCGAGGAAGCTTCTGACATATCCTTCTTTTATGCCGATGGCCAGCGATTCATCAATATACCGTAACGCTTGGCGCACATGATTGTCCTTAAAAGCAAGCAATGCCAGAAGGTTTAATATCTCCACCCGGCTGTGGGGTCTTTTGCTTTCTGTGTCAAACGCCAGGAGCCGTTGCAAGAGAAGCTGCGCGTCGTTTACCCGGTTCATTGCAATCAGGACTCTGGCATAAATAATCAGTTCAAATTCCCGGACATTATTCATTTCTGTGAAAATGCCCAGCTTCACTGCGGAAAACCATTCCCGAACCTTCTCCATGTTTCCGGTGTCGAGATACAGTCTGACACGGAAGGCGTCGAGTAAAAACAGCCAGTGCGCCCTGCCGGTTCTTCGGAGCTGTTTTTCACAATCCTCCAGAGCGGCAAAAGCGCCTGATATATCGCCGACAGCCCGTCTCAGCCGGGCAATATCCACCATGGCAGGAAGCAGCGCGCCGGGACAATTCGCATCCCTGGCTTCCTCCATTGCCTTTAAAAGAAAGGGAAGAGCTTCTTCCATCCGGTTGTTCTCATACAGATATTCTCCGATTCCCAGCGGCGAGTATCCTGGGTTTTTCGAGATAATCCCCCTATAGCTTTCAGTCATTTTACCGTATTGTTCCGGATTCTGCCTGAACAAACCGACGACCTTGCTGATAGGGCATCGGTAAAAATAGATATCCGCTGTATTTAAATCATAATATTCCGCTATTTTATATCCACCGCCGCCATCCGCTCCCGCCGCCGAGAAGATAAGACGGATAAAGCTTAGATTACCCTCTCTCACAAGCAGATAGGCTTCAACCATCATGCACACCTTGTCGCTGTAACCGTTCCAATCCGGATTAGGAGCATATGGGTAATCCTTCTTTATTTTCTTCATTTTTTCGATCCATTGCCGTGACAGGGCGTATTGATCCATGCTCGCGTGATACATTGCGTAAATTACGGCAATTTTAAAACTACCGTCCCGATATTCGTCGGGCAGACGTTCCACCCATGGGATTAGCCTGCCGAATTCAAATTTGTGAAGCATCGGATCGATTTGATGCTCGATCAACTCAAAGGCCCGTATATAGTCCTTCCCGCTCAAAAAATGCTCGATCGCCTCCGGTATGAAGCACCGCTCCCGTAACCAGAGCCCGGCTCTCAAATACAGCCCGGGGATCTCCGCGGGGTACGTTTCCTGAAGCAGCTCCAGAAGAAAGCTCTTAAAAAGCTGATGATACCGATATGCTTGCCTTTGACCGTCAACAGCCGTCAGAAAGCCATTTTCCTTAGAAATTTCCTCAAGCAGTCCGGTTCCGTTCTCATCGCCTGTGACGGCGTCGCACAAATCCGGCCACAGCGTATCCAAAATGGAGGTTCTTATGGCAAAGCCCAGCTTTTCGGGCCTCCAGCTTCCAATGACCTCGTTTCTGAGATATTGTCCAATGTCGCGGCTGGAACGGGATAACGCTTCTATGGCGTCGTGCCCGCCGCCTTCCTCGATAGAAAGCGTGACCGCAACAAGAGCTGCCGCCCAACCGTTGGTGTATTTCTCCACTGCTTCCAATTCGGTACCTTGAAGCGTGATTCCACGAATCTGATAAAACTGCGAAATTTCCTCCTCTTTAAAGCGCAGATCCTCTTCTTCCAGCCGCTGTACCTGCCATTTTATTCTGTGCTTTGCCCATTCAGGATCAGGCAGCGTTCGGCTGATTAAAATCAGATGCATTTTTGCCGGCAGATGGTCAATCAGATGAGACAGTCCTGTCAGGATAGATGGCGTATTTATCAGATGGAGATCATCCAGCACAAGGAAGAAGTCGGACGGGACTTCCGACAATCGGTCAAGCAGTATGTTGATATGTATTTCCGCTTGCATCAGCTCCTGCGACGAAAAGACGTACTCCACGTCTTTTGCAACGCCGCCTGCGACATTCTCAACAGCGGCGCAAACGCACCTCCAGAAGGTAACATGGTTGTTGTCACTGTCGTCCAACGACAGCCACGCGAAGGGCAAGCCGCATTTGTTCAACCAATCAAGAACAGCGGTAGTTTTTCCGTAGCCCGCAGGCGCCGTGACCAGTGTCAGCCTGCCTCCCATTGCATGCTGGAGCTTTGTAAGGAGCTTTTCTCTGCTGACAATATTTCTGTTAATCGTAGGTGCATGTAGCTTGGATTGAAGCAATGCAGGGCCTCCCTTCCGGTGTAAGTTTCCTTGATCATCGGAATGCATCAAGCAAAATCTGAACAATATTGGGATCAAATTGTGTTCCGGCACATCTTTTGATTTCGATAATTGCTTCCTCATGCGTCATAGCCTTTCGATAAGGCCTGTCTTGAGTCATTGCATCATATGCGTCAGCCACTGAAAGAATGCGGGAGGGTAAAGGTATGTTCTCCCCATTCAATCCCTGAGGGTACCCATTGCCATCCCAATACTCATGGTGACACAGGATGCCTTCCGCAATCGGAATCAATTCCGGGGTAGCTATTGCAATTCTGTACCCGATCTCAGGATGCCTTTTCATTTCAATCCATTCATCCTTGCTTAGCTTTCCCGGTTTCCTCAAAATGTTCTCACTTATGCCGACTTTCCCAATATCATGAAGCGTGGCAAGCAGCTCCAGCCTATCCTTCTCTACTTCCAGCAAATCCAGCATGTCGGCAATTAATCTAGTCAAAGCAACCAGTCTTTCCGCATGCTCCGCGGTTTCATGGCTATTCTCGTTCATCGTGGCTTTTATGGAGGAAACAATAGTACTGTGTGAGCTGTTGAGTTCCAGAAGCTTATGCTGATACATGTACTCCTCAGCATTACGTATTATCTGGTGAATATCCTCATCGGCGCTTTCTTTGCATGCAAACCCCAACGAAATGCTAGGCGTTAGCTTACCCCTGGCAGCTCTAGAATCAAATGCAGCCAATTCGGCTTGAATTTTTTGTAAAATACCCATTGCTGCTTCATTATCAGTTCTAGGCATAATAATCCCAAATTCATCTCCGCCGATTCTGGCTACCGTATCTTCTTTTCGGAGGCAACCGCTTATTATTTTTGCCGAATCAATTATGAGTCTGTCCCCCTCGCTATGACTAAATGCGTCATTGGCAAGCTTTACACCATTAATATCACCTATCATAATGGTAATCGGCAGCTGCTTTTCGTTGTCGATGCGTTCTATCTCTTCCTCAAAGAACCTTCGATTATATACCCCCGTAAGGTAGTCATGGTTAATCAGGTAATGAAGCTTCGATTCCGCATCCTTTTTTTCTGTTATATCAATCTGGAAGCACAAGTACCGGTCTTCAGATAATTTAACTGCATCGATGGTCCTCCATCTTATCTCCCCACTCTTATGGATATACTTTAAATCCTCACTTACATATCCTGATGATTTTAACTTCTGGAAAAAGGACACGGCGGCTTCCAGCGACTCTTCAGCCGTCATATCTGTTACGGACATTTGTATAAGCTGCTCTTTGCTATAACCTGTCTGCGAAGAAGCAAAGCTGTTCACTTCAATAAACTTTCCATTGGCATCCAGAACGAATATACCGTAAGGAGCGCTTTCAATATAACTGATGTACCTGGACAGGATTTTTTCTTTTTCCTCCTCGGCGCGGATGCGTTCGGTGATGTCAGAAAACGTACAGGCAAATTGATTAGGAGTTGGTTGGTAAGCAGAGACCATAAAGTGTTTATCTGAAGAAATATTATAATCCTCAAACCGTATAGATTCACCTGTTAACGCAACTTTTCCGTAATTGTCAATCCAATGCTTTTCAATGTCCGGCAGGAGCTCCATAACAGTCTTTCCATTAATATCAGCAGACTTGATACCGGTCATACGCTCAAAAGCGGGGTTTACTTTCAAAAATCTGTAATTCACCGGCTTACCGTTATCGTCGCAGATAATCTCATGCAACGCAAAGGCATCTACCATTTCATTGAATAATTGCTGGTAAGCTTGATTGGCTTTGCGCTCAGCAGTGATATCCCGGAAGGTTGCAAATACTTGATATGGATTTGTTTCGCCCTGGCGGAATAATGGAATGGCATAGACCGAGAGCCAGATGTAGTCATTTCGTTGCGTCTGAAAAACACCTTCTATTGTAGGTCCAACAGGTTTCCCGGTTTTTAAGGCACGCATAAACGAGTGTTCTGACTGAGGTAACTCAGAGCCATCTTCTCTGATTGCTTTCCATTTAGGATCCAAAACTGTTTTTCCCTGCATTTGATCTGTTGAAAAACCAAGAAGGCTCTCTGCGGCAGGATTCGCTGAGAGCACTTTCCCATTAGCATCTAGATAGATTACCCCTTGAGCCATCGTTTCAAATAGAAGGCTGTACTTCTCTTCACTGACGCGGAGATCTTCTTCCAATGATTGATGCTTCAGAAGCCCTTTTGATTGATGCTTCAGAAGCTCTTTACTGAATAAATCACTGAACCACTCTTTTAATCTTTTCAGTAAGCCTTTTGCCATTTGTGCCTCCTTCATCTATGCTTCGTTCAAGATATAACCCAAAATAGACCTACTTACGGTTTCTTCCCATAAAATACTATTTTGAACCATCGATCTTCTGATTCACTTCAGATACACAGCTATCAATCAATTCTTTTGGTTACGCTAGCGATTCCAGCTTCCCAAATTAACCTCTCGAAAATCGATTCTTTACATTTTTCGACAAGCCTTTATTGTTATATTGTACCATCTATAAGTCTCAATGTCTTCAGTTTTATCTCAAGAGTTTCTCGTAGGTGAATTCCCCCACAGAGCCCTTCATAAGAAGCGCAGCTATCAGCGCTAAGACGATGCCCAGTCCTAAGAGAATCCATGTGCTTACTATGATAATCCCTGTAAATTGCCCTACGACAAGCGTTAAGATTGGAAAGATCAAGAATACGGCGCGCTGCTGTGCTTCTTCTATGGTTTGCGCCTTCGCGGAGCCACGTACCGTTATGCTGATCGCAACTAATGAGATAGATGGCGCAATAAGCAGCATGACAATAATCCAGCCAAGGTCAGGCATAACCGCATTCCCGGTAAAAAGCAACACCTCTATCTCCATCACTACCATCATTGCGGCAAATGAAATGAACGAAACCATCATACTTACTGAAAAGCTGGCCAATATTTTTGACTGAAACAATTGCTTCAATGAGAGAGGGGAATAAAGCAAGGTTTCCAGAGTGCGCTTCTCCTTTTCTCCCACAAACGAGCTTGCCGCCATAACCGACGATGACATGATCGGAATTATCATGAAAAAAGCGGGCATGATTTTGTTGAGCAAAAGCTCCAGGATCATCTGCTCTTGATTGCCTGTCCGTTCAGCAATGGGCAGCATTTCCAGCAGCTCCTGGAAATCGGAAATAGCATCCGGAACCAGTACCGTGATGAACACGAGAATGGATGGCAGTATAATTGTCAACGCAAGCGGAACAATCAGCATAACCGAAAACACTTGTTTATTTGAGGTGATACCACGAATATCCTTTTTCATCAAGACAAGCTGCATTCTATTCATTATTTTCGCCTTCCTTCCCCGCTTTACGCCGATCAATTAAAGAAAAGTAAATCTCCTCCAAAGACATTCTGTGCGCCGAGATATGATATATATTGCCGCCCGCCTCCACAATGCCTTTGGCAATGGGCGGAATTTCATCCTCTGAGTTTACGGTGATGTCATAAGTGTGCTCGCCGGTTTTCTGATATGCAAGGTAATCCGGCATACAGCTCGCTTTCACATGCACCACCACACCGGAGAAAACCATTGCTCGAAGCTTTTCGATATTTCCTTTTGCCAATAAAGTGCCTTCATCAATCAGTCCATATGTGGTACAGATTTCCTGGGCATAACGTAGCTGGTGGGTGCATAAAAAAATTGTTGTGCCATCATTCGCAAGTTCCCTGATAAGACTATTGACATTCTGTGCGCTCTCGGGGTCAAGTCCGGAGGTCGGTTCATCCAAAAATAGAATTCTAGGGCTGTGAATCATCGCACGAGCCAGGGAGAGACGCTGGCGCATACCGGTGGAGTAGGCTGCCAGTTTACGATCGCGTGCATCCATCAGGCCCAGTCTCTCTAATAGGACGTTTGCACGCTGTTCACATTCAGCCGCATTCATACTGAAGAGTGTTCCATAGAAAATCAGATTCTGAAGCCCAGTCAAGTGATCGTACATCTGCGCGTGTTCCGTGATTACGCCGGACAATTGATGAAGCTTTTCGGGGCTTTGGGAAGGATCAAGGTTAAATACCCGGCAGCTACCCTCCGAGGGCACAAGCATTCCGCAGAGTAATTTGATAGTGGTTGTCTTTCCCGCGCCATTAGGACCCAAGAATCCAAAAACTTCGCCTTGTTCCAAACTGAAGCCTATATTGTCCACTGCCTTTTTACCACCGGTATAGGTCTTTGACAGGTTTTCTGCTAAGACTGCTTTCATATCGTTCCTCCCTTTGCAAGCCCGGTGATTTCACCACATAGCTTCAAATATTCCATTGGCTCATATACCATAGCTAAATCCATGATGTAATCCTCCTAGCTATTTTCCAGCTTTTCCGCAATCCTCTGAAAGCACCGCTCATCAGCCAATGCGGTAAACACGGGATTGTTTACGACCCCTTCGGTCATACTTTTCCTAATAATCTTTTCATCGCGGGGCAGAGATGTTCCCAGGGGAAATTCGTTAAACCAGTCATCAAGCAGATTAAAAAAATCATCTCCCTTTAACTTCAATGGATATATATCTCCTGTGACAAGCTCCGCATATTCCTCCAGTATATCCAATGCCTTGTCGGTATTTCCAAGCGTTACATACCCCTGCGCGGCAACTATCAGGAACTTCATCAGGACGAACGGATGAAGCGCCTTTATACCAAAGGCTTCCGCCACAGAAAGCACTCGTTTATATGTTTCATCATACCGTTCCGGCTCATCCGTACAGAGCGTAAGATAGCTTGTAAGAATATCAAGCAGAGAAAGGATGTGCTTATAGATGCCGACCTGCAGCACAGCTTTTGCTTCCTTTGGCTTGCCTATCATTTGATAGGCTGGCGCAAGTATTACTTCCGGTGAGTGCATCTGCATACTTACTTCCGCAAACAGTTCCAAAACCTCATTCGGATTGCCAAGCATCAACGCGCAGAGCGCTTCCATATTTAACGCTTGCCGGGTAAGCTCGGCATTATCGCTTTCTCTTTTTACCCGGATGAAAAGCTCTTTTGCTTCGGCAATGATGGAGAGGGCTCTATCCGTGTCACCCGAGAGCATACTATTGTTTACAAGCGCTGCGCCGATTTGGAACAACAGAGGAAAGCAGGAGAAATACTTTTTAGCAGTTTCACGGCAACGCTCCAAGACTTCATCGAACGGCTTGGAAGCAAAGTCGGCGGATAAGCTCAGATATAGCTTGCGTATGTCCTCTTTGGTCATTTGCGGCTCATAGCCCATCAGTTCATCTATGCTCATATTGAAAAAGGCCGCAAGCTGTGGAAGAAAAGTAATATCAGGATAGCTCTGACCTGTTTCCCATTTGGAAACGGAAGCCTTGGAAACGCCGATGTAGCTTGCAAGGTCATCTTGGGTCAGTCCTTTCTCGCTGCGTCTACTTATGATGGCTCTGGCAATATTGATTTCTTTCATGTATGTCACCTCCACTATTATTGTACTGGTTTACAAAATCAACTTCAATTGATTCGCAGTTGATTTTAGTTGAGATAATCAACCTCCAGGAAACTTTTCCAAATAAAACTCCGGGATGAACCCGGAGTTTTTATTTGGTCGGACTGTCTGAAACCACTTACTGAAACCACTTGCTGAAACCGCTTACGAGACAAAACAATTACGCGTCTAAGTGTACGCGTCTAAGTGTACGCGTCTAAGTATACGCGACTACTCGTTTTTGCAGCTTTAGAACTTGATTATGTTTAAAAAGGCTTATATTATAGACTACCGGCTATAAAAAAGGAATATTCACAGCAAATATAGTCCTAAAACTGCAAAAATGAGTAGCGAGGTCACCCTTCACCGTCTATACCAGTAAATCATGCTTATTGAAATTTCTGTTTTTGCTTTTCGAAAGCGGATTCAGAATGTGTTTAATTATGCTGAAAACCCGCTAAAATAGCGGGTTTTCGGACAGTCTGTGGTGCGGGCGACAGGACTTGAACCTGCACGCCATGCGGCACAAGATCCTAAATCTTGCACGTCTGCCAATTCCGCCACGCCCGCATATGAGCGGCGGGAGTTAGATTCCCGCCGTTATTACTATGCCATCAATACCGATAGCTGTTTTATTATAACATATCCTTTCAATTTTTCAAGATGCCAGTCTAGATATGGTATCCTATGGTATCCTATGGTATCCTATGGTATCCTATGATATCCTATGGTATCCTATAGTATCCCAATGCTTCTATGGTAAATAATGAGAAGTAGGATACTGCCGTCTCGTTATTAATATATGCAGGTCATCTGGCAACGCCCTTTTCCTTTACTGCCTCAATGAACTCCTCAATTGAATTTATCTCATAGTCAAACTCCATACCGTCGCCATTCATGCAATCTACGCTGTGCGTATCCGAACCGGTCGTTTGAAACAGCGAATACTCTTTCGCAAGCGAAAGCGCCCGCTCATCAAATTTAGGATCCTCATTTCTGGCATTTCGAACCTCTATGGCGTCCACATACTCCGGAAATAGCCGTATGTCTCTGATATACCATGCCTCCCTGAACGGATGCGCCTGTGAAATGAAGCCGCCATGCTGCCTTGCAATTGTCAGGTATTTTTCAATAGGCCATGAGAGCATATCGGGATAGGATAGTAAAAAATCCTTTCCAAGCCCGTAGGTAAGGAACTCAGTACCGCGGTCTGCATACTCCCACGCAAAAAATACCGAGAGCGGCAGATTTTTTGCTTCTTTCAACGCATTCTCATACCCTGCGCAAAACCTTTCGATACGTTCCTCCCAGGGCAGATTCCTTGGAACGGTTGTATTTCCGTTGAAAAAATGGTCTGTGATAATAATCCCTGAGTAGCCCGCTTCATAATGCGCGCGTACCATTTCCGCGCCTGTACTGTCTGCACATGCACTTCCCTCTTTGGTATGCATATGTGTTTCGTATTTGAACTTCCTTGCTGTTAAATTTGTTTTTTTCATAAATTGTCCGGTACTTTCGTGATGCTGCAGTTCTTCATAAGCGCTATTCTCCCATTTCGGGATCGTAAGCAGTCCGGGACCGGCCATGCTTTACATGATCCATGCCCTGACTGTACAATTGAAGAATGTGTTCATCATCCAGTGAATAATAGACCGATTTGCCTTCCTTTCTATATTTTACAAGCCTCATGTTCCTCATCAGCCTGAGCTGATGCGAAACTGCAGACTGCGTCATATCAATCGTCTCGGCGATGTCGCACACGCACATTTCACAACAGGACAGGGCAAAAATGATCTTAATCCTGGTATGATCGCCAAGCACCTTAAAAACCTCGGCAAGATTCAGTGCATCCTCATCGCCGATCATGCAGGACTTCACCCTGGAGACCTTCTCCAAATCGGTCTTCAGTTCCTGACATCTGTCACAGGCTCCGCCTTTCATATACATCTCCACACTTCCGGTTGATTTGTACAAAAAACCGATTTCTACTTTATACCTTCATTATATTTTGAATGTGGACAATAGTCAAACAAGCAGAGGCAAAAATTAGGTTGCCGTAATGGCAGGCAATTGTTATATTAAATATATTAACAACAGGAGAAAGCATAATGGTTTTTGTTTGCATTTTGATATTCATAGCGCTCGGATATATATATATGTCCTTTGAGACCACCTGGCTGAAAGTCGAAAGGCTTGACTTTTCCCGCAATGGAACCGGTCTTCGAATCATGCATCTGACGGATCTTCACATCTATATGACAGGGATCTCTGCTCAAAGGATCCGAAAGGAAGTCAGGATTGAAAATCCGGATGTCATTCTCCTAACTGGTGATTACATAAATACGCCTGTGCATGCAATGGATTTTTTGAAATATCTCGGGATCATCTGCAAGGGCTACCGGACCATCCTGTGCCTGGGCAATCATGATATCAGAGCTTTCGGCGGCAACACCGCCGGGCTGGACAATTTCATCTCAGAAATTGAAGCGCTGAACGTGGAAGTTCTCAGAAATAAAACCGTGATTGTGGAAAAGTCCGGTAAAAAATATAACATCATCGGTATAGATGACCTGCGGCTCGGCTGTCCGGATATTGAAAAGGCCATGATCGGCTGTATTCCAGGTGCTCCGAAGATCGCAATCACGCACAACCCGGATCTGGCGCTGAGCATACCGGGAAAAATTGTTGATTACATGTTTGCAGGCCATTTTCACGGCGGTCAGATTTGGATGCCCTTTAACCTTGAATTTTTGATGCTGCGGGACGATCAGCTCTGCAAACTGGGTATAAAAAGAGGCCTGAAACGGATCAATGATATCAAAGTATATCTGAACAGAGGCACCGGGAACGGGGTCCTGCCGCTGCGCTTCCTGTCCCGCCCCGAGGTGCTGATCTGTACAATACCATGACAACATGATGGGAAAATACACATGCCCTTCATACCTATTAGAGGGTGCCGACAATACCGCCGACACCCTGACTTTTCGCTCGCCTACTTTTCCAGTCTTTTCTCCAGCTTCGCCTTCTCCTCTTCATAGCCCGGTTTTCCAAGAAGCGCGAACATGTTCTTCTTGTAAGCCTCTACCCCCGGCTGGTCAAACGGATTGACACCCAGCAGATACCCGCTGATTCCGCAGGCCTTTTCGAAGAAATAGACAATGTTTCCAAACCAGTAGCTGTTCATTTCAGGGATACTGACAACCAGATTCGGCACTCCACCGTCAGTATGGGCCAGGATGGTTCCCTGCATTGCCTTTTTATTCACCAGGTCGATATTTTTGCCTGCGAGGAAATTCAATCCGTCCAGGTTGTCCTTCTCCTCTTTGATGTCCATGTTTTTCCTTGGCTGCTCAACGTTCAGCACAGTCTCAAAGATATTGCGCAAGCCATCCTGGATGTACTGTCCCATTGAGTGAAGATCCGTAGTAAAGTCCACGCCGGCAGGGAAAATGCCCTTCTGATCCTTTCCTTCGCTCTCTCCGTAGAGCTGCTTCCACCACTCTGTAAAGAAATGCATGGAGGGCTCGTAGTTGACCATGATCTCCGTTGTCTTACCCTTTCTGTAAAGCGCATTCCTGACAGCCGCATATTGGTAGCACTCATTGGCGGACACAGAAGGATTGCTGTAAAGTTCTACCGCATCAGCGGCGCCCTTCATCATTTCATCGATGTTGATCCCGGCAACTGCAATGGGCAGAAGTCCCACAGGCGTCAGAACTGAATATCTTCCTCCAACGTCATCTGGAATGACAAAGCTCTCGTAGTTCTCTTCGTCCGACAGCTTTTTAAGCGCGCCTCTGGCCTTGTCCGTGGTAGCATAGATCCTCTTTGAGGCTTCGGCTTTGCCGTATTTTTTCACCATATATTCCCTAAATACTCTGAAAGCAAGGGCAGGTTCGGTCGTTGTGCCGGATTTGGATATAACATTCACTGAAATATCCTTGTTCTTTAAAAGCTCAAACAGCTCAGTAATGTATGTCGAGCTGATGCTGTTGCCAACGAAGTAAATCTCCGGAGCACTTCTGTACGCCTTCGGCAGCAGATTGTGGAAGGAGTGAATAAGCGCTTCTATAGCCGCTCTGGCTCCGAGATAGGACCCGCCGATACCGATTACAACGAGGGCATCGGAATCTGCCCTGATTTTTTTGGCAGCTGCCTTGAGCCTGGTAAATTCAGCCTTGTCATAAGCCTTTGGCAAATCGACCCAGCCAAGATAATCGTTACCTGCACCTGATTTATTGTGCAGCATTTCGTGCGCTGCCTTTATAAATGGAGATAAATATGATATCTCAGTTTCCGTGACAAATGATAATGCATTAGTATAATCCAGACCGATTTTTTGCATAATTTAGCCTCCTGTATCAAATAGCTTTTTTTATCCAACTAATATCTAGGCAATTATACCAAATTGTTAATTTCTAATCAATAAATTCAAACATCTTACAGTGTATTATTTGTGAATCTGTAAAAAATAATGATGAAAAATATATTAAAGAAGGAGTGATACCATGTCGAGACCGAAAACGCCGCTTGTACCAGATAAAAGAGAAGCATTGAACAGATTCAAGATGGAATGTGCAAAGGAAATAGGCATGGAACAGTTTGTTAAAGAAAACAACGATCATTATAAGGGAGACCTGACAGCAGCGCAGAACGGACACGAAGGCGGTCCAATAGGCGGACAGATGGTCAAGAAAATGATCGCACAAGCTGAGCGGCAAATGAAATAATGCTTTGTTCCAGATGATAAAAAGGGACTGTCCCTTATCAGATTTTATCTGATTTTGAGGCATCCCTTTTTTTCGGCGCTAACACATCCCTCTTTATTCTTAGGCATTAAGCCTAACCTCAACCCTCTTCTTATCCTTATCTCAGTTGTGCGTTCAGTTTTTCCGACAATGCTTTAATGATATCCGCCATTGCCTTGCCTACCTCGTCGTCGGTCAATGTCCGGTCCGCGGCTCTGAAAAGAATGGAGTACGCAACGCTCTTCTTTCCGTCCGGCACCTGTCTGCCCTTGTAAACGTCAAACAACCTGACTTCCTCGAGGATGCTGCCTCCCTTTGAAACGATCTGGTGCTCGATCTGCTTTACAGGAATATTATCGTCCACCAACATCGCTATATCCCGCGTTACGGCCGGGAACCTCGGCATCGGCTTATATTCAGGCTTTAAAACTGCGTTGTTAATAAGCGGCTCGATATCAATCATGCCCACATAATTCCTCTGCGCCGCTTCAAATTTCTCTGAGACAGCAGGATGAACCTCTCCGAGGATACCGCACTCTGTGCCGCTGATGATCAATTTAGCTGCTCTCCCGGGATGGAAGGATGGATTGTCACGGACAGCTTCTAAGCCGAATTCTTTAATGCCAAGTACAGACATCAACTCCTCTATTGCTCCCGACAAATCAAAGAAGTCGACATTGCCGCCGTACATTCCCAGCGTCAGCACCTGTTTTTCATAGGGCAGCTCGGTCAGAGGCAAGCTCTTGGGCAGATACACATGGGACATTTCGAAGAACGCAGCTTTTTCCACTCTTCTGTTATAATTGGTAGCCAGCACCCCCAGCATGTCCGGCAGCGTTGTGGTTCTCATAATACTGTAGTCCTCTCCAAGCGGGTTGGTAATCACAACCGTCTTCCTCAGCTCGCTGTCCGCCGGCAGATTGATTTTATCAAACACCTTCGGGCTGGTAAAAGAATACGTGTATATCTCTGAAAGACCGCAGGATTGCATAGTCTGGGCAATGATCTGTTCAAGCTTCTGTTTATAAGTTCTGCCGCCTATCGTTGCCGCCTTCCCTTCCAACAGCGTAGCCTTGATATTGTTATAGTCATAGAATCTGGCCACTTCCTCCGCCAGATCCGCTTCACATTCCAGATCAGGCCTGAAGGTTGGTACGGCAGCAGTTCCGGCAGCATCATTTACCTCGATCTCAAGTCTGGCAAAAATATTTTTCATCACATCCGCATCGATGTCCGTACCTAACAGAGTATTGATTCGTCCGGGATTGAAGGGGATCGTCCTCTTTTTAGCTTTGACGGGATAACAATCTATGATGCCTTTGCAGACTACACCCGCACCAAGCTCTTCAACCAATTGAGCGGCCCGGTTGACTGCGCCAACCACATTCTCCGGATCCAGACCCTTCTCAAAACGTCCGGACGCCTCTGTCCTCATGCCGAGCTTCTTCGCGGTCAGTCGTACAGAGGTGCCGTTGAAGGTAGCAGATTCAAAAAGGATAGTCTTTGTTTCAGGGGTGATTTCACTATTGGCTCCGCCCATGACACCAGCCACCGCAACCGGGCGGTCAGCATCCGCTATCACCAGCATGGAGCTTTCCAGTTCCCTGTCCTGACCATCCAGAGTCTGCATTTTCTCACCCTTTACAGCTCTTCTGACAATTATCTTATGCCCCCGAAGGTTCTCCAGATCAAATGCGTGCATTGGCTGGCCGTATTCGAGCATGACATAATTGGTGATGTCAACGATATTGCTGATCGGTCTGACCCCTGCAGCCTTCAGGCGCTCCTGCATCCATGCCGGCGACGGCCCAATTTCTACATTTTTTACGATTCTGGCAGCATAACGGGAGCATAACTCCGGAGCCTGGATCTCAACAGTCGCCTGCCCTTCAATGGGATCCCCAAGCTCATTCAAACGAATCTCCGGCTTGCTGAAGTCGGTACCGAAGGTGGCTGCGGACTCTCTTGCCAGTCCCAAAATGCTAAAGCAGTCTGGCCTGTTGGATGTGATTTCGAACTCCACAACCGTATCGTTCAATCCCAGGATTTCTTTAATGTCCGTACCGGGGACACAGCTCTCCTCCAATATAAATATGCCATCCTCTGCGGCATTTGGGAAGTCTTCCTTTGTCACGCCCAGCTCGGAGATGGAGCACATCATACCGCAGGATTCCACGCCTCTAAGCTTGCCCTTCTTAATCTTCTTTCCGCCCGGCAGGCTGGAACCGTCCAACGCGACAGGAATTAAGTCGTTTACCTTGATGTTGGTTGCGCCTGTGACAATCTGTATCGTCTCATTTCCTGTGTCTACCTCGGTCACCAGCAGCCGGTCAGCATCCGGGTGTTTTTCCACAGAAATGATCCTTCCGACAACCACCCTGTCGATTTCCTCTCCCAACGTCTCGAACCCCTCAACCTTTGAACCCGAAAGAGTCAGCGCGTTGGCGTATTCCCTCACATCAGCTTTTATATCAGTAAAATCCTTCAACCATTTTAATGGTAATTTCATCTTGTTATTGTCTCCCTTCTTTTATTTCCTGGGCATTCCATCCGCTTAAAGCTTTTATTCATTCTGCGGTTTATCCCGATATCCTATACCTTAAAACTGCTTCAGAAATCTCATGTCGTTTTCATACAGATGCCTGAGGTCATCGATATTAAACCGTCCCAGAGTGGTTCTTTCTACGCCGAGACCAAATGCAAAGCCACTGTATTCATTCGGGTCGATTCCGCAGTTCTGAAGAACCTTCGGGTGTACCATGCCTGAACCGAGAATTTCAATCCAACCTTCATTCTTGCATATCCTGCAGCCTTTACCGCCGCAAACCCAGCAGCTTACATCCACTTCCGCGCTTGGCTCCGTAAACTGGAAATGGTGCGGTCTCAGCCTTATTTTCGTGTCTTCTCCGAAGAGTCTGCGTGCAAATAACTGCAGCGTTCCGATCAAATCCCCCATTGTGACGCCGCGATCTACAACCAGACCCTCAACCTGATGGAAAATGGGTGAATGGGTCGCATCCACAGCATCGGACCGATAGACTCTGCCGGGGCAGATAATCCTGATCGGAGGCTTTTTCTGTTCCATGACTCTGATCTGCACAGGCGAAGTCTGGCTGCGCAGCAGCATTTTTTCATTTATATAAAATGTATCCTGCTCGTCTCTTGCCGGATGCCCGGCGGGAATATTCAGCGCCTCGAAGTTGTAGTAGTCCAGCTCGACCTCCGGCCCCTCTGCGATTTCATAGCCAAGAGATATGAACACATCCTTTATTTCATCCAGTACGATACTCAGCGGGTGTTTTTTTCCAATAAAGCGTCTCTTTCCCGGAATCGTCACATCAATGGTCTCCGATTCCAGCTTTTGCTCCCGCTCTCTATTCTGCAGGCTTTTCACAGCCTCCTCCAGCTTCCCCTCCACAAAGTTCCTGACATCGTTTGCCAGCTGACCGATAATTGGCCTCTCCTGCGCAGACAACGTGCCCATACCCCTCAAAACCGCCGTCAGTTCACCCTTCTTGCCCAAAAACTGAAGACGCAGGTTTTCCAGATCTGCTAAAGATTTTACTTCATTCAGCTTTTTCTCCGCTTCCAGCTTTATGTTGTTCAACTGTTCTCTCATAAAACGCTCCTCCTAAGATAATAAACCCTTTGATAATATGAAAGCCTCCATCCCCATGAAAGGGACGAAGGCTGAACTCCGCGGTACCACCCGAATTCCCGCCGCATCGGCGGACTCTTGCATGCAGCTTCCTTTTCTCCGCTTGGATCAATCACTGTGTTCTGACCCAAATCACAGATCCGGTTTATTGCACCCTGTACGGTAACGGTCAGGCACCGGCATCTCCTACTGTTGTCATAAAACCATAGTCAGAAATGGTACATGACGATTTCAGGATGCAGCTCCTGAGGGAACTTCGCCGGTTTTTGCAGTAGAGTCACTTCCAGCCTAAGGCAACTCCTCTCTTAAAAGACTCTACCGGTTACTTTCCTCATTCATCACTTTGCTTTATTATTGTTGGCAATCATTATTGCATAGTATTATACCACAATAACTTACAGAAATACAATATGCGAACTGCTTCAAATATTTGCATTTCCGCTGTGCTTTGGTTTATAATTATTTGGTACTGCAACGAAAACTAAAGAATTATCTTTATTGAAATAAAGTGCTAATGAATAAATTTGGAGGTTTGCCATGAACAGCATGCTTAAAAAAGCTCTTATAAATCTTGTCCTTCCACTCGTTGTAATTGTATTGGCCTGGAGCTTCAATATCTGGTTTGGGATAGCGGCGTTATTGCTTTACATTGCCATACAGCTTTATCTTTCCAGACCGATGCTGTTCAACATGATCGGCAGCCGAAAATACTCTCTCGGGCAAACAGAGGATGCGTTGAATTGGTTTAAGAAGGCATATGACACAAAAAAGGCAGGTCCGAGAGTAATTGTATCCTATGGCTACCTTTTGCTGAAGAGCGCACAGCTTGAAAAGGCCGAAGAGGTTCTGCGGCAGGTATTGAACAGCAAAGCCGCATCCGGGGACATAACTTATACCAAATCCATATTCGCTCTTGTCCTGTGGAAAAAAGGAGAGCTTGATGCTGCGGCCGACATGCTGCTTGAGGTCATTCAGACATATAGGACCACCTCCGTCTATGGCAGCCTCGGTTACCTTCTCATACTGAAGGGAGATCTGGAAAAGGCTCTGCAGTTCAATTTGGAAGCATACGATTATAATTCATCAGATAAAGTCATACAGGACAATCTAGGCCAGAATTATTACATGCTGGGCATGTATGATAAGTCCAGAGAAATTTATGAGGCTTTGATGGATAAAGAACCGGCCTTCCCCGAACCCTATTTCAATTATGGGCTTTTGCTTGAGAAGCTTGGAGAACCGGAAAAGGCTCTTGAAAGTATGAAGAAAGCACTTGAATATAAGTTTTCATATTTGAGCAGCATTCGCAAGGAAGACGTGGAGGCGAAAATTCGGGAGGCCACTTGAAAAAAAGCAATACCTCAAAATACTACAGACTAATGGAATACCTGCGGGATGAAATGCTAACGGGTCGTATCATGCCAGGAGACAAAATCCCCTCTGAAAATGAACTGGCCAGCAAATTTTCTCTGAGCCGTCATACCGTCAGAAAATCAATTGCACTGCTTGTCAATGAAGGCCTGCTTTACACTGAGCACGGACGGGGCACTTTCAGCTCAGGCGTGCTGCGAAAAAGCAGAGACTCCAGAAACATCGGCGTCATCACCACCTACATCTCAGAATATATTTTCCCTCAGGTCATTAATGGGATTGATGAGGTGTTATCCCAAAACGGTTACAGTATTATTCTCAAAAACACGGGAAACGACTGTCTGAAGGAAGTTGCCTGCCTGAAGGACATCCTTGGCAAGGATATTGCCGGTCTGATCGTAGAGCCGACCCGCAGTGCATTATATACCCGGAACATCAAATACTACGAGACCCTTGACAGCTACGGCATCCCTTACGTATTCATACATGGCTGCTATGAACAGCTTGGCCGGAAGCCATGCATCCTTTTAGATGATGCCGGCGGCATGTACGATCTGGTCATGTATCTTGTAAAAACCGGCCATCGCAGTATCTGCGGTATTTTTAAGGCTGACGATGTACAGGGCCTGAACAGGCATAAGGGGTATGTGAGAGCATTATCGGAAAGCGGTCTGGTCTATGATCCTGAGAAAGTGATCTGGTTTCATACCGAAGACCGCACCACAAAACCATATGCTGCATTACAGGCAATGGTGGCCGGAGGATTGAAAATTGATGCTGTCACCTGTTATAATGACGAGATAGCCTGCGAAACAATAAGGCTGCTGACAGAAATGAACCGGAAGGTACCTCAGGAGATCTCCGTCACAGGCTTTGACGATTCCTACCTGGCAGAATCCAGCCCTGTTAAGCTCACAACTGTACGGCATCCAAAAAAGGAGCTCGGTCGTGAAGCGGCGTCAATGGTACTGCAGCTCATCTCTGCAGGCAAAGGCAGCACGAGAGCAAGCGGGGACGTTTCTCCCAATCACCCGGCAGAACCGGTGATCCGGGTGTTTAAACCCGAGCTGGTGCTGCGTGATTCCACTTCAGAAAAACGATAAATACTTCAGCTAACGATACTGTCACACAGGCAATTAACGATAACGTCGCAGATCTATCACTCCGTATCAGGCTGCTTGATGAAGAAATGGGCGTAGCCTGCGCAAAGCATCAGCAATACGCCGGATATCAGAAACAGCATCTGCATTCCTCCAACAGTCAGATTCGCAAACTGCAATCCAAGCCTGTCAAAAATGCCAAGCAGCAGCGAACCCGCCAGCGTGCCAAAGAAACCCATCAGGCCTCCTAATGCTGCATTAAACCCCGTATAAACAGTTCTTCCTTCCTCCGGCGAGTAGATATATTGAATGTTGAAGGTCGATATTCCAATGCCGGCCCAAGCCGCTCCGCTGACAATATGCAGAAGCGGTACAAGAATAAAGGCTGATGAATCGTTCACCAAAACCCAGGTAAAATGGACAATCCCCAAAAGCAGAATGGAATATTCGAGCACAAAGTTCCATGATCTTTTGTCGGCAATCCTTCCCCAAACGCGTACAAGAATTACATTTACAACCGTTGATATCATGCCCATGAACATGATATAGGTATATTCCAGCTTCAGCCCCGTGACCATGTAGACGGAAAAAAACGGTCCGCCGACCTGAATACCAATATTATAAAGAACAAAAAAAATGATGATCTTTCTGAACCCTGCGTTCTTCACAGGTATGGTAATGATCTGCTTGAGCGCATACGTTTTCCTGTTTCTTTTCACAATCGGTTCTTTAATTTGTGACCAAAAAGCCGCATTGCCAAAGGATAAAAGCAATATTACAGAAAACACCGCCACAAAACCGCCATATTCATTGCCTGCATCTCTGAATCCATCCAGTACTCTGCCAAGTATCAGCGAAATAACCGTACCGGCAGCCAAAAGAACAGATTCCCTTTTACTGAAATACCTGCCCCGTATGTTCACCGGGGTAAGGTCAATGAGTATGGCATTGGCAGCCGGATTGCCAAAGGAAATTGACATATATGCTGTCAGGTAAAAGATCCCCAGCAATAACAGTCTGGGTGATATGCCCGCAGAAATCAGCGGTATTATCACCATTAATCCCAGAATAAATCTATGCAGGAAATTCAGCAGAAGAACCTGCAGCTTTCTTTTATCCCTTTTCTCAAAGTAAATCGGTGAGAAGAGCGACATCACACCCGCAAGCACAGGCATTGCTCCAATGATGCCGTTGAATGCATCATCCGCCCCCAGAAAGCTTGCATATCCAGCAAGAAAGGCTCCACTGGTCAGGTTAAAAACCCCCCTCGCAGTGCAGCCCTCATAAATGGACATTTTGCGGCTATATTCGTAATCTCTACCGGTTAATGGTTCTGTACTGTAAAAAGTATTTTTAAGCGTTGAACGAATATTCATATTTGACCCATTTCACATCAGATGCCTGTTAGCACCGCAGTGTTATATTGTTATATTCACTTACACTATCAATATACACTACCGTCCCTTCTGATGTAAATGGGCACTTTTACTGAAATCACGCTTCGCCTCTGGCCTCTGCCTTTATCTTTTTCAGTCTTTTCATGACATCATTTTCACCTCTGCCAAAATAGTCGTGCAGCAGCCTGTATTCGGCATAAAGCTTCTTGTAGGCCGCCACATTGGCAGCATTCGGTTTGTAATAAGCTTCCTTGACCTTGGACATTTTTTTAGCCGCCCCGAAAATGCTGTCATAGCCACCCTTTGCTTTGCCCGCCGCAACCGCGCCGAACATAGCCGATCCAAGAGCTACGGCTTGCGGTGAATTGGAGATCCTGATCTCTCTGTTCGTCACATCCGCATAGATCTGCATCATCATTTCATCCTTTTCGGCAATACCGCCGCATGCGTACAATTCATCGATCCCGATACCGCTGTTTTCAAAGGTTTCAATGATCATGTTCGTTCCATATGCGGTGGCTTCGATCAAAGCACGGTAAATCTCTTCCGGCTTTGTCTGAAGCGTACATCCGATAATCAGACCTGTCAGATCTACGTCCACCAGTACAGAGCGGTTACCATTCCACCAATCCAACGCTATCAGGCCACTTTCACCTACCTTCAGTTGAGTCGCCTTTTCTCGCAAAAGCTTATGTATGGAAATGCCTCTGCTCCTTGCTTCTTCCGTATAAGCCGCAGGGACGCAATTCTCCACGAACCACTGGAAATGGTCGCCTACGCAGGACTGCCCCGCCTCATATCCAAAAAACCCAGGCAGTATGCCATCTTCTACCACACCGCACATTCCGGGAACGATTTTTTCCTCAGTTCCCAAAACCATATGACAGGTAGAGGTGCCCATAATCATCAGCATCTTACCCGCCTGTGTGATCCCCAGAGACGGTACAGCCACGTGTGCATCCACATTGGCGATACCTACGGCAGTGCCGGCCTTCAGCCCTGTCAGCTCCGCCATCTCCTGTGTCAGTTCTCCGGCCTTGCCGCCAAGCGGATATATATCTGTGCTTAATTTATCCTCCACCACATTCTCCAGCCTCGGATCCAGTGCTTTGAAGAACTCCTTAGTAGGATAGCCCTCGCGCTTACTCCATATTGCCTTGTAACCGGCGGTACAGCTGTTCCTTCTTTCATTTCCCGTCAATCTCATCGTGACCCAGTCGGTCGCTTCCATAAATCTGTCAGCGGCTGCGTAAATCTCGGGAGCTTCGTCCAGAATCTGCATTATTTTTGGGATCAGCCATTCGGAGGATATCTTGCCTCCATATCTGCTTAGGAACTTCTCTCCTCGCTCAGCAGCCTTTTCGTTGAGCCTGTTCGCCTCGTATTGGGCGGCATGATGCTTCCACAGCTTTACATAAGTATGAGGATTGTTTTTGTATTCCTCCTTCATGCAAAGAGGCGTACCTGACTTATCGACCGGCAGCATGGTGCAGGCTGTAAAGTCAATAGCAAGGCCGATCACGTTCTCAGCTCCGACCCCCGATTCCTTCAATACCGTGGGTATCGTCTCCCCAAGCACCTCAAGATAGTCTGCAGGATGTTCGAGCGCCCAGTCAGGGCCCAATCTGGTTCTGCCGTCAGGAAGATACTCGTCCATTACGCCGTGAGTATATTCCTTTACCGCAGTCGCAATAATGTCGCCGGTATCCACCTCCACAAGTATTGCTCTTCCGGAAAGTGTGCCATAATCGATGCCTATTGAGTATTTTCCAGCCAATTAAATCACCCTTTCTATACTTGTTACATAATTTTTGCTGTCTTGACGGATGCAGTTAATAAAAATTTTCGTACAAGTATGTCATTTTCTTTCAACGTCCAAATGTGCCATTAATAAAATAATACAGCACATACGCATTTACCGCAAGCGTACAAGCTGGCATTAAACATACAAGCCAGTTAATACTCCGTTTGTATCGTTCTCAAATCCTTTGCTCTATTATGAATAACGACGGTAGAAAGAATGAAAAATGTAAAATTAGAGGTGTTCAAAATCGTAGGCGCGATAAATCCCCCTGCCGGCGATGGAATCAGTGAAATAATCAAAAACACAGCCCCCATAATAAAAAGAGGATTGAACGCTGCCATCCATTTTGGAAAGAGAGTTTTGCCCCTCAGAACCGTTATGGCAAAGAAGCATGAACAAAAGATCAGCTCTGCAAGCATAATGACAATCAGAAGCTGCCAATAGAAGTCAAAGCTTTTCATCATCGAGGCTGCCGGATCATTCCAGAGAGCTTCCGTGAGCAAATCATTTCCCGGTGCTGCTGCCATTTGATTTCCAGGCATTGTCGCATAAAAAAGCTTCCACCCGCTTGCCATGAAAGCATAAGACATATGAAAGGCTATCCCCATGGTCAACGCGTGGCCGGAAGGGATGACCGCCAGCAGCTGCATCTTCCTCCCCAATGGCTTCAGCCCATAATACAAGGGTGCTAATCCGGCCAACTGAAAAGGCAGCATGAAAACACCGATAAACACTCCTGCAGTAATCCTCCACAGCGCAATTTCCGCCATGCATTCCGTAGGCTTCGCAAAAAACGAATACGCGCTGTCAGGTCGGCCTAGCAATATCACATCACTGATGATCGTAAAAAAAACAGCTATAATGCCTATTGAACCAAATAGCTTCACATAATTTTTCATCACCCGTTTTCTCCCGTCAAATCGCCAAATAATTCCCCGACCTCCGCCGATAATCCTTCAAACGCAGTAGAATTAGCAGTCTCACCCTTTTTAAATACATTGAGACAATCGATCTGGCAATCCGCAAAAACATAAATCATGATGCTTTCATTCTTTTTATCAATAATCCAGTACTCCTTCACACCCGACAACATATAGGTGTTCAGCTTGTCGACCATGTCCTTGCTTCTGGTGCCCGATGATAAAATTTCGATCACCAGCGACGGCGTACCCATATACTTATTCTTCTCATTGACATTACCCTCCAGATCGCATGCGACCAGAACATCGGGCTGCATAACATCCGGTTCCTTGAAATGCTTCTTTTTGAAATGGACGTCAAACGGAGCCAGAAACACTTTGCACTTTTTCTTCCTGAAATAGCTATTAAAAATTAAATGCAATCGTCCAAGAATTTCCTGATGCCATATGGTTGGAGATTCCTGCAAAATGATTTCACCATTGATATATTCCATTCTAAGCGTACTTTTTTCGCTGATCTCCATAAATTCTTCATAAGAGACCTTTTTGCCCCCATATTGGTAGTCCAGCGCATTTTCTCTCACTGTAAAATACTGCTCGATATCCGTTACATAAGGCGTCAGTCTTGCAATTTTATTGCCGTTCTTTGTGATGACCACATCATTTTGCTGCTGCACATAGTCCATGTATTTCCCAAGATTCTGTTTGAGCTCTGTTGCAGTTACAACTACCCCTTCACGGTATTTCATACGTCCCATAAAAACACCGCCTCCTTCAATCGTACACTTCTTAACACTATCACAGTGTTCCAAATACAACGTATCATATCGTGCGATTTACAGCAAGGATTTTGTGCGATATTATGTATTTATTTCGTTCGATTTGAGCAGGGTATTTTATTCGATTTGTTGTCCGCTTCGACAGTATTTTTCGTTCAATTTAGGACAATAATATTATGTTATTTGACATTTATCCCAAACAGTTGTTTGTTTCACCCAAATATGCTCCAGGGATACTCCTTGGGAGGAGTTGATGTAAACGACATCTGCTGCTTCAGCGTGGGATGCTGAAAGCCGATTTCCGCCGACCACAGTGCGAGCTGCATGCCGGGCTTATTCAGCTCAGCACCATATTTTTGGTCTCCGTAGAGCGGATGCCCGATTGCAGCCATCTGAACGCGAATCTGATGCGGTCTGCCCGTATGGAGCTTGATATGCACCAGCGAAAGGCCATCCCCCGATGCTATTAAATCATACTCCAAGGATGCTGCCTTTCCTTCTTCGGGAGACTTGACAACACGGACGGTATTCGTCGCCTCATTTTTTACAAGATAATGCACCAGTGTACCGGAGGCTTGCGACGGTACGCCATGCACAACTGCCGTATAAGATTTGTCAAATTCTCTTGAGCGAATCTGTTCTGAAAGTCTGGATGCAGCTTTTGAGGTTCTGGCAAAAACCATGACACCACCGACGGGCCGGTCAAGCCTGTGCACCAATCCCAAAAAAACATCACCGGGCTTGTTATACCTGGCTTTGATATCCTCCTTCAGCACTGTCAGCAAATCCTCATCTCCGGTTTGATCACCCTGTGTCAGCATATTGGGAGGCTTTACAACAACCAGTATATGATTGTCCTCATATAATATTTCAATTTTTTTCTTAATATTCATGCTGTTCTTCATATTCATAGTTTGCGTCTTGTTTATTCTGTTTTTCGGGCTATTTTCCTATCCGCGCTCATGGTTTAATTCCTGTTCCGTTCATTTTTCATTCTTCCCAACGTCCAGCTGCCCCACAAGGCAGCACCAGTCCGGTTGCCGTCGAAGGCAGGCCTATCTCATCCGCTGTGACCCTGCCCCCAAATTTACGCTGCATGGACAGCCTCAGCATATTTCCGATGACAGTAGGCGACAGACCTGTCGTATAGGAGTTCACAATAAAAAACAGCGGCTGCAGCGTCAGGATTTCAATACATAGGCCAATCAGGCCATACAGTTCATCCTCGATCTTCCACAATTCGCCGTTGGGTCCTCTTCCATAAGACGGGGGATCCATAATAACAGCATCATATTTGTGGCCGCGCCTGCTCTCACGGCTCACAAATTTCACCGCATCGTCTACAATAAACCTGACCGGCCTGTCTCCAAGCCCGGACAATGACAGGTTCTCCTTAGCCCTTGTCACCATTCCCTTTGACGCGTCTACATGGCACACCTCTGCTCCTGCATGAGCTGCCGCTACAGTAGCGCCTCCGGTATAGGCAAACAGATTCAGCACGCTGATTTTTCTGCCTGCATTCATAATTTTTTCTTCAATCCACTTCCAATTGACAGCCTGTTCGGGAAATAACCCGGTATGCTTGAAGCCTGTAGGCTCTACGTGAAATTTCAGCTCCCCGTAGCCAACAGACCACTGTGAAGGCAGCTTTCTTCTATATTCCCATCTGCCGCCTCCGCTGCTGCTCCTGTGATAATGAGCGTCCGCTCCGGTCCATGCCCTTTCATCGCCTGTCACCGGCCAGATAGCCTGAGGGTCGGGCCTTCTGAGCGTAAAGCTGCCCCAGCGCTCCAGCTTTTCCCCCGCGCCTGTATCTATCAGTTCATAATCCTTCCAATCATCCGCAAGCAGCATGTTCTTCCCTCCGAGACAAATAAGTCTATGGCATATAGGATACCTTCAAGTTTGTGAAATATTTCAGTACAAATAGCATTTTACCATATTTTATTTCACATAGGTATCAAATATCCGCTTTCTGAACCTGCTGCTCTTTCTCATTCACTTTGAAAATTCATTATATGCCCTCAGGCTGCACATACTCCATTTCAATGATAGCATCGTCCGTCCTGCCTTTGCATACACAGGTATGTATTCCTCTATTGCCGGTATTTGGATCAGCATATTTCCAATGACATACCTGTACCTCCATGGCTTTCATACGTTACTTTCACTATCTTTTTTATTGTATTTTGATATATCTATTTTATCGTAAAGTCTTTTTCCTCAAGCTGATCATATATGTCTTTAACAGGTGAAAAATCAGTTATGGGGTTATTACTCAGCTTCAGTGTCTTCAGGTTTTTCAATCCGGAAAGCGGAGTAATGTCACTTATTTTATTAAATGATAAAGCTAGATAGTTCAGGTTTTTAATAGATGACAATGGCTTTAAATCGCTGATATTGTTAAGTCGTAAATCGAGCCATCTTAAATTTGTGAGATTTTCAATAGGTTCGATATCATTCAGGTCAAGATCCAGTAAAGATAATGTCTCTAAATTGGTCAGATTAGCTACATAGCTTATATCTTTGACAGAATTGTTTCCAATAGCCAAAAATTGAAGCTCTGTTAAGGATTCTAAAGGCTCGATATCAGTAATTTTATTTTTCAGCATGTTCAGAGTTTTTAAATTGGTTAATTTGCCAAGCGGATCAATATTACTTATCTTGTTGTTATTTATAAATAAAGTGGTTAGAAATCTTAACTCTCTGACAGGTTCCAGATCAGTTATTTCATTATATCCGACAAATAAACCCTTAAGCCTTTTACATTCTTGTAATCCTTCCAGAGACGTAATCCCCATTCTTTCAGCTTTTATTTCTACAATATTTCTGATATCAGACGCAAACAGCGCACCTTCCCTCTTCCTGATCAATTCTCTGATGACCGCTTCCAAGGCTGGATCCTTGAACACTACTTGCTTGTCAATGATGAAACCTGACTCAATAGCTGCCCGCTCATCAACCACTCCTTCCTCATAAATGAGTTTGTCCAGCAATGACTGATCCGAATCCTTCAGCAAGGTCGCAAGTGCATTTATTGTAATACCGATAATATCATCCCTTAGGAATTCGCCCTTACTGCTGTAGTATACTATCTCGTCATCAGTAAGCAGCTTGATCTGTCCTGCTTTTGTCAGGCTATCCCTGCTTTTGAAATCGCCCTGTGCATCACTGTATCCTAAGGCTCGCAGAACAAATGTTACATATTGATCTACGGAAATAAACTGATTCGAACCGAAAAGCTTTGCAGAAATACCGGAGGTAAGACCGTTTTCATATAAATACCCGACATAATGGTCTGCCCATGGAGGAACATCTGTAAATGGATGTGAATAATAACCGGCAGCAGCTTCATCTTCTTTCCCGGTCATTCTGACCAGCATAACTGCCGCTTCAGCACGAGTAGGCCTCCTGTCAAGCTCAAAGCCGGAGGTTCCTCCTGCAAACAACCCAAGATGTGACAATCTTTCTGCATTTTTTTCATTTCTAATAATCGTGCTGTCAGAAGAAATGTTTTGCGAAAATAAGAAACAAAAAACAAGTGTGCAAACAAACAATAAAGCAACAGTGCGTATTTTCATCATATGTCTCCCTCCCAAATACTGTATACCGCGTTTTTCATACGCTACTTTACATTATCTTCAATCGTAGTTTATATATCTTTTTGTTTAATTATATGCTATCAAGTCAATAATTGTCAATTGTTCTGCTTTTCCCCATTTCGTCGCCGCATAACAATAGCTTTTTGTTTAGATTTATGGTCACTTTCCGAAACCCTTACTCCATTACTCGTTTTTGCAGCTTTAGAACAGAATTATGCCTCTAAAGGCCTATTTTATAGCCCATCTGCCATAAGAATAAGACCTTTTCCCATAAAAATCGTCCTAAAATTGTTATAATGAGCAGCGTCCTCCGCTTTCTCCCTCCACACCGGATAATCTTTTTATCATTGAATTTTTATTATGTTGTTACAATGAAAGAAAGCCCGCAAACACACGAAAATCTTTCGACAAAACGACAAAAAGCCCGATTTATAAGGGCACTGAAAAATCACTGTTTTAATATTATGGCAGTCATTTTTCAGCGCCCTCATTTATCAAGCTTTTCGTACAAATTTTGGTGGAGGGAGATGGATTCGAACCATCGAAGTCACTGACAACAGATTTACAGTCTGCCCCCTTTGGCCGCTCGGGAACCCCTCCATACTTCATTTGCGCCATTTTTGACCGACGCAAGTTATATAATACAATAGCGCGCCTGCCTTGTCAAGTAGAAAATCATTGCATTAGTTTACAGGGCTCAGTAGAGAATCATTGCATGCGGTATACCGGTACCGACGCTTATGCCAATACCTTGTTGGTGCCCTTAGCAACGCCCTACCAATGTCCTCACCAACGCCCTACCAATGCCTTATAAGCCTTGTTGAACGCTTCCTCTATTGCCTTCGAATAATATTTTTAATCTATATTTTTATCGATTGCAAAACGAAGTATTTTTCGGGAAGTATTCTTCTGAAATTCTTCATGCCGTATTTTGATCATTTTTACCGCTTTATATGAGACCATCCTGCTGTTGACCTTCTTGATCTCGTCGTTAAAATAGGCCTCAACATCCTCGATTCCCTTTGTTTTCAACGCTTCAAAATCCGGGAAGATTTCGGCAACAATGACTTCCTTGTCAACATTTTTATTTATTTCGCTTTCACCGGCATAAACAACAGACTCAGACACTCCAAATATCCTTGATATCTCATTTTCAATTTCTTCTGGGTATACGTTTTTACCATTGCTCAGGATGATGATATTCTTCAGCCGTCCGGTTATATATATCCAGCCCTCTTCATCAAGCTTGCCGTAGTCGCCCGTCCTGAAATAGCCTTCCTCGTCAAATGCTCTGGCGGTCGCTTCAGGATCATTGTAATAGCCGAGCATGACATTGGGACCCTTGACACAGATCTCTCCCTCGCCGTTTTCGTCCGGGTCCTTTATTTTTACCAATTCACCGATAATCGGCAGGCCAACGCTGCCCTTTTTCTGATATTTGTTTCTGTTGCAGGAGATCAGAGGCGCGCATTCGGTAATGCCGTATCCGTTGAGGATGGTGATGCCAAGGGAGTTAAAGGTATCGATGATATCCTGATTTAGCGCAGCGCCGCCGCAGATAATCATTTCAAGCTTGCCTCCAAAGGATGAAAGCACGCTTTTAAAAAAGACGCGCCGCAAATCGATGCCGATTTTGCGCAAGGTATTGCTGACCTTCATCATGGTGCGCAGTGTCTGTGCCTTACCGCTCTTTTCGGCGGCGGCCCATATTTTTTTGTAAAGCGTCTCTACAAATAAGGGAACCAGAACCAGATGCGTGGGCTGCTGCTCCTTCATTTCATTGGCAATGTGTTTTAGTCCGCTGGAGATATAAATCTCAGAGCCTTGCGCATAATGTCCCACGAAGTTGACAGTAGAGCCGAAGGTGTGGTGCGGGGGAAGCACATTGAGCGTTTTAGGCGTAATGTCGAACAGGTACATGCCCTGCGTCATATCTGAGACAATGTTCTTCTGTGATAGCATGACGCCTTTGCCTTTTCCTGTGGTGCCCGATGTGAAGACAATGGTAGCAAGACGCTCTGTGTCTATTTCGTAGTCATAGTAAGAACTGTCGCCGTCAGCATACCGTTTGCCGCCTTCGGCAGCAATCTCTGAAAGCTTCAATGCTCCCTCAGATTTCGGCTCGCCCATGCAGATACGGGTTTTCAGTGTCGGTACGGCGGCTCTGAGCTCTTCAATTTTTGCTTCGATTAGCGGGCTATAGAATATGAGTTCACATTGTGCGGCATTCAAGATACCGACAATTTCCTCCGGCGGAAGATCCTTGTCAATCGGAACGACCACAGATCCAATGGACATGAGACAGAAGTAGGAACATATCCATTCGTATGAGCTCTCCCCTATCAGAGCTATGTGCTTATCCCGGCAGCCTATGGAAATCAATTCCGTCCCCATATCGCGAATATGATCTCTTGCTTGTGTGTAGGTCACTTTCACAGTCTCGGTATCCTTAGGGTTGTGCTTGTAGGAAATTGCTATTCTGTTGGGGTATTTCTTCGCCACGTTTTCTGTCATGATCCTGAAATCTTCAAAGACAGTCGTTTCGTACAATGGATAATTCCTGTCTGCCATGATTGTATCTCGCTCCCTGTCATGATTTACCAGGTAATGATCCCATACAATTGCTTTCACATGCTATTCGGATCTACCATGAAAAAACCTGATACATTAATATTAATGCTTCTTGAAAGGAATAGCAAGCACTTATCTGCGCTTCATTTTCCCGATAGCCTCCCAAAGGCCGTTCAGATATGCGATACCAAGCGCTCTGTCATAAAGGCCATATCCCGGCCTGGCTTTTTCGTTCCAGATCATCCGGCCGTGGTCAGGACGCATATATCCGTCAAAGCCGACATCATGATATGCCTTCATAATCTCAAACATATCAAAGGATCCGTCCGAGGACAGATGCGAGGTTTCATGGAAATGCCTTGCTCCGACAAGCTTTATATTACGCATATGGGCAAAGTGTATCCTTCCCATAGATCCAAAATATCTGACAATCTCGGGAATGTTATTTTCAGGATTGGACCCCAGAGAACCGCTGCAGAGCGTCAACCCGTTATATGGACTGTCAACCAGCTTTACAAGTCTGTCCAGATTTTTTCTTCCCGTTACGATCCTCGGCAGGCCAAATACGCTCCATGGCGGATCATCGGGATGAATGGCCATTTTCACATCCGCTTTTTCACAGACCGGTATGATCTGTTCAAGAAAGTATTTCAAATTTTCAAACAGCTGATCGTCGTTAATACTCCGGTACTGTTCCAGCACCGTTTTCAGCTCTTTTAGTCTTTCCGGCTCCCAGCCCGGCAGAGAAAAGCCATTTGAGGCGTCGGCAAAATTTTCAACAAGCTGGACGGGATTGGTAGCTTCTATCTCGTCATTGTTATAATATAAGACATTTGATCCGTCCGGAAGTTCTTTGGCGAGATCTGTCCTAAGCCAGTCGAATACAGGCATAAAATTATAACAAATTACCTTCACGCCGGCGTTCCCCAGATTTTTTACCGTTTGGATATAGTTCTCAATGTATCTGTCTCTGGAGGGAAGTCCAAGCTTGATATCTTCATGAATATTGACGCTTTCGATCACTTCCAGCTCCAGCCCATGGTCTCCGATTTTTTTTCTGTACTCCCGTATCCTGTCCATAGGCCAGACTTCACCAACCGGAATGTCAGCCAATGTCCCGACAACACCGGAAACGCCGGGGATCTGACGTATCTGCTCCAGCGTTACACTATCATCATTCTCATTAAACCACCTGAAGGACATTTTCATATCATATCTCCGTACGCCGTCATGCTATGATAGTGTTTACCCAATTTTCACAGGTTACTTTACACTATCTCAGTCATTCAATCCCGATAACCGTCATTTGACTCTAATCATTATTCGATCCTTACGGCATCCATTTCTGCCTTTACACACAGCTCGGCCGCCTTGAAGGCATGCTCCTGTGTCATGGCATTTTCCGTCCTGTTCAGGCAATCCAGAATCAAATCCCCGAAATAAGGGTATCCGACCTTCCCATTTACAGGAATACGGCTTGTTTTTTCGCCGTTAACAAGATAAACCTGGTCTCCGCCATGGTCCCGGCCGACATCAATATATTTCCTCAGTTCGATAGTTCCCTCCGTGCCCAGGATGAACAGCCTGCCGTCCCCCCAAGTGTCAAGTCCGTCGGGAGTAAACCAGTCCACCCTGAAATAGCCGGTTGCACCGTTGTCCGCCACAAACGAAGCGTCACCGAAATCTTCAAAGGTCGGATGCTCCTTGTTATTATAGTTGGCTACCCTTGCGAGCTGCAGCGTGGCATCCTTTGCTCCCGTATAATATAGGAATTGCTCGATTTGGTGGCTGCCTATGTCACAAAGAATGCCTCCGAATTTCTCCTTCTCAAAAAACCAGTCCGGTCTGCCTTTGCCCAGACGGTGCGGACCCATGCCGATCACCTGAAGTACCCGGCCGATCGCACCATCCTCAATTAGCTGTCCGGCATATATCGCGCTTTCTACATGCAGCCGTTCACTGTAGTACACGGCATATTTTTTGCCTGTTTCCACAACCGTTGCCTTTGCCTGCGCAAGCTGTTCGAGCGTCGTGAGCGGAGCTTTATCCGTAAAATAATCCTTTCCTGCCTTCATCACGCGCAGGCCAAGAGCGCACCGCTCAGAGGTAACTGCCGCGCCGGCCACCATATGGATGGATTTGTCATATAAAACCTCGTCCTCACTGCGAGCCGCTTTTACCTGGGGGAATTTTTCACAAAACGCCTTTACCCTTTGCGGGTCGGGATCATATACCCACTTCAGCTGCCCGCCGGCCTCAATCAAGCCGCTGCTCATACCGTATATGTGCCCGTGATCAAGATGCATGGCTGAAAATACAAAATCCCCTTCCTTACATACCTTATCAGGTTTACCTTTTGGTGCATAAAACATACCACTTTCCTTTGACATGCTAGTTCCTCCTAATCATCAGTAAAATTTGTATATTCCTGCCCAAGGTTAAATATTTCTGCCCATTGTAATATTTTCGTCTGAAAAATTTTCCACGCTTGCTGATTTTTCATAAAAGTGCGGCACATTTGACTGTATCCCTTTAACGGTATAAAATGCGTCCTCCTTTTCCAACGGCAGGTTTACGGGTTTATTGGCGACTGAGGACTTGTATATTGCCGTAATAAGTTCCACAGCCCTTCTTCCGTCCTTGCCTGTTACCAGCGGCATGCCGCCTGTCTCAACAGCCCTCAATACATCATCGATCAGAGGCGTATGATCGATGTACTGCTGACCTGGAAGAGCGTTGTAATACGCTTCAATATCGCGCTCCAGCTTCTCATTCCTCTCCGGGAATCCATTACTCTTTGAAACAGAGGCATAAACCTTCCACGGCGCTGATACTCTTGCATTCGTACCCTGAAATACCATCTGCTGCTCTTCACCGTGATGCACAACGGAACTGGTCAGTTGACCCAGCGAACCGTTCTTATATTTTAGAATCGCTATCGATAGATCCTCGACCTCGGCATTATCATGGGAGGTGTTGCTCATGACCGCCTGTACCTGTTCAGGCATACCCATCATCCATAGCATCATATCGATATGGTGGATCGCATGGTTGAGCGTACATCCTCCGCCTTCCTTCTCCCATGTGCCTCTCCACCACAGGTCATAATACGAGTGGCCTCTCCACCAGAAGGAATCTGCCTGAGCATGGACAATGTCCCCAGCCAGCCCAGACTCCAACGTTTTTTTCAAATTCATATAGCCTGCCCTGAAACGGTTTTGTGCGACAACAGTGATCATTTTCCCGCTGCGTTCGGCTGCCTCAAGGATCTGATCACACTCCTCAAGAGAGGCAGCCATTGGCTTTTCTACCAGCACATGCTTGCCTGCATTCAGGCTGTTTACCGCTATTTCTGCATGCACATACGGCGGCGTGCATATATCTATGATATCGATATCCTCTCTGCAAAGGAGCTTTTTGTGATCGTCAAATACTTGAGCAGCTGTAAGGCCGAATTTGTCCTTCTTCTCCTGCGCCTTCTGCGGATAAATATCTGCCAGCGCGACAATCCTGCATCTGTCCGGGAATTGCAGATACCCTTTTATGTGGGCCGGTGAAATCCCGCCAGTTCCAACAATAGCTACTCGAAGCATACCTTTTCTTCCTTCCTGAACAATCTTTTTACATAAAAACCATTTTTCTCAGTTGACAATCTTCATTTTATGTACAATACGTAAAATCAGCCATGAAATATATGATACTATTTGTACTATTTGATTATAAATTATGAGAGGTTTATAATCATATTGTTGCTTTATTCTGATTTCGGAGGAGCTGCGAATGGACCAATCATCTTTTAACAATTTGCATAATATATTTCCGAAACTGCTGTATGTGGTTGATCGCAACACAACAGCAGGCTGGTCACTGAATAATAAAATGATCTACCATAACTTGATGCTTGTGTATGATGGTCAGGCTGAGTTTTGTTGTAATGGGAAGAAATATTCAGCCTGCAAAGGAGATTTGATCTACTACAAGCCCGGAGATGCGAGAGCTGCCCGCACATTCACACATGCACTTCTAAAATGCTTCGCCGTCGACTTCGTCTATACCTGCCCGGCATATGAAAACAGCGAATGGAGATCCATTATAACGGAGCTGCCCTTTTCATTCACACAGCGATTAACAGATGAATACCTGTTAATAAAAGTAACAGAGCTGTTTTCGCAATTGACGAAATCTGCGCTTTCAGTCAGGGAGCAGGCATTGGTCAAGGAACGGGCAATTTTCACTGAAATACTCACACTCCTTTTTCAATTCACACAAAGAGAACAATACAGCTACTCAAGTGTTAGAATAATCGATAAGGTCATCAGCTATATGATAGAAAACCATTCCGGGAATCTAACACTCACCGAGCTGTCGGAATATGCCGGGGTAAGCAGCTCTTATCTTGGCTTTCTCTTCAGAAGTGTGACCGGCAGATCACCGATCGATTATCTGATTGAGATCAGGATAAATATGGCTAAGAATCTGTTGAAGGATGGTCTTTCAGTTACAGAAACCTCCTCGCTTGTGGGGTTCAATGATATCTATTACTTCAGCAGGGCCTTCAGGAAACGTGAAGGCATCTGCCCGTCGAAGTACGCCTCTAGCTTGACAGGCTAGCGTAATGACCAATATCAGCCCTTAACCCCGCCTACAAACAATCCGGCTACAAAATACTTTTGCAGGAACGGATAAATAAAGATGATCGGTAATGCGGCGACTATTGTAATGGCGGCTCTGACAGAATTCGGAGTCACCGTTACCGCACTTGTACCGCCTGTCGCCGCTATTCCGGGGTTGATAGCTCCGCTCTGGATCATCGCCGATGACAGCAGCTTCATCATTTCATACTGGAGGGTGCTGAGATATTGCTTTGAAGAGGCAAAAATATAAGTGTCGAACCAGGAATTCCAGGATCCGACCGCGACCCAAAGCGCTACTGTAGCCAGAACCGGCTTGCAAAGCGGAATGATGATCTGAAAATAAATTCTGAAATCTCCTGCCCCGTCAATTCTTGCAGATTCCGCCAGACTTTCGGGCAAACCATAAATGAATGTCCTGATAACTATAACATTGAACGCGCCGATTAAAGCAGGCACGATGTAAACCATATAGTTGTTGATCAGGCCCAGATCCCTGTAGTTAAAGTATTGAGGAATCAGCCCCGCATCCACATACATAGTGGCCACCAGGAATATTGTCATAACCTTTTTCAGTACAAAGTCCCTGCGGCTGAGAATATAAGCGGTCAAAGAAGAAAAGAAAACGTTCAGCACCGTAACCAGAAACGTTTTGGAAACCGATACAAAAAAAGCGTTAACTAAGGTATTTGTCTCAAATAAATTTTTATAATTGTTAAATGTAAATATTCTTGGCCAAAAATATAAATTTCCCTTAATACCATCGATCGCTTCGTTCAGTGATACAACGATCGTATTCCAGAACGGGTAGACCATGATTATCATCAACAACACCATCATAGAGTAATTACAGACATCAAATATTTTATCGGGAAATGATTTTTTCATATAACTTTTTTTATTCATGAGTTCCCCTCCTTATACCAGTTTTTCTTCCCCGAGTCTGCTCGATATATAATTTGCCGACGTTAGCATTATAAGGCTGACAACGGATTTGAACATACCTGCCGCCGTGGCAAGTGAATAATTCCCAAGAGAAATACCATTTTTCAAAACAAATATGTCAATCGTTTGCGACACATCATAAACAATACCGTTACCAAGCAGGAATTGTACTTCAAAGCCTGCGTTGAGTATCCATCCAAGTCGTAGTATCAGCAATACGATAAATGTCGATTTAATGCCGGGTAACGTAATATAACGGATTTTCTGGAAACGGCTTGCGCCGTCCATAAAAGCGGCCTCATAAAGCTCCGGAGATATCCCGGTTATAGCAGCCAAATAGATGATGGAATCCCATCCCATCTCCTTCCACACATGTGCCGCTCCTACGATCCCCCAGAATAAATTAGGCTTCCCCAGCCAATGCACAGGTTCCTTTATTAAATTAATCTTCATCAGCAGATCATTGATCATTCCGCCGTCAGAAGAAAGAAAATTGGAAATAAGCCCTGTAACTATGATCCACGACAAAAAATGAGGTAAATACGATGCCGATTGAACCACTTTTTTAAAACCGATATGCTTTATTTCATTGATCAGAAGTGCCAGAAGTATGGCAAAGATAAATCCCAGTACGAGATTGATTAAACTCATGCATAATGTGTTTCGTATTACCCTTACAAAAGCCTCATCAGTAAATAAAATCTCGAAATTCTTCCATCCTACCCATTTTTGCTCCGTTTTTCCGGGCCTGAAATTCTGGAAAGCCATTATCAATCCTTTTAGCGGTCTGTAATTGATAAGATATACATATATAAAAACAGGCAAAGACATTAAAAGCAATGCTCTTTGTTTTATAATCGTTTTTAGTAACCTGCTTTTTTGGGGCTTATAAACAATAGCTTTACTGACTTCTGTATCCGGTGCCTGCATATCCCTGCCTCCATATAACAAAATTTGCAAATTTTCGCTTTTTGGGTATACAGGCTAGAAGCCTGTATACCCACATTGCTGTCAGTTGCCTGATTGATTACTTAATTCTTTTCTGGATTTCAGCATTTACAAATTCCAGGTATGCTTCATAGCCTGAATCGTGAAGCAGTTCTACATACGCATCCCATGCCGCGTCAAACTTACTTGCATCCTCTGTAATAATACGAGGCAGATAAGTGTTCTCAAGCTCGGTGATCCTGTTGATTGCATTTTTAGCATCCGATCCGTCTTCCACCGTATAGCCCCATACAGGATAATATGGCGGAGGATCCTTTGCCGGCGGAGGATTCAAGAATTCCGTAGGAAGCTTAAATCCATAGTGGCTTAAGAAATCCTGGTCATATTTTGACTGCTCGGCAAGAACTTCTCCGGGCTGCTCATTTGGATGACACCAGTTGCCATCAGAATATATTCCCTGCAATTTCGGGAACTGATTCCAGAGCTGATCGGCCATGTTATCATATATCCATGCCTGATCTCTGGACTGCGCGCGCTGCTCTTCTGTCCTGTAATACAGGCCATCGTCGCCAACCTGATAATTGACACCCTCAATACCCCACTGCAGGAGCTTTTGCATATCTTCCGTCAGCATCATATCGATATACTGCAATGCTCTTTCAGGATCCTTACAAGCGGTGGTCAGGCCCATTCCGTTACCGCCCGTGAATGTAGGAGCATCAAGATACCAACCCTTGTAGCCTTCATAAGTGATATCCAGAGCTACGTAGGTTCTTTCCCACTTTTCCTCGGTTTTCAGCGGCTTCTCGCCGGACTGGAAGTTCCAATATTGGTCAAACATACCTACTACACGTCCGGTAGCGATTTTAGCGAGATACTGGTCATAATTCTGCGTAAAGGTCTCGGCAGAAATGATACCCTTATGGAACATTTCATTCAACTTCTTATAATAAGTTTTTGCAAACTCGGTGTCCTGATAAAGCGATGCTTCATAAGTAGTCTGATCTACTAAAACATCTCCATCGTTCGGATGCCCGATCAAATGCTGTGAAGGATTCTTCAGGCAGAATGAACGCCAGTCATAGGAAAGGATTTCAAAGCCAAGAGTTGGCTGTCCATCAATAGTTGGGTTCTTTTTCACGTAGTTTTCGATAAGTGAAAAATACTCATCAAGTGTCTTTGGGTTCGGATACCCTGCATCAGCAAGAACATCCTTTTGAATAAAGAATCCTGGTCCATTTTGATAGTTCGGAATCCAATCGCCATAGTAACGGCCGAAGTTATCCAGAAGTAAGATCTGACCTTTGCCGCTGGCTGCTTTCAGTTTATCAATGTACGGTGCATAATGGCTGTCAATGTTCGGGTATTTTCCGGTTCCGATATACTCATCCAATGGCATGAATACACCGGCTTCCATTGCAGTCGCACGGGATTGGCTTGGATTCATCAAATCCGGATAATCGCCTGATGCAATAATAACCCCCATTTTCTGAGCCAGATCGCCTACAAGGAATTCGAACTCAATCGTAACGCCAGTAAGCTCTCTTACCTTTTTAACTACAGGGTTGTCCTCGGAAGGAGCCTGAGCCTGGTCACCGGAAAACATGGTGAATGTAATGGGCTCCAATGCTTTAGTTTCTTCAACCTCTGCCGTCTTATCAGCAGGTGCGTCTGCTGTCTTCGTTGGTTCCGGGTCATTTGCAGCTTCATTTCCGCAGCCGGCAACGAACGAAAACATCATTGCAAGTGCCAGTACCAATACCAGTACTTTTGAAAACTTCATTTTTTTACCCCCTTTTAATAGTTATGAATGTACCTATAGGCCAATTATATTAACATTGCACAATTCTCTCCCTACAAAAAGTATAGGCTTTTCTTTAATTTTTATAGGTTTACAGGCTAATAAACTGAAGGGGCAATTTCTATTTTTTATTTCCGGCTTCGATAGTCAGAAGGCGTGTTTCCCACATATTCCAAGAATTTCGAGGAAAAATAGTTTGAGTCGTCATATCCAATTTCTTGTGCAATTTCATAAATTTTGTGATTCGTATTTGTGAGAAGCTCCTTTGCTTTTTCTATGCGCACTGCATTGAGATAATGGTTAAATGAACAGCCTTTTTTCTTTGCAAATTGCTGTCCCAGATAGGCGGAATTGACAAAAAAGCGTTCTGCAATATCAGCAATTTTCAGTGGCTCCGCATAGTTTTCGTTCACATAACGTATTACCTTAGTCACAATATCCGTGCCTGCCATTTGCAGTCGGCTCTGTGAGAATTCATTACAATATCTGCAGAACTCGACCAGCATACTCCCGAGATCGAATATATTTACCTTATTCTGAAGCTTCTTATAGGTTGAATAAAGCTCAAGAACAGGGCTTATGTCTTCATTGCGTTCTGACAATATCTGAATAATTGAAGCCATGATGCTGTCCAGATGGAGCGCGGCAACCTCCGGTACTACCTGAAAGCTTACAAGCCTATCTATCAGCTGTTCCGCATAGCTGATAAACCTCTCAGTTTCATTTTTCCTGAACGCAGAAATAATTTTCACGACCGCTCCGTCATCATCAAAAACCTTAACGAATTGTTCATCTTTTATGTCATCATACAGGATTATGGATCTCCTTTTCTGATAAAAAAGCTTATTCCTGCACATTGCAATGGACTGAACAGACTCGTGAAGATTTTTAAATTCCGATACCTTCTTTCCTACCAATATATCCACCTTAAGTGATTTGCATATCCACAAGAACTCATTCACAGTCAGCGCCAGGTGCTTCACATCATATTCAAAGCTGCTCAACAGGCTGTGCCCGACGACCATGTGGCATTTGTTCCTGTCATGGCGCAGCACAAATCGCATATTATGTTCCCCGATTTTTTCAGCAATACATTTTGAAAGGTCAAAGTTATTTTCCTCCTGCGAAAAGGAAGTCAGCGAGACTGCCTCACTGTGCCGTTCAATGGCAAGATATCTCAAGCCTAAGGTTTCTTCGTTTTCCAGGTTCAATTCGCCCCCGCCGGACTCGTCGCCTTCAATAAAATTACTGATATAGGACTTAATTTGCAGGCTCTTGCGAATCTCTTTTTCATCCAGAATATTTTTTATATCCACAAGTATGCTGTAGAGCTCGGCTTCATCGATGGGCTTGAGGATATAACTCTTTACGTTGTACTGCAGTGCCTTTTGGGCATATTGAAACTCGCTGAACCCGCTTAATATGATAAATTCCATATCCTCCGAGATGTTTTCACGGACATTCTCCAACATTTTCAGGCCGTCCATAACAGGCATCCTGACGTCAGTCATAACAAGGTCAGGCTTATGAGCCTTGATCAACGGAATTGCTTCCATGCCGTTTCTGGCTGTTGCGCATACGGCGAACCCGAACTCCGCCCAGTTGATCATTCTGCAAAGTCCATCAACGATTTGCCTCTCGTCATCTACAATCATTACCTTATACATAATCGCTCCTTCTCAATTCCTCCAGATCAAGGACAAGCAGTATTTCTGTAAATTGCCCCGGTTCACTTGAGATTCTGAAAATGTAATTATCTCCAAAATAGAGATTTAGTCTGCCGATTACATTTTTTATTCCAATCCCTTTATTTTCCATGCTGCTGATATCCTGCACCTGCCGGATTTGTTCGGGCGTCATCCCATATCCGTTGTCATAGACTTTGAATTCCACTGTATTTTCATCGAGCAGCCGGATCGTTACCCTGATCTTTTTTAATCCCTTCGATTCAGAAAATCCATGCTCACATGCATTGTCAATCAGTGTCTGCAGCGTCATTTTGGGAATTTTTAGTGACAGAAGGCTTTCATCGACGCTGATCTCGAAATCCAATTCGTCCTCATACCGATACTGCTGTATTTCCAGGTATTCCTTGATGAAATTGATCTCTTCCTGCAGTCCGATCAGATCGTCATTCCAAAGCAATAGTTTCCGGAAGATCTTAGACATATATTTAATAATCCTGGAGGTTTCGAATTCATTTCGCAGGTAAGCTTTTATCCGGATTGTCTCCAGGACATTAAACATAAAATGCGGGTTTACCTGACACTGAAGCGCACTGAGTTCTGACTGCTTCTTCATCAATTCCAATTGCGTATCTCTGATCTTGGCTTTGTACCCGTCCTCAATCAATGAACGTATTTTGGTGATCATCCTGTTCATTGCGGTGATCAGCAGACCAATCTCATCACTTCCTCTTTTATCCTCCGGAATAAGTTCATATTCTTCCTTTGAGACCTTTCCCATATGATCGACCAATAATGCGATTCTTTTATATAAGGAAGATGAAATTGCATAAATGATGACGCTGGCAAATATTGTTACAGAAAAGACCAGTGCAAACATCTGCATCCAGTTTATTTTGAATGCTTCCGTCAGAAAGTCTTTTTCAAGCACACAAACTACCTGCCATCCGTCGATGAACTGTACCGGATTACGAAGAATGACCTGTCCGGGATCTGTTTCAACCGTATCAAAGGAAATAAATTCAGTATCCGCATAAGTCTTGATCTGTCGCTTGCTCTGGGTAATGATGGTGTTCTCACCGTCTACGATATACAAAACCCCGGGCAGCTTTTCCGTCATCAACAGTTTGTCAAGCATATCCGGCCGGAATGTGATCTTGATATAGTGCTGATAATCACTGCCCTTCGAATAATTAAGCCTTCTGAAAAATGAAACCATTTTTGTGAGAGGGGCCCCCGATGTCAATTCATCCACATGGTATATAAATACCGGTTTTGACTTATCATTCAGCAAATTATACTTTCTGTACCAATCATACCTTTCCATGGAATTATCAGCACGCTGCAGATGGTCGCCATTGAGCAGTGTATCATTGTCGGTATAAACAGTAAACAGCGCGATGTTGGTGTTATAAGGAAGAACCATGTCCCACGCATTATTGAGATATGCATTATAGTTTTCCATACATTCTTTTATGCTGTTGTACCTTTTGTCGAGATGCTCATACATATTCTCATCCGGATAAATTGTATTTGCCAGCTGGATAGCGCTGATCGCATTGGATTCGATGGATGCGACGACCCTTTCAACCGCCTGCCGGTAAAGGATCAGCTTCTCATTCCTGGTACTCCTCATGGTTGATGCGAAAAATGCATACGAAAAAGTTATAGTGGGAATAAGCACGCAAAGCAAATAAATCAGCAGAAGCTTTGTGCGTATACTGATATTAATAAGAGTGATCCTTTTGAAAAACCGAATTATATTACGCACTGACCCCACTCCATGTAAAATAATGCTTTTTAATATACTTATATATTTAGATTTTAAGCTACATAGAGTGACTTTGTCAATTTTTCACCTTTCCCGGCAAAAATGTCCTAAATATAATAGATAACTTGGATTAAATAGATCATTGTTACAAAACGAAAACACTTTACTCTGACGTAAACGGATAAATTATCACTGTAAAGAGGATAATCAACTTTTTCGCAGAATTATATCAGTAGGTGTTTATACCCAAAAATAAAAACAACTAATATTTGGAGGACATCATGATCAGGCATATCGTAATGTGGAAGCTGAAAGATTTTGCGGAAGGCTGCAGCAGAGAAGAAAACGCACGGAAAATCAAAGCAATGTTAGAAGCACTGACAGAAAAAGTCGAACAGATCGCCTTCCTTGAGGTAGGCATCAATATCAATGATTCAGATATGGCCTATGACGCCGTTCTTATTTCAGAATTTGAAAATGCTCAAAAGCTTGAGGAGTACAAGAAACATCCGGAGCATGTAAAGGTGTCCGAATTTGTGGCAAAGGTCAGAGTAGGCCGCGCAGTGGTGGATTATCAGATATAACGGCTTATCGCTTTATTAAGCCAAGCAATTTTGAAGGCGATAGACTACCTTTCTAAACGTAAATTCGATATTGTATACCGACAACTGCCTTCTGACATTGCCGGATAAAAAACGGTAAAGCAAATTTCATTTACTTGCTTCAGTTTTCTCTTTTCCTCTTGAGTTAACTGAGATAATTTAATCTCAACTAACTTTTGATTCATGTCTATCGCTTTATTAATAGCTATATCACGTTGATACCCTGTTTTGACTTCAAGTGTAACATGACTCATATTAATAATATCAATATTAAATTTCAGAATGTAATCACCATCAATATAAGATGTCCAGTCCTGCAAGTCACCAAAGCAAAATGCTTGCATTACAAAATGTTCTCTGGGTACTTCATATGACAATGCTTTTTTGTGATATTCAAAAGAGAGAGTGCTTGAATTTTCCGTTGAGTAAAAATCTTTACTACTTACAATATAATCATAATTCGGATTCCTATAATCTTTAAAATGACGATGATCAAAAGCTTTTAGTTTATATCTATTAATTATTTCTTTGTATCGTTTCTCAAAATTAGTCCATGCTTGAGAAAATATTTTGTTTATCAAATCTCTCTTTATCACTGTTATATTATTTATATCACCGCATTCCAAAGTTTTTATCTCAAATATTATTTTCCTTATACTATCCTCATCAATAACTATCCGTTGAAATGCATCTAACGGACTAACAATATCAATTTCTTTACTTGTAAGGCAAAGAGAAACTTTATTATTTACACCATTCGAAAGAGCGCCTGCTTCAAACAAAATCCAAGGAGCTTTACTGTTGGTGTGTGTGATAACGAAAAGCCCATATTGACATTCTGAGAGTTCTTTCTGTATTTTATTGAACCACACATGACCCGTTAAAATGTCCTCAGACATGAAGAACTTTATTCCTTCGTTAAGCGTAATTTCAAAAATTTCCTTTAGAGCAATCGTAATTTCCCTGCTTTCATCCCCTGACCAACCCATAAAAACCTTTACCATTGCCGCCCGCCCCCCAAAAGTAAATTTGATAGACTATTTACACGAATCATTTTATGAACAATTTAGTGCTTACAAATTTCTTTATCTCATTATGTATATCATTAAAACTATAAAAATATGCTTTTTTCTTAAGCGTTTATTCGTTTAAATAAATAATACCATAAGAGTACGTTAATTCCAAGAAATTGTTTAAATTATCCATATTAAGTATAAATACGACAAGATTAATCTACATTGTGTCGAGACTATCGGTTACAAATGCAGAGATGGCAGGTGGCTATTTACAGGGGTGGGCTGAAATAATCTTTTACTTCACAAAGCAAAAAACCCCACTGCGTGAATGTTTTAAAAGATAGTTATGCCGCCTTTCGGGTAGAGTGGGTCGGTGGGAAAATGAATTTCCACCTTCCCCTGCATCAAACCGTGTATGCGGTTTTCCCGCACACGGCTTTCCGATATTCTTCTTCCTTCAGCATTCATTAGCCAGCAAGTCTCTGCGATCCATTTTTGTGAATCATCCCTCGAACCTTGGATATGCCAGAATAGCGCCTTTTGTTCTGCATCTTGTAGTTGTACCATAACGTAAATTTCTTTATGATATACCAGTCAATTTTGTTGAGTTGCTTTCCTGCGTTTTTCAGAGAATAATAGTTTCGCATCCCAATGACCTTCGGATTCAGTATTTTGATCATTCTTGGCATATCCAGCAACAACATTGACCTGCTGGCAAATACCGCCTTGATGTTATCCCTCATCTTCTTCATTGCCTTCTTGCTTGGGAATTGGTGTGTTTCGCTGAATTTCCGTCCAGTTGACGTCTCTGCTACCTTCCTTCTATGATGGAAGCCCAGAAAGTCGAATCCTTATTTTCCATCCCACATACTCATCAACTTCGTCTTCTCTGGGTGTAATTCTAATTCCAGCCTTTTCATAATTGACTTTACCGCCTGCAAGGCATGCGTCCCTCTTTGTCCGACAGATTACCACAAAATCATCACAGTATCTTATGAGTTTTCATCCTTGAAGTCTGCTTCAAACAACGGTTCTACCACAATTTTCACCGCCATTTGAACTACTCTGTCCTTGATGATTGGTATTCCCAGCGGTCTCTGCTCGCCGTTCCATTTTGGGATGTACGTCCTCCTGACCGCCTTCGGATGGTATCTTCCTTCCATCAGTTCCTGTTGTATCTCTTGCAGGAATCTTTCAATTCCTCGCCTTTCGATATCAGTGATTGTGATTTTGTCGATACCACCGGCTCCACCGTTGGCTTTTACCCTCTTCCATGCTTCTGACAGGATATCCTTCCGGTAGGTGCTTTATCCTCCCGCTCAGCACCCCGCATTACTGCGACGCACCGGGATTAGCTAACGGACTCCTTGGCGATTACCTGTACCGGACTTTCACCGATTAGTGTGATCCAGCTTTGCTGGACGCACCGGATAAAAAAAGCCTCCTTGCAGGAAGCTTTAAGATGTAGATTATGTCGCCAAAGGCGGATAATCTTTGGTGAGCCATCCGCGATTCGAACGCGGGACACCTTGATTAAAAGTCAAGTGCTCTGCCAACTGAGCTAATGGCCCAAAAATGGAAAGCTCCGGGACATCGAATCCCATCGCTTTCAGTCAGATTTCACTTGCGTGAAATTACTTAAGTGGCTGGGATGGCTGGACTCGAACCAGCGGAATGCAGGAGTCAAAGTCCTGTGCCTTACCGGCTTGGCTACATCCCAATAATTCAGGCGCAAAGTAAATTATAAAGGCCGTAGTGCTTTTTGTCAAGTAAAACCGAACCGCAGACCGCATAAAACCGAACCGCGAATCGAATAAATGCAGTCCATTCGTGATCCGCGGTCCGTGAAATCTGATAACTGTTATAACATCGTTCCCATCGCAAACGCAGCAGGCCGTTCGCAGGAGCTATTCAACTCACAATGCCTTCCTTCGTTGGACGCATCATGAAAGCCCTGCATCATATCCAGCACGTGGTAGGCCATATCGCCGCTCGCCCTGTTTTTCCCGCCTGATGTCAACGCATGAGCCATATCCGCAACACCCACGCCCCGGCTGTTTTCACTGTAACCAAATACCAGCGGAATCTCCTTCCACTCATTTTGTCCGCGCATACGGAAGAATACCGGACCGCCAAAGGTATTGGGATCAGGTACCATTAAAGACCCCGCGCTGCCGTATATCTCAATGCGGGGTAGATTGGCGCTCCATATGTCAAAGCTGGTAATGATGGTAGCCACCGCTCCATTTTCAAAATCCAGTATGCCCGCCACATGGGTCGGCACTTCAACATCAATAATCTCGCCGTATTTCGGCTCGCTGGTAATCATTCTCTGAGGGAAGGAAATCCTCGCGGAGCCTGTAACCCGCCTTACCGGGCCAAGCAGAGAAACCAGCGCCGTCAGGTAATACGGTCCCATGTCAAACATCGGGCCGCCGCCCACCTTGTAATAGAATTCCGGAGAAGGATGCCAGCTTTCATGTCCATGGCAGGTCATAAAAGCAGTAGCCGCGACCGGCACACCTATCCATCCGTCATCCACAAGCTTCCTGCAGGTCTGCAGGCCTCCGCCCAGAAATGTATCCGGCGCACAGCCCACCAGGCGCCCCTTTTCCCTCGCAAGCTCCAGGACCTTCTTGCCCTCCTCCCGCGTTATTGCAAGAGGTTTTTCACAATGCACATGCTTGCCGGCATTCAATGCTGCAAGGTTGATTTCCGTATGAGCCGCAGGAATAGTCAGGTTGACAACTATCCTGATTTCAGGATCGGCCAGCAGCTCCTCAACGGAGCAGGCCTTTGGCACATTGAATTCCTTAGCCCTTTCCGCAGCACGTTCAGGGACCAGGTCGGCGCATGCCGCCACCTCAGTTATTTGAAATTTCTGCGTCAGGTTCTTAAAATAAATTTCGCTGATGTTTCCGCAGCCGATAATCCCCACTTTTACCTTTTTCATCTCATTCGCCATCTCCTTTGCTAATTATTAAAACATTTTAGCTTCGCTCTTAAACACATCTGCATTTAAACCGTCGCGCACTGCGATATCTTTGCCTTCCGCCGCCCAAAGGAATCCTCTTCTCATCATCTCCAGAACTGCAGGGATGTCGAAGATATCCGCATGATGCCCAAGAGAATTGTAGAACACCCGCCCATGCCCCCATCTCTTGGTCCAGACTACAGGCACATCTACCTCTCCATTTGAAGCATGATACCAGTTCACTACGGGGAACCTCGTAGTTGCAAGCACCTCGATGGCCGGATCAACATGCACATAGTATTGCTCGCTTTTTACGTCAAAATCCTCTATACCTTCAACAATAGGGCTGGATGCTCTTCGTATATTCACCTTATATCTGACTCCGTCGCCTCCCGGATGTGAAACCCATTGACCCCCGGTCAAAAATTGCCATTCCACGCATTCCCGAAACGAATCGCACATGCCGCCATGGCAGCCGGCAATTCCCACCCCTGAAGCTACTGCCTCTATAACAGGTTGTATCTGCTCTAATGTAATTTTTCCCATCGTCCATACCGGAACAATCAAATGCAGTGACTTCAGCTTTTCCACATCCAAAAAAGAGTCCAGCGTATCACTGATCTCCACTTCGAAATTCTCCCTGGCCAGGACGCTTCGAAATACCTCAGATACTTGCACCGGCTCGTGACCGTCCCATCCGCCATGTACGATCAATGCTTTTTTCATCAGTTCATCCTCCTCAAAATAATCCCTATCACCGTTTTCTTTTATTATATTAAAAGAGTCCGATGAAGTCTCGCCACATTACCCTTCCATATGGACATTATTTGCTATCATGATTCTTTAAGTAATCCGGCAATCTCCCGGAGCAATTCAGATATATACCAATGCAAAAGGCCCTCAGATGTCTTGAAGAAAACTATACCCAGAATGATCGGCGTTATCCCTCAGGAATACAGGGATTGATTCAATTGGAGCATCACATTCGATCCATTGGCCGCCTTCATGACGTCTGCTGTCGATTGTGTTTTTCCAGCTTGCACCTGCGGGCAGCCAGACCCTTCGGCTGCGTACACCTTCATACAGGATCGGCGCTACCATGATATCAGGTCCGAACATATACTGGTCGTCAACCTCCCATGCAGTGCTGTCCTGCGGGAAATCGTAAAACAGCGGTCTCATCGGCGGCGTTCCTTTTTCATGCGCCGCCTCCATCAGTCCGGTGATATAAGGGCGCAGGCGCTCCCGCAGAAGCATGTATTTTTTAAATATCTCATACGCCTTTTCGCCATAACTCCAGACTTCATTAGCCGCGCCGCTTCCGAATTTACCGCCGCCCGACGTACCAATGGGCTCTGAGTGCGGTTCACGGTCGCCATGGAGCCTGAATACCGGGCAGAAAGCCCCGTACTGGAACCAACGGATCAGACATTCATGGAACTCGGGATCACGGATGTCCCCGCTGTGGAATCCTCCAATATCCGTAGTCCACCAGGGAATCCCGGCGATGCCCATATTGAGACCCGCCCTTAACTGGTTTCTCAGTGATCTGAAGCTGGAATGAATGTCACCCGACCAGACGAGCGCTCCATAGCGCTGACTTCCCGCCCAGGCGCAGCGTATCAGGTTGATAATGTTTTCCTGGCCTTCGGCTTTCATGCCGTCAAAAAAGGTTTTCGCATACATGACCGGATAGATATTGCTCACCTGAAGCGCTGTACCGGCATGATAGCGGTAATTGTCGAATTCGTATTCGGAATACTCCGGTTCGGCCTCATCCAGCCAAAAGATTTTTATTCCTTTTTCATAATAGTTTTTCCGGGCAATCTCCCATACATATTTTCGAGCCTTTGGATTGGTTGCGTCATAAAACATGGTATTGCCCATCCAGTCCATCACGATGGAGTTACCCCTGTCAGTCCTTACCAGATAGCCCTTTTTCGACATCTCGGCAAAGTTTTCACTGGTCTTATCCACAGTCGGCCATATTGAGACCATCAGCTCTATTCCCATCTGTTTGAGTTCTCTCACCATCGCTTCAGGATCGGGCCAGTATTCAGGGTCGAACTTCCACTCTCCCTGCTTCGTCCAGTGGAAAAAATCAACAACGATCACAGAGATGGGAAGCCCTCTGCGCTTATATTCACGGGCCACCTCAAGCAGCTCCTCCTGTGTCTGGTAACGGAGCTTGCATTGCCAGAAGCCCATACCATAATCCGGCATCATGGGCGCCGTGCCGGTTGCACGGGCATATGCCTCTTCTATTTCGGCGGGACTGTCCCCCGCTGTGATCCAATAATCCAGCTGTTGAACAGACCCGGCAAACCACTCTGTTACGTTTTTGCCAAAAATCACCTTTCCCGTGGAAGGATTGTTCCAGAGAAAACCATAGCCTTCACTGGAAAGTGCGAACGGAACGCTTGCCTGTGAATTTCTGTGAGCCAGTTCAAGGGTACAGCCCTTCATGTCAAGATAAGGCTGCTGGTACTGGCCCATTCCAAAGATCTTCTCCTTCTCATTTGGTTCAAAGCGCATGGTCAGTCTAAAATCATTCGTTCCGGGAATCGGCGAATATTCGCGGGCATCGATGCACAGGGCGCTGACGAATTCATTTAGATTTGCACGGCTCCTGACATATTCCTCCAGCAAAACCTTGCCTTCACGATTGTAAAATGTGATTTTTCCGCTTGCTGATATCTCTGCAGTGATTTTTCCGTTTATTACCTTAGCCGTCAGGCCATCCTCCGAAATAACAGCTTTTGCATCGGCGCAGCTTTCCTGAGGCAGCAGCGCCCAGTCCTTCCCCTCCTCGACAGCGGCTTGTTTTGTGCCGCGGACTCGAAGGCTGTCGGCCCCCCATGGCTCGATCCGGAGGATTTCATTATTACATTCGCGGATCAATCCCGCCCCATAGATGCTGAATACACTGTCCATTTATTCCACCCCTCTCTCAGTTCATTTTATTACACTTGCCCGGCCCCGTAAATGCAATAATATTGATTGGGATACGATTATTTTGATTTTCAAGATGGACGAAAAGAAAATATTTGCAAAAGAGAATGATTGCGAACATCAAAAACGGGAAACAGAATAATCTGCTTCCCGCATTTATGGGGTGAACTATGGGAATCGAACCCACGACCTCCAGGGCCACAACCTGGCGCTCTAACCAACTGAGCTAAGTCCACCGCATCTGTGGCAATTTTCAGAGCCATATGCTATTTTAAGGCACAGAGCAGGTTTTGTCAAGTGCCATGTGCATCCCTCAGCCCGAAGTATGCCCTGTTTTTGAAGTCCACACGCATCCCTGTTTCCGAAGATCTGTATATTGCCTCAATTATTTCAATTGTTTTGATCCCCTGCTCACCTGTCAGCTCAAACTCCCTGCCTTCATGGAGCTTTTCATGGAAGTCCCGGATCAGATGCTTATGGCTGCAGCCCCAATATGCTTTCTCTCCTGATGCGGTATCTATCTCAGATACCTGCTCAACAGCGCCGTCGGAGTAAGTAACCGTCAGCTTGTCCCGCAGGCTGATAACCGCTTTCTCACAAATAATCTCAAGCTCAATCGGCGAGTCGGCCATATAGTTGTTTGTTGCATAGAAAATACAGCTGCTTCCATTTTTAAAAGTAATCGTAGCGTCGGCAGTGTCCTCGACCTCGATGATTCCATTTAAGAGCCGGGTATCTACATGAGCCTTGAGACTATCCACCTCACCCATAAACCACTGTATCAGATCCAGCGTATGGATCGCCTGATTGATCAGCACGCCTCCGCCTTCCTTTTCACGGCTGCCCCGCCAGCTGCTCCTGGTATAATACGCAGCCTGCCTGTTCCATGTAATGATCGCTTTTGCGCCCAGTATCCTTCCGGCATTGCCTGAGAGTAAAATTTCTTTTATTCTCAACGATGTAGAATTATACCTGTTTTGAAAGCAGACGCCCAGCACCTTGCCTGTTTCCTTTGAAGCCCTGTTCATCTCCAGAGCCTGCTCCACACAGACAGACACGGGCTTCTCCGTCAATACATGCTTCCCGCGCCGCATTGCCTCGACAGCCATTGGAGCATGAAGATAATGAGGAGTGCAAATGTGTACCACATCAATATTCTCATCCTTCAGCATCTCTCTGTAGTCTGTAAAGCAACGGCAATCAAAGCGCTGTGCCGCTTCCTCCGCCTTCATCTTATCCTCGTCGCATACCGCATAGAGCCTGGATGTGTCCAGACCGGCAACAGCCTCGGCATGATTTACAAATATGGCTCCGCAGCCTATAATTGCTGTATTAAGTATCTTCATCCTGATGAGTTCCTCCTATATCCGGTAATGGATAGTCACTCCATCTCTCTCATCCACAGCTCAGCTGCCGCATCGCTTGGCATTCGCCAGTCTCCCCGCGGTGAAAGGTTGATAGTACCGACCTTCGGCCCGTCCGGCATGCAGGAACGTTTGAACTGCTGGGAGAAAAAACGCTTGAAAAACAGCTTGAGCCACTTCAAGATGGTTTCGGCATCGTAGATATCTTCAAATGCATGTTTTGCCAGCATCATAAGCTTCTTAGGCGAAGCTCCGTATCTGAGTGTATGATAAAGGAAGAAATCATGCAGTTCATAGGGTCCGATGATTTCCTCGGTCTTCTGCCGTATAGCGCCGTTGCTGTCTGGCGGCAGAAGCTCGGGGGTGATCGGCGTATCCAGGATGCGCAGCAGAACCTCTGCCGCCGCTTGCTCTGCTACATTGTCCGCCGCCCAGCGCACCAGATATTGGACAAGCGTTTTGGGAATGCTGCAGTTAACGCTATACATTGACATATGGTCGCCATTATATGTGCACCAGCCCAGCGCCAGTTCCGAAAGGTCTCCGGTTCCGATTACAAGGCCGCTCTGCTTGTTCGCAATGTCCATCAGGATCTGTGTGCGTTCCCTGGCCTGCACATTTTCATAGGTCACGTCATGGATATCAGGATTATGTCCGATATCCATAAAATGCTGCAGGCATGCCTGCTTTATATCGATTTCGCGAAGCTCGGCTCCAAAGGATCTTATAAGCTGTAATGCGTTTTCGTAGGTTTTATCAGTTGTGCCAAAACCGGGCATAGTGATCGCCGTAATATTTTCTCTGGGGATTCCCAGCATGTCAAAGGTCTTTGCCGTAACAATCAGCGCCAGAGTGGAGTCTAACCCGCCGGAGATGCCAAGTACCGCATTTTTCATGCCGGTATGGGCGAGTCTTTTTGCAAGCCCGGTTGTCTGAATGGCAAAAATTTCACCGCAGCGAATGTCCCTGGCTGCTTCATCTGAAGGCACAAAAGGATGCGGGTCAACAGTCCTGAGCAGTTTTTTTACCGCACAAGACCGATCTTCAGAACTCAGGGGCGAATCTCCAAGATCCAGCGGTTCCATATGGAATGGAATCTTTCTGAAGCTGCGCGCAGGAATAGCTTCCATAAAGCTGGTAAGCCTGATCCTGTCATTCAACAGCTTTTGTACATCGATATCGCTTATGGTCAGATGCTTCTTGCGCAGGAACCTCTCGGACTCGCTCAGCATCCCGCCATTTTCAGCAATCATGGCATGCCCGCCGAACACCATGTCCGTTGTGGATTCATCCACACCGGAGGATACATAGACATAACCTGCCGCACACTTGCCCGACTGCAGTTTTACCAGCTCACGCCTGTATTCTGACTTGCCGATGATCTCGTTGCTTGCTGAAAGGTTAAATAAGATGACCGCACCTGCGATTGCCTGATGTGTGCTCGGAGGAACCGGCGCCCACAGATCTTCGCATATTTCTACGCCAAAGCTTACCGTCTCCGAACCATCCGCTTCAAATAGAAGATCTGTTCCGAAAGGGATCTCTTTCCCAAAAAGCCTGACAAAAGGACTTTTCGCAAGGGTACCCGCTGCAAACCAGCGTTCCTCATAGAACTCCTTATACCCCGGAATATATGTTTTTGGTACGATACCGAGAATTTCGCCCTTTTGCATAACTGCCGCACAGTTGAAAAGCTGGTTGTCCGCTGCCATCGGCAGGCCGACAATAGCCAGCACATTGAGGGCTTTTGTACTATCCATCACTTTGCATAATGCGGCAAGCGACTGTTTCAGAAGCAGCTCCTGATGGAACAGATCTCCGCAGGTATATGCAGTCAGCGACAGCTCCGGGAAGACAACCATCTGGGCTCCGGCCGTCTCAGCTTCACCGATCATTTCAATTATTCTGTCAGCATTATAGCTGCAGCCGACTACCTTCAATTCCGGTACCGCCGCGGCAACTCTCACGAATCCGTAATCCATCATTCACCGTCCCCTTGCATTTAAATCGGCTTTATTTAGTAATCACATCGCCTGATTGTCACCATTGTATCACTTTTGCGCCCCTTTTGTATCATTTTTCAGGCTATTGAGGCGCTCTATCAGTTTTACATACATGTCGGAATATTTCACCCTTTTAGCGCGTTCCTCTTCAATCACCTTCTCCGGCGCTTTCGCTACAAAGCTCTCATTGTTCAGCTTGCTGTCGACTCTCTCGAGCTCCTTCTCCAGATTGACCTTTTCCTTCTCCAGCCTTTCGATTTCCTTGCTTATGTCCACAAGATCCTCCAGCGGTATAAATATCTCGGCGCCCGGGATTACTGCGGCAACCGCATCGGCAGGTATTCCGGCCTTATCCTGTTGTACGGTGATCTCAGATGCCCCCGCAAGACGTTCGAAAAATCTTTTACCGCTATTGATAATTTCACTTTCGGCCTCTCCTGTCACAAATATCAATTTGTTTTTCCTTGGTGGCGGCACATTCATTTCCGACTTAATATTTCTGACCGCCTTGATGGCATTCATGATCAATTCCATATCCTTTTGTGCGTCGGGGAAATACAGCTTCTCATCATATTCAGGCCAGGCCGATATCATGATGCTTTCATCGTCATTGATCAGATGCCTGTAGATTTCCTCTGTTACAAAAGGCATGAATGGGTGCAGCAGCTTCATGGCAGTACCCAGCACATAATTGAGCACCCACTGTGCTTCAGCTCTTGTGTCGTCCTCCCGGTCAAACAGCCTCGGCTTAACCAGCTCGATGTACCAGTCACAGAACTCTTCCCAGATGAATTCATATATCTTTTGCAGTGCTATCCCAAGCTCATAGTTCTCAAGATTTTCTGTGACTTCAGCAGACAGCGTATTCACCCTGTTCAGAATCCACTTGTCGGGAGTGGTAAATTTCCGGCTGTCCACGACGCTAAAATCGATATTTTCATCAAAATTCATCAATACAAATCTCGTTGCATTCCAGATCTTATTAGCAAAATTTCTACTGAACTCAACCTTTTCAGTGGAGAACCGCAGATCGTTTCCGGGTGAATTGCCTATTGTCAGCGCAAACCGCAGTGCGTCGGTACCGTACTGTGAGATGACCTCAAGCGGGTCGATGCCGTTGCCCAAAGACTTGCTCATTTTCCTGCCCTGAGCATCCCGGACGATACCATGGATAAACACATGTGAGAATGGTTCTCTGCCCATGTGCTCCAGACCTGAGAAGATCATCCTGGCCACCCAGAAGAAAATTATGTCATATCCGGTGACCAACACATTGGTTGGATAGAAATATTCCAGATCCTTCGTTTTATCCGGCCAGCCCAATGTGGAAAACGGCCATAGAGCAGAGCTGAACCAGGTATCCAGCGTATCGGGATCCTGCTCGATCCTGGAGCTGCCGCACTTCGCACATACATCCGGATTATCGCGTTCCACCATCATATGACCGCATTCCCGGCAATAGTAAGCCGGAATACGATGTCCCCACCACAGCTGCCTGGAGATGCACCAATCCTGGATGTTGTCCATCCAGTTAAAATAAATCTTTGAGAATCTGTCCGGTACAAACTTAATGGTGCCGTCCCTGACCGCATCAATTGCAGGCTCTGCAAGGGGCTTCATTTTTACAAACCACTGGCGTGACATTATCGGTTCGATGACAGTATTACACCGGTAGCAGGAGCCAACGTTATGCTTGTGATCTTCTGTTTTCACCAGCAAACCCAGCGCCTTCAGATCATCTACAATCTGCCTGCGCGCTTCATATCTGTCAAGGCCGGCATACTTGCCCGCCGCTTCATTCATTATTGCGTTGTCATCCATAACCCTGATCTGGGGCAGCTTGTGCCGCAGTCCTACTTCAAAGTCGTTGGGGTCATGAGCCGGCGTAATTTTAACGGCTCCGGTTCCAAATTCCTTATCTACATAGGAGTCCGCAATGACAGGGATTTCCTTGTTCATCAGCGGCAATATCAGCGTTTTTCCAACCAGACCGGCATACCTTTCATCTTCGGGATTCACAGCAACAGCCGTATCGCCAAGCATAGTCTCCGGCCTTGTGGTCGCAACAACGATATACTCGTCGCTGCCCTTAACAGGGTATTTGATGTGCCAGAAGTGGCCGTCCATCTCCTCATGCTCCACCTCCGCATCCGAGATGGATGTGCGGCATTTAGGACACCAATTGATGATTCTGTCGCCTCTGTATATCAAGCCTTTCTTATATAGCTTTATGAACACCTCGATCACCGCTTTGTTGAGGCCTTCGTCCATAGTAAACCGTTCACGTTCCCAATCGCAGGAGCTGCCCAGCTTCTTCAGCTGTTCCACAATCCTGCCGCCATAGACCCGCTTCCATTCCCAGGCTTTTTCCAGGAACTTCTCTCTGCCGATCTGTTCCTTGGTTATCCCCTCCGCGGCCATTGTTTCAACGATCCTGGCCTCTGTCGCTATACTGGCATGGTCTGTGCCGGGCAGCCACAATGTACAATAACCCTGCATCCTCTTCCATCGGATCAAGATATCCTGTAATGTATTATCAAGGGCATGCCCCATATGAAGCTGGCCGGTAATGTTCGGCGGAGGGATCACGATAGTGAAGGGTTTTTTGCTGCTGTCCGGCTCTGCGTGAAAATAGCCCTTCTCCATCCATTCCTTGTACAGCCGGTCCTCCACCTGGACAGGATCGTATGTCTTCGCCAGATTGTTCATCTCTTCCATGTTCTAGTCCTCCTGTATAAAATCTCGTTTATATTTTGCACATTATTCGAATCCTCGGTCATATAAAAAGCCCTCATCCAAACTCATTGGACGAAGGCTGTTCTCCGCGGTACCACCAAAATTCCCCTCCCGGGGCTGCTCTGCAGAAATAACGGCTCCTACCGCTGCGGTTGTACGGTACGCCGGGCATCCATAGCCAAGCTTCATCGTATTTATCGCAGAACTCCCGGGCGACCTTCAACAGCTTTATCCCCGAAAAGCCTCTCAGCCGGCGAGCTTCTCTCTCTTTGGGGCAGATGTCTGTTTACTCCTCCCGATCAACGTTTTTCAAATATTTATTATGATGATATACGAAACAAAAAAGTGTGTCAAGGGTCTGCTTTTATTTTCACATTTTCTTGAATACATCCGTAACTTTTTGTATAATTTACTTGTTTGATGCGGAATGTAGAAATACTTATATAAATGTGTTTGGAGTGATAGGATGAATAAAATAGACGGAGGAGTCACAGCGCCTGAGGGCTTTTTTGCCACCGGGATTGCCTGCGGCCTGAAAAAGCAGGGAAAAAAGGATCTGGCAATTATCTGTTCCGAAGACAGCGCTGCGGCGGCAGGCGTTTTTACAACCAATAAAGTGAAGGGGCATTCATTGCAGCTTACGATGGATCACATCAAAAGCGGCTACGCTAACGCAATCGTGATAAACAGCGGCTGTGCCAACGCATGTGTCGGCGAACAGGGCTACAAGGACGCACTGGAGATCGCGACGATTACGGCAGATCTTTTGGAATGTACTCCCGGCGATATCCTGGTAGGATCCACCGGCGTTATAGGAAAAACCCTTGATATGGATAAGATCCGTCCGGGGCTTGAACAATTGGTATCCGGAATGGATCCCGACGGCGGCCACGATGCCGAGGAAGCTATAATGACCACGGACACGCTGTTCAAGGAAGTCGCCGTTGAACTGGATATTCAGGAGACCAGAGTCGTGATCGGCGGTATGGCAAAAGGCTCGGGTATGATCCATCCCAATATGGCAACCATGATCGGTGTGATCACAACGGATGCAAACATATCCCGAAAGCTGCTGGATAAAGCGCTGAAGGAGGTTGTCGGCAAAACCTTCAACAGGGTCACCGTGGACGGTGATACCAGCGTATGCGACATGGTGCTGGTCCTTGCTAACGGGCTGGCGGACAATGCCGGCATTATCCATGAAGGAGAAGATTACGAATTATTTAGAGACGGTCTGGAGGAGGTATGCACCTTCCTGAGCAGGCAAATCGCTAGAGACGGCGAAGGCGCAACCAAGCTGATCGAAGTGTCGGTTGAAGGCGCGGGAAGTCCCGAGGACGCCTATAAAGCCGCCTGTTCCATAGCAAAATCACCTCTGGTCAAAACCATGATTTTCGGAGAAGATGCCAACTGGGGCAGGATTTTTACAGCGGCCGGCTATTCAGGAGCTGAATTTGATCCGAATTATTCCGATATATATATTAGTGACCTTTTGGTTTGCAAAAACGGATGTGCGGTTGATTTCGACGAGGAGGCCGCCAGGGCTTTGCTGCAAAAGAATGAGGTCAGACTGCTGGTTAAGCTGGGCAAGGGTGTTTATGCGGATCGTGTATGGACCTGCGATTTCTCACTTGATTACGTGAAGATCAATTCCAACTATCGATCATAGCAGTTGCGTAATTCAATAGTTTTTATGAAAAAAGGGAGGAATCTGGTATGAGTGTACGGCAATTTGTCATATTTACCATCAATGAAGAGGAATTTGGTCTTGATATTGAAAATATCAGCAGTATTGAAAGAATGCTGGAGATCTTCAAAATACCCAACGCGCCGGGTTATATCGAAGGTCTGGCAAATCTTCGGGGCAAGGTCTATACCATATTCAATCTCAGAAAGCGTTTTAACCTGCCTTGTCCGGAATTTGACGATAACACCAAGGTTATTATTACAAATACCTCCGCCTCAGAAATAGGCGTCATCGTTGATGAGGTAAAGGAAATCGTCAAGCTGGATGAGTCGGCATTCGAGCCTGTACCAAAAGCACTGTCAAACCTGAAGGAAAGGTTTCTGAGCGGAACCGCTAAGCTTGACGACAGATTAGTGCTTATGCTTGACTTGGAGAAGGTTCTGACAGAGGAAGACCTACAGACTGTTACTAAGGCTAAAAAATAAACAAAAAACGGTATAGCCCCTCAAGTGAGGGGCTGTTTTATTCCCGGACTCCAATGATATGAAGGTATCTTATATAGGCAGGCTCAAAGTCCAGCAGCCTGTAATAATCAGTATCAAAGGTATGGGCTGCAACAAGTATCGTCTCCGGCCCATGCGATTCACCCATACTGACGATGATAGGAGAATGATTGAAAATTGTGCTGCTGGAAAACGAGAGCTGTGCGATATCACCCGGCTCCGCTTGTGACACATCCACGACCTGTGCAAAAGGCCCCGGTCCCTTATTATTTACAAGAAAATCATAAAAATAATTAACTCCCGTCCAGGAAGCCGTCCTGTTATATGAGCTGAAATAAAACCAGCCGTACACCGGGGTGTAATTCATGATACCACTGCCCGCAAAAATACACTGAGAAGCAAAGTTGGTACAGTCCCCTCCCATATTTTCAAAATCAAGATAAGCGGTATTTCTTGAATAAGCCCACTTATGTGCATATTTAAGAACCTTTTGCCTGTCATACGGCCTTATTGTCCGCTGTATCATCCACACTTCCTTTTCATGATTTTCCGGGACGTTTCTCTCGCTTTTCCGGGACGTTTCTTCTATTTTCGGGGACTGATTTTCGGGGACGTTTCTCCCCTATTAGCCAGTTTATGCTTCATTCCCGGAAAAGTTAACCTGAATTTAACTTCGGATTAATTAGTTGTTAATTCAAGAAATATATGATTATTACTGTGAAGCGAATAGAAATGAAAAACCAGGGGGAGGAATGTTAAATGAAAAAAGTCTTTTTATCAAGGATAACAACGTTTAGTACAGTGATGCTTGCACTGTCCATGCTCGTATTAACAGGGTGTGGAAAAGCAGTGAATCAGAATAATAATCAGAATGCGGCGGGGAAAAACGAGATAACAACATCACAAACAGCAGATCTCACGAAAGACGAAGAAACAGAGCTTGAGGGTAAGGTAATCATCGATGGTTCCGGAACTGTATACCCGTTGATGGCTAACATTGCGGAAGAATACATGACTAATGTACAACCAAATGTAAGCATACAGGTTGGAAGAGCGGGCTCTAGCGCAGGCTTCAAAAAATTCATTCACGGTGAGCTGGACTTTGCCGATGCGTCAAGAAAAATAAAAGATGAAGAAGCAGCAGGACTGAAGGAAAACGGGATAGAGGCCATGGAAATTAAGCTGGCACTTGACGGTCTGACAATTGTTATCAATAAGGAAAACACATGGGCAGCTGAAATGACGAAGGATGAAATTATCAACATGTATCTGTCGGGAAAATATAACGCTGAGGATAAGGTGCTTTGGTCTGATATTAGAGCAGATTGGCCCAATGAAGAAATAAAATTCTATGGTCCGAACGAAAACCATGGAACATACGAATTCTTTGCAGAGACAATATTGAACAAGCAGGAAATGGTTAAATCAGCCAATCTCCAGCAAGAATATTCAACGCTTGTAGACCTTGTATCAAATGATAAAAACGCCATCGCATTCTTCGGCTTCGGCTACTACGTGAACAACAAAGATAAGCTTGCTGCGATAAAGGTCGACTTTGGAAACGGACCGATCGAGCCTGGTATAGACACTATTGGCGAAGAGCTTCCTTATTCCGGGTTCACCCGCCCTGTGTTCACATACCTGAATTTAAGCTACGCAAAGCAAAAGCCACAGGTTCTCGACTATGCAATATATGTCGTATCGCCCGAGGGCGCCAGGAGGCTGGCCGGCGTAAATGGATTTGCCCCGCTGCCAGATGCGGAGTATGCAGAATACCTCAAACAGCTAGATGACATCAAATAGTACGCAATCTGCACAACAAGCCATTACTGATTCCGCAGAATTCAGGACGAAAAGGAATAATCAACCTTTTCGTTTTAATCCATATAGAAACGGAGTGTTCCAATGATAAAGAAAAATTTGTCTAAATCCAACCAAATAAATGTTATATCGCAAAAAACAGATAAAATAATATACGCTATCCTTTTTTTAATTACTTCGGTTTCTATAGTAGTATCTATCGGGATTATTATAACTCTGGTTCTCGATGCGGCGAAATTTTTCAAAGAGATTCCTTTGACAGAAATATTCAGTGCGGATTTAGCTCCGTTGAAAGCAGATCCATCATTCGGTTTCCTGCCGTTAATCGGAGGTACATTTGTTACAAGCGCAATCGCGATGCTGGTGGCAATCCCCATTGGACTGACAGCTGCAATGTATCTGAGTGAGTTTTGTCCGGCAAGTAAAAGAAAGATTATAAAGCCGGTTATGGAAGTCCTGGCAGGAATCCCCACTATCGTTTATGGTTTTTTCGCATATTCATTTGTCACACCACTATTGATGAAAATAATTCCGGGACTAGAAGCGAAAAATGCACTCAGCCCAGGTATCGTAATGGGAATCATGATAATTCCTCTTGTCGCTTCCTTATCCGAGGATGCTATGAATTCCGTGCCTGATTCAATCCGGGAGGGAGCTTTGGCTCTTGGTTCAACAAGGCTTGAAACTACTGTAAAAGTAGTCGTTCCGGCAGCACTTTCAGGTATCATCGCTTCTTTTGTACTAGCAATTTCCAGAGCGGTTGGCGAGACAATGATTGTCGCGATCGCAAGCGGCAGCGCAAAGAATTTTACACTTGATTTTACTCAGCCAATGCAGACGATGACAGGCTATATCGTAGAATTTACAAGCGGTGATGCCGGCAGCGGCACAATCGGATACTACAGCTTATATGCGGTGGGACTGCTCCTTTTCGTCTTTACATTGATCATGAATCTTGGTGCGAAGTATGTTACGGCAAAGTTTAGAAGGGAGTATCGAGCATGAGCGCTGAAAGGGTCATGAAAACATATATCAATCCTGAAATAGCCCGAAAGAGAATAAAAAGAAGAATTCTGCTGGATAAGGCGGCAAAGAGACTGTTTTCACTTACCATTATATTTGCATTGTTTGTTTTAGCTTTACTAATATATAGAGTGCTCAGTCAGAGTATTGGCTGGCTGGATATTCAATTCCTGACAAGCAAATTATCGATTTCTCCTGGAAAAGCAGGAATAAAGGGAGTTCTAATCGGCTCTGCTCTGCTTATGCTGGTTGTCGCACCCGTAACGCTGTTTTTGGGAGTCGCAACAGCGGTATTCTTGGAAGAATACTTAAAAAATGGCTTCATTCATAGTCTTATAAATATTAATATATCAAATTTATCAGGAGTACCTTCCGTTATCTTTGGTCTGCTTGGATTAACGGTTTTCAGCAGAATGCTTAAACTAGGCTCCAGTATTCTCGCAGGAGGTTTTACAATGTCTTTGCTGGTTCTTCCGATCGTTGTTGTATCAAGTCAGGAAGCAATCCGCGCAGTACCGGGGTTTTTAAGAGATGCTTCATATGCCTTGGGTGCCAGCAAGTGGACCACCATCAGGAAAATTGTGTTACCCACTGCATTGCCCAGTATTATGACGGGTTCTATCCTGTCCCTTTCAAGAGCCATAGGTGAAACGGCTCCATTGGTCGTCCTGGGTATACCCGCATTATTACTGAAAACACCTAATGGATTCATGGATGATTTTACAGCACTTCCCATTCAAATATACTATTGGACACTTGACACTGTTCTTACTAAAGAATACGCAAATCTTGCAGCGGCTGCTATAGTAGTCCTGCTGGTGCTCTTGTTTGTAATGAATTCAGCCGCGATATTTATCAGGAATAGGTTTCAAAGACGTTATTAGGTCAATTCGAGAACACGAAAGGCAGATGATTATGAATAACAACAAAGCAAAAATAAATACCAAAGAGCTTAACCTGTTTTACAGCGGAGTTCAAGCGCTAAAGGGCATTAATATTGAAATTGCGGACAGGTATGTCACAGCCCTCATCGGGCCGTCCGGCTGCGGTAAATCCACATTTATTAAAACATTAAACCGGATGAATGATCTCATCCCAAACGTCACCATCTCCGGCGAGGTATATCTGGACGGCTTGAACATATATCGGGATTATGATACCGTTGAATTAAGAAAGAGAGTTGGGATGGTGTTTCAAAAGCCAAACCCTTTCCCGATGTCCGTTTTTGACAATGTCGCCTACGGGCCGAGAATACATGGCGTCAAGTCCAAATCCCAGCTAAACGAGATAGTAGAAAACAGTCTTCGAAATGCGGCTCTTTGGGATGAGGTAAAAGACCGCCTGAAACAAAATGCACTTGGTCTCTCCGGAGGCCAGCAGCAAAGACTCTGTATTGCCAGAGTTCTCGCAGTCGAGCCGGAGGTATTGCTCATGGATGAACCCACCTCAGCCCTTGATCCCATATCGACATTAAAGATTGAAGATTTGATCGGTGAGCTTAAAGAAAAATATACAATTATTATTGTAACCCACAACATGCAACAGGCAGGCAGAATATCAGACAGAACAGCTTTCTTTCTGCTTGGAGAAATAATAGAATTTGACCGTACGGAAAAAATATTTAGTAAACCGAGGGACAAACGCACGGAAGATTATATCACCGGCAGGTTCGGATAATATAATGAAAGATACGGGGAGTTTATATAAGGAGGAATGCATTATGGTAGGAAGACATTCTTTTGACATAGGGCTGGAGGAGCTTCATTTAGACTTGATCAAAATGGGAAGCCTCGTGGAGGAATCTATAGATAATACCATTCTTGCGCTTAAAAATCAGGATGTTGAGCTGGCAAGGCAGGTTTTTCGCAACGATGATGTAATTGATGATTATGAGCGAATTATAGAAAGAAAATGCATGAACCTGATCGCGCGGCAGCAGCCGCTGGCGAAGGATCTGAGGACGATCAGCACCGCGTTAAAAATTATTACTGATATGGAGCGTATTGCAGACGCCTCTGCCGACATTGCAGAAATTACACTTCGTATGTCCGGGAAGAAATACATCAAGCCGCTTATCGACATCCCAAAAATGGCGGAGCTGGCCAAGATCATGGTGAACAAATCTATAGACGCTTACGTCAGGCATGATATCCGGCTTGCTCAAAACGTTTGCGCAAGTGACGATGAGGTTGATAACCTTTTCAACAAGATCATTCTGGAACTAATCAATTTGATGCGAAATAATCCGTCCACAGTTGAGCAGGGTATTGACTTTATGTTTATCGCCAAGTATCTTGAGCGTATGGCAGATCACGCGACCAATATCGGCGAGTGGGTCGTATTCAATGTTACCGGAGAGCATGAGCATCTGGCAAGGCTATACCATAAAGATGAGGGCCATGTGCCTCAATTAGCCGATAATCCGGAATAATCCGGCAGCGTTTTTTGATGTAAAGTTGAGAACCGTCCCCGAAGACGAAGAGTCATTGAAGAAAGGGTGAGAAGATGTTAAAAGAATTGGTCTATATAGTGGAGGATGATGTTCATATTCAGCAGTTGCTTAAATATAATCTGGAAGCTGCAGGCTACAAGGTTCTTGTATTTGAAAACGGTGAGAAAATGGTAAAGGAACTGCAGACCTCCCTTCCCGCCCTTTTTATACTGGACATTATGCTGCCGGGAATGGACGGTTTTGAAATCTGCAGACTGTTAAGATCAGATCCAAGTTCAAAAGAGATTCCAATTATCATGCTCACTGCAAAAAGCGAAGAGTTTGATAAGGTGCTGGGTCTGGAATTGGGAGCCGATGATTACATTACCAAGCCGTTCAGCGTACGCGAGCTGTTGGCAAGGGTCAAGGCCTTGTTCAGAAGGACCGTAAAATCATCCTTGCCGGATTCGGATATAATACGGCATGGTGATATCGAAATTGACCTCTCCCGCCATGAAGTCTACAAGAAAGGCCAACCTGTGGAGATGCCACTGAAGGAATTTGATTTGCTGAAGATCTTGATGCAAAACAAGGGAAAGGTCTTGTCCCGGGAGCACCTGCTGGATAAAATCTGGGGATTCGATTATTATGGCGAAACCCGGACGGTAGATGTTCATATACGGTACCTAAGGCAAAAGATTGAAGAGGACGACGGCAATCCCGTATATATAGAAACAATAAGAGGGGTCGGCTACAGGTTCAGCGACAAAAGTGAGAGGGTGATGTGATGCGAAAAAAAATTATTCTCTATTTTATTATTTTGACCATTACCGGAATGTCCATAACCGGTTTTTTTGTTGCGCAGCATGCGCGCGATCTTTATAAGAATGATGTAAGAGAACGCATAGAAACAGTTGCGCTGCTTTTTGATAATGAGTTGTCAAGGACAGCACAGGCAGGTGGTAAACTTGATTATGACGCGCTTGCAAAAACATATTCGGATGCCCTATCCGATCTCAGAATCACTGTGATTGATGGTCGGGGGAATGTTCTGGGAGAATCAAAAACCAACTACAGCAGCATGGAAAATCATCTTGACAGACTTGAGGTGCAAGAAGCTCTCAATGGCAGAATCGGAGAAGATATCCGCTTTAGTTCTACCCTTCGGAAGGATTTTTTATATATTGCAGTCCCCTCCTTACAAACTGACCTGATCATCAGGGTGTCCGTTCCTCTGGATCAACTCAGAAGAAGTGATAAGCAAATATTGTTTTACAGCCTGCTTGGAATGCTTCCAGGACTTTTGCTGACAGGCCTTTTGGCTCTGCTTTTTTCATCAGACATCAGCAGACCTGTGAAAGACCTGACCGCAGCAGCAAAGGAGATAGCTGACGGAAATTATTCCAAAAGGGTTGCAATTACGAAGCCCGATGATCTGGGACAGCTTGCAGCCACCTTTAACGACATGGCATTCACGCTTGATAAAACAGTAGCAGACCTGACAGATAAGAATGTACAATTCGATGCAATATTAAACAGTATGACAAACTGTGTTGTGGCTGTTGATCGCGAACTGCGGGTGGTTCTGATTAATGCCGTCGCCGAGCAGCTATTCGGCATTACAAAGGAAAACGCACTTGGAAGAAAGCTGATCGAAGTGATCAGAAACCGTCAGATTAATGAGATCATGGAAAAAACCGTAGCCACCAACACCTCTGTGGTAACAGAACTCATCATGGGCGCTCCTGAGACAGGAACATTCAGCATACACGCCAGCCCGATCAGATCCCAGGAAGGAGAAGACCCCAACTCAGGAGCAATTATTTCAATACTCGATATCACAACAATGAAAAAGCTCGAAAAAATCCGCACCGAGTTTGTGTCAAATGTGACTCATGAGTTAAAGACACCGCTCACCTCCATCAGAGGATTTGTTGAAACATTGCGAAATGGCGCCGTCAATGACCCGGAGGTTGCACCGAAGTTTCTGGAGATCATTGATATTGAGGCTGAACGGTTAACTATGCTTATCAACGATATCCTTCAGCTCTCTGAAATAGAAAACTCCGCAAGCGACACGAACATCACCAGGCACAATCTGACCGAGACTATATCCGAAGTAGTATCGGTATTGCAAATTCCTGCTGAAAAAAAAGGAGTCACGCTTAGTTTGAATGCTAATCCCGAGATAATGATTGAAGCCAATAGAGACAGAATCAAACAAATGCTCATCAACCTCATAGATAATGGGATAAATTATAACAAAGATAATGGCAGTGTGAGCATCAATGCGGCCACGGCTAACGGAAAAGTTGTGATTTGCATCGAAGACACAGGCATCGGTATTGATCCAAAGCACCATGACAGAATCTTTGAACGCTTCTATCGCGTGGATAAAGGCCGCTCCCGCAGCATGGGCGGCACAGGCCTCGGCCTATCCATCGTCAAGCACATTATAAATATGTACAATGGAGATATCACGCTGTACAGTGAGCTGGGCAAAGGAACAAAATTCACAATCCAACTGCCGGTGTAGCGCCATTTTGTTCACTACCTGTGATATTCCGAATCATTCATAATCAAATTGCCGTCGACGATCCCACCGAATGAAAATTCAGTATCTTCTGCAGGAACATCTTTGACCAGGCCATCAGAAATCCTCCAGAGCTCCTCCCATGAAGACGCATATCCTGTGCTCTTCTTTTGATCATAAAAAATAATTTTTTCTGCGGATATTCTGTACTTGCCTTCAAAAGCAGTTGCTGCATATGAATATCCTGCTGAGCTTCCTACTGCTCTTTCAAATGTACCATCCTCATTAAGCTCAACCATTATGGACATTCCAACATTACCTACCGCATAGCTGTACCACCACGTACCGGATATGTCTTTATTAGTAGATTTGTCTGCGGATGTTTTCGGATTTGGCTGTGAAGGATCCTTGTCCACGGGCGCCTGCGGATCTGGCTGTGCAGCCTCCGGATCCGCCGTACCCTGGCTCTCCCTGATGGTATCCATCTGGTCAAAAGAACGCACGCTCATGGCGATTGCCTGCTCTCTGGTGGTGGTCGCATATCCTGCCGCCGTCTGAGCCGTTGTGGTTGCCTTGGGCATGAATTTGTCGCCGCTGCCCTTGATGATTCCCAACCTGGCCATGAACAGTACATGATCCAACGCCCATGAGGATATGTCCTTCCGATCCGAAAAGATAGGAGCACCCGTCGTGGAGAAATCCCCACCTGGCGCCATGCCGCGTATTGCCCGGCTCAGCATGGTGGCCACCTGCTCCCGGTTGGTAAGCGCCTTAGGCGCGAACGTGGTTGCAGAAGTACCGGTGGTGATCCCAAGTTTGAATGCCTTCAGTATCTCAGGGTTCTTTGTATCAGTGAACGGATTGGGTGACGCAGGTGCCGCCGCCTTACCGGTGCTCTTCTCATACAGCTTAACCACCAGCTCCGCGAACTCCTCACGGGTGATGGGCTTTGTCAGATCTGCTTTCTTTATCGAATCCGGGATCAACCCCAGAGCCTCTGCCTTTTCAATCTCACCCGACGCCCATGCGGAACCTTTGGGGATCGTTGCGCCGCTTAATTTGAAAGGCACGCTCATTACAAATGTCGCATCCGAGTAATAATGATCCTCTGAATAAAGACGCATTTCAAAATCACCGTTCAGATTAGGGGCAGTCAGTTCTATAGTGCCGTTCCCCGCCTTGGGATAGGCATAGACACCCCATTGATCGTGCTGCGCGCCTTTTTTATAAATAGAGACAAACGTGCCGTCCTCTTCCATCTGCTCCGTAATGCCGGTAACCTTTACCGTAATTTGCGAATTAGCAAGGTATGCGTCTTTATCCAGTTCAATTTTTCCGGGATTATCTACAGATACATCTCCAACCTTAAATGCCACTTTCATCACAAATGTCTCATTCGTATATTCACCGTTTTTTCTATAGAGCCGCATTTCATAAGAGCCGTATGCATCCGGGGCCCTGAGTTCGCCCTGACTCTCGCCGATCTCGACATAAAAATAGTCTCCCCATTCGCTATGCGCTGAGCCAGCCATGTAAATCGAGACAAACGCATCATCTTCTACCATTTGCTGCGTTATTTCAGAAACTGTGACAATAATACGCTCGCCTGGCGCGTAAACAGTTTTGTTCAATGAAATGGTCGCTCCTGCTGCGAACACAGTAACTGGTATCAGGGACATGCACAACACGACTGTCAGGATGCAACTTAATATACGCTTTTTCATGATAACTTCATCCTCCCTATTGCTCTTTAATTGCGCGTTCGGCGCTGAATTTCATACCATCTATCATTATTTTCCTTTTTAATTCTACAATACATCCATCAAATAAGTATAAAACGAAGTTATGCGCTGTCTTATGCCTTAACCCCCGGGATATCAGCATAAGAACGATTTTTCACTTCGTTTTTATTGATAAAATAGAATAAAATTTTTTTCAGATCTCGAAATCAAAAAAAGAGATGCACCTGCATCACTGCAAAACGCATCCCCTCTTTGACTGTTGATTACCTTAATTGTACGCCTTGATTCATTGATTTACTTATAGATGTATCCGTTCAAAATAGTTTCAAGCATTTCCTGCCTGCCTGATGTATTTGTGATCTTGTCATTCTCCAGTGCATATTTTTCGAGCTCTTTGAAGCCGACCTTCCGATTTATGATGTCTTTTCCGATACCGGTGTTATAGCTCTGGTATCTGTCAGCAACAAATTTGTCAATCTTGCCGTCCTCGATCATCGCTGCAGCTACCTTCAGTCCTTTTGCGAAAGTGTCCATTCCGGCAATGTGCCCATAGAACAGGTCAACAGGCTCGAAGGATCCTCTTCTGACCTTGGAATCGAAGTTCAGACCGCCTGTGGTGAGTCCGCCCATCTTGAGCACTTCATACATAGCCAGCGTAGTGTCGTAAATATTGGTCGGGAATTGATCCGTATCCCAGCCCAGCAACATATCTCCCTGATTTGCGTCAATGCTTCCGAGCATTCCGTTGATCCGCGCTACCCTCAGGTCATGCTGGAAGGTGTGCGCCGCAAGAGTTGCATGATTGGCTTCAATATTCAGCTTGAAATACGGGTCAAGGCCATAGGTCTTCAGAAAACCGATAACAGTTCCTGCGTCAAAGTCATACTGGTGCTTTGTGGGTTCCTTCGGCTTGGGCTCGATGAGGAACTGTCCATTAAAGCCGATTTCTTTTGCATAATCTACAGCCATGGACAGGAAACGTGCAAGATTGTCCAGTTCCAGCTTCATATCTGTGTTCAACAGCGTCTCATAGCCTTCTCTGCCGCCCCAAAATACGTAGTTCTGACCACCGAGCTCATGAGTGATCTCCATAGCCTTCTTCACCTGAGCTGCCGCAAATGCAAACACATCAGCATTGGGAGAGGTGGAAGCGCCATGCACAAACCTTTGATGGTCGAAGGCGTTGGTAGTGCCCCACAACAGCTTCACAGGGCTGCTTTTCATCCTTTCCTTCATAACACTAACAATTTCATCAAGTCTTTTATTAGTCTCCTTCAATGTGTCGGCCTCAGGAGAAATATCTCTGTCGTGGAAGCAGAAGAACGGTGAACCCACCTTCTCGCAGAATTCAAAGTTTGCCTCTACTTTCAACTTTGCCAGTTCCATTTTGTCGCTGATGCTGTCCCATGGTCTGATTGCCGTACCAACGCCGAACTGATCCTTACCGGTCGCCTGGAATGTATGCCAGTACGCCACTGCAAACCTCAGATGATCCTCCATTCTTTTGCCCGCAACTACCTCATCAGCATTGTAATGCTGAAAAGCCAACGGATTGTCGGAGCCCTGCCCCTCAAACTTGATTTTTCCAATTCCTTTAAATATTTCTCCCATGATAATATCCTCCATTCTATAATAATTAATTATATATTGAATCGTTAAAATATAACTTCCGATAAACTTTTCCGGGGAACTACACTAACTTGGCTGTATAGGCGAGCAGCATACGCAGTATGCGACCAGCCCGCTCCATTCCCCGTAAAAGAATCGGAACTAATATTTCAGCCGATTCTTACCTGCCAAACAGGAGCTTCAAAGGTACAATTGCCGCTCCTAAAGTGGATACCCGCTCCCCCATTTCAGATGCGATTATCTCAACACCGGCGGCCGGCCTTTTCAATGCTTTGCGGTCAATAACACCCCTTAGCGTCTCCATTACCAAATCACCGTAGACAGTAAAGTTCTTCCCAAGCACGATCTTTGAAGGGTTCAGCGTATTCACCAGGTTGGATAATGCGATACCGAGATATCCGGCTGCTTCATTCAACAGGCCTTTTGCCGCATCATCTCCTGCCCTGGCAGCATCCGCGATATCACTGAGATGGATGTTCTTTGCGTTGCCGATCTTGCTGAGACTGGACACAATGCCCTGCCCGACCATTCTTTCTGCCTTCTCAATGATCCTTCCGGTTGAGGCAATCGTCTCAAGGCATCCATAGTTTCCGCAGCCGCACCTGGGACCGTTCTCATCCACAACGACATGCCCGACCTCTCCTGCGCTGCCGCCTGCTCCTCTGTAGGGCTTTCCTCCGGCAAAAATACCGGCGCCTATACCGGATTTAATATTAACACATACAAAATTGTTGTCGTTCTGGCAGGCTCCGAGCCAATTTTCGCAAATAGCGGAAGCCATTGCCTCATTTTCAATATACACCGGCAGTCCGATCTGTTCCTTTAACAGTGCTCCAAAGTCCACATCCTCCCAACCGAGGTTCGGCGCAAGAACGATACGATGGGAAACGGCATCCACCATGCCTGGAACAGACACACCAATACCAAGCAGTCTCTCCCTCTCAATGGAACATTCGCGTACGAGTTCTCTGATGCAGGCTGCCGCTGTCTCTGCCGCCGCTTGCGGAGCATTGTCAGTCAGTACGGCAGCTCCTTCATATGTTACCTTTCCCGTAATATCCATAAGGATGAATAAAATGCTGTCCACATCCACATCCAGCCCGACAGAGTAATATGAATCCTGCCTCAGCTCAAGCAAAACAGGTTTTCTTCCGCCCCTGGATTCTCCTATACCTGTTTCGCGGATGTAGCCCCTTTCGATCAGAGAGGATACAATTGCACCCGCCGCAGTGGGCGACAGTCCTGTTTCTTTGGAAATATCCGCTCTTGATATACCCTTTCCCGTACGGATCAGATCCAGTATTCCGGCTTCATTATAGGCCTTCAGAAACTTACTGTTCCCTGTCCTGCTTCTTGTCATACGCCTTCTCCATAAGCACTCTTCATGATTTCAGCAAGGTCCTTATAATCGTTTTTAAGGGATCTGTAAAGCTGTCCATACAACCCGTAGAATTTGGAATACTTGCTATACAGCTCCATATCAGGCTGTTGAACCTTTTTTACTTTGATCGCCGCGTCACAGGCCTGCGCAACGTCCCTGTAAACACCGGTTCCAACGCCGGCCAGCAGTGCGACGCCAAGCGCCGGACCCTCGCTGGAATTGATGGTGGTGATCGGCGCTCCGAATATGTCGGCCTGCATCTGTTTCCACAGCGGACTTTTGCCACCGCCGCCGGAAGCCCTGACTTCATTGACATTGACTCCCATCCCATTGATAATCTCCAGACAATCTCTGAGGCTGTAAACGACTCCTTCCATGACCGCACGGATCATGTCCCTCTTCTTATGTATCGTAGATAGTCCAAAGAATACACCTTTTGCATCAGCATCCAGATGAGGCGTCCTCTCCCCTATGAGATAAGGCAGGTAAATCAGGCCGTTGCTGCCCGGGCGGACCTTTTCGGCTTCCTGATCCATCAAAACATAAGGGTCCACGTCCATAAGCTCAGCTGTTGCCATTTCATCCTTACATAAATTATCTCTGAACCATTTCAGCGAGAAGCCTGCCGCCTGTGTTACTCCCATCACATGCCAGGTATTGGGGACCGCATGGCAGAAGGTCTGTACCCTTCCCTTCGGGTCAATGCTGATTTTGTCCAGATAAGCGAATACGACTCCGGAGGTACCTATCGTTGAAGATACAACCCCGGGCCTGACGATACCATTTCCTACGGCGCCGGCTGCCTGATCTCCGCCTCCGCCGACTACCGGCGTACCTTCTGCAAGCCCTGTCAGCGATGCGGCGGCACTTGTAATCCTGCCGCTGACCTCCTGTGATTCATAAATCTCGGCAACCATGCTTGTGTCTATTCCAAGCTTCGACAGGACTTCCTTGCTCCAGCATCTGCCCGGAATGTCCATCAGCTGCATACCGCTGGCATCCGAAACCTCTGTGGCAAATTCACCTGTAAGCCTGAATCTAACGTAGTCTTTGGGAAGTAAAATCTTTCTGGCCTTTTCAAACAGTGCAGGTTCGTTGTTCTTCACCCACATGATCTTCGATGCGGTAAAGCCAACGAGCGCCGGATTTGCAGTGATTTCAATCAGTCGTTCCGCTCCGATGATTGAAGTGATCTGTTCACACTCTGCAGTCGTTCTCTGGTCACACCAGATAATGGAGCGTCTGAGCACCTTGTTGTCGGCATCCAGAAGCACCAGACCGTGCATTTGTCCCGACAGGCCAATCCCGCTGATATCGGAAGCCTTGATCCCGCTTTTGGCAAGTACTCTGCGGATACCGCCCACTGTGGCCTGCCACCAGTCCTCCGGATCCTGCTCCGCCCAGCCGATATTGGGCTGATAAAGAGGATACTCTTCCAGCGCACTGGCAACTGTGCTCCCCGCTTCATCAAAGAGAACCGTCTTCGTTCCTGAGGTGCCAATATCAATCCCTAATAGATATGCCATATTCTTCCCTCCAAACACGACTTTGTAATATTATATTACTAAGTATATCATTTGAATATAGAAATTACAATAAAATTCGGAAATTTCCCCTGTAAAGCATGATTTTTACCCTTTACCAAAAACCTCGTATGAGATATTTTAAATAAGCCATTTTAGCTTGCGCTATACTATAAGGAAGGAATCAACTGAATTCAAACGAGCTCCCTGAGTTCATTTTTATTGGTCGGTGGTGGTTTTTGCAAGTAATGGGCGCAATAATGATACATAATCCTGAATCCATTAACATAATCACACATTAAAAGCAGTTATTTTAGATTAATTCATAAAAAAATAGACATTTTTTAATAAAAAACGCCCATTAGTTGCAAATCCAGCCATCGATGGATTATGGCCTTTCTGAGAAGGATTTCTGGAAAGAGATAAAATTCGGAAATTTCCCCCGTTCTGACTCTAAATCTCTAAGCTTCATTACGCTAAAATTCCTTTTATTGCACAACATCTATAACTGACTGATCAGCAACAATTAATAAAATCAATCATTCGAGAGAATAATAGCTATGAAGAAAAAAGAAAAATTTGAAGGAGGATGAACAATGAAGACAAGTAAAATGGATCGTCCCAATGAATCAATTAAATGCTCTGTAAATACTTGCTACTATTATATGCAGGGTGACCACTGTACTGCCCAGCAGATACAGGTTGAGCCCAGAGAGTCGATGAGCTCAGAGGAAACGGATTGCGCAACCTTCTTCCCCGGCAGCACAAGGTAAAGCTAAGAAAAATGGGGGACGTTAGAGAAACGTCCCCCGTTTTTTACGTCACACCCGGACCTTAATAAAAACAGCTACCCCCTATAAATTCTCTGATGATGGAGTTAGCCGGCACATCCCTGCAGTCCATCGGTACAAAGTAACTGAGGAATTCTATAAGGCGGCGGGCCTCCGAGTATTCAGGAGCACTGTTGTCGATCTCGTTGAGCAGCGGTTCGGCATATGTCTTCAGAATGCCTAGCTCATACATCAGCGATGAATTAAACATAATATCAGCACTCTCCTGAAACGGAAAAATATTCCTGTCTTCCCCGCGTCTGACTGAAGGCCATCTTCTTATAGTACTCAACGCATTGCTTCCCCTGAACTGGTGGTCCCTGACGATACGCCTTATGATTCTGTTATCTGTAGTCGGGATTCTGTTGTGATCATCTATATTCATCGACGTCAATGCGCTGACATATATCTTGAATTTCGCCTCCGTTGGGATCTCGCATGTCAGCTTTTCATTCAGGCCGTGGATCCCCTCGATCACAAGCACATTGTCCTCATCGATCCGCAGCTTTTTACCCACAGGCTCCCTGCAGCCTGTATTGAAATTGAACAACGGCAGCTCTACCTCCAACCCCCGTATCAATTCCTTCAGCTGCTTATTGAAAAACCTCACGTCGATCGCCTCAAGCGCCTCAAAATCATAATCTCCGAATTCATCCTTCGGAGTATCCTCACGGTTCACAAAATAGTCATCCAGAGAAATCGTCACCGGCTTTAGACCGTTTACACGCAACTGGATGGAAAGCCTTTGCGCAAATGTGGTTTTTCCTGACGAGGATGGGCCTGCAATAAGAATAATGCGCTTTTGGTGCCCGTTATTTGCGATCATATCCGCTATCCTTGCCAGCTTTTTTTCATGGAGCGCTTCCGAGATTCTCACAATCTCGGTGGATTTGCCCTGCTTGACCAGATCATTGAGCGCTCCGACATTTTCAACCTCCAGGATCCGCCCCCATTTCTTATATTCCAGATAGATGTTGAAAAGCTTTTCCTGCTCCACATACTCGGGCAGCGTTTCCGGATAGGCTTTGTCAGGGAACCGTATGATCAGTCCTCCTTGATGGTGTTTGAGCCCAAAGACCTTGATATAACCTGTATCAGGTGCCATATAGCCATAGAAGTAGTCGTCCATACCGCCGCAGTTATAGATCGTTACAAGGCTCTTTTTTCTGTGCTCAACCGAGTGATAACGGTCCATTCTGCCGGTGGTCCGGAAAAGGGCTTCTGCCTCCTCCAAAGGAATCTCCCTTTTTTCAAACGGTATTGCCTGAGCAACAATTTCATGCATCCTGGCCTCTATTTGCCCAACCTCGGCAGGTTCCAGTTCTTTTTCTCCTCTGAGCTCACAAAACAATCCCTTACTCACCGCATGACTTATGATCACGCGTCTGTCCGGTAAAAGATCATTGGCGGCTTTCATAAAAATAAAATAAAGACTTCTGCGATAAATCCTCATCCCGTCTTCTTCCGTCAGGTCAATAAAGGCGACCCTGGCATCCTTATCAAGCACATAGCTGAGTTCTCTGATGTCATTATCCACCCTTGCCGCAATAATGGTTTGCGAATGAGACCGTCCGTAATCGCGGGACAGCTGCAGCAGCGTAAACCCTTTTTGGACTACCGCCTCTTCACGGTTATCAATAAGGACTCTGATCTGTTCATTTGTATTTGTCATCTGTTTCACCCCGCTGTTTCTGAGATTTCTCTATTCCATTATAATATATTGGCTGAGTATTTGACAGAAACCTTTGAAATAAGTTATCATGAGATGCAAAATAAATTAATTCGTACTAAAGGAATATTGAATAGATGCCTGACAAAAAAGAAATAATCAAAAATGAAACAAGACGCAGAAAAACTTTTGCAATCATTTCCCACCCTGACGCAGGGAAAACCACCCTTACAGAGAAGCTTCTTCTATACGGCGGCGCCATCAGGCTCGCCGGTACCGTAAAGGCAAGGAAAGCGGGCAATTACGCTGTTTCAGACTGGATGGAAATTGAAAAGCAGCGCGGGATTTCCGTTACCTCCAGTGTCATGCAGTTTGAATATGATGACCATTTCATTAATATATTGGACACTCCGGGTCACCAGGACTTCAGTGAAGACACCTACCGTACCCTGGTCGCTGCGGATAGTGCAGTGATGCTGATCGACGGTGCAAAGGGCGTGGAAGCCCAGACGATCAAGCTGTTCCACGTTTGTAAAATGCGCGGTATTCCTATATTTACTTTTGTAAACAAGATGGACAGAGCCAGCAGAGACCCGTTTGAATTGATGGAGGAAATCGAGCAGGTGCTTGGCATACGCTCCTATCCGATGAACTGGCCCATCGGTACAGATGGCGATTTCAAAGGCGTTTATAATAGAGAGCTCAAGCAGATCGAACTTTTTGAGGGCGGCAGGCATGGCCAGACAGAGGTGAAATCCATCAAAGGAGGCGTGAATGATCAGATATTTTCCGATCTTCTCGGCGTCCACTATCACGATAAGCTCTGTGAGGATATTGAACTGCTGAACCTTGCGGGAGATGAGTTTTCAATTGAGAAGATCCGCAGCGGAGAACTGACACCAATGTTTTTCGGCAGTGCTATGACCAATTTCGGCGTGCAGCCGTTTCTGGAAGAATTCATCCGCCTGGCTCCGGCGCCGGGAATCCGAGCTACTACAGACGCTGAGATTGATCCGGAGTCTGAAAACTTCTCCGGCTTCGTCTTTAAAATACAGGCCAATATGAACCCGGCCCACAGAGATCGGATCGCATTTATACGCATCTGCTCGGGCCGGTTTACAAGAGGCATGTCGGTTTACCATGTACAGGCGGCAAAAGAAATCAAGCTGGCCCAGCCTCAGCAATTTATGGCTCAGGAACGCGCCATCGTTGAGGAGGCATACCCCGGCGATATCATCGGTGTGTTTGATCCGGGTATATTTAAAATAGGCGATACATTGTGCGAGGGCAGTGCGCGTTTCAGATTCGAGGGAATACCCATATTCCCTGCTGAACATTTTGCCCGCGTTTCGCCTGCAGACTCCATGAAACGAAAGCAGTTTCTCAAGGGAATCGCGCAGCTTGCCGAGGAAGGGGCAATACAGGTCTTCAAGCAGCCTGATTCGGGTATGGAGGCTCTGATTATCGGCGCTGTCGGTGTGCTTCAGTTTGAAGTGCTCGAGCACAGATTGAAGCACGAATATAATGTCGATCTTCGTATGCAGCAGCTGGCCTTTAAATTTGCAAGATGGCTGACCTCGGAGGCGGAAGATATCAAGAGGCTAAACCTGACCAGTTCAACAACAGTCGTCGAAGATAGCGAAGAGCGGCCGGTACTTCTCTTTGAAAACGAATGGTCCATACGATGGGCACTGGAGCGTAATAAAGGCCTGTCCCTTGAGGAGATTGCTTCACTCGGAAGATAATTACAAATTTATGGTTTCCAGATGATTAAAAATAAAGTATAATGACTCATATAATCGGAGGTATTGTACATCTCCGGCAAAATTTATGCACAAACCGGCTTCGCTAATGTTCATCATTACTAAAGAAACGAGGCGGTAACGAAATGAGTTTAACCGTACATAAGACCGGAAACTATACTATAAAAAAGGACAGCTTCATATCGCTTGAGGGCTCTGAGACAAATGCGCTCAGCCTGCTTTTACAAGGCAAGCTGGATGTTTATATATCCTCCCTCGCCAAAGGAGCTCCGGTCGTCTTCGACGATTTGCCACAAAAAAGCTACCGGTTGTTTGATCTGAATCAGAATATCTTTATCGGCGCAAACGATCTGCTGCGGACCGGAAGAAGCAGCCTGACCGTCACTGCGGCGGCTGATTGCAATATATACGCATATGTGGAAGACAGTGCGCAGAGTCTGATGGACTTCATCCATAGCCAGAAGGATTATGGCGGTTACATACTCAACTCAATCTGCAACCTAATAAACAGTTCTCAGCAAACATACCAAAAGCTTTATCGGTACTGCCTGATGACTGAAAGCCTTTACAACAACCTTTGCACCTACTACATGGCCATTACAGAAGAATACCGTCTGGAGCCTGTAAAATGGGAAATATCCCAAAAGGGCGCGGCAGAGCTGGCTGAGAGAAGAAACAGCGGCATATTGGTTCCGGTTTATTTCAGTAAGCAGCTTGTTGAGTCGTTTGATCCTGATGAAGATGACGATTTCTTTCCCGAAGCGACGCAGCTGAAGGAAGAAATCGATTATTATGTCCATCTGTTCAACATACCGACCGAGCCAAAAAAAGCGTTCTTTGCCGCAGACAGGTTAATTACCGAAAAACATATCACCGGAGCATCCGAATGTCTCGAACGCCTGCTGACTCAGCTGTCTGCAGTCGTCAGCCGACTGGAAAACACTATTGCACTAATATATCAAGACCATGATGAGAGCTGCTATCATGCGTTCCTCAACGCCGCCCGCGCCATGCGGGACAACGCTCTTGACTATACTCCGGCTCTGAGCGCTTCGAACTACATCCTGGATAAACTCAGGGATATTTCTGCTCATATTAAATTAGAATACAAACACCATATCGATATCGACTTTGAGTACCTGGAGCATTTTCACGGAAATTTTATTGCATCCCTTAAATCTGCGCAGTCCGAAGGCATTGACAGCTCCTCCAAAACAATTGAAACGCAGGACCATAATACCCTGCCTGAGGAATTGCTCGACAGTGTCACAAAGATCCTCAAATTTGCAGAGATATCCGAAGATAAGGAAATCTGTTTTATGATGAACCTGACAGCCTTCAGGAACCTCAAGGATCGCCTGTCCGCTGACGAATCAGCCAGATCCATCCGCGGAGCTCTTACAGATCTGTATTTTGAGATTTACCTGAAGGTGTTTAAAAAGGCTTTTCAAACTAAAGATCAATCCAGACTGATCCGGATGTTTCTCAACTATGGATATATGGATGAGAAGCTGCTTGATTACAGTCAGACAATGGCAATTTACAAACTTGCGGGTGCGAATCATGAAACCGGAATCGCAAATGTCTATTTTATGTCTGATTGGCTGGAGAAAATTAATACGATGGAAAAGGATCCCTCCATTAATAATTTCGGCAACGATTATTTCGATACTTTTCGCGAGCTTAAAAAACAGGGCAAGATAACAGATAAGGACAAAGTCTCTTATGAATCAGATGCCGAGGGACGGCTTTCCTTTGAGGTCAATCATATGCTGCGTCTCAATCACAGACTTTGCCACGGCCAGATAGCATTATACTTTCCAATCCTTCACAGAGATATGGCGCCATACAACCCTGTCCGTTCTCTGGTCACTCCAGCCATCATCTGCGAAAAATTGCAGAAAATTCTTGATATCGATTATTCGGCCTTCCACAGGGAGATACATTTCAGATCACCCTCCGAGGGCATTGAAAAGGAAATCGTAATGATGCAGGTTATCCCCGACTTTATCCTCGTCCCTGTCTATGGCACACGCGCAATGATGTGGCAGGAAATCACAGGAAGACACAGAAATACGCCCGGCAGGCTGATTATCCCCGTATTTACCGATGAAAATATTGACGATATGCTTCTGAAGCTGATTGGCAATTTCAGATGGGAGCTTTGCCGGACAATGATGGGGTCAGCCTGGAACAATATTGCCCAGAGCTCGCTCACTTCAGAATATGCAGACTATATACAGTTTTACAGGAAAAACCGCGATCTCTCCGAAGAGGCTAAGGAGAAAGTGAAATCACAGACGACGAAGTATCAGAATAAACTGCGCGATATATTCACCTCCGACTATGAGCTGTGGATCAATAATGAATCCAAAGGTAATCCTCGCATGAACAAGGTCGCAAGAAGCATATTCTTCAAATATTGTCCGTTCTCAAAGGAAATCAGAAGTCAGTTGGAGAAACAGCCGATCTATATTGATTCTGTCAATCTGCTGAAAGTCCACATGACAAAGCATATCAGAGAACTGGAAAACCGTTACAGACATTACACTCAACAAAATGGAATGCTCAACCCCGTTTTGCAGCGCAACCTTGAGTTCTACCGGGACAATTAGGGGGCGCGGTCCGTCCCTCTTACCCCTGTATCACTAAATCATCTGGCCTTAGGAATCATATTATAGAAATAATCCTTCTGTTTGCCCAGAAATTCTTCAAGCGCATTTTTGGTCGCAACATCATAATTGGTATACTTCAAACCGTATTCGGAGCAATCACCCAGACTGTTTTTCCAGATGATCTGACCGCTGAAGTAGAACATGTTTCTTTCAGCAATCAGATCGATATCTATCATCTCATCTACTTCGAGATCGGTCTGTGATACGGCTCCCATACCATATAAGCTGATATCCCTGACTGCCAGATGAATCCGCTTATTGGAAAACTTTCTGCGGGCACTGACCTCCAGCGACACAGGATACCTCTCAAAAATACGTCGCTCCTCATCCACTTGTCTTTTGCGGAGGCTTAGCGTGACCAGGCTTTGCTGTGTGTCAATCTGCGCAACATCCGCAGGAAGTATCTCCATGTTACCGCTTTTATATAACAAAAGCACCACAGGATCATGCAATAATAGCATATCTACTTTCCCGGATACTGGAGTGAGTTTAATAATACGTCCAGAAATCTCGTTTACTTTGCACTTTAAAAGATAATCAATACTGTAGATGCTCAGTAGTATATCCCCTTGCAGCGGAATATCCATGACGCCTCCCGTAAATAATTGTTACATTAGCATAAAATTAAATAATGGATTCATTTTACCAAAAAAAGCGAAATTGTTCAATCACATCATTTCTATCATCGTATTTATTGTCGGAAAGATTCGCAAAATAGATAAATCAAAGCCGTGAAAAGCTGTTCTTCAGCCACTCTTCGTTAGCCGCATTTCCTTTTTGGGCAGAAAAATGGTATAATAGAAAGGTAAAGGAGATGTTCAAAGAAATCATGTATAAGACCGGAGATCTAATAGTTTACGGAAGTCATGGAGTTTGCAGAGTGGAAGCAGTCAGCACACCTGACCTTTACGGTGTAAATCAAGGCAAGCTCTACTACACGCTCTACTCACTATATCATAACGAAAAAATTTTTACGCCAATTGATACAAAAATATTTATGAGGCCTGTTGTTTCCCGTACGCAGGTACTTCAACTGATATCCCGTATCCCGTCTATCGAGGAAAATATGAACGATGGCCTTAGCTTTAAGGTGCTTGAAGGCTATTATAAGGAAATCATACAGACTTATGACTGTTCTGATTTACTCAGGCTGCTCAAAAATATCTATTCAAAAGAGAGAGCAGCGGAGGAGCAGGGAAAGAAGCTTGGTCAAATCGACACAAGATACCTTCGCAAAGCGGAAGACTTACTTTTTGGCGAATTTGCAGCAGCCCTGGATATACCAAAGGAAGATGTAAAAGGCTATATTGAAGAGAGGTTGAGCGAAATGGGAAACGTATATTCGTGAACGGAGGGGGATTAATCTTCCGCCGCAATTTTGGAATTAAGTTGCGCTAACTGCGTTGTTATGCTAAGAACGGCGAAAATCCATCGAAGCCAGAGCGCCACTGACGGTAGCCTTTAAAGCATTTTTCTAGTATAGATGGTGAAGGGACCTCGCTACTCATTTTTGCAGTTTTAGGACTATATTTGCTGTGAATATTCCTTTTTTATTGCTGGTAGTCTATAAAATAAGCCTTTTTAAACATAATTATGTTCTAAAGCTGCAAAAATGAGTAGTCGCGTATACTATGGCCAGGCTGGATTTATAGAATAATCAAGGTATCCGGTTTTGAATCCATTAGGTCGGCAGGCTGGTTGAGAACATGACAACCCGCGAAGGCATAAAAAAGAGCCCTTCACGCTTGTGAAAGACTCTTTGGTGAGCCATCCGCGACTCGAACGCGGGACACCTTGATTAAAAGTCAAGTGCTCTGCCAACTGAGCTAATGGCCCGTATATAATTGCCTGCAGCTTGCTTGGCTGCTGTAATATTATATATACCGTGTGGCTGTCGAGCCACACAAGTATATATAATACAGTAATAATCGATCTCTTGTCAACCAGCGATCGCATATTTTTGTCCAATAAAGCATTCTGACTTAATTGCAAAAGTAAAATCCACTCCTCTTACAAAGTGGATTTACTTTTTAATTAACCCGTTCTAATATATCCTATTCCAATTTGCCTTATTCTAATATTCTAGAACAGCCTGGCCTCACTTAGAAAAGATCTGTCGTTAAACCTATAGATGGTGATCGCCTTTGTATAATCACTCCAGAACACCATATAATCTAGCTGTTCAAAGTCTCTGACTTTAGTATATGCTATCCCATTATTAATAAATCCTTTCATCTCAGTTCTTACACCATTCCTGTCAATATATGGGGTTCCTGTAGCGTCGTCCCATCCTACATTTTCACCGAATGCTTCTCCAACTAACCTTAATGGCACATAATTGCTTCCGTCTTTTAGTATGGGCAATATCACAGTATCAATTTCTGTATTGTCTGTGTATGAAATTACTGCCTCTCCGGTGACACTGTTTATTGTTATACTGGTTGGCTTTGGCGGGATTACTGATTCAACAATTTCCTCATACTCTTCTATTGTTATAAACTCATCCGGCTGAATAATTGAGAAACCGTCCAGACCGGTAATTTTTGCTGTGTCATTCACTTCAATTGTTAACTGATCCTCATATTTGAATGTAAGTGCGGTTGATATATTATAGCTTTTATTTCCGGTTCTGCTCAGAAAATAACTTAGACTTGAGCCATCAATACTTTCGAGAACTTCCTCCGGTATGGCATTGTTTTTCGCATCTTCCAGCTCCTCTGGCGTAATCGACTTGATAGAATTTCGCATTTCTTCAAGTCCTGCAATTAACTCAGATCTGGTAGTTTCACCTATAGGATACACTTCTTCTATTGTTTTTATTTCCTCATCTGTCATGTCAATTATTCTATAGGACAACTCGGTGAATATTGTGTCTATATTATCACACAAATACTCTGCAAATCTGCCAATAAGAGGCTGTATATCTTTTGCTTCTAAGCTGAGTTCATACCCGCTGCCCTTTCTTGTTACCATTCCTGTCGAGAAATTCCTGAAAGCATCTTTAAACACATCCACAAATTCCATAATGAGTTGAATCATTCTCTCGTTTTGCGCAGTTTCTATGACATCTCCCGAGTAAACTGCAGTATTCATTCCTGACTTTAAATCTATCTGAAGATAGTCAACCTTTTCAATGATCTCATCCATTAAACGCTCTTCGTCTGAATTATTAAGCAGAACGTATGGCTGAATGAAGCGAATAAGTTCACCTAACTTTACATACATAACATCCTCATTACCGGTTATGGTTGTAACATCTACATAATCAGCATCTCCACTTTTTTTGAACTGAATTTCGATTTGGTACGCATTTGGTTTCTTACTCTCCTTAATGTGATACCTGATTTCAAATCCAGATTTGATAGCACTTAATATCTCATCCATATTACCTTCATCAGGCATTGCTTCATCAAGTATTTGTCCCTTCATTGAAACGGTAACACTTCCACTGGTTTCATAGGCATTAAGAAGTGACGTTTCCATCAATAAAGAATAAAGACCTGCTTCTTCATTTGAGCATCCAGCCGAGGTTAACAGAATAATTCCAATTAGTAGGGCTGCCAAATATTTTTTCATACTACTTTAATCTCCATTCAAATAAAATGTATTGTCAAAAAAATGGTACTATTTATTTATAAATAGTACCATTTAAGTAGTTAGGTGTCAATTTATGGTGCATTTTAACGCGCAATATTTATTTATTTTAAAAATGAAGTGTTATTAAACCACTATAGTCTGCTCCCGGTCTTTGCCAACCCCGATTAGCGCGATCTTTACACCAACAAGCTCTTCAATGCGTCTGAGATACTTCTTTGCATTGTCGGGCAGATCCTCAAATTTTCTTACTGAGGATATATCTTCCTTCCAGCTGTCAAATTCTTCATATACCGGTACACATTGGGCAAGCTCCTTCAGGCTCGCAGGAAAATAGCGTATTGTCTCCCCGTTCCTGATATATGCTGTACAAAGCTTAATCTTATCAAGCTTTCCGATTGTATCGACATGATTTATCGCTAGACCTGTCAATCCGTTAATCCGCGCCGCATAACGGATCATGACCGTATCCAGCCATCCGCAGCGTCTGGGCCTTCCGGTCGTTGTGCCGTACTCCCATCCAAGTTCTCTGATCGTATCACCGACTTTATTGTCCTGCTCTGTTGGAAACGGCCCGGCCCCCACTCTTGAGGTATATGCCTTTAAAACGCCGTAAACCTCATCGATATATTTGGGACCGATACCTGCGCCCGTGCATACTCCGCCTGCCACAGGGTTTGATGACGTCACAAAGGGATAGGTGCCAAAGTCCATGTCCAGGAAGGTTGCCTGAGCTCCCTCAAACAAAATATTCTGCCCTTTATCTGCTGCGTCGGCAATGACCGCGTTGACATCTGTCACATGAGCCTTCAGCAGTTTGGCGTACTGAATATATTCTTCAATTATGTTGTCCGCATCAAACCCTTTGCCGCCGTAAACCTTTTCAATGAGCTGGTTTTTGATCTCCAGATTTTCTCTCACCCTGGCAGCGAAAAGCTCCTCATCGATCAAGTCACACATGCGTATCCCGCAGCGCTCTGTTTTATCGGCATATGCCGGTCCGATGCCTCTTCTGGTCGTGCCAAGATTCGCTGAACCCCTTTGGTTTTCTTGCAATTCATCCATGAGCCTATGATATGGCATGATGACATGAGCTCTGTCACTGATTAAAAGCTTATCAGTAAGAATGCCCTTTTGTGCCAGACCATCCATCTCTTTGAGCAATACAGCAGGATCTACGACAACGCCATTGCCAATAATGCATACCCTTCCCTTGTGAAGTATGCCCGATGGTATCAGGTGCAGGGCATATTTGACCCCATCTGCGACAATAGTGTGACCTGCATTATTTCCACCCGAAAAACGCACAACAATATCGGAATCCTTTGCAAGCATGTCAATATACTTGCCCTTGCCTTCATCTCCCCACTGCGTGCCTACAACTACTCTGACCGCCATATATTATCCTCCGTCCTACAGTACTACAGATTACTATCCTTCTTTTGATTCCAAATAATCATTTAATTCCTTTACGATCTGGTCAACATCAACACCATGTATTGCGCAGGCGTCTTCAAGACTTTCGCCTGAGGAAGACGGGCATCCGAGGCAATGCATTCCAATGCCGAGTAATATTGGCACTGTACCCTTGTCAAGCTTTAAAATGTCAGCAATAATCATATCCTTTGTTACTTTTGCCATAATCAAATCCTCCTATGAATAAAATTCCAGTTAATTATACACTACTATTCCATTAAAATATACCCTTCTTTTGCTGATCTTATCAGTCATGCAAAAGTCGCTCAAAAGGTCATGCAAAAGTCTTGAATTTTTTCCGACCGATTTCATACAGATCCGTTCCTGCCGCATCTATGACGACTATCGCAGGGAAATTCCTTACCGTCAGCTTTCTCAGAGCTTCCGGTCCCAGTTCCGGAAATGCAATGATTTCCTCGGCAATGATGCACTTTGAAAGCAGTGCGCCAGCCCCTCCCGCTGCGCCGAAATATACAGCACCGTGCCGGATAATTGCATCTATGACCGGCCGGTTTCTAAGGCCTTTTCCAATCATACCTGTGAGCCCCAGTTCAATGAGCTTTGGCGCATATGCATCCATTCTGCCGGAAGTGGTTGGCCCCGCGGAACCGATGACCTGTCCGGGACCCGCCGGGCATGGGCCAACATAATAGATGATCTGATCCCTGATATCAAAAGGCAGCTCCTTACCGTCGTTTAGTAACGCCACAAGCTTTTTGTGGGCTGCGTCGCGGGCAGCATATATGATCCCGCTGATTTCGACAGCATCTCCTGTTTTCAGCATCATCACAGTATCCCTTCTAAGCGGCGTTTCGATCCTGATCTTATCCCCCACAGACATCCCTCCCCTGCCCGTCATCACAGTACTTCCTCCGCATGCCTGGTGACATGGCAGCCCATATTGAGCGCCACTGGCAGTCCGGCAATATGTGTCGGAAAAACCTCAATATTTACTGCCAGTGCGGTAAGTCTGCCGCCAAGACCTGCAGGCCCGATTCCAAGACGATTCACACGCGTCAGCAGCTCCTCTTCAAGTCTTCGAAGCTCCTCATCTGCATTGCGCCTGTTAACAGGACGAAGCAACGCCTTTTTTGCAAGGATCGCCGCCTTCTCCATTGTACCGCCAATCCCAACTCCCACAATGACAGGTGGACAGGGATTCGAACCGGCTTTGTCAACCATTTCTTCTATGTAAGCTTTTACCCCTTCCACTCCGTCCGAAGGCTTCAGCATCCTTACTCCGCTCATATTCTCACTGCCGAACCCTTTCGGCGCCAGCGTTATCTTCAGGCTGTCCCCCTCTGTTATATCACAATGGATTACAGCCGGGGTATTATCACCTGTATTTACTCTTTTAAGAGGATCGGATACGACGGACTTCCTTAGAAATCCCTTTTCATAACCGCGTCTGACCCCTTCGTTAATAGCTTGTGTCAGACTTCCTCCTACGATGTGAACCTCCTGTCCCAATTCAAGGAAAACCACAGCCATACCGGTATCCTGACATATGGCCATTCTCTCCCGGGCGGCAACCCTGGCATTCTCAACAAGCTGGGAAAGCACTATCCGGCCAGTCGGAGATTCCTCAGCAAGCGTCCCCGTTTCAAGAGCCTCCATGATATCGCTGTTCAGATCATAGTTTGCACTTATACAAAGCTGCTCGACCACATCTGTTATTTTTGAAACGCTTATTTCCTTCATTCTGTCCTCCAATAGCAGCGGATGATTGATATGCCGCTCACTGCTACGTAATCATAATAAATGATGGATGTATAAAATGCAAGTTCATACAAAATTGATTGCACCGCACCAAGTCGATTAGAGTATCACAGACGACTTGCCCCTGCAAGCCACGATCCCAAAACTCGCAGGGGAGGCATTTCAGCATTGGAACCTTGAACTGAAATGCATTGGTGCAATCGGTATTTTACAAATTGCAGCATGCCCTGTTGTGAATCATGCTGCAACTCATGCAGTTCTTGGGCAGTAATACTGCATGGACAAGCCGATTTCGGAGCTAGACCGGCCTGTTGCAGCAAAATAAAAATTCACAAGTTGCCTTAAGACTTTTACAATCCTGTTTGGTATAATAACTTATAGGACGGTTCTTGAAAACGGAACGAAAAGAGGCATTTTTGTGGAAACGAAAAATATACTTGTATGCGTCACACAGCAAAAAACCTGTGAGCGCTTGATTAGTGCAGCCAATGAACTAATGAAGAATTACAACGGAAACTTGTATGTTATTAACGTCGTTAAGGATGATGTTAATTTTTTAGACAGCAATACGGAATCAGAAGCGCTGGAATATCTTTTCGGCCTTTCAAAAAGCATCGGAGCAAATCTGGCTGTGCTGAAATCTAAAGATATCCCAGGGACCATTGCACGATATGCAGATGAAAATCATATTCATTGTATTATTCTTGGAAAATCGCGGTTGAAAAGCAAAGAAGATCGCTTTCTGAAAGAGCTGAAATCAGTGCTGAAAAATGATATAGAGTTGAGAATTTTGTCGTAAAAATAAACATATAGTCACATATGCATGTTTAATGTAGTTCTATCAGACTAAATTATTGCTGAAGGCTTGACTTGAAGCCGTTTTCATTATAAAATAATGTCGAATTCCAAATTTAGGAGGTTGTATTAATGAACAAAACAGATTTAATCAATTCTATTGCCTCAAAATCCGGTTTGAACAAAAAGAACAGCGAAGCAGCACTTAACGCCTTTATCGGTTCCGTACAGGATGCTCTCAAGGGTGGAGACAAAGTAGTATTGGTTGGCTTCGGAACATTCGAAGTTAGGAAAAGAGCAGCTCGCAAGGGCAGAAACCCTCAAACTAAGAAAGAAATTACTATTCCTGCTTCCAAAGCTCCTGTGTTCAAGGCTGGCAAGGTTTTAAAGGATACAGTTAACAAGAAAAAATAAGGCTTCAATAGCACAAGAAAGACTGCCTTGGGGCAGTCTTTTTTGTTTTAATTTTATGATAGGTTCAATCCCGCTCAACAGTACCCATATTCATCATTTGTATCGTTTTTTCAGCAAGGACTCTAAGTACAAGCGAGTTGCTTGGATTCTTTCCGGCTCCGGAAAAAATCGATGTAATTATTCTACAATTATTGTCATTTTTTTGTTTATTACGTGCGCTGCTGATTGCGCATCGAATTGCTCTGTCGATATTTCTCGAAGTCATTTTATTTCTTTCGGCCAACACAGGATAGGCAAGCTTTGATATGGATTTCATAGCCGCCGGTTCATTCGCTAAAAGAATAACTGCCTCCCTGAGTATACGATACCCTGCCAGATTAGGTGTTATCCCGATATTGTTAATCAGAACGGTTACAATCTGTTCAAGATTTCTGCCGCCTGATCCGGACACAAGAGCATCCTTACTTTTCCAAGCTGCTTGCTGCTCCATTTTCGGCTGATCTCTCATTTCATACAACCTTCTTATATGTGAAGCCAAATCATTAAAATCCAAAGGCTTCATGATGTAATAATCCGCCCCGAGCTCAATAGCGCTGCGAACGACAGCATCTTTTCCAATTGCAGACAATACTACGCGAATCGGTCTTTTTGAAAAGGGCATTTCCGAGATTTTCTCTAAAACACCTATTCCATCCAGCTTTGGCATGATTATATCCAACACAACAACATCCGGCGTTAGCTGCCGGATTAGCTCAACAGCTTCAATGCCATTATTTGCAGTACCCTTTACAATCATATCTCCGGTACGATCAATGTACTCATGAAGCAATGTGCAAAACTCCGGATTGTCGTCTGCGATTATTACAGAAATCAAATCATTCATTGATAATCTCCAGTGCTATTTTTTCAGGTGATTTTGCTGCGCAATTCACAACATAATCAGCATACTTCATATACAAAGGATCCCGCTCCTCAAATAGCAATCTGAAGGTCTGTCCGTCTGATCTTGCCAGCCTTCTTCCGGGTTCCAGCCGCATCTCAAGCGTGTATGGATCCTCCTTCAGATACACAATGGTACCTGCCCTTTTCAGATATTGCATCAGCTCGTCGCTTTTTACTACGCCGCCGCCTGTCGCGATGATGCAATTGTTGAATTCCATCGGCATTATAGCAGCATTTTGTATTTCCAGAAATCTTTCCGGCCCATCCTCAGCAACAATATCCCTCAGAGGACGCCCATCGAGTTTTCTCACCAGTTCGTCCGTGTCCACAAAGGCTCGTCCAAGCTTTCGGGCCAGCAGTGCGCCAACAGTGCTTTTCCCGGCGCCGGGCATACCGATGAGTATGATATTCTTCCTGTTTTCGGACTTCGCCATCATAATTGCTCCCACTGTGGATCGATAACGGAAGCGATTTTTTTATATCCCTCCGCCATATATATCGCATCCAGAAGAGTGATTCTCATCATTGCTTCGCAAACCGGGTAAAGCCTTGTACAGATAGTAGGATCGCTTCTTGAAGCAAACACATGCTCCACGCTCGTACCTTTGGCAATATCAACAGTAGTCTGCTGCTGTAAAATGGTTGAAGTAGGCTTTGCCGCAACTCTGATCCTGATTTCCTCTCCGTTGGATATGCCTCCGAGCAAGCCTCCGGCTCTATTGGTGCGAAAACGTATCCTGCCGGCTTCCTTATCATAATAAGGAGTATCGTTAGACTCGGATCCGGTCATTGCGGCAAGTTTAAAGCCGTCGCCAATCTCGATCCCCTTTACGCCCCCAATGGAAATCATTGCTTGAGCGATCGTTGCACTGAGCTTGTCAAATACAGGTTCGCCCAAACCGGCAGGGACGCCGGCCGCTATTACCTCAACAACCCCTCCGCAGGAATCCTTTGCCGCCTTGACCTTCAGCAGATCGTCGATCATTTCCTGTGCCTTCTCAAGATCCGGACAGTTCAGTTCATTTTTACGGTAATTGGCCTTCGCAATTTCATAAGTAACCGGTGCTGCTTTGATTCCGTGCGACTCGACAATATAAGCGATGACATCTATGCCCATCCTGTCAAGAATCTGCTTTGCTACGGCGCCACCGGCAACTCGCGCCACCGTTTCCCTTGCAGACGCTCTGCCTGCCCCGGCCCAATCGTAATAACGGCCATACTTCTTATAATATGTATAGGAGGCCTGTCCCGGTCTGACCAGGTCACGGTTCTCCTTATGCTGACGTATATGCACCTCTTCAATGTCGCTGCTGGGTATGATCAATCCTATGGGCGCGCCTGTAGACAGGTTATCCTCCATTACCCCTGAGTATACGAAGACTCTGTCTGCTTCCTTTCGTGGCGTGCTGAGACTGGAGTTCCCGGGTTTGCGCTTGTCCAGTTCCTCCTGGATGATTTCGGCAGTAATCTTCAATCCCGGAGGAACGCCATCTACAATGACCATTTGCCCGCCATAAAGCTCCCGCGGTATGACCGGATCTTTCCGGAATCCCCCTGAGTAGGACTCCCCGCAAGTGGTTATCCGAAACATTCTCCCAAATGTATTTCCAAACATGGTTAACCCTCCTTAAAGGCCGGAATCCGATCCTTCCTTGATCAGTTCAATATTTCCTCCGCACTCTCTGATGAGCTGCGGGAATGCCGGAAATGTCACATTCATGGCCTCCGCAGTATCAATGATTGTCTCACCGTCTGAATTCAGGCCGGCAACGGCCAGTGCCATGACGATCCTGTGGTCGTCATACCCGTTAACCTTACAGCCTTTCAATCTGCTGCTTCTGATAATTAAACCGTCAGGCAGCTCCTCAATGTCCGCGCCCATTCTTCCCAATTCAGTACACATTACACGGATCCTGTCCGTCTCCTTCAACCTGGCCTGCGGCACATTGACAAGGCGTGTCTCACCCTCGGCAAAGCATCCTGCAACCGCCATTGCCGGCAATGCATCAGGCGTAGAGTTCATATCAATTTCGATTCCTTTAAGGCCATTGCCTTTTATAATGATGCCTTCCTCGGTGTAACGAACCACAGCTCCCATCTCCTGCAAATAATCCAGCACCTTCTTATCCCCCTGCGAATCAGCCATGTCCAGATTCTTTAGAATGAACTCCCCGCCTGATACTGCCGCGAGGACCATAAAAAACGTTGCACTTGAAAAATCACCGGGAATGGAGATGTCGAATGGCTTGTACTTCTGTCCGCCTCTGATATATATATTTTTAAATTGATCGTTTCTATATTCAATCCCTTGATTATTAAGCCACCACATGGTCATCTCAACATATGGTATCTCATTGAGCCTGGTGACTTCAATCTGAGTGTCGCCGTCCAGCAGCGGCGCATTGATTAATATAGAGGAAAGATATTGGGATGTAACGGCGTCCAGTTGGGCTTTTCCACCTCTGAGCCGGCCTTTTACAACAACAGGAGCCATATCATTCCCACGGGTGGTAAAGACCTCCCCGCCAAGTTCGTTCATTGCACGAATCAACGCTCCCAGTGGTCTTTTACGAATCTGATAGTCCCCTGTAAATACTGTACAGCCATTTATCAAGCCTGCAGTCATCATTGCGATGCGCAGTGATGTGCCCGAATTGCCTACATCAACAACATCCTCAGGCACACAGGGCGTACCGTCAAAGCCATGAACAATAAAGCGGTCCACGCCATTCTCAAATTTGATTCCGAAGGATCGGCACACATTTATTGCTGAGAGCGTATCTTTTGAAAGCAACGGATTAACTATTACTGACCGCCCGCGTGCAAGGCTTGCTATAAACAGCGCTCTGATCGTATGGGACTTAGACCCCGGAATCATGATACTTCCATGTGTTAGAGATTTCTCTATCTTTAATAGCATATTTTAACCCTTCCTACCATTCTGCATGATGCTGCAAATACATAAACCTGCCATAGATTAGTTATATATTAATATACGACAGTATTGTTCGTCAAACCTTTTTGTTCCAGTCATTACCCTGGCATAAAATACATTGTTGTCTCATGATAGGTCTTTAGATTCATAAAGCTGGGACTATCGACTTATTTTATGCTAATTTGATTAATTCTCCCAAAAAAAAACCGTTTTCCTTATCGAATAGTTATTACACAAATACAAATAACATTTGGCAGGAGGTATAATAAGATGAAAAAAGTAATTTCAGTATTATTGACAGCTACAATACTATTTAGTTCAGCTATTGCAGTCAGTGCAAAGAAGGATCCGAATGACATTGAAAATGGTAAATCTAAAGGTCCTGTTATGGAAGCTGTTGAGACGACAAGCACTGCCGGGTCACCAGTAACCATCGTCCCGGAAGAAACCATCGATGGATTAGAAGAACAGATCAGGGAAAATCACAAAGATAAGACAATCAGGAAGTATCTTTTGAAGAAACTGGTTGATCTGCGGCGTTGTAACGGTGATGAAACGATTCCCGTTCTTGTAAACAATGAGTTGGTGAAATTCGATGTACCTCCGGTCATCAAGCAGGGCAGAACTTTAATACCTGTAAGAGCAGTAACGGCTGCACTGGGCGCCAAAGTGGAATGGGAGTCTGGTACTCCAAATATAGTCACAATAACGAAAACCGTAGACGGTCAGATGATCACAGCAGTAATCGACCTGGAGACCGGTGTCATTACAAAGTCAGTGGATGGCGCGGAGCCGGTACCGGTTGAGCTCGATGTGAAGCCGCATATTGTAAACAACAGAACCATGGTTCCGATAAGATTTCTTGCGGAGATATTTGGAATGAAAGTCGACTATGATCCGGATACAAAAGCAGTATTTGTAGACGATGATCAGGAAGAAGCAAAAGAAGCATTTGACGAAGAAGAAGTAGAGGAAGAAGAAGAAGAAGAAGAAGAAGAAGAAGAAGAAGGACAAGAATAGGATACCGGTTAAAAACAGCGATAATCAAAAAAGTGGTATAGCCTGATAGCGACAAATCGGACTAATACCACTTTTTTATTCATTTACCTGCCCCCTGACAATCCGGGTATGACTATTAACTTTGAGGCACATTTTATGCGAGGCCGTCCTCCGCGTTATCGGAATCAGGATGCCGAAAAACCGGTCTTGGCGGCGGAGGACCGTAAAACTGAAAGTAGTTGCACATGATCCTGCCATTGTACAGCTTGCGCTTTTTGTCCGCTTTTCGCCCAAACAGCGCTTCAAATCGCGGATGTGACGTAATGACATAGAATGACCAGGTGTCTAATTTTTTGAATGTGCTCCCCATTTCCCTGTAGAGTCTCTCTACCTCAGGCATCTCTCCAAGCCGTTCTCCATAAGGCGGATTGCATATGATAAAGCCATACTTATATCTTGAACTGATATCAGAGAGCGGAAGACGCTGTAGATGGATATCCTGTGCCACCCCTGCCTGCGTCGCATGGTAACGAGCAAGACTGATGACTTCCTCATCGATATCCGAGCCATGTATTCTCAGGTCAGGGACCTTTTTCATCTTGTCCGCCGCTTCCTCTCGTGCAATTTTCCAGAGCTCGGACGGTGTCTGTCGCCAGGCTTCTGCAGAAAAGCTTCGTTTGGCGCCGGGCGCAATATTTCCCGCAATCAAAGCCGCTTCAATTGGGATCGTACCTGATCCACAGAAAGGATCGATCAGAGCCCTGTCGGGCTTCCATCTGCTGATCATCAGCATGGCAGCCGCCAGCGTTTCCTTCAATGGAGCACCTGAAACGAGGGTTCTGTAACCACGCTTATGCAAGCCCATGCCGGTGGTATCAATTGTTAGGGTCGCCATATCCTTCAGCAACCCAACCTCAATTCTGTACAACGGGCCTTTTTCCTCAAACCACTGTTTTTTATACTTGAGCTTCATTTTTTCCACGATCGCCTTCTTGACAATTGCCTGGCAATCCGGGATGCTTGCGAGCTTTGAATCAACCGATTTCCCATCCACAGGAAATTCTGCGTTTTCCGGCAGCCAATCCCCCCACGGCAGTGCTTTGGTGCCCTCGAAAAGCTCATCAAAGGTCAGTGCCTTGAACTCTCCTATCTTTACCAATATACGTTCCGCGCACCGCAGCCAGATATTTGTCCTGCAAATGGCCAGTTCATCTCCTGCAAAGGTAACTCTGCCGTTTTCCACCTGCTGATCCGTGTACCCCAGCCAGTTCAATTCTCTTGCCACAACCGCTTCAAGCCCGAACACGCAGGTGGCGATCAGATGCATCTTTGACATTTGCTCCTCCTATCATAACAAAATCTATAATAATATACTTCTGATATTTTTTCAAATTGATTCACAGATATGATAAGTGTATAATAGAGTGGAAATTTTTCGTATGAAGGAGATAATATGAACGAGACTAAAATTAACATTTTTTCGCGTTTCTTCTATAGCATTACCAGTTTCACCAAGTACGGGCTCTTCCTCAGGCAGGGTGTCGGTAAGGCAGTAGTATACCTGCTGTTGCTTTCATTCCTTCTTTCTTTGGCAGTTTATATCCCAGTTGGGATACAATATGACAGGATCGTCGATGATCTCATCGCCAACTATGATGCCATGATACCCGATTTTACCCTTGCTGGCGGTAAATTGCAGGTCAGCGGGGAAATGCCGATCGTAGTGGATGAAGGCGCATATCCTATTGTGATAGACACCTCGCCAAATGCGGAGGACAAAATACTTGCCGAATATGATATCGTAATGCTGATTACAAGCGATAAAATTATCCAAAAAAACTATGCGAACAAGCAAGTTACAAATCTCAGTGCATTCCAGGGGTTTGAACTGACACGGGACAGTATCGCACAAACTCTTCCTCTCATGAAGCCGGTGGGGATATTTGTATTTGTTCTGCTCGCAGTAGGTTTTGTCTTCGGTAAGTTCATCAGTGCGCTTATCATCAGCCTGATCGGACTTACCATTAATTCAGCGCTAAAGACAAACCTTAGCTACCAGAACATATTTAAAATCAGTATTTATTCGATGACAATGCCCTTACTGATTTGTACGATCCCAAGCATCGCATCTGTAACGATACCCTTTTTATGGATATTATTCTATGTTATTGCCTCTGTATATGTCTACGGCGCCATCAGGAGCATCCGAAAGGAGCTCGATAAAATGTTCGGTCAGGATAACATGGGTAATATTCTCTGAGCCGGATACATGCCTCACAAGATACTATATAAAAGCTGCCTTAACGGGCAGTTTTTTTGTAGCCATTCCGCCGTAGCGGAATCTGACAAAAATCGAGTGGGCTCGATGCCCGGGAGATTTTTCTGTATGAAATATTCTTTGTTAACAAATCATAAGAGTAAATTTGTTAAGTGCATATAATGGAGGAATTTATATGAGTAAGGAACTCAGCAATAAGAACAAACTAACTGACCAGCCAATATCATATTGGATCGCGACAACTTCGGATGCCGATTATCCAAGGGTAGAAAATGACCTTGATGTGGATGTTGCCATAATCGGCGGGGGTATCACAGGATTGACCACCGCATACCTGCTTAAAAGCAGCGGAATGCGAGTGGCTGTCATTGACTCAAACCGCATAGTTAAAGGGGTATCCGGGCACACAACCGCCAAAATAACTTCCCAGCACTCATTAAAGTACTCAAAAATGATTAATGCAGTTGGTGAGGAGAAAGCTCAGCAGTATGCATTTGCTAACCAGGCTGCCATAGATCTTATTTCAAATATCATCGAAGATAAAAACATTAATTGCGATTTTCAAAGAACTCCTGCCTATGTATTCACCCAGGATGATAATTATGTTAAAAAAATTGAAGACGAAACCAACGCCGCCATCAAATTAAAGCTCCCCGCAGAATATGTGGAAAAGCTTGATCTCCCTTTTGCAATAAAGGGGGCGGTGAAATTCTCTGATCAGGCTCAGTTCCATCCCCGCAAATATCTTTTGGCGCTGGCGTCGGCTATTGAAGGAGAGGACTGCCATATTTTCGAAAACACTCGTGTCGTTGATATTGAGGAAGGTGAACCACATATAGTAGTAACTGACAGCGGAAAAAAAATACGGGCAGACAGTGTAGTCCAGGCTACGCGCTATCCTTTCTACGATAAGCCCGGTCTTTACTTCACCAGACTGTATCCGGAACGCGCTTATTTGCTGGGAATGCACATCAATAGCAGTTTTCCTGAAGGGATGTACATCAACGCAGAAAATCCATCACGAACGCTTCGCTTACACACCACCGGCGATGACAGTCTGTTGCTGATAGGAGGAGAAAATCATAAAACCGGTCACGGCGCCAATCTTCATGAACATTACGAAATCATACGGGATTACGCACAGCAATATTTTGACGTTATTGATATACCTTACAGATGGTCGGCGCAGGATTACACTTCAATGGACGAAATACCGATAGTCGGTCAGATGACTTCTGGAAAAAACAAGATTTATGTTGCCACCGGCTTTGAAAAATGGGGCATGAGCAATGGTACCGCCGCCGCAATGATCATCTCTGACCTGATCCTGAAGGAAGAAAATCCATGGGAGCCGGTATACAATCCGTCACGGTTCACACCTGCGTCATCGGCAAAGAATTTTATTGTAGAAAATGCTGATGTAGCAAAAAATTATATCACAGGCAAACTCAATATTCCGGAAGGCGCGGACCATGTTGAGAAAGGTGACGCCGTAATAACCGAAGTCGATGGATACAAGCTTGGAATGTACAAAGACATGAACGGAGAGCTGCATTATGTCAGCACCACCTGCACACATATTGGCTGCGAGCTGAAATGGAACTCTGCTGAGTTGTCATGGGACTGTCCATGCCACGGATCCAGATTTACGTACACAGGCGACATCATCGAAGGCCCTGCTCTGGAATGCATCAAGCCCGTAGAAGCAGCCGGAACGACGGGACAGGGCGGCGAGTAAGGCGGAATACCAGTCATATTCGTTAGTAATCGTTCATAAAATATAACGGGGCATCAAAGATATCAACATATCTACAACTTTGTTGAAAAGCTGACCTCATACGTTTATGATTTGTGGTTATTAATTCAAGCATTAAGATTTCTCATGACCTTTTATACTTGTCTAGGAAATATGCCCTGATTCGGTTGCCGCCATGGCTATTTTATGTTATTATTATAGAGTTGAAACCACGTCTGGAAAAGGCGTCTTTGCTCCGGATCGCATTGATTATTTTCTATCTTTGCATGAAATAACAATCTTTTTATAGCCGGAAAAATAAATATCAGGGAGTGATAGACATAGACACAATGTTTTTTGTTATCGTAAGCAGAGGCAAAGCTAATGCTGTATTGCGTAAAGCAAAAGAATGTGGTGCGACGGGGGGTACAATCTTCCTTGGCGAAGGCACAGTGCAAAACAAGCTTTATGATAAGCTGGGTCTGACAGAGATGCACAAAGAGATTCTTATGATATCCTCATCAAACGCGCTTTGCGATAATTTACACGAAAAACTTAACGAGGAATTTATGCTCTGCAAGAGAAACAAAGGAATCGCTTTTTCAATACCATTCAAGCGTTGGCCTTTGCAGCCCTTTGGAAAAGAAAAAGAAAATCCGCCCGACGATATCGACGCCCCATTCTTTTGTATAATAACCATCGTGGATAAAGGGCGGAGTAATGATTGCATAAAAGCGGCAAGAGCTGCGGGAGCAAGAGGCGGTACCCTTATCCATGGCCGCGGAGCCGGAATCCCGACAGATTTTTATTTCCCATTGGTTATAGAGCCTCAAAAGGATATTGTAATTATTATCACGCCAAAAGACAAAGCTACTGCAATCAGGGAAAGGATATTTTATGATTTGGAGCTTGGAAAAGCCGGGAACGGTATCATCTTTACTCTTCCTGTGAACCGGGCAACCGGCCTGTTTGAAAACAGGTCTGAGGAGTGCAGGGAGGTGACGTCATGACTTTGCTAATAGACAAAACAAAAGAAGTCGCCCGGACATTATTGCCGGTTATGATATTAGTGCTGGCGCTCTGCTTCACTATTGTCGATGTTGAATCAGAGATTATCGTACGTTTTATTGTCGGGAGCGTGCTGCTCCTAGTCGGACTGTCAATTTTTTTATGGGGTGTAGATTTGTCTATGAACCCAATTGGCGAGCATATGTCGCGGGAAGTAGCCACTTCAAGATCACCGTTTAAAATTGCTATCCTTAGTTTCCTTTTGGGCTTTCTCGTAACCGTTGCAGAGCCTGATTTACTTATTCTTGGCTCCCAGATCGAGGAAGCTTCGGGAGGTACTCTGAGCGCATCTGTCATTGTATACCTGGTATCTATAGGTGTTGGAGTTTTGATTTCATTTGGTGTTTTCAGGCTGCTGCGTGATAAACCGTCATACAACGTATTTATGGCAGTAACCTATGGAATTCTATTTATATTAGCTATTCTTGTGTCAGAGGAATTTCTTGCTATTTCCTTCGACGCATCAGGCGCAACCACAGGCGCCCTTACAACTCCCTTCGTCCTTGCAATATCACTGGGGCTTTCCAAAGTAAAGGGCGGAAAAAACTCGGAGGAGAATTCTTTTGGACTTGTGGGTGTTATGAGTGCAGGACCTATTCTGGCCGTTATGCTTATGTCCATCATTTCGGGGCAGAAAAACATACAGGGAGATGTTGGTGAATACATTGTTGCTGAAGGTATTTTCAGGCCGATAATAAACGCGTTCCCGGGAATCTTCACAGAATCCCTTATCGCACTTTTGCCCATAGCAGTTTTGTTCTTTATTTATAATTTTAGAAAATTTAAATTACATAAGGATGAGCTTTTCGGAATAATAAAGGGACTTTCCTTGACTCTGCTGGGACTTGCAATTTTTCTTACGGCAGTAAACTCCGGATTTATGGACATGGGGCGAATTATCGGCATGGAACTTGCTAAAATGGGCCATTGGGTATTAATTGGAATAGCCTTTCTGATGGGCCTTATAGTTGTGCTTGTTGAACCGGCAGTACATGTACTGGGTGAGCAAATTGAAGAAGTTACCAGCGGACATATACCTCTTAATTTAATAAGAATGACTCTTTCCTTAGGCGTCGGCATGGCAATTGCTTTATCTATGGTAAGGATTGTCGTCCCTGAGGTTAAGCTGTGGTATTTCCTTCTCCCAGGATTTGCCTCTGCTATATTTCTTTCATTTAGATCAGATCCGGTTTTTGTGGGGATTGCTTATGATGCAGGCGGAGTTGCTTCGGGACCTATGGCGGCAACCTTTGTGCTTGCTTTCGCTCAAGGAGCGGCTACGGTTATAGATACCGCCAACGTGCTGGTGGACGGATTTGGTGTCATTGCAATGATAGCGATGGCTCCCGTTCTTTCTATCATGATTCTTGGGACTGTGTTTAAACATAAAAAAGTTGTTGTATATCCTACAATTGAAAAAAAGAGTATTATTACCTCTCATTTGACGGAGGAGATCAACATACAGCATGACTGTATTATGGTGGTTGTAAACAGGGGATTTGCTGAAAAGGTCGTTGAAGTAGCGCGGCAATCAGGTGCTAAAGGAGCTACAATCATACATGGAAGAGGCACGGATGATGAGCAGGAGGTTTTATTACCTATACTAAATATAGAATTGCAGCCTGAGAAAGAAATTGTATTATTGATTACCGTCACCAATGTCAGCGAGGCAGTCGCAGATAGTTTACTCGGCGATATGCAGCTTGAACAGGATGGCGAAGCAGCGGTTTTCATGTCGCCGACAGAAGCTATGCTTAAGACTCATCCAATTGAGACTGCCTGATTAATAGAATTTATTAGTATCCATCTGTAACATTGGTTACCGAATTGCGTTTATATTTATACTACAATTTAAACATCGTAAAAAATGTTGCAGGGAGAGATGGATATGATAAGAAAAATAATAAAGATTGACGAGGAAAAATGTAATGGCTGCGGGCTGTGTATAAATGCTTGTCACGAAGGCGCATTGCAATTAGTGAACGGAAAGGCAAAGCTCATTTCTGACAGCTATTGTGACGGGTTGGGCAACTGCCTGCCCGAATGTCCTACAGGTGCAATAACCATAGAGGAAAGAGAGGCTGCAGAATTCGATGAAGCTGCAGTAAATGCACACTTAGAAAGAAGCGCTGTCACGCCTGCTCCCACACCCGCGGCAGTTCATGAAAGCTGTGGATGTCCGGGCTCACGTGCACGCGTCATCAGCAAAGAAAAGAATGATAATACGGCGGGCATAACTGCCTCAAGGGCAGAATCACAGCTAGGCCAATGGCCCTGCCAAATTACGCTTGTCCCGGTAAATGCACCCTATTTTGAAAATGCTCATTTGCTGATTGCGGCAGATTGCACGGCATATGCTTATGCAAACATCCACAACGACTTTATGAAGGGTAAAATAACTTTGATCGGCTGTCCAAAACTTGATGAGGACGATTACTCACAGAAGCTGGCACAGATCATTGCAAGCCATAATATTAAAAGCGTTACCGTCCTGCGTATGGAAGTCCCTTGCTGCGGCGGCATAGTAAACGCTGTTAAAAATGCATTGATAGACAGCGGAAAAATGATTCCCTGGAATATTGTAACAATCAGTACGGATGGGACAGTACTCTCACCATTTTTACATGTTTAATACCTGCTTCGAAAAAAGTATCGCCTTCTCTTTCAAAACCCAGGCTTGTGTAGAAATCTTCTGCTGTGAGCTGGGCGTTGACATAAATGTTATCAATACGACTCTCTTCCGCTAACGCAATTAGCAGCTTGCACATTCCTGTGCCAATCCCGGTTCTTCGCATATTTTTTCTGACCGCAACCCTGCCAAGCTTGGCATAATCCCCGTCTATTATCATTCTGCCGCAGCCGGCAGGCATGCCATCAACATAAGCTAAAACATGAACAGCTTTCTGATCCAATTCATCCATTTCCAATTCTTCAGGAACGCCCTGCTCATTTATGAATACTTCGCGTCTGATCTCATGGATTAAATCCATTTCTTTTTTGTCCTTCACCTTATGAATCTCTATCATTAAATAACTGTCTCTCCTTTGCACTTTACTGAGCAATATTAAAACGCCTCTGTCACTAACAGAAACGATTCATCCGGTATGTAGGGCTCCTGATTGAAGCCGCCGTAAAAGTTAATTGAACGAAAACCGGCTTTGGTCAATATTTCTTTTAGTGATAAGGCTAATAAGGGGAACAACTCGACTCTGTTTTCAAACCTGTTCTGCCCGTTATCCTCATTCACAGTTAGGACAGTATCAAAATAAATCAAGCCCCTGTCGTCATCTCTGAGATAATTCCTCTGGAATTCAAGGTTGATTTCCTGATTATAAATAGTAGGCAATGAGGTTACTCCCTTAGCAAGAACACGGTCAAAATTAATGATCTGCAGCAGAAGCTTTCCGCCAGGTGCAAGCCGGTTCTTCATCTGAAAAACCGCGGATAATATGGAGTCAGCACTGCCAATGTGGACAATTGAGTTTCCTATACAAAAAATGCAATCAAACTGCTCGCTGATATGCTGATCCAGTTGCTGCATGTCCGAGATAAATGTTTTTATCTCGGACATGCCATCGGTTGCTTTTTGTCCGGCAAGGCGCACCATTTCGGCATCGATATCAGTCGCCCACACTTTATACCCGAGTTGTGCCAGCTTGACCGAATATACGCCGGATCCGCAGGCTACATCCAGTATTTTTTTCGGCGGGAGACCCGCCGCTTTTTGTAAAAATTTAAGCTGCTCATCTCCCGCAGGAAAGATATAATCGTAGTAAGGTGCTATCTGTTCATAAAAGCCCATACCTTCGCTCCTTAGTCATTTCAGTCTCCGGCCTGCAAATTCTTTATGATAAGTCGGATGTACAATTCGGGCATTTTGTTGCCTCCAGATGAATGCTGGTTCGGCAATAAGGGCAATCCTTTGTTGTTATTGGCGCCGGGGCCGGTTTCTTCTTGAATCGGTTGATCTGTTTGACAAAGATAAATATAACAAAGGCAATGATCACAAAATCAACCACATTTGAGATGAAGAGGCCATAATTCAACTTTCCTGCATTCGGCAGAGTAATAGCGAGGTCTTTATAGTTTCCCTGACCTGTTATCAGAGTAATTACAGGCATAACAACATCGTTTACAAGTGAAGTAACTATCTTACCGAAAGCACCGCCAATTATGACGCCGACCGCTAAATCTATTACGTTTCCTTTAACTGCAAATTCCTTGAATTCCTTAAAAAATGACATGCTCAGGCCTCCCCCTTGATTCTTACATATTTACTTATATAATATCACAATTATAATCATTTAAACAAAATGATTACTTCTTTAAACCGCCTCCTCGTCGTTTAAAAACTTGAATTGGGATGTATACAGATTGTAATACTGGCCGCGGAGGCGAATAAGCTCCTCATGCGTGCCGCTTTCAACGATCCCGCCATCTTCTACCACCATGATCCGGTCGGCATTGCGTATCGTAGAAAGCCTATGGGCGATTACAAAAGAGGTCCTCCCCTGCAGCAGTTTTTTAATGCCACTCTGTACCAATCGCTCCGTATGCGTATCGATGCTTGCTGTTGCTTCGTCAAGTATCAGTATACGGGGATTTGCCAGCAGTGCTCTGGCAAAAGCGATCAATTGCCGCTGTCCGGCCGATAACCGGGTTCCTCTTTCATTTACGTCAGTATCGTACCCCTTCTCGAGCTTCATAATAAAGTCATGAGCCGACACTGCTTTTGCTGCTGCAATGATCTCCTCATCCGTTGCGTCGAGCTTACCATAACACAGATTCTCCTTTATTGTAGTTGAAAATAGGAATGTGTCCTGCGGCATCAAACCAATCTGTCCCCTGAGACTCTCTAATGTCACATTGTTCAGATTGAACCCGTCAATCAGCACACTTCCGGCAGTAACTTCATAAAACCTGCTGATCAGGTTAACAACCGTTGTTTTGCCGGCTCCCGTCGATCCGACTAGCGCAATTGTCTGACCTGCTTTCACATCAAAGCTGACGTCCCTGAGCACCTGCTGACCCTCATCATACCCAAAAGTTACATTTCGGAAAGAAACGTCTCCCCTGATTTTAGGCATAACTGTTGAGTTGAGTCTATCCTTGATGTCAGGATCTATGTCAAGGATCTCAAAGATTCTTTCCGCTCCAGACATATTGGTAACAAGCTGGTTATAGAAATTGCTTATGTTCATGATCGGCTGCCAGAACATTGATACATAGCTTGTAAATGCCACAAGTAAACCCGGCGTGATCGTATTCGTTTCAATCAGCGTCGCTCCAAGCCAAAAGACGAGAACCGTCCCCATACCCCACGACATTTCTACAGTCGGCCAGAAGAAGTCATTCATCCGCACTGCTCTGATAAAGGCTTTTCTCCAGTCATTGCATAGCTTAAGAAACATAGCCGATGTATTCTTCTCAGCGGCAAAACTCTGTACGACCCTTATTCCGGAAAAGTCCTCATGGGTGAATGCATTCAGGTTTGAAGTCTTTTTCCTGAATATCTGCCACCTCTTTCTTGATACTATAGAGACTGTGAACATAACCAGCATCATAACCGGAAGCGTCGCCAGGGCAACCAAAGCAAGCCTGTAGTTCATCACCATCATGATCACAACAACCGACACAATTTTTATAAGCTCAGGGATCAAACTGGTCACGCTATTGGTAAACAAATCGTTCAGAGAGTTAACATCACCGATAATACGTGCAAGTATTTTTCCTGTCGGTCTGTTATCAAAAAATGAAAAGGACAGCTTCTGAATATGTGTATACAACTGCTGACGAATCGTCATCAGAATACTGTTCGACACTTTACCCATGATAACGATCCGAAAGCGCGAGCAGATCATTGCCAGTGCATTCGCCAGGATCATAATACCGCCAAGAAGCAACAGGTTCCGCCAGTCTCCCACCTTGATATATCTATCAATCCCCAGCTTCAAAAAGTAAGGGTTGAAAAGCTCGACCGCAATGGCCGCCAGCATCAGCACCAAAGTCTTGGCGACTGCGCCGCCGTATGGCTTCAGGTATGTCAAAAGCCTCTTTACAATCGTAATGTTTAAACTCTGTTTTAATATCTCATCGTCCTTAAAATTATTGATTGGCATTATACCACCTCTTTTTCAAGAGCATCCACAAAGTCGCGGTACTGCTCGCAGTATGTGTCAAAATAACATCCTCTCAGGTTTAACAGTTCCTGATGACTGCCACGTTCAACTATTCTTCCGCCATCGAAGTAAATGATCTCATCAGCATTTTTTACTGCAGATACCCTGTGTGCAATGATAAACCGCGTGATGTCCTTCCTGCACTCCATGGCCTTCTGTATGGCAAATTCCGTCCCCATGTCCAATGCGGATGTGGAGTCATCCATCACCAGTACGCTCGCTTTTCTGACCAGAGCCCTTGCAATGGAAATCCTCTGCTTCTGGCCGCCGGAAAGTCCGATACCACGCTCGCCGATGACTGTCTGGTAGCCATCCGGAAGCTGTGATACAAACTCATCCACCATAGAATCTCTGCAAGCTGCCATAAATTCCTCATCAGAAACACCCTCCGTGCCAAACCGTATATTCTCCTCAATGGTGTCGGAAAACAGGAAAGTCTCCTGCATTACGACCGATACATTCTTCCTGAGCAGGAATAAATCCATCTCCTTTACGTCATGGCCGTCAAAGCACACCTTTCCTGCCGAACAATCATAGTACCTGCCGATAAGGTTTACAAGCGAACTTTTGCCTGCGCCCGTGATACCCATAATCGCGATTGTACTTCCGGGTCTGGCGTCGATGCTGACATCCTTCAGTACGGTTGTGCCGGAAAAATCGAAGCTGACATTCCTGAATTCCACATGTCCGCGGAACACCTCAGGCGCTATCGGAGCCTCGCAGTTTTTTATTGTCGGTTCTTCATTGAATATCTTTTCTACTTTCCTGACAGAAGCTATGCACTGTGCCAAAACGTTGGTCAGCCATCCCATCATGCGCATCGGCCAGATCAGCATGAAAATATAGTGGCTGAATGCAACAAGCGTCCCCAGCGTCATTTCTCCTCCGATGACAAAATATCCTCCGAAGCTGATTACCAGAACGAGCACCAAGCTGGACAAAAATTCAATGGGCGGGAAGTACTTTGCCATAGCCATTGCCTGCTCCAGATTGATCCTATAATTCTCCTCATTTTGGGAAAGAAACTTCTGAATTTCATGTTTTTCTCTGCCAAACGCCTTAACTACCCTTACTCCGGATATGTTTTGCTCGGCTGTCGTATTGAGAAGAGCCCTTTGATCACTGATTTTCCCATACGTCATCCCCATCTGTTTCTCCAGCTTGAATACCACATACTCTATGATGGGCATTGTTACCAGACTGATTAACGTAAGTTTCCAGTTGATTGTAAAAAGGATGACGGAGGCAATGATAAAATAGATGACCTGCTCCAGAAACAGCATCGCTCCGTAACAAATAGCATTCATGATATTCTCCGTATCTTCCTTGATACGAGACATCAGCTCTCCGGTGTTGTTCTCGTCAAAAAAGGAGAATGACTGCTTTTGTATGTGATCAAACAAATTTTTTCTCAGGTTCACAATGACCTTTGAGCTTGCAATGTCAAATCCATATTCCTTGGTATAACCAAGAACCGCGCGGCCAATTGTGATTGCCACCAGCGCCAGTAATGCAGGCCGGAGGTAATCCATTTCTCCGTTCATGATTACTCTGTCAATGATTCCTCCTACAAGACGAGGGTTAAACATATCCAGCGAGATTGATGCCAGCAGCGCCGTCAAGGCAATAGCGTAGGTTAGCCACTGCTTTTTTATTAATTTTAATAGTCGTTTCAAAAGAATTCCCCCTTAGCCAAAATATCCGCCTAACTCAACTGCTCATTTTCCGATCTGCTGCAAACACAAACAAAAGGCCGAAGAATACACGCCTCGGCCTTTCAGGAATAAATAAAGGCCGCAGGCATAACCCGCGACCCTCTCATTTCAGTAAACAACCTAATCTGTCAGATGATACCGGTGAGTAAGGCAGGGTTATCAGATATTGCGAAATTGCCGATTCGATTCATTTTTACTGTGGCTGCGTAAAAAGCTTTCACTTCAATCCTAAACATGTACCTGCCTCCTATTCTTAGATTTGTGATCACTCACAGCATTTATCTTAATCCATGCAAATTAATAAGTCAAGAAAAATTTACATTCTCCTCCAGATTTTTTTTAAGGCCGGCCGATTCTCACCCGATCTGAACCGAGGTGCAAAGGGGCCGTTTTCCAGTTAATTCCACGCTGCGACTGTCTGGCTGGCTTCCTCCCGCGAAGATAGAGTAACGTCCGTACAGAGTTACCCTTGTCCCGTCCTCCAGCACCGTTTCAAGGCATTGCGGCGATATTTCAAAATGCAGGGTTGTGCTTTCGCCTGCTTTCAGGAACAACCGCTGCATCCCGCACAGTGAATAATGAGGCTGCTCTCCGATCCTGTCGCGAACATTGGCGTTTCTTGGATCAGCTGCATTTTCCTCAATGTGATTTTTTATATAGAACTCTGCCACTTCAGCACCGTCAAATCTGCCGTCATTTGTTACAGTGACGGTCCCGCACAAAGGCTTCCCCGCCTCATATGCATTGATTTTCAAGTCATCGAATCGGAACGAGGTATATGACAATCCGTATCCAAAAGGATACAGCGGTTCCTGATCCAGATAGCGGTATGTTCTTCCATGCATGCTATAATCCTCAAAATCGGGCAGCGTGCCATCACGGTAGAATGTAACCGGCAGCTTACCGGAAGGATTGCACCGGCCGAACAGGATTTCACCAAGTGCACGTCCGCCCTGCGCACCGCTGTACCAGCATTGTAAAACAGCAGCGCAGCGGTCCGCCGCATCGCCTATGTCAATGGCGCTGCCGCTGTTGAGCACAAGTACAACCGGCTTACCAACAGACAGCATTTCATTAAGCAATATACGCTGCGATTGAGGCAGCAAAAGACTGGTTTTATCACCTGCGGCATCGCTGTTACCCGTGTCGCCCTGTTCTCCTTCGATGCTTGCGTCGAGCCCAAGGCACAGGATGATCACATCACTTGCGGCAGCACAGCCTTTTGCCTCACTGATACGGTCATTTGGCATTGCAAGCGGCTCCACCCGGTCTCTGAACAGGTCACAGCCGACTGAATAAAAGATGCGGATATCTTCTCCGGCAGCCTTGCGGATACCCTCCAGATTCGTAATATACTCCGACGCTGTTCCACAGTAATTGCCTTCGAGTACTTTCCGTGAGTCCGCCGTAGGACCAATTGCAGCAATGCGTTTTAATCTGGATTGATCCAGCGGCAGGATGCCATTGTTTTTCAGCAGCACCGCCGACCGCCTGGCCGCCTCCGCAGCCAGTTGACGATGTGCCTCGGTGTCATTATCCTCAAATGTGATATTGTCGTATTCACAGTCCCTGTCAAACATTCCAAGGCGCATCCGGGTCGTAAACAGGCGTGTCGCAGCGTTCCGGATTGTTTGTTCGCTCACCAGACCCTCCTGATGCGCAATTAGCATATGAAGGTAGGTGTTGCCGCAATTAACATCGCATCCATTGTTGATGGCAAGGGCTGCTGATTCCTCTGCAGTTCTCGTTACTCCGTGATGCTCATGAAAGTCCCTGATAGCCCAGCAATCAGAGACAACATGACCCTCAAAGCCCCATTGCCCGCGAAGCAGATCTTCAAGCAGCGTCTTGCTTCCGCAGCATGGTTCACCGTTTGTGCGGTTATATGCACCCATAACCGCTTCGACCTTTGCTTCCTTCACTGCCGCCTTGAAGGCTGGTAGATAAGTCTCTTCCATATCCTTTGCAGACGCCTTTGCATCAAAGCTGTGACGAAGTGCCTCCGGCCCGGAATGGACGGCAAAATGCTTGGCGCACGCCGCCGTCTTAAGGTATTCCGATTCCCCCTGCAGTCCGCGGATAAATGCGACGCCAAGGGTTTTTGTCAAGAAGGGATCCTCTCCGTAAGTTTCATGTCCGCGTCCCCAGCGCGGATCCCGAAAAATGTTTATATTTGGCGACCAAACAGTGAGCCCTTTATAAATATCATAATCACCGAGTGAAGATTGCATGTTATATTTCGCCCTTGCCTCAGTTGATATCACATCGGCAATCTTGCGTAAAAACTCCGGATCAAACATAGCGGCCATCCCAATTGCCTGTGGAAACACCGTCGCCGTTCCTGCGCGCGCGACTCCGTGCAATGCCTCGTTCCACCAATTGTAGGAGGGTATGCCCAAACGCGTGATCGAAGGCGCATCATAACGCAGTTGTGATGCAGCCTCCTCCAACGTCATGCTTTCCACCAGTTCCTGGGCACGTTTTCGAAATTGCTTTTCCATCATAATACCTCGCTTTACATGATTCTTTAACCACACCGAGCGGACCGAACATAATATCATTATATCATCAAGATGATGTATGACAACAATGCATCCTAAAATTATCCCAATCTTGCAGCCGGGGAGTTTTCCAACCGATGCCTGCCGGTTTGTCCGAAGGAGTGCTAATAGTTTACTGTTACCTTACTGCAAAAGGTTAAAAAATGTTAAACTGACAGGGATTGAGGGAACATTTACAGAAATAATATGTCGATATAAATAAAAATAAGTCATTAAGGAGCAAATGATGAAATATTTACTTAAAATAATTATTGTTATACTGATTTTTTGCCAATCCCTTTCAGTTACGCCGGTGAGCGCCGTTCCCGCTGCAGGATCATCCTCCGGACCTGCTGCCGAATCATCTGCGAAAGAAGAAATGCGCGGAATGTGGGTCGCATCGGTTGTAAATATTGATTATCCCACCAAACCGACAACCGATCCATCTGTTTTGAAAGCGGAAGCGCTGAAAATATTGGACGAAGCTGAGAAAACAGGCTTTAACGCCGTCTTTCTGCAGGTGCGGCCCACGGCGGACGCATTTTATAAATCAAATTATTTCCCATGGTCCAAATTCCTGACAGGCACACAGGGGAAAGCCCCTGCAAATGGCTTTGATCCGCTCGCCTTCTGGATCACAGAAGCTCACAAACGCGGTATTGAGCTGCACGCCTGGATCAACCCGTACAGGATCACCAAAAAAACCTCATCCGAGCCTTTGCCGACCATTGCTTCCCTTGCTTCAACGCACCCAGCGCGCAAGAATCCCGACTGGGTCGTAAGATATTCCGATAAGAATCTCTACTTCAACCCCGGAATCCCAGAGGTGCGCAAACTTATCAAAGACAGTATATTGGAGTTGGTTAACAATTACGATATCGACGGCATTCACTTTGACGATTATTTCTATCCCGGAAGAGAATTCGACGACTCAAAGACCTTTGCCGCCTTTGGCACGAGCTATAAGAATATTGGCGATTGGCGCAGGGCAAATGTGAACGCCCTTATTTCTGAAGTGTACAAGGCTATCAAGGCAGCCGACAAGGATATCCGCTTTGGCATAAGCCCCTTTGGTATCTGGGCAAACAAGGCTTCGCATTCTCTGGGCAGCGATACAAGAGGTCTTGAATCCTATTATGACCACTATGCAGATTCGAGAAAGTGGGTAAAGGATGGAATCATTGATTACATAACTCCACAGATTTATTGGAACATCGGATATTCAGTTGCTGATTACAGCAAATTGCTGACCTGGTGGGTAGATGTGGTAAAGGGTACCTCGGTTGATTTGTATATAGGACATGCATTATACAAAGCCGGTAATTCAGATCCAAAAAGCCCCTGGTATGGCGTTGCAGAAATTGAAAGGCAGATGTGGCTGAACCGGAATTATCCGGAGGTAAAAGGCAGCATGTTTTACAATTATACCTCCCTGGCAAAGTATCCTGCCCTGAGTGCAACTATTAGAGCAGCATATGAGAGGATTGACGGAGGGATTCCAGCCGTTCCGGTCACTGTTACAAGACCGTCCGCTAATATCAAAACCGGATACAGCCAGTATTATCTGAACGGTGCATCCGATCCAAGCAAGCCTCTTTACCTGAACGGAAAACTTGTTGAAAGCCGCTCAAGCAAAGGCTATTTTGGCATTCTGGTAACACTGGTCAATGGAACCAACACATTTACCTTCTCGCAGGACGGCTCCTATGTTACAAGAGTCATCAACCGATCAACAGACTCCTCGCCGGCGCAAAAGATGACGAAAGCGGATATAACCGCGACCTCCGTATTTCCCCAAGCTCAGGAATACAAGATGCCGGGCGAGAAAATCACATTGTCCTGCACGGCGCCGGCCGGTTCAAAGGTAACCGTCAGGTTCAATGGCAAAACCTATACAATGAAGACTGCATCGACCAGCGGAGGGCTATACCCGGCTAAATTTACCTACACATATACTATACCGTCATTCACAGGTACACCCCGCAACATCGACCTTGGAACACCTTCATACACCATGAATTACAATGGTACGGTAAAAACGCGCAAAGCCCCTGCCACCGTTGGTGTTATAATGAGTAGATCTCCATTTTATGCGGAGATCATAAAAGAGGACATCGACACCTACGAATCAACAAATACCGGAAACGGCGCAGCTTACGAGCTCCGCAAGGGAATGGTCGATTATGTGACAGGCATGACAGGCGACTTTGCCAGACTTTCATCAGGTCTTTGGGTCAGGAAAACAAGCGTTACGACTTATACCTCAAAAGTACAGCTGAAACCTAACGTTACATCCGCTGTCTATACCACGGGTAAAAAGTGGGATACGCTCAAACTGGATTATCCTTCTTCCCTTGCGGCAATAGCCGATTTTGACGGTTCAAAGCTGACAGTCAGCATCTCTGCTGTCGCATCGGGCAAGCTGCCTGTATTGCCGTCAGGCTCAATGTTCAAATCAGTTACCTTCAGCAAAAACAGCAATAATGGACAATATGTCCTTGAGCTAAAACCGGGTGAAAAAATTGAGGGGTACTACATCGAAAAAACAGCGAGTGGCATTATTCTGAATGTGAAACGTCCTGTAAAGACAGTTGTCGGTGACAAACCTCTCAAAGATATCGTAATCATGCTTGATCCGGGACACGGAGGTGACGATTCCGGGGCAATCGGGCCGTTGGGAAGCAATTATGCGGAGAAAAGAATCAATCTGAATACTGCGCTCAAATTACGGACTGAACTGCAACGTCTGGGCGCCAAGGTGCTTATGACCCGTACAACGGACACGGCAGTATCTCTGTCCGACAGGCTAACCGCATCCAGAAACGCCAGGCCGGACCTGTTCATATCAATCCATGGCAATAGTATGGCTGATAATGTAGATATTTCAAAAATAGCAGGATTTTCAGTCTATTACAAGGAAGCACATGCTGAGTCCTTATCTCAGGCGATTTTGTCCGGAGCTACACAAATCGGTCGCGTGAACAAAGGCGTGCGCTGGGCAAACTTCTATGTGGTAAGGGGAACGTGGACTCCGTCCGTGCTCATCGAGAACGGATTTGTCCCGAATCCGAATGAATTCGAACTGCTAATCGATGACAAAGAGCAGACAAAGCTTGCCAAGAGCCTGTCGACAAGCATCGTAAAATATTTTACCAAGTAGTGGTAATAAAATGTTTGACACAAAAATACCGATGTGTTAAATTAATTGATTATAATCATACGCTGACTTGAGGGTTCATGAATGTTTATGTATGTGTTTTCAATTATTATAATCGTGGCATCGAATGTTTTATATAATATATGCCAAAAATCAGCACCACAGAAGGTTAACCCCTTTTCAGCATTATTGATTACATATTTGACAGCGGCTGTGTTATCTTTTATCGCATTTCATTTTTACAAGACGGATAAAGGATTTTTCCAGTCAATCAAAGATGTGAATTGGACGAGTTTTTTACTTGGTGTAACTATCGTTGGGCTTGAATTCGGCTACCTTATGGCATATCGGGCTGGATGGAATATCAGCGTAGGATCCTTAGTGGCAAATATTATTCTTGCCCTTATGCTGATTCCAATAGGGATTTTGTTTTATAAAGAGGGATTTAATCTTAATAAAGTGCTGGGGTCAGTATTTTGCATCGTTGGATTGATCCTGATAAATAAAAAATAACCCCATCAACCTTGTCCATAGACCGTATCGGTTCAGCTTACTTAATTACTCAAAGCGTTCCTGCCCAATCACATGCTCAAGGCGCTCCTGCTCAATTACTTGCTCAAAGTAGTAACTGCTTTTTCCCTGAACTGCTTAACTTCAGCTGTCAGTTTATATTTGTTTTTCTTCAATATCTCCAGATACTCGCTGATCGTTTTCTCAAGCGGCGAATCGCCATTTCTTGCGGCTGCTTTTACCAGGCTCTCTTTTAACCGCGGTTCCAATGTTTTTGTATCATAAGCAAAATGCTCCGCATTTGGTAAGCTGCTGCCATCAAAAATAAAATTGATGTATTTCCAATACAGTTTCTTTGCATCATTCAGTTTCTGAGAATGACCATACTTCAAAATGAATTGTTCCTGGGCAATCGCTCTGTTGAGCACATCATCCCACCCAATGACCAGACCGCCGTCGCTTGCAGGCTTTTTACCGGATTCGACAGCCATCAGAGAAAAATAGCTTTTCAGATCTTCAGGCAGCATCCAACTAAAATTTTCGTATATACTGTAGTCGATCACAGGAAAGGAGCTACCCTCGGCGGTCTCTATTTTATACCCATTTCTCTGGATATCAGCCAATACCTCCCGAAAACTCTCGTTATTTATGGAGTCTATGTTAATTTCTCCTGTTTCATAATCATAAACATTATCAACCAATAATTCACTATGATCCACATCGAAATACCTGTCCGTCATTGCCGAAAGGCCGTCCATCTGCAGTTGTTCAAGCTTTAGTACTAAATTCACAGCTTGTTCGTCAGAGAGCTTTCCGCTATTCTCTCTTATGTAAGCCAACATTTGTGCGGTGCTCACTTCCGTGTCTGCCATAATCTTATCATAATCAGATCCAACCGAAGTGTCGTTCTGTTCTCCACTATCTACTGTATCATTTCCGGGTGAATCCGTACTGCCCCCATCAGTTGTATCAGTTGTATCAGTTGGACCATCCGGCACAACCGTGCTTTGTACTGTATCGCTTTGCATTGTTCCGATATTATCCCTAACTGTCTGCTTTGTACCTTCTTTTCCTATATCTGCCTGTTGTGAACATGCCGCTAATGCCACAGGTATCAGCATAGTAACCAACAGAATACTAATCCGTTTTCTCATAATTGACCTCCGATCATTTTGTCTTCCTTAATGTTGTCTTTCCATGAATTAGACGTATCGGAGCATTTATTCGTTCCTGCCGGTAAAGATGGTTGCCGTTCTACTACCAAAGGTCAAACCTTTCTTTCGGAAAATTGTTACCTGTGTCCTTATTCCCAATCCTTCCATATATCTGGTTGATACCCTATCGTAGCCTTCCTTCCGTTTCTGACCACTGGAGTATTGTATAGCTTCGGATTTTTGAACAACACCTCCGCGGCTACGTTTCCCACTCCAAGATTTTGCATGTTCAGTGTTTTATACTCTGCTGTAGTAGTATCAATCATATCCCTCAGACCAACTGCTGTACGGACTGATTCAAACTCTCCTTTGCTCAGCCCGTATTTTCGAATATCTACATATTGGTATTTTATTTTTCGCTCCTTGAAATAACGTTCAGCCTTTTTTGTATCAAAGCACTTGCTTGCGCCAAATATCTGTATGTTCATAAGCTCAGATTCTCACCTCCAGAAGCGCATTCTCCAATTCTGCTACCGTTTCAACAATCAGTGTCGCTCCTGCCGTGCGAAGCTCCTTATCGCTTCCATAACCGAATAATACACCAATACTATCTATGCCTGACTCTTTTGCGCCAATAATATCATGCTTCCGGTCACCAACCATGACGGCCTTGCTCAGGTCTATTATTTCCGCATTGTCCAATGCATACCTGATCACTTCTCCCTTATTGACCCGCGTCCCGTCCAGTTCGCTGCCACAGACCAGGTCAAAATACTGTATCAGGTTGAAATGCTCCAATATTTGGTCTGCAAATACTTTAGGCTTAGAGGTTGCGACAATCAGTCGGCGACCGGCATCCGTCAAATGACAAAGTAAATCGTCCATACCCTGGATCAGCTCATTTTCAAAAATACCGATATTTTTAAAATATTCCCTGTACTTTTCCACACCCAGAAGAGCCCTTGCCTCATCAAAACCATAATATTTCATGAATGATTCCATCAATGGAGGACCAATGAATTTGTATAGCTCACTCAGATCCTCCGTATGTATACCAAAAGACTCCAGCGCGTAATTTGCAGATTTTGTTATCCCCACTCCAGGATCGGTTAAGGTTCCGTCCAGATCAAACAGAATCACTGTTTTTTTCTTCATCCGCATTTTTTTGTCCTTCATCAGCATTTTTCTTATGCTCCTTTTTCCATTTGCAAGCTCATGCGCACTCAACCGTCATCCTTCATATGAAATGATCAGATCATTTTTCCCTTTTTCAGTTTCCCGTATCTGTCGGTTGATATCCGATTTGATGCTCTCGAGCTTATCAATTACACGATTAATTTTACCATAAATACTTCTGAGCTGATCCTGATTATCGCGAATCTGGTCGCGGACTGCCATATCCGTAAATATATTATCAAACCAGAAGTCGATCGCCCTTGTGGTGGAATCAATGCTCGACAGGGAAAAATCAGCGGTCAGGTTGATATCCTTCAGTTCCTTCTTCAAATCAGTAATCTGAGAAGCCAGTCTGTGAAACTGCTCCTCGGCACTATCGATACGGTCATATTTTGCCATATGGCTGAATATCCCCTTGCTAAGCCAAATATCATAAGTCGCCCAGCTCTCTGCATCGTCCAACTGCTCCATTGCATTTTTGGCCGTGCCGAGTGTTCTTCTCGCCGCCCTAAGTGCTTCTTCCGTCTCTGCAAGCTGACTGCGCATACCATTGAGTTCTTCTTCTAATTTACTGTATTTCAGAGAAACCTCATCTGTGAACCTGCTTTTAATTTGTTCCTCCCGTCTTTTCAGTTCTTCCTCATATATCCGTTTATCCCCGGACAGGTCTGAATGCCTTAGTCTCATTTCTTCCCGCTCATGCTTAAGTTCTTTGAGCCTGTTGACGGCGGCGTCATATTCAGTTTTTGCATGAAACATTTCACGGGATTCCTTATCCACCCTGTCCTCATATTTACCGATCAGTTTCAATATCGTCGCTGAAAGTGAATTCTTTTGTATTTGCTCCGCGTCAAGCGATTCCTTCTCATATTTTTGAAGCAGCAAACTGACCTCCCGGTCGGCCTCACCGATTCGTGCATCCAGCTTTTTCAAACGTTCCTTCAGTACCGGCAGGGCAGCCAGTTTATTTTTTAACTCTAGTAAACTATTGTTATCCATAGATTCCTCTCCTCAAAACTAGATTTAACACTTATATCATACGGTATTCATGATGAATTTTCTTCAAAATCCGCAAATTTTCGCTTGAAAGAAACCTCTGCCTTCAATACAATTAAAGTGGTTATTTACGTCGAAGAGCTGTTCATCTCACACCTTGAAAAGGTCGGCTGCGTTCTGTTAAGGATAAACGAATAAAATGCATCAGGGAGGAGTAAAAATGTATGACAATTCTAATCGCCGATGACGAGATTGACATCCGGAACCTAATAAAAATAAGCCTTGAGGATAACGGATACACCGTTTTGACAGCACAAAACGGGAAAGAAGCGTTTGATATTCTAATGTCACAAAACATTCATCTGGCAATCCTTGATGTAATGATGCCGGTTATGGACGGCTTCAATCTGCTCATTAAAATACGGGAACACAGCACTATCCCCGTCATATTTCTGACTGCAAGAACGGACGATATGGATAAGGTTTTGGGGCTGAGGTTAGGTGCGGATGACTATCTCTCTAAGCCATTTTCAATTGCCGAGCTGATTGCCCGCGTAGGTGCACAGCTGCGCCGGAGTAACGAATATTTCTCGCCGAAGGGAAACGTCACTACAAGCATCATATATAGAAACCTGTCCATTGACAAAGACAAATGCTGCGCTTTTAAGGACGGAGTTCCAGTTGAGCTTGGCGCAAAGGAATATAAGCTGCTTCTGTATTTTATGGAAAACCCGGAGCGGGTTTTTACGAAACAACAGCTATACCGTGCGGTGTGGGACGAGGAATACTATTATGACGACAACACTGTGATGGTCCACATCAGCCGCATCCGAAGCCGAATTGAGGTCGATCCGCAGAAGCCGGAATACCTCAAAACCATTCGCGGCATTGGCTATAAGCTGCATTACACGGGTGAATGCAAATGAGAAGAAAAATATCTGATCAATTCTTTACTCACTATATTGTGGTCTTTCTTTTGGTGGTGCTGGCTACCGTAATGGGAGTTTCCCTGCTCTCCTTTGCAAGTAAAATCGCAGCCGGTGTATTTGCCAAAGACAAATACCTCGCAAGCGAAATAATGCGGGATGATTATATGCAAATAGACACCGTTCCTATTGTCGAGGCCGGCGGCAGCGTGCAAATTGTGGACAAAGAATTCCGGGTGGTACTCTCAGCAGGCGAAGACGCATTACCGCAAAAGCAGTTAACTGCCACCGAATTTACAGATTTTTTGGTGCAGAGCAAGAGTAAGAAAACTCTATTCCATCATGACGTTCTTTATAACACGCAAGGCGAATTTTGGCTCATCGTCACCTTTCCCGCATCAATACGGCTTGATTTTGCCCTCGTTATCAACAGCAACGCCGCAAAAGGCGATTTCAGCAGAGCCGCGTTCATTTTTGGAACGGTGATTATAACATACCTCTTACTGTTCGCACTTCTCATCATCATATATTCCAAAATCACAGCCTCGCAAATCACATCTCCCCTGAAAAAACTCTGTGACGGCACAAGACTTCTTCGAGAGGGCGATTATTCCGCACGGGTGGATTTACGCCTTACAAACGAGTTTGCCGAGTTACAGAACACATTTAATGACATGGCCGCCCGGATTGAGCACGAGATATCTCTGCGCAAAAGATCGGAGGAGGACAGGCGGCGGCTGATTCTGGACATATCCCACGACCTCAAGAATCCCATGTCAAGTATACAGGGCTACGCCGAGTTACTCTGCCAGAAGCCGGACATAGATGATCGAGATCGCTGCCGATATCTTCAAATCATTAATCAAAACAATCAAAGGGCGAATCGCTTGCTTAACGAGCTATTTGAGCTTTCAAAAATGGACAGCCCCGAATTTTCCCTTAAGCCACTTAGAACAGATCTCTGCGAAGCCCTTCGTCAGCTCTGCGGCGAGCTTGTACCGCAGCTGGAACGCGCTGGCTTTGCATATGAATTCGACATTCCTGAGGAAAGTGTTTTTGTCCTGCTGGACACAGAACGCTTTGGCCGGCTCATTCAAAATCTTGCAAGCAATACAATGCGGTATAATACAAAGGGAACAACCGTAACCGTAAGACTGAAAGCGAAAGATAACCGGGCGGTGATTGATTTCAGCGATGATGGGATTGGGATTCCTGCTCATCTTACACCGAACATTTTCAAGCCCTTTGTCCGTGCGGACGATTCGCGCAGCTCCGAAACCGGCGGCAGTGGGCTGGGGCTTTCTATTGCGAAGAAAATAGCCGAGGCTCACAGAGGTGATTTAACACTGTGCACAGGAAGCGACAGGGGCTGTACCTTTAGGATTACGTTACCCGCAATTTAAGGTAGATTTAAGGTTCGATTCAGCTGTATGACAGGTTCGATTGCTATGATAGTAATGGATCTTAAATACAGCTGATTTTTTATTGGAGTGATTTTGCTTATGAGATTAAATGAATTAAGGGACCGGTTTGCGGAAAAACAAAAAAATGGTCTGCATTTTGGTGAGGTGAGAAATGATGGCGTATGAACCGACATGGTTAGAAATGCTTCTGTCAAAGCTTGTATTTCTGCTTTATGGCAGGTCGGTCTACAAGCCATTCGCTGAGCGTCTGCCACTATACGATGGAGAACGTGTGCTGGACTTTGGCTGCGGCTCGGGCGCGGTCGCATATTACACAGCAAAGCGGTTAAGCCGCGGGCATTTGACCTGTCTGGACATTTCTGAACGGCGGTTGAACGCCTGCCGCAAAACACTACGGAGATATAATAATATATTCTATCTCCGCTCTGAAGCCACTGTGCTGCTCCGGAACAGCTTTGACGTAGTGTACTGCCACTTCGTGCTGCACGAAATTTCGGCAATCGAATTGGAGCGGGTTGTCCCCGCACTTGCGAAGTCGCTCAAAACCGGCGGTATATTCGTATTCCGCGAGCCGCTGAACGAAGCAGAAAAGCTGAGCGTAATCAAACACTTGGCAACTCATAACGGATTGGTACTCAAAGACAGCCGCATAACCGATGCGCCCCTGGTAGGAAATGCCCTTGAAAGCGTATACATTTATTCGCATGTACTCACTCACAAAACAATGGAGGTTTTATCATGAGTCAGGTAATCATATTTATTATTCTAATCGTTTTGATGCTCATTGCACTTGGAAAGATGTTGTTCCTGTTAGTGAATCGTATCATTGCACAGATACAAAACAAAGCGAATCCAAAACAGATCAAGCGTTTGAAAAATACGGCGTTGTTCTTCGTCTGGGTACTGTTTTTAAACGTTGCATTTGTCGCATCTACACAGATCACTGCGTCCACTCCTCGCATTGATGCCGAAAATAGCATTGCGGAACTGACCGAGCTTGAACTCAACGGCAGGACTCAATGGATCAGTATACGAGGTTGGGACAAAAGTAATCCTGTGCTGCTCTTTTTAGCCGGCGGTCCCGGCGGTTCTCAACTGGCGGCTGTGCGCTATGAACTAGCGGAATTGGAGAAGCATTTTGTCGTGGTCACATGGGATCAGCCCGGTTCCGGCAAATCATATTATGCCGAAAAGACTGCAAACATCACCGTTGATACCTATGTTCAGGACGGGCACGCTCTGACAGAATACCTTAAGAAGCGCTTCTCGCAGGAGAAGATTTATTTGGTTGGTGAATCGTGGGGCAGCGCCCTGGGGATTTTTCTCATTGACAAACATCCTCAGTCCTATCACGCTCTGATTGGCACGGGGCAGATGGTGGATTTTGCTGAAACTGAGCGGATTGATTACAAGACGGCGATGGAAATTGCAGAGTCCAAAGGCAACAACGATATCATGGAACAGCTTGAGAAAAACGGCATGCCGCCCTATTACGGCAAGGACGTCACCTGGAAGAGTGCAGTATACCTGAATTACCTCAGTTCTTATATGGCTGGAAATCCCGAAATACACAATCCCGGTTATAACACCTTTCGTGACATCGGTTCCTCAGAATATGGCCTGCTAGATAAAATCAACTTTTTTCGCGGCATCGTCAATACATTCAACCATGTTTATCAGCAGCTGTATACCACCGATCTGAGAATAGATTATGCCAAGCTGGAGAGCCCTGTCTACTTTTTCTTGGGGCGTCACGACATGAACGCGCCAACGATATTGGTCGAGGAATATGAACGGATTTTAGACGCTCCCGACAAAGGGATTGTGTGGTTTGAGCATTCCGGCCATAGCCCATGGATCAACGAGAAAGATAAGTTTGTTAAGGAGGTATTGTCATGCTTTTTAGAAAATTAACCATAGGAATCATCCTTACTGCTATTATTTTGCTTTCTGCTTGCGCCGCATCAAGCGGCAGCATCACAATTATTGAAAATTTAAACGAAACGGGCTTCACAATGGACTTCACGCAGTTTAGCACAAAAAACAAGTGCAAACTGTCCCTCGGAGATGGCGATGTACTGCAGATAGATGTTACCCGAGACAGCGGAAAAATTGCCCTTACTGTCAGCGGCAAAAACGGTAGCGAACCTTATACTGGGAACGATTTAAAGTCCGGCATGTTCACTATTACTGTATCCGAAACAGATGAGTATGTGTTTCAAATCATTGGGAAAGAAGCGGAGGGGAAAATCATAGTCAAAAACCTTGGAAGGCAAATTGATAGGTATGAGATGCCGGATGACGCACAGAACGATAGCGATAATTCTCTCCTAAGGGGTAAATAACCATGATCACTTGCTTTCTCCTGCTCCTGGAGGCGGTACTGATGGTCTGCCGCATCAAGACAAAATCCATACAGCGAAGAGCAGCCATCGTATTACGTGCGGCAGAAATTCTTATGCTGGCCGTGCTCTCGGTCTTATCCTTTGTTGAGTGGGGCTTTCGGTATTACGCACTCGTTGGCGTACTTGTGGTGTCGACATCAGCAAATACTGTGCAGCTTCTACGAAGAGTAGAGCCAAAGCTTGAGTTTTTGCGTGCCCGCATCATTCGCAAAGCAGCCGGGATGTCGGTGTTGCTTTTGATCGCATCGCTCCCGGCGATTGTTTTCCCTGAATACAAGCCGCTTCCGACGACCGGCAAATACCAGATTAAAAACGAAACAAGGCACTTTACAGACGAAAGCAGAGTTGAAACATATGACAAACAAGGAGACGCAAGAACTCTGGCGGTTGAGTTTTGGTATCCTGAGATTTCGCAAGACAGTTTTCCTTTGGTGATATTCTCCCATGGTGCATTCGGAACATGAACAAGTAATGAAACGCTTTTTCGAGAGCTGGCAAGCCACGGTTATGTGGTATGCTCTATAGACCACACCTATCACTGTTTGTATACAACGGATGAAAACGGGCAATCGCAGCTGATTGACTTTGGATATATGAGTGAACTGAGCCGCGAAAACGCAAAAAAGGACAAACATAACAGTCTTGCATTATACCAGAAATGGATGGGTACTCGGGTTGCGGACATAAATTATATAATTGAGGCCATCACCTCCCAGACAAGGCCCTCTCCATCTAGCGGGTTATACGGGCTTGTCGATATCGAAAATATTGGTGTTATCGGCCATTCACTGGGAGGTTCGGCGGCAGTAGGAATTGGACGCCTGGGAAGCGACGTAGGAGCGGTAATTGCACTGGAATCCCCTTTCCTTTGTGACATCCTCGACGTAGAAAATGATTCGTTTGTCTTTGAAAACTCTGAATATCCCACGCCTATTCTAAATGTATATTCGATAGGCATATTTCATTAATCCGCGCCAGACAATCCTCAGCACTGACAGAGGAATTATGTCCGTTCAAGATGCGTGTTAGCAAGGGCGATGAAAGCGACAAATCGGTAAGCGACAAATGTCCGACTCCTTCAATGTGAACATTGAAGGAGTTTTGGTTCTGGCCTGAAAGCAACCCATGCCAAAATGTGCAATCAGACCAATTCTTTTTTCATAATTACAATGTCACCATGCTCGGATATTTTGTGAAATCCAGCTTTTTCATATAGCCGAATTGGTCCTGCACAGTCCCATTCGTATCTTTCACTACGCTTAACAGGGAAGCCCACTACTGATGAGTACCCATTAGCTTTTGCATCCATTATGACTCTGTTTAAAAGAGTAGTTGCAATGCCTCTACCTCTATAATCCGGAGCTACTTCAAAGCAAACAACAGCAAATTCACGTTTTGGTATCGGGGAGTGAAAAAGAACGTCACAATATGGTTCGCTTGGAAAGTTTGCTCTGTCATTAGCATTACACCAACCAACAGATTTGCAATCAACATATGCTAAATATCCACAAAGAGCACCCGAATCAATTTGTTGTTTAGCAATACCTTTGACAATATACCAAAATCAACATCCTTAGCATTCTCACATTCTTTTCTATACTGTTCTTTTGTCATTTGATACATTTGGCAATAACATCTATAAGGTGAATCGTCGGTAAAAGCGCGATTTTCAAAGATATCGAAATAATCTAATGATAACTCGCTTGTAAGTGGTTTAATGGTTATTTCCATTACATTACCCCCTGAATTGTTTCACAATCCTGCCCCGGAACAAGGCTTTGCTTTTGCCAAAAATCCCAATACCCATTGCTTTCATAGTTTTTATACGTATAAGATTATTGACGCCGAGATTTACTGGCATATATACTTCATTTTCTGCACGATACTCTGCTTTACGTTTCTATCTAAATAACAAGTTCCTAAGACAAATTACTTTTTCTTTCATGTTTTCATGTAAAGAAAATGCTCCGCTGTCTGCTTTGTTTATGTGGAGTAGGCTGCCCCGTGACTTGGAATCGCCGCGGATGGAGCTCTTCAGACACCTTTGCTTCAGATGACACAAATGTTCCATCTTATTCATAAACACTATCCTTCTATTCTCGTTTTCTATTTTCCACAAGTGTATTCCAGTATCACCCGTACTTGTACAAATGTCAGTTTGTATTATAAAGGACCATATACGGCGCTTGTCGGTAAAAATAGGATCTTACTGAAATCCTCAGACTCACAACATTCACTATATCTATATTTTCATGCAATATTTATACATACAGTACATATTTCAATTTATTTAACTACTAATTTCTAAGTATGCTTCACGGCAAACGCATGAGTTTAATACTTTTCCAGCTCCCTAAATTCATTTTTATTGGTCGGTGGTGGTTTTTGCAGGTAATGGGCGTAATAATGATATACAATCCTGAATCCATTAACATAATCACACCTAAAAAGCAGTTATTTTGGTTTAACTCATAAAAAACAATGAATTTCTTAAGAGTAAACGCCCATTAATTGCAAAATCAGCCATTGATGGATATGGCTTTCTATTCGAGTGTATCGATAATCCTGCCCGAAGCCTTCCTCATTTCAAGACCTGCCTTTTCCAACAGTTTTGCTACCTTCTCATACTCAACAGGTCTTTTGATCGTCATTTTTGTTGTCTTTGCAAGATCATCATTTGTCATTATAAAATAACGTATAATTTTGTACTGAGGAAGTGCTTTATTTATTTCTTTTATCGCAGCGCCAAAGTAGGAGGCCAGTTGGCTTTCAGACGATATGGCGGTATCGACCGCAGCCAGCCCTTCCCTGTCAATGACCAGTTCGGCACACACCTGTATATCTCCGTCACCCGCCTTGTTTCCCCATGCGAAGGAATCCTTGACCCCCGGAATATTATTGAGCAGCGCCTCGTACTCTTCCGGAAAAGCCTTTTTCCCGTTGGTAAATACAATCATCGATTTAGCGCGGCCGGTGATCCTCAACAGTCCCTTCTCGTCTATAATGCCAAGATCTCCTGTTCTGAACCAGCCCTCCGTATCGATAACCTCCGCCGTCGCATCAGGATCCTCAAAGTATCCAAGCATCACATTGCCCCCCCGGGTAACGATTTCACCCATTCCATTCTCGTCAGGCGCGTCAATTGCGACCTCGATACCAGCAAGAGGGTACCCGACTGTGCCAGGTGCATTAACAAAATCATTGCATGCGGAAATGACAGGAGAGGTTTCCGTAAGTCCATATCCCTGAAGCAGAATAAGGCCCATCTTCTCAAATCCGGTGATTACTGCCGGGTCCAGTGGAGCAGCTCCGGAAACAGCAAGTCTCAATCCAGGGCCCAGCTTTTCAAACACACTCTTAAATATCTTACGTCTCAGATCGATGCCCAAAAATCTAAGAATATCCGATATCTTTGTGAGAATTCCCATCAATTTTGCTTTCCCCGATTTCTGTATACCCTCCTGCAATTTTTTATACATAGACTCCAATATGGCCGGAACCGCGACAAGTATGGTCACACCATATTCCCGCAGGTTTTGTGCGATAAATCTTATCCCTTCGCAGTATGCAATGCAGACTCCGCTATGCACCATATACATCAATCCAATTGTGTTCTCAAAGGTATGATGCAGAGGAAGCAGCGATAGGTGGACATCTCCCGGTCCTGCATAGATGATCGTTGACATGCTTGCAATATTGGTTGAAATATTTGCATGTGACAGCATTACTCCCTTTGATATGCTTGTCGTACCAGATGTAAAGAGCAGAATGGACATTTTTTCCCTGTCTATTGCAGCATCGGCAAATGATTTGTCACCGGCATCCAACAGCGTTCTACCCTGCGCAATAAGATCCGGCAGGTTTAAAAAGCGGGAATCCGTGGAAGGCAAATCATCCTTTTTCTCCATGCAGATATAGTATTTAATCTCCTCGCAGGACTTGGCCAGTTCTGTCATCATCTGGTGAAAAGCCGGGCTGTAAAAGATTGCCTTAACTCCACCTCGTTTGGCAAGGTTCTCCACCTCGTTTCGAGGAAGGTATTTATCCAGCGGCACCGCGACTCCTGTCCCGTTAATAATTGAGAAATAACATACTCCCCATTCATATCTATTCTCACTGATGATGGCTATTCTGGCGTCCTTTAACCCCTTTGAGATTAGTTCCGTGCCCAGTGAATCAATATCCCGGTCGAATTCGATATATGTTTTCCCGGTGATTTTTCCTTCAGCGTCCTTAAACTTAAAGCCGACAGCATCCCCATATTTTTGAACGCTGCCCTTCACCAGTTCCCTGAGGTCACTGACCGCTCTGGGCTCATAGTACCCCAATCCGGTTACGACTCTTCTTCCGCTTTTTTCAGATATATTAATTCCATTTCTCATTGTAATCCCCCCAATCACCGACATGTCGATAACATTTCAGCAAATACATTTATCACCTGATATTATTACCTGATTATAATTATACAGCAGGATGAACAATTAATCAAGATATGTAACAATATTTGTTACATCATATAAAAGTGAATAACTGAATTTTTATCGAAAATCCGTTATCTAATAGCAAGGAATGACAGGAATGTTTTCTTCAGTCATGATAGTATATAGACAACGAAAGGAGGTAAGCGCTTTGGAGTGGTTCAAAAGAATGAGTGATGCAGTAGAGTACATGGAGGATCACATGGAAGAACCCTATGATGCAGCAGAGGTTGCTAAGGTTGCATATTCTTCCGCCTTTCACTTTCAGAGGATGTTTCATATGCTTACAGGCATTACTGTAGCTGAGTATGTTCGTAAGAGAAAGCTGACCCTGGCAGCGCAGGAGCTGGCAGCTTCAAAAGGAAGGGTATTGGATATTGCCTTGAAGTATGGATATGACTCGCCTGAATCTTTTTCCAAAGCGTTTCGCAGAGTGCATGGTATAAATCCTTCGGCAGCGCGCGAGCAGGGGGTAAAGCTCAAGGCACATCCGCGAATCTCATTTCAGTTATCATTGAAGGGAGATAAGGATATGGATTATAAAATTATTGAGAAGGATACATTTAAGGTTATAGGAAAGAGTATCAGAGTTAGCACAAAGGATGGGGAAAACAATAAAAGGATCCCTGAGTTTTGGGAGGAGAATTGTGAGAACGGGTTCAGTGAGAGACTAGAAAAATACGAAGGCAAAATGGGCAAATTGGGGATTTGTTGGAATGACTATAGTGATGAGACATTCACTTACATTATTGCAATTGAGAAGCCGGCAGTTGAAGTGAACGAGTCCATTCAGGAGTACACAATTCCCGCATCAACCTGGGCGGTGTTTGAATCGGTAGGCCCTATGCCGGACAGCATTCAAAAAGTGTGGGGAAGAATATTCTCGGAGTGGTTTCCCGCATCCAGCTTTGAGCATGCCGACGCTCCCGAGCTTGAAGTGTACCCACAGGGTGATTCACAATCAGAAAGCTACCGTTGTGAAATCTGGATACCCGTAGTAAAAAAATAGACAAATTGAATCATAGGTAAGAGCAGGTGTAATGTTACATCTGCTCTATCTTTTTGAGGTACAGAGTACTGAGAAACGTTTATGATTTATTTAACATACCTCACGTTTCAATATTCTCTTGTTTGCAATAAATGCCGGTCTGTCAGCCTGATAAAGATCACCAGCCAGGCCAGACCTATAATAAAACCTGCGAGGACATCGCTTGCGTAATGAACGCCAAGATAGATCCGGCTGATGCCGATCATAAGCACCAACAGTCCCAAAGCACCGGATATGGCATATTTACCCCGGTGCTTCATATTTTTTAAAATCATAAAGGCGAAAAATCCATAGAATATCATCGAGTTCATCGAATGTCCGCTGGGAAAGCTGTGCCCGCTGACTTCGACCAATTGCAGCAAATCAGGTCTTTCCCGCAAAAAAAGGTTTTTGAGTATAACATTAAGCAGTGCGCCAAAAGCAATATTGGCTGCCGCCGCCAGACTCCAGCGATAGAAGCGCTTCTTTCTGAAAAGAAATACAAAAAGCGGGAATGCAGCAGCAAAAGCAGTTATCGCCCACTCGGATCCCCAGAACGTGATAAATTGCATAAATCGGGTCATACTGTCTTTTATACAGCCTGAAATAAGGTCATAGACCGCATTATCAAAGAAAGAAAAGGCCTCCCACATCCCGCACCAACTCCCTTGTCATTACTCACACACCACAGTCGTTCCCGCAACTATAGCCATTGTTGTATCCATCATATCACAAAACTAATTGCCAACAAAAGGGCTCGCAGTGGTAACGGATTGGCTTCAAATAATAATTGTACATTTTTATTAATTCCATATTGACAATATTGTATGTCATACAGTATAATGAAATCGAGGTGATGACATGGGAGCAACGGATGAATTAATAAGTAGTCTGATCGTGGAGCTTCGCAGAGGCACGCTGATTATCTCAGTGCTCAGCCAGCTTAACCACCCCGAATATGGCTATTCCCTTGTACAAAAGATGGATGAGAAAAATGCTGCCATTGATGCAGGTACATTATATCCACTGCTGCGTCGGCTTGAAAAGCAAGGTCTGCTGACCAGTGAGTGGGACACAAGCGAAAGCCGTCCACGAAAATTTTACGTATTAAGCGACGACGGCAAAATGGTATACCGGCGGCTGAAAAGCGAGTGGAAAAGCCTTTCGGCACAGCTTGAGGAATTAATGAGGGAGGATGAATAATATGGATCAAATGAATTGGATCGAACGCTACTTAGAAGCTGTAGCAGAACGTCTGCCGGAGGATGCACGGGAGGACGTTAAAAAGGAACTGAGGGCAAACATTGAAGACATGCTGCCCGATACTCCTACAGAAGAGGATGTACGCAATGTTCTTGGCAAGCTAGGCAACCCAGCCAGGCTGGCAAATGAATACCGTCAGACAAAAAGATACCTTATAGGACCAAACCTCTATGACAACTATATTTCCGTGCTGAAGCTGGTAATTGGCATCGCTGTAATCGTATTTTCCTTTATTGGGATTCTGGGGCAGATTGTCAACCCGCCGGAAAACATTTCAACAGATTTGGTCAGTTTTATTACCAATGCCATTATCGGAGTCATCGGCGCTGTATTTGACGGTGCGGTCCAGGCTTTTTTATGGGTCACGGTTGTTTTTGCCATATTGGATAGGTCTGGTTTGGGTGAAGGAAAGCTTACATTTTCAAAGAAAGATTGGTCTGTTGACGATCTGCCTGAGTCGGTCATACCGGCTAAAAGTAGTATAGGCCGTGCTGAAGTAGTAGTAGAGATGGTCTTCACGATTATTTTTGCTGCAATACTAATTTTTCAGCCTCAGCTGTTCGGATGGTATGAGAAGGGGAGTTCAGGCCTGATACACATCCTGCCTGTATTCAATTTAGATAGACTGCAGTCCTATGTCGCAGTAATCATCCTGCTGACTGTTGCAAACTTTATACTGTCCATTTACAAGCTAATCGTCTTGCGCTGGAATCTGCCGCTGGCCATTGCTAATACTGTAAGCAACATTGCTTCTTGCATATTTGTCTTTGTAATGTTCGGCGACGGCTCTATTATCAATCGAGAATTAATCTCACGCATTGCAGAAGTAATAAATAAGCCGTTAGTGGACGTTGCCAAAGGATCTCACAGCTTTCTGACGGCATTCATTATTATAGTGATTATATTTAGTGCTATTGACAGCGTTTCAGGCTTTGTGAAAAGCCGAAGGCTCCGTTTGCCATCTGTGAAGATTAATTGACATAATGCAATTAACCGTAACCCTTCTCACAATAAACTCATAAATTATAGCATGGGAACTACCAAAATATTTATGTGAGGAGGATAATACATGTATGATTATTATCGTGACGGTACACAGGTAATGCCGTCACAGAGCCAGTACAACCCGATGGCGACTATGCCGGAACAGATGTACAATCCGATGGCAACTATGCCAATGCAGAATATGTTTAACCCAATGAGCACTATGCCAATGCAGAATATGCACAACCCCATGGGCACAATGCCGGAGCAGATGTTCAATCCGATGCCCACTATGCCGATGCAGAATATGCAAAACCCCATGGGCACAATGCCGATGCAGATGTTCAATCCGATGCCCACTATGCCGATGCAGAATATGTACCCGGCATTCGAAGCAGCGAACGAGGAAGAGCTTGAAAACATGTATCCTGAGACTTATAAAGCGATCTCGCCTGTTGTTGAGAATACATGTGATAAATGGATGGACAAATTTGGAGAAAAATGCCCATCTAACGTAGAGGTTGAATCGATGGTAGAGGATATCTACAAGAAGGTTGAGCCGGCAGTGGAAGCCGCAGTCAAAAAAAGCCCCAACGCAGATGAGAGGCAATTCTTTGGAGGCGGCAGACGAGTTTTGAGGGACTTTATCGGAGCATTGCTGATAAGCAGCCTGATTCGCAGAAGAAGACGCCCCTTCTTTGGCTTCCCGGGATTCTTCGGCGGGTTTCCTGTCTTCTAAAATGTTCGCGGGCAACTTGCCCGCGAACGTTTGTTATTGCTTCGTTAACTCATTCGTCACTATTACTCTTGTGCAAAATAAGATTCGATTTGAGCCCTTTTGTTATAAAACACCTTCAGATATTTAGTAGCAAGGCCTTTCCTGTCATAGCCCCCGGTTCCGCGGTTAAATATTGATAGGGCGGCATCCCGTTTTGCTTTTCCTTCCAAATCCACGACCCGCTCATCCTCAAGTATCCAACTGTACATCGCTGTTCCCCAGTTAATATTCACAGCGCCGTCCATGGGATTATTCGGTGTGTTCAATTGTTCCGAAAGACTGGCCCAATGGATCTTGCTGATCTGGAAAAAACCTCTATACCTTCCGTTCGTACTGGAGCACTTTTCATCAAAATTACTCTCCAGCGCAATCAATGCAAGCATATCGTAGTATTCCAGTTCTCTTTCTCTGCAATAATCCCAGACCAGCTTTTGATATTCTTTTTTCAAAGGGATCTGTACCCGATACCATGTCCTCTCATCACATTCCTTTGAAATCACAACAGCATCAAATGCTGCCCCAACGGTTGATCCGGTTATATCCTCAGCTTTTACCGACGGCATATAAGAATCCTCCACCGCTTCCAGACACTCTACAACTTCATCGGAAAGCACGGTCTGTGCTGTATTCTCTGACATAGCAGCCACAGCCGGACCTCCGAACATGGAATTCGCCGCAAAAAATGTAGCGGCTGCAATTCCAATGACCTCTTCAAGTAACGGCATTTTCTCCTCCTGCTCATTCGTTTTCTATATACCCCCGCAAAGCGAAATAATGTATCTGCACTATGGTTATTTGCAAAATCATTATATCACATTATCTTTTCCTGCCGCCAAAACGTCTTTTCATCACAGGCCTCTTGTTGGATTTCTCAATATTAACCTTCCTGCCCTTAAGCGTATAATTCTTCATGGAATCCAATACCTTGTGTGCATACTCCTTTGGCACTTCCACAAAGGTATAAGCATCATATATATTGATGGCGCCGATCAGCTTCCCCGGAAGTCCGGATGTGGATGCAATGCTTTGTACGATATTTCCCGGCTGAACCTTGTCCTTGCTGCCGACATTGATGAACAGCCTGACATAGCCCGATTCTGCGCCGGTATCTTCTTCCTCGTCTGCGGAAAAACCCATATCACCGGTGAGGCGCGTATCCTTCTCGTTATCACTTCCGCTCGGTTCCGTGGCCATCTTCAGCATGGCTGCAGCAAAGTCGATAGGGCTGATAAAGCTATCCTCAACATTGAGAGAATTCATTTCTTCAATAGTTCTGACGATATAGTCGGAATATTTGACCAGATTTCCGTCATCAATGCACTTCTTTACAGAGCCTATGAACTTATTCATCTTGTTCTCTTCAACATCCATAAGCGTTGGTGGCTTCATTGGTGTGATGACAGATTTGGTAAACCGCTGAATATCTCTCAATTGGTTGATCTCACGGCCGACAACAAAGGAGTAGGCCTTCCCTGCTCTTCCCGCCCTGCCTGTCCTGCCGATCCTGTGTACATAGTACTCGTCATCGCCTGGAAGGTCATAGTTGAAAACGGCCTCAACATCATCCACATCGATTCCACGTGCCGCTACATCCGTTGCTATCAGGATATCAAACTGTCCCTTCCTGAATTTCGCCATCACCTTGTCCCGCTGATCCTGCTTCATATCGCCGTGAAGCGCTTCCGCAGCATATCCTCTGGATTGAAGCTCGGTAGCCAGGTCATCCACCCGTTTTTTTGTATTGCAGAACACAAGAGCCAGCTTGATATCGTTAGCGTCAATAATCCTGGACAGCATTTCGGACTTGGCCGGACCGCTGACTGTCAGATAGTATTGCTCTATGCTCGGGACTGTTAATTCTTTATGCGTCACCTTAACATATACCGGCGACCTTTGATAGCGTTTGGTCAAATCCAATATTTCTTTGGGCATTGTCGCGGAAAAAAGAATCGTCTGCCTTTCCTCCGGCACATCCCTGAGGATGGTGTCAATATCTTCACGAAAGCCCATATTCAACATTTCATCCGCTTCGTCAAGAATAATCAGCTTCAGGTGCTCCAGCTTCAATGTATGCCTTCTCATGTGATCCATGACCCTGCCCGGTGTGCCGATGATGATCTGGGGACGGTTCTTCAGGGCACGGATCTGCCTGTCGATTGGCTGTCCGCCATAGATTGGGAGGATGCGTACTCCGCTTTTATACTTCGATATACTCTTAAGCTCTTCCGAGGACTGTATGGCAAGCTCCCTTGTTGGAGAAAGAATCAGTACCTGAACGCCCTCCGATTCACGGTCGAGCATGCTTATAGCAGGTATTCCGAAGGCACAGGTTTTCCCCGTCCCGGTCTGAGCCTGACCAATAATGTCCTTTCCCTCCAGTATTAGTGGAATAGCTTGAGCCTGAATTGGGGTCGCTTCCTCAAATCCAAGATCGTCTATTCCCCTCTGTATTTCTTCATCAATGTTCAATTCTTTAAATTTCATATAATTATTCAACTACTCCTTTTCTCTTCATGATAATCGCGTCTTGAAGTCCTCATATCCAAACTTTTTAATGATTTTAATACCTTCCGCTTTACTGTAGAGTGCGATGGAAGGTAAATTTAGCCCATTAAACGTATTGTTCTTGACCATAGTATAATGAGCCATATCGCAAAAAGCTAATTTATCACCAGGTTTCAGCGGCTTTTTAAAGGAATAATCGCCGATGACATCTCCGGCCAGACAGGTATTGCCCGCAAGTCTGTATACGTACGGATTTTCACCGGGCTTTCCGGCACCTACGATTTCCGGTCTGTACGGCATCTCCAGCACATCAGGCATATGACATGCGGCTGAAGCATCCAAAATCGCAATTTCCATACCGTTCTTCACAATGTCGAGGACGCCTGCCACCAGGAAGCCCGTATTGAGAGCAACCGCCTCGCCGGGTTCCAGATAGACCTTTACATCATACTTCTCTTTAAAGAACATGATTGAACGGATCAGTGTCTCGATATCATAATCATGTCTTGTAATATGATGTCCCCCGCCCATATTCAGCCACTTCATCCCCCTAATGTACCTGCCGAACTTTTCATCCACCACCCTGACCGTCCGCTCCAGCGTATCGGAATTTTGTTCGCACATGGTGTGGAAATGAAGCCCGTCAATTCCATCCAGTTCATCCGGTCTGAAGTTCTCCAGCGTGACACCAAGGCGTGAGTGCCGGTAGCATGGATCATAGATGGGTTTCTCAATCTCTGAGTACTCCGGGTTGATCCTGATGCCGCACTCGATTTTCTTTGAAGTGACAGCCTTTACCCTGTTCTTGTATCTGTTCCATTGGTTAAATGAATTGAATACGATATGGTCGCTGTACTTTAAAATTTCTTCAAAGTCATCATCGATGAATGCAGGCGCAAAGGTATGAACTTCGCCCCCCATCTCCTCAAATCCCAGTCTCGCCTCAAACAGCGAGCTGGAGGTGACCCCTTTGAGGTATTTTTTTATCAGAGGATACACCGAGAACATGGAAAAGCCTTTTTGCGACAGGAGAATGCTGCAGTCAGTCCTTTCCTGGACAGACCGTAATATCTCAAGATTCTTTACAAGAAGGTCTTCGTCCACAACATAACAGGGCGAAGGTAAAGAATTGAAATCAATATTCATCGTGAGATGCCCTCCTGTAATCTGTAATCTGTCTCCTGTCTCCTGTCATCTGTCTCCTGTCTCCCATATCCCGTATCCGGTTTTCTGTCCTTTGTCATCTGCTGTCAATCCCCTGTTTATACTCTCTCTTCCTCAAACAAGCAGCTCCGGTGAAAAATCCTCATGCCACGGCAGCCCCCACTTATTCAGAGCTTCCATGAACGGATCTGGGTCAAATTCCTCGATATTGTAAACGCCATGCTTCTTCCAAAGGCCCTTCATTATCATCATGGCGCCGATCATGGCAGGAACACCAGTCGTGTAAGAAATGGCTTGTGACCCAACCTCGGCATAACACTGCTGATGATCGCAGACATTATACACATAATATGTCCTGGGCTTCCCGTCCTTAACCCCCTGGAAGATGCAGCCGATATTGGTTTTGCCCTTTGTCCTCGGACCAAGCGAAGCCGGATCAGGCAGCAGCGCCTTGAGGAACTGCAGAGGGATAATCTGCTTTCCGTCAAATTCAACAGGCTCTATTGATGTCATGCCGACATTTTCCAATACACGCAGGTGATTGAGATAATTGTCCGAAAAGGTCATCCAGAACCGTATCCTCTTCACGCCCTTTATATTTATCGCAAGCGATTCGATTTCCTCATGATGCAATAAATAAATATTCTTGGGTCCTATCTGCGGGAAGTCATAGACTTTCTTTACTGCCAGAGGCTTTGTCTCAACAAACTCCCCATTTTCGAAATAACTGCCGTTCGCCGTGATTTCACGGATATTGATCTCCGGATTGAAATTTGTCGCAAAAGGATAGCCGTGATCCCCTGCATTAGCGTCCAGAATATCAATGGAATGGATCTCGTCGAAATAGTGCTTCTGTGCATATGCGCAGAAAACGCCCGTCACACCCGGGTCAAATCCACTGCCCAGCAGTGCGGTGGTGTGGGCCTTCCGGAACTTCTCCCTGTATGCCCACTGCCATTTGTACTCGAACTTCGCCACATCCGGCGGCTCATAATTTGCCGTGTCTACATAATGTACTCCTGTCTCGAGGCAGGCATCCATGATCGTCAGATCCTGATACGGAAGTGCAACGTTAATTACAATCTCAGGCCCGAAGCTCCTGATCAGGTCAACGACCTGCTCCGTCCTGTCGGCGTCCACCTGAGCCGTGTGAACCTTTGTATGGCTTGTCCCTATTCTGTCTCTAATGGATCTCTTTATTGCGTCACATTTTGCCAGTGTTCTGCTGGCGATGCATATTTCCTCAAAAACATCCGGATTCTGAGCACATTTGTGGGCAACCACGCTTGCAACCCCGCCTGCTCCTATGATCAATGCTTTGCCCATATTCTTCCTCCTGCCTGTTCCATATTTATTGGGTTAATTATACAGAAAAAACTCTGACTAAACAATAGATGCTTGCCGTATATATTAGCATGGGCAAAAATAGCAACGTTTAAGCAATCCATGGAAATTGTACAGTTGCAAAATCTGCAGCGTTGAAATAGAATTGATACAAAACAAGTGTTAAGTGTGGTGAGCAGTTGGAATGTACGACTCCAACACAAGCATCGATATAAAAAAAATAAACCGGAACCGGATTTTCAGGTTGATTTACAAAAAGGGGCAGCTCTCCAAGCAAGATATTGTACATGCCTTGAATATAAGCTTGCCTACGGTCAATCAGAATCTTAAGACACTAATGGAATCGGATCTCATTAAAGACGAAGGCTGTTTTGCATCCACAGGCGGACGTAAAGCCCGTGCTATCAGCTGTAACCCCGTCGCAAGGTTTTCTATCGGGGTAGATATCACAAAAAAGCAAATTGCAGTCGCGGCAATAGATCTGTGTGCTTCCATCGTTAAAAGTATGCATATTTCCATCCCTTTTGAAAATTCGAAGGAATACTTCAGATCTGTTGGAGAATACATTGTTCAGCTTACACAGGACGCAAAAATCGACAGATCGAAAATCCTTGGCGTTGGAATCTCAGTTCCCGGACTTTTGTCGGAGGATCATCAGAAGATAAACTATTCCTCCGTTCTGGGCTTTACCGGTGGAAGTCTTGATAGTTTTGCCGAATTTATTCCCTACCCGTGCGTCCTGAGCAACGATGCCAGCGCAGCGGGGCTCGCGGAGCTGTGGAATTGTGATCAGGCGGATAATGTCGTATACCTTTCTTTGAGCAACAGCGTAGGCGGAGCAATTATGCTGGGTAAAAAATTCTACCCCGGAGAAAACCAGCGCAGCGCGGAGTTCGGCCATATGACCATCGTACCCAAAGGCAGCCGTTGCTATTGCGGTCAATACGGCTGTGTGGATGCCTATTGCAACGCAATGATTCTTTCAGAGGCGGCGAACGGAAGCCTGGACGACTTTTTCAGGCAGCTTGATGCAGGAAGCCTTTATCACCGGAATGTCTGGGAAAAATATATGCATTATCTGGCGTTGACGGTGAATAACCTCAGAATGTTATTTGATTGCCATATTATTCTCGGAGGATATATTGGAAGCTATATGGAACAGTATATCGAACTCCTCAGGAAAAAGACGGCAAAGCGCAATTCATTTGAAAATGACGGCAGCTATCTTACTGCCTGCAGATACAGGAAGGACTCCTCTGCAGTCGGAGCAGCTTTACTTCATATAGAATCCTTTATCAACAGCATATAAGCCGAACCCATTAAAATATCAAGATGATTCTTTTCTTGTTTTTCATACAGTAAGTTGACGCTATCAAACGCCGGACTCTTATTGACTTTTTACAAAATAACATCTATTATAAAACTAGATACTTTTGTAAAATAGTTTTATAAAAGTTTCTCAAACAATTTTGTGTAAATGGAGGTGTTTTTTATGCAAAAAGCATTATTTATGACTGGAATTAATAAGCTGGAAATGCGTGACATTGAAATGCCAAAGGCAGAAAAAGACCAGGTTGTTGTGAAGATGGAGTACGTTGGCATTTGCGGTTCAGACGTACACTATCTTGAGCATGGTAAAATAGGTGATTTTATTGTTGAAGGAGACTTCATTCTCGGACACGAGTGTGCCGGAACAGTCGTTGAAGTAGGATCGGGTGTCAAAACGCTTAAAAAGGGCGACCGTGTCGCACTGGAGCCGGGCTGCACATGCGGGCAGTGCGAATTCTGTAAATCAGGCAAATATAACCTTTGCCCTGATGTTGAGTTTCTTGCAACACCTCCGTATCAAGGCTGTTTGAAAAACTATATTGCTTTTCCGGAAAACATGTGCTTTAAGCTGCCCGAAAACGTAACCACAAAGGAAGGCGCACTTGTTGAGCCATTATCAGTGGGAATCCATGCAGCAAGACAGGGAAATGTATCCTTGGGCGACAGTGTTATTATTCTTGGCGCAGGATGCATCGGACTTGTTACTCTGCTTGCGTGCAAGGCATTTGGCGCAGCCGATATTACTGTAATAGATGTTATTCCTAAAAGGCTTGAGTTTGCGAAAAAACTCGGTGCAACCAGAGTATTTAACGCAGCGGAATGTGATGTCCTTAAAGAAATCGATGATTTCACTCAAGGAAAAGGTGCAGATATCGTCATCGAGACCGCCGGTACTTCAAAAACCTATTTCCAAACCTCCTATGCCGTCAAGCGCGGCGGAACCATTGTATTGGTAGGACTTGCTCCGCAGGATATTATCGAATTCAACTTTGCGAAGCTGATGAACAAGGAAGCACAGATTAAAACTGTTTTCCGCTACAGGAATATCTATCCTCAGGCTATCAACGCGATTGCTCAGGGACTTATCGATGTTAAGTCAATCGTCACACATGAATTTGATTTTGAGGATAGTGAAAAGGCTTTTGATTTTGCAATCAATAATAAAAACGACGTTGTAAAAGCAATAATAAAGATATAATATTTGTACCTAGAAAGATTTTGACAGGAGAAAAGTGATATGATAAAAAATCCAATACTTCCAGGTTTTAATCCCGATCCGGCCATTATCCGCGCCGGCGATGATTACTATATTGCCACCTCTACCTTTGAATGGTTCCCGGGCATACCCATTTACCACTCAAAGGATCTGGTGCACTGGAAACTGATCGATTATGCACTGAAAACAAAACGTCATATCGATTTATCCCGCCTGCAGCCATCGAAAGGCGTATGGGCTCCGTGCCTTACCTGGTGCGAAGAAGAGGAACTCTTTTATGTGCTCTATTCAAACGTTTATAACTCGAACCGCCTGCAATTTGATGTGGACAACTTCCTGATATGGTCCGACAGCATACACGGTCCGTGGAGCGATCCTGTCTATATAAATTCCAGCGGATTCGACGCATCCCTGTTCCATGATGACGACGGCAGAAAATGGGTTAGCAATCAGGAAAGAGATTTCCGCCCGGGACATGAGACTAAACGCCCAATCGTTTTGCAGGAATATTGTCCAAAGCAGAAAAAGCTCATCGGAGCCCCGGTTCGTCTGACTTATGGAGCAACGGAACGAGGCTTTACCGAAGCGCCTCACATTTATAAGCGTAACGGCTGGTATTACCTGATAACTGCAGAAGGAGGCACAGGATACGGTCATTGTGTTGCACTGCTCCGTTCAAGAGAGATCACGGGGCCCTATGAAAGCTGTCCGCACAATCCTATTATCACCTCCAATTCTCAGGATTTTGCCATGGATCCCGTAGTAAATTATGCCATGACTCATTTATACAACCCGGACGTTATCATTCAAAAAGCCGGACATGGGTCGCTTGTGGAAACACAAACAGGGCAGTGGTATATTGCGCACCTGTGCGGCCGGCCTGTCATGCCGCAGAAAAGGTGCGTGCTCGGCCGTGAAACTGCTATCCAGCAGGTTGAATGGACTGACGACGGCTGGCTGCGTATGACTGATGGTACAAATATCGCCAAAGACACTACACCGGCCCCTGATCTTCCGCCTCACCCATTTCCAAAGGAAGACCCTCGCGACGATTTTGACAGTCCTGAGATGAATCTCCATTTCAGCACTCCGCGTAATGAAATTACCCCCGACTGGGCGGACCTGACATCCCGTCCCGGCTATCTGCGCCTGCGCGGACGCGAATCACTGACCAGCAACCACCATCCCAGCCTGATAGCCCGCCGGTTGACAGCTTTCAATGCCGTGGTAACTGCCAAGCTGGATTTTGCCGCCGATTATTACCGGCACCTTGCCGGAATTACCTGCTATTATGAGCCCTCCAATTTCTACAGCATATACAAAACTTACAATGAGGAGCTGGACAGGAATGTTGTCGCCATAAGCGGGTATGTGAATAAAGAATATACAAACGGCGAAAACGCCCTTGCAGTTGTAGAAAAGGATGCCCCAGTTTATTTGAGAGCGGAAATCATGACAGATAAGCTGCAATTCTTATTCAGCACGGACGGCGATCATTTCGAAAAGCTGGGACCTGTTTTTGACATGACAACTCTTTCTGATGAGGCAGTTGACTACGGCGAATTCACTGGAACCTTTGTGGGTATGTTCGCGCAGGATTCACATACCAGAGAAAAGTATGCGGATTTTGATTTCTTCGAGTACCGTGAGGTTTGAAAATAAGAATTGATATAGGGCACATTGCAAACTCATTTATAAATAAAGAAAAAAAGATTGCCTGGTAACTGGGGCAATCTTTTTTTATACCGGTTCAAAATGATCTAGACCTGTGATAACCATGTCCGGATACTTCCATTTAGCTTGACTGCAGTTAGAAATGTACAAAATTGTGAAGGTGTTCAATGCTTGCCAATTTTTGAGGTAAAAATGAGTAAAAATTTCGATTGTGTTCAGGTTTTCGCCGTTTTATGAGCAAAATTAGCGTTAGTGTTCAAGTTTTATAAGTATATTTTCTAAAATATTAAACACAATCGAAATTTTTACTCACCCGTTAGCTTATGTCTGAACACAAACGAAAACTTTGCTCATCCGATACTATATCAGCGCAAATGCATTACGCGCTTTTTACGAACTAGACGTATTGGAGTGAAGTGCCCTCTTCTTCAACATAGACACTCCCACAGTGAGCATGATTGGAAATACTAAAGCTGACAGCAAGCCTGCCTTCAGACCTAGCTGATCCGGATTCAGTCCATAAGCCTGTCCAATATTGACCAGATCCTGCGCCTGCAGGGTAAGATCCGAAACCAGACCTGCCAGCCACGGGCCGACGGAGGCGCCCAGATCACCAAATATGGCAAGCAGTCCAAACATAGCTGTTCCTCCTTTGGGCCATGCCTCAGCAGTGAGGCTCACTGTTCCCGGCCACATCAGGCTTACCGATAATCCGCAGACGGCGCAGCCCAGGAGTGATACGATCGGGTTCTGCACGAATATGGTAACCGCATAGCAGGCCACACAAAGCACACCGGATACGACCAATGCGCTTCTCAAATTTATTTTGTGCCCAAAGGCTCCGTATAGCGTCCGCCCAAGTCCCATAAAAAGTGCAAATAGGAACGGCCCGAGCAGATCACCAAGCATTTTCGGCACCTGAAGCCCTTTCTCCGCGAAAAGCGACGACCACTGGGACATTGTCAGTTCGGAGGATCCCGCGCACATCATCAGGATCAGCGCAAGTACAAAGGTCCTGGTCTTGAACAGCTCTCTGACTGGTGTCTTCTCTTCCTCCGGCATCGCGGGCATCAGGGGAACCTTCAGAAACTGAAACAGATTGTATATAGGGATCAGCGACCACATCACAGGCAGAATAAACCATATATCCGTTCCCAAAGCCTTCAGCAACAGAGTCGTAATCAAAACGACGGCCATCTGCCCCCAAGAGTAAAAGGAATGAACAAGGCTCATAGCAGAAGCTTTTGCATCCCCAGGCAGAGAGTCCACAATGGGACTGATCAGCACTTCGATAAACCCGCCGCCTGCGGCGTATATCACCGCTGCGATCATCAGGCCGGTATACGGATCAGGCAGAATTCCAGGCAAAACGCCAAGAGATATCAGTCCGACTGCACAAAAAAGGTGCGCCAGTACTGCAGCCCTGCGATATCCAATCCTGTCGGCATATCTTGCGGCAATATAGTCCGCGGCGATCTGCGTCCCGAAGTTAATCAGTATAAGCCGTCCAGCCATTTCAAAGGAAATGTTGTATTTGTCTTGAAAAACAATGAACAAAAGCGGCGCCAGGTTGTTGACAATCGCCTGCGTGATAAATCCGGTGTAGCAGGCGCGAAGCGTATGCTTGTATGTATATTTCAACTCCGGTATTCCTCCTCGCTGAACTCCGCGATATACGGAAGATGACGGTATTCCTGCATATAATCGTTACCATAGCCCACCATTGGAATATCCGGCACCTGAAATCCCACATATGCCAGCGGTATATTCATCAGCCTCTTTGCGGGACAGTCCAGCAATGTACAGACTTTTATGCTTGCCGGCTGTCTGGCCTCCATATTCTGAACCAGATAGCCTATGATCAGACCTGTGCTGATATTATCTTCAAGTAAGAGTACATGTCTGCCCGTAATATTCATATCCAGGTCCTTATTAATGCGAATTCGCTCATGGTAAATTGTTCTAAATCGTTCTGACAGGTCGGAATCCAAAGCTATTATGAGTGTATCCCGGTCCGCAGCTGATTGCAAAGCCGGTCTGCAGAACAAACGCAATATCATAGCAGCTTCCCCCTCGTGCAACACGATGAAAATCACCATATTTGTCAAAGCACCATTCCCATACATTACCGGACATATCATATATGCCTAAGGGGTTTGGTTTTAAGAGTCCGACCGGATGAGTGGTTCCAGCGCTGTTATCCTCATACCATGCAGCTTCCGTAGTTGCGTCCTTATTCTGATAATTCTCGTTTGTACCACTTACATGATTGCCCGGGCACCAATTGATACCATCTATATATTTTGCGGCCAGTTCCCATTCCATACTTGTCGGTAAACGGAAACCGTTTGCTCCTGCATCCATGCTTAAACCGTCAATTGCAGAAGCATTTGCATCACGTGAGTCGCGCACCGGATCTCCATTGTATTTATAAGCAAAAGACATGGTATCATTGTTTCTCACATTGAAATATTCCGTCAGCGCATTGCATCCGACAACCGCATCTATCCAGCTTATAGAAGTAACAGGCTGCTGTTTACTTCCGGAGCCTGTGCTACCTATTTCTCCTTTGTTTTCAAAAAAAAATCCATAACCGGCTGACCAAATGTAAACTTCAGCCCAGAGGTTGTATGTTATTGGCGTGGCTGCAATATAATAAGGATAATTTACTGAAGTACAAACTCCGTCGTCACAGATACCGGCAGGAAAATTTGAGATACCTGGCACACGGCATAGGGTTATGGATAAATTTTCACTCATTTATGTAGCCCTCCTGAACAGAATCGCTTTTACTCCTGTTAAATTCATTTACCTCTTCTTCCCCGCTGAAACCCAGCCTTGAAATCGTGACAATAGCCAAAAACATCACCTTCCCCAAATTAATATAACATACAAGGATTAATTTCGGAAGTGGGGGGACGGTTCTCTTGTATTAAAATAAATGCAATTTAAAGAAAAGCATCAATTGAATGAGTCTGCGAAACATAAACTCGCATATTTTCTTGTTATGCGCATTGTGAAATCCAACAGGTTTTTGTACAATGGAAACAAATTCCAGAGAATGCCTAAGAAAGGTTCGCTGGGGTCTATTTTTTTGTACTGAAACCACCCCGATTGTAAAAGCTTTAAATGCTTACGCGGAAGGCAAAGTCGCGTGAAGAAAATACAGGAGCGTGAATATGAAGAAAAATGACGCGTATTTGTACGGGATGATTCTGATAACCAACAGCTTTCTTTTAAGGGATGCATATCCGGCGCCGGACACTTACGGGGAAATCATACAAAAATACCGCCTCCCCGGCGGAGAAACCGGAACCTGCGCCACCGTGCTGGCAAGCTACGGCTGCAGCGTCATTATGGACGGCACCTATATGGGAACGAACACCTACCCGCAAATCGTCAAATTTTATCAGGATAAATCAGTTGATACCTCCCGGTTATTTTTTGAAGCCGATTATGAAGGTCTCGAGGACTATGTTCTGATCGACAAAAACACCCGCACCCCCTTCGGCACCTTTGCCCAGTATTATTCAGACGGCCTGAAGCGGTGGAATGAACCTCTGGAAGCCGATATCACAGCTTCTAAAGTAGCAGGCATCGACCCGTGGTTTGAAGACCGGACCCTTAAGGTTGCACGGATATGCAAGGCCAATAACATACCCTATGTTACCATCGACTGCCCTTATGACAGCGAGCTCCATCAATACTCAGCCATCAATGTGATTTCCAATGAGTTCACATCTTCAAACTACAAAGACGCTGACAGCAGCTCCCTGTTTGAAAAGTATATCGCCAATACGGAGGGGTTGGTAATCTTCACCCTTGGCGCAAGGGATATCATGTATGGTAGAAAAGGACAGCAGGTAAAGCATTTCAAGCCCTATACCGTCGATGTGGTGAGCACCCTGGGCGCCGGTGACAGCTTCAAGGCCGGTTGTGTATACGCCTTACTGCAGAATATGAACGACGACGAAACAGTAAGCTTTGGCGCTGCAACTGCCGCCTGCGCATGTAGTGTTTTCCCGTTACCTTTGCATCCTCCGACTCTGGAAAAAGTGAATGCCCTTCAGCAGCAGAAATAATCACATTGACAGGTAATTCATGGCGTGATACCCTTATTATAGTAATTTTTAATGATTAATGTGGCGGGGTGCAGTATGTATTTTAAATTACCTGTATTGATTTTCATCATTATGATAACGTTTCTCTTTTTATTTAGTTCCTGTACGGCTACAACAAATTCATCTATGGGACTGGATGACGCAGAGTGGATTGTCCTTGGGGAATATCCCAATTCCTCATCACAGGACGGCTCATGTCAGGGGTTCAAATATGACTTTCTTGACGAATTCGGTGGCGAAGCTAGCCTAAGCTCGCCGGACTCAGAAGCGCCTGCGGATAAGGCAGGGATTCAAGCGTCTCACACAAACGGCTATCTGGACCTTGGAAAGCTGTTTAACAATACCGAATGGTCCCTTGCCTACATCTTTACGGAATTCAATTCCACGGGTGGCGAATGGTTTCTGCATGCAGGCTCTGACGATGGACTGAGACTGTGGCTGAACGGCGAGCTTATTATTGACGATCACGCTCATCGTTCCATATCACAACACGACGCAGTCAGGCGCGTCCACCTCAGAGAGGGAAAAAACCGGATACTTGCAAAGGTATGCCAGGGATCCGGTGAATGGGCCGCATCACTAATGCTTTATGATGAAAAACAGCAGAAAGATTATATTGCTTCCGTCGGTCCTGCATCATTATCCCTAACACTTGATTCCCGTTTTGCCGAACCCGGCCAGGCGATTTCCTTTACGGCAAGCCTTTCCCCGCAGACCGGTGACAAAGTACCTGTACTCTTTAAGCTTCTGGATCAGGACAATAATATCATCGCCGAAGCCACAGGCCGAACGGATGAAAGAACCGAATTCACGCTTCCCGCAGGAGCGGCCGGAATCTTTACAATAACAGCTTCCTCTCCCTCATCCGATGAAACGATTGAAGCGATGGATATCGTTAATGCCAGGTGCCTGGTCGGGGATCCGGAAGCTATTTTTGCATCCGTAGCACTGGAAGCCCGCGAATTTGCATCTTCATATGCACTTGCGACTGGATCTGGATCTCCATATCCATCTGCTTCAGGTTTGCGAGATACTCCCGATATAGCGGAAAGCCTGACCTTTCTTGCAGACCGCCTCGAAGGAAAGCTGCATTCGTCACTCATCTCAGACGAACTAAAAGTAGATGCGGTAAAATTTATTAGGGATATTCTGGATGCTGCAAATTCAGGCGAAGATGGATACCGTACACTTACAGGATACAGGCAATGGGCTTACCGTTCACAGATCGATAATAGCCTTCAGCCCTATAGCCTCTATATTCCACAAAGCTATGACCCGGAAAAGCAGTATGGACTGGTTGTATGTCTGCACGGATACAGCGGAAATGATTATGACGGAGCCCTTCATCTGGCAAAGCTTGCTCCGGAGGATCTGTTAGTTGTTTCTGCATACGGTAGGGGCGATGTCTATTATGAATCACTCGCGGAACAGGACGTTCTTGATGTAATGGACATGGTAATGGCCGCCTACCCAATTGATCCTGACAAAGTATACCTTACAGGGACCTCGATGGGAGGCCTTGGAACATGGAAAGTAGGGCAGCTTTATCCCGAACGTTTCGCTGCCATTGCCCCGTTCTGCGGATGGACAGGAGATGAACTGCTTGACAACCTCGGTAACCTCGGAACCTTTATTGTTCATGGAGATAACGACACCACCGTTCCGATATACATGGAAAAATCAGCGGCCGCAAAGCTTGAAAAAGCAGGCAGTCCTGTTACCTATACCGAGATACGGGGCGGCAGTCATTCAGCATGGACAGAATGGTCCCGAACCACCGATCCCCGCAAGCTGTTTGAATTTTTCAGATCCTTCGTCCGCAATCCCTCGCCGGAGCATATCAAGGCCCGGATACCAACCGTGCGGTACGGACAGAAATACTGGATAAGCGTTACAGAACTTGATACCTCGGGCAATTTGGATTATCCTTTAAAAAAAGCGGAGCTTAATGTTTCAGGTAGTTTCCCGCGCGCCCTTCCCGAACCGGGCACGATAGAAGCGCAGCGCATGGGTAATTCAGAACTCACGATTACAACGGACCGGGTCCGGGCCTTTGATATAGACCTTGCACTTGCAGGCATCGATCTTTCGAAGCCTGCAAAGATTACCATAGACAACCAGCCTCATGAAATTGATCCCTCCTCGGGAAATATCAGCTTTCATCTCATTTCAGAAGGTATCTGGAAGATTAACGGAAGCACCCGTCGCACCGGACTTGCTTCACATGATGGAGACGGGGTTGCAGGACTATTCATGAAGCCGCTTATCATCGTATACGGTACAATGGACTCACAGCGAAAAGATGCTCTGGAAGCAGGCGCAAGACAGCTTGCAGACTGGTCCTGGACAACGTCTGTCCCTATCGGTGTGAAGACAGGCTCCTTTTGTGTCAAGGCTGATACAGAACTGACAGAGGCTGAAATTGATGCTAATAACCTGATCCTTATCGGAAATTCCTCTGAAAACGCAATAACAGCAAGGATTACCGAAGTCTTCAGGCCATATTACTCCAAAGAAAAAATCTCAGTAAACGGCGTCATTTACGACAGAAGCGGGTTATGTGTCACAAGGCCTAATCCGCTTGCACCTGAACGAATCGTTGCCTGCTTTGACATTCCCCGTGATTTTCTCGGTTCACAGTCTGAAGTGGTACAATGGTTCAGGTTCTTTCCCTTCAGAATGCGCAACGCCCAAATTACAGAAACGGCATCATACCCAGCCTTTTGTCCCGATGTCATGGTTTTGACTCAACATCCCGGTACCGACGTCTGGTCCGGGTGGTTCGACCGGGATTGGGAAAACCTCGTGGGATCATCTCACAATTGATACGGAAATGATTCTGTATTTCTTTGGATGAGAGATATTTACTTATACTACTATTGTAGTTATAATACAAGTGGTGAAAAGTAAGATGATATAAGGAGTGGCGTATGGAGAGAATTGTCGGGACAGTTGTAAGAGGCCTTCGGTCTCCCATTATAAATAAAGGCGACGATATCGCGAAGATAGCTGCAGATACTGTGCTCAAAGCATCTGAAATCGAAGGCTTTTCCATTTGTGACCGGGATATCGTCGCGATCACCGAATCCGTTGTCGCTCGCGCCCAGGGCAATTATGCCCATATTGATGATATTGCAGAAGATGTCAGTGCAAAATACGGAAACGACACAATTGGCGTCATTTTTCCAATCCTGAGCCGCAATCGTTTTGCGGTCTGCCTGCGCGGTATCGCCAAGGGCGCTAAAAAAATTGTCCTCATGCTGAGCTATCCCGCCGACGAGGTAGGCAATCAGCTTATTGGTATTGATCTGCTGGACGATATGGGTGTCAATCCATGGACGGATGTGCTGACCCTCAAGCAGTTCCGCGATTACTTCGGCGCTGTCAGGCATACCTTCACCGGCATTGATTATATCGATTACTACAAATCGCTGGTTGAAGAATACGGCGTTGAATGCGAGATGCTTTTCTCCAACAATCCCAGAAGCATCCTCAGCTACACAAAAAGCGTACTGACCTGCGACATCCATACAAGAAAGAGAACAAAGAAAATATTACTTTCCGAGGGGGCTCAGAAGGTATTTGGCCTGGATGATATTCTGACCTCAGGTATTAACGGAAGCGGATTCAATGAGACCTATGGCCTTCTCGGCTCCAACAAGGCGACAGAGGAATCCGTCAAGCTCTTCCCGCGCGACTGCACTCAGCTTGCGAATCAGTTACAATCTACCCTTTTCCAATCCACAGGGAAAAAGATCGAAGTCATGGTCTACGGCGACGGCGCCTTCAAGGATCCTGTCGGACAGATATGGGAGCTGGCTGATCCGGTAGTTTCACCCGGCTATACATCAGGCCTTGAGGGAACTCCCAACGAAGTCAAATTAAAATATCTCGCAGACAACAACTTTGCCGGCTTGACAGGAGAAGCCCAAAAGAAGGCGATTTCAGAGTATATCAAGAACAAGGGCACTGATCTGGTCGGAACCATGGAGTCCCAGGGTACTACGCCAAGAAGGCTGACTGACCTGATTGGTTCCCTTTGCGACCTCACATCCGGAAGCGGCGACAAAGGCACCCCAATCGTATATATCCAAGGGTATTTTGACAACTACACAAAATGATATACGGTACTAAAATCAGCCGGTTTTGATTTCTAATGCGCCAGATATCCACCGTCCACAATCATAGACGTCCCTGTGATGAATCTGGAAGCATCGCTTAATAAAAAGGCTGCGGCATAAGCAACGTCTTCAGGTTTTCCAAGCCCTAAAACCTGCCTTTTTTTCAACTCAGCTTCAAAATCCTTATTATTAACAATCTCCCTCAATCCTTCATACATCTGAGTTTGTATCATTCCGGGAGCAACAGAATTGATTCTAATTTTCTTTGCCGAAAGATCAAGAGCCATCGATCTTATAGCGCTTTCCAACGCCCCCTTGCTTGCGCTGTAAGCTGTCAGACCCCTGGCCCCAACCCTGCTTGATATGGAAGATATGGCTACCACACTGCCTCCATTGTCATTATTCTTCCTCCTGGAAAATTGCTTAACAAGTTCTACAAATGATAAAAAGTTGACTGACATGATACTGCTTAAGTCACTCGATTTTAAGTACTGCAGGGGCATTGTAAGGGAAATTCCGGCTGAATGCACCAATCCATTCAGCTTCAGGCCGTCACGGCATATATTGTCTATCAGTCCCTCGATCGCACCCAGATCGTTCAGGTCCGTCCCATAATAGCAATGGCGTCCGGGTTCCAGTTCGTCGTATGTCTCCCTCAGCCGATCACTGTTCCTGGCAACCATGATCACATCCGCACCTAATTTACTTAGAATAATGGCAATGCCCTTTCCAATACCAGAGGAAGCGCCGGTTACTACAATACTTTTTCCGCTCAGGTTCATTGGATTGATCATAGCTTCCTATCCTCCGCTATAGAAGTCATTGGTGTATATCATAGGAACACAGACCGATCTGTCCATTTCCAGATATATACCTCCCCAGGATAGCCCTACACCAAAGCCACACAGCAATAACTTTATCGGTTCACTTGATTCTTCACCGCCCAAAGCGTCAACCAGTGTCAGCGGTATGGACTCCCCGCTTGTATTCCCGAATCTGTCGATCGATACCGGCATTTTTTCCAGCGGTAGATCCAACTTTTTGGCCAGATGCTTAAGTATAAAGAGGTTAGCCTGATGGAATACGAACATATCTATACCGCTCATGTCAATATTATACTGGGACATGAAGCTTTTGAGCGTCCGTGGAACATCTGTTATGGTGAAGGAAAAGACTGATGATCCGTTCATTGCCAGTTCATACTCCGATGCTGCAGCATTTGTCCTGCTCCTGCTCCTTGCGTGTCCGGCAGGAACCATAATACATTTAAAGCCGCTGCCCTTGGTTTTCAAGAAGTATTTTATATTTTTACCCTCTGATCTTTCCAGTGCCGTTGCAGTTCCTCCATCACCGAATATCATGGCTGTAGCGCTGTCATTCTGATTGATCCCGAAGTTGCTGGTGTCGCCGACCAAAAGAAGCACTCTGTTCAGATTCTGAGTCGAAATCATTGATGCTGCAAGCCATATGCCGTAAACATACGCCGAACACCCCAGATTGACATCAAAAGCAATACAATCCTCACTAAGTCCCAGTCGATGCTGCAGGACACAGGCAGTTGCCGGCACCGCATAATCCGGAGTTTGAGTTATGAGGATCAGCGCATCAATGGAAGACGGCTCCCAGTTCAGCTTTTCCAGCAGCTTGGTCGTTGCAGCGCAGCACAGATCTGAGGTGCATTGCTCATCAAGTGCAATATGCCTTGTTTTGACACCTGTCATATTAATAAATTTACGTACCGTTTCTTCTCCGAAAACTTCATTGTATTCTTCGTTGCGAACAATGTGATCAGGCACGGCACAAGCTATACCCTTGATTTCCACATTTCTCAATATTCCTGTTGCCAACGAACTTCACCTCAATCCATTTTGTCAGTAATGTCCTTTACTGTTTTAAATCCTTTGACTTCCTCCGGCGAAACTTCTTTCCCAAAGTGGCTGTCAAACATAGCTATTATTGTTATTGCAGCTATTGAATCCCACTCGCTGAGCTGATCCAATACAGTCTCCTCGCTCAGGATATCCTGGTCAATGTCCAATAGATCCTGAAGAATATTAAGTTTTTCTTGAATTGTCATGGCTAACTCTCCTTCTAAACAGTCGTATACTTTACATAATTACAATATGCCTTCCAGCAAAAATGTGTGAAATGATAAAGAACAACTTCTTTCGGGGTTCCATATTATTATATAGGCAATACATTTTGTAAACACATTACTGATGGAAATGGGTGGTTTTATGGGGATCGGACCATTAATCAGCAAAGGAAGAACAGCTGATGTATATGAGTGGGAAAATAACAAAGTGTTAAAGCTTTTTTCAAAAAAATATAGAATCGACAGAGTCATGTATGAGGCACAGATCGGAAGAGCAGTTCATATTGCGGCAGCACCGGCGCCGGCCGTGTATGACATTGTTGATGTGGATGGGAGCTATGGTATCCAGTTCCAGCGAATATTCGGCAGTTCAATGTCAGATCATATCAGGATGGAACCCCGGAAAACTTTCTATAATGCACAGCGGTTAGCAAGATTACATTACAAGATCCACCAGTGCTCATCAGACGAGTTGCCTGCCCAGAATGACAGGCTCTCCTTTCTCATTGAAAAATCCTCCCGAAGGCTCGGTGAAAAGAAAAAGAGTATACTGGAGTATTTGGATCGCTTGCCTGTCGGTGCAAGTATATGCCATGGTGATCTCCACTTCAATAATGTTATCATTTCAGATAAGGGACTGGTGGCCGTTGACTGGAACAACGCATATGAAGGAAATCCCTTAGGAGATGTTGCCAGGACTTTTCTGATGATGAATTCACCATTGACACAGCCAGGCGCTCCCAAAATTATAATAGGGATATCTCGTTTTATTAAAAGGTTTGCCTCATGGATTTATTTAGCCGAATATATGAAATTGGCAAATATCAGATTTGATAAAATTGATGAGTGGATACTTCCTATAGCGGCTGCCAAGCTCAAGGATAAAGCGCCTGGAGATGATAAGTGGCTGCTTGCTATCATTAATAAGCGATTGAGACGTTTAACATAACTAAAAAAGCTTGCAGACATCAACCCAGGAGTCTGCATTGGAGTGCTTTTCAAGCTCTTCTATTGTGAGTTCTATAGCGCTATTGCTGCTGCCGCATGCAGGGAAAACTGTGTCAAATCTTTTCAAAGACACATCAAGATAAGTAACAATGCCATCGTTAATTCCAAAAGGGCATATGCCCCCAACAGCATGTCCGATCAATGCAAGCGCTTCATCAGCACTGCACATTTTCGCTTTTGCACCAAACTGACATTTATATTTTGTATTATCAATCTTGGCATCTCCTGCCGCAACTATCAAAATACATTGTTCCCCCAGCATAAGCGACAGCGTCTTCGCTATTCTCTTCGGCTCGCAGTGAAGCGCCTGAGCCGCCAATTCAACAGTTGCGCTGGACTCGTCAAACTCAAGTATCCTGTTCTCAATTCCCCATTGACTGAAGTATTCTCTCACCTTTTCAATTGCCATTGTGATCCTCCTGCGCTTCCACTTTCACATCACTGTTATCAACATAAATACTATGCAATATGCCGCCTGATTTGTCAACACAACCCACAACATCCACCCATAAACGGAAGCTTCATGGTTATTGTTCAGACGTAAGTATTATTATGAGCTATTGTACAATAGCTCTACCTCATCAGCTTGATGCACTGGCATATTTTCTGACACTCAATTTAAATAATACAGACGCAAGTAAAAACAGGAACACAGCCAAAGCACCACCACCAAGCACTAATGCAGTATTTGCCTCACCCAGAAACACTTGTGCCGGTACAGTAATAATAAATCCCACCGGAATCACCCATGTCAGCAAAATTCTGAAAAAGCCAGGATAAATACCGACAGGAAAACGCCCGGTCTGGATCAAGCCGTCAAATATCCACATCAACGGTGTTCCAAGATACCAGAAGGCTGCTGAGGCAAGGATCAGCAGTATCGAATATGTCAGTACCAGTGAAATCAGAAGTGTAAGCAGGAACAGCGGAAATGAACCTGTTGTCAGCGCTGATGCCGCCTGTGTCCCGAAGTCGCCGAACCTTGAAATCGCAATGATCACTGCCGCAATAATGATATTTATCACAGACCACAAAGACCATTTTCTGAAGCTGATATAAAACTGTATGGGAAGTGGCTTTAAAAGAGTATAATCAAACAATCCTGTCCACAGTTCTCCGGACAGACCGCTTAAAGATTCCAGCCCCGGTCCAATCACAATATCCTTCAGCCCGAGGATCAACAGGTAAACACCTAAAAGCGCTGTCACTTCCCGAATACCCCACCCATTGAGCGACTCATTTTTGGAAAAAACCACGGCAAGGCCGCCGATGCTCCCAGCTAGATTCAATACAGTATTGAGCAGGTTGGTGGCGAAGTTGAACCGGTAAGCAGTTTCTGCCTGTATCGAACCTATTATAAACACACGAATCAAATGCAAGTATCTCATACTCAGCCTCCTATCGCCGCAAAGCGTCTGATCCCTCTGCGGAAGATCACTTTCTGTAAAACTACCGCCACAATCAGCCACGCAGCTTGTATTATCATACCCGTTACTATTTCAGATTTGCTCAGCATCCCGGCTAGAAGCTCCACAGGAAAGCCCAGCATATATCTGAAGGGCAAAAATACAGATGCAGCTCCCAGAAGCCCCGGCAGAAGAGTTGTGGGCGCTACCTGCCCTGCCAGCAGGAAAACAAGCACATCATTGACAGATAGTAAAGCACTGATTTTTTGTGTCCAGAAGGCGAGTAGCGCTATAGCGTATGCTGTAAAAAATCTGAGAAAGCAGGACATTAGCAGCACAGGGATAAATAGTATTACCTGAAGAAAGGAAAGACTTGCTCCAAAACCCATTGAAAAGGCAAGTATTCCAGTCAGTAGGATAACAAGCGGCATACATACGATCTTGAGTGCAATATCTGACGCCACTGCCTCATAAATCACAGGAAGAGGTCTCATAAGCCAGGTCGACAGCGTTCCAATCTGTATATTCTCACCAATTATCCAGTGGCTTGTGGGGTACGTCAGTTGGTTGACCAGTATTAGACACAGGTAATAGAATATGAAATCCGATTTATAAAGCCCCCCCACATTTCCCTCTCCGGCCGCAGCGACCCATACAAAGAGAAAGATTAGCGGGCCCATCATCCAACTGACTGCCAGTGTCCAGAAAAAGCCTCTGGACGCCATATAGCTGAACAGAGATTTCCTAATCAAAGCTATTCCTCCGCGTAAATTCATAAGCTCCCCCTTTCTGATGAATTCAAAACACCCAGAACCTTATTATCCTCATACTGTGCTTCTGCTCCGAAACCATTCCTATATACCTGATCGATGACAGCTTCCAGAGGTGGATCCTCAATGGTAAGGTCGTTAACAGCGTTTTGAATCAAGTATGATGTCAACGGCAGAATATGCTCCTTCCTGACACGCAGCGTTCTGTTCTGATCCTCTGTCTCTATCAACTCAGCGTGATACTCGGCCATTATTCTATCCATCCCGGTAAGCAAATCATCATGTTGTCCTTCATCCGCCGGCAGTCTGAATTTCAATAGCCTGAACGGTGCTACCAGTTCAGCAAGTCCCGGCAACTCCCCATCATAAGAAAGCCTTCCGTTGTTGATCAGAATGACTCTCGGGCAAAGCGACAGGATGTCGGACATATAGTGGCTGGTAAGAATGACCGTTGTCCCATATTTTTTATTATATTCCCGGATGAAGCTCCTCAATTTCAGTTGCATGGATACATCCAGTCCAAGAGTCGGCTCATCCAGATAAAGAATCATGGGATTGTGGATCAGAACGGCAGCCAGCTCACACCTTGCGCGCTCACCCAGCGAAAGTGTCCTGGCAAGCTTCTTTAGAAGCCCTTCAAGGTCCAAAAGCTCTGTAATCTCAGTTAACCTTTTTTTATAGTCCTGATCGGAGACGCCGTAGATTTCCTTCAGAATATAAAATGAATCCCCGATTGTGTTGTCCCAGGTCAACTGGCTCTTGTTCCCCATGAGAAAACCAATTTTCCTCAGATATTCCGTCTTCCGTTCAAAGGGTACATAACCGGCAGCGCTGATGCTGCCTGAGGTTGGATGCAGCAATCCTGAAAGCATCTTTAGTGTCGTTGTCTTACCCGCGCCGTTAGGGCCGATAAATCCTACCATCTCACCCTGGGACAGCGTAAAACTGACGCCGTCAACGGCCGTGACTTCGTTATACGAAGGCTTAATCAGGCTTTTAACAGCAGAAAATAAACCTGGTTCCCGTTCGGATACGCGATAAACCTTTTTCAGTAACTCGACCGAAATGAAATCTCTCAAAAAAACACCCTCCTTTATGTATTCTAATCCTAAGCCAGAACAGAATAGCACAGGAGGGCAGGGTTGGTGTATAAATGGAGGCTTTGTATTAATTTTTATTTTGGTCCTGATAATTTTTTACCTTTGTTTCAAGGTTTCGTATGATCGCATTCACCGCGTCCAGTGCCATATGCAGTGTTGACAGCAGATTATCGGTAAAGCAAAGATATCCCCTCTCTTCATCTAGTTCCGGCGAATCCAGTGCTTCTCGCAAGCCCTCAGAAGAACCCGAATCAAGCTGAAGCATGACTCTCAGTATAGACATGTTACTGAAATTTGAACGTCTGAGTACACGGATCACCCTGAGCCTGTTTAGCTCATCGGGGCCATACATCCTATAGCCGTTAGAAGGATTGCGGGGAATTTTAATAAGATTATTTCTCTCCCAGTTTCTGAGCATATCGGTAGTAACATTGAGGAGCTTTGCGGCTTCAGCCATGCCAATCGTGCCACAAGGTGCTTTGGGACTTGAAATATCGATATTTACTTGCGCCTTTGAGTCGTTCAATTCACTGGCAGGATCCTGAGCCATATTTTCACCATGAATTATATTTGCAGCCCATTGCTCCAGATACTGTTCGGCGGCCTCCGCCTGCCGTAATTCAATGTCAATCAGGTTTCTAAGGCTGATGGCGGCTTCAAGCGATTCCTTGAAACTGCCGGCCGCTGAAGCTTTTATGGTATGATACGCCATGTGTTTGATCTCTCTGCCAAAAAAAGTGCACTTTAAGGCAAGACGCACCAGCTTCACCTGCTCCAGGTGCGTCTGAGTGTAGAGCCTGTATCCTGCAGGGCTCCTGGGTATTTTCTCCAGCAGACCCCACTCTTCATATAAACGCACGGTATTCGGGTGGATACCCACCTCTTTTGCTATGTCGGACGTTTTAAGATACTTCATGGAATTTCCCCCAATAATAAACGGCCATTTTTATTCTAGCAAACATTACCGACACCGGCAAGCTTCCGCAAATATGCCCCTGTGTACGACCCTGTGACACAAGCTACCTGCTCCGGAGTTCCGCTGGCCATAATCTCCCCGCCGTTTGCACCGCCCTCCGGTCCGAAGTCAATAACCCAGTCCGATGTCTTTATCACATCCAGATTGTGTTCGATCACAATAACCGTATTTCCGGCATCTACCAACCGCTGCAATACAGATATCAGCTTCTTGACATCGTGAGGGTGCAGCCCGACTGTCGGCTCATCCAGCAGGTACAGCGTATGGCCCTTGCCCTTCCTGGAAAGCTCTTTTGAGAGCTTGATCCTCTGTGCCTCTCCGCCGGACAATGTAGTCGCAGGCTGCCCCAGCTTAAGATAGCCAAGTCCCACCTCATTGAGAAGCTCCAGCCTGTCCGCCGCGGGCCTGACGAGTTTGAACAGCTCCGACGCTTCCTGAATGGACATGTTCAATACCTCCGCAATACTGCAGCCGTTATACTTGACATTGATCACCTCGCGGTTGAATCTGGCTCCTTTACATGCGGGGCAGACCACCTGTACCTCAGGCAGGAAATGCATCTTGATCGAAAGAACACCGGCGCCCTGACATTTTTCACACCTTCCTCCCGGTACGTTGAAGGAAAAATCCCTGGGCTTCAGCTTACTTCGTTTTGCCTCGGGCAATTCGGCATAGATATTCCTAATAGCAGTAAACGTATCCATATATGTGGCTGCATTTGATCTCGGTATCCTGCCGATCGGAGTCTGATCGATGGTGATTACCTTGTCGATATTCTCCCAGCCCTGAATCCTGTCATGTTTGCCCGGCAGCTCCCCCGCACCATAATAACGCTGACCTGCAGCCTTACCCAGTATATCGAAAAGCAGGGTGGATTTACCTGAGCCTGAGACACCGGTGAGTGAAACCAACATTCCGAGCGGTATTTCGAGCTTAAGATTTTTTAGATTGTGCTCGGATGCGCCTTCAATCGTTAGCGACTTCCCTGCAGATCTTTTTCGCATCTCAGGGATAGCAACGCTTTCCTTCCCCGAGAGATATCTGCCGGTCAATGAATGCTCACAGGCCGCAACCTCCGCAGGAGAGCCTTCTGCAACCAGACATCCGCCTTCCCTGCCTGCGCCCGGACCAATATCAATAATGCAGTCGGCAGCCTTCATCATTTCGACATCATGCTCGATGACCAGCACCGTATTGCCCAGATCCCGAAGCTGCCCGAGCACGCGGATCAATCTGTCAGTATCACGGGGGTGCAGACCGGTAGTCGGCTCATCCAGCACATACAGTACGCCGGTCAGTCCCGACCCCAGAAGTGAAGCAAGTCTCAGCCTCTGAGCTTCTCCGCCCGAGAGAGAGGTAGCCGGTCTTTCCATGGAGAGGTAGCCAAGTCCCACATCCAAAAGCCGCTTGATTCTGCCGGCAAGGTCGTCGAGTACCGGCTGCAGAATAATCAGTCCGGAGCGGGATGAGTACTCGGGGAGTCTTTTAACCCAAATATCCAGTTCATCCAGTGATCTTTGTGAAAGCTCTGTGATTGTCATGTCCGCGATCGTGACCATCCTGCTCTCTTTCTTCAGTCTGGCCCCGTCGCAATCCGGGCAGGTTCGTTTGATAAAATACTTCTCCAGCTTCTCCCGCGCATTATCATCAATCTCATGGTCGGAATACTTTCTTAGCATTGTCGTAAGGATCCCCTCAAATTTTCCCTTATACGCATTGCTCGGAGGCTCTTTATCGGGAAAATGCTTTTTGAATTCTTCGCTGTTTACACCATAAAGGAGAAGATCCATGCTGACCTGGTCAAAATCGTGTACCGGTACCTCCGTATTGAATTCAAATCCGTAATACTGACCGGCAGTGGTCAGAGCATTGGCATAGAAGGTGACAAGAGCATTGTCCCAGCTCAGGACCGCGCCGCCGCTGATGCTTTTATTCTTATCAAGCATTGCCGAAAGATTGGGCTTGCTTACAACACCAAGGCCTGTGCAGGTTGGGCAGGCGCCGTTTGGTTTGTTGAAGGAGAAATCAGCCATTATCAGCTCGGGTAAAGAAATACCGCATTCAGGGCATATAACCTGTCCGCTGCCCGTCGTGTTCTCCTCTTGCTCCGGAACTGCCTGAGGCTCATCCTCACTCTCCCAGAGATCACCTATTTCCGCATTGCCGCTCTCAAACGAGGGATATATTTTTGTTCCGCATTTGGGACAGGGTCTTTCTCCAAGCTTTGCATATAACAGCCTCAGATAAGTAAAGACCTCTGTAACAGTCCCGACCGTTGATCGGGGATTTCTGTTTGTCAAATTCTGATCCACACTGATAGATGGCGACAGTCCTTTAATATAGTCCACCTTTGGCTTGCTCAAAAAATCCGTCACCATGCCCAGCGATGCCATATACTGCCGTTGACATTCCTTCTGCAAGGTATCGAAGGCCAGCGTAGATTTGCCCGAGCCAGAAATCCCGGTCAGCACTACAAGCTTGTTTTTGGGGATTTTCAGAGAAAGGTTTTTTAGATTGTTCTCTCTCGCGCCTTGAATTTCAATATATTGATCCATCATACCCTCCACATATTCTAAATAAAGGCTTCTACGACTTGATACATCGCAAAATGCCCAACACGTGGAATTATTCTACTACACGCGGGCAACCCTGGTGTATAAGTGGAGGGTTTGAAAATCAAGATGACTACTACCTAATTCAACAGCTCACTCAGGGCAGCAGCTTCCGTCACCGGACGCTGACAGGTGTAGTTTTTGCAAACATATGCCGCAGCTTTTCCATCTACCATGCTATAATTATCAATAAACGGAGCTAGTTCTCCAAGGTTTGTCGCTTTTTCATTGTAATGCATGGTTACGGTGAATGGTCTGAATCCCTGACGAAGTACATTGATCAGTTTATCCGCTCCGGCATCTATATCACCCGAGACAATCACCTCATGGCCGCCTGCTTCCAGCGTCATCACAGCGCTGAGCATATGGCTGAAACCGGCGGCATAGTTTTTGATGCCTGACGAGAAGAAATTTATGATCTGTATCGCCTTCTTTTCAAGTTCATGAGCACCGGTTAGCCTTGCCAGCCTGATAAAATTACTGGCGGCTGCCGAGTTTGCAGACGGAATTGCCCCATCATAGCCTTCCTTCGGCCTTGTGATCAACTGTTCACTGTCGTTTCCGTAGAGATATACGCCGCCTTTTTCGTGATCCCAGAAAAGCTTGAGCATTTCATTGTTCAGACTTACTGCCTCCTGCAGATAATCTGGCTTGTATGTTGTTTCGTACAACTCCAGCAATCCCCATATTAGAAAATTATAATCGTCGGCATAAGCTTTCACCGGAGAAGCCCCATCACGGTATACCGCCAGTAACCGGCCTTTTTCATCGAAAAGCCGATCTTTGATAAACAAAAACGCTTTTTCAGCCGCTTGTGTGTACTGTTGGTTTCCAAGTATTCTGCCGCCCATTGACAATGCTGCGATCATAAGACCATTCCATGATGTAAGAATTTTGTCGTCCTTGAATGGATGGATTCTCTTTTCTCGGTGCTCAAATAGCCTTTGCCGGCAATTTTCAACGAACTCAAGGTCGTCTCCCGGGATATTGCCCTTTATTGTATTAGGAATACAGCGGCTCTCGAAATTACCTCTTTCAGTAATGTTAAAAATGACCATGAACCGTTCCGCTTCTTTTCCGCTGCCGAGCACCTGCCTGATCTCATCCGGTGTCCAGGTGTAAAACAGCCCCTCCTCCTTTTGGCCTGTTTCGTCCTGCGAATCTGCGTCCTCTGCCGAATAGAAACCGCCTTCGGGCGATGTCATATCACGCAGAATGTAGGTGAATACCTCCTCGGCCGTTCTTGCATAAGATCCGTTGCCTGTGGCCTGGTAAGTTTCAAGGTATGCCATTGCAAGCAACGCATTATCATATAGCATTTTCTCAAAATGCGGCACCAGCCATGATCTGTCTGTTGAATACCTGCAAAAGCCGTAACCGATGTGGTCAAAAATCCCGCCCCTGCGCATGGAATCCAAAGTCTTTTCTACCATTTTCAAAGCTGCTTCATTGCCTGTCATCTTCCAATATCTTAAAAGGAAGAAGCAAATGTGCGGCGAAGGAAACTTCGGCGCGTGTCCGAAACCGCCATGAATGCTGTCGAAGGAGCGCTTATACATTTCAAAGGCAGACTCGACTAATGCTGTATAGTTCCGATTCCCTTCCGGATTGTTTGACAACTCTTCGACCGATGTTGTCTCATCTTCTGAGATCGCAGAGATTATATTGCTGCTTATATCTAAAACCTGATTGCGGTTTTCACGCCATGCTTCAGATGATTTTTTCAGAACAGTCATCAATCCGGGTATCCCCATCCGGTCATTTTTGGGGAAGTAAGTACCTGCGTAAAAGGGCTTGTGATCCGGGGTCATGATTATGGTCATCGGCCATCCGCCATGGCCGGTCAACGCCTGACATACCGACATGTAGATGCTGTCTATATCAGGACGCTCCTCCCTGTCTACTTTTACAGCAATAAAGCTTTTGTTCAATAATTGAGCAACTTCAACGTCCTCGAAGCTTTCCCTCTCCATCACATGGCACCAGTGACAGGTGGAGTAGCCTATGGATAGAAAAATCGGCTTATCTTCGCTAACTGCTCTTGAAAAAGCTTCCGGACCCCAGGGATACCAGTCAACTGGATTGTGAGCATGTTGTAGCAGGTAGGGGGATTTTTCTTGAATTAGTTTGTTTGTATATTTGTATTCGCTCATTGTATACATCCTCTCTTTAGAACAAAACATAGTTTTCTTAAATTTTTCCCAAAAACGCTCTGCTGAAATCCTGTCCGAAACCCTCCTTCCAAACAACAACCATTTGTACATTGTATCAGTTACCATTTTATTATTGTCTAACGTCATTATTTGTTATATTATTATCTTTAAGAAGTAAAGAAATACTGCCCTATGTACTCATTAAGCAGAAAGATGAGAGGAAAAAATTATGGAGCTGGATTTGAAGCTTGAGAAATTAATCAAAAAGCAAGCAAAGTATGAGTCAACTAACCTGGGTCTTAATCTATTAATCTCCAGATTACAAAGAAAGTATTTGGCAAATCAGTCGTCGGCAGAACTTAACAGCTGTCTGCAGGAAATGAAAGCGTTTTTTGAAAAATATCCTTCAATCATGAAAAGTGAATTTGAAACTCTGAAAAATTTATAGGAGGCAAAGTGTATGTTTGTTAATCTTGATGAGGCAATAAAACTAATCCGGGAAGGTAGACTTCTACATATTGCAGCCGATGAGTCTTTGCTGGACCAACTGCCAAAAGGCAAGTGGATTGCAGGAACTACCCCCTATTTTATTTCTGAGCAGGGTGGTATCACCAGCAAGGATAGATTATTCATTAATGAATTCGCATGTGCAGTTGACTTTAAAACTACAGTGTATGACAGGAGTAATATATTTGATATAACAAAGGATGCATATCCTAACGGTATAACTTTCTTAATTATGCCTTTTGCAAGTGATGTTGCTATATTTTACGCCAAAGAAGCCCCTAATTCAGATGATTTGTTTATGAATCCTACAGTTGGCTGGATTTCTGGTTTTGATCTTTCAACCTCTTCAAGCGCTAAAGTTTATGAAGGCGTTACAGGTGTATCATATGGTGATAAAGCAGTTGCATTACATATTTGCCTGCCTGAGGATAAGATGGCTTCTCTCGGCATAGTTAATATTTTTGACATTGATGAGAATGATACAAAAATCGAATTTGCTCAAGACTCTTTATCAGTAACGAAATGTCTCGTCAACGGGAAAGAAGTAGTGCTATCAGATTATATATCGGAAAATAAAATTGATACCCAACTGCCGTTGGTCGCTGATTACAATAGCGTATTGGTGAATGTGTCCATTAAATCCATTTCTGAAGAAGACAAGACGGTAGATTTCTATGCTCCTGTATTTGCTGGAAAGGAATATCGTTTTGCACGCTCCGTCAGCAATTATGCAGCGAGCTTCAAGGAACATTTACAGGGATTTGAGGATGTTAAGCCAATCTTCTCCTGCAACTGTATTCTTAATTACCTTTATGGAAAGCTTGATGGAAAAGTGACACCGCCGTTCGCAGGACCGGTTACCTTCGGAGAGGTCGCATACCAGTTACTGAACCAAACATTGGTATATGCGCAGATTATTAACAAATGACATAAATTTATGGGAAGTGCCCGACAGGATTAATCCCAGGCAGGGTACTTCCCAGCCTTCACCCTCTCAGATGCTCTATCAGGGTCTTCAATCCAATGCCAATGAGAATTACGCCGCCTGCAAACTCAGCCTTTGACTTTAATTTCATACCAAAAACATGTCCGATCTTAACTCCCGCCGCAGAAAACAGAAATGTGATGACGCCGATAAGGGAGACAGCAGGCAGCATCTCCACCTGCAAAAAAGCAAAGGTTACACCGATGGCCAGCGCATCAATGCTGGTGGCTACTGATAATACTGTCATGTTTTTAATGTCAAATGTATTGCAAAAATTTTCACAGTGTTCATTTCTGGATTCTCTGATCATATTGACACCAATGACCAATAGAAGACCAAAAGCGATCCAATGGTCTATTGCCGTAATATAGTCTTTAAACTGAGACCCCAGAAAATATCCTATGAGTGGCATAAATGCCTGAAACCCGCCAAAAAACAGGCCTGTAATGACAGCATGCCTGAGCCTCAGGTTCTGTACAGATAAGCCCTTGCATATAGCTACCGCAAAAGCATCCATTGAAAGACCTGCTGCAATAAGTATCAACTCAACTATATCCATACGTTATTTCTCCTTAGCTTAGGAAGATCCTGAATTGCAATAATACCATATATTACATGGTTCTTCAATAACGGCTGCAAAAAAAATGCAGGTTCGTCACCTGCGGTAAAATAAATATTACTTATTCGAATACTATCGTGTCATGTTATTAGCTCTTCGCATAAGCCTGTTGAACTCATCAGCAATACTATTCATCATATTATTGCCATTTGCATTGGTACCGTTCATCCCTGTACCGTTAGTCCTGGTACCGTTTATCCCGACTCCGTTCATACCGTTGCCGGTATTTGTCCTTGTTCCCATACCAAGCCTTCGCATCCTGCTCATGATATCGGAAGTATCGTCCACGGTAACATTTTTTATTTTGCTATCAATCTGCTTGACTCTTTTGGTGATAGCACTCTTAATTTGACCTGCGTTGGCATTGCCTGCAGTCCTCACTCCGACAAGACAATCATTGCCCATTACGAGTACTTCAGCTTCATTTACCCCGTTCATTTTCAAAAGCTGCCTTTTGATTGTACTTGCCTTTTGCCGGTCGGCAACTGAGAACTGTGTGCCGGTAATGGCGTTGTTGGTTCCGGTGTAGTTGCCGGTTCCGGTGTTGTTGCCGATTCCGGTGTAGTTGCCGGTTCCGGTGTAGTTGCCGGTTCCGGTACTATAGTTTCCGGTTCCGGTATAGCCGGTTCTGTTGTTGGTTCCGGTGTTTCCCCACAGATTGGTTCCCAGATTATTTCCGGCAGTATTTCTATTGCCCGTATAATTCCTGGCGCCTACCAGATTATTTGTACCATATCCCTGGGTCAGCATATTCTGCTGTGTATAACCCTGCGCCCTTTCCTGCCCGGTTTGCGCACAACCCACAAGTACAGCTGCGGCAAGACAAACGCTGCTCAAAATACATAAAGCTGCTCTTAATGAATTTTTCATTTATAAACACCTCCCGTAATATTCTGTGTACATAATCAATAATTATTTGAGTTAAAAAATAAAAAAGATGCAAAATTTTTAATAAAATCTCGACACTAAAAAAGACCGGCATTGAAATGTATCAATACCGGCACAAAATGTTCAATGTTTCAATTTTTATCGCTCATAATAGGTGTATCCGCGCATTCCGTCTTCATAGGCCCGCATGATCTCCGGCCGCTCTCCGGCAGTGATATGCCCTTCGTGTATTGCCTGTTCGGCCGTCTCACGCAGACGCACCAGCATGTCCTTTGGGTCAAACTCGACATAGGAAAGCACATCGGCCACACTGTCCCCGTGAATCTCCTTCACAAGGTCATAATGACCGACGGGATTTATCCTCACACTGACTACATTCGTGTCTCCGAACAGATTGTGCAGATCTCCAAGCGTCTCCTGATAAGCGCCCACCAAAAACACTCCAAGGAAATAGTCGTCCCCATTTTTCATTTCATGCAGCGGAAGTGTTGTGCGTACATCATGAAGGTCAATAAAGCGGTCAATTTTTCCGTCGCAGTCACAGGTAATATCCGCAATGACGGCATTGCGGCTTGGCAGCTCCAACAGCCTGTGCAGGGGCATGATCGGGAACAGCTGATCAATAGCCCAACTGTCCGGAATCGACTGAAAGACAGAGAAGTTGCAATAATATATATCCGCAATAGCGCTCTCGATGTCCTCCAATTCCGGAGGGCTGTGCTTGAGCTTTTTCTTTTCCTTTGCGATCTGACTGATTGTATTCCAAAAAACCTTCTCAGACAAGGAACGCTCCCTCAGGCTGATCTTGCCGTGCTTGAACATGTCCCGGATCTCATCCCTGTAGTACAGCGCATCATTATAGCACTCCTGTATATTCTTCAATGAAAGATTCTTATTCACATCATACAGATTCCTGATTTGTTCCGGCGCATTTTCATCAAGTGACTTAGGCATATCATATTCTTCGAACTTTTCAACATTAAGGACATTGAACAGCAGCACTGAATAATACGCAACCGTCGTTCGCCCCGATTCCGTAACAATCACAGGATGAGGAATCTCCGCTGAGTCCAGCGTTGTCATGACCGCTTCCACAATATCCGTGCAGTACTCTTCCACTGAATAATTGCGGCTATTGACATAATTCGTATTGGAACCGTCATAGTCGACTGCCAGTCCTCCGCCAAGATCCAGATACCCCATCGGCGCCCCTTCCTTCACAAGCTCCGAATAAACCCGCGCTGCCTCCAGAACCGCTGAACGGATATCGCGGATGTTTGGAATCTGCGACCCCAGATGATAATGAAGCAGCTTTAAAGAATCCAGCATCTTTCGTTCTTTTAAGTTATCAACCATTGTAATCAGCTGCGATACATTCAACCCGAATATACTGCGATCTCCGCCGGATTCGGTCCAGTGTCCGCCAGCCTTTGCTGAAAGCTTTATCCGGATACCGATATTGGGCTGCACACCAAGGGCTTTTGAGCGTTCCAGTATTGTGTCCAGTTCATCCGGGATTTCGATAACAAAAAAGCATTGAAAGCCCATTTTCACAGCATACAGCCCCAGGTCCACAAACTCAGCATCTTTATATCCGTTGCAGATCAGGCATGCTTCCTTATCCTTCATAACAGAAAGCGCAGCGATCAGTTCTGCTTTGCTGCCAACCTCAAGCCCATGGTGGTAGCGCTGTCCGAATTTGGTTACCTCTTCAACCACCTGCTGCTGCTGATTCACCTTGATCGGGTAAACGCCCCGGTATTCACCCTTATAGTTCAATTCCTTCATTGCTTTTCCGAAAGAATTATTCAGGTAGGAAATCTGCGAATCCAGTAAATTCTCGAAGCGCAAAAGCACAGGCATATCAAGCCCGCGTTCCCTGACCCCGGATATGATATCCATCAGGCTGATCGCAGCCGTTTCATTATCTTTATATGGGTTTACCAGCACTTCCCCCTTGTCGGAGATTTTAAAATAACCGGCGCCCCAGTTTTTAATTCCGTACAGCTCTTCGGACTTTTCCCTTGTCCATCTGCCTAAAAGCTCAGCTTTGTTCATTTTAACGCCCTGCCGTTTCTAAAAACATTTATCAGTTTTCCCTATCATGTCACAAAATAAATTACATAGCAGACAATAACACACTACGATCAACACTGTCAATAAACGATTTATACTTTACCCAATAGTGTAAAGCTGCGGCAGGAATATACTTCAATTTAGGTTCGTTATTTTTCTAAGGACGTATTCAATACTGATACTTCACTTTCTATTGTTATTTTGTTTCTTTTCAAACTTAGCCCTCTATAGCCTTGAAAACACAAATATTGATCTTTCCGGAAATCAACATTGATTTTGATTTCGGAATTACTTTTCTTATTTATGCTAAAATTATTTTTGATAAATATACTTTTACTATCTTCTTCAAATCTGTTTTTATTAAAAACTTCTATGCTGCAGGAAGATAAATCACTCAAACTATTATTTGCAATTATCAAAATATATCCGCCTTGGCTACCTTCATTTACAGAAAATTCTACATTTTCAGCTATTTCAGAAAGATCAGTTTGATGACCTGAAATAAAATAGTAAGATAATCCGCATACGATCAGAAGGATTAATATAGAAACCCCAATTATTATGCTCTTGCTAATTTTCATATAAAACCTGCCCTACATATATGGAATTTAACATCCGAACTCACATGTACGCTTAAGTCACATTTTACATGCCGGCAAAGAAATACCGACTTTTGTCCACTGTATTTACCTACCTCACCATTTGTTGTACATCTATATACTATTTTACCACATTATTATTTAATTTACATTATATGACGCAATTAGTGAGCATATTGTTTCAGCAACGTAAAGAAATGCATAATAAAAAGCACCAAATCATTTTTATGGATTCGGCATTTGAAGAAAAATACCATTTTGCACTTCATTATTCTTCCGTGAAATCAGGAACATAATTATGGTCAACAATGATCACCGCACGATATGATGGGTCTATTTGCTGTATTTTTTCTGTGATCAGTGCAATCAATTCATCATCACTCCATTTGAACTCAAATGGCACAACAATATCAAAAATAAGGTTGGAATGGCTGATACCCCAGACAACACGGAAATCATGCATCCCAATTTGGGGAGAAATCTGACGAATCAGGTTTTTCACGGCAGCCTTCAGCTCGTTGGTCTGTTCATTATTGATGACGACCGGATCCAGATGTATGACCATATGAATATCCATGTCTTTTAAAAAATCCCGCTCGATATTGTCAATAATATCGTGACTGACCATAATATCCTTACCTGCAGAAACCTCGCAGTGAACAGAGGCAAAGCATTTACCCGCTCCATAGTTGTGAATGCTAAGATCATGCAGGCCCACAATACCCTCATAGCTCTGTATCTTTTGATATATTTTACGGACCAGCTCTTTTGAAGGAGCATTGCCCAATAAGGGACTGGCTGTATCCATGATAAGCTTGATGCCCGATATCATGATGAAAAGTGCGACCACAACACCCATATAACCGTCCAGATTAAAGCCTGTCAGGCTTGTGATCACAATAGCTGCCAGAACTGAAGAGGTCGCCAGTATATCATTGCGGCTGTCAAGGGAGGTCGCAGCCAGCGCCGAAGAATCAATTCTCCTGCCAATTTTTCTATAGAAAAGGCACTGCCACAGCTTCATCAGAACTGATACAAGCAGGATGACTACGACCAGCCATGAGAACTGAGGCGGCTGCGGGTGAATAATTTTTTCGGCGGAAGTCTTAGCCAGTTCAAAGCCTAAAACCAGAATAATAAAGGATACAATTAGTCCGGATATGTATTCCATACGGGCATGCCCGTACGGATGATCTGCATCCGCGGGCTTACCTGATATTTTGAAGCCGATCAGCGTAACAACAGAGGATCCTGAGTCTGACAGGTTGTTCACAGCGTCCGCAGTAATGGAAATGCTGCCGGAAAGTGTTCCTGCAATTATTTTAATCAGGAATAGAATGAGATTTGTTGCGATCCCAACAATTCCGGCCAGTTTCCCATAATTTTCACGCACCCGCGCATTTTCAATATTATCTCGATCCTTTATAAACATTCTAATCAGAAAACCTGTCATTCCCGCACCTCAATTCAAATAAAAAATCCGTGAGACAAATTACTGTCCCACAGATTTGGTTTTTCCAATCTGCTGCCGTTTCCGGCCCAGCCCCACGAACCGTTCCCGGTTCATCGCCTGCTCAGTTTGTACTGTAGTTAAAGTGCAGCGCAAATTGATTGCTTTATTATATGGCATATGGAGATATTTGTCAAGTTCCAATAAATTGATGTGCGCGGCAAGCGCATGAGCTCTTCGGCTTCCTTAATTTTTCAGAATTACATCCATGTTAGCGTCACCGTTCCAATTTTCTCATTCCCGTTTTCATATAAAATGATACATCATGTGTATCATCTACAGCCTTCTATCAATTCACTTTTTATCATATTAAGAAGCTTTTCAAAATTCCCCTTGCTGACTGAACCTTTGTAGTATCCGGATGCAAATGTCAATATCCCGTTATAGCTTGAAGCTACGAGCATAATTCCGGGCATACGTATTACCGGCGGAATAATGTACGCCTCAGTTACTTCATGATCACCGAATTTTATTAAAGTCTTCGAAATGAGGCCTAAATTGGATAATCCCGGAGAGCAATAATAACACTTTTTTAAAATTGCGTCAGAAGCCTTTGAAATAAATTTAGAGAAAGCTAGAAATTGGTGAAAACTCATCATCTCCGCACGTTCTGCTCCTGTAGCGCATTGATAACCGGGATTTTTGCTTTTTTTGCGATTCATGAGGGATACGACTCTCGACAGCGTTCCTTCAAAGGATTCATCCTTTAATCTTGCGACTCTTAATACAATCCCTCCTGAAAAATTTCGTATCGCCGATGCCTTGTTATCGGGAAGGTACCTGCGCAAATCCACTGTCAGACCAATATCCATTGGAACACGGTATGGAGGCTTAGATATTTTAAACATTGCTCTATAGAATGCCGTAAGAATGAGATCATTAATTGTAGCGCCCCGCTCCTTTCCGTATTTCGACAATACATCCAACTGTCCATTGGGGAGCTTGCAGACCACAAAGGGAGTAATATCTTTCTGCCCTGCAAACTTCCATCTGAATGGCCACACAGTCCTAGGGGATTCTACCATGGAATTGTCCAACTCCGGGTGTTTTATTCCAAGATTATTAAGTGCTTTAATATGGTCCTTATTGTCACGTATACTTGGTTCTGGTACATATGGATTATTTTCGCAACCCATACTGGAATAAATGCGGGACAGAAGGTGGATATATTCCTTTGCACCGGCTCCATCGCAGCATGTATGGTTGAGTTTTATACATAAAGTATCATATTGTTCCGAACGTATCAGCTTTACTTTAACCATGGGGTCGAGATCCATATCCAAAGGACTTTCCAAAAACCTGTGAACTGCTTCTTCAATGTTATCAGTCTCCTCCATTGAACAGAACGTTATATGATCAATGTCCTCCAGACGTTTCCAATACGGGGGGGCATGTTCTATAAACCTGCATCCCAAAACCGGTTCTTCATCGACAGATAATCTTACTGCGCCGAAGAGCTTATCGAAGTCTATTCTGCCATCCAGCTTCATGACTAACTGGATCTGGAAATTTCCCATTCCATACCGGGCAACATAATTACCATAATCATGCGCGAAAGCTGGCATAATATCCGAAGCATCCTCCAAAACTGGTTTATTTATATTTGTGTATTTAGAAAACGACTTGTTATAAAATTTAAAGTTCATAACTGATTGCTCCTTACAATATAAATTTTTGCTGTACTTTTACCGCAATATTATGCCTGCGATACCATATTATGAAGCAATAAATGCAAGTGACACAAAAAGTTAACATAAATATATTGATGTAACACTTGGGTCTACAGAGCCATAGTATAGTATTACAAGCGATAATGCTGCTGTTAATATAATTTATGTCTACAAGTGCATTATTAGAAGCATTGCATCCATCAAATAGAATGACAGGGAGTGTAATAGGTATGGAAATTCAATTTGGTGACATTAAAATTAAAGTTCCTTATGAAAAGTATTTGTTAAAACACAGTATGGAAAATCCTTTTGGTACGATGTTTTCAAAATCCAATCAGGATTTCTTCAATGCTTTTTTTAAAAGGACTCCTAAAGATTATATTCATTATTTTGAAGAATACAAAAAGCATATGGATAAGTTCGCAAAAATGAGCAAACCTGGCAAAAGCGAGGAATAGATGGTATGACAACTGAAACTGATTTTCCTGTTATATATACTGAAATAGATCGGATGGGCATCGTACATCATTCGAATTATGTGCTGTGGTTTGAAAAGAGTAGACGAGATTATTTAAAAAAGGCAGGAATTTCAAAATCGAAGCTTGCTTTTCAAGGCTTCTTTCTTCCCCTTTCAAAAATTGAATGCAAATTTAAACGTCCTGCGAAATATGGCGACGAGATACGGGTCATAACAAAATTAGCATCGATATCCTGTGTTGAGACTGTGTTTGAATATGAAGTGCTCGACAAGGTCAAAGGGAAGCTGCTTGCAACAGGCAATACGGTCCATGTATGGACGAACCGGAAGGTTAAGCCGGTTAATATAGAAAAGGAAGCTCCCGATGTTTATTGGCAGCTTAAGCGGTTTTCCGAGTCTGAGGATACCGTTTAGGCCGGTAATTGTTTAGGTTCGCTTGATATTCATGGAGCAGAAAGGGAGAGCTATATGGAAAAGGGAGAGCTGTTGGGTAATGGTATGACAGCTGAAGTATATAAGTGGGGCCAAGATAAAGTATTAAAGCTTTTTTGGCGTAACTGTAGTGAAGAATGGGCAAAGTATGAGGCTGATATTGGACGAAAGGTCCATGAAGCAGGCGTTTCTTCACCTGCTGTATTTGAGACAGTTGAAATTGACGGGCGCAAAGGGATCATATTTGAAAGGGTATTTGGCAAATCATTAACAGGCATGACTTTAAAACAACCCTGGATGTTTAGCAGCTTTGTATATCAAATGGCAGGATTTCAATACAATATTCATAAACATACTGCAGAAGGGCTGCCTTCTCATAAGGAAAGGTTCGCACGGACAATTAAACTTTCCTCTGAAATACTTGGTGACAGGATGGATAAAATCCTGGATTATATCAACAGATTGCCGGAGAGAGACAATATTTGTCATGGAGATTTGTATTTAAGTAATATCATCAAATCCAACAATAAACTTGTGGCTATAGATTGGAGCAGCGGTTACAGGGGAGATCCTGCAGGGGATGTTGCCAGAACATTTCTGATAATGAGTTCACCGGCAGTGCTTCCTGGAACTCCTGATTTTATGGGACTTATGTCAAAATTTCCAAAAGCAATGACATGCTGGGCTTACCTAAATGAGTATATGAGAATCTCAAAAATGAAATTTGAGGATATTGTCGTATGGTTACTTCCAGTGGCAGCGGCCAAACTTAAAGACAGGATACCTGGAGAAGAAAAGTGGTTAATGAAGATGATCGATAAACAGTTGGGACATCTTGAAGCATAGGCTTGAAGAATAGGAATTTATGAAATTCCTATTCTGGGGTTTGGAAAGGGGATTCCCCTTTCCCGATTTAAGGAGGGTGCTCAGGATGCTTGCATCCGTCGAAGGGAACCATAGGGATCCCTAGCGAACAAGAAAGGTCATGAGCGAAGCAAATTTTCTTGAATATGATCTAATTGGAGTAGATAAAATGAAAATAAAAATAAAATTTGACGATACAATAATAAAAAATTTCTATAAGGATTTTTTTAAAAAAACCAATGGTAACGGCAATCCTTTTGAAATGATTTCCAAACTCAATTTGGACTTTTATAATAAATTTTTCGAAAATATGCCCCAGAACATGCTGGTCTACTATAAAGTGTTCAGCGAGATGTTTATGCATTACCTCGATACCGCCAAACCCGGAATTGGCAAGATACCGGATAGCCCGGATGTCTTACCGGCAAACGGGCATGATATATATAATTATGTTGCCCGCTACGGTTCGGGGAATTTCCATTCTCAGGCCATCCTGAAACTCGAGGGGAGATTGGATCTTGACAAGCTGACAAAAGCAGTAAGACTGACTCTTGATGCAGAGCCTGTTTTAGGCTGCAGGTTTGTCGAAGGAAATCCGCCCTATTGGAAACGTATGGAGAACATCGATAAAGTGAAGTTCTGTTCTCTTGAGGAGGTCGATGATGTTGATGCTGCTGTTCAGACGTTTTTGGAAAGTCCTTTGGACATGGATAAAGATACAAAGGTGAAAGTAAAACTGATCCGATCAGATTCCTACGATATTCTGGGGATAAAAGCCAACCATGCCTGTTGTGATGGAACCGGGATTAAAGAGTATACCCAGCTTCTCTCAGATATATATTCCAAAATTGATCTTTCCGAAGATGAATTCATACCAGTACCATCAAAACGAGGAAGAAGCGACCAGGACACGTTATTAAAAAGTCTGGGGATAACGGATCCCGATGCTTTATGGATTCCAGGGTCGGATATCACAATACCTACATGGGCATTCCCCTGGATGAAGGGCACTTCCAATACTACCCGGATTGTAACCTGCAGACTGTCACCGGATCAACTGGATAAGATCAGCAGCTATGCAAAATCCAAGGATGCCACAATTAATGATTTGATTATTACCGCATACTGCAGAGCTATGCTTGAAATGGGGCAGCCGGTGTACGGTGTTCCTATGGGTATCAATGTTACCGTTGATTTACGTAGATATCTCCCTGATAAAAAGGCCGAAGCCATAAGGAATTTGTCAGGCTCATCGAATATTTGGCTCTCAATGGTGGAAAATGAAGCTTTCGGTGATACATTATCCAGGGTTACTTTTATGACAAATGAAATGAAAAAGGGCTATCCCGGTATGCAAAGTGCTATCGGTTTGGAACGGTTGGAAAAGATCAGCTTTAAAGATACCCTTGCCTATTATCAAGCTACATCAAAGGTTGGAAAAAATATGCCGAATGCTCCTGCTTTCTATGGGGATAGATGTGTGCCGGCTTTATCCAATCTGGGTGTTCTGTCAAAGCAATTAATTAAATTCGGTGATGTAAGTGTTATTGATTATTTTATTATTCCTCCTGTTGTCAGTGCACCCGGAATACTGCTGGTTGCCGGTACTTACAACGGCACAATGACCATGGGGGCAGGTTTTTTTGAAAATACAGTTCTACACAAAGATGTGGAAAGGCTTGTTAACAATATTAAGGATGAATTGCTGAAAGGCTGCAAAAATCCCATTGATTCAGAATCACATCCACGTTAGTGTCACCATTCCAATTTTCTCATATCTGCTTCACGTCTTTGTCTTAAACTCATTCCTGCATTTGGGGCAGGTGACAATGATCGTTCCCTTCCCCTTCGGAAGCCGTAATTCAGCCTTGCACTGCGGGCATTTCAAGAACTTCCTGGTCTTTGATTCAGCAAAACGCCTGCGGGTTTTCATAAACCATGCGTACACCGGGCTGATCAGCATCGAAAACTTGTAATTTTCCATGCTCCGTTTATTGATATTTTTGGATAGCATTCTGAAAATACAAATCCCCAGCGGTATATAGGCGATAATTGACAACAGCGGCAAACGGACAAACCGTGCGATGAACGTCAGCAATATCGAAAAGATAAGCAGCGCCAATGAAAGCTGATCCGATCCATATCTTCCGTACATAAATTTCTTCAACCAATTCATAGTAGTCTCCTCTGTTCTGTCAATTTTTCTTTGCTCCATACGGTCTGTTCATTAGCCAACAGTACGGCTTGTAACCGCAATCCCTGCTACGACCGCCTCATAGCAATCTTTTGCGCAAGCTTCACCAGTTCCACTACCGGAATGATCATGAATGCAAGGCCAACGCCGGCCACCAGATTACCGGCCGAAAGAGCCTCAAGATCAAACAGCGTGTTAACGCCCGGTATATAAATCACGCCAAGCGTCAATATAAACGATAATATCATCGCTCCTGTCAGGTACTTATTATGTGTTCTCAACTTGAAAATCGACTTGTTTCTGGAACGCATATTAATGGAATGAAATATCTCACAAAGGGACAGCGTCAGAAACGCCATGGTCATACCGGTGATTTGAGACCGGCTTTTCCCGATGAAGTACGAGGCCAGTGTAAGCGCCGCCACAATAATTCCCTGATAGATAATACTTACGCCCATCCCGTTGGAAAAAACGCCCTCATCAGAACTGCGGGGCGGTTTCCTCATAATATCAGGCTCAGCATCTTCCATGCCGAGCGCAATCGCCGGAAAAGTATCGGTAACCAGATTGATCCATAAAATGTGGATAGGAGCAAACAGCTTGAAACTCATCAATGTGGCCGCAAATAGTGCGACCACCTCGCTCAGGTTGGCCGAAAGCAGGAACTGAATCGCTTTTCTGATGTTGTCATAGATCCGGCGGCCTTCCTCCACCGCATAAACAATGGAAGCAAAATTATCATCGGCCAGCACCATATCCGAAACATTTTTTGATACGTCTGTGCCGGTGATACCCATACCTACACCGATATCGGCGGATTTTAAAGCTGGTGCATCATTCACCCCGTCACCGGTCATCGCAGTAATCCTCCCCTGCTTTTTCCATGCATTGACGATACGAACCTTATGCTCCGGCTGGACACGGGCATAAACAGCAAAATGACCGATTTTCTTCTCGAATTCCTCATCGGACATCTGAGAAAGCTCCGCTCCCGTGATGGCCTGGCTGTCGTCGGTAATAATGCCAAGCTCCTTTGCTATGGCTATGGCGGTATCCCGGTGGTCGCCTGTGATCATGATGGGCTTGATTCCGGCACCGCGGCATTCCTCAATGGCTGCCTTTACTTCGGGGCGGACCGGATCAATCATGCCGGTCAGTCCGATAAACGTCATTTCTTTCTCAAGACTTTCCGGGGAAATATCTTCGGGAAGACCTCCGCTTTCCTTCATGGCTGCGCCAAGCACCCGCAGGGCTTTGCCGGCCATCTTTTTATTCTCAGCCAGAATCCGGTCTCTGAGCTCCTGAGTCAATGGGACAATCCCCTGCTCCGTCAACATATGGTTACACTTTTTCAGCAACTCGTCCGGCGCGCCTTTTGTATACTGAACAAGCCTCCCATCAGCCTCCTGATGAATAGTGGACATCATCTTTCTCATGGAGTCAAAGGGCGCCTCAGTCACACGCGGAGTATTTGCCTCAAGCTCCGTCTTCTTCAGTCCCAGATCAAAAGCATAACGGACCAGTGCGCTTTCTGTCGGTTCTCCGATGATATTTCCCTTATCGTCCGTCAATTCCGCATCATTGCAAAGAGCCATAGCTTTGGCAAGCCTTTCGGTGTCTCCAAATGCATCGACCACCGTCATTCTGTTCTGCGTCAGCGTTCCTGTCTTATCGGAGCAGATGACCTGTGTGCATCCCAGTGTTTCAACCGCAGTAAGTTTCCTAATAATGGAGTTGCGCTTCGACATTCTGGTCACGCCTATTGACAGCACAACCGTTACGACAGCCACAAGGCCCTCCGGAATTGCGGCAACAGCCAGGCTGATAGCCAGCAGGAACATTTCAAGAACGCTGCTGCCAGCAAACCCGCCGTTTTGCAGTACGCCGAAGATGAATATGAACACGCTGATTCCGAGCACACAAATGCTCAATATCCTGCTCAATCCTGCCAAAGTCTTTTGCAGCGGAGTTTTTTCCTCTTCAGTACTGGAAATGTAATTGGCGATTTTGCCCATCTCTGTTGCCATTCCTGTCTGAACGACAACGCCCTCTCCGCGGCCATACACCACATTCGTGCCCATATATGCCATATTGTGGCGGTCGCCCAGAGAAATATCCTGATCCGCCGGCGGAATCACCTTGCTGTGCTTTTCAGACGGCACAGATTCTCCGGTCAGTGATGCTTCCTCTATCTTCAGGCTGGATGCCGCTATCAGTCTCATGTCAGCCGGGACTGCATCTCCGGCTTCCAGCAAAACTATGTCACCGGGTACGATATCCTCTGATTTTACCTGTACTGCATGCCCGTCCCTTCGCACCTTTGAATAGGGTGATGCCATTTTCTGAAGTGCCTCGATAGCCTTCTCCGCTTTTCCTTCCTGTACAACTCCCAGAATGGAATTGAGCACCACAACCATAAGGATGATAACCATATCCGCAAACTCTCCCGCAACGCCGGAGATCACAGCGGCTGCTATCAATACAATGACCATCGGATCCTTCAGTTGTTCCAGAAACCTTTGGAAGGTTGTTTTCTTCTTTCCCTCCGCTAATTTGTTTTTTCCGTATTCTTTTATCAGAGCTTCAGCCTTTGAGGAAGCAATACCGTTTACGGTTGTTTCCTGCGCCTTGAGCACAGCATCGATTTCTTCAAAATAAAATTTCATCCAACTTATCCTCTCATTAAAAATCACAAAAGGTTTTGTTAATTATACCATAATATTACCCAAAAAGTCTTAGAAAACTCACCGGTAACAAAAAGGGACGATCCTTTTTCTTCAAAAGAACCGTCCCCTTATATTCTAGTTCCCTCTATATTATATCTTCTATGCCGTCTCAATGCTGTTATCAGCCTGGAGCGACAATTTTTCCACCGCCCATTCGCGCATCTTATATTTCATGATCTTGCCCGCGGCGTTCATTGGAAAGTCCTGAACGAACTCAATGTACCTTGGTGTCTTGTGCTTGGCCATATGTGAACGTATGTAATCCTTCAGTTCATCGGCCGTTAATTCTTCGCCGGCTTTAAGGATGACACAAGCCATAATCTCTTCGCCGTACTGCTTGTCAGGCACACCGATAACCTGTACGTCCTTGACCTTCGGATGGGTGTATATGAAATCTTCGATCTCCTTGGGGTAGATGTTTTCTCCGCCGCGGATGATCATATCCTTGATCCGCCCTGTAATCTTGTAATACCCGTTTTCATCGCACCTTGCAAGGTCGCCCGTGTGCAGCCAGCCGTTTTCGTCTATCGCAGCCGCGGTGGCCTCAGGCATCTTATAGTAACCCTTCATAATATTGTAGCCTCTTGCCACAAACTCTCCATCAGTATTTGGAGGCAGCTCCATATTCGTCTCGGGATCGACAATCCTGCACTCTACGCCCGGCAGCGCACGTCCGACAGTATTGACACGCAAAGCAATGGAATCGTCCACGCGGCTCTGAGTGCAGCCCGGTGAGGATTCGGTCTGACCGAATACGATCGTGATCTGCGTCATATTCATCTTGTCCACCACATCCTGCATGACCTTGACCGGACAGGGGCTGCCGGCCATGATACCCGTCCTCATGTATGAGAAGTCCGTTTTTGCAAAATCCTCATGTTCAAGCATGGCGATAAACATGGTCGGTACGCCATGGAATGCAGTGATCTTTTCTTTATTGATACACTCCAGCGAAAGCTTTGGCGAAAAATACGGCATTGGGGACATGGTAACTCCATGGGTCATAGACGCTGTCATCGCCAGCACCATTCCAAAGCAGTGGAACATCGGCACATGGATCATCATTCGGTCGGCAGTTGAAAGATCCATGCAGTCACCAATATTTTTGCCATTGTTCACTACATTATAATGGGTCAGCATTACGCCCTTCGGAAAACCTGTAGTACCCGAAGTATACTGCATATTGCAGACATCATGCTTGTTCATGGAAATGGCACGGCGATAAACCTCCTCCACAGGCACCCTTTCGGCCATAGCAATGGCTTCATCCCAGGTCAGACAGCCCTTTTGTCTGGAATCGACCGTAACAATATTGCGCAGGAAAGGGAGGCGTTTCATATGCAGCGGTTTTCCCGCCTCAGCAGTTTCAAGCTCCGGACAGAGCTCCCTTATAATGGACACATAGTCGGAATCCTTGTAACCGTCTATCATGACCAGTGTATGTGTATCAGACTGCCGCAGCAGGTATTCTGCTTCGTAAATCTTATATGCGGTATTGACCGTGACCAGCACCGCCCCAATCTTCGTAGCTGCCCAGAAGGTGATATACCAGGCGGGCACATTCGTCGCCCAGATGGCCACATGGTCTCCCGGTTTAACGCCCATCGCGATCAATGAGCGTGCAAATGTATCCACATCATCTCTAAATTCTGAATATGTCCTGGTGTAATCCAATACTGTATAGCGGAAAGCATACTGGTCCGGGAATTCATCCACAATACGATCCAGAACCTGGGGGAATGTCAGATCAATCAGCGTATCCTTCTCCCAGACAAACTGACCTGTTTTCGCATTATTGTAGAACAGGCGGCCTTTTTGAACACCTTTTTCCAAATAACGGCTCATAAAGTGTGCGAAATGAGGAAATACAATTCCTGCATCACTCAAATCAGGAGCCCAGCGTTTCACCCATTCAAGCGAAATATAGCCGTCATAATTAATAGAACGCAGCGCATTCATGAATTCATCAATGGGCATATCTCCCTCGCCCATCATCCTGTAGGCAACCTTTCCATCCTCCACTACAGAATCCTTCACATGTACATACTTGATATATGCACCGAGATTCTGCACTGTCTTGCCGGCAGACTCTCCTGCAAAACGGAAGGGATGGTGGAGATCCCAGAGAGCCCCCACGGCGTCGCTTTCAGCTTGGTTCAGCAGGCTGCAAAGACGCCTGGTGTCGGCATAGACGCCGTTTGTTTCTATCAGCAGCGTCACTCCAGCGGCCTCCGCCACAGGTATCAGCCGCCTTAAGGCAGCCAGCACCACTTCGTCATCCACCTCTCCGCAAGGGTGTGGTTCCAGATCAGCAAGGATACGGATATAAGGCGTTTTGAGTTTTGCAGCCAGCTCTATGTATTGAAGGATTTCCTGATGATTCTCCTCTTTTTTATCAGCGAACTTCAGACAGCAGCCGGATGAAAGACATGGAATCTCAAGACGCAGTTCCGAAAGTTTTTTTACTGTCAGCGGCAGCTGAGCTTGCGAAAATGGCTGCGCCTGGACGGCAAAAATTTCCTTTCCCAACCCTCGTATCTCAATACCATCAAAGCCGATGTCCTTTGCCATTGAATAAATATCGGTCCAGTCAAAATCCGGACATCCCAGTGTCGAAAAAGCAATCTTCATCATATAACCCTCCAAAATAATTGATCTTTGATCGTCTTGCCCCGTTAACTAAAAAAGCCCTCGTCTATGACAATTCTGCCAGAGACGAAAGCCTTGACCTCCGTGGTACCACTCCAATTGGTATAAACATACCCTCTTGACGGCATCTACTTAAAATAAATGCCCTTCCGGTTAACGACGGAAAACCCGTTCACACCTATACGCCAGGAAATGTAATATTTCACCGGTTTTCAGCTGACCGCTCAAGGGAGAGTCCGACATCTGTCCCGTGCGCTGTTTTCCACCGGCCAACAGCTCTCTGAAGCACTTATAACATCGCGTTATCCCTATCAATGCATTTTATGTATTTTTTAAGAATGTTATCAGGAATCCTCTTATTTGTCAAGAGTGCGCATGGTTTTTAAATATTAGGGCAATCTAAACAAAATCACATATAAAGGAAAATAGTATGGAAAACAAATCAATACTGCTGATAGGGTTTTATAACACAAAGGCTCTGGGCGTCAGATATCTGGAAAGAGCACTCATACGATCAGGGTTTAAGGTGTACACATTGTTTATAAAAAATTTTAACAGTACCAGTCCTGAAGCTGTGAGTGAAAAAGAACTATTGCTTCTGAAGGATCTGATACGTACTCTGGATCCTGCAATGATTGGCTTGAGCGTCATGTCTACTCTATATTTTGAATCAGTCATAAAAGTTAATGAGCTCATACGTAAAAATTTCTCTATTCCAATAGTATGGGGCGGCATATACGCCTCGCTGTTTCCTGAAAAAAGCCTGGAGCATGCGGATTTCGCATTACGCGGTGAAGGTGAGGAAGCAATCGCGGAATTGGCGGATGCAATTCTGAACGGAACACCTTATCAAAATATTCTAAATCTGGCGTATAGAGATACCGCCGATTCTGTTGTCACCAATGATCTTCGTCCGCTTTGTATGACACTCGATGAACTAGGCTATCCGCTCTTTTACCAGAATAACAAGTATTTTATTGAAAGCGGGCGTCTGCTTCATGAAGATCCCATGCTCAGGTCAGTCAGCTATGAACTGACTGCTTCACGCGGCTGCCCCTTCACCTGTTCATACTGCTCATCCGTCAATTTGAGGCGGATGTATGGGAAAAACGGGAATCATGTGCGTTTCAGAAGCGTTTCGAGCATTATCAGCGAGCTGGAAGAAGCACTGATTCATATGAAGAATCTGAAGGTCGTCCATTTCTGGGATGAGATCTTCCCTGACAACAGCAATTGGATCGGCGAATTTGCCTGTCAGTATAAAAATAAAATCCGGCTGCCCTTTGAAATATGGGGACACCCATTGAAAACGCAGGAACACATCATATCAAAGCTGGTAGACGCAGGGCTCTACAAAGTGGTCATGGGGATACAAAGCGGTTCTCCCTCCATCCGCAAGGAAGTTTTTCATCGCACTGAGACACAGGAGGATATACTGAATGCAGCCAGGATATTAAGCAGTCAAAGGGTGCCCCAGATCAGTTATGATTTCATGCTCCGCCACCCCTTTGAGAAAGAAGAAGACATACGGATGACATATGAGCTGTGTGCAAAACTGGCTCGGCCGTTTGAACTGCAGTTGCACGGACTCAGTTTTCTACCCGGTACGGATATCATAAAAATCGCAAGAAGGAAAGGTATATCCGGCTGGGAAAACCTGGAGTCCGGAATATCAGCTTCGCTTCAGGAAAGCTACAGAACACACTGGGGTATGCAGAACAGCAACACCATGATCAATTTCTGGTATTCCCTGATATATATCAGTCAATTCAAAATAGGAAAAATACTATCGCAATATTTTTGCAATGCAGCAAAAAGCGGCCTGAATGTTCAAATTGTAGTAAATCTGCCCAGGCTGTGTTATCCGGCTCTGGTCATAAGGTATTGCCGCAAAAAAGCCGTATTGCTGTTCAGGGCTGCCTTATCAAAAACCGGCCGCATGAAACCGGCCAGGAATGCAGTACAATACAGCGAGGGAAAGTAACCTGGAAAGGGGGAGCTTTCTGATGGGCAATAGGAAAAAAAGCATTTTACATACAACTTCCGGGATTCTCCTGCTGCTCCTTACGGCTGCCATGACACTCGTCGTCGCCACCGCCCTGACAGAGAATGAAGCACACATACCACCGGATTACCTAAAATCTGATATCAGCGCTGTTTTGACCAAGAAGGAGCTCTCAAATACGGATTATGAAACTCTTTTTTATCAGACTGGACTTGGAAGAGCAGCAATAGATGAATTACGTGATCGGTATCCAGACTCTTTGGAACGTATTCTACTTTTTCAAGATAATTTTTTCAAAGAGATCCGCTTTGTCTGCGAAAGAAACAGCATTGTTTCCAGAGAGGAATCTGTAACGGACGAAGAAGGCCGTCTCATCGATGGCACACAGCTGGCCCCGCTTCGCAACGGCGACATCATTATCACCAAAGCCTCCCACACCTATGGTTGGCGCCAGGGTCACTGTGCGATCGTTATTGATGCGGCAAACGGTAAAGTGCTGGAATCTGTAGTGTTAGGCACAAATTCCATGGTACAGGATATCGGAAAATGGACCAATTACCCGAATTTCATTGTCCTGCGTCTGAAAAATGTCCCGGAAGCGTTGACCGACGCTATTGCGCAAACGGCGGTCGAATACCTGTCCGGTATACCGTACCGCATCTCGGCAGGAATTTTCTTTCCAAAGTACGCAGATCGGAAAGAAGTTATCGGGACACAATGTTCCCATCTTGTGTGGCTGACATATCGCTGGCATAATATCGATCTTGATTGTGACGGAGGGATAGTAGTGTCGCCGAAAGACATTGCAAACAGCCCTGAGCTGGATAAAATCCAGGTATATGGCGTAGATCCGGGAAATATCTGGCCATAAACGGCCATTTCCAGAAAAATGGGGTAGTCCTTGACTTAGATCATTCGATATGTTATTTTAAAGCTAAGTAAAAAAGGAGTGGTTTTCTTAAGTGGACGATTCCCCTTTACCTGAACGATCTTATATTATTAATACCATAAAAAAGATACGGCATTATTCACGGATAGATGACTTATCCATGTTGTTGATATGCCGTTTTTTATATTGCTTAAAGCAAGTATTTTGGGGAGGTAATATCCTTGTCTGAAGGTCACATACTATGGCAGTTGCTATTACAGCTTGCCCTGATCCTGATCAATGCGGTGTTTGCGTGTGCCGAGATTGCAGTGATCTCAATGAACGATACCAAGCTGGCCAGGCTTGCCGCCACAGGGGATAAAAGCGCTGTAAGGCTTGCGAAGCTGACCAGCCAGCCGGCACGTTTTTTGTCAACCATACAGGTTGGAATCACCTTTGCCGGATTTTTGGGAAGCGCCTTTGCCGCCGACAACTTTTCTGAGAGACTGGTTAGCTGGATGGTACGGTCAGGTGTCAAAATTTCCGAACAAACCCTGGATACTATCGCTGTCATTGTGATCACACTAATCCTGTCATATTTTACACTGGTATTGGGAGAACTGGTACCCAAGAGAATTGCCATGAGAAAGGCCGAGAAGCTTGCTCTCTCCATATCCGGCCTTGTATATTTCATCTCAAAGGTTTTTGCACCGCTCGTATGGCTCCTTACCTTATCCACAAACTCTCTCCTGCGTCTTTTTGGGATCGATCCTCATGCGGCGGATGAAACTGTTACGGAAGAAGAGATCAGAATGATGGTGGATGAGGGTAGTGAAAAAGGCACCATTGATATGCAAGAAAAGGTATTGATTCAGAATGTTTTTGAGTTTGATGATAAAACCGCAAGGGAGATCATGACCCATAGGACTGAGGTGTCCCTGCTTTGGCTGGATGAAAGTGTCGAACAGTGGGAAAAAACAATCATTGAAAGCAGGCACAATATCTATCCGGTCTGTGATGAAACTACCGATGATATCATTGGCATCTTGAGCTCAAAGGAGTATTTCAGGATCAAGGATAAAACCCGTGAAAACATACTTAATCTTGCCGTAAAGCCGGCTTATTTTGTTCCGGAATCCGTTCGCGCCGATATATTGTTCCGAAACATGAAGAAAAGCCGACAGCATTTCGCCATTATACTGGATGAATTTGGCGGGATGAATGGCATTGTCACCATGAATGATCTTCTTGAGGAGTTAGTCGGCGATCTTGAGGATGATATGACTGTTCCCGAGGAGCCTGTATCTATTGAACGTGTCGACTCCCAGACCTGGAAGATCCGCGGCAGCGCTCCGTTGGGCGAGGTAGTCGGGCAGTTGGGCATTTCGTTGCCGGAGGATGATTACGATACCTTTGGAGGCTTTGTGTTCGGAATGCTGGGGTATATCCCCGAGGACGGCAGTACTCCTGAAATAGATGGATACGGTCTTCATATAAAGGTCACTGAGATTAAGGAACACCAGATGGAAAAAGCTGTTGTCTGTCTGGAATTACCGCCTCTAGAATAATGATTATATTCTCTCCCATTTTATGATAAATTTTGAGAAATTTTATCTATAATGGTCAGGTTTGTATTGCAAAACGAGAAATAATATTATAGAATAAACTTACTCTCAAATGAGAACCTCCTCTGTCACTAAAAAGCTAAATAATTGATTGAAGGTCGATAGAACTATGAAAGATCAGAAAATCAGTTTTAAAAGAGAATTTTTTCTATTCTATCTGATATTAAGCGGGATGCTTTTCGCTCACTTATTCTATATCTTCTTTTTTTATGCTGTCGGCAGTATTTTTATGTCTGTTTTTAACATATTCAGCGTCGTTTTTTTTGCGACCCTGTTCATTCTTTTTATTAAAAATAAGAGCACAAAAGTACTTAATTACCTAGTCATTGAAATCGTTATACATGCTTTTTTTGCCACTATAGTCACCGGAATGAATAATGGTTTTGAATTTTTCTTTATATGTACGGCCTTTGCCAGCCATCATTTGGTCAGAATCACACATATAGGCAAGGTGACCGCATATGCTACGAATATCATTACCTTTGTTATCCTGCTCGGATTAAAATTTCTTCCCGTTTCAGCAGGCTTTCCATCTATAAGGATTTTCCCCGAACAAAGCTACCTGAGTGCCTTGTATGTGTTCAATCTCGTTATTGCATTCATCATGATATTCCTAGTCCTGCTTATTTTCCTCAGGGAGATAAAAAGTGATGAAGAAAGACTGAAACATCTGAATAACAGGCTCTCAGAGCTTGCCAGCCACGATTCGCTTACGCAGCTGCTCAACAGAAGGGCAATGAAGACGCGACTTGAGGCAGCGCTGGATTTCAGAAAAAAGAACGACGTCGGATTTGTAACAGCGATCGCCGATATAGATGATTTTAAGCAAATAAATGACCGCTACGGTCATGATTGCGGAGATAAAGTCCTGAAAAAAGTCGTGCAGATTATCAAGGAAAATGTCCGTGAATCGGATTATATATCCCGCTGGGGCGGTGATGAGATCCTCATTCTTTTCAACAGATCCGCCCTTGAAGGGGCTTCGGTCTGTATAGAAAGGATTCATAAGGAAATAGCCGACTCCATTTTTTTATACAACAATGAAACAATCAATCTGACAATTACCATCGGGGTATGTCCAAGTGAAGATTACTCCTATTATCAGGATATTATTCTGGAGGCAGACCGCAGACTCTACGACGGTAAGCACAAGGGCAAAAACTGCGTCATATATGAAGCCCCGCTTGCTACTGTCTCCGACATCTGACTGCTAGATATTCCACCATTGCCTGCCATCACGCTCAAGCAGCTCGATGGCCTCTGCAGGCCCCATCGACCCTGCTTCGTAATTGGGGAAATCTGGCCTTTTTTTCTCTCTGTATCCAATGATCCTGTCTGCAAACATCCATGAAGCCTCAACCTCATCCCATCTTGAAAACAGTGTGGAATCCCCCCTCAGTATATCATAGATCAACCGTTCATACGCCTCGGGTGTATTGCCCTGGGAAGGACTGATATGGCTGGAGTCCATTTTTGTTGAAACAATACCATTATGCGTACTGAAATCCTTTGTATTGAACTGGAAAAACACTCCTACCGTTGGCTGTATCCGAATAACCAGCAGGTTGGGTTCCTGTATGTTTTTATCCTGAAAATACAGGATGTTCGGAAGGGATTTAAACTGTATGACAATCTCAGCCGATCTGTCTGCCAGCCGTTTTCCTGTCCTGATATAAAACGGTGTCCCCGCCCATCTGAAGTTGTTGATGTGCAGCTTCAATGCTACAAATGTCTCCGTATTTGAACTGTCCGGCACCCTATCCTCATCTCTGTAGGCCGGAACCGGCAGTCCGTCTATCGTACCCTTGCCATATTGTCCAAACACCACATTTTTCCTAAGTCTTTCAGGGGTGAATTCTTCTATTGCCTGAATGACCTTAAGCTTTTCAGTCCTGATGGCGTCCGTTTTCAGGCTCACCGGCGGCTCCATAGCCACCAGTGACAGGATCTGGATGATGTGATTCTGGACCATATCCCGGACTGCGCCTGAATGCTCATAATATCCGCCTCTGGTACCGACCCCGTATTGCTCTGTCAGCGATATTTGAACATGATCTATATATTTATTGCTCCACAAAGACCAAAAGATGGAATTGCAAAATCGCAGCACCATGATATTCTGGATCATTTCCTTTCCAAGGTAATGATCAATCCTGTATATATTATCTTCGTTAAAAACCTCAAGCAGCTTGCTGTTTAGTTCTCTTGCCGTCTTCAGATCCTTTCCAAAGGGCTTTTCAATCACCAAACGGTTCCATGCGCCGTTTTTCTGAGCAAGTCCGCTGATATGCAGACCGTGTACGATTGTCTCGAAAAATTCCGGAGCGACAGCCAGATAAAAGATACAGTTCCCTTTTGCATGTGATTTGCTGTTCAGCGTCTCAAGAAAATCCTTCAGCCCGGCATACCCGCTTTCGCTTGTAAAATCTAGCTGATAATAATATATCAACTCTCTTAGCCTTGACCAGTGTTCTTCATTAATTATGTTACGCGAATACTTTTGCAGCGACTCGTAGATTCCATTCCTGTACTGGTCCCGATCCATCTCCCTGCGCCCGACGGAAACGACCGCAAAGCATTGCGGCATTAATTTGTCGTGTACCAGATTATATAATGCCGGCATCAGCTTTCGATGAGTCAGATCACCGGTCCCTCCAAAAATCACCATAATAGCAGAAGGCCCACTGATATCACAATTTATTTGTTTCATAGATATTCCCCCCATAATCGCGGCTCGGTACTATACAGCCAGATACCCGTGACTTTATTTTACCCGTGTTCATCGTAGGAGAAACCTTACACGATGAATTCTTTGCTGTAAATTGACGCTCTCTTGCCACTCAGGATTCTTTTCCGAGGTTATTATATACTGCCATAGCGTCGGAAATATTATATTGCTCTGATTGGTGATCTCCTTTGGCACCGACTGTAATCAAAATATATTCCTTTCCATCCTTCAATGCAAGACTTGCGAGGCAAAGACCGGCTTCGCCGGTATATCCAGTTTTCCCGCCAAGAATTCTACCGTTTAAAATATCTCGAGCATCAAGCTTTTTATACATCGTACTGTAAAAGGTTATCCCGTCAGGATGCTTATTTGTTGCTGAAGTGGAATGTCGTTCAGTTGTAAAGATCTCTCGGAATGTTTCATTTTCTAAAGCATAGCCGAGAAGAGTTGCCATGTCTTTCACCGTTGTATAGTGATTTTTATCGTGAAGTCCGGTTGTATTAACAAAATTGGTGTCAGCCAGTGCAAGCTCTCCCGCCTTTTTATTCATCAGCTCTACAAAGGCTTCCTCCGAACCTGCAACTTCGTTGGCAAGCCCGATACAACACTCCGCTCCGCTCGGAAGCAGCGCTCCGTACAGCAGGTCTATCGCCTTGACCTCTTCACCCGGCTGAAATCCCGCAGTTGCTGCATTTGCGTTATATAGTCCCTGAAACATGTCGTTAGAAAGCTCTATTCTTTCCTGTATATCTGATATATTCTCTATCGCAACAATCACCGTCATCATTTTTGTCAAGGAAGCCGGATAAATTTTTTCTTCACTTTTCTTTTGCATGAGGGTAATCCGGTCAGTCAGACAAACCAGAATCGCGTTAGAACTGTACAGACTTTCAGGGGGGATGAAATTATGAGAGCCGGATACTGCCTTTTTTACAGATACCAGGGAAGCTCCAGTTCTACTGACATCCTCAGGTAAAAGCTGACCTTGGAGACTGGTGAATGACTTGAAAACAAAAACAATGATGCCAAGCAGTAGCAGTAAAGCCACTAGCATTGGCACCCTCGTTTTTTTCCTTATCATTTTCCGTACCATAATAAACAACTCCTTATATTGTGATAACTTTATTCAACCACATCGTAAGGAGTGATATCGGAACTTTTTCTTATGAACTTCTTAAGATTTTCTTTTTATCAGTAATACATGATGCACTGACAGCCGGCAGAATAACTGAAAATTTTGTACAGACCTCATTGCTCTGTACTGAAATAGCGCCTTCATGTGCTGCAACGATTTCCCTTGCAATGGAAAGTCCCAGTCCGGCTCCGCCCGTATTTCCGGATCTGGAAATGTCAAGGCGATAGAACTTTTCAAATATAGTATCCAGCTTTTGCTGAGGGATCGGAGTTCCCTGATTGGTGAAGGTAATTACTACATTTCCATCCTGCTGTATGGCGGAAATATGAATCATGCTATCATCAAAGCTGTAGGCTATCGCATTTTTAAGAATGTTGTTGAATACCCGGGCCAGTTTATCTGCATCTCCCAATAAGGTAAGGCCTTCCTGAGCGGAGACAGCTACCTGCTTTCCCTGCGGCGCCAGCATTGGATAGAATTCATCTGCCATTTGTCGGAGCATGTAGGATAAGTTGATTTTCTCTTTATTCAAAACTATAGTCTGGAGATTAAATCTTGTAATTTCAAAGAACTCATTGATCAATTGCTCAAGCCGATACGCCTTTTCAAGAGTAATCCCGATGTATTTGGCTTTCTGCTCCGGGGGCATATCCGGCGCCTCGTCCAATAGGTTCAGATATCCGATTACAGAAGTTAACGGCGTTTTTATATCGTGTGCCAAATAAACCACCAGATCGTTTTTTCTCTGTTCCGCTTCCTTGGCGTCACGTTCTCTTTTCTCCAGAATGCTTTTGATTTTATTCATCTTTATTTCCATAAAATCCATTTCCGGCGGCAGTGTAATCTCGCGGTCGGATTCCTCTATCAGCAGATCCATGCCGGCAACGACTTCACTGAAGTATTTTGTCACCCGTGCAAGTACAAAGTAGAAAACAAACAACAGCAGACAAAACATCCCGCCTGTCAACAACCAGCTTTTGTTGTTGCGGAACAGCTGCTGATATATTGCCAGACCTTCGCTATATGTCATGCCAAAGGTATTTTGACACAATTTAATAAATCCTTCTGCAAAAGGAGCCTGCAAAAAGCCATCAATCATGAAATACTTGATTATCACACCAATGATGATGGTAGCTAAAGCAATCAACAGAACCTGAAAAAATATCTTTCTTTTTAATTTGGAATAATCATTTTTCGATTTTATAGCCAACCCCCCAAACCGTTTTAATGTATTTAGGATGTTCTGCCGAGTCATGCATTTTCTCCCGTAAATGACGGATATGCACCATTACCGTATTATTACTGTTACTAAAATATTTTTCGCCCCATACTTCATGAAACAGCTCTTCAGAACTGACCACCCGTCCGCGGTTCGAGCACAGAACCCACAGAATCGAAAATTCTGTAGGTGTGAGACCGAGCTTTTTCTCATCTAACGTGCACTCATGGGAATCCAAATCTAAAACCAGACCAGAAAACGCAATTAAACGTTCTTCCCGGGCCGGTTCTGCAGAATTGTATCTTGTATATCTCCGAAGCTGTGCCTTTACACGTGCTATTAGTTCCAGCGGCCGGAACGGTTTTGTCATATAGTCATCTGCGCCTAATGCAAGTCCGGTGATTTTATCGGTTTCTTCTTCCCTGGCAGTGAGCATAATGACCGGAAAGTTGTGTTTTTCCCGAATGAACTGGCAAATCGAAAAACCGTTAGCATCCGGAAGCATTACATCCAATATTGCAAGATCCAACTTTTCATTTTCAATGCATTTAATAGCATCCCGTCCGTTATAATATTTGAATACAGTGAAGTTTTCATTTTTCAGGTAGACTTCTAACAGATCCGCAATGGATTGTTCATCATCAACGACTAAAATGCTTGTACCCATATGTCACACCTTCATTCTGTTGAACATATATTCCCGTATAGATTGTACCACAAAGTGAAGTGCATTATATTGATTCTGTCTTAATACATTCTTAAGACTTTATTAATAAACAATAAAAATCAGGACATTGACGAATGGATACGTATAATTTAATATATATAGTGACAGGAGTAGATCATGATTCTAAAATTAAAGAATAATCAGAAAAGGATACTATTATTTGTAATTGTTGTAGTATCAGTTGTGGCTGGCGTTTTTTTAGTCTTTCGGCTGGCATTTTTTCTGCTGCCGTTTCTGATTGCATTTGCGCTATCCTCTCTCATGGAACCGGTGATCAAATTTTTTACTAATAAGCTTCATATCAGCAGGAAAATTGTCGCACCCGTTGCATTACTGCTTCTACTGGCGATTATCGCCCTGTTGACGGTTCTTGGCGTACTCAGGCTGATCGATGAAATAAAGCATCTTATTACTGTCGCACCCGGATTTTTGTCCAGCCTATATACTCAAATCCTGGAGCTGATGAACAAGGGTTCGGAGTATATCGAATGGATGCCTGAAGAGATCACGGCCAACCTTGGCAGTGTCATCTCCAATCTTTCAACTACCATCACCAACTTTGGAAAAACTCTTGTGAAAGGTGCTTTTGTAACCGCCATATCTCTGCCCGAGGCTATAATATTTACAATCATTACCACACTGGCAACCTTCTTCATGCTCAAGGACAGGCATAAAATCGCGTCAGCACTGCGCCATCAGCTGCCTGAGAACTGGATCAACCGTCTCCTTTCCATAAAAAAGGATTTGTTCTCGGCAATATTCGGTTACCTGAGGGCTGCCATGATACTTATGGTGATTACCTTTACCGAGCTGTTAATTGGCCTGAGCATCATCGGGGTCGAATATTCCCTGCTGTTTGCCGTACTGATCGCTGTAATTGATGCGCTTCCGGTACTTGGAGCCGGGGGTGTTCTAATTCCATGGTCCCTATACTCCTTTGCGACCGGAGATATCAGAATGGGCGTCTCCATCCTGATCCTGTATGTAGTCGTTCTGGTCATTCGCCAGACGGTCGAGCCAAAGGTAGTCGGCCAGCAAATCGGCGTTTACCCTTTGCTTACACTCCTGGCCATGTATACCGGTCTGAAGCTGATCGGGTTTGCCGGCTTGATTATAGGGCCGATTACCTTTTTACTGATCCGCAATATTTTGGTCACGATCTACAAAAACAAGCCAATCAAAGAAATTCTCAGCCCTTCTTCAGCATGTAACTCAGTATCGGAAGAAAAGCCGGATACTGCTGAAGTAAACCCGGACGCTGTTGAGGAAGTCACAAAGAGGGATAAATAAAAATCTCGGGGGCATCGAGCCCCTCTCGATGTTAGTCAGATTCCACTATGGCGGAATGACTACAAAAAAGGACGGTTCTAGGAATCCTAAACCGCCCTTTATATATGCCATCTATGCATTCTGCAATGTGACTTCGCTTATCTAAACAATGAAACTGATGCAAACACTCCTGCAGTGAGTGATGCAACCAGAGAAACTACAGTGATCTGCGTATTGATAGACGGTCCCGCTGTATCCTTGAACGGGTCGCCTACGGTGTCGCCGATAACAGCAGCCTTATGTGCTTCGGAGCCTTTTCCGCCTTCATTGCCGGCTTCAACGTATTTCTTTGCGTTATCCCAGGTTCCGCCTGCATTACCCATTAAAAGAGCCAGGAGCAGACCGCTCATGATATTTCCGGCAATAAAACCACCTATAGCCCTGACGCCGCCTATAAGGCCAACTAAAAGTGTTGCAACTATTGCCACTAAACCTGCAGGAATCAGTTCCCGTAATGCGCCTTTCGTTGCAATGTCAATGCAGCGGTCGTATTCGGGCATAACATCTTTTTTGCCTTCCTTCAGGCCGGGGATTTCATTGAACTGACGGTGAATCTCACCAATCATACGCTGGGCATTGCGGTCAACACCCATAATAAGCATTGCTGAAAAGACAGCCGGAATGGCTACGCCAACAATCATCCCAAAAAACACGAGAGGATTCATAATATCAAAGCTGCTGATCAGTTCCATGCCTTTTTCCAGTAACGCGTCATTGACTTCAGATACATAAGCACCTAAAAGAGCAATAACAGTCAGTCCCGCTGCGCCTACTGCAAATCCCTTGGTGATAGCCTTAACCGTATTGCCGGCACTGTCAAGTTCATCTGTGATCTCCAGAGCTTCTTCTCCAAGATCGCCCATCTCAACAAGTCCTCTGGCATTATCCACTATGGGTCCGTAGGCATCATTTGAAATGATCATTCCTACTATTGAAAGCATACCTATCGCTGCCATTGATATTCCGAAAAGCGCATCAGTTTTGGTGTTCGGGTCAATACCGTCACAGATGAAAAACGATGCAATAGCAGAAATTCCAATGCCTAAAAGTGCAGGGAATGAACTGATAAGTCCATAGCTGAATCCGGAGAGGATCGTGAAGGCCGGTCCGGATTTAGAGGCTTTTGCTACCATTTGGACAGGTTTTTTTGCATCATTTGTAAAGTAGTCGGATGCTATACCGATGATCGTACCAACGAGCAGACCAACGATCGCAGCTCCCCAGTAACGCCAGTTGAATCCGAAAACACCTGTTGCGACTGCCGTCAGAACAGCAAAAAGCGCTGTGGTGATATACGTACATTTATTCAGTGCGCTGCTCGGGTTTCCATTTTTTCCTATGCGTCCGAATAAAAGACCTATTATGGAAGAGATCAGCCCTAAGGAGGTATAACAGAAAATCATATCCGTATTTGCGCCTATACCTTTGTCCAAAGCCATTCCCAATACCAAGGCTGCTGACATGGAAGCTACGTTGGAATCAAAAAGATCTGCGCCCATACCTGCAACGTCGCCGACATTGTCACCGACATTGTCAGCAATAACTGCAGGATTACGCGGATCATCCTCCGGAATACCGAGTTCGACCTTACCTGCCAGGTCTGCGCTGACATCGGCAGTCTTTGTGAAAATACCGCCGCCTGCTTTTGCAAAAAGAGCAAGTGATGATGCGCCAAAGCTGAAGCCAAGCACTGAAGTCGCATCGCCGGTGAGCATGAGAACTGCTGTTACACCAAGGAGACTTGATCCGACTACTGCCATTCCCATGACGGCGCCGCCGCGAAAACCTGACATAAACGAACGGTTCATACTGGTTTTAGCCGCCTCCGCGCTCTTGACATTTGCAATCGTCGCAACAAAAATACCGATTTTGCCGGCCAATGCGGATAAAGCAGAACCCACAATGTAAGAGATCGCCATCATAATATTCCTAGAAATATCGCCGTTCCAAATAGGACTTGGAAGGAATAGTACGATGAGCACTGCTACGATTGAAACAAATATCGCAAGTATTTTATATTCACGTCCAAGAAAGGTGTTTGCGCCTTTTTGGATCAATGCGCCAACTCTGGCGACCTCAGGGTTGGATGAAGGTTGGGATTTTACCCAGGTATAGAGCCATGCCGCTACACCAAAGGCAAGAAATGAGACTAAAATTGCTACTACTGACCAGTTCATTTAAACGCCCCCTAAATAGTTTTATGTGGTTATATTGTAATGCTTATTGGCAAAAAAATTTTAGTTAATTTTTGTCAATAACACAATTTTCACCGATTATATTATAATCATATAATCGGATTATTGCAAACAAATAATCCACAAAATATTCGGAAAAAAATCGGAAAAATAACGGAAAAATTTTGCCCTTTGATATTGAAAAGCGAATCGCCTAATGATATAATGTCGAAAAAAAGGAATGTCTTTAAGTTCGGTACAGAGATGCCGACAAGATTCCATATTATAGCGGTCAGCCGTGTTGGCTCCGCTTTAAAATGAAGTAACCAACAATCTTGTCTGCGTACCGCGGACAGGATTTTTTATTTTTGGAAAGTGCTTCCCAAATTCATACTTACAAGGAGGATTTGTTATGCAGAAAGTTCAACCGGTGCTCGGGTATTTACCAGATGAGCGGCCAACCACATGGAAACTGTTCCTCTACGCAATCCAGCAAGTAATTGTAATGTTTCCTGCAACCGTTGCAGTGGCACTGATTACCGGATTCCAGGTTTCAACGACCATCTTCGCCAGCGGTCTGGCAACAATTTGTTTTATTCTGATTACCGGCAAAAGGATTCCGCTCTATTATGGCTCCAGCTTCTCCTATCTGACTGCCATTGCCGGCCTGATGTCCGGCGATGCAATCCAGTCCCTGGTTAGCGCAGAGACACTCACACAGCTGGAAGCCTGGAAGGACAGAACAACAAGCATATTACCGGCTGAAGCGATCTCCTATGCGCAGTTTGGTATCATCATGTCCGGTCTGATCTCGATAGCGGCGGGGTTACTGATCAAAGTATCCGGCAGCAGGGCGGTAGAAAAAATATTACCTGCCTCCATCACGGGACCGATTGCAATGATCATCGGACTTACCCTCGCCAGCAACGCTCTTAGTGATGCAGCCCCCAAGGCTTTGGCGGAAGGTGCTGCCGCAACTGTAGCTAACAGCGACTGGGTATGGGTCATCTCACTGGCTACTCTTCTGTCAACAATCCTGTTCTCCAGATATCTGAAAGGCTTCCTTGGCCAGCTGCCTTTGTTACTCGGCGCGGCAGTAGGATGCCTGGCAGCAGGTCTCTTATATGCCTTTGGCGGCGCGGATATGAACCTGTTCAGAGCAATTCCAAAAGAAGCTCTGGATGCTTCATTATGGACAGCAGGTCCTATCGCGATACCTGCCTTTACCTTCCCCAAGCCATCCTTGGCTGCAATAATCGCGATCATGCCCATCGCAATCGCAACGATTCCAGAATCTACAGCCCATATGTATCAGTTGGACATCTATGTAAACGACCTTGCTAAGAAAAAAGGTTCCACTAAAAAATATAACCTGATAGAAAAGCTGGATATCAACCTGATCGGGGACGGTATCGGCGACATGATCTCAGGTTTTGTAGGCGGACCTGCCGGCACAAACTATGGTGAAAACATCAGCACAATGGCTATTACCAAGGTTTTTTCCGTACCTGTGCTTATAGCGGCAGCAATCATCGCTATGGTGATATCCTTCTTCACTCCGCTGGTTCAAGGTATCTACTCAATTCCTCTGGCCGTTATCGGCGGTCTTGAAATCTATTTGTTTGGCGCCATTGCAGCTCAGGGTGCAGCGATCATGATCGAGAAAAAAGTCGACATGTTCAGCTCCAAGAATATCGCAGTCATTGCATCCATTATGGTTATAGGCATCGGCGGACAATATGCATTCGGCGGAAACATCCCGTTCTTCGGGGCTGAGATTCCTTGTATCGCAGGTGCGGCGATATTCGGCATCCTCCTGAATCTTCTGCTGAGTATCGGCGAAAAGAAAGAACAAAGCGCTCAATAAATACACGACAAATGAATTCATACTCGGAAAAACCACAAAACGTTTAAAAGGAGCGGATCCTGTCCGCTCCTTTACTATTTCGAAACCGTTAGCTTTCTGTTAAGCCGGAACCTTTCATTTGTCAAACCCGTACCTTTTCAAAAGCACGTTTTTCGTTCAATGCATCTGTCAGCTCGACCAGCTTCGAGGTATCTCCAATCAATATGACCCCCGTTAGCTTATTCTCAACAAAATAGTATTTTTCATATATTTTTTTTGCAGGATCCCTTACTTCCTTCGTTTTATACAGCAGCTCCGGATTCTTCCCATTGTCGCCGGCTGCAAAAAGCGACGAGTTCATCGCATCAAATGTCAATGCCGCCGCTACGGGCTTATAGATCAGTGAATCACCAGCCGCATTGGCACCTGCTATTTTCCCCATCTCCAGTGCCTGAGGCCAGATTGCATGATTTATGCCGCTATATATAGCACAGTCTCCGCAGGCATACACATCAGCTGCATTGGTCTGCATTTTATCATTGACAACAACGCCCTTTTCGATTTCCAGCCCTGCCTCCTGTGCAATGGCTATATTTGAGCGGACACCGCATGATACGATTACCAGATCGGCCGGATAAACAGTTCCGTCCTCCAACCGGACGCCTGTGACGGAACCGTCCCCCAAAATCCCGGTAATATTGGCATTGAGCCTGAAATCGATACCCTCGCTCCTGATGATATCCGCAATCAGTTCTCCTGCTGCATCATCCAATTGGCGGACCATCAATTTATCTGCGATCTCCAGTACGGTAACCTTACTGGATTTGCTCATTTCCCAGGCTGCTTCCAGTCCCAGCACGCCTCCTCCTATAACTACTGTATTTTTAACTTGGGGCGTGAGTTCCTTTATTCTCGCAACGTCCGAAAACCGGTGTATTGCGACGACTTCGGGCTTAGCTCTGTCAATGCATGGAGGGATGAAGGATTCAGAACCAAGCGCATAAATGCATTTATCGTAATGGAGCAGATCTCCGTCATCAAGTGTGACAGTCTTTGCAGCCGTATCCAATTTAGTCACACGAACACCAAGCCTACTGACAATATTGTTTTCTCTGTACCAGCCTTCATCATGAATGGCAATTTCGTCAGCATTCACAAGCGAGCTCAGGGCTTTTGTCAGCATCGGCCGATTATAGCTGAGCACTGGCTCGTCGGAGACCATTATCACTGTGCAGGTCCTGTTCCTTTCCCGGATAGCCTCTGCCGCGCTGATACCGGCTGCGCCATTTCCCAGAATGATAAAGACCTCCTGCGTATCAGCGCTGAATGTCGTTTCCTCTTCCTCATACGGAACAAAGAACTCCGGGCCAACGCCGCAAACAGGGCATATTTCGAGGGACGCGTCAAAGACCGCTCCGCAAATCAGACATTTCACCTGCTTTCCTTTCTTGTTTTTCTCCGGATTCATCTTAGCCTCTTCCATGATCTTCTCCTCTCACTCAATGATTCCGACTGATCTTACAGCCACGTTCATTGATTACATAATATTATTGTATAATAAAATAGCCTATTGACTTCCACTGATATTGTATTATACTTTATCATATATTAGCAATGAAAGGTTGGTATTGATGTCGGTTAGCTCTGTTAAGGTGTTTTTCAACTAAATATGGTTGATAGGGCAATAAAATTCGGGCGGTTCGTCGGTTAATCAGATGAACTGTTAATAATTTATCCTTTATTTTATGTGCCCAAATAAAGGCAAACCTTTACAGACTGCTTCAGATACAATTTTGCATCCCCTTATAATAAAGGACGATTGTTTATTGACTGCACGACAGAATTGTTTGTCGGGCTTTTTTTATTTCCCGGCATGCAACGATCTCAGTCACTGTACAATGAACCCGCATGAAGCATTCCGCCGATGAGGTGAGGTATGCCTATGCGGGTTTGTTATTTGCAATTGACTATATGATCGGAGAGAATTGAAATGAATTTGAAAATGATAGACAAAATGCGTGAAACACTGGAATTTAATAAAGTGTTGCAACTACTTGAGGAACAGGCCTTATCGGAAAACGCACGACATAGGATCAGGCAGCTTACACCATATTTATCCGAGGCTGAAATAAACCGCCATATGAATGAAACTACGCAGGCTAAACTGATCCTTGAGCATTATGGTAATCCGCCGCTGTCCGCCATGAATGACCTGGAAAAGACACTATCTTCGCTTGGCAAAGGTATTTTTCTACAGCCTGAGCAGCTGACCGGCATCGCTCAATTTCTGACAGCGTCAAGACGCCTGAAGGGATATCTCAGAAGAGCTGAAACCACCTCGACAGAGGTGGCAACCTATGGGAATTCTATTTGCGAGCTGGCGGAAATCGAGGATGAGATCAGCAGGGCCATTCGGGGAGGCATGCTTGATGACAGGGCATCTTCACAGCTTGCAAGCATCAGGAGGAAACTGATCAGTGCGGGTGATCAGGTCAAATCCAAGCTTGATTCGCTTCTGCGGAATAACCCCGGCTGGTTCTCGGAGAGCTTTGTATCGGTCCGCAACGGTCACTATACGCTTCCTGTGAAGAGAGAATACAAAAACCATGTGACGGGTACGGTCATTGATGTCTCCCAATCCGGCGGCACCTGTTTCATAGAACCTACTGCCGCAGCCAGACTGCAGCAGGAAATCAGCATGCTTCACCTGGAAGAGGAGAATGAAATCAGACGTATCCTGTTTGCGCTGACTGCCCTAGTAGAGGAACATCTGCCCTTAATCATGATTAATGTGGAGGCAATGGAAACGCTGGATTTTATCTTTGCAAAGGCAAAACTGAGTGTTATCATGCATGCGGCTCCCCTGCCCGTAAAACCCGAAAGGAGAATTATAATACGGGCCGGACGACATCCGTTACTAAACGCAGAAAATGTCATCCCGCTTGATTTCGAAATCGGCGGAGACATCAGGGGCGTGGTTATAACCGGGCCAAATACGGGAGGAAAAACCGTTGCGCTAAAAACCATTGGTTTATTATCAATGATGGCGCAAAGCGGCCTTCATGTACCTGCAGCAGATGGCGTATTTTCAATGAATAACGCCGTGCTTTGCGACATTGGAGACGGGCAGAGCATCTCGGAAAACCTTTCCACCTTCTCCTCCCATATCACGAATATCATTGACATACTTCGTGTTGCAGATGATCAATCCCTTGTCCTGCTCGATGAGCTTGGCTCCGGAACAGACCCTGCTGAGGGAATGGGTCTGGCGGTCTCCATATTGGAAGAACTGACAGCTAAAAGCTGCCTGTTTGTAGCAACTACCCATTATCCGCAAATAAAGGATTTTGCCAGATCCGCATCGGGATTGATCAATGCCCGGATGGCATTTGACCGGCAAACTCTGCTGCCGCTATACAGGCTCGAGCTGGGTGAAGCAGGAGAAAGCTGTGCTCTCTACATCGCAAGGCGTCTGGGACTGCCGCTGCACATGATTGAGCGTGCTGCCAAAGCCGCATACGGGAACGATGGCAGTACAGGCAGCATGGGAGGCGTCGGAAGCATCGGAGATAAAGGCAGCATCGGCAGCATGGGAGACATCGGAAGCATTAAAAATACAAGCAGTACCGGCAGCAGTAAACATGATGAAGACAAGATCCCGACGTTTGAAGATGCTGTTTCGGTTCAGCCCTTCTGTCAAAAAACAGAGCACCTGCAAAGGATCAGACCGCAGGAGGCTAAAAAAGCGCCCGTAAATCCGCCTGATGAACTGTTCAACATTGGCGACAGCGTTATCGTTTTCCCTCAAAAGCTGATAGGTATCGTTTATCAGAAGGCAAATGAAAAGGGCGACGTGGGCGTGCAGGTGCAGAAGGCCAAACTGCTGGTCAACCACAAAAGGCTGAAGCTTCATGTGGCAGCCGAAGAGCTTTACCCGGATAATTATGACTTCTCCGTTGTATTTGATTCCGTTGCTGACCGGAAGAAGCGTAAGCAAATGACAAAGAGGCACAACCCGGACCTGCTGATAGAAATCACAGACGGAGAAAGGAAATAAAACATGGGAATTGAACAAGCCAAAGAACACAAATGCATTATTAAAACGAAAAACCTTACAAAGGAGTACGCCCGCTATGAAAAGGAGGAGGGATTGAAGGGCAGTGTCAAAAGCCTGTTCCGGCGTGACAGGATTATAAAATCCGCTGTAAGGAACTTTGATCTGGAAATCAGCGAGGGAGAATTTGTCGGTTTGATCGGTCCGAACGGAGCAGGCAAAACCACCCTGATGAAAATGCTGACAGGTATTATCTCTCCCACCTCCGGGAGCGTCTCCGTACTGGGATACATCCCAAATGAAATGAAGAACGCCTATAAAAAGCAGTTTGCCATTGTCATGGGTCAAAAAAGCCAGCTGTTTCAGGATCTATCAGCAGCAGATACTTTTCTGCTCCTTCGGGAGATATACGATATCCGGGAAAAGGAATACCGCAGAAACCTGGACTATTTTACCGAGCTTTTTTCGGTACAGGAATACATGAATGTGCAGGTGCGGACATTGTCGCTTGGGGAGCGGATGAAAATGGAGTTGATCGCAGCTCTGCTCCACGACCCGAAAATATTGTTTCTGGATGAACCTACCATAGGGCTCGATGCTGTTGCTCAAAAACAGATACGTGGCTTTCTCCGGGAGATAAACCGCAACAGGGGCACTACTATCCTTCTGACCAGTCACTATATGGATGACATCAAAAGTCTGTGTAAGCGTTGTATTGTTATAAACAGCGGCAGTAAAATTTATGATGGAAGCCTGGACGCCCTTTTTGACCGTTATCAGACGCACAAGCAAATCTCTGTCACGTTTGAGGAGGCAACAACTTACAAACCGGCCTGCGATGTGATGATGATCGAAGAAAATCCATACCGATTATCATTTATGGCGCATAGGAAGGATGTATGCGGCATTCTGGGAGATATCATGAACAGTTGTGACATCAACGATATATCAATCGAGGCAGAGGACATTGGAAATGTAGTGGAACGTATCTACTCGGACAGTAAGTCCGGCCCATCGGATAACAAAACCACCCAACAGTTAAACGAATCTCTTCAGCCGGAAAATAAAAGCATCCAGCAAGAAAATGAGGTGGTGTAGATGAAAAAGTATCTTGAAACAGTCAGGGTATTTTTTAAGACCCAGCTTGCCTATCGTTTCGATGTACTTACCAGTATGCTGTTTACAGTAACAAAAATTCTTCTGGCATATGTGCTGTGGGGAGCTATTTTTCAAGAACGTGATACTGTCTCCGGCTTTTCCTTCAACGCAATGCTCATCTATTATATCCTCAACTCCTTTATCACACAGCTGGATCAGTCCACCGGCATCGGATCGCAGATCGCTGATGAAATCAAAAATGGACGATTTTCAAAATACATCGTCAAGCCCATGAGCATTTTTGGATATTTTGCTGCACAATCAGCAGGTGTATCGGGCTTTCTGCTATCCTTCAACCTGATCGCCGCAATGATCTGGATCCTTATTTTTAAGGTGGATTTCACCATAATAGCAAGCCTCCCCAATATCGCGGCTGCTATCCTGCTGACGCTGCTGGGCTTACTGTTCATGCTGCAGCTGAACTTTCTCATTGGGATCCTCGCGTTCAAGTTCCTTGATACAAGCTTTTTCATGATGATCAAGGACAATATCACAGAGTTTGTCAGGGGCTCGCTGATCCCCCTGACACTGCTTCCAGATGGGATCCTGAGGGGTATGATGCTCTTTCCGTTTTACTACATCTCATATCTGCCCACAATGCTTTTACTTGGCAGAAATGAAAATGAAATGGTCCCGGGTATTCTAATCCTGATCGGTTGGAACACCGGCTTTTGGCTTATCAATTCACTGACCTTCAAAAGGTTGAGATCAAAATATGACGGGGTGGGAGTATGAGTCTGAGAAAACAATTAAGATTTATGGCTATGTTGTTCAAAATGAAGCTTCAAAGAAATATGGCCTTCCGATTTTCCTTCTTTGGTGTATTTTTTGTGGATGGATCGTTGTTTCTGATACAGGTGCTGATGTTTTCGGCGATCTACTCCCAGGTGGAAAGCATCGGCGGTTGGGACGGACCGGAAATGCTGTTTTTCATAGGGACCTTCTCCCTGCTCGATGCCCTGAATATGTTTCTTTATTTCTTTGGCGTCATCACAATACCATACAAAATCAAGTCAGGGGAGCTCGATCTGTATATCACCAAGCCGGTGAACTCATTGTTCCATCTTTCCTTTGAAAGCATGGACGCCGGTTCCATCCCCCTTGTACCTGCCAGCATCGGACTGGTCATTTATGCTGCATCGGGCATGAATGCGGACATCACTGTATTTACAGTTGCAGGGTATATATTTCTCGTTCTGTTGATGCTGGTGCTTTATTATGATATTGAGGTCATTCTCCGCACGATCCCCTTTTTTGTCATACAGGCCACTTCCATCGAACGGCTGGAGGCCGAAATGCTCATCATGTGCATGAGGATCCCCGGCAGCCTATTCAAGGGAGTCTTCAAGGTGCTATTCTATTTGATATTACCTTATGGTATCATGGCAACGGTACCGACCCAATTTTTTGCAGGCACCCTTACACTTCCGGGATTGATCTATTCCATTGCAGTTGTAGCAGCTTTTACAGTCTTCACTCAGGCCTTCTGGAAATTTGGCCTGAAAAATTACAAGAGCTCCGGCAGCTGAATATGTTATAATGACCTCAAAGGCTCCATAGCGCGAGGTTATTATACTCCTCCGGCGGAATTAATACACTTGAAGTTAAAGCAGCGAAGCGAAAGGAAAAATACAAATGAGTGTTATTACAGTAAACAAAACGCCCTACAACACAAAACCGGCCGGCGATCACCGGCTGGATAAGGAAATGGCCGCCTTTAAGGTATTGGAAAAGCTTGATATCCCATATACGGCAATAGACCACGGGGCGGCTGCTACGGTTGAGGACTGCATCGAGATCGAAGCCGTTCTAGGTGTTGAAATATGCAAGAACCTGTTTTTACGCAATCAGTCAAAAACCGAATTCTACCTGCTGGTCATGCCTGGGGTAAAAAGATTTGTCACAAAGGACGTTTCAAAACAAATCGGTACTTCAAGGCTATCCTTTGCGGAAGCCGAATTTATGGAGAAATATCTGAACATCACCCCCGGTTCGGTGAGTATTCTCGGGCTGATGAATGATACGGAGAAAAAAGTGCATCTGCTCATAGACAGAGAAATCGCGCAAGCCGAGTATTTCGGCTGTCATCCCTGTATCAACACCTCGAGTCTAAAAATAAAAACAGCAGATATTCTAGAGAAATTTCTGCCGTACACAGGGCATAAGCCGCTCATTGTAGAGCTGTGAACAGCAGTCTGTGCCAGGTACAGTAGTTTTGGCAGCGACATTAATGTCGTTGCCAAACTGATTGGAAAGAGAGATTTATTATATAAATACGAACTGAACCAGCAGCATATAGACTGCAGTACCGGCTCCGATACTGAGCAGAGTATTCTTCTTCCACAGGTGGAGGACAACTACCGCAATTACAGCGATCAATTCAGGCAGGGCGAAAGGAAATGAAGCCGGCCTGATCCCCTTTAGGCAGTACACAACCAGCATGCCGATGATCGCAAAGGGCAGTACCTTGCCAAGGTATGTGATATATTTTGGCGTTTTCCTGCCAGAGGGAAACAGGATAAACGGAAGAGCCCTGGTCAGCATAGTTGCGCAGGAAATACCGAGTATAGTAATCAGCGACTGCATCGGCGTCAATATCATTCCTCATTTCTCCGTTCTATCGGTTTTCTGAGCAAAGTGAGCAATAGCAAAATAGCTATCATGGAAGGCAGGATAAAGTTATCAGCCCCAAAAATGATCAGGCACAGCAGAGAACAGCAGACTCCCGCCACTGCAGGGATGTGATCCTTTGAAGACTTCCACTGATCTATAAAAATCACTACAAATAATGCAGTCATCACAAAATCAATGCCTTTCGTATTGAATGGCAGAACAGAGCCGATCAAACCGCCGATAACAGATCCGGCTACCCAATAAATATGATCCAGCAGGGAAACAAAAAAATAGAACCCGTTTTTATCGACGCCCTCCGGCACATTGGCCGAGCATATTAATGAAAAGGTTTCATCCGTCAGGGAGAAAATCATATAGGGCTTTTTCTTCCCCATGTTTCTGTATTTATCGAGCATCGACAGCCCGTAAAACAGATGTCTTGCGTTGATCATCAGCGTCATAAGAACCGCAACCCAGAAGCTCACACCGGCAGAAAGAAGCCCGACCGTAACAAACTGCATCGCACCTGCATAAATGAGCAGGCTCATCAACAGAGCCCATCCGAAATGATAGCCATTGTCGGCAAGAAGGATGCCAAACGCCGCGCCAAGAAAAAGATAGCCCGTTAAAACAGGTATGGTATGAACAAATGCCAGTCTGAGAGTCTTCCATTTCATATGGTAATCCTTTGCGATTGTGTAATACTAACCTTCCGTTCCTTTCATAACCCTTTACAATCCAGCAAACAGCCATTTGCAGTTCGGCACAGCTTCTGTATTTCTGCTACTTGTTCTGCAACTTGTAAAGTATCTTGTAACCGTGTCCTTCAATCGATTTCTCAATTTCTGTCGTATTGAGTGAATTAATGCCTATTACGATAGCGCTTTTCCCCTGGGTTCCGCGGTAAACCGCTGCATGGCTGATATTCGCACCGTAGCTGCCGATAATACTGGTCACGACAGACATAATGCCCGGGGCATCCTCAGCCTCAACAGTAAGGCGCGTACCTGGTTCACGAAAACCCAGAAGCTCAATGAAGGAGTCAAAAATATCGCTCTCGGTAATAATCCCAACCAGCCTGCCTTCATCGACTACCGGCAAAAAGCTCACATGGTGGTCCCTCATCAGGATCGCCGCTTCTTCCAGAAGTGCGCCGGATGTAATAGTGACGGGATCCTTTGTCATGATCTGGCGGATCTTTGTCTTGGCAAGTAAATAAGTGATCTCACCTATGCTAAAGGTGGTCGCCTTTGAAGGAGAGGCACGCAGAATGTCATCCTTAGAAACGATCCCCACCAGCTTATCCTTTTTCATAACCGGCAGACGACGTATGCCGTATTGCGCCATAATCTCATGTGCTTCAGGAATGGTTTGATCAACGGAAATGGTAAATGGGTTTGCAGTCATTTTATTCTTAACAAACATCATCTAGCCTCCTAAATATGCTTTCTTTATATCGTCGCTCTGCATTAATTCAGTACCTGTTCCGGTAAGAACGATGGACCCGGTCTCCATCACATAAGCCCGGTTCGCGATTTGCAACGCCATACTTGCGTTCTGTTCAATGAGCAGAATAGTCGTCCCCGACTGATTGATTTCCTTTATGATACTGAATATCTCCTGAACCAATATGGGAGCCAGACCCATCGAAGGCTCGTCAAGCATCAGTATCCTGGGACGACTCATAAGAGCCCGCCCAATAGCAAGCATCTGCTGCTCACCGCCGGACAAAGTGCCTGCTGCCTGCTTTCTTCTGTCCAAAAGGATCGGAAAGCTTTCATAAACTCTCTTCAAATCCTTTGCGATCTCACCTTTGTCCTTGCGTAAAAATGCACCCAATTCCAGATTTTCGAGCACAGTCATTGAGGAAAACACACGACGTCCCTCGGGGACCTGGGATATCCCCAGTTGAACCCTTTGCTGTGCAGTGGTGTGTGTAATATCGGCGCCATCGAGTACAATCGTTCCGCTGGTAGGCTTCTTAAGCCCTGATATGGTGCGCAGTGTCGTAGATTTTCCCGCGCCGTTGGCGCCGATGAGCGTGACGATCTCTCCGTCCTCCACCTTTAGCGTAATCCCTTTTAGGGCATGGATCACGCCAAAATGCACTTCAATGTTGTTGATTTCAAGCATCGTTGACCTCCTCCCCCAAATACGCTTCTATGACACGCTTGTTCCCCTGGATCTCTTGCGGAGTCCCTTCTGCGATAATCATACCATAATCTAGCACATAAATACGCTCGCATATTTTCATGACCAGAGACATATCGTGCTCGATCAGCAAGATGGTGAGGTCAAACTTTTTCCTGATAAAAGCAATGATTTCCATCAATTTGGAAGTCTCCGCAGGATTCATACCCGCAGCAGGTTCGTCGAGCAGAAGCAGCGTGGGATTTGTCGCAAGAGCACGGGCGATCTCCAGATGACGCTGTTCCCCGTAAGGCAGATTCTTTGCCAGTTCATCCTTTTTATCATCAAGTCCCAGTATCTTAAGCAATTCAATACTGTCCCCGACAAGCTTTTTTTCTTCCCTCTGATAGGACGGCAGGTGAAGAAAGCTGGTTAACAGACCGTATTTCACGTTTTTGTGCATGGCGATACGCACATTGTCCAGCACCGTCAGATCCTTGAACAGCCGGATATTCTGGAAGGTTCTGGCAAGACCGGCTTTACAGATTGTATATGACTTTAGGCCCTGGAGCGTTTTCTCTTTGTCGTCCCTGTTAAGTGTAATACTGCCTGCGGTCGGCACATAAACACCGGTCAGCAGATTGAATACCGTAGTCTTTCCTGCGCCATTCGGTCCGATCAATCCTACCAGTTCACCCTGTTCAAGCTCGATGTTTACATTGGAAACAGCCATTAATCCGCCAAAGGATTTAGTTAACTTTTTTACGTCCAGTATCTTCATATCCTAAACCCTTCCTTTCCTGGATGAAAATACGCTACCAAGCTTATCAAATATCTTTAGCGAGATTTCCTTCGACCCCATCAAACCCTGAGGCCGGAAAATCATAATGATAATCAAGGCCAGCGCATAGACGATCATACGAACTTCAGCGAACGATTGAAGAAAGCTGGATATGATCGCCAGCAAAATAGCGGCTATAATGGAACCTGAAATACTTCCCAAACCTCCCAGTACAACAATAACAAGAACGTCTACGGATTTAAGGAAACCAAACAGGTCAGGCTTCAAGAAATAAAAATAAGATGCATATAGAGCGCCTGCGATCCCTGCACAAAAAGCACCTATTGTGAATGCGGTCACCTTGTATCGTGTCGAATTGATGCCCATCGCCTCTGCAGCAATCTCATCCTCACGGATAGAAATACAGGCACGGCCATGGGAGGAGTTCAAAAAGTTCACTATGACTAAAATAGTACCGGCAGTAAAAATGAAAAGCCATAACCAGTTTACAAATTGCGGGATTCCGATCAATCCTGCCGCACCATTCGTAATTTCAAGATTCAAAAAGATTATGCGAATAATTTCCGACATGCCAAGTGTAGCAATTGCCAGGTAATCCCCTCGAAGCCGGAGTGTCGGAAGTCCGACAAGAAATCCGACAATCGCAGCCGCAACAGCGCCTGCAAACACCCCGATGATAAAGCCGGAAACAGTCGGCATCCTAAGTGTGATCAGAGCACAAACATAAGCTCCTATGGACATAAAGCCTGCATGTCCCAGCGAGAACTGCCCCGTAAAACCGGTGATCAGATTAAGACTAACCGCCAGTATAATATTGATACAGATTGTCGCCAGCGTTGCCTGCAGATAGTCACTGATAATGTTAGTTGATATCAGTACCTGAATAATGATGAAGGTGAGAGATAGCGAAATGACTTTATTTATGACATTGGATTTTAATATTTTTTTCACTATTTACACCTTCTCTCTTATATTTTTACCCAGCAGTCCTGCCGGTTTTACAATCAATATCAGGATCAGAATCGCAAACACAACAGCATCCCTGTACATGGAATTGCCATACCCCGCGACGAGCACCTCCACCGCACCGATGAAGTAGCCGCCGATCATGGCGCCGGGAATGATCCCGATTCCGCCGAAAACCGCCGCGACAAATGCCTTAAGTCCAGGTACAACACCCATCAGCGGGTTGATGGAATTGTAGTATACACCGACCAGAACACCCGCCGCACCTGCCAGAGCAGAACCCAGTGCAAAGGTAAAAGAGATGGTGCTGTTCACATTAATCCCCATAAGCTCTGCCGCATCCTGATCCAGCGAGACTGCACGCATTGCCTTGCCGACTCTTGTTTTTTTGACGATGAACTGCAGAAGCATCATTAAGATAACTGTTGTGGCAACAATAAGTATCTGCTGCATGGAAATAACAATACTCCCCAGTTTGAAGGTCTGCGCCATCAATCCTGTCATTTCCGGATAAGTACGAACCTTTGCCTTCACAAAAGCCATGGTGCCATATTCCAGAAACAAAGAAACACCTATTGCAGTTATCAGTACTGCAATTCTCGTTGCATTTCTCAATGGTTTATACGCAATTTTTTCGATCAGAACGCCCAGTAATGTACAGATCGCCATCGCGATCAATATAGACGGCAGAAAGCCTAGATGGAAAGTCGTCATACAAAAATAACCGATATATGCTCCGAGCATATAAACATCACAGTGGGCAAAGTTAATGAGCTTGATAATGCCGTATACCATGGTATATCCCAGTGCAATCAGGGCATAGATACTGCCCAGGGATATGCCGTTGATAATCTGCTGCAAAAATTGTTCCAAATGTATCCCCCCGCTTTCAAGCATCAAAACCAAAAAGCTATAAGTGGGGGTGTTTAAATCCCCCACTTATCATCATATCAGAATCATCTTAGTGTAAGCAACCTCTATTTCCCGACCTTTTCGCTGGTGGCCTGTACACCGTCTTTCAATCCAATAACAACAATCGACTTCACGGGATTGTGATTTTCGTCTACGCTAAAGGATCCGGTCACACCAACAAAGTCCTTCGTAGTTTCCAGTGAATTCTTTATTGATTCGCCGTCAAGCTTGGCCGCACGGCTGATTCCGTCAGCGACAAACTTTGCAAGGTCATATCCGAGTGCATTGAATGCATCCGGCTCTTTACCATACTTAGCTTTGAAATCCTCGATAAACTTTATGACCAATGGATCTTTATCAAGTGAAGAATAGTGGTTGGAGAAGAAAACGTTATTGAGCGCTTCTGCTCCGGCCAGGTTAATGAGCTCGGGGGAATCAAATCCATCCGCGCCAAGTACAGGAGCATCTATGCCCTGTGCACGGGCCTGCTTGATGATAAGACCGACTTCTTCATAATAACCCGGAATAAATATTACATCGAAATCCTTGCTCTTGATGCTCGTGATAACGGCATTGAAATCTGTGTCGCCGTCAAGATAAGCTTCTTCTGCAACGATCGTGCCGCCGCCTGCCGTAAAGATGTTTTTGAAGCTTGCTGCCAATCCCTTTGCATAGTCGCTCGAGCTGTCCATAATGATAACAGCCTTCGTTTTAGAAAGATTACTCAGTGCATAGGTTGCCATTATCTCGCCCTGGAAGGAATCGCTGAAGCAGATACGGAAAGCATATTCCTTCACACCGTTTGCATCTACTGTAACGTCGTCAGCCGTGGCAGAACCGGAAGCAACCGGGATTTTATTTTTGTTTGCGACAGGAATTGTTGCTTTGAAGGAACCCGACGTGGCAGGACCCATAACCGCAACGACCTTATCCTGCGTCATAAGCTTGGTTGCAAGAGTTGTGGCCTCGGCAGGCTCGGATTTCGTGTCATACTTTACAGTCTTGATTTTTTTACCGTTAATACCGCCTGCCGCGTTGATTTCCTCGATAGCCATTTCAATCCCTTCTACCGAGCTTTGTCCATAGGTCGCTACACCACCGGACAATTCATAATTGATACCGATCCTGATCTCGTTTGCGTTTGCATCAGGACCGCTGCAGCCGGCAAGGAGTGCAACAGCCATAACGGCTATTAACATGATGCTCACAATTTTTTTCATTTTTTTCTCCTCCATTTTTTATTATTTTTGTATAGTTCCCACACATAATATTTCTTTAAACAAAAAAAGCTTTGTCTCATCAAAAAGGCGAAAACACGCTGTTTATCCTTCGCGAGTAAAGCAATTTTTTTATAAGTTTATACCTTTTATGGACAATTGTCAATTTGTTTGGAAAACATACTGAAAAACTGTGAAGAAAAATGTATAATAGGTAAAGGTCAAAAATAAAAAGTTTCAGGAGGCATTATGGATATTATTATTAAAGAAGATTATAAAGAAATGAGCAAATATGCGGCAGAAGTCATCGCAGGTTTTGTTAAATCCAAGCCGGACTGTGTACTTGGGTTTGCCACCGGAGGCACACCTATAGCAGCCTATAAAGAATTGATAAAAATGCATAGCGAGGGACTTGATTTTTCGCAGGTGAGAACCTTCAACCTGGATGAATATCTCGGTGTGGGGATCGACCCGGACAAGCCTTACGGTCAGGATCAGAGCTATGCAAGGTTTATGTATGAGGAGCTCTTCAGGCATATCAATGTAAAAAAAGAAAATATTCATATCCCCGACGGGCTTTCAAAGGATCCGGTACAATTCTGCAAATGGTATGAGGAAGAGATCAAAAGGCTTGGGGGGATCGACCTGCAGCTCTTGGGGATTGGCGGCGACGGTCATTGGGGCTTTAACGAGCCCGGGTCTTCCCTGGCCTCCAGAACCAGGGTACAGGCTTTGACACAGCAAACGCTAAATGACAATTATGAAGCGTTTTATAAAAACGCAGGAATCGATAGGTCTATGATGCCGCATTTTGCCATAACAATGGGCGTCGGTACTATTTTAGATGCAAAAAACATACTCATGCTCGCCAACGGAATCAAAAAAGCAGATGTGGTGGCAAAAGCTCTGGAAGGGCCGGTAACATCACAAATCACCGCATCCGCAATACAGCTGCACGCCGGAGGGATCACTGTGGTGCTTGATCATGCAGCCGCTTCAAAGCTTCAGCACGTTGAGCACTATATGCATGTTGAAAAGCTGAAAAAAGAGTACGGTCTGTCATAACACTACTTAGAGTTCGTAACCGGGTTCAGCATCATCGTCATGCTTCTGCCTTCAAGCCGGGGCTGTTTTTCCATTGTACCGAATTCCTTTACAGCCTCGGCAAATTTGGCCATAACTTCCTGCCCTGCCGTAGTGTATCTCATTTCCCTGCCTCTGAATCTGATGCTGACTTTCACCTTATTTCCGCCTTGCAAAAATTTGCAGGCGTTTTTCATTTTGAATTCAAAATCGTGATCTTCAATTGTCGCCGATAACCTGACTTCTTTCAGGCCGACCTGCTTCTGGTTCTTTCTTGCTTCCTTCTCCCGCTTTGCCTGTTCAAAGAGGCTTTTACTGTAATCGGTTATTTTACATACAGGCGGCGCCGCATTGGGCGCGATCACTACCAGATCCAAATTTTTTTCTTCGGCCAGCTTCTGTGCCTCCTGTGTCGGCATAATGCCAAGCATTGTTCCATCCGCATCAACAACCCGTACTTCCTTGTCCCTGATTTCTTCATTCATAACCGGCTCGTTTTTCCTGATATCAGACACCTCCCATATTTTTTTACGTTCTATTATATCTTTCAATTACCAATCATAAACAAAAAGCGGGTTCCCAACAAAATTGAGTTTCCGCTCTATCATCCTGAAATAAATATCAAAATTGACGCCAGGTAGTTGAAAAACCAATATTACCTGATTATGATACCACGGTTTGAATAAAATAGCAACCGAAACGGAGATGAATATATCACGTTCTCTACATGATATAGATAGTATCCCCTTCGGTCTCCAATCATATTTTTCCTATCCCTGAGTTTAAAAGAACATACTTTGTGCATAAGACAATTCCCGTTAATATATCAGACCCTGAAGTTGCACCAAAGGACATAACTTGATTTGCTCTTGAGAGCAGTAAACTATAGGAGGTTTCAGAGAACAATGCGTTCAATAGTTTCAAGACAGCCCAAGAGGCCATTGCGTTGCCACTTTGCCTAAGGAATTCAGCGCTTATATCCATTGTATGTGCTGCGGCAGCATACCCAACCCTTTGAGTAATTGTAAGAGTTCTCTCAATATCTTTTTTTGCAATTATCGATATAACGGTATAAGCTGATAAAAAACCAGCTAGAAAATCGTCTGATGATGGTGTTAACCCCACACCGTATCCAGCAATTTTAGCAGACATTTTTTCGGCTAATTCCGTATTACCTTCTACAAGGGCGTTAGTCAGCACCGGAATATATGGCTTAATGCGTTCTGAATATTGTTTAGGCTCCTTATTTGTAACCAAACTGCATATGCCGCCTGGTCTACTGTTATCTGCTAAATACAAAGTCAGAAGTTCCAGCCTGTATCCCATATCTCTTGGGACAAGATACGGACCATTTGAATAAATTGAAAGATCCGATAGCTCAGCTTCGGTAAAATCTATTTCTACTCCGATATCAGGTATTCTGATGCCATTTTTATTAAGCTTAGCTGTAATCCTTGGAGAAAAACCTAAAGTATTGAAGGCTAATGGCTCTCTCAATATAAAAGAATACGGATTTAAGAAACGCCCGGCAGATAAAAGAGTAATTAATCGTCCGTTAAGTGAGAAGTTTACAGCCTTATTAAAAACAGTATGTACTTCACATTTACAAGTTATTTCATCAATATCCAGGTATAAAAACCGACATAATTTGGATGCTTTCCACACCATCATATATATTAATCTTTCTTCTATTACGTATATAATACAAACATCCGTGGTGAATCAGCATATCTTATGCTGATTCACCTTTGAACTCTACCGGAAAAATTGCCTTCCATTAATGATATAATATCGCTCTCGGAAACCATATTAAAGTCAAACTCTATTGTCTGCTTTAAGCAACTGCCAGCCACAGCAAATTCAATAACCCGTTGCAAATCATTAGGCCACTTCCTCTTCGCATGAATAAGCGCCCCGCCAAAACTATCACCACCACCGACCCGATCAACAATATGTACTAGATAGTTTTTAGCAAAATATGCCGTATTCCCGTCATAGAGTATTCCTGACCAGTTGTTATCACTGGCAGATATTGATCCGCGAAGAGTTATGGCAATAAATCTACAGCCAAATCTCTCCTTAATTTCCCTTGCAACGTCAACGTAACCATTTCTGTCAATATTTCCGCGCTCAATATCGGAATCACCCGCAACGATTCCAAATACGTCTTTTGCATCCTCTTCATTAGCAATGCACACATCAACATATGGCATAAGTTTTGACATAACCTCGCCTGCTTTTTCGCGTGTCCATAATTTTCTGCGATAGTTTAGATCGCAGCTTACGGTTATGCCTTTTTCTCTGGCAGTCTTTACAGCATCAAGACAAATTGCGGGAAGTTCGCCACCCAAGGCGGGAGTTATGCCGGTAAAATGGAACCAATCTGTGTCCCTGAAAATATCATTCCAGTTATACTCTTCACGTTTAGAAAGAGATACCGAGCTGCCGTCACGGTCATAAATTACCTTACTTCCACGTTGTGATGCACCTTTTTCAATAAAATACACGCCAATTCTCGGTCCGCCTCGTAAGATTAAGGATGTATCAACGCCATATTTGCGTAATGCATTGACAGCATTTTGTCCTATTTCATGAGATGGCAGTTTCGTTACAAAAGCCGCATCATTCCCATAATTTGCTAGTGATACCGCGACATTTGCTTCGCCTCCGGCATATGTAGCAAGAAATCGTTCAGCCTGCAGAAATTTAAGGTAACCTTCCGGATTTAATCTCATCATTATTTCGCCAAACGTAACTATCCTGCTCAAGCCATTTTCACCGCCTTAACATATTCCTTTGCGATAGATGTAATCTTGTCATACTCGCCTGCACTTATTAGAGCTTTATTTGCCAAATTCCCTCCGACACCAACTCCAATAGCCCCCGCTCTAATAAAGTCTGCCGCATTTTTTTCATCTATTCCTCCAACTGCAATTATTCCAATATGCGGTAGCGGCGCTTTTACCGCTTTGATGAAGCCGGGACCAAGGTCTGCAGCAGGAAATACCTTAACGGCATCAGCGCCGCAACCATGCGCAAATACTATTTCTGTCGGCGTAAGTGCCCCGGGCAAAGACACCATCCCAAGATCCTTAGTCGTTCGAATAACCCTTTCATCCGTATTAGGTGATACAATAAACTCGGCTCCCGAATTATACGCAAGACGCACTTGTTCTTCAGTTACGACAGTACCGGCGCCGATATTTATTTTTCCTTTAAATTTCTCCGCAACAGAAGAAATAGCCTTCTGAGTATCCGCCCAGGTTTCCGGTTTACTCTGATTAAATGTAACCTCCATTATATTTATACCACCCTCATATAGCGATTGCGCTAAGTGAATTATCTGAGTGCTCTCCAAGCCGCGCACAATTGCAATGATACGTTTTTCTATTATTGCTTTGATGCAAGTATCCATTTATTACTCACCCTTTATTTATATAATTATTCCTCCCAAATACCGCCTTTTGCAGAAGATGAAACATTTTTCACAAAGAGATTTAAGTATCGAGGATATTCTTTTTTGGGGAATTCCCAGTGGAATCTGGATTTCCGTTCCGCCATTTCATCATCGGTAATATTAACGTTAATTTTTCTATTTGGCACATCAATTTCAATAATATCCCCCTCCATAACGCATGCCAAAGGACCTCCAAGCGCCGCTTCAGGTGAGACATACCCAATACTTAACCCGGAGGTACCACCGGAATAACGTCCATCAGTAATAATTGCGCATGAATTATATAAATTTGATATACCTTTTAAATCTTCCTGAAATGGAAATGCTGTTGTCCCGAACCGGCCTTTCAGCCCCAAGAAACGTAAAATACAAGCATCTCCAGGTTTGATCTCCCCATTATGTAAGGTCACAAGGGCATCTTCCAAAGTATCAAAGACCCTGGCTGGACCTCTAAAATGCAGAAGGTTTTTTGGAACTGCAGCTATTTTAACAATAGACCCCTCTGGCGCAAGGTTTCCATAAAGAACACCAATCCCCGGTTCCTTCATTACAGGATTATCTAAAGAATGTATGACATCATAGTTATAATTTCTAGCTTCATTAACATTTTCTTCAATTGTATGCCCGGTGACAGTCAGACAATCTTTATTAAGCCTAGGCAGAAGTTCTTTAAGCACTGCCGGCATCCCGCCGGCAAGATCGAGATCTTTCAGGCTGTAAGGTCCACTTGGCGCAAGATGCGAAAGCAAAGGAATCTCATTTGATGCCTCATCAAAATATTCCCACCAAGGTAAATCCAGCCCTGCTTCTTGAGCAATGGCGGGTATATGCAAAATCAAATTCGATGAACCTGCAACAGCCATATCCAGCATAATCGCATTTTTTATAGACTCTACCGTAATAATTTTTCTGGCTGTAATATTGTTTTTTACTAAATCAATAATCCGAATTCCGGCATCAAAAGCAATAGCATACAAATTCGGGCTAACCGCCGAAGTTGTCGAATTGCCCGGCAATGACATTCCCAAAGCTTCCGTAATCATACACATGCTATTTCCCGTAGTCATTGAAGAGCATGCGCCACATATGCCCCATGAATCACGAATAAGGCTGTTAAATTCGGAAATATCCATTTTCCCTTCAATCGCTGTACCTACTTTATCCTGAGCATGGATATGTAAAACTTCTTTGCCGCAATGCTGACCAAGCGGCATATATCCGCCGGTTACCAGGATAGTGGGAATATCGAGCCTGGCTGCACCCATTAAATGGCCGGGAACAATCGAATCACAGGTGCACAGCATAACCATACCATCAAACATATTTCCCTCAACTGTGATTTCTACCTGATCTGCTATACTGTTACGGCTGGGTATTTCAATATATTTGGGATCTTTCAAGACCATACCGTCACAGATTGCAGTAGTCTGAACCTCAACAGGCAAGCCGCCCGCCTCGCGTACACCCTGCTTTACGCGTTCAGCTAGCTTGTTTAAGTGAATATGTCCCGGATTATATTCGTTCCATGAATTAACAATTCCAATAAGTGGGCGATTCATCTCCCGTTTTGTGTATCCCATGCCGTACATAAGTCCACGTCGGCATTCCGAAGCCTGGCTGAATTCCCAATTACTTCGGAGACTTGATTTTAGTGTATTGTCACTCATAAAAACCTCCTATTTTGTTTGTAGTTTATAAATGGTCACAATATTATCTTTGGAATGCCCGAAGGCAACCATGAGGGTAAAACATGGCTACCTCCGGACTAGTTTCTAAGTTAAATGCTACTAAGCATTATTCTTAAGAATTTCAAGCAATTCTTGCTGAGCTTCTTTGCAGACCGTTTCCGGATCAACGTTTTCTATCAACACACGTTGTACCATATTCGAGAGTATGTTGTACTGACGAATGCTGGAGAAATTAGTATTTAAAATGCCATTGTACTCAAAGCTTGATCCTTTAACGCCACCGGCGTTCACAGCCTCATTAAAAGTTTTGGATGCAGCATGGTTAAACGAAAACTTAATCTTGTCAATATGATTCCGAACGAACTCGTTATCATACGAATCGACCAAATTGCTTACGGAATGAAGTGCAGGTGTGATATGGCCGGGCGCCGACATAGCAACCTCAAGAGCTTTTTCTCCTGTGGTGAGAAACTTAAGGAATTCTTTTGTTGCATCGGGGGCTTTGCAATTTTTACCGATAGAATAATATGTATAAGCACCAAACTGGACATCAAGCTTACCACTTGTAGGCACAGGAATAATGGTGTACTTTTTGTCAATCTCAGGAGCTTCATTAGCCACGCGTGCAATTACACGGCCCTGGTAAATTGTCATAGCTACCTGACCCGAGCAAAATGCGCTAATCTGCTCGCCATAGCCATATGAAGTAATGCCTGCCGGGCAATACTTGGCAAGATCGCGGTAAAAAGTAAGAGCTTCTACTACTTCTTTGGTATCAAGCGTAGGTTCCAGCTTTTCATTGAATACATTGCCGCCTGCCATGTTAATAAACATCTGAAGCCAAAGCGCAGTAGCATTGTTCTGCCCAGCGGGAAGAACTAGACCGTATTGATCTCCGACAGTTAACTTCTCGGCACAATTTAGCAGGTCATCCCACGTTTTTGGATATTCAAGCCCAGCATCCTTAAATAAATCATCACGCACATACATCATCATACTGCAGCCTGCATATGGCATGCCATAATCATGATTGTCAACAATTATCCGTGAGCCGTCCATGAAATCGTCCTCACCAATGCTACTGATAAGATCGTCCAACGGCAACAGAATACCAGCCTTGGCGTATGCACCGATTGTTTCGGAGTCTATCTGAATGATATCGACAGGGGCACCGGCATATAAATCGGCCAGGATTTTTTCTTCGCGATCATCAAAACCAGAGAGAACTAAATCAACTTTTACGTCAGGATGAATAGCCTCAAACTCTTCAATAATCTTTTTATGAACAGTGACTTGTTCTTCGTCCGTCTCTCCTGAAAGGAAAGTAACTGTTCCCGATAGTTTGTCTGCTCCGGAGCTTGTTCCGGAACTCGGTGCAGCTTCCGGGTCTTTTGTGACCGGAGTGTTCGCAGATTGCGAACATGCAGCTAAGCATAGTAGAGCCATAATAACGACCAGGATAGTACTAAGGATACGTTTTTTCATTGTTTTCTCTCCTTTTTTATTTTATAAAAGGTTTCACGGCAGCGCACGTGTCCTTTTATATTCAATAATTCATCAACCTTTGACGCCACCCTCACTCCAACCGCCGATAAGCTTGTCAACTCCAAAAACAAACATAAACAGTACGGGTACTGTTGCTACCATTGTTCCTGCAAGAATTACGCCCCAAGGGTATACCTGATCCTGTGCAAACATTGAAGATATAACCAATGGAAGTGTTCTGTTGTTCTCTGAGGACAAGAGTATCTTGGCAAATAGCAAGTCGTTCCAGACTAAGATAAATGCCTGTATTCCAACGGCAACTATAGCCGGGGTTAGCATAGGCAGCACTATTTTATAAAATGCCATGAAGCGTGTTTCCCCATCCACCATTGCCGCTTCTTCAAAATCGGGGGTAATGCCCGCAAAATATGAATTAAAAAGCCACAAGCAAAACGGCAAAGTAGTAGACAATACCATAAGGGCATACGCCCATAAATTATCTCGGAGCCCAATATTCGTGATAAATGAATAAATCGGAAGAATCAACAGTATGGAAGGTATCATGTATGATTCCATCATTAATCGCTTAAGTAACCTGGCTCCCGGATAACTAAATCTGGTTAGGCTGTAGCTTGCCAGGCAGGAGATAACCAGAGAAGCAAAAGTAGCTAGTAAGGACACAAAAATAGAATTCTTAAGGCAATTTAAAAAATTGGATATATTGAAAAGCGTTTTAAAATTTACCAACGTAGGCGACTTCGGTAAAAAATCATACGGATATGCATACATTTCCGAACTTGATTTAAATGAACCACATATTGACCAAACCAATGGGAATAACGAAACAATCAACAAAAATAATACAAGAATACATAAAATGGCTTTTTTTATTGCTGCAGACATTCTTATAACCGCCTTTCCGCCCTTTCATTGATTGAAAAAAATACTTTTGAGATAATAGCTAGTATCACAAACATTAATACACCAATTGCGGCCGCTTTACCCAGATTGTAAGAACTGAACGCCTCTGAATACAGTAACATAGGCAAAGTAGCTGTTGCATCAAGAGGGCCGCCTCCTGTCAGCAGATATATTATGTCCCATTTATTAAACAGCCATATAAAACGCATAAGCATAACTACAATCAAAACCTGCTGGATATAAGGAAAGGTAATTTTCCAAAATGACTTCCAGCCATTACAGCCATCTATCTGAGCTGCCTCATAAAGTTGCCCCGGAATTGTCTGAATCCTGCCCAAAACTGCGATCATTACCATGGGAGCATATTTCCAAACTGAAACGAAGACAACACCGAGCATAGCTAAATTATAATTGCCGAATAGGTTTATGGATGAATCAGAAATGCCAAGAATAATAATGAGATGATCCAATATACCTATCAAGTCATTGAACATATACTTGAATAAAGCAGCTGCTACAACCATCGGAACAATATATGGAAATATTACAAAAGCACGTATAAATGAACGGGCAGGCATTTCTTTATTTAAGATTAACGCGCTGATCGTCCCAAGTACTGCAGAAGGAATAAGCGTTCCAATGGAAAAAATGAATGTATTTATTAGCGCTTCCCAGAAATCATTATTAGACAATATGGAACGAAAGTTATTAAAATATACAAACTTTGTGACATTAGTCAGCATATTGGAATTCTGAAAGCTTAAAATGAATAGATTAACCAGCGGATAAGCAACCAGGAAAATCATGAAAATAACAATTGGCATTATTAGAAGTATACCCAAACGCTTATCTTCGTAACCAAGTGATCTCTTCCGGACCCGCCTTACAGCATTTGGAGCTTTTATCATGTTTCTCACCTTTTCCTCATTTATTAGATATCTATAATTCATTAATTGCATTTTTCTAGTGGCAAACATTATTCAAACAGTTCATACACCCCCGCGCCACCATTAATTCTTCATTGGCTTCAAAAATCCATAGAGAGACGCCGCTGTCTATGCCGCTTATGCAGCCTTCATTTCCGGCTATATTTTTATCTGAATTAAGCTTTGCATTGATAAAGCTTAATTTGTCGCATACGTATCTCCTAATCCTTGCACTATTGAAGCCAATACCCCCGGTAAAAATGATTGCGTCGAGTCCCCCCATATAAGCTGTGTACATGCCTATATAACCTACAATATTGTCACAAAAGGCGTTTATGGCAAGTTCCGCTCGATCGTTCCCAGAATCCGCCGCTGCAATTACATCACGCAAATCATTACTAACGCCGCTCAGTCCTTTAAAACCACTTTCATTGGACAGCATACTTATAACATTGTTTATGCCACCCATTTTTTCTGCTAAAGCTGGAAAACAAAACACATCAAAATCTCCTACTCGGTTATTATGAAACAATCCGGATTGGGGTGTAGCTCCCATCGAAGTAGCTACACTTTTCCCGTCCTGTATCGCACATAATGATGATGAGCCGCCCAGATGACACGAAATTATTTTTCTCATTTCGGGCGCCTCCTGAGACATTTTCCATGCAATAAAGCTGTGACTGGAGCCATGAAAACCGTACCGGCGAACTCCCAATTGATTAACCCAATTATAAGGCACTCCATAAACAGTACGGTAAAGAGGTTGTGTCGAATGAAACGCCGTTTCGAAGCAGGCAATCTGTGTAATTAACGGATACTTCCCCCTGATATAATTTATCATATCTAAATAGACCGGATTATGCGCAGGTGCAAATACGACCATCCTTTCCATCTCAGCTAACAGCTTATCATCTACAATGTGAGCACCGGTGATTGTACCTCCATGCACAGCTTTATAGCCTATCGCATCTACTCTTTCTAAATCAACGGCAACACCTGCTTCCCTAATCATCTGAATGCAATAGTTCATTGCGTCTGCATGGGATAAACAATTGCAATCTGATTCCCAATTAATACTATTTACACCTATTCTGCATTTCCCATTTTTGCCGATTTCTATGCTGCCACTTGCAAACAAGCTTTCATCTTTATCGATTTCAAAAAGCTTTAGCTTAAAACTTGTTGATCCAAGATTTAGGACTACTATTTTTTTCATATCAGAGATACTCCCTCGCAAATGCCTTCATAGCCTTTTCAAAACACTCCATCGGAACTCTGGCCATACCGGCGCCCATAAGACCTCCTTCGTAATTAAACATACCTCCGTGAATAACAGGAGAAATACCAGTTTTAAGTACCAGTCGGATATCAATTCCAACCGGCAAAAAATCAAAGTCTATATTAGGAACTGGAAAGTTCGGATTCATTGAAATAGAAATACGCTCCATCTCACGTGTCTGATTGATAGCTTCCTGCATCGTCATCCCACGCAAGCTGCATACTATGGGACTGGCTGCGGCAGCGAACCCGCCCATGCCTGCGCACTCGACAATGCAACTGTCTCCGATCCAGGGTAGCTGATCTTCCTTGCTAAACTTTGGCGAGGTATACCTTCCTTCCATCATCGGTGGCTTGGCGCAAAACCATTGATCCTTTAAGCCTGCTACCTTAATGCCGAATTCCACCCCATTACCGCAGACCGTAGTTACCATAGTGGAATATTCTGTACCCTCTGCAGCCATAAGAGCAGATCGGGCGGCACCCTGCCCATAACAGTGAAAAAATCGAGGTGTATCGACAATATATCTAACAACCTTCATAATCTCCTCTTTTGGACGATCCAACATAAACAGATCAGGCAAAAATTCCTTGTTGAAGATTAGATCACTAGCCGATTGACGTGTATGATTCTCGTCACCCATCTGCATTGATTCCGCAAGAATAGGTTTTAATGAAATGCCATCGCGTTTAAAAAGCGCTTCTTTAATAACCGGAAATAAGTCTTCACGCATATACCTGAGATTTTCCGCGATGTCTTCCGAATAAAGCCCCCATCCACAAAACCCTCCCTGGAATGGGCCCTCCGCCGGGAATGTTGCAGCACGCTTGCCGGTTGCTTTATCTTCTATAACATTCATCATAACAGATTTTGTGATAATGCCTGTACCAGCACCCACGGTATTGTGGTCAAGCGCACTTTCAATTTTTATTTCACCTGACCGGATGATTTCAACCGCTTCTTTCTCGTCTTTTGCCCAGCCTTCAAAGAGCATCGCGCTAACCATGCCTCTTTTATGTAGCATAACCATATCCTCGTAATCAATTGGGGGTCCGGAATGCAAAATCACGTGGTCCTCAAGCCCGTCAATACATTCACCGGCAGCCAGGACATCGACCCAAACAGGATCCGAATCAATAATATACTGCACTGCCTTTTCGTTAGCTTCTTTAATCTTCTCCTGTACTCTCATTGTTGCTTCCTTTCAAGTATAAATTATTAGTCCAATTTAGCCTCTACAAAAATTTATCAAGCAGCTCCATCATTTCCTTGCTTTGTTTAACAGGAGGATGCCACTCAATTTGTGTCGCCTTTACATTTTGCTTAATAAGGGCATCATAAAAGATTTGAATTCCAATATTGATTACTCTCGGTTTTTTATCACAGTTCATTAAAGATTCCTCCTGTCAAGCGCTGATATTAGAGAAGCGGCAAGTCTTGAGCTTTGATAATTGCTATCGGAAACGATTACTCCGTTTTTCTCCAGAGCTTCTCGAGCTGCAGCAATATCCTGTGGATCTCCATTAGCTCCGCATATGGCAGCGATAAAAACAATCTCAGGATGGTCCTTGAAAAACGGAACAAACGGCATTATCGGATTTTCATGTACACCTGGTCCGGTAATAAAATCCAGCAAGATTATCGCTACTTCAGGGTCTTCTATTTCTTGCTCAAGGCGATAAATCCTCAGTCCCGGGTCAAAAACGGGATGTGGCGCTTTAGCAGTAAATTCTTCGGAACCCAAATCCAGTATTGTATGCCCATTGCTTTTGAGATGCGAGTCAAGCCTATTTGCATATATGGTTTCAAGATTGGAATTCAATATCATATTTGGATTTGAGCGGCGAAAAATCATCATGGATTCTTCTGCGAAAGTTCCGCCGCAGTAAATTCCACGAAAATGTTTTCTTTCTGAGCTCAATCGCGAGAGTTCCCTAACGGTCATTTCTTCAATTTGTTCATCTGTCCATCCAAATGCCGATTTTTTCCCACTTAATAGTTCTACCGACTTAAGAGCAGCTTCCTCCAAGCTATAAGCGTAATGTGTTTTATGCCCGTCAAACAATGCTTCGTCGCTGCCCAAAAAAACAGCGACAACAGGTTTTTGTAAATTGTCGGCCTGAGAAAGCACATATGACATTACATCTGTATCTGCGAGTTTTGAAACAAGACAAATTACCTTTGTTTCATCATCATTATCCAGATGCTCCATGCCCATACACATCGTTATACCGCCAATCTCTGGCCTAAGATCCCGTCCTCCCGTACCTATAATACATGAAACCCCATACCCTAAGCGTTCAATCAGGCATGCAACTTCCTGAGCGCCGGAGCCTGAGGCTCCAATAATCCCAATCTCTCCACGGCGCACAATGCTGCCGGCTGCCAACGCCACACCGCCGATTAAGCCTACGCCGGCATCCGGTCCCATGACAAGGCATCCCTTTGAGCTCCCAAGTTTTTTTAGCTCCAGTTCTTCTGCTATAGACACGTTATCCGAAAAAATGAACACGTCTAAGCCTTTTTCAATAGCTTTCTTAGCTTCCTCTGCAGCGTATTCTCCTTGAAGTGATATTTGCACCAAATCATATGAATCTTCATCAAGATTAACATCATCAAGAGAATGATATGTTCTCTTATCATAAACACCTTTATTACTATGATTTAAAATATCAAGGCCGGTTTTAATTGCCATATCCGCAGTTTTTTCACTGTCAGCGTCCACGGCGATCATCAAATCATTTTTTTCTGTTTCCGGCGGAATCTCATATCCGCTTTGTGAAAGCAACTCAATATTGGCAAGCGTCCCCATACCACTATCTGCAGCGTTAACTCCCTTTTGCTTTAGTAGTTTCTCCGCAAGACCCATAAGGGTAACTGAATCAATATAACGATTTTTTATGATATATACCTTTTTCGTACTAACACCTCCCTATTTTCAGCCGTATTCATACACTTACCGGTAATAACTACATTGTACGGTTTTTCACTTTTGCGAACATTATCTATTCTATTGTGACAGCCTGCCGAATCTGACCGCTCCAGTGCAGAATTACATAAAAGTTTTGACGTCAGCAAATCATTACATAAACGCAAACGCTCGTAAGCTTCATGGTCGCCTTTCACAGCAAGATTTTCCGAACGCTCCAGCAAATTATCAAGTGTAGTTCCCGCATCTAAAAGTCTGCGCTCCTCGCGAAGCACGCCAAGCGATTCATCCAGGGTTTTCTGCAGGAGCTTCCTCATTTCCATAATTTCTTTGCATGTTGATTTGCTGTCCGTTCTGCCTATTATTGTTTTCGCCCACTTTTCATTGTATGGATGTCCTGGATGATTACTTTTCAAATATTCCGAGACAGCAATGCCGGCACGGCGTCCAAAAACTAAAACCTCAAGTCCCGCACTGCCCCCAATTCTGTTTGCGCCATGAATACCTCCTGCAATTTCGCCACATGCGTACAAGCCCGGAACAGATGTAGAGCATCCCTCGTCAATTTCAACTCCTCCTAGCGAGGTATGCGCTGCAGCGGCAAGCTCAATCATGTCCTTCGACAAATTAATACCAACATTTGTATATCGTTCAAAATAACCGGGATACATCTTTTTCAATTTGTCCTCTCCAACTTGAGTCGCGTCAAACCATATTCCTTCATGCGGAGTGCCATTACCGGCATTAATTTCGCTGGCAATACGAACCGCCATAATATCCTTTCCAACACATTCCGTATTTTCAGGATATTTAAGCATAAATCTTTCGTTGTTAACATTACGCAAGACAGCGCCTTCATATAACATTGTCGTAATCATTCCCAAGCCCTTAACCTCCGGAGGCCATACGGCAACACTCGGCTCGAACTGGACGAATTCCAGATCAATGAGATTAGCTCCTGCATTAAAAGCCATTGCTATCCCATCTCCTCCAGAATCATGCTTATTTGTGGAAAACGGATAAATCCCGCAAAACCCTCCAGAAGCAAGGATAACCGCCTTCGCTTGAATAACAAAAAACGATTCTGCCGATTTATCATAGACCAAAGCACCTGAAGCAATGCCTTCCTGGGTGTACAGTCTTATAGCACGAGAATTTTTCAGGAACCGTACATTTCCGTTTAACTCGCCGCTTATCCTGGCCATTATCTCAGGACCCGCTCCACGAGGACACGATACCAGTCTCGGGTAACTTGCTCCAAGAGGACGAAGGAGCCTATATTGATCTCCATCACGATCAAACTTGATGCCCAGTGCTTCCAGCCTTTCAAAACAAATAATGCTGTCATCGCAAAGAGCTCTTGCCAGAACAGGATTATTCAAATAGCAGCCACTGCTTAACGTATCGTTATAATATGCTTCTACGGAATCATTTTGGTCAAGCGGAACACAAAAAGCATGAATCCACGGAGATGCTCCCGAACCATCTGACAGTATGGTAATATCTTTATTTTCATGAGATAAAACGTACGCAGCTGTAAGCCCTGCCAGACCGGAACCAATCACCAAAACATCCGTTTTAACTTTTTCCATCTATACTCACCTCAGATAAATAAGCTTTCACCCAAATATCCCAGTCTTTTTGAGATTTCAAACGCAACAGCATTTATTTTTTCACCAAGTATTGCCTGTCTTTCTTCCGACATACTCTCAAGAAAAGTGACATTACTAATAGCCGCGACAACTTTATTTTCTGAATTTATTATTGGAGCCGCAACTGAACTGATAAGGCTCGAAATATCCTGACCTCTGTCTTTAGCATATCCACAGTGTCTCGTGTCTTCCAAGTATTTTAGTAATGAATCACGATCAAAAATAAGGGGATTATTACAATCTTTAATCATTTCATCAGTAACGGATGACAAAGCTTCCTCATCTTTCATTGCGGCAAGAATAGCCTTTCCCAGACCCGTTTTAAGCAAATCACTTACAGACCCCACAACGCTTGTAGTTTGAAGAGGTGAGTCGGAAATCAATTTCATTACATACGTTATGTGGCTAGTACCGTTTCGTACGGCCAGAAAAACAGTATCACCCGTTTCATCTCTCAATCTTGAAAGAATAGGACGTGAGACTTCACAAATATCTAAGTTCTTTAAATAGGAATAACCTACATTAAAAGCTTCAAGCCCCAGTCGGTATGTGTGCAGGTTCCTGGAATCAACTTCTAAAAAACCGTTTTGTTCTAATGTATGGACAAGATCAAACACACTACTTTTAGGTAAAGAAAGCACTTTGCTGATTTCTGTTATAGACATGCCCTCTGGAAAATTTGCCAAAAGCTTAAGAATAGACACAACTTTTTCCGCAGTACGACTCATAAGCAACTTCGCCCCTTTATTTGTCCGTATATACGAACACAGTCCGTATTTCTGTACGAACAGATTGTATCATAATCAAATATCAGTTGTCAACTATGCTTTTTTAAGTCATGTGATTATCGTGTGATAATGTCACCCTATTAACTATCGCGAGAAAATGTCACCCCTGAAGTATTTATTTCCTTAAGCCAGGTCAGCCTTGAATAATCATGAGTAATTTTATAAATTATTTTTCTTAAGCAGGATTTTTCAAAAGTATGTAGAATTATTACATTGCTGGTCAGGCCACCATGCCGCAGATGGGGAGATGAATATGGAGATAAGTCCAATTAGTATGAAGAGAATATATCAGTCTATCATAAGCCAATTCATTGGCCTTATAAAGGATGGTAATCTGAAGGTTGGTGAGAGGCTTCCGCCCGAGCGTTCTCTGGCAGAGATGTTCAAAGTAAGCCGGGCATCGATCCGCGAAGCATTCAGTGCCATGGAGATCATTGGCCTTATAGAAGTAAGACCAGGCGAAGGCTCATTTATAACGGATCTTAATATTGGTCCTTTTATAAGCACCATATCTCCGCTATTAGTCACAAATGACAATTTGGAGACTGATCTGCTGGATTTCAGAAAGCTAATTGAAATAGAAGCGGTCAAGCTTGCTGCTATCAAGGCTGACGAATCGGAACTGTCCCTATTGCAGAACTCCTTGTCCAAGATGGAAGCCGCGGTTAAAAAAAATGATGCTGTGATGGGCGCCGAGGCGGATGTGGAGTTTCACAAGGCATTATTCAGTCTTACGGGAAACTGTATCCTAGTAAAGGCTGCCGAATGCACTGCCTATTTATTTGAAAGCTCCGTTAAATTCAACAGAGCCAGGATATTGAAGGATGAAAACAACTCGAAGGTGTTACTGGCACAGCACAGCAGTATTTTTAATGCCATAAGGCAGAGAAATGTGCAGGAAGCGTCTGAAATTATGGAAAAGCATCTAGGCTTTGTCCATAATATGCGCTGATTGACAAAATAAATTTTATCTGATGATCGGGCTGATCATCAGGCCGATGATCCAATATATTGATCGTTTTAATGGTCTGACCACTAGGCCAATTAAAGAAAGGAATGGTGAAATGAAGATACTGGTTTGCATCAAACAAGTACCCGGCGCCACCAGCGTAGAGGTGGATGAAAAAACAGGAGTGCTCAAAAGAGACGGGGTAGAGAGTAAAATGAATCCTTATGATTTGTATGCTTTGGAAACTGCCCTATGGATAAAAGAGAAGATGGGCGGCAGTATTACCGCTGTTACCATGGGTCCGCCCCAGGCACAGAGCATAATAAAGGAAGCCTACATGATGGGCGCCGATGATGGATACATCTTTTCAGACAGAAGATTCGCCGGAGCGGATGTGCTTGCAACCTCCTACACCCTTTCACAGGGAGTTATGGCGATCGGCAATTTTGATATCATTCTGTGCGGGAAACAGACCACCGACGGAGATACGGCACAGGTCGGCCCCGCTCTTGCCGAATACCTTGGCATACCTCATGCCGCATGGGTAAAGTCCATCGACAGTATTTCTGAAAAAGGTATTGTAGTTGCGCAGGATATGGCCGACAGTGTGGAATTCATTGAACTGACCTATCCGTGCCTGATTACGGTTGAAAAGGATATCATTCAGCCAAGACTCCCCTCTTTTAGAAGAAAGCTGCTGACCTCGGAGCGGGCAGTAAATATGATGAGTTTGGACGACTTTGCAGATAAGGATGAGAATAAATACGGTCTCAGCGGATCCGCCACCAGGGTCGAAAGAATCTTTCCGCCCGAATCCAATACCCGTCAGATCACGTGGGAGGGTGAACCAAATGAACTGGCTGATAAAATTTACGGAACTCTGGCAGAACAGAAGCTTCTGTGAGAGACAAAAGGAGATTATGATATGGCCACACTTGCGATTTACGAGAAAAAATGCGATTTATGCGGTGTCTGCGTAAAAGCTTGTCCCTTCGGTGCACTTGAAATGAAAAACAAAAAGGTGGAACCAACCGCCGCATGCAAAATGTGCCGCATCTGTATCAAGAACTGCCCCAGAAACGCAATTACGCTAATAGACGAAGCCAGAGCATCGATCGACAAGGATGAATGGAAGGGTATCCTGGTCTATGTTGAGCATATGGACGGTGTTGTCCACCCTGTTACGCTTGAATTGATCGGAAAAGCCAAACAGCTGGCGTCCAGTATACAGCACCCTGTCTATTGCATTTTCATGGGCAGCGGCATCATGAGGGAAGCTGAAAATCTTTTAAACTACGGCATTGACAGGGTATTTGCCTATGATGACGAGCAATTAAGGTATTACAGAGCTGATCTGTACACGAATGTTTTTGAAGATTGCATTAATAAAGTCAAGCCCTCCATTGTTCTGGTTGGAGCTACCTCCATAGGAAGGTCTCTGACTCCCAGGGTTGCGGTAAGATACAGGACAGGGCTCACAGCTGACTGTACACAGCTTGAAGTAAGAAGCAATACCGATCTTGTACAAATCCGCCCCGCATTCGGCGGAAATATCATGGCTCAGATCATTACTCCCGACAGCAGACCTCAGTTTGCTACAGTGAGGTACAAGGTCATGGATAAGACCGGCTGTGGCAAAAAAACGGACAGCATGGCGGTAAGGATGGATATCGGCAAAAGCATCCTAAAATCAAGCATCAACATACTAAGGGTGATTGCAAAAGAAAAACTGCCGTCCATATCGGATGCTGAAATCATTATAGCCGGCGGAAGAGGGCTGAAGGAACAAAAGGATCTTTCCCTGCTGGTGGAACTGGCAGAGCTGCTGGGAGGGCAGGTGGCTGTGACCAGGCCTTTAGTGGAGGCCGGATGGGCGCCTTATACCAGCCAGATCGGGCTTTCAGGCAGGACGGTAAAACCAAGGCTGATCATAACCTGCGGTATATCGGGGGCAGTTCAGTTTACCGCATGTATGAATACCGCAGAATGCATTTTTGCTATTAACAAGGACGAAAATGCTCCCATTTTTAAAACAGCTCATTACGGAGTTGTGGGTGATCTATATGAAGTCGTGCCCAGGCTGATCGAGAAGATAAAAAAGGAGGATAATATCGTATGCAATATAAAAAATTAACACACGAAGATTTCTCTTATTTAAAAAGTATTTTCTCCCCGGAAAATATTATGATAGGAGAAGCAATAAATGACGACTATACCCACGACGAGATGCCTGAGTATGGAAAATACTATCCTGAGGTAGTAGTAGAAGCTAAGAGTACCGAGGAAGTGTCATCGGTCATGAAGTATGCTTATGCCAATAACATACCGGTTACCCCAAGGGGTTCAGGGACCGGCCTCTGCGGCGGTGCCGTAGCGATACATGGCGGGATTGTCCTATCTCTCGCGGGGATGAACAGAATACTTGAACTCGATGAAGAAAATCTGACCCTAACCGTAGAGCCCGGAGTATTACTAATGGAACTGATCAAGTTCGTTAGCGATTACGGACTTATGTATCCGCCGGATCCCGGTGAAAAAAGCGCTACCATCGGAGGGAATGCGATGACCAATGCAGGCGGAATGCGGGCGGTTAAATACGGGGTTACAAGGGAGTATGTCAGGGGTATGGAGGTTGTTTTACCAAACGGGGATGTTGTGGAGTTTGGGGGCAAGGTTGCCAAAAACAGCTCTGGATATAGCCTGAAGGATCTGATGATAGGCTCCGAGGGTACCCTTGGTATTGTGACAAAGCTGATTTTAAAGCTGATACCGGCTCCAAAGAAAGCCCTGAGCCTTTTAGTACCTTTTAACAGTCTGGAAGCCTGCATTGAGACTGTACCAAAAATAATAAAGTTAAGAAACGTACCAACTGCCTTGGAATTCATGCAGAAGGAAGTCATTGAAGCAGCGGAACAGTATTTAGGCAAACAGTTTCCGGACAAGTCGGCGGATGTATATTTATTACTGACCTTTGACGGAAACTCTGCAGAGGAGATCGAACGGACCTATGAGGAAGCGGCGCATTTATGTCTTGATTGCGGCGCGGTAGATGTTTTTATCTCAGATACTGAAGAAAGGCAGGAATCTATATGGAGTGCAAGAGGCGCTTTCCTTGAAGCAATCAAAAGCTCTACGCCCGAAATGGACGAATGCGACGTTGTGGTCCCAAGAAACAGGATCGCCGAGTTCATGAAATTTGTGAATGAACTGGAGACCAAATACGGGATAAGGATCAGAAGCTTCGGACATGCAGGCGACGGCAATTTGCACGTATATGTCTGTAGAGACCGGCTGTCTGAAGCAGACTGGAAACAGAAGCTTCAAAGTGTGATGGTTGCTATGTATCAAAAAGCTGATGAACTTGAAGGACAGGTTTCCGGAGAGCATGGAATAGGTCATGCCAAGATACCTTTTTTGAACAGTTCTCTTGGAGATGTCCCTCTGAAGCTGATGAGAGCCATAAAAAGCTCTTTTGATCCAATGAACATACTTAATCCAGGGAAAGTATGCGGCAGTTCTGAATAAAAGAGGCTTGAATCGTCTTTGAAAATTTCTTAAGGAGTGTATATGGAATGTTAAAGATAAAGCTGCCGTATTCAACAGGTTACAAGGAAATAATGCTTGAAGAGTCAAGAGTCAAAGGGATATTGACATCCAGAGTCAATGAATTAAGGTTTGAGCAGCCTCAGAAGGAAATTGTATTGAAGGCGCTGGATCAGCCGATTCAATCCTGTAGACTTCGGGATATGGTGAAAGATGCGAAAAAGGTTTTGATTATTACAAGCGATCATACAAGACCGGTACCGAGTAAAATTACAATGCCTATCCTGTTAAGTGAAATCAGAGAAAATAATCCGAATGTAAAGATCAAGATTCTTATCGCTACAGGATTCCATAGGCCAAGCACATATGAAGAAATGGTTTTCAAATTCGGGAAGGATATCGTCGATAGAGAAGATATCTTAAATCATGATTCCAGAGATATTAGTAATATGGTGTTTAAAGGTATCCTGCCTTCGGGTGCTGAACTCTATCTAAATTCCCTGGTTGATTGGGCGGACTTTATTCTCGCCGAAGGTTTTATTGAACCTCACTTTTTTGCCGGGTTTTCCGGCGGCAGAAAAAGCATTCTGCCAGGGATCGCCTCTGAGAAAACAGTTCTGGCAAATCACTGTTCGAAATTCATCGCTCATAATCATGCAAGAGCAGGAATCTTTGAAGGTAATCCGATACATGTGGACATGGTATATGCCGCACGCATGGCTAAGCTGGATTTTATTCTAAATGTTGTCATAGATAGTGAAAAGAAAATAATAAAGGCTTTTGCAGGGCATCCGGAGGAAGCCCATTACAAGGGGTGTGAGTTTGTTAAGCAGCTTGCGGGAGTAAACGCAGTTGAGGCAGATATTGTGATTACTTCAAACGGCGGATACCCTCTCGACCAGAACATTTATCAGGCAGTCAAAGGAATGACTGCCGCCGAAGCATGTGTAAGGAAAGGCGGCGTCATTATCATTGCTGCCGCCTGTAATGACGGTCACGGCGGGGAGGCATTCTATAATTGGTTCGCTCATGCCGAATCATCGGCAGCGGTAGCTGAAAAAATCGCCCGGATCCCGCAAATGGATACCATAGCCGATCAATGGGAAGCACAGATCCTTGCCCGTATACTCTTGAAGTGCAGTGTTATTCTGGTCACTGATGTATGTGATCCTGATATCATTAAACACATGCACATGATGCATGCCGTTTGCGTTGAGGACGCCATTAAAATGGCCGAGTCGATTATTGGAAAGCAGTCGGACATTACCGTAATACCGGATGGGGTTGGAGTTATTGTGACATAGCCGGAAGCATACCTGTTATCTGGGTAAACGCATGAATAAATAAAGGATAAAAGATTGTCTGGTAACTGAAGCAATCTTTGTAAATTGAGATGTAAAAAACCGTGAAACCCTATGGTATCGAGCGGTATCAGGGTTTGTTACCATTTCAAGATTAATTTCTAAATGTAAGATTGTGTGACTATTCCGACGCAATTTGACCTGGGCAGCCGATTTATATGACCTAGTCCGGTGACAACCATGTCTGGATTCCGGTATTTAGCAAGAATGCAAGTAAAAATGTGCAAAAAATGCGAGGGTGTTCAATTTTCTTTAGTCATGCAGTAAAAAATGAGTAAAAATTGCGATTGTGTTTAATATTATGTCAAAATTATACATAATTTCTGAACGCAAACGAAAATTATGCTCAACCGACAGGTTAGATTAGAACACAAACGTAAATTTTACTCAGCTGACAGACTAACTCTGTTCCACCCCTCTCTTGCTTACAGATGCAAATTAGATTACACTTGTTATAAGAGGTGGTTTTGCATGGCAAAATGGTGGCAGGATCGGGTAGTTTACCAAATATACCCCCGCAGCTTTCAGGACACCAATGGCGACGGCATCGGCGATCTTCCGGGCATCATAATGCATCTGGACGAGCTTAAGGATCTTGGCATAGGCGTGATATGGCTAAGCCCGGTCTATCCCTCTCCCAATGCTGATAATGGCTATGATATCAGCGATTATTCCGGTATCCACCCCGAATACGGTACTATGGCCGATATGGACCGGCTGATCGAAGAGGCAGCCAAACGGGACATTAAAATTATTATGGATCTGGTCATCAACCACACATCGGATGAACATCCCTGGTTCCAACACAGCCGTGATAAAAACAGCTCCTTCCGGGACTATTATATCTGGCGTCCGGGCAAGCCTGGCCGATCAAACGACTCCAAACAAACGAGCAAGTCTGAACGTGCTGACAGGACTAAGCATATCGGCAAAGCTGGCCAGCCCGACAAAGCAGTGCAATCCGGCAAAGCAGTAATCCCTCCCAATAATTGGACCAGCTTTTTCGGAGAGGATTGCTGGGAATATGACAAGATAAGCGGAGAATACTACCTTCATCTGTTTGCAAAAAAACAACCCGACCTTAACTGGCACAATCCGAAGGTGCTGGCCGAAATAAAGAATATAATGCGGTTCTGGCTGGATAAAGGTATCGCAGGCTTTCGCTGTGATGTCATCAATATACTCTTCAAAACCACGCTTGATGACGGTGTTAAAAAATTAGCCCTGACAGGCAGTGAACATTACCTGTCTCAGGAGGGAACCCATGAAATCCTTCGGACGCTCAGGCGCGATGTACTGGAGCATTACGACTGCTTTACGGTAGGCGAAACTGTATTTGTCACGCCGAAGACGGCACGTGAGCTGTGTGATGAAAGCCGCCGTGAGCTTGATATGGTTTTCTCCTTTGAACATATGGAAACCGACCAGTTCCTGGTCAAATGGTTCAAGCGCAGATTCCATGCGGGGCGCTTTGCTGCAACCATTGCAAAATGGCAGAAGGCTCTGCCCTGGAATGCCAATTACCTTGAAAATCACGACCAGCCAAGAAGCGTCTCCCGCTTCGGAGACGACAGCCGCTATTGGGATCAATCGGCCAAGCTGCTGTGCACCCTGCTGCTGACACTCAGGGGTACTCCCTTTATATACCAGGGACAGGAGATTGGCATGACCAACTTTGACTTTGCAGGAATGGATCAAATTCAGGATGTAGAATCCCACAATATCTACCGGCTGGCAAAACGCCTGCATTTTCCGCCCGGCCTTCGCTGGAGGATGATCAAGGCCAGCTCCAGAGATAATGCAAGAACTCCGGTGCAGTGGGATGACAGCCCGAATGCCGGTTTTACCACAGGTGTGCCGTGGCTTGGCATTAACCGGAATTATGGCCGCATCAATATAGCCTCTCAGATAAACGACCCCGACTCCGTCCGAAGCTTTTATAAAGCCGTGATCGCTCTGCGGGCGGGCCGTGAAGTACTCAAATATGGCTCTTTTGAGCCTGTGGAAATCAGGAAGCATCTTTTCATATACAAGCGTGAGTTCAACGGGGAGAGTCTGACAATTTTGCTGAACTTCTCCGGACGCACTCGAAGAGTTTCATCAGACTGGGATAAAGTCCTTATAAAAGGAGCAACCGGTATGTCAGATGACCGCGCCCCAAATCCGGACGCTCAAAAAACATCCCGCGCAAAAGAGTCTCCTATCTTGAACGTGGTTCTCTCCAACTACGGCAGGCAGGCCTTTGACGGCCTCCTCGAACCCTATGAGGCTCTGATACTGAGAGAAAGCACAATGCCCTGATACTAAGAAAGTACCAGGCTCTGATACTTAAGCAGATATGAGCTGCTTATGCTTAAAGTGGTTATGAAGCTGAGAAAGGAGGCGGACGACAGCCTATGATCGACTTCAAAGATGACGTATTTCGCCTTACAACACAGAACACAAGCTACTGGTTCCGCATTACCCCATTTGGTCATCCCGAGCACATCCATTACGGCCCCAGACTTACGGAACAGTCTGCGGACGCGCTTGCGCTCAAGCGCACCGCCGCGATTGGCAGCAGTGTGTGTTATGATCAGTCCGACCCAAATTACTGCCTGGACAATATCTGTCTGGAGTGGTCCGGTATTGGCCGCGGTGATTACAGACATTCCCCTGCAGAGTTGAAAATGCCTGACGGAACTTTTACTTGCGACTTCCTTTATCGCTCCTACCGCATCATTTCAGGAAATGTTCCAATGGACTCTCTCCCATCCTCATACGCAGATGAAGAAGACTGCCAGACGCTGGAGCTGCTGTTGGAGGACGAATCCAACCGGGTTGAACTGCTCCTGTATTATACAGTCTATGAAAAGGCGAACGTCATTACTCGCAGAGCTGTTCTTAAGAACCGGAATAAAAAGCCTCTGATAATCCGACGCATGATGAGTATGATGGTAGATCTCCCCGACCGGGGCTTTAACCTGGTAACCTTTGATGGTGCATGGATAAAAGAAGCCCACAGGCATGTCCGCGCATTGAAATACGGGCTTTATATCAACTCTTCCACCACAGGCGCCAGCAGCAACCGCCATAATCCGGGGTTTTTGCTGACCGAAAGGGACACAACAGATCAGCATGGGTATGTATACGGCTTTAATTTAGTATACAGCGGCAACCACTATGGCGCAGCGGAGATGAGTACTCATCAGATCGTCCGGGTCCTGCTCGGCATCAACCCGCATTGCTTTGAATGGACACTAAATGAAGAAGAGCATTTTGAGACTCCCGAGGCGGTCATGACCTTCACCACTGATGGAATGAACGGTATAAGCCACAATTTTCACGATTTCATTAACAACCATATTGTCAGAGGTGATTGGAAAAATAAAGAGCGTCCTGTTCTGTTGAACAATTGGGAAGCGCATTTTTTTAAGTTCACCCAGGGCAGTCTGCTAAGACTCGCACGCCGTGCTGCGCGCCTGGGTATCGAATTGTTTGTATTGGACGATGGATGGTTTGGCAAGCGCGACAGCGATACCGCAGGTCTTGGCGACTATACGGTCAACCGGAAAAAGCTTCCGGGCGGCCTTTCTCATTTAGCAAAACGGATTCGAAGGCTGGGAATGCAATTTGGCCTCTGGTTTGAGCCCGAAATGGTGAACCCGGACAGCGATCTTTATCGTTCCCATCCCGAATACGCAGTACAGACGCCCGGAAAAAGGCCCACACTCGGCCGCAATCAACTGGTACTTGATCTTTGCAGGCCCGAGGTTCGTGACTACATTGTAGCATCGGTAAGCCGTATTCTGGATGAGGCGGATATTTCATATGTGAAGTGGGATATGAACCGTCATATCAGCGACGCTTTTTCTCCTTTTTTGCGTGATCAGGGCGAATTTTTCCATCGTTACATATTGGGACTTTATGAAATTCTCAACAGAATATTTTCACCCAGGCCTCATATCCTGCTGGAAAGCTGTTCGAGCGGCGGAAACCGCTTTGACCTGGGAATGCTCTGCTATTCTCCGCAGATCTGGGCCTCAGACAATACGGACCCGGTGGAACGGCTGAAGATCCAGGGCGGTTTATCATATCTATATCCGTTGTCAGCCATGGGAGCCCATGTGTCCGCCGCACCCCACCAGCAGACACTTCGTGACACGCCGCTGTCTACCCGTTTTAATGTTGCTTCCTTCGGCTGTCTTGGCTATGAACTGGATCTGAATTATCTGTCCCCTGTGGAAAAGCGCGAAATTAAAAAGCAAATCGCATTTTACAAGCTGCACCGCAAAATCCTCCAATATGGACGGTTCTACCGGCTTGCTCCACTCAAGGACAACAAGGTGCATTGGCAGTGTGTCGAACGGGATGGCAGTAAATCAATAGCCGGCTTTTTCCAAACAGTATCCTATGCCAGTGATAGTGCTGATTTTCTACCTCTGACCGGGCTGAAACCCGAGGCCCGCTATCGTTTGGATACTTTTCCTCAAAGCCTTTTTATCAAACGCTTTGGCGGGCTGGTCAAGCATATTCTCCCATTTGCGCCAAATCCGGACGGCCTGCTTCTGCGTATGGCTAACAGGCATTACAGTATGACCGACTGCATAGAGTCTTATGAGGGATATGGCGACATGTTTATGAGTGGGGTCCTGCTCAACAACCAATTTATGGGCACATGGTACAATAACCGGACACGCCTTCTGGGAGACTTTGGATCAAATTTGTACCTTATTGAAGAAATGCAATAGAGGTGACAAGGCATATGGCAAATCAAAAACGCAGGTCAACCGGGATAGTCAGCAGAGTAAGTCAACCGAGTATTTCAAACGGGTAAGTCAAATATGAAGAAAACGAGGGAGGTTAACCGATGAAAGATGCTTCGAAGCGCAACCGCTACACCTTTGGCCTGGGTACTGTCGGCAGAGATATGCTCTATTCTCTGGTAAGCATGTACCTGCTGGTCTATCTGACGGAAATTCTCGATCTTCCTGATTCAACCATGTGGTGGATGACAGGCATTCTTACCATACTGCGAGTATTTGATGCCGTCAATGACCCTATTATGGGCTATTTGGTGGACAATACGCATACCCGCTTTGGTAAATTCAAGCCATGGATAGCTATTGGCGGCCTGCTCGGCGGTATTTTGACCGTGCTGATTTTTACTGATTTCGGATTTAGAGGCACAGCCTACATCATTACCTTCACAATCCTCTATCTGCTTTGGGATTTTATATATGGCGCCAATGACATCGCATACTGGTCCATGCTGCCGTCATTGACAATAGACCAAAAGGAGCGCGAAAAAACGGGTTCTTTTGCCCGTATCTGTGCTAACGTGGGAATGTATATTGTTGTTGTAGGCATCCTTCCCATCACAGGTGCGCTTGGAGGCGACACAAAGGCGTGGTTCATCTTCGCCGCAGGCGTCGTGATTATTACATGGGCTTTTTTGTGCTTCACCCTCTTCGGGGTGAAGGAAAACCGAAGCTTGTATAAAAAAGAAGAGCATACTACCCTGAAAGAAATGTTCTCTGTCATATTCAAGAACGATCAGCTTATGTTCACCGCCATCTCCATGGCTCTATTCATGATAGGATACTGCACAACGACTACCTTCGGTGTCTATTATTTTAAATATGCTTACAAAGACGAAGGGATGTACTCGATATTCGCCGGGATATTAGGCATATCTCAGCTGCTTGCGCTATTCTGCTTCCCGCTTTTCTCCAAAAAGTACAGTCGAAAGCTGCTCTACGGCTTTTCAACCATTTTGGTCGTTCTCGGGTATATCGTTTTCTTTCTTGCTCCGATGGATATGACCGTTATTGGTCTTGCGGGGGTATTGATTTTTATCGGGCAGGCTTTTATACAGCTTCTGATGCTCATGTTCCTCACAGACACAGTGGAGTATGGGCAGTGGAAGCTGGGCCGGCGCAATGAGAGCATTACCTTTTCAATTCAACCCTTTATCAACAAGATAGGCGGAGCGATCGCAAGTGGTATTGTAGGCGCCACCCTGATTATATCCGGTATCAATTCGGCCGCAACACCCGAGGACGTAACTGATGCAGGATTGCTCACGATGAAGCTGTCAATGCTGATATTCCCTCTGATCATCATCGTGGCAGGCTATATCGTTTACCGGCTGAAATACAAGATCGATAAGGAAATGTTCGAAATGATCGTATCGGATCTGGCCGAACGGGGTGATCTCAACCTGAAATAATGAGTAGTGCCACAGGTTATTATGCTGTGCCGCTTTTATTTATGATATAGCTTTTTTGTCTGGTATTGGGGTTCACAGGTGATATTGATCCCAAGCTTTTGAAAAACATTTTCGTCAACGCGAGACAGGATCACCGTGGAATGCGCCTCACAGCTTCGCAGCTTTGGCAGCTGCTGTATCGCAAGTGCAGCGGTGGGATTAGTCGCAGCGCAAATCGACAGGGCAATCAGGATCTCGTCTGTATGCAGGCGTGGATTATGATTGCCCATATGCTTCACCTTCAAGGCCTGAATAGGCTCGATGATGATTGGGGAAATCAGATGCATCTCATGGCGAATCCCGCCCAATTCCTTCAATGCATTCAATATAAGCGCGGCAGAAGCCCCAAGCAAAGGAGTCGTCTTGCCGGTAACAATACGGCCATCCTGCAATTGAAGTGCGACAGAAGGACCTCCGGTAGCCTCGGCACGTTTTAGTGCCTCATCTACAACAGGACGATCCTTCGGAGAAATGCCCAGTTGGCTCATCAATAGCTCCAACCTGTAAACTTCGGCCTTATCAGCCATGCCCTGCCGCTGAGAGCAGCGGGTATTGTAATATCGGCGGATAATCTCCTGCTCCGACGCTCTGCTAACGCACTCATCATCCGTTATGCAGTATCCCGCCATGTTTACGCCCATATCGGTCGGGCTTCGATAGGGGGACTCCCCTGATATTCTTTCAAAAATCGTATTGAGTACAGGAAATATCTCAATATCTCTGTTATAGTTGACTGTGGTTTCTCCGTACGCTTCCAGATGAAAGTGATCAATCATGTTCACATCATTCAGATCAGTTGTTGCTGCTTCGTATGCAAGATTCACAGGGTGTTTCAACGGCAGATTCCAGATGGGGAAGGTCTCAAATTTTGCATATCCCGCCTTAATCCCACGTATATGCTCATGATAAAGCTGTGAAAGGCAAGTGGCCATTTTACCGCTGCCAGGTCCGGGCGCGGTAACGATAACAAGAGATCGGGTAGTTTCTATGTAATCATTTTTACCGTATCCATCATCACTGACGATAAGCTGAATATCGGCAGGATAGTCGGGGATTATATAATGCCTGTATACCTTAATACCGAGATTTTCCAGCCTTTTCTGGAACAGGTCGGCTGTAATCTGCGAGTTGTAATGAGTAATGACAACGCTTCCCACATACAGGCCAATCTCCCGGAATGCATCAATCAGACGCAGAACATCCAAGTCATATGTAATGCCAAGGTCTCCCCTGCGTTTGTTCTTTTCTATATCGTCGGCGTTGATAGTAATAACGATCTCAGCCTCATCCTTCAATTCAAGCAGCATTTTTACCTTACTGTCCGGCTTAAACCCGGGCAGTACTCTCGAAGCATGGTAGTCGTCAAAAAGCTTCCCTCCGAACTCCAAATACAGCTTCCCTCCAAAAAAGGCGATCCGGTCAAGGATTTTTTGCGATTGCAGATGTAAGTACTTTTCATTATCAAATCCAATTCTGTTCACGGTTGCACCCCTATTTTAAGTAGTTACTGCAAATATAGCACAAACCTGCTGCCACGATATTTCATAGCTGCCGTCAGGATTTACGAATAGTTAACATTTCCTTACCCACAATAACACAATGAGTACTTACCGTCAATCGTATTTCGGAATCAAAGTATAGTACAAACTTTCTGCTAATGTTATAATGTGAAATGAATATTATTTTGTCATACAAAAAAATCCATAACATGAAAGAAGACAACAATGGAAAAAAGTTTTAATGATCTGGGTATTTCATCCCCTATTTTAAAGGCACTGGAGGATATGGGCTTTCAGGAGCCGACAGAGGTGCAGCGCAGGGCCATCCCCCATATTTTGAAGAATGAAGATCTTATCGTTATGTCTAAGACAGGCAGCGGCAAAACCGCTGTTTTTGGCGTTTCCATCCTGCAAATGACCGATCCGGAGGCGCCAGGCCCGCAAGGTCTGATCCTTGAACCGACCAGGGAGCTCGCCGTTCAGGTGGACAACGATCTCACGCTGATGTCGAAGTACCTTAATCACAGAACAACGGCGGTATATGGACAGCATAATATGAATACTGAGATTGCTGCTCTCAGAAAGGGCGTTTCCATTGTGACAGGTACGCCTGGACGGGTATTTGACCACATCAGTCATGGAAATCTGACAACTAAAAATATCCGTTTCCTCGTTCTTGATGAAGCGGACAGAATGTTGGATATGGGCTTCTACGATCAGGTCATGAAAATCATCAAGACATTACCGAAGGATAGGATCTCACTGCTTTTTTCAGCCACCATTCCTGCAGAAATCCGTAGAATATGCAGCAATCACATGAAAAACCCAGTCACCATTGAGATAGAATCACAGACCATGACGGTGGACATTATTGAACAGGTATATTATCGTGTGGATCATAGAGAAAAGAATCTCCAGTTGAATCGCTTGCTTCTGATGGAACAACCGGAAAGCTGCATGATTTTTTGCAACACACGGCTCGCTGTTGACAGAGTGCAAAGCTTTCTGACCCGAAAGGGATACGCGTCACATGCGCTGCACGGAGATATTGCCCAGGGAATGCGCATGAAGACTATGGAGCAGTTCAAGCAGAAACAATTTCATCTGCTGGTGGCCACGGATGTCGCCGCCCGCGGTATTGATATCGACGGCTTGTCCCTGGTAATCAATTATGATGTCCCGGTAGAAAAGGACAGTTATGTCCACAGGATCGGCCGTACCGGCAGAGCGGGAAATCCCGGCCGTGCCATCACATTAGTCACAAGCGATGACATCATGAGCCTCTATGAAATAGAAGAGCATATAGGCGCCATGATTACCGAAGCTGAGCTTCCCACCGAAGCTGAGTACAATGAACGGATAGCCGGAGCTGAAAAATGGATCGAGGCCAACAAGTTGAAAGTAACCCGACCACAGGCCAGGACGCCCCGGCAAAGCAAACCTCAGCACAGCGGCAGGCGTCTGGATCAGCCGGGCAGACAAAAAACGGACCGGCAAAAAGCCAAAGGAACCGAAAATCCTGAAAAAGGAGGAACAGCAAACCGAACCGGAACAGCAAACCGAACAGGTGCAACTAATCTTACCGGCGCAGCAAACCGGGCAGGTATAGCAAACCCTGCACAGAAGACGGGAACTGCGCGTACCGCACCTCGGGCTGCTGCGTCTCAAGCCCGGCAAACAAAGCCTCCGCGCACCTCAACATATGCCGGACAGAGCAGGCCCCCACATTCCGTGCCTCGCACCGAACAAACAAAACCGGTTTTGCAGAACCAAAGCACCGCTTCTGCTGCCAAAAAGTCTTTCCTGCAGCGTGTGCTGCAGCGTATCATAGGCAAAAAGTGAAAAAGGGGGACGGTTCTCTTTTCTCAGAAACCGTCCCCCTGCATCCTTACTTATACCAGCTTCTTCTGTATGGCAAGGGCAACCGCTTCCGTTCTTCCGGACACTCCCAGCTTCGACAGAATGCTGCTTACATGAAATTTAACGGTAGATCTGCTGAGGAAAAGCTTCTGAGCAATTTCCGGGTTGCTTAGACCATCGACCATCGTACCGAGCACTTCTTTTTCCCTTGGGGTCAATTCATAATCAGACGAATGCTTTCGTCCTGTGGCATTTATCAGTACCTGTGTCGCTTCGGGAGCCAGCGTGGGACGGCCGATATTGACCGATCGGATCGCGTCGGCCAGTTCATCCGCCGATACATTTTTCAATAGATAACCGATGGCTCCAGCCTGCAGAGCACTTTCGATCAGGTTGTCCTCCTTAAAGCTGGTCAGAACAATGACCTGTATATCAGGGAAACGTTCCCGTATGATCTTTGTTGCCTGTGCACCATCCATCTCAGGCATTACAAGATCCATCAGGACTACATCCGGCTGGGTGGCTGCACATGCGTCAACAGCTTCCTTTCCGTTGGACGCCTCGCCTACGAGCTCAAAATCGCCAAAAACCTGTAAAAATGCTCCAAGCCCGCTTCTTACCACCTTATGATCGTCTGCGATCAGAATTTTTATCTTTTCCTCACTCACTTTTATCCCTCATTTCTATATTCCATTGCGTGCGTTTACCACCCACCCATTCCAGTTCAATGGTTGTGCCTTCTCCCGCTTCGGACCTGACGCTCAGATTTGCACCGATTGCCGCCGCCCTCTCCCGCATGATACCAAGTCCAAAGTGCTCGGAGGTGACGGCATCCGGGTCAAATCCCCGTCCGTCGTCAGTCACGCTTAAGCCTGCGACAACAATCGCCAGTTGTTTGTCTTCATTGGATCTGAACTCAACACATACATTTTTCGCCCCCGAATGCTTCGCAATGTTGTTCAGCGCCTCCTGAGCAATGCGATAAAAAGCTATTTTTGCTTCCAAAGGTAACGATACGGTGCCTTTTATATTGAGTGTGACGGGTATCCTTGCGCGTCCGGTGAGCGCTTCCGATAACTGTCTGAGCAGATCCTCCAGCGGCGCTTCGACCAGTGTGGCCGGCCTCAGCTCAAAGAGCAGCGTCCTCATTTCGGCCAGAGCTCCACGGGTCAGCTGCCTGATCTCATCGATCCTTTTTAATCCTTCTTCCTTATCCTTCTCCAATATCCTCGGTACCACTTCGGCAATCAGGCTGGCAGAAAATAGTGTCTGAGTGACCGCATCATGGAGGTCTCTTGCCAGCCGGTTTCTTTCCGCGGCAACCGCCATTTCCTCCGCTTGCTTCCGGAGTCTGGTATTGTCGATTGCCAATGCAGCTTGATCCGCAAAGGTCATGGCCAATTCGATTTTTTCTTTTGAAATAAAATGTTCCGACTGTCCTTCATCTTTTTTAAAGTAAAGCGATATACCACCATAAACCTCATCCTTACAGATAAGCGGTACCGCCATCATGCCGCAGCAGTTGGTACGAATCCACTCCAAATGCTGATCCAGCATCGGATGCAAATGCGCTATCTGATTTGCCTGAGAAATATCTGTGCTCACTATAGGCTGGCGTTCCATAAAAGCTTTTCCCAGCACACTTGTCTCCAAACTGATGGACACGTTTTGTTTCATATAGCCGGGAAATCCGTATGCCGCCTGCAGCGCAAGCGTTTTTTCACCCATATCCACTCTGAAAAGGGCTGCATAGTCCGTATGCAGCAATCTGGCGGCTTCCCCGATAATGAAATCCAGGATCTCATCAAGCTGTTTGTTTGAATTCAGCGACCTCAGTATATCCCTCAGACTCTCCGCCACAAGTCTTCTTTGTTCATTCTCCTGAAGCCTTTTTTTCTCATCCTCATACAGCTTCGCATTTTCGTATTCAATGGCTGCCTGATTTGCAAACGCTGTGCCAAGCTCAATATGATATGGCTTATAAAAACCCGGCTCATGATGATCCAGCGTCAACACACCGACTACTTTGTTTTTATAAACCATCGGCAAGCCCATCCAGCAGCGGACACCCTTATACACAGTGTCCATGTAACGCTCCATATTTTTTCTGAAGGTAATTGCTATCTCCTCATCCGAACAGATATCGCCAATGACTACCGGCTTTTTGTCCTGCAGAAGATCAATACTGACAGGCAGCGGAAACGTATCCTCCTGGCCGGACTCAAGCAGGGACCTGTGCGCGATGATCCGCACCTGCCCGTCGGTCACGATAAATATTTTTGCATTTTCATATTTGATGATAGTCCCGAGTTTATCCAAAATAGCTTCAAGCAACGGCCTAATTTCCATTGTGGAGGAGACAAGATTGGATACGTCCAGCAACGTTGTCAGAAGCTTTGAATTTTGCTGCAGAACAGCCCTGTGGCCTGTATTTCCCATACATCCCTCAAATTAAGAATTCACCATAATCGGCAAAGACTTTGTTAAATAATAGTCATATAATATATCCTTTAAATTGTATATCAATTTATTGAAAATATCAAGGTTATGCGTAAGGCGGGATGAAAAGGTGTTATACAACGCGGAGCATTCTGCAAGCGCTTACCGCAAAAAAGCACGTTTATCACGACGAACTAATATAATATTAAAGGCTTAATTCTCCTGTAGGGGAATAAAATTAAGGCAATTGGATGTGATAGCATGCAGACACTTTCAATAGGCTCGGAAGGGCCGGATGTCAGAGTCGTTCAAAGCTTACTTAACAGAATAGGTTATCCTGCAGGCCCGGTCGATGGGATATTCGGAAGCAGAACATATCAGGCAGTGGTCGCCTTTCAGCGCAACAACGGACTGGTGGCAGACGGCATCGTGGGGCCGGCTACCTGGCGTGTTCTAGACAGACTTCTCCTAGGTTATGATATCTATACGGTCCGGCCCGGCGACACACTTTTCTCTATTGCGCGAGCCTTCTATACTACTGTCAGCGCTATTGTGACGGCAAACCCGGGGATCGATCCTGACAGGATTAATGTTGGTCAAAGGCTCACCGTACCTTATGGTATTGATGTAGTAACGATGGATGTAGCTCCAACCTATGAAATCGTACAACGTCAGATTGAAGGGCTGAAGGCAAGATATCCTTTCCTTGAAACCGGCTCCATCGGCAGGAGCGTGATGGGCAGAGAGCTATACTATATCAGGCTTGGCCGCGGCGCAAGGGAAGTGTCGTATAATGCTTCCCACCATGCAAATGAGTCCATTACCACCCCTCTTGTTATGGAATTTATAGAGAATTATGCAAAAGCTTACTCTGTCGGCGCCAGCATTCTCGGCTACAACATACGGGAGCTGTTCAATCTCACCAGCATATACATAGTGCCGCTCGTAAATCCTGACGGTGTGGATCTGGTGGCTTACTGGCCTAATTATGACAATCCCGCTTTTACAGCCGCCGCAAGGCTTAATACGACAGGACTTCCTCTCCCAAGCGTCTGGAAGGCAAATATCAGGGGAGTCGATCTGAATCTGAATTACCCGGCAGACTGGGAGCTTGAGAAGGAGGAGGAAATAGAAGCAGGTATTACAAGTCCAGGGCCGAGGGATTTCGGCGGAGACGCCCCGCTGTCAGAACCGGAGTCAAAAGCAATGGTTGATTTTACACGAGCTCACGATTTCAGGCTCGTCATTGCCTATCACACGCAGGGCGAAGTCATCTACTGGCAGTTCCAGGATTATGCTCCTCCCCGTGCGCTGACAATAGCCAATCAGTTCGCGTCTATCAGCGGTTATGCTGTAGAGGCTGGAACGGCCGAGGCAGCCTATGCGGGTTATAAGGACTGGTTTTTACAGGAATTCAGAAGACCGGGCTACACTATAGAAGTAGGAATAGGTGTCAACCCTATCCCGTTGGGACAATTGCCGGGAATCTATCGCGAAAACGAAGGAATTATGCTGCTGGCTGCGGTGGTGTGACTTATACGGTGCCTCGCCTGCTGGTCTTAGTTCTTCTCCAGCTTCATCTTCACGTTTTCGGCATATCTTTTTATTTTCTGCGTAGTTGTTTTGATAAAAGCGCTGTCCTTTATTGTGAAGGTACTAATCCTCTTATATAAAGGCATATCCTTGTTTGCGCTTTTTACAGCCTCGGATATGATTTTTTTGATCTCCTCCAACGAAGGAGTATGAACCTTCAGCTTCTCCTTAATAGCGTCCAGATTCGGCAATATATGCGCTCCGACCACAGTCTCGCCGGATTTGTCATCCTGATAACCAATTACCATGGATTCAAGCACATAGGGGCTTCTGTTGATGTAGGACTCCACTTCCTCGGGGAAAATGTTCTTGCCGTTTTTCGTGACAATGACATTCTTCAACCGCCCTGTGATATAGTATGCGCCCCTCTCATTGACTCTACCCAGATCTCCTGTGTGAAACCAACCATCTCTGAGGCTTTTTTGAGTGGCCTCCTCATTTTTATAGTACCCCAGCATCACGTTGTCGCCTTTAGTTATGATCTCACCCACTCCGTTTTCATCCGGATTGTCAATACGGACTTCTACTCCCGGAAGCGGCAAACCAACCGAGGCATTGCCGTAAAAGTGATCTCTCTCGCCGATAACCAATGGCGAACACTCTGTCAGGCCATATCCCTGCAGTACCTTGAAGCCCATACGATTCAAGCCGTTTGAAACCTTTGGCTCGATAGCCGCAGCTCCTGTTACGATTAATCTGAGGCGTCCTCCAAAAGTGCGGTGAACGCTGGCAAACATGGTTCGTCGTATATCGATGCCAATAAATTTCAAAACATCGCCAACACCCATCATGATATTGACCAGCAGCGTCATCCCGGGCTTTTTTCTAATATGCTCCCATATTTTCTTATACATGTTTTCAAGGAGCAAAGGCACGGTGACCAATAATGTAGGCTTCACTTCCCCAAAGTTCTTCTGAATATGCTTGAGCCCTTCATTAAAGGCAATGGTACCGCCACTGTATATAATCGTCAAAAAGCCGATCGTGCACTCATATGTGTGATGAATCGGTAAAATTGAAAGTATTATGTCATTGCTATCTACATATACAGTCTTCGTGATGCCTGTGATATCAAAGCAGATGTTCTTTTGTGAAAGCATTACGCCCTTCGCCAGATCAGTTGTCCCCGATGTAAAGAGCAGAACGCTCATGGCAGTTTCGTCAATTTTATACTCGCTCAGATCCACCTGCTTTTGCGCCAGCAGCTGGCGGCCCTTTTCAAGTAGCCTCCTGAATGAGAGGAAATCCTTCGTATCCTCCTCCAGATCCATGTTGATAAAATATTTTACCGGACTTCCGGCATCCTTTAATGTAAGAAGTTCGTTGGCATAACGCCCCGAAAATATCAGCGCTTCGGATCCGCTTCTCTGAAGAAGATTCCCCTTCTCAGCAACCGGCAGTTCTTTGTCCAAAGGGACTATCACGCCGCAGTGGTTTGTCATTGCAAGATATGAAACACACCACTCATACCGGTTTTCCCCAAGCACCGCTGCAAAGCTCCCGCGAAGTCCCAAAGAAACTAATGCGGCGCCCAAGGCATCCACATCTTCTTTAAAATGTCTGTAGGTTATGCTTCTGAATCCGCCCTCCCTGACCCTGACCCAAAAGGCCGCTTTATCAGAAAAAAGTTCAGCGCTCTGTTCCAGCAGATCTCTAAAATCACGGATTTGCCTGACCTCATAAAGCTTCTTTGTCAGCATAACCAATCACCTCATCAAAATACAAAATATACATAATACCATCAAATTATCATTTATTTATTCTTTCATAATACCACACTTTTGCATCTCACACACTATAGTAAAATCATTCTTCAGGTAAGCCTCAATAAATTCCGTCTTCCCGATCAGTCCGGAAAATTCATCCAGGATCCGCCTGACCTCATCCGGATGAAAATAGAAGTATTTATCTTCCCTGTCCGGAGAGGCAATGTGCAGCAGATTAAATACGACCGTCCCGCATGAGAGGCTGAAAAAGAGTTTCAGCGCATTTCTGAGAAATTCCTTGTTGTTGCCGAGGTTCAGGTTGAATATACCTGATGTGTACACAACATCAAAGGAATCCGGGCTGAAAGTATTTTCCTTAAAAATGTCCACAAGCATGAATTCTGCATCAAGCTGCTTGCTTACAGCCTTCTCGATCATTTTGTCCAGAATGTCTACGCCGGTGTATTTTACACGAATCCCCTTACTGCTGATATACTCCAGGAGATTCCCCGTACCGCAGCCCACATCCAGCAATCTTTTCCCTTCCAGTTCAACCTTGTCCAGCAAAACATCGAATCTTAGCTGCTGTGCCCTTTCACTCTCCCAGCCGAGAATACCATACTCCGGGAGGTCTTTTGCCATGTTGTCTTCATAATATGTTTTTATTTTCTCAACTTTTTTCATGGGTTAACTACTCCGATTTGATTTACTATTTTCATCATAGTCCATACTAGTAAAGAGGTCAAGAAATTATGAAAATGATTAACGGATTATTACAAGGATTACTTATCCGACGATTTGCATACAGATACCATTGTTTGGTATTATAATATGAAAAAGACAAAATATATCCGGAGGTATTACATGAATAAAGTGATCTGTGTTTACAGTTCATCGAGCGATATGATCGATAAAATATATTTTGATCTTGCCTCTGAGCTCGGCAAAACCATAGCGTCAAAGAGAGACGTTTTGCTGTTCGGCGGCGGGATGCGCGGCCTAATGGGCGCAACAGCTACCTCCGTACATGAAATGGGCGGCAAGGTGATCGGCGTCATACCGGAAGCGCTCAATCAGAAGGGTGTTGTATATGAAACCTGTGATGAGCTGATAGTTACAAAAGACATGCGCGAGCGGAAATCCATTATGGATGCGCGATCCGAAGCATTCATCGCGCTGCCCGGCGGCTATGGCACGCTGGAGGAGCTGCTTGAGATCATTACGCTAAAGCAGTTGAAGTATCACAATAAACCTGTTGTAATATTAAACATCAATCACTTTTTTGACCTTTTGCTAAAGCAGTTCGACAGCATCATCGAAAACCATTTCGCAAAACCGGAAAGCGGCCTGTTGTATCACGTCACAGCTGATGTTGCGGAAGCGCTGGACTACATAGATACATACAAGCCGCTTGAATTTAAGGATAAGTGGCTGACCTGATCCTGCCCGGAGGTTCTCCGGTGCAGGATGTTCAGGATTGTAAGAAGTTTATTGCGCATAGCCGCCTGATTCCGTTGGTTTATAGCGTATGCGGAATTTGGGCAGATGCCGAAGTACCGTATAATAATTCTCCGCCCAGTCTGATCCCTGCGTCGGGTCGTTCACGCCTTCCGCCGGCGGGGCAAATAGCTTGAAGAAAAGCTCACAGGCGTTCTTTAAAGGTTTTTCATAAAAAGCCGGCATCAGGTCAATGACTTTGACTCCGGGCTTTTTGTAAAACCATTTCCCGTTCAATTCCACCATTGCATTGAGATCTTCCTCTTCCTCGAATAATACCTCACAGAAAACAGGACTCTCTTCAAAAGCTAGCGGAACAGCCAGGCCGTCCGAATCCTCAAATCCGCCCCATCTGAGCCTCACAGGACATTCTGTCTCCATGCTGGTTTCCATTGTTGGCTGAAACCAGGGATCCTGGATAATTTTCCGGTATTCGTCAAATAAGGGCTGTGCCATGCCATTGGAAGGATTGTTCGGATCCTCCAGTTCCAGGCCGAGACGGCCCTTGTCCCTGAACTGGTAACAGGTAATGCCAGTCAGCCAGGCAGCCTTCTCATCCCGCACCATTTGATAGAACTCCTTCATCATCATGGCCTGATCGTAGGGCCCGGTCACATCGCCATCCGCATTGAATTCAGAAATAACCAGCGGTTTTACAGTCCCGCCGTTAAGAACGCGAAAGCGTTCAAAGGATGCCAGGTTTGCATCGAAAATTTCCTTAACCTTGGACCGTTTATGGGTGCTTCCGCCCGGTTCCGCGACGGTAAACGGCCAGCCCCAGTTCAGTGCCAGATAATAGTCGCCTGACCATATGTCTGCAGCTCTGATCGCCTCTTTGAATTCTTTTTCATACTTCATTTCGCCGGTTTCTTTTTCCGGAGCCTCTCCAATGCACAAAATGGTGCGGATATTCGGCGCTTCCTGCTTGACGATCCGGTGGAAGCGTACATAAAAGTCCGCGACCTGCTGATACGTGTATCTTTTGTTAAAGGCAAACCAATTGCCGGTAGCCTCGTGATTGATCCGAAGCAGCAGCCTTCCGAAAGGCTTCAGCTCCCTTGCGATCTGTACGAGATGTTCGTCCGGCACAGCGCAGTCTATGGTCAACGTCAGCGTCACGTCCTGACCGTGGCGGCGTATATCCTTCATTGAGACGAACGGCTCCCCTTCCGTGCTTCCGCCGATGCCTCCGGTATATGGAAAATAATCGTCATATGCGTAATTCCAGGCAAATGACACATATGCGGTTTTGTCGAGTTCACTTGCTCTTGTTGGCCACCCCTTATCCAGAGGATAATAGCAGAACATCAGATTGATGCTTCTGTGCGGCCTCCCCAACTGATTCAGAATATAGTCCTGGCAGACGTATCCGCCCCTTTCACTGCCGTCTCCAAGGTCCACAGCACATGCGGCGGGTCCTATATGCAGCTTGTATGCTTTCATCCCAGTATGACCTCCACTATGTTCTTTTCCTGCATTGCATCGTGAGGTATCAGCGAGCCGGCCAGCTTTCTGCCGTTGACGGTCAGCGATGCGATCCCTTTGCAGACCTTGTCCGGGTTTTTAACTCTGATATCAAAGCTCTTGCCCCTGTAATACCTTGTGACATTGAAGCCATCCCAGTCATGTGGTATGCAGGGATCCACCTCAAGTCCGTCGTAGGATGCCCGTACGCCCAGTATATACTGAGATACCGCCACAAAGCTCCAGGAAGCAGTACCGGTCAGCCATGAGTTCCTTGCGCGTCCAAACTTGTAAGGGTGCTCCTTGCCGGTTATGAACTGTGAATATACATAAGGCTCCATCGTATACAGATCCGCATTTTCATTCTTTGCGGCAGGCAGGAAGGACAGGTAATATTCAAACGCCCGATCGCCCCTTCCAAGCATGCATTCTGCAACAACCGCCCAGGTATTGGCGTGGCAGAAGATTCCCGCATTTTCCTTCAGTCCCGGAGGGAATGAGGTAATTGCCCCTATTTCAGTATCCGGTACCCTGTATGCCGGATAATTCTTAACGATCCCATGCTCGGTAGCCAGGAACTCCTTCAAGCTGTCCATGGCGGACAAGGCTTTTTCTCTCTGCGCCGCACCCGATACAACGGACCAGGTCTGACTGTTGATAAATATCCTGCACTGCTCGCTTTCCTCTGAGCCCAGCTTTCTGCCGCTATCCAGATATCCTCTGAGGAACCACCTGCCGTCCCATGCATACTGGTCAAGCTTGTCCGTTATCTGCGAAAGATACTGCTTGAAGTATTCCGCGTCTGCGCTGCGTCCTGCACGCTCCGCCAGTTCAATAAATTCCGCCAGACCGCGGTAATACAGGAAGGTGCTCCAGATGCTCTCTCCCTTGCCCTTCAGATTGATACAATCGTTCCAGTCCGCAGCAAGTCCGAGCAGCAGGCCGTGAGGCCCTCTCTTGTTCCATGAAAACTCCAGCGCCATTTTCAGGTGTTCATAAACCGTCGCTTCATCCTTGTCGCAATATGGTATGGTCCGATCCAAAAACGCCTCGTCCCCTGTTTCTTTAATATATGCAGGTATGGACAGCAGCAGCCAGAGATGATCGTCTGAGAAAATGTGTTCCTCCTTCGGAACATTGTGCAGCCCCTGCTTCCAGGTAAGCGGCTGCAGGCCGTGCATTGCGGAACCGTTGGAGATCTGCCCCTTCAAAAGATCTATGAGCTTGTCCTTACACAACTCAGGGATTGAATGCATGACCCCAAGGGTATCCTGATTGGTGTCCCGGTAACCCAGGCCGTCGCGTCCGCCCGCTTCATTGAAGGAGGCCGATCTGGACCAATTGAAGGTGGTCTGGCACTGGTACTGATTCCAGATATTCACCATGGAATCCACGAGTGGCGATGGTGTGGAACAGGTATATTTGGACAGTCTTGCGTTCCAATACTGACTTACCTTCTCAAATTCCGCCTCCACGTTTTTACGGTCGGAGTAAATTCTTTTACATTCTGCGCCGAAGGTTTTCGCATCGCCTACGCCCACAATGTAAACGGCGTATTGCTTTTCCCCCGGTTTGAGTGTGATCTTGTTCTGAACGGATGCGCAGGGATTTCCTCCAACTGCGATTGTGTTGGCATTGAAGCCTCTCTCTACTGCGATCGGCGTTCCCTCGTGACGGTAGCGTCCGATGAATTCCTCCCGGTCTGTTTCAAAGCTGACAACGGGAAGGGTGGAGGCCATGAAGCCCTTCGGTTCCGTAATCGGCCAGAGCCGGATGGAATAATCCACTATGTCGTTTTCAAAGCCCATGCGGCAGGTGTACAGGATGTACTGGAAATTGGACATATCCTGATCCATATTCCAGAAGCACCATTCCGCATATGTAAACAGGGAAAGCTCCCTGTCCCTGTCTGATTTATTCTCCACTTCAATTTCCCATATCTCCACCGGTTTGTCTACAGGTACAAACACCCGGTAATTTGACGCGATCCCTTTATACTCGCTTTCGAATCTGGTGTAGCCAAGCCCGTGCCTGCAGCTGGTCTTATAGCTTCCAAGCGGCTTGCCCACAGGCTGCCACGAAGCAGACCAATAATCCCCGTCCTCTTCGTCCCTCAGGTAAATATACCGGCCGGGTCTGTCCGTCGGGATGCTGTTGAAACGAAAACGCATCAGCCTTGCCGATTTTGGTGACTTGTGAAAGCCGTACCCGCTTGCGTTGTTTGAAATGATACCGCAGTATTCCGCCGTTCCGAGGTAATTCACCCATGACATCGGCGTATTGGGGTTGTCGATCACGTATTCCTTTCCTGCATCGTCAAAATATCCGTAACGCATAAAATCCTCCTTCTCAGCTTCTTCCTGCTATCCTTTCAACATCTCCGTAATCCTCTCCAAAGGTATCCGCTGTCACTGTCTTCATTCGCTGCTCCTCACGGGGCCTGTCATTATAATCCCGCTTTACCGCAACAATCCTGTCCGCTTCCTCCATGCCCTCAACTACTTTTCCAAAGGCTGCATACTGTCCGTCCAGATGAGGTGATTTCTCAACCATGATAAAAAACTGAGAGCCTGCGGAATCCGGTCTGGCGGATCTGGCCATGGAAATGACGCCTCTGTCATGCTTCAATGGATTATTAAAACCGTTTGCTGAAAACTCTCCCTTGATGGAGTAACCGGGATTGCCCATTCCGCTCCCCTGCGGGCAGCCTCCCTGGATCATAAAGCCCGGAATGACCCTGTGGAAGATCAATCCATCGTAATAACCGTCATTCACCAGCGAAATAAAATTCTTCACCGTATTTGGTGCAATTTCCGGATAAAGCTCAATTTTAATTGTATTTCCGTTCTCCATTTCAATAGTTACTATTGGGTTTTTTTGCATGATTTTATCTCCTTTTTACAAGATTATAAGGTATACAATAGTATTTTACAAATCAATTTTTTCGTGCAGATATTGGTACAGATAAAGTCAGGTCTTTAAACGTTTAAGACTGACAGCATAGAATATCGCTGCAGCGACTCTGAATACTCCTCCTATGCCAATAGCAATATAAATATTGGTGCTGCTATATACCCATACACCTATAATAGGAGCAAGAAATCCGGTAAAACTTGTAATTGTACTGAAAACAGAAATGTATATAGTTTTCTTTTCAGCGGGCAGCATTTCGAGCAAAGTAGTAAATAGAGAGAGATTATAGCCTGATGATGTTACACCCATGAAAATATTGACGAGTATTAAAACCGGGAAATTCCAGAGCGTTATCATGGCAAATGGGTTTAAAGCCACCAGAACAGCTGAAGCCACTAATGTAAAATAATTGCCCTTCCTTTCAATAAGCTTGTTCCAGAAGGAATAAGAAAGAGACTGGCTCAGACCCAGGGCGACACTCATCAGGCTAAATTGAAACTCATTGAGCCTGGCATAATCCGCATTATAAATAAAGGTCAGTGTAAAGCCGTACTGCCATGCAATATGAAAAGCAAGCCCGCATAAGCAGAATGTTATAAAGGGCTTGTTGGAGATTATTCCTGCAATTTCCTCCTTGTCCGGTATAATTGCAAGCTTTTTGGTAGCATATGGTCTGGTCGGCTCCTCATCAATTTTTTCCTGTCTTTCTTGTTCAGGTATCCGTGAAAATAAATACATCTGAACTAATGTCAGCAAAAAGCAAAGAACATAAAAGACCTGATATAAAAAAAGCCTCTCTTCATCCGACTTTGGAATTACTGTAATCATCAGCCCTGTGACCGTGACCGTAATCAGTCCAAAAAAAGTGCTGTATCTTTTCCCACGGGTGTAAACGCTATTACCGTATAATCCGGTAAAGTTATCCGCGAAGAATGATTTCCAAACGGCCAGATAAAGAGAACCCGGGCAGTTCATCAATCCGATCAGTACGACATATGCCAATACCTTTGCCTGGTGAGGAATAAACGGGATAAGGGCAATAGCCGCGTAAAATAAACTGTTGAAGAAAATCAGAACCATTATAGTCTTCTTCTTACGGTTGATCCGGTCAATCAAAACACTGAAGGGAATCAGTACAAAAACGGCAACAAATGATGGCGCAGCGTTCAGCAATGCAACATAGCCGTCCCCGGCGCCCATCCTCTTCCCAAACATCTGTATAAAAGGGTAATATAAATAATAAACCACCATAAAGACAATGCTCTCAAAAGTGATCAGCATCGCTCCACGGTCATCATTTTTTAGAAATTTCATCTGTGTAAGCTCCAGTCACTGGCTGCTAATAGAAGATATTTACTGTAGCATTCATAGATTTCTAAACCTATGCTTAAGTAACACTTTCAATGTCATACCCTACAGTTATTCTGCCTTTGGTATACAGCAGACTGCATGGCCAGGACGTGTCATTCGGTCTGCTTACCGCAGTTCCATCCAAAATATCCTGCTCGGCTGCGATTATTTCCTCTATTTGATTTATCCCTTCAGAATCAACTCCGTGCCCAAGGAAAAGCAAATCATATTCACCGCTTCGACCTAATAAATTGACCATGCTTTCTTTGTGTTTAGATATAGATTGACCGCTGCCCTTGATTATAAGGACGCCAGCATTAGCTGTGTCCCCCACAAACAATATCCTTGACATCCTGTCAAGAAGGCAGACACTCCCCTTTGTATGTCCGTTTGTATGTATTACCTCTATAGGACGGTTCCCCAGTTCAAATACAAACCCGTCTCTTATAGGTATAATAGGTACGCCCGGCCATACTGTCATGTAGTCAGGGGAGAAATTATACGGCCTCTTATCATTCCAGTAAAGCCTCTCACATATTACCTTTTTTATTTTACTTTCAGATACCCGGTATTCCGGTTGGCTCGATTCAATCTCCTCATCAAGCATATATACTTCTTCAAAGGTACCATTGCCACCCGTATGATCAAAATGCTTATGAGTGTTTACAACAATAACAGGCTTGTCGGTAAGTGTCCTGATAAATTCATGAAGATTGCCGATTCCCCTTCCGGTATCTATAACAAGCGCCTTATCGTCGCCTTCAATAAGGTATATGTTTACATAATAGGCCTCTTCAATGCCCCATATCTTCAATTTGCTTTCATGATAGAATATTCTGTAGCAGCTGTTATTCGGATGCGCCATTTTACTTAACCCCCTTAGAATAGCAATACGCTATAATAGTAATCAGCCCTTTACTGCTCCGATTGTCATTCCCTTGACAAAATACTTTTGGAAAAACGGGAAAATAATCATAATTGGGATAATTCCCAAAACAGCTATAGCCATCCTCACGGATACACTGGGAATGCTGGTTATGTTAGCTGCATTTACCCTATTGTTTTGTGTACTGAGAAATTGAATATCCAGCAGTATTTTGTTAAGCAGAACCTGAAGGCTGAATATCTCCGGCTTAGTTACATAATACAACCCGTTTATCCAGTCATTCCAGTAAGCAAGCCCTGTAAGAAGCCCTATTGTCGCCATGATCGGCAGAGACAGCGGAAGAATAATCCTGTAAAATATCCTGAACTCTCCGGCACCGTCGATCTGTGCGGCTTCAATAAGCTCTCCAGGAATGTTTGAACTAAAGAAATTTTTGACAAGAATCACATTAAACGCATTCAAAAGCAGCGATGGGATTATCAAAGCGAATACGGTGTTCTTTATGTTGAAAACCCTTGTCCACATCATATAAGTCGGAACCAGTCCTCCATTGAACAGCATTGTAAAATAAACTATAAAGGAAAACAGGTTCCTTCTTTTAAAATCCTTTCTGGAAAGGGGATATGCGAGCATAGGCGTTATAATCAGGCTTACCAATGTACCTATTGCGGTTACTAATACGGTAATGAAATAGGAACGCAAAATAGTATCTGCTTTCCTGAAGATATACGCATATGCTTCAAGGCTGAATGCTTCCGGAATGAACTTGTATCCGTTAAGCACCAGTGTTTTTTCAGTAGCAATAGATGACATAAAGAGTATGACAAAAGGCAGTAAAATCATAACCGATAATATAAACAATACTATATTTACAATCATCTGAAAAACAATTTCATCGTTTTTTTTCATTGATTTAGCCCTCTCAAAACAGTGAATTACCCTCATCAAATTTTTTAACCAGCTGATTTGCCAGCATAACCAGGATAAAGCCTACTAACGATTGGTATACTCCCGCTGCCGACGACATAGAGATGTTGTTGAGCTGCATCAGTCCTCGGTATACATATGTATCCAGAGTACTGGTTGCTGAAAACAGCATGCCGGAGTTTAAAGGGACCTGATAGAACAAACCGAAGTCTGAATAGAATATCCTTCCGATACCCATCAGCACCATTATTATAACCGTCGGCTTGATTAATGGCAGTGTAATATGCCTGAGCTGCCCCAATTTTGAAGCGCCGTCAATCATGGTCGCCTCGTAATAGCTTTTATCGATACCTACGATCGACGCCAGATAAATAGTTGCATAAAATCCCGTATTTTTCCACTGATTCACAATTATTAAAATAGCCGGCCAATACTCAGGTGCCGAATACCATGATACCGGATCAAATCCCAACGCCGGGAAAAGTGTTTTATTGAAGAAGCCGTTTTCAATGCTAAGAAAAGCAAAAACAAGATAGCTGACGATTACCATTGAAAGTAGCTGCGGCAGCAAAAAAACCGTCTGATATATCCCCTTAAGCTTGGTGAAGACCAGTTCATTCAAAAAAATGGCTAATAGAATACTCAGGATAGTACCGATGATAATGAACGCGGCATTATATAATATGGTATTTCTGGTAGTTGCAAAAGCGTCTGAGGTCTGAAACAGGAATTTAAAATTCTTAAGTCCAGCCCAATCACTTCTAAATACTCCTTTTGAGTAATCAATTGATTTAAATGCAATAAACATGCCGAACATTGGAACATAATTATTAATAAAGAGGTAAATCAATCCCGGTGCCATCATGATATACATAAATGGATTTATGTTTCTTCTTTTGGCAGCATATATACTCCGCATCTGTTTTCTCCTTATTCATATATCAGGGCATTTTTACGATGTATCGCAAGAGTTACATATCAGCATGCCTGTCAAAGGCCCGATCTCGTTGGCACGTCCTAACCTTTGACAGGCATGTGTCAGCATACGCTATCCGGATTTACTTTTTATTTTCCGCAACCCATTTATTTAACTGTGCTTGCTTTTCCGCTATGACTTTATCAATATTTGCATCCTTTAGCTTTCGATTAAAATTCGGCAGTTCAACATCCGGGTCAACACTTCCCGATTCCAAAGCCCTTCTATACTGCTCCAAAACATTTCTAACAGCAGTATATTCTGATTGTACAGGCGTGAGATCAAAGGAGAAGCCGAAAGCATTCGATATTTCAGCGGTTTCATTCTGTTTGACACGCTGTTTCATATAGTCCGCAGCATATCCTGACGATTGGAAGGTATATTCCAGTGCGGTATCACCGAACATCCAGTTGAACGGTGTATCATATCCTTTGTTTTTCTCTTCCTCTTCGGACGGATATGAAATCGTTCCGTCCTCGTTTTTTACAAAATTTAGGCCTTCAACGCCCCAGTAAATTGTATTGACAGCTTCTTCATCCTTGTACATCAGGTTGAACCACTTCATCGCCGCCTCAGGATTCTCGCTCTGAGAGCTTATGGCGCTGCTGTAGAAGCCTGTACCTGAATTAACTATTGGATTACTCAACGCTTTAACGAGTGTCGGCTGCCCCAGTCTTGTGATTCCTGAATGATGATATGACTTGTCGATTCTGTCAAGAATATCCACATAGAAGTATGAGAAGACCTTACCCTGATTGTACATGACACTGCCGTTTTCACTTGTGGTAGCAGCGTCTTTGAGAATATAGCCTTTTAGATACCAATCACGCATAGTATATACGATATCCTTATATGCTTCCGTCTCAAAAATATTCACCAGATTGTAATTGTCATTTCCAATCAAAACACCTATATTATCACCAAGCGTATCAATCTTTCTAATCTTGTCACTTATCGAAAATCCTGACAGCACATGTCCATCAAAATTGGGTGCTAGGCAAACCATCTCCGGCTCGTTTTTTCTAATGACCTCATATATTTTTGCCAGATCCTTATAATCTTTGACATCATCCAGGTTGAGATTGTACTTCTGCATCAAATCTTCCCTGACCGCAAAGGCATCAGGATATACCTTTGATCCGTTGAATGAGACAGCATAAGTCTTGCCATTTGACTTGCCATAGTCAATGAGACTTCCTAAGGAAGAAAGGATGTCTTGACCGTAATTTTCCAGCAGATCATCCAGCGGCATTAATTGGTTCTGACTGATCATTGTGTCCTTTGTTCCAAACGGAATGAAAAACAAATCCAGAGGCTCGCCACTCGCCATCATTACATTGAGCTGCTGGCTATATGTAGAAGCATTAATAATTGTGATATCTGCTTCGACATTGATTCTTTCCCTTGTAATTTCTTTTAATTTGTCTTCTACCGCTTGCAGATCCCTGATTTCTTCCCCCCATCCCAAGGAGGCGAAAACAATTTTCTCGGGTTCTGACGCTTTCTCGGGTTCTGACGCTTTTTTGGGTTCTGTACCATCTGTGGCACCCTGGTCTAGCTTCTGACTATTGTCTGATTCATCGGCTGATTTAACGCCACAGGCAGTAAACAACAGGGCTACAACCAGCATTAGACAGGCTAATTTCAAGAACTCTTTAAATCTTCTCATTTGACATCCTCCCCAAATATTTGTTGTGTTTCATAATATAATCATATTTTTTATGAAAACACATATCTTCCATAAAACTGACAATCTTTTTAAAATAAATGACCTAACACGTAATAACCTGTTCAGTTTTTATGTCTGCACTTTTTACGGAATTCTGAAGGAGTGATCCCTTCAATTTTTTTATAAACTGTCGAGAAATAAGAATAGCTATCATACCCCACACATTCAGCTACTTCGCTTATACTCATTCCTGATTGAAGCAGCAGTATTGCCCGGTTAATTCTGAGCTTTGTCTGATATTCGGGTATGGACAAGCCTGTCTCCTTGTTAAAGGCTCTTGAGAGGTAGTCGGGATTCAAGTAAAACTTATCCGCAATATCATTTCTTGAAATGCTTTTATCAAAATTCAGTTCTATGTATTCCTTAATCTGGTCTATTATGGACTTCATTTTTATAATCTCATTCATACAATCAGAAGCCTTATTTATCGTGAAGTCCACCCATTTGAACATGTCATAGAGTGAATTGACCGCTTTATTATAGAGCACCCTCGATTTTTCATCAAGAAACAGCTTATGCGCCTGTATGTGCTTCTGTTCAAGTACAGAAAACAGCATCTGCATAAAATCCTGCTGAAATTCAACCATAAAAGCTGCATTGATTTGTGATTTTCCAGCAGCTTCTTCAATGTAATTCCTAATAGAAATAAATAATGATGATTTATTATTTCTCATAAGCATGTCGGCCCATTTTGCCGTATCAGGCAAGTCCGGTTTGCTTTCCTTCCTTTTGTTTTCATATTCTTTGAGCTCATATACCTTATTTACTTCGCAGACATTGTTGATATCCATCTCCTCCAGCTTGCTCTCGAGAACTCCGGCATCTTCGCAATAGACAAACTCTCCGAAATAACAGTTGATATTACATTCCAGATTCGAATTGCAAAATGAAATAAATGAATAACAGTTCTTCTGCAGGTTACTCAGTCCGATATTCTCCACTCTTGTCTTCTCAAGAACCAGTGAAAAATACGTTTTTATACCTTTCTCAATGCTAATGATATTCCCTGTTTCCTCTCTGTTCATAATAATCTGGAGTACCATATTTTTTATGACAAATCTCAATGATGAATCGTCCATCTTTACGATTAGGTTTTGAAACCTGGAATAGGAAATGAGAATGAGCATGTACTCTCCATCCAAATCCACATCCACTTTCATTTTCCTTACCATGGCCTCGGCTTCATCCCTTTTAAATGCTAAATTTCTTTGCAGCACTTCCTTCCAGAATTGCTCCATGATAATACAATGATTGACAGACCAGTACTCTTCGAAGAACTTATGGTGAAGCAAAATCTGCTTAAGTTTTACTTTGTTTATAGCCTTCTGGATTGCCTCCTCGATCACAGATATAGGTGAAAGCTTCGTAATATAATCAACACAACCTAGCTGGATGGCTTCCTGGGCATAGCAGAATTCCGCATGATTGGTAAGAAAAATATTCTCAGTACTATAGGATTTAGCTCTAACCCATCTAAGGAGATCAATCCCGGTCCCTCCTGGAGCTTCTATGTCGCAAAGCATGATATCAATTGATAAATTTCGGTTAAAAGCTGCCTTTGCCTGACTGATGTTATATGCCGGGTATATCTCATTAATACCAAGCCTGGCCCAGTCTATTTTACTTTTCAGCATTTGAACTGTGCTGACGTCATCATCAAAAATCAAAATGTTCATACTCCTACCCTTTCCACCCCGGTATAATGATTTCAACCATAACACCTGATAAATCAGAGTTTGAAACCTCAACACCAGCCTTACCTGAATAAATGATTTTCAATGTCTGTTTGATGTTCCATATTCCAATACTCATCCCATCATCTCTAAAGCTGTTTTCATTATTCAACCTTTCAATTTCCTCCTCACTCATTCCTAACCCGTCATCCTCTATAACTATCCTTGTATAAGGCATATCACCTATTTCAACAGGTTCAGCCCTTATGAAGACATTGACTGTTTTTTCATAGGTGATAGCGTGCTTGATGACATTCTCCACAAAGGTATGTATTGTAAACGGCGGAATCATTAAATCCCCTACGGCTTCATCGATATCTGTAAAATGATTAAGATACCCAGATAAACGCAGCTCCTGCATAGAAAGATAATGATTGATATGATTCGCTTCATCCTTCAAAGGTATAAGCTCCATATTGCTTCTAAACATATATCTTATGTAGTTAGACAGGTTGTAGATAAATTCATACATGGACTGATAATTACCCATGCGTGCAAAATTAGTTATAGTAGTTAAAGCATTCATCAGAAAATGTGGCCTTATCTGAGTCTGCAAATAACGAAGCTCTATCTTCTGCTTTTCTATGATTTCTTCATATACACTGATTCTGAGTGTTTTTATCTGGCTCGTCATGGAATTCATTGCGTGGTATAATTCTGTAAATTCTCTTGAAACCTTATTGTCGTTTATCCTGTAGTCCAAATCTCCTTCTTCTATCTTACTGATAGCTTTTTTCAATTTTTCCATCGGCTTTAGAACCCATAAATATATAAGCCAAAGCAAAAAAGGCAATATAAAAATAGCTGTAACAGAAATCCCAATTATAATATATTGGATTGTATTCAATCCTTCCAGTATTTTCCTATCAGGAATGGCTATCAGCAATTTAAAATCACCGGCAACGGATTCACCCCCTGAAATAATGAATTGTTTAGGCTTGCCAGATAGATAATAAGAATTCAGGTTACCTTTCAGATCAATTGCATTATCCTCAACAAACTTAATATTTGTTAGAGGTTGCCCATTCATATCGGTAAAAATGAAGGAGCCATTGTTTTTGTTGCTGACATATCGAAGGGGTTCTGCCATTTTGTTGAAATTTATAAAGGCACCGATATATACATCCCCTTTTTTCACTATTCTGGTTAGGTAATTTTGCTTTTCGACAGTCACTACCTTCCAGTCTCTGTTAAGATCATAATTCCCAGCTAGTATATTATCCTTGGTATAGTCTTGAATTTCCTGGCGCTCCGGAAACGTCGTATCAGTGCTGAATGCATAAAGATAATAATCGTAGCTTTTTGTATATACGAATAACAAGCTTGACAGGTCATATAAAGTTATATCATTCCGAATTTGCCTTGACAGGTTATAGTTTGCATAGAATCGCATCAGCTCATCTTCATTTTCCAGGTCAAAAACATACTCATTTCCCGAGTTCCCGCTTACAGAAGATAATTTGAGCAAGTAACTCTCAATTTCATTGATTGATTTGTCTATCTGACTTATATATAAGCTTGTGGTACTCACGCTGGCCTGAGCAATTTCATGTCTGATCAAATTAAGATAATAGAAATTGTTATAGTTAATCAATATCAGAAATGGTAATATGATTATTATGATAGCAAAAACTATTTTATATTTAATAGAATTCTTAAGCATTTTTCACACTTCCCAACCTGATAAGAGCTAAACTGCGTATTAACTGCCAACAATTAAACGTATAAATTTGGTTTACAGTATGGACGGTGATAATAATGCATTCCCCAGAATAGTATTACTATAATAATATTATATTTTTACTGCCATTTCTTTAAGAAATCTGATGATTTTATATAAATATATGACAATTATCATATCATGTATTATATTAAGCTGAATTTTCAAATTCAATTATTATATTATAAAACACCGGTATATTCGTGTCAATAAAGTGATGTGCCTTGAAGCTTACTATAGGCTTATTGCTCAATTGCGTATTGCATATATCAATTTATAAAACAATCTCATCATTGCACATCCTCTTACCGGGCAAAATACTCCGGCAGTGTCATTCTGACCCACTTGTCGCAAAAATAGCCGTAATGACTCTCCACTACCCTGTTTTTCAGATCAAACAATGAGATACAGCCCTCGATACGGAGCTGTTTCCCATCCTTGCTTCTGGGATTCTCGGCATGATATTCTTTGTTTTTTCCGTTGGGCGACAGAAAGCTAATCAATTCTCTGGCATCTTCAAAGCCTATGCTGCCGTTTGCTTCCAGCCTGTCATATATCGCCCAGTTCAGCTCATCATACCGCCACTGAATATCATTGACCCTTTTACCGATAATTCGCTGAGTCCACCCGTGCATGGCAAAATACCGCATCTGAGGTATGATATAGTTATTTGTGACCACAAGTAGCTCTTCATTATTCTCCCGCTGAGGTGCAAAGTAGAAGGAAGACGGGCAATTCTTTTCGCCTGCTTTGTTAATATATCCTTTCTCATCAAAAGCCTCCTGATGTATGGTCAGCTCTTTCTTGTGCTTCTCGTTATAGTAGCTCCAAAGCTTTTTGTTAAAGGATAGATAGCCCGGAGGGTAATTATAATCATTCCAGCGGAACATTACGCCGTTCTGATAAGGTATGGAGCTATGTTCGAGAATGTATCCCTGATCCGGCAGCAGCGGCCTGTATTCCTCCATGGGATATTGCGTTAAGTCCTGCAAAGGCACAGGCGCACCGGCCTCTGCGGCACAAGAGCGGCCGGACTTTCCATCCGCTATGATATAAAGCCAGGATACTCCCCGTGGCAGCTTCACCATCAGATCGGCAGCCGATTCAGCACTGTCGCTGTACTGGACACACATCCGTGTCATTAGCAGCGAATTTACGCCTATATCTCCCGGGTCGCAGTTTGCGCCCGGAGACATGTTGACGCCCAGTGCGACGCCTTCCATGTTCATAGCCGCTATGCTTCCAACCATACCCGGTGCGGAAATGTTAACGAAAGGAATGGGCGCACGGATGTCATTTACTCCAGACACGGGGTTATAAAGGATCGATGCCGCTGTGTTCTGAAAAACATCGGAAGTTGGGAATGTAAAATCCCTTCCGAAATAGAAACCGTTTCCTGCACTTTTACCGCAAACGGTAAATGCATTGCACATCATCGGGATAGTAAAATCTTCAGGCTCGATCCCCAGCTCTTCCCTTGTGGAAAATTTCCCCGAATATACCATGGAGCAGATGCTGTCGATTCCCATATTCAAAACAGTCAGATGATCCATATCTACTTTGGTCTTAGGATTAAAGGCTTTACATCCCTCATAAATCCCCCGTATCTCCTCCCGGATCTCGTCGGGCAGCATTTGGTAGGCTTTTTTCGATAACTCGTATACCAGCTTGATAAAAATACTCTGAATGAGCTTGATCTTTTCAAGCACCTGACTGCCAATAAAGGAAAACACAACCCTGTCGGCATAGTCCATCATCAGAGTAACTTCCTTCTCTGCAAGGCTGCCCATAAGATAGCCCATTTCATAGGCAGTCCCCTCCAGGTAATATGCCTTCTTAGGCTTGCCCGTATCATAATTCAATATGGATTTGTTTTCGGCAGCGATACCCCGTCTGCCGTTATATGTAATGGCCTTTACAACCTCGAAGCCATCCCGTCTGAACGCTTCGTTCAGATGTATCAGGCGCTTCCCCGAAACAGTGCTTCTGAACAAGGGATGATCCTCTCCCTTCAAGCCTTCTGTAATATGAACCATCCGGCCTGAATAGATTCATATCCCATTATATGAATCATGGGGGCGCCCTTGTGAATCATGGGCGTACTATTGTGAAGCATGCGGCGCCCTTGTAAATCATGGGGGTGTCCCTGACGGTGAAAATCGATTGCGGTAGCCACATTTCCTGCATAATTCCTCTACCGTTCGTCTTTCTGAAAATCCGTAATACAGGGCCCTCGCACGATTCCCTTCCAAGATGGCCGCAAAATCCTCGTTAAAAATATTCCCAAGCGGTATGCCGCCGTCGCTGTCCAGACAACAGGGCACAACGGTTCCATCAACAAGTATGGCTGCCTGATCCCGAAGGCCGAGGCAAAAACCTTTGTCACCGGAGTTATCCGCTGACCCGGAAGGCCATTGGAAAACCTCCGCGCAATTTAAATACAAACGGTCACGAAGGGTTATTCGCTTTTGGTGTGTCAGTGCTTCCGAAATTGAGAAGTCCGGTTCAAATTTCTGCTGCAGCTTATGCACCACATAAGCGTTATACTGCTCCGACGCCTCCGAGGTCAGGTTCCAAAGCCTGTAGGATATATAGACTCCGCCCTTTGCAAGCGCCGCGTCTGTATATGAGAAAATGTTTACAAGATATTGATCCGCAGCCTCCCTACCTGCCGTGTCATTACCAATGCCCTCATGGCTGTGCACAGAAAAGTTCACCTGGCGAAGAGCCGATGAACCGAGTAATATCTCCGACTTATTCTTTATAAGCGTACCGTTGGTCGTGATATTCACCTTATATCCGTACAGACGGCACAGCTCAAGGAGCTTTGCCAGATCAGGATGCAACAGTGGCTCCCCCATCACATGAAGATACACATGATCAGTAAACCCCTGAAGCTTCCGCAGGACGGTCTCAAACTCCAGAGCACCCATAAACCCGGGCTTTCTTGATGTTCCCGGACAGAACGCACAGGAAAGATTGCATACATTTGTGATTTCAATATAGGCTTTTTTCAGCTTCTTCATATAGTAATCATTCTAGCCGATTTTCTTTTCATGTCAATGGGGCGTGATATCAAGAGCGAATAGACGCTACTCAAGGTATTAGAACTCCTGACCGGGCTTTCCGTTTTATCTGTCTGCTTTTCTTTATGTTTCCTGCTGACAAACTGTTTAAAATGGACAGACTGTCCGAAAACCTTTTACTGCACTACTCATTAATTCAACTTTAGAGCAGAACTATTCTCTATATGGCCCATTTTATAGATGATTCTCCATATTTTGGGGGATATTCTTAAAAATTTAGTCCTAAAGTTAAAAAAATGAGTAGTGCCCTCTGTTTTCGCTCTCCACACCGGTTGCTGTGGAAATTGGGAAAACAGTTATCTCATGGTATTTTATCCTTACATGCTGTAAAATAGAAATAGCATTTTATCTGGGAGGGATATTGTGAAGGCGCAGCACCAAAAAACCATGCTCAGCGCAGATTTTCCTTTGAATGTCTTCTTCACTGATGTGACAGAATTCCCGGCACACTGGCACGAAGTTGTCGAGGTGGTGTATGTACTGGACGGTAGTCTTCGCGTTGGTGTCAATAGTGAGATATATACTATGGGTCCAAAAGATATCCTGCTGATTACAGGCGGCGATGTTCATTATTTTGTCCCTGAGCCAAAGCGGGTGAACAGACTGATCCTTCATTTTGACAGGGCCTTTTTTGAATCCGCCTTTCCCGCGGCAAAAAATAAACGCTTTTCAAGGGTTATCCTGACAGATCGGGAGAATGATGATCCGAACGTCGACCGGACTGCCGGTACGAACGCTGACTTGACTGCCGGTACGAACGCTGACTTGACTGCCGGTCTGAGCGCCGACCGGACTGCCGGTACGAACGCCGAATGGACCGCCGGTCCGACTGCCAATCCGAACACCGATCCGAACGCCGGCCGATCCGTCCATGGGCTTCTGGAGGAACAGATCCTGGCAATCATTGAAGAAAATCATACAAGGAATGACGCATACAGGGTCGCGATGCAAGCCCGGCTGTTTGATATACTCGTCATTCTGGCGCGCTGCGTACCGATGCAGGTATACTCCCCCCAGGAGCGCAACAGACACCTGAACCGCCTTGGCCGTCTGGAAAACGTATTTAATTATGTAGAAGAGAATTATCACTCAGACATATCACTGGAGGAGATCTCCTCAGTAGCAAACTTCAGCGAATACTACTTCACCCGTTTTTTTAAAGAAGCGACCGGTATGACCTTTGGAAAATATATGAACAATTACCGGGTGGAAAAGGCGGCTCAATTATTGAAGGATACTGACGATACGATCACGGAGGTGGTCTTTAAGTCAGGCTTCGGAAGCATCAAGACTTTCAATCGGGTATTCAAGCAGACAAAAGGCTGCTCACCGTCAGCATATAAAAAGACAATATTTGGGGTGTGACTCATCATTTGAGGTCTGACCATTATATGGAGTGTGAGAAATTTTTCAAATCAGAAGGATTTCTATGCCTTCATGTCGAAATTATCATAATGTGAAAGTCTTTTTCATAATATGAAAATAAAATACCAAAATACGGAAAGGATGAGTGAACTAATGGGGAAGTTTATTTCTTTTGGAGAAATCATGCTGCGGCTTGCACCGATTGGCTATGAAAGATTTGTGCAGGCACAGCAGTTCGGAGCGGTATATGGCGGAGGAGAGGCAAATGTCGCCATATCTTTGAGCAATTACGGCAAAGATGCGTATTTTGTGACTAAACTGCCCAAGCATGAAATAGGACAGGCAGCGGTGAATGAATTGAGGCGGTTCGGCGTAAATACAAATCACATTGTGCGCGGCGGAGACAGAGTCGGTATTTATTTCTGTGAAAAAGGAGCGGCCCAGCGTCCTTCAAAGGTTATCTATGATAGAGCGCATTCTTCCATAGCCGAAGCCGGACGTGAGGACTTCAACTGGGATGAGATCATGAAAGGCGCACAGTGGTTCCATTTCACAGGCATCACTCCCGCACTCGGCGATATTCCGGCCCAAATCACTATGGACGCAGTTCTTGCGGCCAAAAAAGCAGGCGCGACAGTCAGTGTTGATTTGAATTACAGGAAGAAGCTCTGGTCGACTGAAAAAGCGGGAAAAGTAATGGCTGAACTGGTCAGGCACTGTGATCTTGTCATTGCAAATGAAGAGGATGCGGAGAAGGTCTTTGGAATAAAAGCAGACGGTTCCGACACGATAAACGGAACATTAAGCGATGAGGGTTATAGAAAAGTCGCTGCGGAGCTTATTACCAGGTTTGGTCTGAAGTATGCGGCAATTACTCTCAGAGAAAGTATCAGTGCATCGGACAATAACTGGTCAGCTATATTGTATGACGGTACAAATTTCTATAAATCGAAGAAATATCCTATTCATATCATTGACCGTGTGGGCGGAGGGGATTCCTTCGGCGCAGGACTTATATACGGCCTGTCCTCAGGGTTTAGCCCTCAGAAGTCGCTTGAGTTCGCCGTGGCGGCATCCTGCCTGAAACATACCATCGAGGGCGACGCAAACCATATATCCATAGAAGAAGCAGAGGCGCTCATGGGAGGAGACAGCTCCGGGAGAGTCCAGAGATAATCAGGCAGAATGGACGCAAAGGCTATGGAGTAATCGATTAGTCTGTGGAATGATCGATCAGGCTATGGAGCAATCGATTAGTTTATGGAGAAATCGATTAGTTTATGGAGTGATCGATTAGTTTATGGAGCAATCGATTAGACTGAGTACATGGCATAAGCAGGTGCAAATAGCTACGAATGGGTGGGTAGGTGTATATATGAGAATCGATCCGTCAGACAAGTTTTATATCCAGTCTATCAGCAGGGCTTTTTCTCTTGTGGAGTTGATAGGAAAATCCGGGGATGAAGGAATTTCCCTGACCAATCTGTCCAAAGCATCCGGCATGCCGGTCAGTACGGTCTACCGGATCCTTTACAACCTGTTATCCTGGCAATACGTGCAAGAGGATGACAATGGACGCTTCAGACTTGGTCTTGAATTGATCGCGCTTGGTAATACAGCAAGCAGCAGTATAGGGCTCAAAAGCACTGCCCATCCCTATTTGGTGGAATTGGGAAACGAAACATCCGAAACGATATACCTGGCGATCCTTGATGAGGATCGCGCCGACGTAATGTATATTGATAAAATCGAAAGCAAGGGCAACATAAAGCTTGCCGCGGGGATCGGCTCAAGAAACTGCATCCACTCTACCGCGAACGGCAAAGCTCTGGTTTCAGGGTTCACTGACGATTATATCAGAAAGCTTATCAGCATATCCGGTATGCCTGCGCGCACTGAATCAACAATCACAAAACCAGAGGCTCTGATCGAAGAAATAAACCATGTTAGATTCCATGGCTTTGCGATCGACAATATCGAAAACGAACCTGGCGTCAGGTGCGTCGCAGCACCTGTTTTTGACAGTCGGGGCAGGATTGCCGGTTCGATCAGTCTGTCAGGCATATCGACCTCGGTCACCGTTGAACTGGTGGAACAAAAATATCAAGCTATGGTCATGCAGACAGCCCATGATATCTCACTGAAAATGGGATACAGAAAATAATACCTTCTACGGCTGTTTTCCGATGTATGCCAAAATTCCCCCATCAACATATAAAATGTGGCCATTCACAAAATCCGAAGCCTCGGATGCCAGAAATACTGCGGGGCCAACCAGGTCTTCCGTTGTACCCCAGCGGGCAGCAGGCGTTTTGGAGATTATAAAGCTGTTGAAAGGGTGGCCTTCCACACGAAGGGGCGCGGTTTGCGGGGTTTCAATATAGCCGGGTCCAAGGCCGTTGCACTGAATATTGTATTGTCCGTATTCAGAGGCTATATTCCTGGTAAGCATCTTCAAGCCGCCCTTTGCTGCGGCATATGCTGAGACGGTCTCTCTGCCCAGCTCACTCATCATGGAGCAAATATTTATGATTTTGCCGCGTCCTTTTTTGATCATTGAAGGAATCACCGCTTTTGATACAATGAAGGGACCATTCAAATCTATGTCAATGACCTTGCGAAAATCCTTTGCGGACATCTCTGTCATGGGGGTGCGCATAATGATCCCGGCATTGTTGACAAGAATATCAACAGCACCTGCATCTGCTTCTATTTTTCCGACCATCTCATTGACCTGATCCTCATCCGTCACATCACAGACAAAGCCTTTGGCATCTATTCCATCCTCTTTGTAGCAAGCAAGACCTTTATCTACAAGCTCCTGATTGATATCATTAAAAACGATCCTGGCTCCTGACAGCGCGAAGCCTTTTGCGATAGCATAACCAATGCCATAGGATGCTCCTGTTACTAAAGCGGTCTTGCCCTGAAGAGAAAACCTGTTTTGAATACTCATAGCCAATCCTCCTAAAAAACAATTTGTAATTCTTTAGCGTCACCAATTTATCAATCTTACTGTCTTTCATTTGTTGAATTAAACATCTCCGCCTTTTATCGAAGATCTGTAACAGCAATGTTGTCCATATCGTCAAACGCCTTATTTTCACCGCCCATGGCCCATATAAACTTGTAGCTGCCGGTTCCGCAGCCGGAATGGATGCTCCACGATGGTCCGATGACAGCCTGCTCGTTCTGCATAACGATGTGACGCGTCTCATTTGCCTGCCCGATCAGGTGGAAGACGACACAATCCTTTGGTACGCTAAAGTACATGTATACCTCCATACGGCGCTCATGTGTATGTGCAGGCATGGTATTCCATACGCTCCCCGGTTCAAGGCAGGTCAGTCCCATTGACAGCTGGCACGTTTCCAATACGTCTGGATGTATGAATTGGTTGATTGTCCGGGCGTTTGAAGTTTCCAATGCTCCAAGCTTCCGCTTTGCGGCGTTTTTAATTGGAATGAATGTCGTTTTGCAGGGCTTGTGAGCAGGGGCGGAAACCATGTAAAATTTCGCAGGATTTGCCGCGTCATTACTTTTAAAGGTTACCCTTTCGGTACCCATGCTTATGTACAGACAATCCTCATGTCCCATGCTATAAATGGTTCCGTCGACAACGATTGAGCCGCCTGCGCCTATGTTGAAAATACCAACTTCCCGGCGCTCCAGGAAAAACCTTGTGCCAAAATTTGACCTGCAATCAATGCCCTTGTCGATCGTCACTTCTTCAGTTGTCGGCATACAGCCCAGTGTCACCATTCTGTCGACATGCGAATAAACGGCAGTCATTTGATTCGCAGTGAAAAGGGGGGCAATAAGAAATTCATTACGGATCTCCTCTGTGGTATAATGCTTAAAATCCCCTGGATTTGTTGAATAACGTATATCCATCGTTTGCCAGCCTCCTTCGTTATATTTCATTCGCCAAATGTATCACAAAACGTATGTCATCCAAAATGTCGGAAATGGATTTGCGGCTCTCATCAAAATAATCCTTGAATTCGGTAGTTAATCTGTCGCCTATGCTGACAATTCCACTACAGAAATGTTCTGTTACATATTTTTCGATCTTATTGACCTGCCCGTTCACGATAATATCAAATAATGTGCAGTGTTCTTTATACAGGGTTTCAAACCGTTGTGTCGAAACATAATCCAGCATCCTGTAGCGTGTATAATGCACACTAAGCCTTTGTATGATCTGCCACAGCTTTTGTCTGTTTAAAGCGCCCATGCACAATTCATGAAACTGGCTGTCTATCTCATAGAAGGACTCAGGAGTCATACCTGACGCCAATTTCCGCTTCTGCTGTTCCAAATTGTCACGGAGTTTTTCAAACAGGGCTTGATCGGGATATTTTGCCAGAGTTGTCATCACTCCGATTTCTACTTTGGTACGCAAAAAGACGACCTGATCAATGGCATCCAGATCCAGCAGGGTGACAAAGGTTCCTTTACGCGGGTTGACCTCCAGCAGATCATCCTTGATCAGATGCTCAAAGACAGAACGGATGGGAGTGCGTGAAACATTGAATCTCCTGGCTACCGTGTTTTCGGATAGAAGCTGACCCGGTTTAATCTGCAGATTAAGAATCTCGCCCCTTAAAATATGATAGATATCATTATTTGATAAGTATTTTTTAAAACCAAATTCTTCCTGCATAAATTCTCCTTTCGCTTCATTCATACTCCTATCAACCATTATGTAGAATATTCTTGTCAATTATAATTTCTAGCTTGTGTACAAGTATACATGTAGAATATCATGTCATCTTTCACCTGTCAACATGAACAACTGCAGCCTTACATTGTAAATGTCAGCAGAAAAGCCAATATTTGAGGCATGATGGGCAATAAATGACGTGCATGTATTCATTCCATCCGATAAAATAGTATTATAGACGATTATCACTAGATGGAGGGGCCCATGGCATACAGGAATTTTAAAACAGCGATCTACGCACCGGTCGGAAATCTGCTCATGATAGCCGATCTGCAGGAATTCGAGAAGCATTTCAGCTTTATTGAGAAAAATGTCCATGTAGACAAGGTCTATCTGGAAACATACCGCAGCGGTGAGTTTATTGAGCGTGACAGAATACTGGGGATCAAAGAATTCTTCGAGAAAAAAGGAATCAAAGCTTCCGGCGGTATTACAACCACAGACAGCAGGCCTCAGGAAGCCTACGGCTTTGTCTCTCTTTGCTATACGAATAAGGAGCATCGGGACAGACTGAAATCTGTTGTCGAAATGACGGCTTCCATTTTTAATGAAATTATTCTGGACGATTTTTATTTCACCAACTGTAAATGCGATTCATGCATCGAAGCCAAAGGAGATAAGAGCTGGCAGGATTTCAGACTCCGGCTTATGAAGGAGGTCTCGGAGGAGTTGATCGTCGGGCCTGCAAAAAAGGTCAACCCGAATGTGAACATGATTGTCAAATTCCCAAACTGGTATGAATGCTTTCAGGAAAACGGCTACAATCTGAAGGATGAGCCGCAAATATTTGATATGATCTACACCGGGACCGAAACCAGGGACCCCCTGTACACACAGCAGCATCTGCCAAAATATCTGAGCTATTTTATCATGAGGTATTTTGAAAATGTAAAACCGGGTAAAAATGGAGGCGGCTGGTTTGATACCTTCGAATGCAGAGGGAATCTGAATTACTATGTGGAACAGGCCTATCTGACGCTATTCTCCAGGCCTGAAGAAGTGACGCTGTTCTGCCTTGGCGCACTGTTGGACAAGCGGTGGAGCATTTTTACCCCACTGGCGGGCTATGCCCTCAGCGAAGTGGATGAATTCCTCGGCGAGTTGGGAAAACCGGCAGGAACGTCCTGCTATATCCCCTATCACTCCAATGGAGAGGATTACCTGCACAACTATATCGGAATGCTCGGAATCCCACTGGAGCCTTACCCCGTATATCCCGATGGACACAAGAAGATTTTTCTTGCGGAAAGCGCGGCAAAGGATCCCGATATCTTAAGCAAAATCGATAAAAGTCTTCGGAACGGCGGGGATGTTATTGTTACCTCAGGCCTTGTAAAAGCGCTGGCTGATAAGGGGCTGGACCAGATTGCGAATATACGCTGGTCAGGTAAAAAGGCTAAGGTCAACAAATACGGTATTTCCAGGACAGGCTTGAATATGGACGCTGCTGCTGTTTCAGACAAGGAAGTCCTTCTTCCCTGGATGCATACGGCAACTAATGATGTATGGATATTGGCCGAAGGGCTTGGTACTGACAATAACATCCCTGTGCTGATGACCGTTGGCTATGGCAAAGGTCATCTGTTTATCCTGACAATTCCGGAGGATCAGGGGGATGTTTACAATTACCCGAAAGCTGTCCTGACGCAGATCAGAAAGGTTTTCAGTACATATCCTGCGGCACTTGACGCGGGGGCAAAGGTGGCTCTGTTCACCTATGATAATGATACCTTTGTGATTGAATCCTTCCTGCCGTATCCCGAAGATGTCAAGATCACAATTGACAGACCAGGGGCCAGGCTTCTGGATTTGGTCAGTAACAAGGTGATAGAAGGCAACCCCGTTGGAAATGCAGTTGAATTCCCGGTTAATCTGCAGCAGGCCAGCTACAAGGCTTTCCGGATAAAATAAAAGTATAAAACGGAAGTGTGAAAAAGAGGTGAAAAAAGGAGCTGGCGGCAATCTGATCTGTCGTCCAACTCCTAATTTTTATTTAACACCGGGGCATGCATCGGGCATACACCGGGGCATACAGCAGTATGACATCCCATCCGCTTGACTTTACATCAGCACGACATCAAACTTGCCCCAAATCATGTGACAGGATACAATATAGGCTTGATTCGGGCACGTTAAGGTGTAGTCCCGCGATATTGTCTGCGGCTGCATCTCAAGCTCCACACCGTTGTTGGACATGTTCACCAGGAATATCCCGTTGTGCAGGTTCAGGAACTCTCCAACGGAGGCCTGCGCCAGCTCGTCGGGTTCGGTGATCTCCTCCTGCGCAAATTTTCCGGCCAGCTTTACAAAAACATCTGTGTCTGCCGCAATTCCGGTATATAAATTGATCTTTCCCTGTATCTCCTGCTGCGCAAACCACTCTGCCTTCAGTTCCGATTCGAACTGATTGATCTCGATTGTCGGATTGTCGTCAATGAACCGGATGATGTTCTTGATCAGGAGAGTGACATAATCGCTGTATGTTTTACTCATCATGCTCTCGCCAAAATTTTGAAATATCTTTTCGATCTCATTGGCATCATCGTTTCGGATCACATTGAATTGTCTGCCGGACATACCGTTTTCCTTTTTATAATTATCCAATGCGCTTTGAAGCTGCTCCATGGTAAAATAGCTCCTGTCGATCAGGGCTTGTCCCAGCATCAGATGGCCTTGTTTCTGAGTTCCAAGCATATCGTTGAGCTGTGCCTCGGTTATGTACCCCTGCTCGATTGCCAGTTCACCAAATCTCTTGTCGACTCTCTTTTGCATATTGTGAATCTGTTCAACCTGCGCAGGTGTCATGTATCCCGCGTTTATCGCAATCACACCCAGTTTCAGATGCACGGAGCGCTGATATTCCAATGCATCAGCCAACTGCTCCGGTTTGATAAGGTTCTTGTTCAGAAGATAGTGTCCAAAGTATTGGCTAAACATATCTCACACTCCTAATTGAAAATATTTTTGACAATGTGTTCAATTTGGTCCTTCTCCCAAGGCTTCTGGATAAAATCAGACGCCCCCGCATCCATGGCGGCTTTCAGGTGTGACCTTGTCCCTGACGAGGATAGCATGATCACCTTTACGTCTTTTCTGATGGCTTTCATTTCATTGAGCGCGTCTATCCCGTTCTTGTCCGGCATGACAATATCCAGAAAAACGAGATCCGGATTATGCTGTGTGAACATCTCAACAGAGCTTTGCCCGCTGGCCGCTTCCAAAATATTGAAGTCGCCGCATTCCATCAGGCAGTCCTTCATTTTTTTCCTTACCAGCAGAGAATCATCACAGATGAGGATGGTTGGCCGATTGTTACTCATAGCAATACCCCCCGAAATTTGTATAATCAACAAATGTTCAGTCGCAAAATCAACACCCTTTTCAGCGCCTTTTGCCACTTTATTATAATTTTATCCTAATTTTTGAAAAATGTAAAGAATTATGCGCTTTAGTCTGTGATAATGCGTTTCAGCCCTCCGTCTGATGTGCGACAAGGCCGGCTGCTCCATATTTCTCTCTTAAACGCGGCTTTTCGATCTTGCCAGTCGGATTGCGCGGAACACAGTCGAAAATTACCTTTCTCGGCCGCTTATACCGAGGCATGGGCGAGCAAAAGGCTTCGATTTCCTCATCGCTGCACCGGCAGCCGGGCTTCAGCTCAATAATGGCAGCCGCGATCTCACCCAAACGGGCATCAGGCAGGCCAATGACCGCCACATCCTTTATGGCTTCATGGGCGCGCAGAAAATCTTCGATCTGTACGGGATACAGATTCTCCCCTCCGCTGATAATCACATCTTTTTTTCGGTCAACAAGATAGATAAAGCCATCCTCATCCTCTTTGGCCATATCTCCCGTAAAAAGCCAGCTGTCTCTGAGCACTGCGGCTGTTGCCTTCGGGTCGTTGTAATAACACTTCATTACGCCGGGTCCCCGCACCGCAAGTTCTCCAACCGCTCCTTTATCAACGCTTCCGCCCCGTTCATCCACTATCCTGGTTTCCCAGCGATATCCCGGTATTCCTATAGCGCCGACCTTATGAATGTTTTCCGTGCCCAGGTGAACACAACCCGGGCCAATGGATTCACTGAGTCCATAGTTTGTATCATAAAGATGGTTGGGGAAATACTTTTTCCAGCGGTGAATCAAGCTGGGAGGAACCGGCTGCGCGCCGATATGCATCATTCTCCAGCTCGAAAGATCATAATCCTTGAGCTTCACATCTCCGCTGTCGATGGCGTCCAGGATATCCTGAGCCCATGGAACCAACAGCCAAACGATTGTGATTCTTTCCTCGGAAACTGTCCTCAGTATCCATTCAGGCTTAATCCCGCGGAGTAAAACAGCCTTGCTACCCGACAGCAGGCTTCCGAACCAGTGCATCTTTGCGCCGGTATGGTAAAGCGGAGGAATACATAAAAAATTATCCTCGCGGGTCTGGCCGTGGTGCTTTTGCTCCGTATAGCACGCCGACATCAGGCTGGCATGCGTATGCAGGATCGCTTTGGGGAATCCCGTAGTCCCGGAGGAGAAATATATAACTGCATCCTCCTCGTCCGACAGTTTTATCTGCGGGCGTTCGGAAGAGCAATTGGCAGTCAGGCGGTCATAATTTTCTGCAAAGGTAGGACGGTCCTCCCCTGCAAAAAGAAGCGTTTTCACTTTGGGAATCTGGTCGTAAATGGCCTCAATACGTCCAATAAATTCAGGTCCGAATATCAGAGCAATTGTATCAGACAAGCCGAGACAATATTTTATTTCTTCGGCAGTATAACGAAAGTTCAGAGGCACTGCAATAGCGCCTGTCTTTAATATTCCAAAATAAATCGGCAGCCACTCCAGACAATTCATCAGAAGAATAGCTACCTTATCTCCCTTTTTAATCCCTCTTCTGAGCAGAAGATTGGCAAACCGGTTCGCTTTCTCGTCAAAGACACGCCATGTCATCTCGCGGCGGTATTCGCCGGCCGGATTGTTCTCAATCAGTTCATATTCGCGCCAGATGACATTGTGACGATCCTGGAGATCCAGATTGATCTCCGTCAGACATGTTTCCTGCCCGTATAAATCCGCATTGCGCGACAATAGTTCAGTGATAGGCATTGCTCCATCCTCCCATGCTACATAAATACAAAACATTAGTTATATTATAAAGCTGAATCATCAGTTTATCAACCATTTCGTATCATTTATGCGGCAAAGGGGGCGGCTTCGTTATACAGCTCTTTCAAATGCAGCTCTCGTTTCCGTTATTGCACAATATCCATGATAGTGTGAATAGCAATAAACCATCCTGATCTTTCAATTATTTATGGCAGCCGTTGCAGTGCCCACATCCGCCGGTATTGCATGAGCTTTTCTCATTGCAGCCGGAGCATGTACCCTTTTTCACCAGATGGCGAATTGCAAGAGCGAATAAAAGAACCAGGAAAACGCTTAGTATTATTGTAGGCAAATTCATATTCATGACCTCCTAAACAACGGCATTTGCTTTTACGTCAGCATGCCGGAGTTCTTTTTTATTATCAGGTGCAGGACGCAGCAGCAGATAAAGCATCCCTGCCAGCACAATCAGTGCGATGACCGCACCTGCCCCAAACGTTTCGCCATTAAACACATTAGCCAGTTGATATGCGATAAAAGCAATCGCATAAGCAAACAGCGTCTGATATCCAATCGCGAACCATGTCCATTTCGCACTGCCCATTTCTCGCCTGATCGCGCCAATAGCCGCAAAGCATGGAGCGCAAAGTAAATTGAAAATCAGAAAGGACATTGCCGCCGCAGCGCTTGGGAATATCTGCATGACAGCAAGCCATAGGCCGGGATCGTCCTCACCCATTTCCGCCATGCCGCTAAGCACACCAAACGTACCCACAACGTTCTCCTTCGCCACCAGGCCTGTTACAGTTGCCGCAGCCGCCTTCCAGTTCCCAAAACCCAGAGGGGCAAAAATCGGCGCTATTACGCTGCCAATAACAGCCAGCAAACTGGCTTCCTGATCTACCATGCCGAAGGAGCCGTCAGCGAATCCGAAGGCTGATAGAAACCAAATTACGCCGCAGGCTACAAAGATTACCGTACCCGCTTTAATGATGAACGCCTTGCTGCGTTCCCACATATGAATAAGCACGCCTTTAGGAGCCGGCAGATGGTACTGGGGCAGTTCCATTACAAAAGGAGCGGGATCACCGGAAAACATTTTCGTTTTCTTTAGAATAATGCCGGAAATAATGACCGCTCCAATGCCCATAAAGTACATCGCAGGAGCCATCCACCATGCGCCTCCAAGGATAGCACCCGCGATTAGCGCAATAACCGGCAGTTTCGCGCCGCAGGGAATAAATGTAGTGGTCATGATCGTCATTCGGCGGTCTTTTTCATTTTCAATTGTCTTTGTGGCCATAATACCGGGCACACCGCAGCCTGAGGATATCAGAAGCGGGATAAAGCTTTTTCCTGAAAGACCGAATTTGTGGAATATACGGTCCATGATGAACGCAACACGCGCCATATAACCGCAGTCCTCCAATAGGGACAATAAGCAGAACAGAATGAGCATTTGCGGCACAAAGCCCAATACAGCTCCCACACCGCCGATGACCCCATCCACGATCAGTCCGGTGATCCATTCAGCCGCACCAATATTTATGAGCCACTCATTCACCGCAGGCTGAATCCATTCCCCGAAAAGTGTGTCATTGGTCCAGTCTGTAACAATAGCTCCAATGGTTGTGACGGAAACATAATATACAAGGAACATCACCAGAGCAAAAATGGGCAGCGCAAGCCAGCGGTTTGTAACGATCCGATCAATTTTGTCCGACGTGGTCATTGCTCTGCTGCTTTTGCGCACACAGCTACTCATCAGATCCGAGATATATAAATAACGCTCGTTTGCAATAATGCTTTCACTATCGTCGTCCAGTGTATTTTCAACTGATGAAATAATGGTTTCAAGACAGTCAGCATCCTCACGGCTGAGCTGCAGCTCTTGAAGAACCTTTTCATCCCTTTCAAACAATTTTATCGAAAGCCAGCGCAAGCTTCGTAGTTCTGCAAAGCCCTTTCCGATTTCGGAGATGGCATCCAATGCTTCCTCTACCGGCGTGCTGAATTTGTGCTGCGGCACGGCGCTGCTTTTTTCTCCGGCCAGCAAAATGGCTTTTTCGGCAGCTTCCATGGAACCGTAGCCCTTTAGAGCGGAGGTTTCAACGATTTCACACCCAAGAGCCTTACTAAGCTTTTGCAGATCGATTTTATCACCGGACTTTTTAACAAGATCCATCATATTCAAAGCGATTACAACAGGAATCCCGAGATCTACTACCTGTGTCGTCAGATACAGGTTGCGCTCCAGATTCGTCCCGTCTACGAGGTTAATGACGGCGTCAGGCCTCTCTTTGATCAGGTAATCACGACTGACGACCTCTTCAAGCGTATAGGGAGAAAGCGAATAAATACCGGGCAGGTCTGTAATTATCACATCTTTATGACCGCGCAGCTTCCCCTCCTTTTTTTCTACGGTTACACCCGGCCAGTTGCCCACATATTGGCTGCTGCCTGTCAAATCATTGAACATCGTTGTCTTGCCGCAGTTTGGGTTACCGACAAGAGCAATTTTGATACCCATACGTACCTCCTTCGTTGTGTGTTAGCATATGCTAACCAATCCGTAAAAATTACTGCCCTTACTTATTCCACTTCAATATTTTCAGCTTCCGTCTTACGAATGGAAAGCTCGTATCCCCGTACATTGACCTCGATCGGATCACCCAGGGGAGCGACCTTTCTGACAAAAATCTCTGTACCCTTTGTGATCCCCATGTCCATTATGCGGCGCTTTAGCGGACCGGCGCCGTTAAGCTTCGCAACAGATACGGTTTCTCCGCATTTAACTTCTTTCAGTGTTTTCATCTTAAATGCTCCTTCTTCAAGTTCTGTTCCTTCCGCATGATTGTAACGTGTAAACCCGGGAAATCATATCGTGCGAGCCCGAAAAATCATGCTGTGTGTACCCGGTTAGCCATCGCTTTGCTGATAGCTATTCTGGTACCCTTAACATTCACAATCACATTACCGTTCAGTTCATTCACAACAGAAACCTCAGCATTCTCAACAAAGCCAAGGTTTGTGAGAAAGTGCCTGACATCGTCCCTTCCGCGTATGGATCTGACATGTACTACCCCTCCGGCTCCCACCATGCTAAGCGGCATTGTATGCTCCAGCGTTGCTGCGTTTCCCATTGCCATATCAATTTCCTCCTATAGCAGTTAGCCATAGCTAACGTAATGTTTTTAAACTAGGGGTTAGCATATGCTAATCCCTTCCTAATGTCTAGTCTACGCCTGCCGATATTATTTGTCAAGAGAAACATTTGCGAATGTGGCAGATAAATGTTACTATTATAGCAGTACTTTTATTAGACAAGGTGGAAAGATGAAAATACAGGAATCCGGAGAAAATTATCTTGAAACCATTTATATGCTGGCCAGCGAAACCGGCTATGTCCGTTCGGTTGACATCGCCCACGCGCTGTCTTTTTCAAAGCCGAGCGTAAGCCGTGCCATGTCTATTTTAAAGAAAGCCGGACATGTTAAAATGGATAAGGAAGGCCAGATAGAGCTGACCCCATCCGGCCGCCGGATTGCAGAGCAAGTATACAGTCGCCACCGCCTGCTCACGGACTATCTGGTCACAATCGGAGTCAGTCAGGATACGGCAGTTGCAGACGCCTGCCGTATGGAACATGTTATCAGCCAGGAGACCTTTGAAAAAATCGAAGCTCACGTGAAATCTGCGAAATCCTCCGAATGATTCTGAATGATCCTCCGAATGGTTCAACATGGTAATCCCTTGGGCAAATTATTTGTTTCAAATGTGTTCTTTTTGTGTATATATTTATTGGCTATACCGGTCAGGGCGAATTATGCCCGGATCATTACTAATACCAAATTCATTATTAATAAAGAAAAGGAGATATTGCAATGAAAGAACTGAAGGGTACAAAGACGGAACAAAATCTTATGGCTGCATTTGCAGGTGAAGCTCAGGCTAGAACCAAGTATACGTATTATGCTTCCCAGGCGAAAAAAGAAGGTTATGAGCAATTATCAGACATCTTTATGGAAACAGCAGAGAATGAAAAGGAACATGCAAAATTGTGGTTTAAAGCTTTACATGGCGGCGCAATCGGCTCAACGGCAGAGAACCTCAAGGATGCCGCCGCTGGCGAGAATTATGAATGGACCGATATGTACAAAGGCTTTGCCGAGGATGCCCGCAACGAAGGATTCAATGAGCTTGCCGCTGCTTTTGAGATGGTAGCCAAGGTTGAGAAAGAGCATGAGGAGCGTTATCTGAAGTTATTGAAGAACCTGGAAGAAGGAAAGATATTCCTGAAGGACGGCACAGTCGCCTGGAAATGCAGGAACTGCGGTCACATCCACATTGGCGTTTCCGCTCCCGCACTTTGCCCGGTCTGCAAGCATCCCCAGTCTTATTTTGAAGTAAGAGCAGAAAATTATTAATTATATAAGTCGTAAAAAAGTTCAGCGCACTAACCCTCGAAGACCTGTTAACACTTAACAGGTCTTCTTTTTGCCCATTTTAGCTATTTTTCATTTCAACTATTTTACCTATGAAAATCTGACGTCTGCTGTTAGAAAAAGTTATGGTAAACTGTTCAGCTATAGGTTAAAATAGTGCTGAATATACGAAGGAGTGACAGGATAGTATGACATTAGACCAGCTACCAATCGGAAAAAAGGCGAAAATTGTTGCAGTGCATGGCGGGGGCGCTTTAAGGGACAGGCTGCTGGACATGGGTCTGACGCCAAAAACGATAGTGATGATTCGGAAATTCGCTCCAATGGGAGATCCCATCGAGCTGACCCTGCGGGGCTATGAACTGACGCTGCGCATTGAGGATGCAAAGAATATAGATGTCGAGGATATTTGCGAATGATATTTGCACTGGTAGGAAATCAGAATAGCGGAAAAACAACGCTTTTTAACCAATTGACGGGCTCCAATCAGCATGTCGGCAACTTTCCGGGTGTTACGGTAGAAAGCAGAGAGGGCTCTGTCCGGGGGCGCAGGGACACAGTTGTTGTGGATCTTCCGGGTATCTATTCCCTTTCGCCTTATTCGAGCGAGGAGATTGTCACGCGTGATTTTATTACAAAGAATCACCCCAACGGCATTATTAATATCGTCGATGCCACCAATCTCGAACGAAACCTCTATCTGAGCCTGCAGCTGATCGAGCTGAACACCCCCATGGTGATTGCACTGAACATGATGGATGAGGTTCGTTCCAACGGCGGAACCATAAAAATTGCAAAAATGCAGGAGGAGCTTGGAGTCCCTGTTGTCCCCATCTCTGCCAGTAAAAACGAAGGAATCGATGAACTAATCGGTGTGGCGGTAAAGATCGCAGAATGCGGGCAGCTGCCTAAAAGACATGATTTCTGCTCAGGCGCCACCCACAGGACGATCCACGCTGTTGCACATCTGATTGAGGATCATGCCGAGAAGATCCATGTGCCGACAAGGTTTGCCGCTACAAAGATCATCGAAGGCGATCAGCCACTAATGGAGGCCCTGCAGCTTACCAATTCCGAGAAATGCTCCATTGATGAGAGCATCAAGGAGATGGAGCATGCGCTGGAAACAGACAGAAAGGCCGCAATAGCGGATATGCGTTATCAGTTCATTGACAGGCTTTGTACCGATACTGTAATCAAGCCAAAAGAGAGCCGCCAGCATCTGCGCAGTGTTAAAATGGACAATATCCTGACAAATAAATATCTTTCCCTGCCTATATTTTTCGTCATCATGGGGCTGATCTTCTGGCTGACCTTCGGCGTGATCGGCAGCTTCCTGAGCGATCAGCTGGGAAACGTCATTGAGTTGATCAGTGAAATTACCGGAGCCGGGCTTATCGCAGGTGGTTTCAACCCGGTCATGGTCTCGCTGGTCGTGGATGGTATCTTCGCAGGTGTCGGCAGCGTACTGTCGTTTATCCCGACCATTGTGGTGCTTTTTTTCTTTCTTTCACTGCTGGAGGACAGCGGATATATGGCAAGAGTCGCATTCATCATGGACAAGCTTTTGCGAAAGATCGGCCTGTCCGGCCGCAGCTTTGTGCCAATGCTGATCGGCTTTGGCTGCTCCGTGCCCGCCATCATGGCTACCCGTACGCTTCCAAGCGATCGCGACCGCAGGATGACCATCCTCCTTACACCGTTTATGAGCTGCAGTGCAAAGCTGCCGATATACGGCATGTTTACGATGGCCTTTTTCCCCGACCACCGTGCGCTTGTAATGATCTGCCTGTACGTTCTTGGCATGCTGCTTGGCGTCATCAGCGGACTGATACTAAACAAGACGGTATATCGCGGCAATCCTGTACCTTTTATCATGGAGCTTCCCAATTATCGTCTGCCTAGCGCCAAGACTGTCCTGCTGCTGCTATGGGACAAGGCAAAGGACTTCCTGGAAAGGGCGTTTACGGTGATATTTATTGCTTCCATAATTATATGGTTTTTCCAGACCTTTGATACACACTTCAACGTTGTATCGGACAGCTCCAACAGCATGCTTGCCGGCATCGGGCGGCTTATTGCTCCATTGCTTGCTCCCATCGGTTTTTCCGACTGGCGCGCATCCACCGCACTGATTACCGGCTTTATGGCAAAAGAGGCTGTTATTAGTACATTTGCAGTGCTCACAGGCGCCGGCGCGGCAGAGCTTCCCACAGCGCTCGCCCAAATTTTCTCTCCGCTGTCCGCCATATCATTCCTGGTATTCACCCTGGTTTATTCTCCCTGCGTTGCCGCAATCTCTGCAGTAAAGCGTGAAATGGGAAGCTCAAGAGCTTCTGTGGGTGTCGTTCTGTATCAGACCGCAGCGGCGTGGGCAGTTGCATTTATTGTTTTTCAAACCGGGAATCTGTTTATTTAGGAGTGGGTGTTTATTCCACTCTGGCTGAAACAGTCACGTTGATATTTCCTCGTGTAGCTCTGGAATAGGGACAAATCTGATGGCCTTCCTGCACTAACGCATCAGCGGTTTCCTGATCGGTGCCGCTGAATACTGCAACGATATCGACCTCCAGCGTATTTTCGTCGGCCTCGTTTTTTCCCAAACCTACTGTCAGCTCAATCGTCGGAGCTGCCACAGGCATTTTCTTCACTCTCAGAGCATGCTGAACAGCACCTCCGAAACACGCAGCATATCCCGCTGCGAACAACTGCTCAGGGTTTACTCCCGGCTTGGTGCCACCCATTTCTGCAGGTGGCGCCATGTCAAACACCAGCGGGCTGTTTTCGACATTTACCCTGCCGTTGCGCCCTCCGGTTGATATTGCCTTTGTACTATATTGTATTTTCATAAAATCAACCTCATTTCTCCGCCTTCCAAAGACCATGAAGATTACAGTATTCATACGCTACTATCTTTGCTGCAGCTTTACCGTTTTGTACAAAATTGCACGGATTACCTTCACAATTCGGAACAAGCTCATCGTTTTCACCGGTATACGGCGTTCCATCCTCCTGCTGATAGAAGTTGAATTCAGCCTTAGGTTCCATTCCCGGCTTCAGATATACCATTCCCACGCTGCAACCGGCAACTACGGCAATCCATTCGATATAATGCTCAGGGGCCATCGGATGAGTAACTGAGCCAACCGCTACCTTTATCTTTCCGTCCTCAATCGTCACAACGGGCACATGTTTCTCCTTTGCGGCATCAACAGTGTTTGCCTCCAGCTTTGTCATTGCCTGGTCACAGCAGGTTAACGTACCACCGCCTGATTTTGTCAGGACCACCATATTCCCGCATCGTTCACACCGATAAACTGTCAGTTCGTTCATGTTATAAGTCCTCCTTTATTCATTAACCATAGAAAATACCCTTTTCACAAGAAAGGATTCCTTATATATATACCCTGTATACTCACCGGATAACAAGAAATAAATGATGTCAAAATTAGTCTTTTTCCTTGTCATAATGCTTATTTGCATACATCATTATGTCCAGTTTTTTCAGGAATTTCTCCGCGCTTAAATTGGAATAACGGTCATATACATCATAGCCCATGCTGAATTCGATTTTATAGGGATTGCCGGAGGACTTGTTATGCCTTTCCGCAAAACGTTTTATCCTGTTAACCGCCCTTTCCAGATCAGCTTTATTGGTAATATCCAAAACCATGCAGAATTCATCTCCGCCATACCGTGCAATAAAATCGTTTTCCCGAAGACTGTCCTTAAGCAGTTTTGCGGCAGTCTCCAGGGCAGCATCCCCGGCATCATGACCGAAGGTGTCATTAATCATTTTAAAATTGTTCAGATCGACCAAAACAGCCGAAAAGGTCTTCTCACCGGAGCTCACTTTTTCCTTCAGATATGCATCAAGCTTCTTGCGGTTATTCACTCCCGTCAGGTAATCCGTGTAGATATTACGATTCTGGATGTTTAAAAACAGAACCAGGATGGAAAGTGTAACTCCGTTCAATATAAGTGATGTTCCATAAAATGTAACCTGCAGAATAATACCGACAACCGGAGGTATCACAAAAAAGATCAGCGACCGAAAATTCTTCCGCTCAAGCGTTTTTCTATATTTAATGATAATCACGGCGCTGGCGGCGACCAACCCTAGGACAAATACCGCCGGGACCCAATAAAACGGGCCTCTGTGGTAAATATTTTCCTGATCGATGTAATAAAACCATCCATAAACCTGCGACAAAACTAACAATACATCATAGACGATATTAATACTGAGCAGGATCGGGAAAAGCTTTTTTGTTTTTCTTTCCTCATGGAATACATGAAAATGAACGTATGCGATCCATAAAGACGGTATGACCGGATTGAACAAAAATATTAAAAAGTTCCCCAGAGCATTTATGATAGGGAAGATCGTATCGGGTTTCCCGTCAAATCTGCTCATAATGTCCGCAAACAGCTGCAGAATCGTGCAGTACAGGATCATCATAAAAAGCTGATCCTGAATGAAATCCTTCTGGATCAGCTTTTTCCCATGGAAAATTATAACAATAAGCAGTGCAACAGAATACATGTTAATGATCAAATTGTCTGGCAGGTTATCTGCCAAAATGTATACCACATTCATTATCTCAACTCCGGCGCCAGTCTTCCGCAAATTGTACTGCTATTAAAAGTGTAGCACTAATAATGGACCATTGTCCATATCATAAATTTAATTTTACCTCTTCCGTAAAACTCTTTGCGAGCTTCACCGCCTCATACGCATCCCGCGCATACCCGTGAGCCCCAATCTGTGCGGCATACTCCACGTTCACCACAGCGCCTCCGACAATGAATCTGGCTCTGCATCCCTCAGTCTTGGCCAGGTCTATCACTTCCTTCATTTCAACCATTGTTGTGGTCATCAAGGCTGACAGCCCGATGATGGCGGCATCCGTACGCTTCGCTTCATCCACGATCCTGCGTGCGCTCACGTCCTTGCCGAGATCATGTACATGAAAGCCGTAATTTCTTAGCATCAGTGCAACAATGTTCTTGCCGATATCATGAATATCTCCTTTTACTGTGGCAAGCACTATGACGTCGGCCTTGCCCGCAGCTGCGTCTGAGCCGTTCTGCTTCAGAAGCGGTTCAATACAATCAAAGCCCTTTTTCATTGTGTGGGCACTTTGTATGAGTTGGGGAAGAAAATATTTTTTTTCATCAAAAAGCTTCCCGACCTGATTGATTGCGGGAATGAGGAATCGATCCACAATATCCCTGGGACTTGTATTTTCATTCACAGCCTTATCAACAAGAGCTCCAATACCATCCTTATCGCCTTTGAGAACGGCGTCATGAATCCTCTCGCCAGTTGTCTGATGCTCTGCCGTCCGGTGCTCCGACATCTGACGCCCTCCCGTATGTGTCTGCTCGGCAGCCGGCTTCTCAATATTGCCGAAATGCAAGATGTATTTCTTACTATTTTCATCCTTCCCCGTTAAAACGTCACTGGCCAGCTTGATATTCATCAGTAAATCACTGGATGGATTTGCAATCGCCATTGTAAGTCCCCTGCCGATGGCCATGGACAGAAAAGCGGCATTGACCCAGCCTCTTTCAGGCAGTCCGAAGGACACGTTGGAGAGACCCACGATGGTATTGCATCCAAATTCTCTGCTGCACCATTCGATAAGATCCAGAGTTTCCACCGCAGCCTCCTGATTGGAGGATACTGTCATCACCAATCCGTCAACTACGATATCATTCTTTTGGTACCCATATTCAGCCGCTTTGGCGAAGACATTCCTTACAATTTCCTGCCGCTGCAGCGCTTTCTCCGGCACACCCTCATCGCCAAGCGGCAGCAGGATAAACATTGCGCCGTATTTTGCGGCTACTGGGAGCAGCCTTTCCAGCTTGAACTTTTCCTGCGTTATGGAGTTGATCAATGCTCTTCCCGGATAAATTCTCAGAGCCGCCTCCAGAACTTCAGGCGAGGAAGAATCCAGGCTGAGCGGCGCATCACAAACCTCGCCGATCGCCTCTACGGCATTGACCATGGTTGTTTTTTCATCAATGCCGGGCATACCAACATTAACATCCAGGATATCAGCGCCCTTTTGTTTCTGTTCCATCGCCAGTCTAATGATTTCCTCAGTGGAGCCCTCCTTCAGATCTGCTTGCAGGACTTTTTTTCCCGTGGGATTGATCCGTTCGCCAACAACAGTTACCGGTGTATCTGCTCCAAAGAATACCGTTTTTCTTGAGGAAGTTACCGCGCTGTATGGATCACATCCGACAGGCTGAGGCTTCAAATCACTGCATCCACAGCTAATCTGACGTATAAATTCCGGTGAGGTTCCGCAGCAGCCGCCCAGCAGATTTGCGCCTGCCTCAACAAAGCTCTGTGCATATAGTCCGAATTCAACGGCCTCCATATCAAAAACCGTTGCGCCGTCGATCAGCCGAGGGAGCCCGGCATTCGGCTTGGCCAGCAGCGGAACTCTGGCATAAGGCTTGAGCATTTTGATAATATCCAGCATTTGCGCAGGCCCTGTGGAGCAATTACAGCCCACCGCATCCGCGCCGAGGCTTTGAAGTGTAATCAGTGCGGTTACCGGATCAGTTCCCATGAGCGTCCTTTTTGCTTCATCAAAGGTCATGCTGACACATACCGGCAGGTCACAGCTCTCCCTGACAGCCAGTAATGCTGCTCTGGCCTCTTGAATATCCATCATTGTCTCTATGACAAACAGATCCACACCGCCCTCCAGCAGTCCCTGAACCTGCTCCTTGTATGTATCCACACACTTTTCAAAGGATAGGTCTCCCAACGGCTCGATGAACCTGCCTGTCGGCGCCATATCTCCTGCCACAAGTGCCTTGCCTCCGGCAGCCTCCCTGGAAAGCTGCGCAAGACGGCGATTGATCTCAACTGTACGGTTTCCATGTCCGGATTCATCCAGCTTGATTCTGGTACCTCCAAAGGTACATGTATAAATGATATCCGAGCCTGCATCAACATATTTCTTTTGAATATCTATAATAGCTCCCGGGTTTTCGATCACCCACTGCTCCGGACAAACACCTGAAGGCATTCCGGTTTTTTGCAGCAGCGTTCCGGTTGCTCCGTCGAGGATAAGTACCTTTTTGGAAATCATCTCTTTGAATTGATCTCTATTCATCCGCTATTCAACTCCCCTTTTCTTCTACTCCCGCTATTGCCAGGACTGATTTTTCCGGTACCAGCATAAATTTTTCGGTCAGCGCCAGATTCAACCGCTCCAGTTGAAGCGCATCAAAGATGTCCTTCTGAAAGGTAAGCGGTAAATCGCCAAACCCGGGGCTGTACCTGTGCCTGGTCAGCTTTTTACCCTCTCTGGCCAGTATTTTGTCCAGAAACTGCATGATCCAGTCAAGCACGGCATCGGCAGTCTGGGATGCTACCGAATCAAGAATCAGGCCTTTGGCCGCATCGCCCTTTTTTACCTCAAAGGCAATTCTATCCGTGACAGCTTTACCAACCGTGGATGCCATGAGCAGCACAAAACGGCTATCTTTCAGAAGCTTTGACAGACTTTGACTCTGAAAGCTGACTCCATTATCCAGCAAGACGCACTCATTGTCTATAGAAGATATACGAGTAAACAAATACGCGCCTGTCGGCTTGCACAGGGTCTCTCCCAGCCTGAACCCCTCTTCAATCAGCGACAGATCGCCGCTGCCCAGCATTGTGGCACCCTTGCGGTACCCGAGCCTGGACAGCACCATTTCTTTTTTTGGAACAGCAGGAATATGTCCAAAATATTTTACTTTACCATTCATGGTTTCCATTAAACTTACTACTCCAATAAAATGTCGTTATATTCACTCATTTTTAAATTATTTACGCTTAAGTACAGTTTAATCGAAACAAGGTAAATAGTCAAATGAAATTAATTTTTTAACTCATGAAATTAATCTATTTTTCTAAACCTATTATTTAACTGTTCTAACCCAATTACTTTAGATCTGATTATGGCATCGCACTGAGCATTTTATCAACTTTAGAACAGTTATTATTCAAGGTAAAGCCGATTTTATAGACCAACATCTATAAAATATGACTTATTCTCGGTTATTATAGTCCTAAAACTGTAAAAACGAGTACCGCGACCTGTTTTCACTCATTACACTAAACACAGAATGATTGACGATCTGGACTAGATATTTATCGAACAACACACGTGCAAATTAGTATATAATGTTATTGATACGCATCACGAACATATGAAAACAGGTTATTCAAGGGTGGGCGAAATGAAAAAAACAAAAATATACGCTTTTGCTTTAGCAGCGGCACTGATTATCACACTTCCGTCCTGCGATAGTACCGAAGAAGCTAATGCTGATTTAACTGCCGGAAAAATTACCCCGGCGGATTTATACATAGATAACGATGTCGGCAATACCGGCAACAATTCGGGCGGTAATACAGGCGGCAATACGGCCGACAATACAGGAAGCAGCGGCTTTGGGACTGGTTCAAATCCACAGCGCAGTACGGGAATGTCGGTTAATCCCGATGGTTCCCTATACATCACCCGCTTGTCGAGACCTGCTGTAACCAAAATGGGTGAAGAATCCACCTGGACGATATTTGTTTACATGTGCGGGACGGATCTTGAAAGCGATGGCTCCGGGCTGGCCACAATGGATTTGCAGCAAATGCTGGAAGCCAGGGGCTCCGATAACGTGAAATTTGTAATTCAGACCGGCGGCACAAACTCCTGGGCAAATGATACGCTTGACAGCACGAAGCTCCAACGGTACGTCATTCAAAATCAGGAGATATTTCTGGATGATGAGCAGCCGCTATCAGATATGGGAAGCACAGATACCCTTATGAGCTTTTTAAGCTGGGGAATCAAAAACCATTCTGCCGGGAAAATGGGAGTGATATTCTGGAATCATGGCGGCGGAAGCATTTCCGGCGTATGCTTTGATGAAATGAGCCGCGACAGTCTTTCCCTTATAGAAATCGAAAAAGCATTCACCACTGTCTATAAAGATATGACGGATTCCTTTGAGTTTGTAGGCTTTGACGCCTGCCTGATGGGAACTCTGGAAACAGCGAATATACTTGTCCCTCACGCAAGATATATGATTGGCTCACAGGAGCTGGAGCCCGGTTATGGGTGGGATTATTCGGCGATAGGCAGTTATTTGGCAGAAAACCCTTCAGCCAACGGTGCGGCACTTGGAAAAGTGGTGGCGGATTCCTTCTATGAGTCATGTGCGGCAATTGGAAGTGAAAGTGATGCTACACTTTCATGTATTGATCTCTCAATGGTCGATGATCTGATTGTCAGATTCAACGAGGTTGCACAGAGCATGTACACCTCTTCCAACGATACCCGTATTCTCTCAGAAATGGTCAGGGGCATTCTGGCGGCGGAAAACTATGGCGGTAACAATAGATCAGAAGGCTACACAAACATGGTTGACCTTGGCTGTATACTCGAGAATATCTCTGAATTTATAGACGGAGAGGAAGAGGTGCTCGAAGCCCTGGATAAATGCGTAGTATATATGAGAAATGGCAGCAATAAAGCAGAATCCGGGGGACTGTCGTTGTACTATCCGCTTTCCATACAGGGGTCAATGGAGCTGTCCATATTTAAAGACATATGTGTCAGCCCCTACTATATGTCATTTGTTGATAAGCTGGCATATGCCGCAAGCACAAACGGCATACTTGAGGAATACAACGGCGAAGTCTGGTTCGGCGGAGCTTCTGATTACTGGTGGAACGCTTACGATGAGACGCCGGGAGAAGAATTGGATTACTGGAGTTATCTTGAGGAGAATACAGCTGAATATAACTTTGAAGTGGAAAACAGCTCTGTTTCATTCGCACAGACTCCTCTGCTGGATGACTCAGGAACCTTCAGCTTTATGATTTCAGAGGACACCCTGAATAATGTCGCCTCTGTGATGTGCTCTGTTTTTCTTGCCGGAGAGGATGCAGATACATTCATTGACCTGGGTCTGGACGATAATGTCCTCTTCGACCGGGATACCGGCACAGTAACGGATAATTTCAGCGGCTTCTGGTTTGCGCTCCCGGATGGCCAGCCCCTGGCAACATATATCGTTGAACAGGCCGGAGATTACAATATTTACACCTCCCCCATCTTTTTAAACGGGGAGGAAACAAACCTAAGGATCCGAATGAATTATGTAGATGAAGAGAATTATTCCATGGAAATAATCGGCGCCTGGGAGGGTATCGACGAGTTTACAGGAGAAGCAGCCAGAGAAATAGTAAAACTGAAAAGGGGCGATATAATCACCCCCAGATACTATACCTTTACCCAATCAACCGGAATAGTGGATGAATACTATGGTGAAGAGTACGTCTTCAGCAACAGCCCCAAGATTATCGAGGATTATTTGTTTGTCGGTGACTATTACTATTCCTTCCAGATCGACGACATCTTCGGAAAATCCCTTTATACCGACTGTGCGGTATTCACCATTAATGAAAACGGTGAAATATACTTTGAACGGAATAATGAGTGACGCATTATGTTTCCGGAATCGGATTACTTTCTCAAAATCGAACTATATCACCGGAATCGGATCAAGTCCCCAGATACGCCGTCTTCACATCCTCATTTACCAGAAGCTCCGCTCCGGAGCCTGAAAGAGTGATGCGTCCGGTCTCCAAAACATAGCCGATATCTGCTGTCTTGAGCGCCATGTTTGCGTTTTGCTCAATGAGCAGGATAGTGACGCCCTCCCTATGGATTTCGCGGATTATATCAAAGATCCCCCGAACGACAAGAGGAGCCAGCCCCAGAGACGGCTCATCCATCATCATCAGCTTCGGTCGGCTCATCAGCGCTCTGGCCACAGCAAGCATCTGCTGCTCTCCGCCGGACAGCGTACCCCCAAGCTGCCATGAGCGCTCCTTCAGGCGGGGGAACAGGTCATATACACGATTAAGGTCGTCACGCAGATCGTCCTTCCGGAGATATGCACCGATCCGCAGATTTTCCAACACCGTTAGATCGGGAAATATCCTTCTGCCCTCAGGTACCAGCGTTATCCCCCGCGACACGATCATTGCCGCATCCTTGCCCGTGATATCCTCTCCCATAAATTCAATCGTTCCGCTGCCGGGTCTTAGCAGTCCGGCGATGGTACGCAGCGTTGTGCTCTTTCCGGCGCCGTTTGCGCCGATCAATGTGACAATGCTGTTTTCCGGCACCTCAAAGGAAATGCCCTTAACGGCTTCAATACCGCCGTAATTTACCTTCAAATCGTTGATCTTAAGCATCCTCAGCCACCCCCAGATATGCTTCGATAACACGTTGATTATTTTGAATCTCGGCTGACGTACCATGGGCGATAAGCTTTCCGAAATCCATTACATAGATACGCTCTGATATTCGCATAACCAGATCCATATGATGCTCTATCAATAAAATAGACAGTTCGTTCTTGTACTTGTCCCTGATCTGGACGATGAATTCCGCAAGCTCCTGAGTCTCCTGAGGATTCATACCGGCCGCAGGCTCATCGAGCAGCAGGAGCGACGGATCAGTGGCCAGCGCTCTCGAAATCTCAAGGCGGCGTTGAAAACCATATGGCAGACTGCTTGCCACGTCGTCCTTATATTGCAGCAGTCCCTGTTCCTCCAGAAGCGCGAGGCTTTCCTCCCTGACTCGCTTCTCCTCACGATGATTGAGGTGAAAGGCGGCGGTTAAAATATTTTGTCTGGCGCGCATATGTTTGGCAACCAGCACGTTTTCCAAAACAGTAAGGCTCTTGAACAGCCTGATATTCTGAAAAGTCCTGGCGATACCCATCTTCGTAATCTTGTCCGGCGTCGGGCTGATGACCTTCGGATAAGCGCCGTTGTTTTCTCCCACATACAGCTTTTTCATTTTACCCTGCGGGTGGTTCGATATTATCGTTTTTCCGTAAAAGCTTACGCTTCCGTTTGTTGGTTCGTATACGCCCGTAATGCAGTTGAACACCGTTGTTTTTCCCGCTCCATTTGGACCGATCAGGGCAACGATCTCTCCCCTGTTCACATCGATGGACAGACTGTTTACGGCAATAACGCCTCCAAACTGCATTGTAACGTTTTCAACATGAAGAATGTTCTCTGTCATTTCGTAGCCACATCCTTTTCCTTTTTGCTGAATACTCTCCTGAGGAACCTGGATAAGGCTTCAATGGAAAACTCCCTTGTGCCCATGATGCCTCTCTGATAGAACAGCACAACGATCATAATGATGACTGAAAAAACGACCTTTCTGAAACCCGAGCGCATCAACGGCAGCTGAAATCCTCCGATAATGGTCTCTGCATCCAGAAACCTCAGCCACCATTCGCTTGCCGCAATAAATAGAAATGAGGAAATGCAGCTTCCCGTCACCGATCCCATGCCTCCGATAACAACAATCAGGAGTATTTCATAGGTCATGGCTGACTTGAATGCGGAAGCCTGCACCGTTGTCTGGTACATCGCCAGTAAAGCGCCGCCGATACCGGCAAAGAATGAACTGATGACAAAAGCAAGCTGCTTATGCTTTGCAAGGTTTATGCCCATTGCCTCCGCGGCGATTTCATCGTCACGGATCGCCTTGAATGCACGCCCGTATGAGGAGTTAATCAACAACATGATGACCGCTATGCATACCCCTGCAACAATAAAAGGGAACAACACAGTGTTGAAGGCAGGAAATTTGCGAAGCAGGTTTGAACCGTTTGTGACGGGTCCCAGCTTGTCCCACTGGAAGAAAGCGCGGATAATCTCTGCAAAGCCCAGTGTGGCAATCGCAAGATAGTCACTTTTTAATCTAAGGACCGGCAGGCCGATCAAAAAGGCAAAAATCGCTGCTGCTATTCCTGCCATAATTATCGCAACAAGCACCGGAACGGTAAAACGAATGATGCCCCCGTCAAAGTATTGATATACTGCCGCACGGGAGGCCATCGGGATTGTGAAGATGGCATAGGTATACGCACCAATGAGCATAAACCCAGCATGTCCCAGTGAGAACAACCCGGTAAAGCCGCTTAAAAGGTTTAGCGACACAGCCACAAGGGCGTAAATAGCACCTTTTTTAAGCACCACGAACAGCATAGAGGAAGCGGGAAGCAGCTTTTCCAATACAAATAGTACTGCCAGAAGAGCCACAATCAGGACGGCGGAAAGTGTTATTTTCTTTTTCATATCCATATCACCACCTATACCTTATCCGTAGATTTTTCGCCGAAAAGCCCTGTTGGCTTGGCGACAAGAATGATAATAAGAAGCGCAAAGGTAAAGGCATCCGAAAAGGTTGTCCACCCGAGGCCCTTGATAATTGTCTCACAAATACCGATGATAAAGGCTCCGATAACTGCTCCGGGTATGCTCCCGATGCCTCCGAACACCGCTGCAACGAAGGCCTTCAGTCCCGGCATGGAACCGGCTGTCGGCGTGACGGTCGTGTAGTTTGAAAAATACAGCAGTGAACCCACGGCGGCAAGAAGTGAGCCTATGAGAAACGTTACGCTGATCACGGAGTTAATCCTGATCCCCATCAGACGGCCTGTCTCAAAATCCCTGGATACGGCGCGCATTGCCATGCCCACCTTGGTGTACTTTATAAGCAGAACCAGGGCGATGACCAGAGCAATTGTGAGAAATGGTGTGACAACGGTGACAATCTTGGTAGTCGCAGAGCCGATCCTAATGGAATCACTGATCCAGGGAATCGTCGGGTACTGCTTCGCCAGACCGCTCGTTATATACCACGCGCAGTTTTGAAGTAAATAGGATACGCCTATCGCGCTGATCATGATAGACATACGCGGCGCACTGCGCAGCGGCTTGTAGGCCACCCGCTCAACGATGAATCCCAGAAGCACCGTAAGGAGGATGACTGCCACGATTGCAACCGGAAGCGGAAGCGTAGCTGAAAGATAAACCATCATAAAGCCTGCGGCCATAAATATATCGCCATGGGCAAAGTTGATCAGCCTGAGTATGCCGTATACCATCGTATAGCCGATAGCGATCAGCGCGTACTGGCCGCCGACTGAGATACCTGCAAGTATATACGGCAGATTGTCGTTTATAAATTCCATAATGGATCCTCCATTTTGCGGCTATCTCGAAAAGACTCCCCGGCAAATCGAATGAAGGAGACATTCTCTTTTCGAGGTAACCCAAAGTGTCTGACAAGCCCAGAAAACAGAATGCTGCGGGGGGGAATCGATGACTGAGTCATCTGCTCGCCCATGTATCCTGGGCACAGTGCCCCCGCGCTTTTCTGTTTGATTGATTATAAAAAATGCTTTACTTTACACTTTGTATTGCAACAAAGTTCCAGGAAGCATCAGTAGTGTTGGCTTTCTTGATGTATGCGACATCACGGATTGCGTCGCCAATATCGTCAAACGCGATATCGCCGGTAACGCCGCTATAGGTTACATCCCACAGAACCTCATTGATCTTTTTAGAATCAGTACTTCCGGCAGCCTTAATGGCCTCCACCGCAGTCATATAAGCGTCAAAGCCCAGAGCTGAAACAGCCGCTACGATATCATTTCCGCCATTATTCTGAAGCTTCGTAGAGTCGGCATTCAGCCATTTTTTAAAGCCGGTGACAAACTCGGCGCCTGCAGCAGAATCATCGCCCTCGTCAAAGAAGGTTGATACACAGACATCGAGGTTGGAGCCCTTTGCCGCATCCAATATAACCGAGCTGTCCCAGGTATCGCCTGCCAGCAGCGGGATATTGACACCCTGAGAGGCCGCCTGGCCAATTATCAGTGAAGCCGCCTCGGTTGAGGTCGGAGCAAAAATAACATCTGCGTCGGAGTTTACAGCAGTAGTCAGGTAAGCGGTGAAATCGCTGTTACCTTCCTGGAAGCTCTCTTCTACCACAGTACCTCCAAGGTCTTTGAACGCCTGCTTGAAATAATTGCCCAGGCCGACGGAATAATCATCGCCAAGCTTGGTCAATATGTATGCTGTCTTTGCTTTAAATTCGTCAACTGCAAAGTTCGCAAGGACAGTTCCCTGGAAGGGATCAAGATAACAAACCCGGAAATAATGCGTGTTGCCTTCGGTTACCTGAGGATTGGTACAGGATACGCCAATAACGGGGATACCCGCGTTTCCAAAAACGTCGCTGGCAGCGATGGAAACACCTGAACCATAAGATCCAAGAACAATGGAGCATTTTGCACTGACAAGAGCAGCCGCAGCAGAGGGACCCTTATCGTTGGAGGACTCATTGTCGACGATTTCCAACTGTAGTTTATAGGTCTTTCCTCCGATATCAACTTCGTTTACAAGGGAATTTGCATATTCGATACCAAGAACTTCTTGCTTGCCGCCGGCACCGTTGTCGCCTGAAGACGGTTCATAAACACCGATTTTGATAACATTGCCTGATGTGCCTGTACTGCAGCCAGCGAACGTCACGGCCATCAGACACAGAATTAATATAAATACTGCGATTCTCTTCATACTTTTCCCTCCTGTAATTTTTTGATCCTGCAACCATTAGATCAGGACACTTTATTCTAGTATTATACTCTATTTCAACACACAAGCACAACTATTATCGCAACAACATAAAAAGGCCGCATACCTGTTTCAAAGGGTATACGGCCGACGATATCCTGATAAGTCTACATTCTGCTAAAACAGTGGTACTACCGCACCTTCATACTTTTCTTCAATGAATTTCTTTACCTTGTCGCTCTTAAGAGCCTTAATTAGCTCCTGAATACTTGCGTTATTTTCGTTGCCCTCCTTCACGCAAAGGATATTGGCATAGGTCTGGGCAGCCGTGGAGTCCTTGTCCTCTGTTGCCAGAGCATCCGTGGTGGCGTTCAGGCCGGCCTGGATCGCGTAATTGCCGTTGATAACGGCCAGATCCACATCCTGAAGTGTAAGCGTCAGCTGAGCGGCTTCAAGCTCTTTGATGTCGAGGTTTTTGGGATTTTCGGCAATATCCAGAATCGTTGCTGAAAAACCTGTGCCTTCCTTTAGCTTGATGAGTCCCTGTGCTTCAAGCAGCATCAGAGCGCGAGCTTCATTCGTACCGTCGTTGGGGACTGAGATTACCGCGCCATCTGCCAGCTGATCAACGGAAGCTGTCTTGCCTGCGTAGATACCGAAGGGTTCATAGTGAATATTTGCGACTGAAACAAGATGCGTGCCGGAATCAGTGTTAAACTGGTCCATATACGGCTTGTGCTGGAAGTAGTTGGCATCAAGATCCCCATTCTCTACGTTCATATTAGGCTGAACATAGTCGTTGAATTCCTTAATTTCAAGAGTGATCCCTTTCTCTGCAAGAATCTCCTTTGCAACTGCAAGGATCTCGGAATGGGGTGTGACACTTGCTCCTATCACAATGGTATCGTCCTTTTTCGCGGAGCAGCCTGCTAATACTGAAAGGGCTAATGTAAGTACCAAAACTATCTGTGCTATTCTCCTCATAATCATTCTCCTTTTAAATTATATTTTTATTTTATACGCTTGTCACTTTTCCTGGCAATCAAATTGCCTATTTCCTGAAAAACCTGAACGATCAATACCAGAACGGCCACCATAATCAGCATGATATCTGTTTGTGATCTGTAATAACCGTAGTTCACTGCGATCGAACCAAGCCCGCCGCCACCAACAAAACCTGACATGACAGTGTAGCTAAGAATAGTCGTGGTCGCAATGGCCGCTCCAACAATGAGGGAAGGCATTGCTTCAGGCAATATGACCTTGCTGACGATCTGAAACGTTGACGCTCCCATTGACAGGGACGCTTCTATCACGCCCCGATCCACCTCCTTTGCCGAGCTTTCAACCATTCTTGCAATAAACGGCGCCGCAGCAATGACAAGCGGCACTATCGTTGCAGTCGAGCCGATGGACGTGCCCACAATAGCCCTGGTGACTGGTATCACAGCAACCAGCAGAATAATAAAGGGCACTGAACGCACTACATTTACGATGCCGCCAACAATACTGTTCACTGCGGCATTTGGTCTGATACCGTCCTTGTCTGTCACCACCAGAATCATTCCGACAGGCAGGCCGAGCACATAGGCCATCACTGTGGAAATAACCGTCATATACAAGGTTTCGAGAAATCCTACTCCCGTCAAAGCAAGCAGTTCACTGTTAAACATCGTATTTCTCCTCCCCGTATGCAATGTTCTCCATATCAAGGTATGTCAGTATCTGACGGACAGCCACAGGATCGTCGGGAAGTTGAACAATCATGTGTCCGAACGCCTTGCCGTCTATATCCTTCGTATTTGCAAATAGAATGTTCACCGGCGCGCCGCACTTGAGCACCATATTGGCTATGACAGGCTGATTCGAGTCATTTCCTTCAAATACGATCCGCAGGTACTTGCCATTGCCCGCCAATCTCTCAGTTATTTCCCCCTTCGGGAAAATCAACTTCCTGGCAGCCTGGGTTTTAGGGTGGCGGAACACTTCATCCACCGTTCCTATCTCCTCTATATGGCTTTTGTCGATAATCGCCACACGGCTGCATATTTGTTCGATCACCTTCATCTCATGTGTAATGATGATCACTGTTAGCCCGAGTTTTTGATTCAGTTCCTTGAGCAAAGCCAGAATGGATTGGGTTGTTGTCGGATCCAGCGCGCTGGTGGCCTCATCGCACAGCAACACCTTCGGCTCGGTGGCAAGAGCCCTTGCTATGGCAACGCGCTGCTTCTGCCCTCCGGATAGCTGAGCAGGATAAGCCTTTTCCTTATCGGCAAGTCCTACAGTCTCAAGGAGCTCCCGTGCTCTGGCTCTTGATTCTTTGCGCGGCATCCCGGCAAGCTCAAGGGGGAAGCAGATATTTTCCAGCGCAGTTCTTTGCATTAAAAGATTAAAGCTTTGAAATATCATGCTGATAGAGCGGCGAACATGCCTGAGTTCAGAATCTGATAGTAAAGTGATATCACTGTCGTCAAAAATAATATTACCGGCAGTAGGCTTTTCCAGAAGATTGATACACCTGACCAATGTGCTTTTGCCGGCGCCGGACAGGCCAATGATACCAAAAATTTCTCCCCTGGCAATGGACAGATTGATGTCGTCCAGTGCGACAACTTCGCTTTCACCCCCGCCAAAGGTTTTATTAAGGGCTTCTATTTTAATGATCGGATCTTCGCTCACAGCTGTGCTCCTTTCAGTTTTACACGTTAATTAAAATAAAAAAATCCCTGATAAACTATATCAAGGACGACAGCTTTAGCTTCGTGGTACCACCTTGGTTCGCCCATATCTCACGATACAAGCCTTGACGAGTACGGATGTGATCAATACTCCTGCGCTGTCACGGGCGCTCCCGTCGCAGCCTGTGCAAATCATGCAGCTTTACATAATATGCAGTCGGTACGAGGCTCCAAGACCATGTTCGGCAATATTCCCCGTGCCCCTTTCCCACCATCCGGGGCTCTCTGGATCGTTTCCTGCTGCCTACTCTTCTTTTCATTGCCTTTAATTAATTCCTATATTGTTAATGGTAAGTTTACATCATGCGGACGCTTTAGTCAATAGTTGGTACTGCCCAAACCACGGCAAACGCATGAATTTAATCCTTACCAGAAATCCTCGAAATCATCCTCTATGTTTTTCTGTTTTCCATCGCCGTCTCGCTCTTTTGAAAGAAAAATATCACCTCCTCAAAGAAAGGCTATGTTTTTTCTTGCGAAAAGCATTTTGACATTATCACTCAAAGCAAGTGAGCTATCGGCTGAGCAAAATATTCGCTTGTGTTTAGATTCTTAGATGCACATGAGTAAAAATTTCGTTTGTGTTTAAGTTTTATAGGTGGAAATGAGTAAAAATTACGTTTGTGTTCAGATTTTATATGTTTTTGTCCGTAAAAGTTGAACACATTCGCAAATTTTACTCATTTTTTCTGCATAAATTGCCAGCACTGAACACCTTCGTATTTTTTGCACATTTTTGCTTGCAGCCTTGCTAAATACCGGTATCCGGACATGATTGTCAAACATACACCTCATATTTGCATTAATATTGCTTATCTGTTTTTTACCAGCTTTATCCCGTATTCGATAGCATTGATCAGGCTCAGCTCTGAAGCAATACCCCGGCCTGCTGCATCAAAGGCCGTGCCATGATCCACTGAGCTCCTGATGACAGGCAACCCCAGTGTGATGTTCACTCCTGAGATCGTATCCCATCTTCCCTCTTTCTCATTCCACCGAAATCCTGATACCTTCAGCGGGATGTGGCCCTGGTCATGATACATTGCGACCACAATATCATACCATCCCCCGCGGGCTTTTGGGAAAATACTATCGGGAGGTATGGGTCCTTCTATATTCATCCCCATGGATACAGCCTCTTCGATTGCCGGTATAATCTCGTCAATTTCCTCTCTTCCGAAAAGACCGTTTTCTCCTGCATGAGGGTTCAAACCTGCAACTCCGATTCTCGGCTTCGAAATCCCAATCCTTCTGCAGGCATTATATGCAAGCTGTATAACCTTCAGCACTCTGTCCTTTTTTACTCTGTCACAGGCTTCCCTCAAGGATACATGCGTGGAAACATGTACAACTCTAAGGTTGTCATCCGCAAGCATCATGGTGTAGTCTGCTGTATTTGTAAGCTGTGCATAAATCTCTGTGTGCCCCGAGTAATGATGGCCTGCAAGATTTATCGCTTCTTTGTTGATGGGACCCGTTACAGTTGCATCAATCTTTTCCTCCATCGCCAGTTCAATCACTTTTTTTACCGCTTCAAAGGCCGCATTCCCAGCCATCGCGGATACCTTTCCAAGTTCCAGCCTTTCCATGTCAACGTTTTTCAAATCTATGAGATCAATACTTCCATATTCAAATTTAGCATCCTCAACGCCGGTAATAACACGCACTCCCAGCGGCACCCCTGCAATCTCCACGGCATGCCTTATTACCCCGGCATCGCCTACAATAATCGGCCTGCATGCATCATACACTTTTCTGTGACCAAGAGCCTTTACCGCAATTTCAGGACCTATTCCGGCCGGATCTCCCATTGTAATGCCAATAATCGGCTTATAATCCGTCATTTCAACCTCCTGTATTTTTATGTTGCCAGTTCTTCTATCTGCAATGCCGGTTTCCATCTCAGCGCTGCATATTTTGTCTTATCGATAATATATATTCTCTTATTTTGACCAGCGCATCCTCATCTCCAAAACCACCTGATTTTGTGATGAGAGCAGTATTTGACCCATATCCCAGCGCTTCTGAAAGTACGACTCCGGTCATGATATCAATCCGTGGTATTATGCCATAAAAGCCCATGGAATGAACTACCTCTACAGCAGTATCTCCGCCAATAACCGTTAATATCTTCAATTGTGTCTTTGCCGCAATTTCACCGACAAGCCTGCCTATGCTTCGTGAAACCAGAGAGGGAACATCATTTTCATCAATATTCATCCCACGGGCAAATATGCCGCATTTCTCCCGGTCCTCAGAACTGCCGGACGCCTTAATGACAACATCCTTCCCTTCATTGATCATATGAACTATCATGTTGACAAAGGACTTTCCGTCTTCAGTCATATAGTACCCCGGTATAAGCTTTTGCTGCGGATTGAGCGCAATACCATAAAAGCCGTTTTTCTCCGCATAATTTACCTGCCTTAACGACAATTCATTGATGCTTCCGCAAACTGTCAGCATCCTGCCTGATGCAATATCTGCTGCAATACCCGCCGAAATATTTCCTTCAGCTCTTTCTGACTTTTTGAGTTCAAGCATTTCCGAAAGCATACCGGCAAACCCCGCACAACCTGCGGTAAGCTTCAGTTTATTCCTTTTTTTCAGCCAATCGGCTATGTTCTCTAAATCATCATTCCTCTCGGCATCAAAAACATAAACGGTTTTTTCACCTTTGTCCCGAATATTAAGACTATGAAGCCCTTCCCGACCAACAACAACGACCTCGACGCCGGCCTGATTTTTGATAACCCGTGGGATGAAACAGTCTGTAACAGGATTGATGGGATCCCTGGCAAAATCAGTCTCGTTCAGGGGGACCCCATGAATATAATGGCAGCCTCGCAGCGTCGTTCTTCCGGCATCCGGGTACGCCGGAATGAACATGATATCAGAAGAATCCAGAGCGTCCATAATGGCATTCAGTTCGCATCCTATATTTCCGCGCAGTGCCGAATCTGTCTTTTTGTAAAAATAAGTTACCCCAGCCTTATGAGCCTTCATGACGACATCTTTTACCCTCAGCGCCGCCTCCTCGCAGGATATATGCCTGCTTTCGGTGTCCACAGCCACGAGTTGTATCTGATCGTCCACTTTAGAAAGATCAAAATCCTTATAAAGAGTAACGAAGGTATCTATGGAATTTCTAGAAAACTTCACCGCTGTATCCAGGGCTCCAGTAAAATCATCGGCTATTATTAAAAGTCTCAACGTGTATTCCCCTATTTTTGCTTTCTTATTAAACAGCAAATGCGGTACTCCATACATATAGTATAACACTATTTCGCTGACACTTTAAGCATTTTGATGATATAATAACCTCATTTTTGGCATCGAGCATCCATTCAGTACTGGTAGAGTAATAACCCTTGTCTACTGTCAGTTCGTTTTCCATTATCTCGCTTCAGAATTTCACCGTGCAGATGGGACAATCAGGAGGGGACGGAGGTCGGAACCTTGTGCTGTTTTGAGGCGTCTAATACGATTATGAGGTGTGATATGGGAATAAACCGCTCAAGGATACTGCTCTATTCGACTGTTCATTTTCTTGTGGACTTTGCCTGTGCTTTCCTGCTGTATCAGAAGGTTTACGGCACAGAGCATTGGTACTTAATTATTCTCATATATAATTTCTGCGCCTTTGCTCTGCAGATGCCACTGGGACTTCTGGCAGACCGATGGAACCGGAATGCGCTTTGCGCGGCCCTTGGCTGCCTGCTGGTAGCCCTGGCATTTGGCGTCAGCCGTTTCCGTTCCCCTGTGTTGTGTGCTGTGACGGCAGGGATCGGCAACGGGTTGTTCCACGTGGGCGGCGGCATTGATGTATTGAATATCAGCAGAGAAAAAAGCAGCGCTCTGGGCATCTTTGTCTCACCGGGGGCCTTGGGCATCTACCTTGGAACAGTAATGGGAAAGCAGAACTCAATACAGGGATTTCCCATTATACTAATATTGCTGGCATCCGCCTTTTGTATCTGTGTCGTTCAATATATACCTCACCGTTCCTTTCTCTCCGACAATAAGCCTTTATCCTTTGATGGCATCGGATCAACATCAGTACTTGCTGCCATTGCCTGCCTGTTTCTTGTAGTGTGTCTTCGTTCATATGTTGGAATGACTTTGGATTTTTCGTGGAAAGGTCAAAATAATTGGGGAATTGTACTTGTATTAGCTGTTATTTTCGGGAAAATGGCAGGCGGTATCTTTGCTGACAGATTCGGAGCATTAAAAGCATCAGGCATATCACTTGGCATAGCAGCCATACTCTTTTTACTTTCGGCAAATCCGCTTGCCGGAGTGGGAGCGGTGTTCCTATTTAATATGACCATGCCGATCACACTATGGGCAGTGGCAAGACTTTTGCCCGGCAGTAAAGGATTTTCGTTTGGACTTTTAACCTTTGGATTGTTTTTAGGCTTCACTCCTGTATACCTTGGTGCGGGACCGCTGCTGTCATCCGCAGCAGCCCTTTCTCTGGCGGCAGTCGGGTCCTTTGTTCTTTTATGGGTCGGACTGAGAAAGGCGGTGTTGTAATGGGATATCAGCTTCCGGGCATTTTGGGGATTTCCCTGGGAATGACCATATTGTTTGAAGAGTTATTCGCTGTAGCATTTCGGATACGCAATAAAAAAGATCTGCTCCTGGTGTGCCTTGTTAATCTGCTGACAAACCCTCCCGTAGTTTTGGCATACTATCTGGCAGTTTATTATACGCAGTTGAGCCCAAACCCGGTAAAAATCGCGCTTGAGCTGTTTGCAATATCGGTCGAGGCATACTACTACGCGACCCGCGGGCAAAAAATCCTCCACCCGGTTTGGTTTGCTGTCGCAGCTAATTTATTTTCCTTTAGTGCCGGTATGATCCTCCAAATGGTTTTTTGAAATCTAAAGATGTTAACATAGAACGAAAATATAGAATGGAGATGGCAAAATGAAAAACTACAATTTGCTTAAAAGAGCATTCGTACTGTGCACAATACTGCTGATCATGGCAACGACTTGCACGATCGCTTATGGAGACGTCATCTGGGAACCGGACGATGATTTCTATAAAAAAAATGCAGAATTCTGTGAGTATGAAGGCAGAAACTATACTGTCAATAGTCCGGAAGGCAGTGTTAAGGTTCAAAAAAGCCCGCAGTCCGCCAAATTGATCGATACGGTCGAAAATGGAATGACACTCTATGTGTCCTTTACCTACACCGATAAAAGTGGTAAGGCCTGGGGCATCGCTGAGCTTGACAATAATCTGACCGGATGGCTTCTAATGAAAGATCTGGCAGTGGTCTATGACAACATCTCCTTCAAAAAGGATCATGCAGATGAATTTCAAAATTATAATGATGAGTTCACTGCCTATGATACACAGGAAGACATCCTTTTCTGGAGCTATCCCGGTTCGGGAGAAATTTCCGGAAGGGCATCTGATATCCACAAAGAAGACATTAGCATTGTTCACACTTATACGGATGGCGACGGACGTCTGTGGGGCTATGTTAGATATTACCAAGCCGTTAGCGGCTGGATATGTATCAGTGACCCAATGAACGAAGCCCTTCCTGTCAATGAGGCGTTGGCTGCCCCTGTTATTGCTCCATCAGAGATAACAACTATGGCTGTCCGGTCGGAATCTGCTGATAGAGATGAATTTCCTGTGGTGGTATATATTGTGGCGCTGGTAGTTGTCTTGGCAGCAGTAACGGCTATACTGATCCGGGTGCTCTATAAAAAGACGTAGAGGCATTTTCATGTATAATAGTCAATGATGAAGAAAGACTAATTTAGAGAAAAGCATAGACAGAAATAAAAAGAAGGGAAAAATGACACCGTTACACGACATATTCAATGAAATGGACATACACTTAATAAAGGATGATCAACCATCCTTTTATTTTATTGAGCTTTCCAATGCACCAATATTTGACCAATATCCTCTCAGGCTGTTGAGCAGTTTAAAGAAGACGAGCCAATCCCCAAAGCATCATCCGGAGGGAAATGTATGGAATCATACCATGCTGGTTCTGGATGAGGCCGCAAAGGTTAAGGAGAAAAGCAGTGATAAAAGAGCATTTATGTGGGCAGCCCTGCTCCATGATATCGGGAAACCCGGTACTACAAAAACCCGCAAGGGAAGAATTACCTCCTATGACCATGAGATCCTTGGCGCTGAACTTGCCGGAAAGTTTTTGCGTGAATTCACGGATGACGAAGCCTTTGTGACAAAGGTTGTCTCTGTTGTCCGGTGGCACATGCAGATTCTTTTTGTTGTGAATGATCTGCCCTACGCAGATATCAAGGCAATGAAAGCGCAGGCGGATATCCGGGATATCGCTCTGTTTGGCCTTTGCGACAGGCTTGGAAGACTCGGTCCGGATCGCACTGCGGAAGAAAACAATATTAAGAGATTTTTACAAATCTGTACCTGACACTATTGACATTTTCTGATATAATATCAGCAGACAAGCTGAGACGCAGATATTATATGCCTCTGGCGGAATTTTTACGGCCGCGCGGGATTTTTGGCTTGTGCCAAAACATAATTCTTTAATTATTTCATTATGAGGTGATGGATTTGCCAACAATAAATTTAGATAAACCTGGCGCCAGGAACGATATCGGCGAACGATCTGAAAAGTTGTCTGCAGGTGACCTGTCTTTATTCTGCTATCAATTGTCTCTGGTCTTCAAGTCAGGGATCCCTTTTTTGGAAGGGATGAATCTGTTTGCTGAAGAAATGGCGGATTCCAGGTTCAAATCGCTTGCGCGCAAGCTATACCGGGATGTCTTCGAGGGAACGAGCTTCCATACCTCCCTGGAAAACCTGAAGGTTTTTCCGCCTTATATGGTGAATATGCTTGCAATGGCAGAGGCGACCGGCACTCTAGACAGTGAGCTCGAACGCCTGTCCGGCTATTATGATAAATCCGAAAAGCTAAAACGCAGGATCAGCAATGCCCTCACTTATCCGGTGGTCTTGGCCGTCCTCATGGGCGGGATCATCCTGCTGCTGATTGTGAGAATATTGCCGATTTTCCATGAAATACTGGTTTCCATCGGCGGAGAGATCCCGCCTGTGACGCAGGCTCTTCTCAACTTCAGTACGGACATCCGCAATAATTCGCTTCTCCTGTTGGCTTTAGCCGTACTTATCGTCACGTTAGTCATCCTTTTCAGTAAAACTGCCCCGGGAAAGAGATTATGGGACAAATGCAAGGTCACCGCCCCCCTTATCAGGAACATCGGTTTAAAAAACCTTTCGGCAAGGTTCAGCATGGGTATGTCCCTGCTGCTAAAAAGCGGAATTCCTTTTGACGACGCCATGGGTATGGTACATAGTATTATTGAGAACTCTTATGCCGCTGAAAAGCTCGAAGCCTGCCGGGAGGAAATCCGGACCGGTACTGATGTGTCGGCGGCATTCAGTAAAATGGACTTATTCCCCGCCTTGTTTGTAAAAATGCTTCAGACCGGCTACAGAACAGGTGAGATGGAAAAGGCTATGGAAAAAATTTCTGACATTTACGAAAATGAAGCTGACCGGTATATGAACCGGATTACCTCAGCAATAGAACCAATGCTGGTGATTATTCTTTCTCTGGTTGTTGGAATCATCCTGCTGGCTGTTATGCTGCCGTTGATCAGTATTATGTCCTCTATAGGATAATAGAGACCGGCAAACCATATGATAGTTATTTTAATGAAAGCCGGTGAATGTTTGAGAAAGCGTCCGAACCTGACAATGATAAGCACCCTGACCGCCATAGCAGTGATGGTTGCGGCAGCCATGCTGGCTTATTTCAGCATTGACGGTTTTGATAAAAACAATGCCGGGAAAAGCCAGTCAGTAATGGAAGATGCCATAAAAAAGGCTGCTATTCATTGCTATGCCATTGAAGGCAGCTATCCTCCGGATCTGCAATACCTTGCAGATCATTATGGAATCATTTTGAATGAAGATGCCTATATCTATCATTATCAAGTATTCGGCTCAAACGTCATGCCGGATATTATTGTGCTGGAGAAGTGACAGGAGGCTTTAAATTGCTTTATATTCGTACCGAAAGGAATGACAGGGTAAACAGGGCGGACAACAGAGTGGACAAGTCATACAGAAAAGATACGGCTTCGGGAAGATGCTTTGCTTCAGGTAAAGGTTATGCCATGATTGAACTGGTGCTTGTGATCGCGCTGCTTGCCCTTTTTGGCGTTGCAACGCTTTCCCTGGTCGTTTCGGGTAGTGCTGCATATGAAAACCTCAACGATAAAAAGGAACTTGATTCTGAATTAAGAGTTGCCGTATCGTATCTGGATACAAAGGTAAGGCAAAACGATTCTGAAGGTGCTCTCAGTCTGCGATCCAATCCCGCGGGAGATGGTCCGGCTCTTGTTGTCGGAGAAATCATTGGGGAGACGCAATACGAGACATGGATATACCTGAGCGGAGGCAAGCTCAGAGAGGTGCTGATAGAAAAGGGCGAGCCCGTACTGGATGACCTGGGCTTTGATATAGCCGAAATCGAGGGCTTTACAGCAGAATTTGATCCGGATAAAATGCTGCTTCAGCTATATATCCGGAATACCCCGGGAGACGACCTTCAAAGCATGGATACTAATATCTTCATAAAATCCGGATTGGAGGTCACGCCATGAAACGCTGCATAAAAAACAAAAAAGGCTTCACACTTGTTGAAATGATCATATCAGTTGCATTTCTGGCGGTCATCAGTCTGGTTCTGGCGGAGCTTTTTATCAGCTCGCAAAATTGTTTAGACAAAGCCCACGATTTGGACCGGAGCGTCCATATCGCCAAAAAAACAATCGAGAGCTTTAAGGCCGGTGAAAAACCTGAAGATTTCATAAAAAGTGGATCAATGCGCAGCTCCGATATTTCAGAATCCGGGGATACCATCGCTGTCAAAACATATTATGATGAAGACTGGCGGATCCTGAACCCGTCGGATGATCTGCTGGAGTCCAAAACAGCATTTACGTCTACCGTGGAAATAAAGCCTGTTCCGCCCGACGCAGACAGCTTTGAAGGGAAAGGCATCTACGCGATACATGTAAGGATAGATAAAAGCACTCCTTATGTGATGGAGAAAACCACAGCAGGAGAGATTTATTCTCTCGCTGCAGAGAAATATTTCAGCAGATTGGCGGATGGCTGATGGCGGAGCGTGAAAACATGAATTTGACCTGTAAAAATAAAATAAAAGCAGCAGTTATGAGTAACAGTGGCAGCTCCTGCGTGCTGGTGATCCTGATCATGGTTATGCTTGTTGTGTTAGGCTTGCTGGCATTGATGTCAACCTGGTCCGGGCTGAAGCTCGCCAGGAAAAATGCTTCCTGGTCCACAACATACTATGAGCTTGACAGCAGGGCGGAAAACCGCCTGGCCGAAATGGATGCCTGTCTGAAGGACGCAGAGCAGTCCTCTGAAATATATATGATGACAAAAGATTACGAACGACCGCAGAGCAATTATCTGCCTGCCGACATTCAGCATACGGTGCATGATGACTGGCTGATGGCGCAGGCTTCCGGTAAAGGGGCGGAATTTGTTGATAAGCTGCAAAAAAAATTGTATTATGTCTATTGCGAAATGCGGCTTAATGAATGTTCAGAAGGAGAGTTTGAGATCATACGCGTACCGGACAGCGAGGATGATGCGGTAAAGGTTTACACGACAGTATATGAGGGTCTGCCGCAGAGCGGCAGAAGTCTTAGGTTGGGGATCGAAGTACTGTTTGGCCCGTCGGAGAAAAAAAGCGGGCTTGAAAGGTATCGTATCATTTCCTGGAAGGAGATCCCAAAATCATTTAAGTATGATGAGTCACCTGAATTTGAGGAAATCGAACTTGAGGAAATTGAACTCGAAGAAATCGAATTCGGGGAAACGGAGATAGAGGAATTGGAGGCCGAATAACATGACAATAGCACTTGAGAGTCTGCTAAAAAGAGCAATAGAGCTGAATGCTTCAGATATTTTTATCACTGTTGGCGTTCCGCCTACTCTAAAGATACAGGGAGTTCTGCAGCCGGTCGGCGGTGATGTTCTCCATCCGCAGGATACCGAAAAATACGTCCGGGAGCTTTTTAACAGAGATGAGTTTTACAAGGAATATCTGGAAAACGGCGAGAAGGATTTTTCAATTTCCCTCCCCGGCGTGGGGCGTTTCAGGGTGGACGCCTATACGCAAAGGGGCTCCATGGCCGCAGCAATACGGGTCCTGCAATTTGAGGAGCCCGATCCTGTCGCTCTTGGAATCCCTCAGACTGTGCTTGATTTCAGCAAAAAGAACAGGGGCCTCATTCTTGTGACCGGACCTGCGGGAAGCGGAAAATCAACAACCCTGTCAGTTCTGATCAATTTGATTAACAAAGAACGTTCCTGTCATATACTGACTCTTGAAGACCCTATCGAATACCTGCACCGACATGATAAAAGCATCGTCGACCAGCGTGAGATTGGCGTTGACACAAAAAATTACACGCAAGCCCTTCGTTCATCACTCAGACAGGCGCCCGATGTCATTCTTATCGGTGAGATGCGTGATCTTGAGACTATAGCAATTGCCCTGACCGCTGCGGAAACAGGTCATCTTGTTCTATCCACGCTCCATACGGTAGGGGCCGCAAAGACAATGGACAGGATCATTGATGTTTTTCCGCCAAATCAGCAGGAACAGGTTCGCATCCAGCTTTCCACCGTTCTGCAGGCGGTAGTGACACAGCAGTTGCTGCCCTCGCCTGAGAAGGGCCGTGTTGCAGCCTTTGAAATCATGATTGTCAACCATGCCATCCGCAATCTGATACGCGAGTCTAAAAACATGCAGATCGACGCAGCTATTCAAACCAGCCGTTCCATGGGTATGATCAGCATGGACGCCAGCATTGCCGATCTGTGCAACAAGGGATTGGTCACAAGAGAAGATGCTCTGACCTATTGCATGAATCCGGATACGCTTATGAAATATTTGCTTTAACCCATTCCATGCTTGCGATGTACTCTTCATCCGTATGCAGATGCTCAATAATCATTGGCATTTCGGGGTCTATTCGGTTCGCCCGTTCAGCATAGTATTTCAGGTTCAGTTCACCTGCTTCGCAGGCAACCTCCTTTAGCTGCACGGTGAATTCGCGGGCCAGATGAACGTTCTTCAGATGACAGCTCTTGATGTACACACCCAATTTGTCAAACACCTCATCGATAAACTGCTCATTCATCAGGTATTTATGCGGACTTGTAATCCAGTTTGCTATATCCATGTGCACCGCGAAACGCTCACGGTCTACCTCCTTGATTAGCCACAGGTACTGGTCGGGATCAGCAGGCATCATCCAGGGCATTGGCTCAATACAATAGAAGGTGTGTCGGGGATCAGCTCTGTCAATAATTTCCTGTATCGATCTGACTGTTTTTTGCAAAAATTTATCAGAAAAATTTTCTTTATATGCTCCATCCCATATCTCACCTGCAGAGCCGCAGATATTTACGCAGCAATTGGCTTTAAGACTATCCGCCAGCTTTAGCTGGTTTACACAGAAATCCATGTTTTTCTGTCTTTCTGATTCATCGGATGCTAATGGGTTGACCCAGGAACCTACCTCAGCAATTATCAGGTCGTGTTTCTCTGCTTCATCACGGTATGCTCTGATCAATGCAGGATCACCGGAAGAGTCCAACGGAAATACTATCGCTCTGCAACCCAATTTCTGCTGCTTTTCAGCCCATTCTACCACGCTGTCGTGTGCTAAGGGCTTAGAAATTCCCAATCTCATTTGTGTTTCCACTCCTTTAGTTTTTTATAGTATAACCTTTGAGCACCAGGCTTAACCCAATGCTACATCGAGTACCATCATCAATGCGAATCCAATAGCAACGCCGATCGTACCGATGTTGGAATGCTCCCCCATCTGTGCTTCCGGTATCAGCTCCTCCACCACAACATAGATCATTGCGCCTGCCGCAAAAGCCAGAAAATATGGAAGTATGGGTATGATGAAGCTTGCCAGTAAAATGGTAAGCAGCGCTCCGACCGGCTCAACAACAGCAGACAACAGGCCATATGAAAACGCTTTTCCTTTTGAGATACCCTCGCTTTTAAGTGGCATGGATATGATGGCTCCCTCCGGGAAATTTTGAATCGCTATACCTATGGACAGAATCATTGCCCCCATGAGGGATATGCCTGTTTCACCTGCAAGCAGGCCGGCGAAAACTACGCCTACCGCCATTCCCTCCGGTATGTTGTGGAGTGTTACCGCAAGAACAAGCATAGTCGTTTTCTTCAGTTTCGAATTGACGCCTTCAGGTTTATCATTGTCCAGATGCAAGTGCGGAATCAGGTGATCAAGTCCAAGCAAGAAGACCATTCCGAGCAAGAACCCGGCTGCGGCAGGGATCCATGCGATTTTACCCTGCTGCTCGGACATATCGATGGCCGGTATCAGCAGCGACCACACTGATGCCGCAATCATAACCCCGGATGCAAAGCCGAGCAGAGCTTTTTCCACCTTAGGGTTAATCTTGTCTTTCAGCAGAAACACCATGCCGGAACCGAGTGTTGTTCCGACAAACGGAATCATAATGCCAATAAGTACATTTAGATTGTTATCCATCACTTATCCCTCGTAATTTGAAATTGTATAACTCTTATTATATAAGACTTCTATTCTATTTACCATCATAAACAGGCTTATACACAAAAATCGCTTCAATCCGGGCGGTAATTTCGATCATTCCTGTCTGAATGGGTGTCACAGGCACAGAGGCCTGTCACGCAAATGACACATATGTTGGGAATGGTCATCTCCAGATCCTAACATTTTCTAAACTCCTCCTATTAGCATGAATAATACAAAAAATCCTTCCGAACCATAATAAATATGGTTTGGAAGGAATCTTAAGAAATAAGCAAATCGGAGTTTTTCACCGCCGCTGCTTCTTTATGCGTGCTCAGTTTGCTGTGCCGTACTGCTTTGACAGAAGATTATACAGAATCTGTGCCATCTCTGCTCTTGTGGCTGTAGCTTCCGGATTTAACCTTCCATTACTGCCGTTTATGGCCTCTGCTTTTACAAGCAGCATCACGGCATCCTTTGCCCACGCCGCTATCTCATCGGCATCTCTGAAATCCGACATTTGCTTTCCTGATGTACCTTCCGGCAGCTGATTAGCTGCTTTCAGTGTGTTATAAAGCAGCGTGAACATTTCCTGTCTGGTTATTTGCTTATCCGGCTCAAACATATTGTTGCCTGTTCCGCTCGATATTCCCATTCTCTTCGCAGCAGCGAGGTAACCGCTATAATAGGTATTGCCTGCATCCTTGAAATTATCATCAACGTTTTCGTCAGGGGCTATGCTATAAGCTCTCATCATCATAACCAGTAATTCGCCTCTGGTAAGCACTGCGTCCGGGCTATAGCTGCCATTACCAGTGCCTGCAGTGATACTTCTTGCTGCAATAAAGCCAACTGCTTCACTATACCATGAATTTGCCGGTACATCCTTAAAGCTTACTCTATTATAACCCACCGCGTACTTTGAAAAGTGGTCTGTAATAAAGCTGATCGTATGTGTTTCAGGATCATATCTGCAATTGCTTACTATTTCAGGATTACCATCAGCATTTATGAAGAAAATAACGATTGCATTGATATCCTCATCCAGTTTCGGTGTATACGGCAAGGATACCGATACGTTTCCTGTGAATTGTGATATGGTTTTGTTTGCGCTGGTTACACTGAAATTATACACCGGTCTGTCTCCCACCAGTTGTTTAGCTTCTTCATCAAGTGTTTCCACATCCGCCTTGGCCACTGAGATTTTTATGTCAGAAGCAGCCTGCTCTGAAATGGCATCCATCGCTTCATTATCAAAGGTTATCGTTGCAATATTTGTAGATACAGATAATTCGGATACGTCGCTGTTTGCTGCCGCATCCACTGCCGCTTTTTGTATGGTCACTTCAACCGAATCCACGTCTTCGGAAGTATTTACTTCAATTTCAATAACAGATGTCATACCGATTCCTTTTGCAGCCTCCTCCGCTGCTTTGCTGATGGCGTTATTTATCTGTGCCTGTGTAAACGAGGCAACAGCCCTGCCGCTGTTATCAACTTCAGCTTCTACTATTGCTGTCACCGTTGTAGTATTATCTGATGCCGTGACCTTTAAAGTGCTGGCAGGCTGCGTATTGGTTCCATTATTATTGTTATCGCTGGAATTGCCGGAATTATTATTTTCATTGTCCGGTGTAAAATCGATTGTCATTATTGCTTCTTCCGACCACATGACTCCGTCATATGCTGTCCATTTAAACGTGGTTTTCCCTTTCCAGCCCGCATCAGGTATAAAAGTGATGCCTCCTAAATCTGCAGCTGAGATTATCTGACCAGCTGTTATTGCCGTATCATTGAGCTTTAACAGCCCGTTTGCCGGGAGAACCGAAATATTAACAGAATCTAAATCTGTTCCGTCACAATTGCTATATACGAAATCCGACGAGGAAAATGCCAGTATGGTATTCAATTTCCCTTTTATAGTTTTAGCTACTGCAACCGGCTGAGACTTATATATGATGCTATCGCTTATGATACCGCTTATGTTCCCAGCAATATCCCTGAACTGTACATATACGGTGTTTATTCCAAAGGGACCGGTAAGGGTATAGCTTTTTATACTGATTGCACTCTCCCAATCCGTCCATACCGTCCCATTGTCGGAAAATCTCATATGGCTTACTCCCGTGCCGCTGCCATCATCATCTGACATGAAAAGTAAGACAGCAAGGCTTGTGCAATATTGATCATCATTATTTATTTTCATTGTCCCGGCAGGCGCTATATTATCTATTATAGCAACAGCTGACGGACCTGCTGCCGGAGCCGTATTGCCTGCATTGTCCGAGGCAGTACCCACAGCTATAGTAATTCCCAATGTTCCGTTACCGGTAATATCGCTGATGGTTATGATCCTTTCTGATGTTCCCGCCCCCGATACATAAATTATTCCATCCGCTGATCCGGTCTTCTCCAGTGTTACATCTCCATTTGCAAGTGTTATTGTATCCGCTCCCACATAAGTAACAGTATAAGTTAAGCTGCCGCCGGTAGTAATCGCAGACGATGGCGGAGATATAACCAAAACAGGCCCTGCGCTGTCTGCGCCAAAGGTTTCTGAAGGTCCTGCCGGAGGAGCAATGTTTCCTGCGGCATCTGAGGCTGTCCCTCCGACTATACTTATTCCGATGGAGCCTTCCCCTGATATTGCGTTTATTGTTACCGTCCTGGTATTCCCGGTTCCGGATACGCTCGCATATACAGTCGAGCCAATTAAACCGGTTTCATTTATAATTATGTTTGTGTCAGAAAGTGTAATCGTATCCGCTCCTGTATAGGTTACAGTAAAAGTGACATTGCTGCCTGTCGTCACAGGTACCGAAGGCGACGATATCTGCAAGGCCGGTGCTACTGTGTCAAGGGTTATGCTGCTGCTGACCGTCCCGCTCGTTTCATTACCCACTGCATCCCTGTACTTGACATATACTGTTTTAATACCGTCTCCTGAACTCAGGGCAAAGGCCTTGTTTTCCGAATAATCCTCATAGCCTGCTCCTGTGAAGCTGCTGCTTTCGCTTACCATCATGTGACTGGCTCCTATCGCAGACAGGTTAAGAGTTACTGCTGTGGTATTTGTATATTGTGCGCCGTTGTTTATTGTTATAGTGCCACCCGTCGGCGCTGTCGTATCCTTTTCACTGTTATCGGTTGCCACGGCTCCAGTATTTCCGGCTAAGTCGGTCAATGTCACGCTAAGAGTCAGAGTGCCGTCCGGCAGCGAGCTTACGTCGATTCCTGTTTCCTGGTATACTGCGCTTGACGCGATTCCGCTTCCTGTAATATTGCTTCCGCCGCCGCTGCTGGATATTACGTAATTGAAGGCAGCTCCTGTTTCAGCCCCTGCGAGGGTGAAGGAAAGGGCATTCTTATTGGTATTGTTAATAACTGTCTGGTCTATTGACACTGTGTAGCCCAATGGCGCTACAGCATCTATTTCAATTGCCTTGCCTGAGCTGAGAGAATTTGCCTCTCCAGGTTCGGCAATGGTAAGTACGGCGTTGTTTCCCGCAATATCCCTGATTGTGCCGGAGTTTAACGAAAGCGCCGTTGATGACACATAGTCTAGATCCTCACAGATATCTCCTTCCTGCACCGTATATAAAAAAGTCAATGCGTTTCCGCCTGATCCCGATTCATAGTTTGCCATCCTGTCAGTTTCGCCTGTCTCAAGGGTAAGCTTAGGCGTACCGGTCACTGTCACGTTTTCATTGAAGTTTACGGTTATGTTAATGCTGTCTCCCGCCTTGTATAAGCCGTCTGCATTTGTTGAGCCCACGAGGGTTATGTATGGATCAATCCCATCCACAATTACACCGGACGTACTGGGCGCTTTAAATACCAGCATAGCGTTAATGCTGTTGTCTTCAGTATCCTTTATTGTGCCTTCGTTAAGGTTAACCGGCGAAATGAGGGTTATGCCGTCATTATCCTCCTGACCTTCCTCTACAGTATATCTGAATATAACGGTAGCGGTACCGGAGCCGCTTTGATAATATGCCCTCGCTGTCCCGCCCGTATTAAGTGTTATGGGTATATAAGGCTTGTGGGCTCCGGCGTTGTCGTATACATTGACCTCTGAACTGAAAGCCGCGGTAAAGTCAAGATCGGTACCGGCCGGATACATTCCGTTCAATGGGGGGGTTATACCTGTTATTGACGGAGAAGCTTCAGTTTTAAAGGAAATCTCATCTCCGTAGCTTGTTCCATAGCCATTAATTGCGTATGCTCTTGCATGGTAGTCAGTATCAGGCGTAAGAGTTGTAAGTGTTACGGATATCGCTCCCGTACCGGTTCCGTCAGTCGACTTATATTTTGAAGCCGGCTCTTCCGAAGTCCAATATTCAACGCCTTTTTCTGTTATAGAATCTCCGCAGTCACTTGCCACATTGCCTTTGATCACTGCACTTCTTAAAGCTACCGACTCTGCCGGGTCTGTGGTGACTCCTTTTGGAGCGGATTTTTGGACAATTTCGATATAAGGCGCCATATAATAGTTGTTTAAAACTGTTCTGTCCTCATCACTATTAATATATAAATCCAATTCGGGATATTCTTCTGTCGCATCCTCTATGGGGTTATTTGCAGGACCTTTGATTACAAATGTGAGCATTTTAGCAGCATCATTTTTGATCTGATCTTTTACGAAGTCTGTTATATCAATTGTTTTCTTAGCAGTCCCCGACATAGTTATTTTAGTATCATTGCTCACAATTGTCGTAATATAGCTTTCCGGCATGGGCATGGACTCCCCTTCCTTCCAGGAGTCGTCTGCTGAGCCGTATACACTTATTTCAAAATCCCCGGTGTACGAAGTGTTATTCACCATACTATATACAAAGTTCAGTGATGCAGCGCCAAAAGTCGTTTCATCACCGGCATAACCGCCAAGGTCAAATTTTAAAGCCGCATAAGCATGTATATTTTCGTACCAGCCAACATAATCATCTTCATAATTATAATATAAGCTTCCATCGTAACTACCGCTCTCAGTTGAATATGATAAATAGGTTCCGGATGGATTATTCCGGGTAATCTGAAGGACATATTCCTTCTGTGTGGAATCTTCAGCGGTTACGTTGATTTTAAACATTGCAGTTCCATATCCCAAATTAAATGTCTTAGGCTGACCACTAACATGAGAATTATTATCTATCTTTATTTTCGAATTTGCATCGTCTACTGTAGGCGTGATAGATATGCTGTCAACATTTTCAGATACATTAATACTGTATGAGGTCGTATCTGCGCTAAAAACCGGGGAGAGAGCTGCACCGGTGACGGTCAGACTTCTCAGATCTGCATTCGAGCTTGTCGGACGAGCCTTGAAGACACCGCAGTCGGAGGTTGATGTCACATATATCGTACCATCTGATGTAACCCTGACATCATTTATACCTGCTACATTATACTTTTCTATAAAGACACCGGCGGAACTATATTTGACCAATTTTCCGGATGTGTCCGCTACATATATGTTCCCTGCCGCATCAGTAGAAACGCCTTTTGCTGTGCTAAGATTCTCTTCGTCAGTAAAATTCAGCAGTACATTGCCGCTGCCGTCATACTTCACAACAGTTTTAGTTCCAACTGTTACATATACATTCCCTAAACTATCGCAGTATATGGAGCTGTTTGAGATGTACGCCCCGCCGATACTCCACTGGCCTAAGTATAGCATGTTTAAATCGAATTTCTGTACCCTCTTGCCTCCCGTCTCAACAACATAAATGAAACCGTGGGGATCAAAGGCAATATCACCTGGATTATAATATGTACTGTCATAAGGAGTAGAGGAGTACGTACCTTGAGTGAGCAAATGACTGCCGCTATTTTTAAATTTTTGAACATTATGCTTACCGCTATCAACAACATATATATCCCCGGAGTTGTCAACTGCTATGCCGGCCACTGTTATAAAAGCTCCGTTTGTATATTGATCACTGCTTTGTGTTTCCTGTATCCCGAATGAAGACACGTAGTTCCCGTTTGAATCAAATTTCTGGATCCTGTTATTATTCACATCGCACAGATAGAAATTGCCCTCCGCATCAATTTCCATGCGTGTAGGAGAACCAGTGGAAAATTGTCCGTTTCCCGACCCACTTGCACCAAAAAATTTTGAAAATACAATCGTTCCTTCTCCTGCAGCATTAACTCCGACCGGAAATAGCAAGTTAAGCATCAATACAAAGGCAATAACAAAGCATGCTAATTTTTTAATCATTTTATTCCTCCCACATACGTTTACATAATTTTTATATTCGTTTTACGCATTTACATAATAACGACGTATGTACTATATTATAACTTTAAATTGTTATATTGTAAATTATGGCCAAAAAATAATAACGGCCATTAATAATAACGGCCATTAAAATGGTGTTAGCTTTCTTAATTCCGGTTTGAGGATTTGTTCTGTATAGTTGGTTTGAGAAAGGGTTCTGAGTCTGAACAGCAGCTTGTATTTCAGATAGTCGTCAATGGCGTCTTGGGATTCTTTATCATATCCAGCCCCATATCACCCTATGATGGTCTTCCCGCCCATATACGTCTGCAACGCCTTCGGAATATCGACCGTGCCGTCTTCATTCAGATTGTTTTCCAAAAATGCAATCAGCATCCTCGGAGGAGCTACTACCGTATTATTCAAGGTATGCGCAAAATATTTGCCATTCGCGCCTGCAACGCGTATCTTTAGACGTCTCGCCTGGGCATCGCCCAAATTAGAGCAGCTACCCACCTCGAAATACTTCTTTTGTCTTGGAGACCATGCCTCCACATCAAAGGATTTTACTTTCAAATCCGCCAGATCGCCGGAACAGCATTCAAGCGTACGCACAGGAATATCCAGGGAACGGAACAGGTCGACGGTGTTGTGCCATAGTTGATTGAACCACATTACACTATCCTCGGGCTTACAGACAACGATCATTTCCTGTTTTTCAAACTGATGGATACGGTAAACGCCCCTCTCCTCAAGGCCGTGAGCTCCCTTTTCCTTCCTGAAGCAGGGGGAGTAACTGGTTAAGGTCTGCGGCAGCGAATCTTCAGGCAGAATGGTATCAATGAATTTTCCGATCATGGAATGTTCGCTGGTGCCAATCAAATACAGATCCTCACCCTCTATTTTATACATCATCGCATCCATTTCAGCAAAGCTCATAACGCCTGTAACAACATCACTGCGGATCATAAAGGGCGGAATGCAATAGGTAAATCCGCGTTCAATCATAAAGTCTCTTGCATATGAAATTACTGCAGAATGCAGCCTTGCAATATCACCCATCAGATAGTAAAAACCGTTTCCGGCGACCTTTCTTGCGCTATCCAGATCAATTCCATTGAGTCTTTCCATGATTTCAGTATGGTATGGAATCTCAAAATCAGGGACTGTCGCATCTCCGTAGCGCTGTACCTCGACATTTTCACTGTCATCCTTACCAATAGGAACGTTTGGATCTATAATGTTTGGTATGCTCATCATGATTTTTCTGATTTTTTCCTGCAGCTCACTTTCCGTTACTTCCAGCTGCGCCAGGCGATTGGAATTTTCTGTGACTTTTACCTTCAACGCTTCAGCTTCATCCCGCTTGCCCTGCGCCATCAGACCGCCGATTTGCTTTGATATTTGATTCCTTTCGGCCCTGAGAGCGTCCGCTTCCTGCTTTGCTGTTCTGCTTTCCATATCCAAAGCAATAACCTCATCCACCAAACCAAGCTTACCATCCTGGAATTTTTTGCGGATGTTATACTTTACAAGCTCCGGATTCTCTCTGATTAGTTTTATATCCAGCATCTTTATCTCCTCCTGTATACTTATTCCATATAACTGACGGATCTATGTGCCTTATATCCTCTGAACCTGTACGTGCCATAGCTCCGGCCAACTCCTCCGTCATATTCAGTATCAGATTTTTAACACCTTCTGCCCCATCCGTCCCCAACGGACCCATAATTATTCTTCCCGCGGATACTGCATCCGCACCTAATGCCAATGCTTTAAAGACATCCATACCGCTTGCCACACCGCAGTCAACAAAAATCGGAATACTGTGATTGACAATCCCGGCTATCCTTGGCAATATCATTAATGGCGGGACGGCATACTTCATAATGCCATGATGGTGGGAAACAACAATTCCCCGCACCCCTGCTTCAAGACACTTATATGTATCATGTTCACTTAATACACCCTTTATCACAAATGGCAATTTAGTTGCTTTGACAAATTCCTTGATTTCCGTCAGGGATTTTGAGGACATTTGCAGCCCAAGGACGTTATCATACCGGCCTTTTCCGCTAAAGGAATGATCAACGTCCATGCCTACCGCCATTACTCCGCATTTTTCGGCATGCTCAATTCTGCGCAGGATATAATCATTATCTGCGTAGGGTTTAATGATTTTCACGGTCCGCGCGCCGGTCGCCACAATCTCCTCCAGCTCCGCTTCGTCTCCCATGCCCGCCCAATTTACAGCGTTTGCAGCGCGAGCTCCCCTGGCCATCTCCACCATTCCATGTTCTCGTACACTATTCAGATGCGAAAGGGCTGCCATCATCACCGGAGTATCAAATGTTTCTCCATATAATTCAAGCTTTGTTGAAGGAATGACGGAATCTATATGCCTCATTTCAATCAGTAATGAATCAAAATATTCACGGGTGATTTTATTGGTATCACCGGCATTATTGTTATGTGATGTATTCTGCGACATATTATTCTCCAACTCACAATCTATTTTCCTGTAGTATAACCAATTGTATGGGTTTTGTCTATGTCCTTACACGTACTTTCCGAGCTCAATACTATCCACTATAATATTATTCATTCCATTAGCCTGATCACACATGCAAGAGTATCAAGCTTCATTCCGGCACATAAGCTTTGTCTGCTCCATAACGATATCTACAGCCTTCGCTGTCTTATCCGGCGGATATCCATATTTCTTCAACAGACGTTTAATTGTCATTTTCATCTTTGCCTGAACACTTTCACGGATTGTCCAGTCCACACTGATATTGTTTTTTATGGACTGGGTCAGGTCTCGGGCAATTTGCTTAAGAATTTCATCGCCCATTATTTCACGCGCAGATTCATTGTCTGCCAGGGCGTCATAAAATGCCAGCTCATCCGGCGTCAAGCCTGTGCTTTCACCACGTTTTTCCGACTCGTTGATTTGCTTGGCAAGTGCTATAAGCTCCATAATAATCTGGGTTGTTTCAATAGCTCTGTTCTGGTATTTCCTAATTGCCGCATCCAGCAGCTCGGAGAACTTCTTTGACTGAACAAGATTGCGCTTTGAAAATGTCCTTATATTGCCCTTCAGCAGTCTGTTCAAGAGCTCAACAGCCAGGTTCTTATGCTTCATTCCTATTACTTCTTCCAGAAATTCATCGGAAAGAATAGCTATATTTGGCTTGGAAAGCCCTACTGACCCTAGTATATCAATTACCTCATTTGAAGATATAGCCTTGGAAATCAACTGGTTCAGTTCGTTGTCAAGCTGAGAGGTCGTCTTCTTCTTACCTTCTTCGACTATATTTTTTACTAGGCTCGCTTTGACCGCTTTATGGAATCCAACCTCTACATTTAGACTTTCTGCAACATCAGTTGTAGCACAGAGGGAATAAAACCCGGCCATTTCCGTTACCAGCTTGATATAGTCATTCTTCCTGTTTTCACGAAGGCCGATGATAAAATCCATGGTCTCCACAATAGCATGCAATCTTTCACCTGGCTTGCCTGTAAAGAACTTGCTGTAGTCATGACCATGCAGCAGTTCCCTGATAAGGTCAATTCTCTCAATAAGCTTGAGCGATGTGGCCTCCGCATCAACTCCCGTATTCTGCCTATCACTATCGGTATATTCTCCAAGTGCTTTTTTTAGATTTTCAGCTATTCCGATATAGTCAACAACAAGTCCGCCCTTCTTTTCTTTAAACACACGATTAACCCTTGCAATTGCCTGCATCAGGTTATGCCCCTGCATCGGCTTGTCAATATACATAGTGTGCATACTTGGCACATCGAAGCCTGTGAGCCACATATCGCGAACAATGACAAGCTTCAACTCATCATTTTTATCCTTCATCCTCTTAGCTAATGCTTCACGGCTCGCTTTTGTCCCAATAAACTTCTGCCATTCAACCGGGTCGGATGATGCGCCAGTCATAACTACTTTTATCTTTCCTGCCATCAGGTCGTCACTATGCCAGTGAGGCCGCAGTTTCACAATTTCTTTATACAAATCGACTGCGATCCTTCTGCTCATCGCAACGATCATTGCTTTACCGCCTTCATTTTCCTGAGCCTGTTCACGTTTTTCAAAATGCTCAACTATGTCGTTAGCAATCTGACTCACACGTTCACCGGCGCCCACGATTGCCTCAAGTCTTGCCCATTTGGTCTTAAGCCTTTCCTTCTGGCTATATTCCTGATATTCCGTTATCTCATCATACTCAGTATCAACCTTTGGTTTCAGTTCTTCCGGCAGCTCCAGCTTTGCAATCCTGCTTTCGTAGAAAATTTTAACAGTAGTTCCGTCATCAACGGCTCTCGTCATGTCATAGACATCAATGTAATCGCCAAACACAGCTCGGGTATTTTTATCGGTTAATTCAATAGGTGTTCCGGTGAACCCTATATATGATGCGTTTGGCAGGCTGTCACGCATATATTTGGCGTAGCCGTATTTAACATCCGCCTCATCGTCACGCTTAACAATGTCCGCGCCAAACCCATATTGGCTGCGATGAGCTTCGTCCGCCAAAACAATGACGTTCTTACGATCGGTAAGAACCATGCTGTTACGGTATTCGGCAGAATCCTCAGCTACCTTGTCCAACTCGGTCTCATCTTTTGATTCATTGTCAAAGGGAGCAAATTTATGAATGGTAGTGAAAATAATTCCGCCGCTGGTACGGGTATTTAGCAATTCTCTCAGGTGTATTCTATCCGTAGCTTGCACCGGTTTACTTCTCAGAATGTCCCTGCTTTTCAGGAATGTCCCGTAAAGCTGATCATCCAGGTCGTTTCTGTCAGTAATCACAACTATGGTCGGATTTTCAAGCTCTTCATTTATAACAAGCTTTCCGGCATAGAAAACCATGGACAGACTTTTCCCGCTGCCCTGAGTATGCCACACAACACCGATTCTTCTGTCGCCGGATTCCTGAGTTGCACGCTCGGTGCTTTCTACTGCTTTATTAACAGCATGATACTGGTGATATCCCGCAAGTATTTTGATAGTATCCCTGCCATCGCTCTGGAATAGCACAAAATGCCTGATAATATCAAGAAAACGGTCGCGCTGAAACATTCCTTTTATCAGCACTTCAAGCTGTGGAATCGACAGCGGTGCAACATCATCTCCATCAATAGTACGCCATGCCATAAATCTATCTTCATTGGATGTAAGTGTACCCGCTCTGGCATTAATACCGTCACTGGTCACCATAAAGGAGTTGTATGTAAAAAGAGAAGGAATCGTCATCTTATATGTCTGCAGTTGGTTGTATGCATCGGTAATATCTACATTTTCATCACTGATGCTTTTCAGTTCAATAACTACAAGGGGAATTCCATTTACAAATGCAATCACGTCCGGACGCTTTTCAGCCCCATGCTCGATAACAGTGAATTGGTTTGCTACCATAAAATCATTGTTAAATGGCTTTTCAAAATCTAATACATAGACCTTCTCTGTTCTGTAACTGGCATCTGACTGTTTCACCTGTACATCGATACCGTCTGTGATCATCTTCTGAAAAGACTTGTTATTCATGATAAGGCTAGGGCTTTGTGGAATGGTTATCTGCCTGAAAGCATCCGCAAGAGCGCCCTCCGGCATCCTCGGGTTTATCCTCTTAAGCGCTTCTTTCAGCCTGTCATTGAGAATGACATCACTGTAATCCTCTCGCTCCGGGTACTCTCCGTCCGGTGCAATATCAGGGGCGAACACTGTTTCATAACCCAGCTCCTCAAACCATTCCAGAGCAGCCTCTTCCAGGTGTGACTCACAAAAATTCCTCGGCATTTATTCCTCCTCCACAAACCTTACGTGATCTGTTCTAATTGATCTTCCGCACCTGTATTTGTTTCATCAATTCCTCAAATTCTATGATATATTTTGATGTGATATTATTACATATCTCTATCGCAATCTCTTCGCTGTATAAATGGGTGGTTGAGTTTCTGTCACTAAGCATCATGAGCCAGACTTCCTCATTTCGAATCAGATCGGCTGAAAAAGCCTCTCGAAGGACTGTTTTGGGAGAGTTCATTCCGATCAGTCCTTCATGTTCAAAAATTGCTTTGAGTGTTTTCCATGCCAGCTCAAATGTGAACTCGAACCTCTGTATGAGTCCGTCCCTTTGTAAATCATCCGTCTTATCAAGCTTTTCAATTCCCTCGCTCAATCTGGTTAAAGCTTTTTTATAGTTTTCAAGCCTCTGCAAGTAACCGCTCATATATGACTACTCCCTCTTTTTGAATATTTGCAATGAGTTTTTCGTCCGTGTTATTATTTACGAATATTATATCAATTTTTAACAAAGTATCCAAATCATCTACTTCGCTGATAAAATGTCCTTTATTTTCGAATTCCGTTATGGGCGTCATAGGATAGATCGCGATATCAATATCGCTTTTGGAGTTGTTATCCCCTCTGGCGCGGGAACCAAAAACCACAATTTTTCCAATTGCATATTTCTCAGCAATAGCTCTTAATCCCGAAATAACCTTGGGGCTTACATTAACACTCATGAATTGTCCGCCTCCTTTATTGGAACTCGTATTTCCCCGGACATGAGCTTGGGGAGCAGGGTGTCGCGGATCACCTCTAGTTTCACAGTTTGCTTTTGATATTCTAATATTTCTTTGAAAATTGGACCAACAATGTTATGAAATTTAAATATTACTTCCTCGCATGGTATAATCAATTTTATTTTTGAAAATTGTGTTTTATTCAAATTAAGGGTTGTACTTCCACCACTACCCAAATCTTTAATTTTATTACTATAGTTTTTCATAGATAAAAATACATAATAATGAGATATATTATCTTTACAAATAATACTGTTTATTTGTTGGTTTGTTTGGCTGGGTTCCGATGCCAAAACTACAAGTCCAGGAGTTGCAATACAACTAACAACAACGCTATTTACGGGGATCGTCTTATTTGATTGAGTTTTTATGCCTTTTACTGATAAATATCTTTCTGATTTAACAATATAAATGTTTCCATGCATGTCTGGTATGGTTATAAATGGCATTAGATCGCCGAAATTATCTTTGTCCTTTGTGGAAGGAGTTTTACCACAAATGACTTCTTTTGATATATTCTCAATAGTTCCAACTCTCCATCCCTTAGGAATTCTGCCTAACTCGCTGTCTTCAAACTCCCCATCCTGAAACGGCTCAAAATCAACAAACCAGCTTTTAAAAATAGCCTGTGCCATTTCCTCAAGGTTCTTATTGATGCGGTTATTTAGCTCTATCTTGTCATCCAGGCAGGAGAGGGTATCTGCGATTGCTTGTTGCTCTTTTACAGGAGGAATTAATAATTTTATCGCCTCTGCTAACCTTGTTCTTGATAATTCAGTCTGACCAGTCGATCCTTCTGCTAAAGCTTCAATGTTAGGTTGCTGTAAAAACAAATTATATCCAAGAAACTTAGGCGCAACATTTCCCTTAGCTCTTACTATTGTTACATGAGAGTCCACGGTTGTTTTATTAATAAGTTCTTTTATTTGTGCTACTCTTCCTAACGTACCAACACCAGTAGAATTAATTAATATGTCGTACTTGCGTAGATATTTATCTTCAGGTATTTTTCTCTCCCCAGGATTAGTAAAACGCGATTGATCATAAGAAACTCTATTATCCCTAATACATTTTTGATTTAAAACAATAACTCCATCTTCATCTGTATATACAGGAGTTATACCCCTGGAAATATATTGGATTATATCTTTTAAACTAACTTCCCTCCACTCCCTACAACTCATACCCGATCGCCCCCAGTCTCCGCCTGATCTCCTCTTCAAGGGTATGGGATTTAGCGAACATCTCAGCAAGCTCGCCTGTCAGCCTTGTCATCTTCTCATCAAATGGCTCTCCGTCATCCTCAACCTCTTCTATTCCGACATATCTGCCGGGGGTCAGGATATACTCATGGCTTCTGACATCTTTGATGCTTGCGGATTTGCAGAAGCCTTGAATATCTTCATACTTCTTAACTTCTTCCTTTTTAAAATTTTTCATCCCATAAATGCTTGCTTTTTCTGCCACAAGGAATTGTTCACTTTTTGAGAACGAATCCCTCCAATTATGATAGGTTTCATATATCTGCTTTATTTCCTCATCAGTTATCTCCCTGTGTTTTCTGGTTTCCATATACCCCATCTTGCGGGCGTCAATAAACAGGATTTTATCCCTCCTGTTTTCACGCTTTTTAGATATGAACCACAGACAAACAGGAATGGTAACGTTATAGAATAAATTAGGCGGCATTGTTATGATGCAGTCTACAAGTCCCGCTTCAATTATGTTCTTTCTGATTTCAGCTTCTGCTTTTGTGGAAGTGCTCATAGAACCGTTAGCCATTACAAAGCCCGCCACGCCTGAAGGAGAGAGCTTGCTGATAATATGCTCTATCCACGCGTAGTTTGCATTGTTAGCCGGAGGAATGCCATACTTCCAGCGAGCATCATCCTGAATCAGGGTATAGTCACTTGCGTTAAAAGGAGGATTTGCCAGTACAAAATCTGCTCTCAGGTTTTTATGCAGATCATTGCCAAAGGTATCGGCATCTCTTTCACCCAGATTGCCGTCAATTCCTCTAATGGCAAGGTTCATCTTGCATAGTCTCCATGTGGTGGCAGTAAACTCCTGTCCGAAAATATGGATATCGTCTTTTCTGCCCCGATGCTCTTCCACAAATCTCTGGGATTGTACAAACATGCCGCCAGACCCGCAGCAGGGATCATATACCCTGCCTTTATACGGCTCTATCATGCCTACAAGCAGCTTTACAATACTTGGCGGTGTGTAAAATTCACCTTCGCTGGAGCCGAACTTGCCTAAAAAGTATTCATATACCCTGCCAAGAATGTCCTGCGCCTTTGCCTCCTTGCTTCCCAGGTTGAACGAGAAAAGGTCAATCAATTCACCGAGCTTTGTTTTATCAAGCTCCGGTCTGGCATAGTTTTTCGGCAATACACCCTTAAGGTTTCTATTTTCTCTTTCAATGGCGATCATTGCTTCATCAATAATCTGGCCAATTGTGCTCTGCTTTGCACTTTTCTTGATGAACTCCCATCTTGCACTTGGCGGTACGAAGAATATATGGTCTTCCAGATAAGCATCCCTGTCCTCCTCAAAGCCTTCGCCCTCGGCAATCAATTCATTGTGCTTTTCATCAAAGCTGTCAGAAATGTATTTCAGGAAAATAAGTCCTAGTATTACCGACTTATAATCAGAGGGTTGAATGTTCCCCCTCAGTTTATCCGCCATCTCCCACAGCTTGTTCTCAAATTCAAGGTTCACTGCCATTTCAGACTCCTCCTGGTAATAATGCATCGTATATACCGTCTTTTATATTTGACCACCGCACTTCAGCCTTTTTGACGGTCTCTTTATACATTTCCAATTCCTCGTTATACTGATCAACCATTTCCTTCTGCTTATTTATCGGCAGCAATGGTATCTCCATTTCCATAATATCGGCATAATTGATATTCATAATCGCAGTGCCCCGCTGAAAGCTTTTTATAATGGCCAATCCAACAGGGCTTTCTAAAAATATCTTGATAAACTCTCCTTTGATATTTTCTTTTGGCCTGATCACTATCAGATTTGCCGAGGCAATAATAGTTCTGTCCTGGTCTTCAAATACAGCAGACTTGATGGCCGTTCCCCGGCAGGATAGAACAACGTCACCTGTTGTCAGCTCGTAGCGTTTCACTTTGCGTTCTTCTTCATTAATGGTATCCATGTCCCGGTAATCAATTTCTCCGTTTTCTATGTTGGAGATATTCAACACCGATATATTCCCCGGCAAAGTGTCCTTCTTAAGAATTGATTTTCCCCTGAACACCTCTGCTATTTCTTTTAGCTTCACTTTCTGAAGTGTGGAGCTTTTAAACCTCTGAATATTCTCATCGTCTTCCGACAGGAGAAGCTCAATGCGCCAATCTTCATGTGACAAAAAATCTTTAGCCTGAATAGGCTTTTTGTCTTTTATCTCAATCGCTTTCCCGCCAAGCTCAAACGTCCCAATTTCAATATTTGCCTTGCGTTCAGTTGATATGGAAAAGAAGTATGTTTTAACAGCTGTTGCCGGTCTGAAGGTTCCTTCCGGCAAAATACAGATGCTATCTACATTGTATTTATCAGTAATATGTGCTCGCAATTTTTCATAACCCATTGCGGCAAAAGTAAGCTTAGCCGGCAGGATAATATCCAAGGTCCCCTTTTCATTCAGGTGTCCCAGCATATTTTCCATGGCAATGCCATCACTGTCCTTTGTTACAAACTCCTTATCAAGCTCCTCCGGCCTTTGACTGAAGGTCGGAAGCGTATATATGTAATCATATTTTTCACCAGTCAGGCACTCTGTATATATGGACTCGAAGCGGATCCTAATATTTTCATTTTCACCGAATGCCAATTGCAGAAGAATATACATCGGTTTGTACTGTGTAGTTAAGGTGATATTCGCTCCAGGTGTGCGGCCGACCATTTCCCTGAGTCCTGATAAGTGCTTTTCTGCTTCAGTGATAAGCAATGTCTTCGGTTTTAGTTTTTTTATTTTGTCACTGATATAACGGCTTAAGTACACAGGTGAAATAACCGTACCGGTTCGGTCATTTTTATAGACTTCCAAAGTAAAATCTATCAAATCAATATCTTTCAATGTCTCAAAGATATCTAAAAAGTCTGCTCTGTCCGCTGGAAAAAAGCCCAGTTCGTCTTCCGTAGTTTTCTTCATGAGCTGAAAAATACTCTGTTTGTCGTCCAAAACCTCGGCGTCTTCTTCTATCTTCTTTAGTGTCATTTTTACACGCAGCATCTCTTTTAGCAGTTGTTCTCTGGATGTTATCTGCCTTTGGTATAGAACGTTCAGCGCGGCTTCAATGCTTGTGTTCATCTTAGCCCTTCTCCCTTAATGCTTTAATAGAATAATTGTACTTCTAATGTTTTAGTATGTCAATACTAAAATGATAGATGCACTGCCATGCATATAATTTTGAGCATCGTACAGAATATCTGGGCTATAGCCGCAAATATATTCAAGAAATGCCAATAGGACACAACCTGTATATAATCTCTTTTAGTAATTCAATATTCAAGTTTCTTTTCTGTGCTATTTTTAAATCCTTCTTGAACCTTGATGTATATTCTGGTTTAAGCATTATCAAATACCCAGATCATCAAACATTTCCTGCGCAGAAGAAAACCTCGATTTACCTTTCTGAATGATTTCCGACCCTTCTTTGATTGCGGCAATCGTCTCAGCATTGGGTGTATTCAGTTTAAGCTCGAAAGGAAGACCGTTTTCTCTTATCGTCTGCCTTAGAAAGATATTGATGGCAGTCGTCATATTAAGCCCAAACTCGGCAAAAATCTGTTCCGCCTGTTGCTTAATCTTAGCGTCCATCCTTATATTCATGCTTGTATTCGCCATTAAAATCACTCCATTTATATAGTCACTATCAGTATATCCATAATAACACAAAATATGCCTACTGTAAATACAATAGGCATACAATGATCGTCCATTAGCTTTTCTAACTCAAAAAATCAGTTAGCTGGAGCTGCTCGAAGTCATATGCCCTGAAAACAGCTCTTTCCAAATGCTCATCCTTTTTTAAATCCGCCCCGTCACGTATATGCTCCTCGAATTTTAAATATTCTTTGGAGCCAAGTGTATCTGTGCGGATTTTCAGCATGTAAATAAGATTGAAGCAATTGAGGATCGAATTCTGTTTCAGGTCGGTCAGGCATATCATCTGTGTGTTATATTTTTTAGCGATCTCAAAAAGTGGCTTGAGAAGATGCTCTGATGATATAGGACCAAACGGGTTGTCCATAATGAGCACCTTTGTATCACTTCTGCCGCTCAAGCCTTCCGCTTTCATCCTGCTTTTTCTGGTATAAGAAATCAAAGCCGACAGAACCGAGAAAATGGATACGAAACGCTCCCCGCCTGAATTCTCCCTTAAAACCTGCTCCCAGGTCTTGTATTCACTATTATTCATATTAAAATCAATTTTGTATGTTTTAATTTTCAGCTTTGACAAATCCGAAATCTTGTTCAGCAGCTCCCTGCTTGATATGAGCCTTTCAATACTTTTACGGACCTCCTCCCTGCTTTTTCCGTCCTTAATGTCCTTCTGGATTTTATCTGTACAATAATCAATATGGGCTGTCATGCTTTCAAGCCCGGCATGTCTTTCCTCCAGAGGCTGCATTTCTATCTGGAGCATCTGGACAGGCTTGTTTTTTCCGGACAGTCGGATGGATGAATCCTCGGATATCTTCCCAACCTCCTCAAATATTTGCACCGCCTGCATATAGCTCTGCTGAACCATATCGCTTTTATTTCTTTCAAGGTTCGCCAACTGAGCCTCCAAAATGCGGATAAAGTCCTTCAAAGCGTCATTTTGTCTTTCTATCCTTTCATAAAAATAATAAAAGCCGTCAAAATCCAACTCTGCTTTAGACTTGAAGGGTTCAAGTCCCTTAAATATATTGCCGATGTTGGAGTTTTTCTCTTTATAGGCATGTTCCATCTGAATATACCTTGAATGAATCTGCCTGGAGGAAGTATCATTTGTTTTGCGTTTTTCATTCAGCGCCTCTGCCAGCTGCTCATATTCCTTTTTTACGTCGCCGGGCGGAGAATACCCTGTCAGATCAGCCTTTCCGGTAATTTTAACAAGCTGCCGGATTTTGTCTGCAACTCTTTCATTTTCTGCAATCAAGGTCATTATCACCTTGTTCTCTTTGCTCTTCTCCTCTTCCTGCTCTTTTGCTTCCTTCCGACGTCTGCTGAAATCGGGATGAATTGTTTCCTTCGGAACCGGCTCCTCGGCGCCAAGCCTGTTTACCTCCGACATTGCCGCCTCCATTGCAGACCTTGACGATTGCATCCTTCCATTGGCTTCGCTTTCCCTTCCCGCAAGGATTTTGACATCCCGGTCAAGCTGCTCCGTTTCATAGTCCAGGCTGTCAAGCTTGTCCTGCATAAAAACAACATTGGCATACTGCACTTCATCCAGCTTCAATTTGCCAAGCTCTCTTTCTCTTGACTTTCTTTCCGTCTTCTTCGAATCCCTGTTCTTCTCAAGCTCGTGGAGGTCCTGCGCATGCTGGCTTTTGAGCGCTTCCAGCCTGCCTTCCATTATGTGCAGCGGCTCCTCCAATAAAATAGCAGGTTCGGCATGGCGTACACTATCAAATTTTCGACCTATATCATCCTTTTGCCTTTCACACTCTTTTTTTTCCTGTACAGCCACAGCTAGCCGCATTTCAGCTCTAGTCAGCTCTTCCTTGCAGGCTAAAAGCTTTTGTTCGACTTCGTCTATTTTCTTAAGATCGGCATTGAGTGTTTTTACATCATTCTCATATGTCCGGCTTTTCTCCAACAGCTGTTGAAAATCATCCAGGTCGGCTCTTGCGGTATCAACGCCTTTGTAGACTTCGGGCCTGCTGTTGTATGCTTTATTAAGCCCCTGTGACAGCTCCTTTTTCTGGTCAAAAAGCATTGCGAGCAAATTCTCCGAATCCTCCAGCCAGCCTGTTATTTCATTGTGCTGCGCTGTAAGCCGGTATCTGGAATCCTTGTTATAATCAAACCCCGCAACCAGGGCGGCTTCTTCTCTGGTCTCCTTTAACGCAATATTGTAATGCGCAAGCCTTGCTTCCAGCTCCTCCGATTCCTGCTGCAATTGTGTCAAATATGTATCAATGTCAGATACCTCAAGCATCCTGCCGTCATACATGCATAGAAATGAAATGCCGTCCATTTTATTTACGAGCTTGCCTTTCGTCTCAAGCTGCACATCCAGCTTATTAAAAGTGACAAGTGGCACCGGCTGGTAGATCTGAAGCTCGGGAGCCAGGGCGGACAGCTGCTCCATTTCTTCCTCCCTGATAATGAATGAAAAGGGAAGCAATGGGTTACCTTCTACCAAACGATCCCTTATTTCCTTCTTCTGTTTGCGCAGATAGGTTTCACCGGTTTCAAATTCAATATCCAGGGTCTTAAGGAAATCAGCGAAATCTGCAGGTACATGAAGCGTGCCGTTTTTCAGCATAGCCGCTGTCTCATCCTTTTTTCCAATTTCCTTTTTTATGCTGAATACAGTCCCTTCAAGCTTTGCTAGCAACACCTCAAAGCTTTTTGTGCAATATGATGGGTCAAAACGTAAGCCGAAGTCTAAATCATGCTTTTCAAATATACCGGAAAGCTTTTTTTCCGCCTCGTCATATTCCTCAATAAGCCTGACAGTCTCTGCAAGCTTGCTGTCCAGTCTGACCTTTTCCTTTCTGGCTTCATCTATCTTTAATTCGTTCTCTTTACTCTCTGCGTCCATTTTTTCGATAGCCGTTTCCAACCGGTCTATTTCGTACTCCGCCTTATGCAGTCTGCCATTCAATACATCAAGAGCCTTCTTGACATCCTCTGGTCTCATTTCCCCGAAGAGGTTCCTGGCATAGGTCAATCCCAGCCTTTGCCTGAGCTTCTCTTCCTCTACATCAAAATCCCTGATCTTGTGCTGTATAACGGCGACCTCTTTCCCCAATCTCTCCTTTTCCGAACCGGCTTCATCCGACTCCCTGATACAACGTTCCTTTACATCCCGCAGTCCGTCCAGTTCTCTTATGAGGTTATCAAGTATGGTATCCAGTTCTTTGAGCCTGTCTTCATAAGCAAGCTTCAGCGAATACTCAAGGCTATGCAGTATATCATCTTTGCCGATTTCCTGCCTGCTTTGCGCAATCCTTTCTTCCAGTCCCGCAAGCTCAGCATCAATCCCCCGAATATGGCCGAGGAGCTCCGCCGCTTTCTGGATATCACGTTCAAGCCTGCATTGCATTTGCCTCGCCTGGGTTTCTTCATAAAGCATCCTTACTTCATCATGGGTTTCTTTATGCCTCAAATATTTCTTTTCACATTCATAATAATCCAGCGATCTTTCTTCAAGATTGATCCTGTCTAGTTCCCTCCTGCATTCAGCGATTGTATTGCTATTATTGTGATATGTTTCCTGGTTTTTTTCATTTTCTTCTTCAATATATGTAAATAACTTCGACAGGTTGTTTTCAAGTTTCTTCTGATCATCAAGTCCTTCCAAAAGCTGCTTAATTTCGCCTGAATACTCCTGCATTTTTTCTAAAAATTCAGTCATCAATTGCCTGTCATAGATGTACTGCTCGTTTGAAATCATTTCGTCCGTCAGGTTTTCCAGCATACGCTCCAGCTTACGGCTGTCTTCTCTGTCCCTGTATATAACTTTTTCGACTGTTTTGAGTATCCAGTCGTTCATAAGCTGCTGGGTGTTTTTACACTTCTCGAATATTTCCTTGACTCCGCCCTCGTCGTCATTGATTTTGACAATTATATTCTTCCATTCGTCCTGCGAGATATTGTAGGTAGCCAGATGCCTTCCGTATTCCTGGGCCTCATCGGAAGAGAAGTATGAGATCTCCTGCTTCCGGTCGTGAGATTTCTCCGCTATCAGCGCAACAGCCTCCTTGAAAGGCAATATATTGACCATTTGCCCCTTCTTTACAGCCAAAGGAATGTTCTCCAGATCAAACGGATTGGATCGATTATACTTTACGGTAAAAGTAAAATACCGGATTCCGATCCTTTCTTCCATTCCTTCTCCCGCCTGCATCTCATACCCAGCAAGGCATATTCCGGTCGTCAGGTACCCTCCCATGTCATCAAGCTTCCATTCGATAAGGACATAGGCAGGATATTTGCGCTTCCTGAAAAAATCAGATATACTCCTTCCCTGCAGCCTGGCGTAGGGTATGATGGGCTGCAGCAAAAGCTGTACCAGAACGCTTTTTCCGCCCCCGTTGGTGAGACTGAGCAGTGCATTTTCACCCTGATAGAAATCAAAAATCTCGTCAACAATGTGCCTTTTATCGTTGTTATATGAAAAGTTGACTATCCTGATCCTGTTGATCTGCGGCAAGCTGCTCACCCCTTTCCTCGAAAATCTCCCGAACCTCCTGAACTCTGTTGTCATTCAAATAATAGTTTATCATCAGGTCATCCAGCTTTCGTGTTGTGCGTATTTCCTTTTCATCATCCACAATCCTGACGAGCCTCTCCAACTCCAACAGCCTGCATACCCGCAACACCATACCCATTTTTGTGCTCAGCTTTTTCTCTTCAAAAGCCTTTTTACTGGCCCACAATTCTGCTATCCGCAAGAAATTGATGCTGTAATGCTCCTCCAACTTGGTGGTTTCATCCTTGTCAGCGGAGAGAATACTGGCAAACCTCCGATCCAGCTCCTCCACCAGGGTCGTTAAACGCAAGAATTCACGCTGCTTGGGATTCTTATTTTTTCCGGCGTAGAATAGATATAAAATAAACATTGCAATATAATCCATCAGGAAAACGTCGGACAGGCGGGCGTTTGCACCTATCCATTCCCGCTGATCCTTTGTTCTGTAGCCCAAAAGCTTATTTTCACAGGACGGAATAAGGTAAATGATATTACCATACCGTACAATCCTACAGTCCATTTCCTCTTCAAATTGATTCAGGCATTCCATCACTTCAGGGTTCAAATATTCAATAAAAAGCTCCTCATTTGCATCCCGGTCGAGCTGCCCGTTCTCGAGCAATATTCTGAAAACCTTCAGAGCTGTCTGCAGTGTATTCATTTAAACATTCACCTCTACCGTAAAGTCTGTTATTTCTATCGTCACCTTGAAACAGTAGTCACTGTGCTTTTCAAATATTGTCACATCAAATTGCGCATTATCCGGATTTGAAACTTCAAGAGATTTGATTCCAAATAAGTCGGCGTTTCCTGCACTTATTTTATAAAGGCAATAAGCAATATCAAATTCACCTGTGGCGTTATCGACAATTTCCTCCTGCTCCCGCAGCCATTTTTCAATGTCAATGAGCCCCTGGTCATACAGTTTTAGCAAAACCGTAAATAAGAACCGGTTTTCTGTCACAGCCTCATAAGTGTCAGGGTTCTTTTGCAAGTGCCGTACAAATGAGCTGAAGCTTGTCCTGCCGCCGCAAGCAAGCGTATATGTCAACAGCTCGTCCATAATAGCTTCATAGGCCTTATTGGCCTTCTCTACCCTCTGTTTCTCCATGTCCTCAGACAGCTCTTCAAGCTCAATACCAATAAACTCATCCGAATTATCATCCCTAAGCCTGCCCTGCCTTTCAAACATGCTCAGGATATTCAGATTCCGATATGGCGAAGGCCTAAAAAGCGGATTGAGCAATTGCCAGAAGCGATGAATCACCGGCTCTGTACAGCTCTCCAGCTTTTTGAGCACCTCCTCCTCAAAATCGAAACGTTTTTCCATGGTATATTGAAAAGCGTCCCTGATGGTATCCATGTAGACGCTTGAAAGAGAATGCCTATCGATGATGAGATCCCGCTGTTCCTTCATTGTTGTGGTAATATTTGCGCTTATCATACCGATTTCCCGTTCGGCCTTCTCCATATCACCGTCAAGCTTGCCAGTCCTTGACAACTCCTCGCGGAGGCGGTTTTCCGAAAGGGTAATCATGTTTTTTATGTCATTGAGAATGTCATATTCCTCCTGAAGCAGTTCGTAAGTACTGTTTACCAGTTCTTCATATTTACCGACATCAACGCTGTAAATATTTTCCCGGATCTGATCCATAAACTGCCGCAAATCCTTCTTCTTCTGTCGGACCATTTGTATCAGGTTGTTGCTCTGCTGCAACGCCTTCTTATAATTTTTCCTTTTAATGAGCTCCCGGAGCTTAAGCTCCTCCATTGTAAAATTAATTTCCTGCTCCACTTCCTTGGTTCTGAAGAGGAAGTCATAACCTTGATCCGTTAAGACATAACTTATTCGGTATTTTCCGTCAACCTCAGAAACCTTATCGTCAATGAGCTTGATTCGAAGCTGTATGGTTTCGCCCTTCGCATAGCTCATTACCGGGTAATACAATGGGATGCCGTCATTTTGCAGAATGTTTTTCACGATATATTCGGAGATCCTTTTATACAAATCAGCCGTCAGTCTGATATCGTAATCTGAATACAGGATGCTCCCGACAAAATTGGCGATACTATCAGCCGTACACTCTTCATCCTCAGACAATGTCCTGTCCATGATATATACAAGCGTCGAAAATACCAGGTTCTCAAGCTGTCCCTGTTGAAATACCTTTTCAAGCTCCATATTACGGTTTCGGCGGTTGACAATGGAATCCACAACCGCAACGATCTGCATCCTTTTTTCAAAGGCTTCAAGAAAATCAAACATTTTTCTATGTAATCCTCATATACTTCATAATCCTTCTCAGGTTGTGCCATTCTGTTGGTCGGGTGCTTTTGGTGGTCTCCCCAAACTCATCTTAATGATCTGATAATTCAGTATCTCCTGCGGAATATACCTGCCGCTTTCGAGAATTATTCCCATCCTTACCGCTTCCTCTTCCGGGAAATATCCCAGGAACTCACTATACCTGCCTATCCTGTTTCTCTTGTCTGCGGATATGGGAAGCTCACATCCGTCGGCAAGGTGACCCATCATCTGGTATGCCTCATTGAAGAGCCTTATATCAGTGGCAGGATTGTAGGCCTTCAAATCAAAAAAAATCTGAATGCCTTCATAATCCAAATCTCCAAAATAGTAATAAGTATTCTTGTACCCATAATACCACTGAATATCATGTTCATCAATTCTGCCATTTCTTCCGGTAATTTTTCTTCCTTCACCGTACAAAAGCGCATGTATGTCCAGGCCAAGGAACCTGTTCAGGCCGGTTTCCAACATAGCCTTCCGGAAGGAAAACCATGTGTCCTTATTCTCGATAATTAAAATATTCATTGGATTAGTACGTTCATGTACATATTCGATTAAAGGCTCGGGTGTGTTGTAATAATTCAAGTCAGAACTGCCAAGAAAGTTGAATTTAAGCACCTCTGCAATCAATGTCCTCTCGCGGCTTAACAGCTTTTCAGACCCCCAGATAGATAAGGATCGCTCATTGTGTGACATCGGCTCCTCCAACAAGGCCGCATTACTCCATAAATAATCACTCAGCTTCATAAGAATATCCCGGTGTTTTTCATATAGAGCCGGTTTTTCCATGTATCCGCTGATGTTGAGACGGGGATTGAGAAGCTTGATCTCCTCTAACGCCTTAGAATAATTATTTTCAGGACGGATAATCCTATATTTATTGTACAGTGGGGGAAATCTGCCGTTCATGCCTGACTTTTTTGACTTAACCGGGCATATGACATTCTGAGCCACAAGTTCGGATACCTCCCTCGCAAAGGTCTCATAATCCTTACTGCCGAGGAAGCCCTCCAATTCCTTTTCAGTAACCATACCCTTTTTGTAGTTTAGAAGTATTTCAACCGCATCCATATTTTTTCTGTGCCTTCCATAATACAACCATTAACTTAAATCCTATTCTATATTTGCATGCGAAATAATGCAATACTGCGATTATTTCGAGCACCTTTCACGGACTCCAGATCTTATCTCAAATCGTTGGATTCCGGATCTTGTCTCAAGTTTGATTGACACACTCATACTTTCATTGCTAGAATATTAGCTTAGTATAACAAAGGCTACATTTTTTCAATTACAGAAAGGGTTACATATATGAAACAATTCTATATACGTTTTCTGCGCTTAATAGTTGGGTTATTCCTGTACTCACTTGGGATTGTAATTACCATACGTGCAAATATTGGCTATGCTCCGTGGGATGTTTTTCATGCAGGCCTGGCTAAAATTATTAACATTAACATCGGTACTGCTTCGATTATTATTGGCGTTATTATTGTTGTAGTTACAGTCTTGTTGGGAGAAAAGCTCGGCCTTGGCTCCATTTTGAATATGTTACTGATTGGCGTGTTTATTGATTTATTACTTGGCATAAATTTAATTCCTGCGGCTGACAATTTCGTGCTTGGTACAATTATGCTCATTGCAGGGTTGTTTGTAATTGCTTTTGCCTCATATTTTTACATAAGCTCAGCATTTGGAGCAGGTCCCAGAGATAGCCTGATGGTGGCGCTTACTCGTATAACCAGGCTTCCAGTTGGCGTGTGCCGTGGAGCTATTGAGGGTTTGGCAGTGTTAGCCGGTTGGAGGCTTGGCGGAATGGTAGGAGCAGGGACAGTTATCTCTGCTCTGGCAATAGGCGCATGTGTTCAGATCACCTTCAAGCTGCTTAAGTTTGATGCCGCTGAAGTCAAACATGAGACTTTGGATCAAACATTAAAAACAGTGACTGCATTGAAAGTAAAACCAGAAAAGTTGTAGCCGTCGAAAATTTGAACAGATAGCTGTGCCATAATCAAAACGCATAAATTTTATCCGTGACAACAGTTACTGCCGCAGCGGTGTGCATTCGGACACTCGTTGCCGCTTGATTTTCTTGATTGAATAATATTAAAATTCAAAAAAACCGCTTCCAGTTCATTGCTGCCGCATTTTGGACATCGAATCCTTTTGTTCTCCCTGTCGCTCATGGATGCCATGGTGTTAAACACCTCACCACAACCACACTTCAAATCATAAAAAGGCATAGCGCACCCTCCATCGGTAGTATATTTATTTACATAATAATTCAGTTGCTTTAAACCTATTCTATATTTCTGAGCACAATAATGCAATACTGTAGTTTCCGGTTGACAGCGCCGGACTATTACGATAGTGTGTAAATTATACCGGTGGCAATTAGACTCCTTAAGAGATTTACATTGCCTGCGGTATCTGCTTTTGAGATTGTACTGTTCTTTATAAGCGAGACTGACAATTATGCAAAAAAGCCCGCTAATTGCGCAGGCCTTTTTGTAACACTGCCGGCTGTGATTTCTCTCATTATGGCATTTGTAATGTAAGCAACAGCCGAAATAAGGCTGAACGCAGGTAGCAGCTAATGCTACCTGATCTTTTCAAACCATCCCATCATTGTTTTAAATCGTTCACCAGCCTGGTCGAATTCTTCTATGAGGAGCTCATCAGATTTATCCAGCTTCTTATCTTTGTGTACTAGAACCAGAGGTGTTCCCTTATAATAAGTTTGAATCCTGTCGGATAGAATAATTTTACTTCCGTCGACCTTGTACTTTCCTGTCTCATAGACAATACTACTATCATACCGCACGCTGCCTACATATCCCCCGAGTGTGGATATAACAGATCTGAAAGTACCGTCAGCATTAAATTTGTAATACTCTCCGGCGACAATGCTCATGGTGCCAATATCAATATTACCACTTACGTAATCTGCACTGTATGCGCCGCCTCTCGACCATTCACCTGTGAACTCACTACCGGCAGATGCTTCACCCTGCGCCATATTCTCTTCACTTCCCTGTGTCGGTGGTGTCTGCGCAGGCGGAGTCGTCTGTGTGGACGGTGTTGCCGCTGTCGGTCCTCCGTCTTGGATTTCTTCCGCCTTCTCAAATGTACGGTTGCTGATAGCCAGTGCCTGTTCACGGGTGGCGTTTGCGTAGCCTGCCGCGGTTTCTGCACTGGTTGTATTTCTCGGCGCAAACCTATTATTACTTAAACCCTTGATAATACCGTACTTTGCCATGAAATAGACCGATGGCCTTGCGTAACCTGAAATTTGCGCATCATCGGCAAACGGAGCTACACCTTTGTTGTCCAGCGAATGCTTTGTGTACGTGTTATCCCCTGCAAGCGTCCATCCTTCCCAGTTAACCTTCTTGTATACTCTGGTAAGCATGGTGGACGCCTGTTCGCGGTTCAACAGTTCATCGGGCGCAAATTTTTTATTGCCAACACCCGCTACAATGTCCAGAGCATATGCTTTGAGCACATCAGTATCTCTGGTATCGGTGAAAGTGTCGGCAGGCGCCGGAGATGCTGTTTTACCGGAAAGCGATTCATACAGCTTCAGGGCCACCGCTGCAAACTCAGCACGGGTAATGGGCTTTGTGAGGTCGGCTCCTTTTAGCTTATCAGGGTAAAGGCCGTTATCCAGAGCCTTTTTAATCTCTGCTGTGGCCCATTGGCTTGCATTGCTCCACGCAGGCATGTTATGAGATATCACGTTGGAGAAAGGACTGTATATCTCAACGGAAGAGCTGCTGCCGCTATAGCCTGACTGCTTGTAATTCCTCAAATCCAGCGCATACCGCACCTTGATTTCATAGCTTTCAGCATCGTAGCTCTGCTTTGAATCACCAAAATAGTCGCTTGCCTCGATGTTCAAAATCTCAGAGTGAGCCCACTCATACTCTATATACTTGAATTCCTTGTCCCCGGCCCTTCTCATCCATATCTCGGTTCGAACCGAGCTTCCCGTCATTGAGTGCAGATCGGCAACCTCTTCCGGGAGCTCAGCCAGCTTGATGTCGAAATAAGGTTCTCCGTCCGGATCGGCTATTAATTCCGCCGAAATGATTGAAGGAGCATGGCCTATGAGCTTGTCATAATCGGCTTTTGTATTAGCCGACAGTGTATATTCCTTCGACCAGGGCGACAGTACATAGGTATTTTTATCATCAAAGGAATGGGCAAAGCGTACGCGAAACGTAATGGAATGGCTTTTCAGATAATCCCAGCCCGAATCTGCAAAAGCTTTCAAAGTCGCATCCTCAGGGAAAAGGCCGGTCATTGTCCAGCTATCACTGTCAATATATTCCTTTCCGCTCACAAAGGTAAAATGAAGATCATCTATATTGTCCGGAACAGTTTTGGGCGAATCCCATTCCGATGTATAATGCCAGCTCCCGCCGTCGATTTTATAATCGATCTGGAAATATGCCGTGAAAGTTTGCTTGTTTTCAGGATCGTCTGAAGCACGCTTCTCGATATAGGCGCGCAAATCCCCCGGGGCTCCGAATGTGTACTTTACGTGATCTCCGGAAAAATGGCTGACACCGAAATGCACTGGCGCACTCAGCGCAGTTGGTACGGCAACCTCGGCAAATACCGCAATTGGAATTAAGCAGACGATCATTATTGCCGTCAATAATATTGCTGCCAGTTTGGTTTTCATTATTAGTCCTCCCCTTATCACATTAATATAAGTTGGAAAAGCAAAGCTATATAATGAAATTTTAAAATTCAGCCATAAAAAAAATATAAAATGAGAAGTGATGCGGAAATATGCGTAAACGCTTTGTAAATCAACATTTTGTTCCATTTGCTATTGTTTTTTATACGAAAAAAAACGAAAATATTTTTATCTCTTTATCCTTCGTTTACATAGCCTACGGAAGACTTACGATAAAATAAAGCTGTTGCAAGGATACCTATCAACAAAATTGCAATACTCAAAACAAATGGCAGTATTCTCGAGATATCACTCAGGAGCCCTCCTATGTACCCAAATGGCACACTCACCAGCATTACAGTCGTCTGGAGCAAGGCCATAATTCCAGAACGTTCCACAGGGTCTACATGAATTGCAACCAAGGATTCTCTGAGCGTATGTAATACGGCTGAACCCAGCGCCTCGAAAACTATAGAAGCTATTAATATTACATAACCCCAGACACCGGTTTCTGTAATTGAAATCAACAATATAAAACCGATTATGGAGCTTAAAAATCCTCCGTACATCGGCCATTTCAGCTTTGTTTGGCTGATATGCGAGATGACTGTGAAGAAAAGAATAATTGAAAGTATACTACGCACCATCGGAAAAATCGGCAGCAGTATGTCCGGTACACCAATGCGTCGGGATGCTATTATCTGCCAGAAGGTCATTCCAATCATAGCTACAATCTCAACCAGGATACTTATGACTATAGCAAATATTGTGCCACGGGAGGTCAGTATCTTGCGAATTGCGCTTTTATATCCGAACAGCAGCTGACGCCATGACATATTACGTGACGCTTCACGCCTGATTTTTCCGACACCTGTTTCAGTTGAGAACTTATATAGTATTAATATCTTTGCAGTCATTATAATAAAAGCATTAATATAAAGTATTCGAATCGCCGGTACCATTGTCAGCCTTGCTACAAGGATTGACGATATCGGTGCAAAAAGTGCTGAAAGGTTACCGGAAATTATGACCCAAGAATAAATATGAGTTATTTTATCCTTTGGAGCATCCTCTACCAGCAGACAATCCCATGATACTGTAGTAATCTTCATCATTCCGTTAAGCAGCGCAGCTACGACAAAGAACCAGAAACCCTGGCTAAATGCCCATACAAGGCAGGGGAGGCTCCATGCCAGAAAATCAAATATCGCTGTGCTCCACCTGCGACCCATTTTATCAATGATAGCACCTGATAAAAACGCAAATATCGTCTGGGAAAACATGTAAATTGAAGATATAATCCCCACCTGAATATCGCCCATGCCAAAAGAAAGCATGTATACTGTTGCATAGGGCAGACACAGGTTCATGGAGAGCCCCCACATAGGCTCGGTATAAACACAGGCGCGTGGATTTCCGCGCAGTTCAAAAAGAGTGCGTAGAAGTTTGTTCTTTAGCAGAATGTTTTTCATTTATCTATCCTTTATGTCCACTGATTTGTCTATCTTGATAACAGGATACGAGAACCAGTGTATAAAGTCAACACCCTCTTTAATGTGCTGCACCTACAGACTTAAGATTGTATCAGAATATGATACTTGAGTCACAGAAATCTTTTTAACATAATAACTGTCCTGTTTTTTCTGGTAAGATCTCCTACCTCCTCAAGGATTACTTTCCCCTTACCTCGGAGAGTAAGCTTATCTCCTTCTTTAACAAGCCGGTCATTCTTTTCACACAATTGGTTATTGATAAAGACTCTGCCCTCATTTATCGCTTCGGATGCCATGCTGCGCGACATGGAGAAGGCCGAGGCAACCACACTGTCAAGACGCAGTGAAGCCACCGTATCTCTTTTCATTTCATACCTTATGTCCGGAACGATTAATAAATCAATTGGCAGGAGTTCAACCTTCAGATTTGTCCTTCCCGCCTTTTCATAATTGGAAAGCATGAATTCAGAGATAGTCTTAAGTATTATTATATCCGCCCCATCACTGCGGACAAGTATATCGCCAACCATTTCCCTTTTGATCCCAAGGCTCATCAAAGATCCAAGATAATCTCTATGGGATAGCTCCTTGTATCCATTCTGGGAAATCCTAAGAAGAGCAAGAGGATTGGAATTATGAAGGTCTAAATATTCCGGCAGAAAGGCTGCCACTGTCCGCTCCGCTTCTTCATATCCGCCATAGAAAAGGTAGTTCAGCCCTTTGAATCGGTTGCAAACACATTGCGCAAGATGTCTCTGATGTATATCAAGAAAGCTGGAGCATGCAAACTTCCCATAATCCAGACACTGTTCAATTTTCTTCTCAATATAGTCAATAAGTATTTCTTCTTCCTTTGTCATACTGTAATTCCCCTGTCTTTCTGAGCAAACCTGCTCTCTCAGAAACCAATAATGATCTGCCAATAATAATATAAAAGTATTTGCATAGTTTCAAGCCCGAGCAAGCCGGAAATTTGGCGATTTATATAAATGGGACAGGAGAACACAATAAATGAGCAATTCCCCTTTTAGAAAATTGCTCATTTGAATGTGCTTCGTTATGGAAAGTAGCTGTTCTAAAAGTCTAATTGACACTATAAAGCATCTCGGCATAAGTAGGCAAAGGCCAGTACTTTTTAGCTATAACCGTTTCTAGCTCATCGACAATCAGCCTTAGCTCTGACATAGCACCAAATACATGCTCACGGTAGAACCTCGCCAGATCAAGCCCATGACTCCCTCCCTTTGTTTCGAGCATCGCACTCTCAAGGGAATCCAATTTTTTGACCAGACAGGCAGACAGCTTGGAAATCTTTCCAAGAAGCTGCTCCTCCAGGCCGCAGTCGTATCCGCCCAGCGCCTTTTTACTGCCAAGAAGCTGCGAAAGCTCATTCTGATAACCGATGCAGGCAGGGATGATTTCTTTCTTAACCATATCAATCATCGAAAGCGCTTCTATATGCAGAAGCTTGCAGTAGTTCTCCAGCAGTATTTCATATCTCGAATGGATTTCCTTTTCGGTGAATACATGATGGTGGGTAAAAACATCAACACTCCCTTGTGATATAAACGCCGGCAATGCGTCAACCGTAGTTTTCAGGTTGGACAGACCGCGCCTTTCAGCCTCTTGCACCCACTCATCCGAGTAATTATTGCCGTTGAAGATGATTCGTTTGTGCTCACGGATGATTTTTTTAATCAATGCGGCCAGTTCACTTTGGAAGTCCTCTGACTTTTCGAGGATATCGGCAAATTCACTCAGAACCTCAGCAACGACGGTGTTGAGCACGATGTTTGGTCCGGCTATGGAGAAGGCGGAGCCAAGCATACGGAATTCAAACTTGTTGCCGGTAAAGGCAAACGGAGAGGTACGGTTGCGGTCGGTGGTGTCTTTTGGAAAATGCGGCAGCACCGTTGCGCCAATTTCCATCTGATTCTTTTGTTTGCCCTGATAAGCGGCGTCATTTTCAAGTGCCTCAAGAATTTCTGTCAGCTCTTCCCCCAGGAACATAGACACAATCGCCGGAGGCGCTTCATTGGCGCCGAGCCGGTGGTCATTTCCCGCACTGGATACCGATACGCGAAGTAAATCCTGATAGACATCAACCGCCTTAATAACAGCAGTGAGAAATAATAAAAACTGTGCATTTTCATAGGGTGTTTCGCCGGGCTCTAAGAGGTTTGCACCTTTATCAGTAGATAAAGACCAGTTGACATGCTTTCCGCTGCCGTTGACACCCGCAAAAGGCTTTTCGTGGAGCAGGCATACCAAGCCGTGCTTATTGGCAATGCCTTTCATCAGCTCCATTGTAAGCTGGTTGTGATCGGTTGCAATATTGGTTGTGGTGAAAATAGGAGCCAACTCATGCTGAGCCGGAGCCACCTCGTTATGCTTGGTCTTGGCAAGAACGCCCAGCTTCCAGAGCTCTTCCTCCAGTTCCCGCATGAATGCCGCTACACGGGGTTTGAGGCTCCCAAAATAGTGATCTTCCAGCTCCTGACCTTTGGGCGGACGCGCCCCGAATAGCGTCCGGCCGGTGTATACCAAATCAGGTCGCTTTGAGTAAACCTCTTTGTCGATCAGAAAATATTCCTGCTCAGGACCGACCGTTGTATTGACCCGCTTCACGTCCGTATTGCCAAAAAGGCGCAGAATCCGGACGGCCTGCCTATCGAGGGCCTCCATTGAGCGTAGCAGCGGAGTCTTTTTATCCAGCGCCTCGCCGCTATAAGAGCAAAATGCAGTTGGAATATACAGCGTACCATCCTTAATAAATGCGTACGAAGTAGTATCCCAAACAGTGTATCCCCTGGCTTCAAATGTAGCGCGCAGTCCTCCCGATGGAAAGCTCGATGCGTCCGGTTCACCGCGCACAAGCTCTTTGCCCGAAAATTCCATTATAACTCTGCCGTCTTTATCGGGGGCTATAAAGCTGTCGTGCTTTTCTGCGGTAATTCCGGTCATGGGCTGAAACCAGTGGGTAAAGTGGGTTGCGCCTTTCTCGACCGCCCAATCCTTCATGGCATTAGCCACAACATTTGCTATGTCAAGCTCCAGATGCGTACCCTGCTTAATGGTCTTTTTCAGTGCCTTGTAAGTATCTTTTGGTAATTTGGCCTTCATTACCACATCGTTGAATACCATACTGCCAAACAAACTTGGAATATCTTTCATAATTATCACTCTCCTCACAAGAATTTCAATGCAAAAATGGCGCTGTGGATTATATCCCACAGCGCCTTTGCTGTTTTCTGCACTAATTATAGACTGACATATTATATTTGTCAACAAATTATTTTTGAAAAATGCAATAAATCATGCCTCGTCCTGCATTATCCCTAATATATCTTAAGTAAAATCAGATATTCAAACAAAATATGCAACATCCGCATGTCAGAGTTTCACAATGCCATTGACAATGAACCGATTTTGCTGTATACTGATATGCGTTGAACAAAGGTGTTCATTAGATAGTGTGAAGTACGTTAAAAAAAACTGGTTTTTTAGCCGGTTAGTTAACTGCACGCATTATATAATGAACATCTTTTTATATGCCCGGGAGGCTCTACTGAACAGAATGGCGGTGATTTATGGATAGCGCTTTAGTTGTTAGTTGTTCCGAAAAAAGTATTGCATTTTTCACGGAAATGTTAATTTCCGCTTCCATCAGTCACATTGTCACCGTGCAATCCTGCGCGGAAGCAAGACGTCTGATTCTGGACAGAGACTTTGATCTGGTTATTATTAATGCCCCTCTCTGCGACGAATCGGGTGAAAGTCTTTCCCGGCATATCGCCTCCAGAGGCGAAAGCCAGGTTATTCTTGTTGTAAAAAAAGAATACTTTGAGGAAGTATCTTCGCATACCGGGGATGTCGGCGTTTTAACCGTTGCAAAACCCATTAACAAGACATTATTCCGGTCTGCCCTGAAGCTTGCTAAATCGGTTGGTTCAAGGCTAAAGCTCATGCAGTCGGAAAACAGCAGACTAAAACAGAAAATAGAAGATATACACATTATAGACCGTGCCAAGTGTATTCTCATCTCATATCTGCGTATGAGCGAACATGAAGCTCATCGGTATATTGAAAAACAAGCTATGGATATGCGCACCACGAAAAGAACGGTAGCGGAAGGGATATTGAAAACATATGAGAATTAGCGGGAAACTTCATGAGGAGTGTGCGGTGTTTGGCGTCAGCACTTTGGGGAACGAAGCGGTCGGAATTACATATAACGGTTTGCTCTCACTCCAGCATCGCGGACAGGAAGGCGCCGGCATTGCAGTAATTGTGGATAACAAAATACACCATCACAAAAATGTCGGCCTTGTAAGCGAGGTATTTTCCGGCGGGCTTGAGATACTGACCAAGGGTAAAATTGCGGTGGGTCATACCCGTTATTCGACAACCGGCGGGAACACTATTGAAAATGTGGGTCCTTTTATCACGGAATACCTCACCGGACGTATTGCAACGGCACACAACGGAAATGTTACAAACGCATATGAGATAAGACGGGAGCTAAAAGGATTTGGCCTTAACTTTAACGCAACCAGCGACAGCGAAGTCGTTTCCTCCCTTATCGCCTATTATATCACCCGTGAGCAGGACACGCTGCGGGGTATTATCAAAGCGGGAGAGAAGCTGCAAGGCGCATTTTCTCTTGTTATTGTAAGCAGTGAAAACAAACTGATCGCCTTGCGTGATCCGAACGGATACCGTCCTTTGTGTATAGGCAAAAGCAAGCTTGGAACCGCGGTTGCATCGGAAAGCTGCGCGCTCGAAGCCGGCGGCTTTACCTTTATCAGGGACGTGCGCCCCGGCGAAGCGGTTGTCATTGAAAATGGCGAAATTTCACATGAGGAGATTGTACTTACGGACAGGCAGGAACATGCAGGCCTCTGCATTTTTGAATATGTGTATTTTGCCAGACCCGATTCGGTGATAGACGGACTTAGCGTTTACGAGGCCCGGTACAACATGGGTGCCGCGCTGGCGGAGGAATACCCTGTCGATGCAGACGTGGTCTGTGGCGTGCCCGATTCCGGGCTTGAAGCGGCTATGGGATACAGCGCCAAAAGCGGGATACCACTCTCGCCCGGATTTGTGAAGAACAGGTACATCGGCAGAAGCTTTATTTACCCAACGCAGGATATGCGTGACAGCGCCGTGCGCCTTAAGCTTAACCCATTGTCGGCCAATATCAGCGGCAAACGGATTGTGTTGGTTGATGATTCTATTGTACGGGGCACCACCAGCGAGAGAATCGTAAGGAGCCTTAAGAATGCGGGTGCGAAGGAGGTTCATATGAGAATATCCTCACCTCCCTTTCGACACACCTGCCACTATGGTACGGATATTGACAGCGAGGAAAACCTGATAGCAAACAAAATGAGTATGGATGAGATCTGCGGCCAAATCAGAGCCGACAGTATAGGATACATCAGCATAGACAGCCTTAAAAAGGCGTGCGGCAAATGCAAATTGACTTTTTGTACTGCTTGCTTTACAGGCCATCGATATGCACAGACGTGTAAAAAGCAAGACCTGCAGGAAGGTATTTGATAAGACAGTGAAACGGAAATGAGGTGGATAAAATGACAAAGTATATTTTTGTTACCGGCGGGGTGGTTTCGGGACTTGGGAAAGGCATTACCGCCGCATCCTTGGGCAGACTTCTGAAACAGCGTGGATTAAAGGTAGCTGCACAAAAGCTTGACCCGTACATGAATGTTGACCCCGGTACTATGAGCCCGTTCCAGCATGGCGAGGTGTTTGTCACCGATGATGGTGCAGAAACAGACCTTGATCTGGGACATTATGAACGTTTTATTGACGAAAATCTGACACGGCTTTCAAATCTCACCTCCGGAAAGGTTTACTGGAATGTGCTGAACCGCGAGCGTGAAGGAGGCTATTTGGGCGAGACTGTGCAGGTTATCCCGCATATCACAGGAGAGATCAAAAGCTTTATTTATGCCGGAGCTAAAAACAGCGAAGCTGATGTGTTGATCACCGAGATTGGCGGCACCACCGGCGATATTGAGAGTCAGCCGTTTCTGGAAGCCATACGTCAAATTTCTCTTGAGGCGGGAAATGAAAACTGCCTGTTTATTCATGTGACGCTGATACCATATTTATCAGGCTCCGGAGAACACAAATCCAAACCTACGCAGCATTCTGTCAAAGAGCTTCGCGCCATGGGCATATCACCGAATATCATTGTCGCAAGAGCCGATGAGCCGCTTAATGATGGCATTAAGGCAAAAATTTCCCTGTTTTGCAATGTTAAGCCTGATTGCGTTATTGAAAACCTGACTGTGCCATGCTTATACGAAGCGCCGATAATGTTGCATGAAAACGGTCTGGACAAGGTCGTCTGCCGGGAGCTCAAGCTTGATGTGCCGGCGCCCGATTTGCTGGAATGGCAGTCCATGACCGCAAAGATCAAGGCAAGGAAAAATGAGGTCACAATAGCTATTGTCGGCAAATATGTAAGGCTCCACGACGCTTATCTTTCCATCATTGAGAGCTTGAATCATGCAGGGTTTGAAGCAGGGGCAAACGTAAACATTCTTTGGATAGACAGTGAAGATGTAGCTTCAGACAATGTGAGCGAGCTGCTGAGCAGCGCAGACGGAATAATTGTTCCGGGCGGCTTCGGCGATCGCGGCATTGAGGGGAAAATAACCACCTGCCGGTACGCAAGAGAGAACAATATACCATTCCTAGGCATTTGTCTTGGACTCCAGATTGCCGTTATCGAATTTGCCCGGCATGTTGCAGGCCTAGATGGCGCTCACTCCGGAGAGTTTTGTGAGAGAGCTGCACATTGTGTTATCGATACGATGCCGGATCAGATTGGTATCACGAAAAAAGGCGGTACTATGCGGCTTGGCGCATACCCGTGCAAAATAGCTCCGGGCACTTTGATGTACGAACTGTATGGTGCAGATAACATAAGCGAACGGCACCGCCACCGTTTTGAGGTAAATAACGACTATCGTAAAATTTTGTCCGAAAATGGAATGTGCTTTTGCGGTACATCACCGAACGGCAGGCTGGTGGAAGCAGTGGAATTGCCGAGGGATATGCATCGGTTCTTTATCGGCGTGCAGTTCCACCCTGAATTTCTGAGCCGCCCAAACAAACCCCATCCTTTGTTTTTAGGGCTTGTCAGAGCAGCAATTGAGCAGCACTGAAGAACCAACGGCTACGCTCTGTTTACAATTTTACTGTGTCTCATAAAGCAAAATGTGTTAACATAACATGAAATATCTGCTATACTATAGATATATTCCAAAAAAGAGTTGGGCTAATGAAGAATTTTTTTTGCAACAGTATATCAAGGTAATACAAGTGAAAAAAAGCTTGAAGCACAAATCTTTTTTTCATTGTATATAGATAAATATTTGTTGGAACGGAGTATCTGCAGATTGAAATGCAAAAAACAATTGATCTAACAGGTAATATTCCTATCAGTAATATAGATGGCGGAGAAAAGGTAATTGAAAATTACATTACTACCAGTATTGCTGTAACTACAACCAACAAGTTAACTAATATTACCCAAGGAACCCATTTTCACGACAGCTATGAATTTGTGATATGTCGTGCCGATATCCCTTCAACCATAATCGACAATAAATTACTCGACAGGTCAAATAACGCATTATTTGCCGTCAATCCCATGCAGGTACATGGTATGGCCTTTGATTTAAGGGGCTTTAACCTTTGCGGCATACATATTGAAAAGAATTTTATGCAAGGTGTTTCCGAAGAAATATATGGTTCACCCAATATTACTTTTTCAAACGAATCCTGTGCTGCCGGTCACGAGATACACATGCTGCTGAATTTGTTTTTGGATGAGATAAGATATGATCAGTTTGGCAAGAAATTCACAATTGAGAACCTTAGTATGCTTATTGCTGCTATTCTTGTCAGACAGCTTAAGCATAACTTCCCGACAAGAACTCACAATGCTCCCGAAGGCAAAATATATAATATAAAAAAAGTAATAGACTATATGAATGAGAATTTAACTTCCGGCATTTCATTCACTGATATAGCTAACGTTGCAAAGATGGATAGGTTTAGCTTTATACGGAGCTTTAAAGCTCATATCGGTAAAACACCTTATGAATATCTCCTGGATTTAAAAATCGAAAAGGCAAAAAAAATGCTTATGACAAGTAAATACTCCATCACCGAGATTAGTATGATATGCAACTTCTCAAGCCATAGCCACTTCACATCCACTTTCAGGAGAAAAACAGGTGTTTCTCCTTCTGAATTTAGAAAGAACATCCATTGATAAAACAATCTACGCAATTTTCTGACAGTCCTCGCAATTTTATGGAAGTATTTCAATGGCCTCGATGCTACAATATTTTTATCCGAATTAATAATCCTAATTTAGTCGAGGAGGAGAAAGCCATGAAAAAAAGACTATTGGCAGTTACGTTATCCATATGTTTTATTTTTACTATGCTTATGACTGTACCGGTTTTTGCAGCAGGCAGCATAACTATTAATAAGACAGATTTCACTGCCGGTGAAAAGGGTCAGATCACAGTAACAGGTCTTACACAGGATGAAATTGATAACGGCGCATATCTTGGTATTGCCAAAAAGGGCACAAAGCCGGAAAATGTAGCAGTAGAAGCTTACGTTTCCGATCTGCCTGCGGGCAATGTCTTTGAATTCAGCGCTCCCTATTATCTTGGTTCATATGAAGTATTTCTGTTGGACTGGGATGGTAATGTTTATGATAGGAAGGAACTCACAGTAGGAGCTCCAAAGGCAAAGGCCGGTGATATTACGTTATCCAAATCAGAGGTAAAGCTTAATGAGCCCATGTCTGTTACGGTTAAGGGTCTTACAGACGAGCAGATAGAAAACGGCGCCTGGCTTGGAGTTGCAAAATGGGATGAAAAGCTTGAGAATACTACTATCGGAGCTTATATATCCGACCTGCCTGTTGGAAACAAATATGAATTCACAGCGCCTTACCGCTTTGGCAAATACGAAGTAAGGGTGTTTTCAGATAGTAGTTTTGATTATGAAGCATCTTTATTCGGAAAAGAAGAATTCCTGGTTGTTTCAAGCAAAGCAAAAGCCGGCGATATAGTACTATCCAAGACCACTGTCAGTCCGGAGGAAAAGATGTCTGTCACAGTAAACGGCCTGTCCAAGGGAGAAATAGAAAACGGTGCATGGCTGGGTATCGGGCTTGCCAATGAAAAGCTTGAAAATACTACTGTCGGTGCTTATATATCCGATCTGCCTGTTGGCAACGTTTACGAGTTCACAGCTCCATACATTCCGGGTACGTATGAGGTCAAGGTATTTTGCTCCGATGGTTTAGCAGATGAAGAGTATGAGTACGGCAAATTTGGTACAGCACAATTCACTGTAAGCGGAGCTGCCGCTCCAAGCGATGATTTTTCCGCAGGCTATGAGGGTCTTTCAGGTTGGGCTGCTCCCGTTGTAAACGAAGCCAGGGGCGAAGACCTGGTTACCGATAAGGTACTGGTTGATTTTCCTGCTGATATTACGCGTGAAGAATTCTGTGAATTAGCAGTATTGCTATATGAAAAGATGACAGGAACTACCGCTTCCGTGCCAGCTGTAAATCCTTTCAACGATACAAGCAATCCTGAGATATTAAAGGCTGCTAATCTAGGAATTGTCGGAGGAATTGGCGGCGGTAAGTTCGCCCCAAAAAATAAAGTAACAAGACAGGAAATCTCTGTAATGCTGCTTCGTACTTTAAAAGTTATAATGCCCAATATATCAACAGAAGCAGAATTCAAGACAAAGTTCCAGGATGTAGGCGATGTCGCCGACTGGGCTCTTGAAGCAGTAAGGTTCATGAATGCAAACGATATTTTGGGTGGTTCGTCAGCAGGAGGAGTCACTTATATATTCCCAAAAGGAAACACCACTAAGGAACAAGCTATAGCACTTGTCTTAAGATTGTACAACGCGTTTTACAAAATCTAGGTTTTGATTTATGTAAATGTCCATGCCATATGTACAAATTGAGCTATTGGGGAGATTTCTCCAATAGCTTTTTTTGAGTAAAGTGCACTTTATCATCCAGATACTTAGAAAATTGTTGAGTTTTTCAGGTAGTGGGGTAAAAAATGCTTAAATCAAGTGTTATAATGCAACATATCCCAGAGTTATGTAGCCTAAACCCATCAAAATCACAGCTTCTACCAAAGAATTTATCCCATTAGTTGAATTATTCAACATTCTCAAAAATTATCGCTTACCATTTCCCATTATTTGACAATGTAGTTAGTATAGGGTAATATATTTGTATGATAAAGAAGTATTTTAGCCACTCCCATGCCGCCATTATGTGGAATGTACCGAATATTGAAGCTGTTCTCGGTTATAAAGCTGGCAGAGCCGATTCGCCCATTATTACGGTAGCCAATTATAACATGCGAGTTAATATTAACGGTAAAAAGGTCCATGCATGTAAGTTAGATCTTCCAACTGGCGCATTTAAAATACTAAATGGTAAATCAGTTGCATCCCCTGAATTGTTATTTCTTGAGCTTGCATCAGAATTAAGCATCCAACGGCTTATCCTGTTGGGCCTTCAGTTATGTTCACATCCACCTATAGACCCGTCTATGTCAATTACTACAAGGCAAAAGCTTGCTGCGTTTCTATCGGAGACTTCAGGACATCGTGGACATCGCAAGGCTATACGGGCATTGCTGTATGTAAAAAATGGTTCCGCATCAATAATGGAATCTCTGGCATACATGGTTCTTGCACTTCCCCACTCTCTGGGAGGCTACGGACTTAATGGAGCAGAACTTAATCATGAGATAAAACTAAAAGATGAAATGAAGACACATCTTGGACAAAACCGCTGTTTCGTGGATTTGTACTACAAAAAGGCTAAATTGGCAGTTGAATATGATAGTTTTACTTATCATAGCAACCCGTCCGAACAGGGTAAAGATGCAAAACGATCAGCTATTCTTGAAAGACAAGGTATTAATGTAGTGCACTTGAGCACAATCCAGCTATACGACAAAGATGCCTGCTGGATTTTTGCCAAAAATCTTTCAGCTCGCCTGGGGAAACGTATACAAATACAAACCAGTAAATTCGATGAGATGCATAATTTGTTAAGGTCACTGCTGCCGGAAGGGAAATGACGCCGGGAACGATTGCATCATTTCGCCTGTCATCTTGCCGGAGGCAGGAGTACATGCTGATGCTGCACCTTTTCTTTATATTGTCATTTTACAGGTATTATGATAATATTTTAGTGGCATTATTTTACACATAAGCTTTGAAAAATAACATAAGGGGTGTCTTTATGGCTTCTAGCAATGGCTTATTATTCGCAAAGGGAACGTCTGAAATAAGAATCCTGCCTCATATGGCTAATCGTCATGGTTTGATAGCCGGAGCTACCGGCACAGGTAAAACCGTATCACTGCAGGTTTTGTGTGAAAGGTTCAGTTCAATAGGTGTTCCTGTTTTTCTGGCTGACGTGAAAGGCGACTTATCCGGCATCGCTAAGTCCGGAAAATCTAGCTCAAAAATAGATGAACGGATAGCCAATCTTGGACTTGAGGGCTTTAGCTTTTCCAGTTTCCCCGTGACGTTCTGGGATGTTTTTGGACAGCAGGGGCATCCAATGCGGACAACTGTATCTGAGATGGGTGCATTGCTTTTTTCAAAGCTACTGAATTTGAATGAAACTCAAAGCGGAATAATGCATATTGTCTTTAAAATAGCCGATGATATGGGAATGCTCCTGATAGATCTGAAGGATCTGCGTGCAATGCTGCGATATGTGGGGGATAATTCCAGTGAATTTACCACACAGTATGGAACGATATCAAAACAGTCAATAGGCGCTATTCAGCGCGGCCTATTAACTCTGGAGGAACAAGGCGCAGAACAATTCTTTGGAGAACCATCCCTTGATATCAAAGATTTTATGAAGGTGGATAGCAGTGGTAAGGGATTTATAAATATCCTTGCCTCAGACAAACTGTTCTTGTCGCCGGCACTTTATTCCACATTTTTATTATGGCTTCTATCTGAGCTATTTGAAGAGCTTCCTGAGGTTGGTGATCTGGATAAACCTAAAATAGTATTCTTCTTTGATGAAGCTCACCTGCTTTTTGATGAGGCATCAAAAGCCCTTTTGCAAAAAATAGAACAGGTAATAAGGCTCATCAGGTCAAAGGGCGTAGGCGTTTATTTTATTACTCAGAACCCTGACGACATTCCGGAAACTGTGCTTGGGCAGCTGGGTAACAGAGTGCAGCATGCGCTCAGAGCGTTTACTCCGCGCGATCAAAATGCAGTCAGAGCAGCAGCTCAGACTTTCAGATCAAATCCTGATCTCAGCGTTGAGACTGTTATAACAGAACTTGGCGTCGGTGAAGCACTTATTTCATTTTTAGACGATAAAGGGAGTCCACGTATTGTTGAAAGAGCCTTTGTATTACCTCCCCAAAGTAATATCGGGCCGATATCTTCTGAAGAGCGTGAAAGATTAGTCAGAGAATCCATGATTTATGGCGAGTATGAAAAAACCATAGACAGGGTGTCTGCGTATGAAAACCTGCAGGAAGCGGAGGAACAGCAAAAAGCTGCAAAGGCTGCAGAAGAAGAGCGTAAAAACTATGAAAAGCTAATGAAACAGCAAGCGAGCCAAAGCAGCAGAAGAACAAGTTATAGCAATACCAGAAAAACCACACAGCGAAGCCGAACAACCGATACACCGCTCAACAGATTTGCAAAATCGGCAATGTCATCAATAGGCAGGCAGGTCGGTAATGAACTGGTAAGAGGCTTGCTCGGATCATTCCTGCGTAAGTAGAGCAGCCGCTTTTGCAGCTGCTCAGATTCTTACATGACGCTTCTTCTTGTATATGTTGTGCTGATTTAACAGCATATAGAGGAACAGTGGATTTCTGACACCTTATGTGAAATATTGAATTTTTGATTGTGGAAACCTGTCAATTATCAGAGACGATAGGTATTCTTTAATTTCATTTGCCTGTTCCTTATGGTATACATATTTAAACCGTCCAAATCTTCCCCACTTAAGTAGTCTGCTTTCCTCTTCCATATCCAGCTTTGTATTCGGAAACCGCTGAAGAATAAGGTCTTTTGCAACAGCTGTAAATCTATGCTGAATCAACTCAAATATTAACTCTTTTTGGCTAAGCTCGGTTCCCAAACGGTTTTTCAATTTATCAAAGAGCTGAGTATACTCCTCCTTCCAATTATCATATACCATTATCGGAGCTACAATGAAGCCAATGGGATATCCTGAATCTGCAAGCTTAACTATGGCCTCTATCCTCTCATCCAGAGTTCCGGTATTATGTTCGAAGTTATCAAGAACATAACTGGAATTTATACTTATTCTAAAATGTGTGTGCTCGTTGTGCTCCAGCCCTAAAAGAGAATCAACATTACTATATTTTGTAACTACTCTGAGTCTTCCGTTTTCAAGTCCCGAGAAAAACTCAATAGTCTTTGCAAGACTTCCTGTAATATGTTCTAATGCTAAAGGATCGCCCAGGCTTGCAGCCTCAAAAGTAGTAACGGATTCTTTGTTTTGATTTATGTGGTCTTTTATCGTGCTAAAAATGTCTTCCAGATTTACGAAGACTTTAATATATGGTTTTGCGCCTTGAGTAGTCTGCAGATAACAATATTCACAATTTCCGGGGCAATTACTCACAAAGGAAAACTGGTAATCCGCGGAAGGCTTGCATACATCGAGTTTATTACTTTTGTTTACTGTAATCAAAATAGTTCTCTTGGAATTGGCATATTTCTCAGCAGGTGTTTTCCCTGGAATAAACCGTGCTGCATTTCTTGCAGTGGCCTTGATTATTTCTGCAGGTTTATTTTGAAAAAAATTGTAGATTTCTTTCCCCAATGGATATTCGAGGCTGGCTGGTTCAAATATTACTCGTTGTGGCATAAACAGCTTCATCAGATCACCTCTTTTATATCAACTGCTATTTAGTGTCTTCCAGTGAAAGCCTGCTTATACAATTTACCGCCGACAAATTTTTATCCTTTACTTCAAGCATAATATCTATATCATCTCTTTCAAGACTTCTATAGAAATCCATAAACTTCTCCAAAAGGATACTGTCGGAATGCGAACCGGGTCTTTTAGCGGGATCCTGCTGTGAATAGTGAATCTTTTGAATTCCGTCGCCTTCCTTCCATGTTTTTTTGCATTCATTGATCCAGAAAGCGTCATTTTTTTCCTTGTCGCAGGGATTCATTTCATTATGAAGATTGTCAAAGACAACAGGTACATTTATAGATGCACCTATTTCCAGCACATCACATATGTTATAGGATTTATCATCATTCTCCAGAACAATTCTGTCTCTTATAGAAATAGGCATATTGCAAAAATTCGTTACGAACCGAATAACAGATGATTTTTTATCATTATAAGCTCCGCCGATATGCAAAATGATTTTATGCTCTTTTCCCACATCCAGACTGTCCAATACTTTTGAATGGTAATGCAAATCATCAATTGCTCTTTTAACAACTTCTTCATTAGGAGAATTTATTACGGTGTACTGGCCTGGGTGCATCGAAACTCTGACGCCATTATCTTTTATTTTTTGACCAATCCTTAAGAATTCAGCCCGGAATAAATCCCACCATGGTATGCTATTTATAGTACTTGAACCAAATGGGATTAATTCCGAGCTTATTCTAAAAAGCCGAATATTGTTCTTAATATTATAATCAATAATATTTTCAAGCGAATCTAAATTATGTGAGATTAGCTCAAGCAGCTTAGCCTCGCTTGCATTCTTCATTATACAGCTTTTAATGCCTGTATCCGTTACTCCAATGGCTAAACACGCATATCCTATTCTCATATACAGAATAGTATCCTCAATAGATTATTGCCTATTCTCCCAGATAAATGCTAACCTTCTCCTGTATCAGCCTGGCTGTCTCTTCCGCAGTTCTCTGCCCCGCAAAGAAAACCAATGTTTCTTCCTGCACCACCTTGTTGACACTGGCATTATTCCTGTTGAAAACCCTCATATTCTCAATAAACCCGTTGATATAATCTATGTCCTGCTGCGTAAGCGCTCTGTGATTTATAATCTTGGGCTTTTCGTCTTTTTTCCCGACTGCTATCGACATTCCTCCGCTGCCGGTCATTTCGATTGCCTTTTGAGCCGTCTTCACCAGGGATTCCTTATTAACTGCAAAGCCCTCCAATTCTCCGGATTGAACCTCGTCCGACAAAAGGAACTTCAAAAACTCCCATGCCAGATCCTTGTTCCCGGAATTGCTGTTAATAGAAAACAACGCGTCGGAATCGAATACTCCGCCTTTTACCTTTCCGGAAGAAGGATAATTGAGAAGTCTGACCTTATCATTATACAGAGCTCTCAAAAAACCATAGAATGAATAATCGCTTATCGTTTGCGGGTTGAAAACCACTATTCCTTTTTCAATCGAGTCAAGATCATTAAAATTGGCATTTCTCTTCGAAGTGTCATTTGGTAATTTACCATCCCCGAACTCTTTAGCCAGGTTAAGCAGGTCAGTAAATTCGTTTGAATCAAAGCTCGACTTTTTTTCCTGCTCATTGACAAAGCTGCCGTAATTCCCTTTGAGCATGTATTCCAGAAGAGTCCGGCAGCTAAGACTAATAAACGGCTTGTGCCCATTGGTTCCGCCTTCCCCGGCGAGCTTGCGCCCAATTTCCCTGAATTCTTCCCATGTCCAATTTGTATCATCTATATTAACAAATTCCTGCTCAAGGACTTTTTTATTTGCTGCGAGCAGGTCGAAACGAATGCAGACAGGCAAGGTATAAAGACGGTCTTTGTATTTTACAGCATCAAAGATATTCGTATAGTATTTGCCCGCGTCAAAATCCTTATCCTGTTCCATAAGTTCGCTCAAGTCGACTAACATGTTCTTATCTGCATATTTTTCATAAGGAATCCAGCTTGCTGCAATTATATCAGGCCCTTTACCCGTTAGAAGCTCAGTATTCAAGGTCTTTACATAGTTTTCAAAGTCCCCGTCGGCGTTATTCTTCTGTTCATAGGGCTTTATATCTATCCTGTAATCCGGGTATGCCTTCTGGAATTTCATTGCTGCAACCTCGAGCCTTCTGTCCGTCAACGGAACTGAAAGGGTTATTGCCTTGCGCTCCCTGGCTTTTTGTACACCGGCCTCGATATCATATCTGAATATTTCATAGTTCTTGACCTCCCTGGTAGTTATATATATGTTTCCCCTCTGGTCGACATTCAGGTCCGAGACCGTGTTGCCGCTGGCCAGAATCATATATTTACTAAAATCAAGCATGGTATCGATGAACTTACCGGAGCCATCATAGCTGTAGACGCCGCTTGAAACCATAATATATATGCTTTTACTGGAATTATTATATCTTACCTTCTGTGAATCGGCTGAGAAAGAGGATGCATTTTTCCCGGCTGCGGCATCAATATCACTACTCCAGATTACTTTTCCGCTTGAACTGTCATACATTTGCACTACCTGTGCGCCTTTATCAAAACTTATTACGATTATATTGTTGTCTGCGTCGGTATCTATGCTGTACATTGCTTGGTTCGCGATCTTTCTCACCATTTTACCTGTGCCGTCAAGGACCATAATACCATTCAATGTGGCAAGATAAAAATTTCCATTCGAGCCCAACGCCATATCCAATACAACCGGCATGTTTCTGAGTTCCCCGTCGGACTTGTATTTCCCCAGTTCGAAGGTGTCGGTAACTCTACCGGAGGAATCAATGGCACATACCTTCTGGCTTACTTCATTCTCTGAAAGCGATTCACTGACTACCGCATAGATATTATCCTGTGAATCCAGATCAAAAGTTGCAAGCCATCCGTTCAAAGCGCATGAAATCTCACTTTGCGGTTTTCCATCCGCATCAAGCACAACAAATCTTCCGGGATTGCCATTATCATAAACGACAAGCCTGTTTTTTGAATCAATCCGGGCGTTACCGGGTGAGTTCAGACCTGCGTTGCTCCCGATTTCCCTTTCGTCATATATCAGCCCGGTTTCATCTGAAACAGGCGTCAGATCTTTAGCAGTTGAAGCGCCGGATGTATCAGCCACTCCTCCTTGACAGCCGCATACGCTGACTGTCAGTATTACAGCCGTTATTATGCAAATCAGTTTCCTATTCATTTTTATTCTTTCCTTTCTTTTTCATAAAATGAGAATACAATATGTTTATATAAATAAAAGTCCACACCACCAGCAGGTTACCGTTTTTCAGGCCGAGCGGCAGTCCGGCTGCGCTTTCGGTCAGGGATAGTACAGTCAGGGAAAACAGCATGAACAAGCCACAGGCCAGCGAAAGCCTGTGCGGTTCCATATCGAGCAGCCTTAGTCCGGCAAATCCATTGTATACCAACAGTAAACCGGCTCCTGTCATAATAAGGAGGGGCCAACCGGTAAGCATATATGTTCTATTTAAAAGCAGCCGTCCGGTTTCTGCTATAAAACCCTGGCTTTCAATACCGGCCCGGATATTTCTTTTTATAAGCTCGGAATAAAATGATGTATCTATCAGTTCCTCGGGAATATAACGGGGAGAGATAAATAAATCGAAACGAATTACTGACCCGACTATTAGCATTGAAGAAGCAGAACAAATTGCCTTTACGGCTGAAACAACCATCATTCCGGCATTCTTTTTTATTGCATTCATCAGGTAATCATTTCTGCAATCCTGGCGCAGAATGCATATCGTTTCTTTTATAGTATCCCTTAACCATATCAGAAGGATCAGCAGTATAACACATCCTAGCAAAAACACAATAATGTCCGTCTTTTGCTCCAGCAGTGCCCGTGCTATGTTATAATCCGCAATGTCGTAATCGGAAGGATTTTTGCCCGCTTCCTGCAAAGCATCCGATATCAGAAGCCTGTTCCTGTCCAGAGTGCTCAGGTCTCCCGTTCTTACCTGAAAGGATGTTATTGCCGAAGTATTGTTGAGCTCAAAAAGTATAGTCCCAGGTATAAACACCTCCGGTAAGCCGTCGTCAGTGAGCATGCTTAGTATGGAAGCATCTCTTTTTACAACTCCGACTATTCTAAATTTCCTGCCAAAAAGTTCCAAATATTCTCCGACCGCGTTGTCACTCCTGAAAGCGTTCCATACAAGCCTGTCGTCGACAACGGCTACATAAGCCCCCTCCTTCTCGGCGGCTTCTGTAAAAAAACTTCCGAATAACAGATTCATTCGCAAAAACATTGGAAGCATAAAATTCGTACCCGCTATCTTTGAGACAACACCGGACCGGCCTGTCATAACCTGAGCAGTTGGAGCTGCCGGTCGGGCGATATAGCCGTATTCGTTTATACCAAGACTGTCAGCCAGCTTCCTTACGTCGCCCGGCGCGAGCCAGGATTTGCTCCGGGGCTCATTATTTCTTTTCATAGTGACCTCAGCCTTGTTAAAACCATTAATGCCATGAAGAGCCATGACCTTTTCGGAAAGAGACCTCGGTATTGTCACACAGGCCAACAGAATAAAAACACCACTGAACAGCAAGGCCAATACTCTGTATCCGGTTTTCAACACATCTCCTCCTTTCATCATTAATTCCGGTTTCAACCGAAAACGCCCTATCCAATCTCTTCAACAGTCACCCGCATACCGTCTGAGAGCTGTTTGTCGCTGCCCGTTACGACTCTGTCGTAAGAGCTGAGTCCGCTCATAATTACTGTCATCGCATTGTCGGAATCACCTGCGGAAACCTTGACCTTTTGTACGAGAAGCTCACTTCCCAACGGTCCTTCCTTCTCGTTAAGCACATATACAAAATAGCCGGACATCTCCTGACCTATCGCTGAGTTTGGGACAAGGACATCATAAGTCTCTGTTCTTTTTTTTATTACCATTGATCCACTTTCTCCTCCAATCAGGTTTTCAGGTGGAATTGCTATGATCACATCCTTTTTAACACCCATTTCTTCCTGGCTGTCTGTAATAGCGCTTATTGTACCCTCAAGGTAATACCCCTCATGGCTGTCAATAGATACCTCCGCAATCTCGCCAGGTGACAGCAGGTTTGCAGCGTCAATATCGACACGGGCGCAAAACTCAAAGCCCTGTGCCGTATCCGCCAGTTTGAACAATGGCTTGGAGCTGTTTGCAATTGTTCCCACCGAAAAATTCAGCTCAATTATGGTTCCATCTGCAGGAGCGGTGACGGACGCAAGCTCTATTTCCTTTTCCAGTTCCTGCAGCTTCCGTTCTTGAATATCAAGCTCGTACCGGGCATTTTGCAGATCCCTCCCGTTATTTCTTGCTGCTAATGCTTTATTGTCCAGGGACTTTTGATAATCAAATTGTGCATTTTTAACGTCATTCTCAGCTTTCTTTACATTTACCGCTGTTTCGGCTCCCAATTTATATAATTCCTTAATGTCTTCAAGTACTTTTTCCGCCTCTTCCAGCTTAAGCCGGGCTGCTTCAATTGAGTTGTCATAGCTTCGCATACCTTCAAATGAAGCGCCGTCTTCGTATTTTTCCACATTAAGCTTTTTCTGTTCCCATATTGTTCTTTCATTTGCCAGCTGCTCCTCAACCTCCGATGTGTCCAGAGAAAGCAGCAGTTGTCCCTTTTCCACAGTATCGCCAACCTTCACCGCCACATGGAGCACCTTCATATTCGATACAGTATACCTGTCCATAGTAGTTTTAGCGCACACCCTGCCCGTCCCGTTTATTTCCTTCACGAGCGGGCCGCTTTCAGGATTTTCCCATGTTACCCTGGGTGACAGATAATTATTGAGCGTGTTTGAAAAGAAGGTCAGAAGCAGCATTATAACGATAAAAACCGCAGCTGTCCTGCCAATAACCCTTTTCCTGTTTGAATGCATATTCCGTGTTATCGTATCCGTATTGCATGTTTCCGGCTGCAAAATCCTCAACTCCTTTCCGCTGCATTCGGCAAGCTTCAGCCCTTTATGCCGCTTAACTGAATCCCCTCCACCAGGAATTCCTCCCCATACATAAAGGCCAGAAGCATCGGAATCATATAAATCACCGATGCAGCAAATGCTATGCCTCTTTCGCCTGTGTTTATATCTGCAAGAAATATGGAGAGAGGCTGTTTTGCCATGTCCTGAAGAAATATAAGAGGCTGCTCCACCATATTCCAGTTATCTATGAATACAAGAATCGTCAGCGCAGCAAGCCCTGTCTTTGTCATCGGGAGCGCTATTCGCGTAAAAACGGTCCAGTGTCCGGCGCCTTCCACCCTTGCGGCTTCAGTGTACGCATCCGGTATGTAAACCATAAACTGCCGAAGCAGGAATACACCAAAGGTATTGAAAATCCCGGGCAGGATAATGGAAAGTATGCTGCCTGTAAGCCCCAATTTTTCAGCTACCAGATAGTTTGGCACCAGCGTTACCTGAAAGGGCATCAGCATCACGACGATATACAGGTAGAACAGCTTTTCACATCCCTTGAATTTAATTTTGGCAAATGCGTAGGCCGCCATGGACGACACTATGAGCTGACCGATCACGATTGGAAGGACCAATATCATTGAGTTCCAGAACATATAAAGGTACTGGGGCTTCTTAACAAGAACAGTATAGTACTGCCTGAGAGTGACCTTATCGGGAATCAGCTTCAGCTTCGCAAAAACCGGTGCTCCGCCGGCCATGCCGGGTACAGCTCCAGAACCGACTATACTGTATTTGGAGTAAATTTCAAACTCGCTCATAAACGAGTTTGTTACTGTAAGCAGCAAAGGAGCTATAAAAAGCAGCGCAAGAAGTATCAGGATAGCAGTAATCCCCGTTTTACCTATTACCCGATTAATTTGCTTTTTCACATCTTCCCTCCTCCCAGGCTTTCTTTTCCTTTCCGACGCTAACTTATACTTTCGCTGATCCTCCGTTCGACCTTGAAAAGCAGCAATATCAGCAGATATATGACCACAGCCGTCAAAAACGCCGCAGCTGTGAGCTTTTGGTAATCCAGCGACATGAACATATTGTTCATATAGTGCTGCAGCATGTATATGCCGTCCTGGGGATAAGAGCCTGCAATCAGGTAGGTCTCCCGGAAAACCTTAAACGAGTTTATTATTGACATGACAAATACGAAAAACATTGTCGGAGTGAGATAGGTGAACGTTATGCTCATGAATTTGCGCCATGGGCCCGCACCATCGATATCGGCTGATTCGTAATATTCCGCAGGGATATTCTGCAGTCCGGCCAGAAGAATCACCATATTGTAGCCGGTATTTTTCCATAGATATATAATAACGACGATAGCTCTTGCCCAATCGGTTTTCATCCAATCGGTTCCACCGCTTCCAAATGCAAAAAGCAAGCCGTTCAATGAGCCTCTCATATCGAAAATAACCTGCCACACCAATACGACAGAAGCTACAGGAACAACCAGCGGAACGATAAAAGCCATCCTTAAGACATTCCTGCCGAACACCTCCTTATTCAGCAAAATTGCAAGAGACAGCGAGAACGCAATATTCAGCGGCACGCTTATACCGGTAAATACAAGAGTATTTACAGCAGCCTTGAGAAAGATCGGGTTTTTCAGAAGCATAATATAATTTGCAAGGCCGACAAACCTCCCTGCAACCGGGCTGTCAACCAGCGAGTAATAAGTTCCGCCTATGAAAGGTGCCAGAAAGAATACAAGAAACCCGCTTATGCTGGGTGCAAGAAAAAATAACGCCGCCTTTTTGTCATAATTTCTTATTTTACTCACAGACGTCTGCCCCATCATCCAATGCTCCTTTAAAAAAGCTTTCATTCAGCTCTCAGGAACATCTTACAAAAACAGGCGTAAAGATAGTATAAAATAATTATTAATGAATTGTTAACAAAACCTAAAGAACCTTCAACGGCAGCAGAACGCCGTCCTTCATGCCCCAGACCTCATCTGCCATGTCTGCAATACCCCTTGAGTCAGAGGTTAATATAACGCAGGCGCCATCATTTGCTGCTTGCGCAAGGAGCTTCATCAACGAGTATTCAAGCTCGTAATCCTCTCTCCAGCCTTCTGCCTCAACCAGAAGCAGCCGGGTGCCAGCTCCTACGGCTCTTGCAAGCATGACCGTCTGCCGCTGGGAAGCGTTTAGTCTTGAGGATTTGCATCTATATCTGCAAGCACTGAAGCCCGCCATTTCCAGCAGGGCGGCAGCTGTTTTATTTCGCTGCGGAGCGGGCATCCCATTCATCTCCATCTGCAGTCCGGCGTTTTCCAGGGCGGTCAGATACGGGACAGGCTTATATGCTTGAAGTACCAGACCCACATGTCTTTTGCGCCAACTCTCCCGGTCAATGCCACCTATATCAGCTCCATCAAAGAAAACTTTGCCTCCGCAGGGCCGTACAAGTCCTGCCATCAAGGATAGCAGAATATTCTTCCCTGCTTCGGACCGGCCTGTAACAACATGTATCGCTCCCTTTTTGAATGCTCCGCATGCATTCCTGATAACAGTTACATATACACCGTTTTTTTGATAACCATATTCTATCCTGTCCAGTACAAGTGTCTTGTCCATTTTCTCAGCCGGGTCCTCCTTTCAGAGCATCTGTCGGATTAAAATGTTTCACTGCGGATCTAATTCCCAATATACCTACAAGCAAAACAAATAAACCTGCGGCAAAATAGAGAAGCACCTGCTTTGGTCCGGTAGGCGGCTCAATTTCATCTATAGGGTCACCGGCATTTACCATGTCTTTCTCAAACTCAAAATCCGGGAACATTCCATAACCTTCCACATTCGAATCACTCCTATAATAAGCCAGTGAGTTATAAGTAATACTATCTGGTCCGATTATCTGCTCCTTAAGCAGATAGTCGGATATTGAAGATGTACTCGAAGCTCCTATAATACCCGCAGCCACAAGCACAATAATACCAACGACTATATACTCGAATACAAACTTAAGTAATATTTCCTTCCTACTCATCCCCATAGTCTGCATCAGCCCAATTTCTCCGCCTCTTTTCTTTACTGCGAATAAAGCATGCAGGGCCATAAATACAGCGCATAACAGAAGACTGACGGCCAAAAATATCTTTGCGGCAAGTTCAAGTAAGCGAAGCCGTTCGGTTATCCGCAAGTATTCGGTGTCATTAGCATATAGCCTGTACTCTTCCATATCAACACCCTTTGCCTGCGCTTCGGCAATAAATTCATCAATATGTTCGGTCTTGTCCAGAAAATATGATATATAAGTCAGCACATCCTTAGGTGACCCGGGATCAGCCTGGAGCACAAACCTTCGTGCTATATCCAGCGGTACGAAAATTCTGTTTGCAGCAAAGGCAAATGATATGTCCTGTCCGTCCTGCACTGTATAGTCAAATATTCCTACAACATTCAGCTCCATTTTTATTTTTGAATCTGGAGTATGCATTGTAAAAGTACTCCCTACAACAAGCCCGTTTTTTTCGGCAAGAAGCCTGCTTATGATAGCTTCGCCGGAATCCTGCCCGGTTGCGTTCCCGGAATGGAGCCTGCCTGAAATCAATCTGTAACTGTCGTTGGCAAACTCCGGCCTTAAGTCGAGCCTGCTGTCACCTAAAAGGACAAAGGAATAGGTCTTACCATCCTCAGTTATATTCTGTTTAGATGATATTTTTATTGTTGGGGTTTGTATAATGGCAGGTTGTATTGCCGAATCGGCCGGAGCCCACAGGAAAAAATCAACGTCGGAAACATATCTGGAATCAAGAAGCTTACTTCCCAGCGTTTCAGTAATATAAGCCGGATTGGTGATTTCCTCCGACTTTTCGTTGTAAAGCTTTCCATGGCCCTGGATCAGCCTAACCTCATTACCGACAAGTTTCCGGGCATCATCCATGCCTCGCGCTGCTCCAACTGCGGCGGAAATGGAGACCATAGCCGTAAACATGAAAATAAACAGTACTATTCCCTGTATGATATAAATACCGGGCGATCTGGTAATCTTCTTCATAGCCAGCTTAAATATAAAACTCATACCTTATGTCTCCAATGCTCTCATTACCGGCAGTGAAATATAAAAAGTGCTGCCCTGCCCCTGTTTGCTATCGACCCATGCAAGGCCCCCGCATATATCGACAATATGGTTTACCATGGCAAGTCCAAGACCATATCCCTTGTCTGCTTTTGAAGCCATGCTGAAATAGGGCTCCCATATCAGATCGCGTTCGCTGCGTCCGATACCGCTGCCCGAGTCTGACACAGATACTATTACAGCTTCATGGTATTGTTTCACCGATACGCTTATGGAGCATCCCTCTCCGGTATGTTTGACCGCATTATCCACCAGATTGGCAATAGCCCTCTGAAACCATATCTCCCTGCCCCTGACAGGCAGAACCCCCTCTTCGGGAATCTGCAGAGTAATTTTCCTTCCCGTCACCCGGTATTCATCCACCACCTGTGCTGCAGCCAAGGCAAGATCTACAGGTTCGTTTGCGTCATTGATACCGGTGGAGGATATAGCAAGAATATCATTGATGGATTTCGTTATGCGATTAACCTGCGAGATTGCAAAACCAATGGTTTCCTTACAGTCTCCCTCCCTGTAATCCACTTCAAGCCTGGTTTTCATTACAGCCAGAGCATTTTTCAATTCATGGGATGTATAGGCGTTGAACCGCTCAAGATCGCTAAAAGCACTTTGCAGTCCGTCCATCGTAGCATTAAAGGACATGGAGAGCTCCTTGAGTTCATCGTCGCTTTCAGGAATATCAAGGCGCAAATCAAGATTCCCGGCCGTTATGCGGCGGGTCACACTTGCCATCGAGGTCAAAGGCTTCAGAAGCCGCCTCGATAGATTGTAGCTGAAGAAAAAGGTACTGACGAGCAGAATGAATATTGCAATGGCCGAATATGTCAAAAGTCTTCTGAATATTTCCGAAGATAAAAACGAATTCAATTGCTCGCCGCTGATGGTCAATTCCAAAGGCGTTTGAGATTGCTGCAAGGGAACTTCATACATTACGTTGGCATTGGAATCCTCGCTTTTTACAGTTATCGAATATGTAACAGTTTTCGTAACCGGCGTAACCGGTTGATTCTTCATGCTTTGCTGTAAGGCAAGACTTAAAAACATAACAATGGCGACTCCCATGAGAAGCAGGACAACGCTATATACAAGCGCAATCTTTACCTTTATGTCAAGCTTTTTTACAATTAACGCTTGCATAATCTGTATCCCTTCCCTATGATAGTTTCGATCAGAGGCTCACCGGAGCCATTCTTCAGTTTGCGTCGCAAATTAGCAAGGTGTACCCTGACAACATTTGAAAATGGATCCACCTCGTCGTTCCAGACATGCTCAAGGATTTCTTCAGTTGATATGACTGCGGGATGCCTGCATGCAAAATACTCAAGTATGTCGAACTCCCTTGTTGTGAGGTCAATGTCGTTATTTTGGTATGAAACAGTACGTGTAGAAGGATTGACAGTTAGATTGCCTATGGTCAGGACAGGGTTCCTGTGACCAAAGGCACGTCGCAGAAGCGCCTGAATCCTTGCCCGCAATTCATCGAAGGCGAAAGGCTTTGCCAGATAGTCGTCCGCGCCGCTGTCCAATCCCAGCGTCCTGTCCGATACCTTGTTTCTTGCCGTGAGCATTAATATTGCCGCTGTGCAACCATTTCCCCTGATATATCTGCAAACCTCTATACCATCCTTTCCGGGCAGATTCAGGTCCAGGATAATCAGGTCGTAATTTACTGCCGTGGCCATCTGCTCCCCTTCAAGTGCGTCAAATGCAATATCAACCGCGTAGCCAAGAGACTTCAGCCCTCGTGCTACTGCTTTTGCCAACTCCGCTTCGTCTTCAATGACAAGCAATCTCACATAAAATACCTCCATTTGCAGATCATACAACATAATAATATTCCTTTGGATGTAAAGCTGCAATAAAGATAAATATGGTTTGGGAATAGATTTACGCCATACCTGACTTTTGCGTGCTTTCTGAGATGTTTCTCAGTGTGCTTCCTCTTTAATGGTAGTCATTATTTAAAACATTTTTCGGGTAGTATTTACATTTCTTATTGTCATATTCTTGTAAACATCGGTACCAGCTAATTTCATCAAACCGCTTTTTGTTACCTTTTTTTGCTCAACTGCCCATAAAACCGCTCCGGGAACATAGACCACCTTATCGATATCATGCTTGACTGCTATTTTATTGAGAATCGTTTTATCATCAATCTCTCCCCATAAGAACAGCACATTGCATTTCATATATTTGTCATCTTTCCAGTTATCCGGAAGAGTGTTAATGATAATGGATAATTCATTTATATTAAGAAGTAGGACTTTTATCTCCAAACCAAAATCATGATGCACAGCTTTTCCCAGTAATGACTCCAGCTTTTTTTGCGTATGTGTCTTATCAGAAAAGATAATGTTACCTGAATTAATATAAGTGGTAACCGAATTCATCCCTATATTTTCAAAGGTCACTCGTAACTGTTTCATATCTATTTTGTTTTTACCGCCAACATTAATCCCCCTAAGCAAGGCCACGTAAATCATTTGGTTCTCCTTACTACTATCCTAGCGTTTTCTCTACCCTCCACCGCACAGCCGCGCGGATAGTCTCTCGTATTTTTTGCAGCAGAGTTCTCACTTCTTCCTGTTGTGCGGCAATGTATTCGTCAATACTATTCGGAATCACGTATTATCCACGCTCCTTCTTAAGTCATCGGCATATCCTCCAAGCAATATGTATATACCACACAAGTAACCAATAAATCATTTAAATGTTATTACATATCCCTTGACATTTAAGGTCTATTGTAATAAACTAAAATTAGGGTTTATCTAAATAGACCTAAGGAGGTTTATTACATATGGAAAAATATAAGCTGTTTGATGCGGAGTATAAATTTATAAGCATAATATGGGACAATGAGCCGGTCAATTCTACTGAGCTTGTTCGACTGTGTGCTGATAAACTCGGATGGAAGAAATCCACCACCTACACAGTTTTAAAAAAGCTTTCTGAGCGAGGGATCCTGCAAAATAATGATGCGGTTGTGACAGCACTTGCCAAACGCGAGGATGTGCAAAAGTATGAGAGTAATGCAGTAGTGGAAAAATCCTTTGATGGTTCCCTCCCGAAATTTCTTACTGCTTTTCTTAACGATCGAAAGATTACCGAACAGGAGGCTGAGGAGCTGAAGAAAATTATTGAAGGGGCTGTAAAATGAACAACCTGCAAGGCCATGTAAAAGCAAGAATTATGAATATATTGAATTATAGGAAGCCTGTTTTTTGGGTTGTGATTGCCTCGGTCATTGTTTTAATAGGTGCCGGTATCGCTTTGCTGTCAAATCCTCAAATAAGATACTCGAATTTAACAATGGAGAATGTAGAGAGTATGACACTGGTTTCAGAGCAATACGATACGAAATCTTCAGTTACCGTTGATCGTGCGGAATGGGTCGAGATCTTAGATTTGATCAATACCGCTAAAAGAAGCAAAATTGCAAAAGAGTATATACCTACTTATGGAGAGAAATATCCAATCTACAACACCTTAATGGTTTCGACAAAAGATCAGGGAGAAGCAAAAACATATTCATTATTAATCTACCACCATAAGGATTGGAGTATTTTGCATGGAGAATATGATTTCAAGCTTGCACTTAGCCTCTCTCCTGAAAATGGCAACTCAAAATTATGGGGACTCCCATATGACGAATGCTCTTACATGCTGAGATGGATAAATGAAATACTAGCTCGCAATCAGAATAATGATATAAGTAACGGTATCAGTAATGATAAAGCCGTCGATCTAGGCTTGAATACTAACGAAATTGCAGAATCCGTTGAGAATAACTTAAGTATTATTATGTCCTCTCCAAAAACTTCATCAAATCCGCAGGATTATATTAAAGCTCATCCGGCCGAATATGAATACTTCTTTAAGTATGGCGGTGAAGAAGCCTTGCAATACTTGCTTTCACAGTTTGAGGCTGGTAATGCTGAAGGACTGCGTGGGCAAATAATGATGAGGTTGTGCAAGGAGCTTTTAGGTAAGCGAAATAACGTGACCGACGAATCACTGTCTCCGAAGGAATGGTACGATGCCCTGATCATCCGCAAGGAAATTGCGCTTCCACATTATGAATATAATGGTCAAGACCCAATTGAAAAGCTTGTTTATAACACAGAAGTCGATAAAAATTCAGACCCGATAAGAGGAGGATTCATGGTTGTCGCTCCAAAAATTTTCGGATACTATGAGGAAGAAAATTTGCTTAAGGTGTTTGTAACCACTTACAGTGCGAGGTATAAACTTTTTGGTAATGCTTTATCGAAAGAAGGCGGCAGCATCATTCCTGCGGCAATTACTTATCGTAAAGATGATAATAGCATGTATGTCCTGGATAAATATGAGCAAGCAAGGGATGGCTCGGAATTCGGTCCTTCTATTAGGGAATATTGTACGATGCCAGTATCCGGCAAGGACATCAAAGGGCTTGCAGATAAAATCTTCAAACATTACACAGACCATGAGGATATTCGTACCCTGCTCTATGAAAACTTGCATAAGCACTTAAGGAAAAACGGTATTACAGACGCTACACTTACCAATTCTCGAGGTGAGATTGAATTCTACATGAGTAATCCAAAATATAAACCGTGAATAACTTAGTACCTCCAGAATACTGAACAAAAGCAGCAAACAGGCGACTTAAAAAATGGCCTTATTTGCTGCCTTTGCTTCAATATGCCGCTTCTTTTTCTGTAACCGTGTACTGCGTGATTTCGAAACTACGGTGTCAACAGCTCTACGCTGATTTCACCATTTTGGGAGTGCAGCACCGCAAAGTCGCTTTGATAGATATTGCCGAAGATGTCGGTAATCTCATACTGATAATAAAAGTCTCCGTCAAAGAGGTTCGCTTCCTCCGCGATGACAGGACCTTCTACGGTGAAGCCGCCGCCTACGAAGGAGGCATCCTCAGCGGTATCCATTTTAGCGGCATCAAAGACGAACTCTACCAAGTCGCCGTCCTGAAGCTTCTTCACCTCGCGGCTGGACATACCGGTTTCGCTATCAATGCCATCCCATGTGCCGATTACCTCATACTCTCCGCTGTCCCGATGGTAGAGCATCCGCAGATTTGTGGAATCGCCGTTAACCTGTACGGGTACGGTGTAAAGGATGTAGTTATCCGTAAAGTTAAGAGCCACCATCATGCACAGATTGTCATTGATAATCGTCCAGACATTGCGGTAGTTGTCCCAAAAGCGGGTGCCGCTATCGTCCTGGTTTATGTCAAAGTCGCTCCCTAAGTACCAAAGGGAATTGCTTTCCTCATCGTGATAGTAAAGGTCGAAGGCAACCGTGCTAATGATTTCTGCACCACTGTTAAAGGTTAGCAGAATGGAGCCGTCGTCAGTCAGCTCAGTGGAAAAATCCATTTCAAAGCTGTCCCTGTCCAGAGTCTCGGCGGATGCCACATTGTCAACGGCAATCTCCTCCCCGGTGGCTGTATCAACCCCAGTGGGATAGATTGGTTGATTGATCGTCACTCCGGCAGGTACCGTCCAATCAAACAGACCTTCCAAAAAGCGCAGATACTCGCCGCTGGTAGCCGCAAGCTCTGCATAGAGGTTCAACTCCTCAGGTGTCATGGCAAGCGGCATATAGATCGACAGACCGTTGCCCTTTTGCCTTGCCTCACCCGCCACGGAGTATGGAACCGCGTCACTCAGCGCGCTCATAAGTTCATTGCCGGTTTCTGTGAGGACGCCCTCGGCATTCCGGGTCAGGTCACCCAGATCCACCATATTGGTGTAGCCTTCACTGTCGTTGTTGCCGCCGTAGTTTTCCGCTTTCACGATGGCTTGGGTGAGCGGCTGGAGCTTGTCAGCTTCAGCGGTGTAGCCTTTCATTTCAGCAGCCATATTATTGAAGGCCGCCGCCAGTGCAGGGATTTTAGAAAGGTCAGTCACTGCCAGCGTTGCCATGCTCTCGGTGCCACCCGCGGCACACTTGGCATAGAAGCTGTCACATATGCGTTTACCCACAGCAAGACCATCGGAAGTAGGTTCTTCCGCCAGATATGAGAGCCAATCGATATAATCCCAGCCGGCACCGGGCTCCAGTTCTTGCGAGGCCACCATATACCGGGCGTAAGGCGTCATCGCCGCCGCTGTTTCCATGGTGGACATGAGGCAAGCGTCAAAGCCCACCAACTCAAACTGCACTCCGGCCATTCCGATACCCTGTGCCAATTCCTTGAGATTAAGCATATCGCCGCCATTTAGCTCATCCATTGCGATCCCCGCCACACTGCCGCCGCCGTGATTCCACAGAAGGCACATATATTTGTCCGCAGGGTAGTTCGTAACACCCCATTTCAAGAAGTCGCCCAAAGTTTCCGCCGTCCCCATGCTGGCAAGAGGCTGACTGTCTTGCAATTCCAAACTTTCGGGAATCACTTGCCACCGCTGAATCTGGTTTGAGTCGATGGAGTCAATCGCCCACTTCTTTGTTCCGCCGGTTTGAACCAGTACATTTACCTTTTCAGATTGGTCAGCTAGAGACATCTCCTGTAGGTTGATGCTGGCAAAGGCACCGTCTGTCTCCAAATCGGTACCGCAGAGATAAACCAGCACCGTCCATGTATCGCCGTTTGGATTACTTAATTTCAGATTTGTGGTCTGCCCCTCAGACGGAATAAATACTTCATCTGTCGTATCCTCGCTGCAGCCTGAGAGAACGGCAACTAGCAGGACAAGGGCAAGTAAGAGGGATAATAATTTCTTCTTCATATGTATAGCCTCCTAAAATATTATTGGTTGTACGAAATGAAATCTCTAATACTCTTGCGTTCAATCTATCAAAGATTACCTGAAAAAACCGTCCTCTGCATGAAACATGATTTTTTCGACATGAAATAAAGGGACAAGGGGACAGGTACATTGTCCCGGGGAAAGACACGGACAGGGGGACAGGTACCTTGTCCCTAAACCCTGGCGATTACACTCTTAGAAATCCCTGTAATCCTAGATATCTGCCTTATTGTTACACCCTTAACCGCTTTCACCTGCCTAATTGCATTATTCCTTTCGTCTCTTCTCATTTTTTGAATATCACTACTGTTTTGAAGGCCAAGCTTTATGAAATATTCTCTTACCTCAGCATCAGATAACCGGGTTTTATCCTCATATTCCAAGCATTTTTCGTCATTTTGCTCATTTGTGTGTGTAATTAAAAGATCCACTGCTTTTTTACTGTTATCAGAATACAATTGCAAAACAAAGCCTGTATCCGTTACAGAAGGTTTCCTTATGTACTCATTATAACTACTCCACATATAATCACGAACACTTCTGGACAAACCCGCCTTTACCGGGTTTTGATGAATATACCTTAGCACAGTCATCAAGTAAGCATTATTTTCTACTGTCTCACTTTTATACCGTTCTTGAAATAAGTGTCCACATCTCTCATACTTCCGATTATACCAGTATACATAGCTACTACAAATTCTTTTAATTGCAACAGAAATTGGTTCTTCTGTTTCTTTTAGCAACAGATGGACATGATTGCACATTAGACAAAATCCGTAAATCTCGTATTTACTTACTGACTTAAAACGTTCAATTGTATCTAAGAATCTATCCTTATCCTCATCATCTTCAAAAATTGTTTGTTTATTTATACCCCTAAGCATTATATGAAATATACCGGTATCACATTTTCGCCGCGCATATCTTGGCATTATAATCACCCCAGTATATTATACATTAATTTACATATTTTTTCAATTAACCCATTCATTATCCACCTCAGTTTCTAGTTTGACACAATTCGCCCGTCACGTTGTCCCTTTGCCCCAACTTGGGACAATGTACCTGTCCCCTTGTCCCACAAAAGAATTCCCCAACCGCTATCGGGATCGAAGCCCGGCTCTTCTATATCCCTGGCTAAACTGCAAAGAATCTTCCGAAGCTCGGCTGGTGTCAGTCCGGGATTTTGCTCAAGCAGCTTTGCTGCTGCTGCGGTTACATAAGCAGTGGAATACGATGTGCCAAAAGCTCGAATCTTCTTTGCGCGTATAGATACCACCTGCAGATTGCTGCCGGGGGCTAAAATGTCTATCATATTACCTCGCTGAGAAAACGGGGAAACCGCTCCGTCCGAATTAGCGGAACCGACACAAAGCACGGTATCGTATGCACCCGGGTAGTAGACATCCTGCGGGCGGTAAAGGTTACTGTTACCTGCCGAGGACACAACCAGCACACCTTTTTCCTCTGCATAGGCTGCTGCATTGCGGAGAGACTTAGAATCACTTGTTGAGCCGGAGCTGATATTTATGATGTCGCAAGTATATACGTCAACCGCATCATAAATTGCTTGTGCAACCATGGATGTATCACCTTTGATGGTTTTACCCATTTCATCCTTTGTAGCATATACAAGCGGTACCAAAACAGCATTGGGGCATATGCCTTCTGCTTCAGCTGCTTCAGAGCCGACAAGGATACCGGCGATAGCAGTTCCATGTCCGATTTTATCTTCCGTTCCATCTACCGGGCGTATGTAGTTATAGCCCTCAATAATACGCGAAGAGTCGATGGCGACGGTTGATATACCGGTGTCTATGACTGCAATACGGACAGGGTTGGGCGTATCCTGAGCAAACGCTGCTGTCGAGGTGGATAACGCTGTCAGTAAACTGATAACAATCAAAATTCGTTTCATTGTCTTCTCCTTGTCGAGGGGTCAGGCTTGTCCTTGTCGAGGGGGTCTGCTAAGCCATCCGCACTAGCTCCCCCTCCGCTGCAGAAGCGGCGGAGGCGAGGAGCAGTGCGATTAGGAACGCATGAATTTTTTCGTTTACTGTGCCGGTGTATCTTGATCTGTGGTGTAGGTTACTCCATTCACTGTGACTTGGCTGCCAATGGTAATATTCGTAGGCCTGTTTCCAGAATCGGTACCATAGCTGCCTGAAGATACACAGGAAAGGCTAGCGGGTTTGCGGCTAATGGTCACATACGACAGCTCACAGTAGTTTATAGGCGACACAATCCCCGTTCCCGGATTATTATTACTTCCAACAATTCCACCAGCCATGGCCCTGCCCTGATTATCAGTGAGCGTCATCCCGGTCACTTTGCATTGTGTAATTAAACCACCGGTCATACTACCAACAATACCGCCAACATAGCTGCCGATCACCGAGCCGGACGCTGTAATATTTTTTATCGTACCGCCCTCCAGGTTTCCTGCTATACCGCCGATATAAATCCTTTCATTCAGCAATTTCAGCTCAACATTTACCACCACATTGGCTCTATTCCCGCCATCTATGGTACCGGAACTGAATCCTGCGATGCCGCCCGCTTGATGCGCGTATGAGTCTATATACACATAGAGTTCCGCAGCTCCTGTATAGGTTATTTCGCCTTCATTTCTGCCCGCGATACCTCCAGTTGCAGCATTATTAGAACTGATTCTGGCCATATATCCGTTTGTAAGTTTGAGCTTGTATTGGCTGCTGCCAACCGTGCAATCGATGATTTTACCGCTCGTACTATTAACCGCGACAATGCCTCCAATTACATATTGCGGTTCCATATTGTATATACCGTCAAAGGTGGTACCGGAAACCCCTACATGACAGTTTTGGATAATGTTATTATTCACTAAGGCAATTCCGGCAATATCACTGTTGTTAGTATACAGATTCCTCACCATTACCAGGAGGTTTTTTATGGTGCCGTTGTTGGTTCCGAATACCGGCTTCCTCGCAATATAAGCCGTAGAATCTTCATATGTTATGGCAACACCATTGCTCCTGTTGCCATCAAATACACCCATGAGAGGATGCTCCTCCGTTCCGATGGCGGTGGTCCAGTCCTTTGGCACCGTAATGTTTGCGCCCAGTTTGAAATACTGAGACTCGTGATCCCAAAAACCGCTGTTCACGTTGTCGCGGAACTCATTCAGGCCGTTAAGGTCGCTGATGACATAGGGGTTCTCTGCCGAGGTTGACTGCGCCTTAGCATAGAGTACATAGTCTTCTTTGCTGCTTGCCGGAATTTCAGTAATTTTGGAATCTTCCGGAGCATTGTAATCCGTATACCAGTAGAGGAATATAGAGCCGTCGGTGAGCTTGGCCTTCGGTAGGGTCAATGCTGTACCTGGCGTATATGCCGTGGGGAGAACAACCGATGCGTCAAAGCTGTCAGGATCCGCATAATTAATGGTCTTTGTGTTCAGCGACCATTTGGCATAAAACTGCATATCCCCGGTGCTGCCCTGTGCGATGCCGGCTACCGCTTCGCCGTCGTACTGGTCGTTGCTGTACCAGCCCTCGAAGGCATAGCCGACGCGTTCAGGCTCCGCAAAGGTGATTTCCTCCTCGATGGTATAGGTTGCCGGGTTGCCTGTGTTTGTCACATCCTCAGCACCCAAATTATAGGTGATGGCATACGCAATCGCCGTCCAGTTTGCGTTATAGGTACGGTTGTTTGTGCTGCCGGTCGCGATCGTGACGGTCGCTGTTTTGTCGCTCAGCCCCGTTCCCGTCCAACCGTCGAAGGTGTAGCCGGTTCTCGTGGGATTGATCAGTGTGATGGCCTCACTGCTGATGGTATAGGAAGTGGGATTGGTTCCGTCAACTGTCCCGCCGGTGAGGGTATAGCTGATGCTGAAGGTCGTCTCCTCCCATTTGGCGTAGAAGGTCCTTGCGCCGGTACTGCCCTTGGTAATACCGGTCACAGAATCACCACTGAAGTCCGCCTCAGCGTACCAGCCCTTGAAGGTATAGCCATTGCGGGTTGGATCCGACAATGTGACTGTGCTCTCCACAGTATAGGAACCCGGATTATTCGCATGGTTGGTTCCGCCATTCATCACATAGGAGATGGTGTAGCTGTCAGCTGACCAAACAGCGTAAAGCGTAACCGTTCCGTCCTTCATGCTGCTGAGGTTTTGAACCAATCCCTCGTCTTCGTACTTCTTTGTGCCATTCAACGTCTCAGCCCACCCCAGGAAGCTATAGCCTTTACGGGTGAAGGTGTTCTTTGAAAGAGCAGTCGGAGCTGCATCATAGGTAAAGCCCTGTGGCTCCATGCTGCCTGAGCCACCGTTGGCGTTGAAGCTCACGGTATAGCTGTTGGCCGTCCAGTTGGCGGTGTAACTAACAGCGTGGGCAGGCATTTTCACAGCAGGCTTCACATCCCATGTGTAGGTCCAGCCGGTCTTAGTCGGCTGCGGTGCAACAATCTCAGCATCATAGTAGGTCTCGCCAGTCGGGGTGTAGGTGTTTCCGGCTGTGCCGTCACCCAAATTCCAGGTCAGTTCGTATTTGCTGCGCTGGTAATACAGCTTCACCGTCATGTTTTTTGCGATAGTGGCATCTTCAATAGCAGGACCGTCGCCCACTTTTGCCTCTTTGTAGGCAATGCCGCCCGGCACCTCATAGCTATCCTCCTTCAAGGTACTCAGCTTGACGGTATCATCTACCACGCCGCTTTTGGAAGCGCTGTAATTTGCCGTCAGCGGGTAATTGCCGTTGGTGTCCATAATGTAGTGCTCCACAGTGTAGTTGACCGCACCCGCAGTCCAGTGGGCGGTCAGGTTCATCGATTCTGTTACTGTGGTGGACTCAAACTTGGTTTCACCATTGTACCACCCGGCAAAGGCGTAGTCCTCTCGGGTCGGAACGGTGACTGCAAATTTCTGGTCGTAGCGGAAGGTCTTGCTGGCACCGTCGCTGCCCAGAGTGCCGCCCTCGCCGGCGCTGAAGGTAACGGTAATCTGGTCGCGATCATAATACCGTTTGAGTACCAGAGAGCCGTTTGCCGCAATATTGCCGGAGACAAGGCGGCCCTCATGGGTGGTATTCTCGGCGAAGTGTGTGTACTGCTTTTCCGGCGCTGTGACAGGGGCGTTTGTCCTGCCGGAAAGCGGCACCGTATCAGCCAGCTTGTATTCATTGTCATCGGCGTTTTGCAGATAATACTCCACCTTGTAGGCAATGCCGTCGCTTTCCGTCCAGTTTGCGGTGTAAGTAACATCCTGGGCAGGCATGGTGGTAGGCTCAGCATTCCAGGTATACTGGTAGCCCTGTTTTACCAACGTGGGGGCTATGATGTCAGCGCCATAGTAAACGCTTCCCTCCGCAGTGTAGTCACCGCTTGGCATGCCTTCATTGAAGTTCCAACGGAGGGTATGCTGCTTCCGCTCATAATAGAGGTTAATAATCACATCACCGCTAGGGGGAATCTGATAGGAGCTAACGGCACTGCCGCTGCCCACCTTGCCCTCCTTGTAAACGATGCCGTTCGGTACCAGCAGATCATTCTTGATCAGATCTGCCAGTGTCAGCGTAGCATCAGTGTGGGATGGCTGGTTCGCATCGGTGGCAGTGGGCTCGCCAGGATACTGACCATTCGTCCCCATCACATAGTGGTTGACGGTATAACTGCGCGCCTTGGCCTCCATTTTGGCATAGAGGGTCAGATCGGCCGCCGGCATGGTGGGACTGTTATCAAAGGAAAATTCATTCCCCGCGGTGCAGGCCTCGTCAGTATACCAGCCAACGAACTGATAACCTTCCTGATCAGGAGCATTGGATGACTGCAGTACCACACCGTAGCGGAGGTTCTGCGGAGCACCAATCGTCTGAGTCCCTTTCTTGCAGGTAAAGGTGAATGATTTTCGGTCGTAGTACAGCTTCACAACAGTTTTTCCGTCGGCGGAAATCTTGGGTTCCATGGTCTGCTCGCCGTTCACCTTGGCATAGAGGTAGTTAAGACCAGGATCCGTAAGCTTCATATCGCTAAAATCAATAACTCTGCCCGTTGTTCCTGTCGCACTCCGGATGGCATTATTACCTGGCAGAACGTAGCCATCGCCGCTGGTGCGCTGAATGTAGTGCTCTACCCGGTAAGGGGTGTTGGGGTCTGGCGTCCATTTGGCGGCATAGGACACATTCCCCATCAGGGTTATGCTATCACCAGCGCCCTCAAACCCGTCGAAGAAGTAGCCGCCAAGAGCCAGGGTGGGCGCGTAGATGGTAGAACCGAATTTCTTCGTGTAGGTAATAGGGGCATTATAGTCCTCCGCTGCGGGGTCACTTCCGGTGTGCTCACCATAGGTGAAGGATGCGGTGTAAAAGTTACGGTCATAATAGACCTTTACAACGGTGGACCCATCGGGCAGAACCTTCTGCTGCTCCACAGCCTTTGGCGTAAAGCCCACATAACTCTTTGCGCTGACTGCGGTCTGAGCATCCGTGGTGCCGTCGTTTTTCTCTTCGGTATCCTTAAGAGTATAATTATTATCACCAAGGTTCTGCTGGTAGTGCTCCACGGTGTACTTTGTATCGTTGCGTGGATTCCACTTGGCGAAAATGGTGGTATTGTATTCTGGCATTGCAGCCGGGAATGTATAGGCTGTGGTCCAGGACATATCGGTGTACCATCCGCCGAAGTCATAACCCTGCTTAACGGGATCATCAGGCCTCTCAACGCTGCCTCCTGCCGCCTTATAGATCATCTTGACCATGCTTCCGCCATTTGAGTTGAACTCAATGTAGTAGCCGCCGGTGGGGTCGGACCAGCTGACGGGAATGACTCGGCTGATTGGCTTGGATGTGAATGTCAGCGGTGCGTGGTTCCAGATCAGCGTCATCTCACCAAACTCTTCCGTATTGCCGTCATAGGGTGCGACCGTCAGGGTATTGGTACTCTTGTTATAAGAAAACGCCGGGTTGGAAAAGTTGATGGTGAAATTGTCGTCGGCATAAGCCTTTTCATCCGTTTCGCCGGAGGTCAGATCCATATGTTTCATTTTAAACAGGTCATCCGGCAGAACAAGGGTCTTGACGGATAACCACTCCACTTCGGGAGCATCTTCTTGTTTATAAGCAAAGTCCAGCACATTCTCGCTGCTGCCGGCCGACCACAGAGGCCAGGTCTTTTCATAGATGGTGGGATTATAAGCAAAGGTCCCACCAAAAACCGAGGCCAAGAATTTGATATCAAGATAAATACCTATCTCCACCAGCATTGCACCGGAGTAAGAACTGTCCTTCACATTTGTGTCGGCATCCCAATAGAGACTGTAGTAGAAATATCCCCATAGCTGGGCGTAGGCCCCTGCCTCGGCTGTAATGCCAATACAGGCGAAGTCCTTGTGAAACAGGCCTGCATACACCGTAAGTCGAATACCTGCCCGAATACCCAGTGTACCCATGACATAGAAGTCGAACTGATAATGCTCCGGCTCCAGATCTATAGTGTCGCTGGTGCTCTGCTTGTGGAACAGAAGCAGGGAGAAGTTATAGCGCTTGGCGTTGGCATATTCAAAGGACATGCCAATGGTGATATTCATGTTGGCAGAGACCACAAAGTCCACGCTCACACCAAACACCAGCACACCTAACAAAAGTCGACTCTCCTGCTTAAAGAGGTTGACGTTGAACAATTCCACCCAGTCGGACTCGTTTTCCAGCATTCTGGCGTATTTCTCCGCCAGACCACCGCCCACGGTGTCCACTTCCTCTCCCAGGAACTTTTCCTTCTCCTCCATCAATTCCTTGATCTGTTTGCCGATATTTTCGATATCATCGTACTCGTCCCACTCCCACTCCTCGCCGCCGGCTTTGGACAGGGCAGTGGCAGTGATGCCTACACCAGTATAGGTACCCACATCAATGTTGGCGTTGATGCGGTAATCATAAATGTATGGGAATATCCATGCCCATTTCCATATAGCTTCTCCGCTGACATTCAGATCCAGCAGCACTTCCTGCTCGAAAATGGCTTGCACGGTGATTTCAATATGCTTGTCGCTTTCAGAGCCGACAATGACCTTGAAGGACAGGTTCAGCGCCGCCCTCAAGCCGGTGGAGCCCTTAAAATGCGACAGGTCTCTGTTAATATTTGCGTTAACTTTCAAGCCCTCAATGGACACTTTGCTGCCGTCCATCAGGACCATGTCACCCTCTGACAGGGGGGAACCGTCCTCCATGGTAAAGGAATAGCTCTGCAGATCCATATCATCACGCAGGGTCTGGAAGCCGTCGGTCTCCAGAGCCAGCGCCGCCAGATACTGGGCGGCCTCTGCGGCAAAGCCGCTCTCTATTGCCTCATTTTCTATTTCGTCTTCAATACGTTCTTTTTCTGAGCCGGTGAGTTCGATTTCCTGATTCCTGGAGCCATAGGCGTCCATGGCAGCCAGAACAACAGATATATCATCCACCAGTACATAGTCAATGGTGCAGGTGGATTTATCATCACTCCAAACCACGCCGGTTATTCTAGCATACTCGGTCACCGATTTGGCTGGATTACTCTCGTCTCCGTAGGTACCGGTGTAAAAGCCGATAAAATCACCTTCATCTACAGTGGTCTGGGAGTCCAGACCAAGGTCAGCATATTGGTCGTCAGTGAAATCCAGTGCCGCGGCGTCCACCGTTAGCCTATAACCGTCATTGGCAACCTTGTCCGCAGCGGTGCTCACCGGCAAGACATCTGGGGTGAACAGCACATCCTCCGCCTCAGCGACCTTGAAGTAGTACTTGTTGTCTTCTTTCTTCGTGATGGTCACATAGGTCACATCACCGCTGTCAGCAGCAGCATCGGTCAGGGTGTTCGGCGCTGTATCGCCCGAATAGATGACTACAGTGTCGCCTACAGCGAGATCGGCCTCTGTGTATGTAAAGCTGCCGGAGTCTGTGTTTGCGGTGAGCGTGCTGCGACCGTTCTGCAGTACGCCGGAATACAGACCCGATGAGGTATTTGTCTGCATCTGAACGTTTTTCGCTGAGATGTATGTCAGATCATTATTAAGCTTCAAATTCAGTACAGGGTCCTTGGCGGTGGTGAAGTTATAGTAGCGGATGGCAGAATTCTGCATCTCACCATTGAAGTAAATGTTGATGCCGCTGTCCAGAACCTCCAGCTGATAGGTCTGACCGGCCTTCCAAGTACCGCTGACCTCGCCGTTGGAGACGGTCACGGATGAGGTCACATCCTCGTTGCCGTTGGAGATGTTAGTGACCTTAATATCATCTATGTCCGCATTCGCAGACAGCTGGATGGTAAAGCCCTTACTCACATCAATGTCAGTCGAACTGACATAGTCCGGGGTTCCGCCCTCAGAGAGCATGGTGGCACTATCGGCCATTTTGGCATAAAGGGTCATGTTTCTGGCCACGGTGTCGCCGCTCTCCACAGCTTGCGTCATGGTATCGTCATAATACCAGCCCAGGAATATTCCGTTTTGCTGATAGGGAGTGGGAAGGGTGGTGATTTTAGTACCAGCAGGGTAGGTTTTGGTCTCCGGCAGGGTGACATCAGGGTCGCTCCCGCCGCCCAGCATGAATTCCACCTTGTAATAAGTGGTTGTAGAACCGCCAGGAGTTGTGGATCCACCAGGCGTTGTGGATCCACCAGAAGAGGGGTTGGTATCCTCAACAGTCTTTTCCGAAGTACCAGGATCCACGCTGACGCGCTCGCCTTCGACTCCGGGCTCCTTGTACCAAGTCTCAACCGCCTTATCTGTGCGCATACAGAGCGTGGCAGCCTGTGCACGGGTAGCGTTTCCAGTGGGATTGAACCTTTTTCCGTCGCCGTTGAGCAGACCGGTTTTCCACAGCTTCAAAACTGCGTCCCTCGCCCACGGGGCCACCTTGTCAATATCTTCCGGAGTCGTGGTGATATTAGCTCCGGTATCATAGTTCACACCGAAGATCTCAAAATAGTGTATTAAGAATACCGCCATCTGCTGGCGATTAATCAGTTCATCGGGGGCAAATTTGCCACCGCCGACACCTGATGTTATACCATGTTTTGCCGCCCATTCCACATAGGGGGCATAGTAGGCATCAGCCGGCACATCCGAAAAGGTAGATTCACCTTTGTAGTTTGCGGTGTCCACCCCTGCCATACGCCCCAAAACGGTTAAAAACATACCGCGGGTCATCGTTCCGTTTGGCTCAAATGTGGTTGCGGAAGTACCCGAGAAAAATCCATTCTCATGGGCATACCGCACCGCGTCATAGAACCAGTCCGTCTCCATTACATCCGTAAAGGGGGTTGTATTTGATGACGGTACAGCATCTCTGCCGTCACTAAGTGCTGCAAAGGCCGTGGCGGGCACCAGGGAAAGTACCATGCACAGCACAAGAAACATACTTAGTAGCTTTTTAATCATTTCGTGTTCCTCCTTAGAAATAACTTTTAATCTCGTTTTTTGCTGCAATTACGAAAATGAAGCCACGATATCAATTTATCAAAATTTCCTCGAATAAATTGTCCTCTGCATGAAACATGGTTTTTTCAGCATGAAACATGATTTATGATTATGTTAACTTAAAACTTTGTGGGTAAAAGATCGTTACTTGACAAGAAAGGTCTATTGAAATAAACTAAAATTAAGGTTTATCCCAATAGACCCAAGGAGGTTTATAGTTACGGAGTTCTACCTAATTATCATACTTTACATCATCTGGTTCGAAAAACAGTTCGCGGGCAGTTGCCGGAAAGAACATCTGAAATCCGGTATCGTGAATTTGCAATCATAACTGTTGTTCCTTGCCTGACCGGTTCCTTGATAAATTCCAATTTTGTTTTAGCGCCTCCAGCGCCGGCACGGCTTGCGCCAAAACAGTGGTTTTGCAGTTCATCAATGTGAGCAATAACCTCGTCTGCATCCTTACCCTCCACCTTGTCAACTAATGTGGATGAATCTTTCGGATCCGTGTAAATTCCATCGACGGAAGTAAGGATAAGCAAGTATTTTGGATGGACTAATGCAGCAATTACTGAAGCCGTCTCATCGTTGTCAATACATTCCACAATTCCTTTTTGACCGTTGCTGCGAAGCTGCTCTAATTCCCACCGCCGGTTTTCTTCGAAGCTAACAGTATCATTATAATTTACAATAGGCACGGCATCCTGCTTTACACAACGCATCAGGAATTGATGGATATGCTCTCTTTTTTCCGGATCATTAAAATGCATATGCTCTACCAACAGTTGCCGGACAGAGTATTTTGACGGAATATAGCGTCTATACTCCTCCATCAGTATTGCCTGTCCCTGAGCCGAATAGTCAGTCATTATATCGCTTTTAGGGCCCGTTAGCTCGCGGCCTGTTCGCTTAATATAATCCAGGCGTCCTATTTCCACCGCTCCGGAACTGACCCAGATCATCCCGGGATGCAGCTCGCTGCCAATGCGGCTGAAAACGTTATAATCAATATCATGCTCAGCCTCGCGGATCAAAGCCATTGATCCTATCTTACCCACTAATTCAATATCAAAGTTCATTACATATTACTCCTATTGTGTGCCCGGTGGTCAGCCGAACAGGGTGTCGGATTGTTTTATCCGTACATACAGTATAGCATTATATGTTTACTTTGTCTTTGGGTTCATCACTAAAAGAGCGACTTGTTATTTTATCGGCTGTGCCTGCTCAAGTGCTTTTTCAAGCGCTTTCAGATGCGCTTTTGAGGTAATGGTGGCGCCACTTATCACGTCTACCTCAAGCGTCTGCGATTGAACTGCATTGCGAAATAAATCATCAACACCGCGTCCACCTGTAAGTTTCGCCGGCTTCCCACCTTCGTCCACTGCGCCCTTCAATATTTTGATATCTGTAATCTCGCCTTCTGATACTGTTATTTCGACCTTTGTATCTCTTAAATGAGACTTTGTACCTTTATATTCACCAACAAATGTCCCGTCGCGAAGGTTTTTAAATTCAACATCCGAAAAAGTTAAATCCTTGATTTCGTTCCGTCCTGGCGCATCACCGAGAATTCCTCCGAGCGCTGCGACTCCTAAGATTGCAACAACAATAATAATAATCCACATTTTTGACTTCCCCTTTCTCTTATCTGATCTACTCATTTTGCCTACCCCTTTCATATTGTCCAAGCATTAACTCCTTCAACAGCTTGGAAGCTTTCTTTTATACCTTTCGTAATATAAACCTGTTGAAGCTTGTCAACCAGTATTGCTTCTGCTCCGGGAAAATATGCCATATATCCCATTCCCTTTTCAATACCGCCTGCAAAGATCGCCGTAGATAAAGCATCCCCAACGATTGCGCTGTCACATATAACAGAAACGCTGATCAAACCGGAGTCTGCAGGATAGCCTGTGAAAGGATTCAGGATATGATGCCTTCTATTTCCATCAAGATCCATAAAATATCGTTCATAATCACCGGAGGTAACCACTGCCTTACCGGTTACCCTTACTGCGCCGAGCAAGCTGTTTTCCTGTCTGGGATGCCGGATACCAACTCTCCATGGGGATCCTTCCGGCTTATTTCCAAGAGTTGATACATTTCCGCCAATATTGATGAAAGCAGAGGAAATGCCGCTGTCCTGAAGTATTTTAATACAACGGTCACTGGCATAGCCTTTACCGATACCGCCTAAATCAATGGACTGACCCTCTTTACGCAGAGTTGCTGATTTCTCATTTGAATTCACGAGCAGATCGCGGAAATTGACAAAAGCCAGGGTTCTTTGGATTTCACCATCCTCCGGCACATGAAATGAATGCTTATAGTCCCACAGGTCCAGCAAAGGTGTTATCGTAATATCAAAAAGTCCGCCGGAAATCTCCGACAAACGAATTGCAGCGGACAGAACCTCACATGTCTCGGAGCTGATAGCTACAGAAGCTTTCCCGGCAAACTGATTGATTCTGCTGACCTCACTGTCCCGTATAAAGCGGCTCAGCTTCTTTTCCAGCCGGAAAAGCTCAGCCTTCACTCTGCTAAAAGCCTGCTCTGCATTCTCGCCATGTATTCGAAATGAAATATCCGTATCCAAACTAAATATGTTGTCCTCTACATCTGCATATTGCAGTATTTTCCCTCCTTTCATATGCTCTGTGAATGAACTCACAATTATTCGTTCACATGATGCCTTGAAAAAACTGCTCTTTATACTGAGCAGTCCGTCAGTCCTTTCACAATTAGCTCCGTCATCTTAAATAAAAGCTGAGGGAAATATTCAAACCCAATTTCTTCTTTATGGGTATCGACATTGACGATAGCTGCAAAAATCATCATTATCATTTTGCTGTCAATATCCTTTCGCATTTTACCCTGGTTTTGCCACTCTTTTACAAGCTCATGGAAACTGTCATAAAGAAAGTCAACGACCTGAATTCCATTCTCCTCGCGATAGAGCTGTTCAATTTTTGAAGAAACAGCTTTGTTATTCCATTCTCGCAGAATTGGATTAGCGTTTAATCCTTCGGCATTCAAAGCAAGCATTTGTATAATAACTTCCAAAGGACTCTTGGTTAAATCAAGGGACTGCAGGCACTGCCTTTTCAGGCTGGCATTCTCATCTAAAAAAATGTCCATAAACAGTTTTTCTTTCGAAGGATAGTATTTATAAAATGTACCTACCGCCATACCCGACTTTTGTGTGATTTCTGAGATGTTTGTATCCTTAAATCCTTTTTTGCTGAACAGTGCTTTTGCACTATCATATATTATTGTTTTTTTATCCTCCACAATCTACGCTCCTATGAATGAATTGCAATCTATTCATTCATATTGTACTGAACCTGTGATTAAAAGTCAATAGGCGCCAGTAAAATTTATTCTGCTCTATTTATCACGAAAAGAAAACAATGACAGGCTTAAATACTTAAAGCAGCCTAATCAATAAGATATATATGCTCTTTAATCCATTATCATTTTATATTTTCCTATCTTGAATTCTTTAATGACGTTTTCTACACAGGAGCTTCTTACCGTAACATAAATATCCTTTTCCATCTTTATCAGGGCTCTGAAGATATTGAAAAATCCTTTTTTCTGCAGCTCCAAAGGCCCTATTTCATCAATAAATACCGGATCAATCCCTCTTTCTAAAATATCTGAAATCGTTTTGTGAGCAAACATCAAGCCTTTTTTTGAGAAGCTGTATACATCATAGCGATATTCCTCATCCCAGTTGATCGGGATAAAACCCTCCTTAAAGGAAAAATTTTCGCTCTCACTTGTAGATAGCCTCATTATCCTTTGCCCAATATATAAGCCCCCATCAAATACCTTAAAAATTATAAAACCATCACCCTGACCAATTTCGTGGTATGTTGACAAAAGCTTTTTGGTCTTTCCCGTGTTTATTCCACCCGTTATTATATTTATGAATGCCCGTCTGCTATCTTCCATAGAACATTGCCTCAACTATACAGAGGTTAAGATAATCCCGCTAAACCTTGTTTCTGTGCTAAATATCTGCAAACCATGTAATAATCTTCGGTAGTGTCTACGTCCATTAATACGCCCTTTTCCTGAACCTCTGCTTTTGTAAACCCTTTAGCATTAATAAACTGCCTTAAATTAGAATACTGAATGTTCTTGAGTACCTCCCCGGCCAGGTAACCCTTCATAAGTACCGGATGCCCCTTTTCGCCTTTGTAAGTGGGGATAATAATTTCCCCATCCTCCCTTAACAAGCGCTCATAAACATTTTCATTAATCGCCGGATAATCACCGGGGGTAAGAAAAAAGCGTTCTCCCTTTATAAGCGACAACCCTGTTTTTACTGAACTAAACATACCGTTTATGTAGTTCCGGTTGAGTACCAGTTCCGCCTTTTTGTATTTGATCAAAAGAGGCTTGATATCATCAGCCCTGTGCCCTCCCACAACAATAATCCTTGAACATGTATTATACATATTCTCGATACAGTGCTCAATGAGAGTTTTACCGTTTAGTTTCAGCAGCATTTTATGAGTCTTCATTCTGCTCGAGAATCCTGCAGCTAAAACTATTCCTTCAATTCCAGCCATTCTATAATGCCCATTGGACATAAACTGCCAATGCTAACATAGAAAAGGAAAGCAATGCCCGGCTAAACCAGCCTACTTCCTTCACTTGTTTTTCTTTCACTTCTCTTTCGTTAATCCTTTCTGTTATCTTTATATATGCATATATAATAAAGCTATTCGTGATGCTTCCAAGGATGAAAAACCTTAAAAACGGATCTGCTGCGCGTAAAGGCGATATACTAAAAAAGTATTCAGGCATAAGTAGAATGTAGGCAATATATAGTAATCTCCAGCCAATGCTTGCCGCCAAAATCTCCAAGTATTTGAACCTGAAAAAATCATTCTTCTGCTCAATTACTTTAAATATGACAAATACGATTAACCCCTCCAACAAAATAGAAACTGCCGGATTAATAATCCTGTCTATTCTTGTCGGCAGTAAAAAATCAATCAGCTTGATTAAAGCTGCGGTAAACGAAACACACAAAATTGAGCCGGGGCTTTTAGTCCGCTTATAAACCTTATTCATAAAGTAAAATGCCAAAGGAAACCAAAGCAGCCATCCAATGCTTAGTGAAAACTGATGTAAAATATATCCGAGTGTTGCTTCAACTAGCCCCCAGACTCCGCCCCAGAATATGATGACGCCGATATTCTTATTCATCGCACAGCCCTCCCTGAAATAGAATATAAAACAGACTTAACAGACTCTCGTATCTCTTGATATCCGGTACATCTGCAAATATTGGATTCGAGCCATTCCTCTATGACCTCATCATCAGCATCCGGGTAGATGCTGATAAGAGCATGGCAATTCATAATCATTCCAGGGGTACAATAACCACACTGAACAGCAAATTTCTCAATAAAAGCATTTTGGATGGGAGTATTTATTAATCCCTCTATTGTTGTTATATTATGGCCTATTGCTTCCACAGCAAGCATCAGACAGGCTTTGACAGGCCAGCCATCTACAAGAACGGTACACGCATCACAGTCCCCATTCTCGCAGCCGTTCTTGGCGCCTGTCAGCCCAAGCTGTTCACGGAGGATATACAAAAGTGTATCCGCAGGTCTTACGCCGGCGCTTTTCATATTGCCATTAATATAGATGTCAATAATGCTTTTGCCACGTATCTCCATCATCATTTCAGTCCTCCAAGCTTCTCGCATGTCTCACTTAATACATTACGCATTACAAAGTCCCTGTATCCCGCTGAACCAAGCATGTCGCCCAGCAAAGGAGCCGGAAGATGCTTCATTGTATTGTTTATTCTCTCTTCAAGCGAAATAGTCCTATTATTTAATTCATCTTCAATCTCACGCGTCCTGAATGGGAAGCTACATACACCACTAAAGGCGATTTTAATCTGCTTGTCCGCCATTACTGCTGCTACCGTAATCAATGGATAACCCATCTTTTCCTGCCTTGTCTTTTTAATATTATCGTAAGGCATGGCTGTGTAACTCTTGTCAATGGCTGCCTGAACCAGGAATTCCCCGCTTTTAAGCATTAATTCGTTACGAAAGATTTTAGCAAGTGTCGATTTTTTCATGTTAGATTCACCGGAAATCATAACTTCGCTTTCTGACACTAACAGCGGAAGGATTGCCTCCTTGTAGGATGTCTTGCCGCAAATATTGCCGCCTAGCGTTATCTTATCGCGTGCTGTATGATCGGCTGCTCTCCGGCAGACAGCGCCCAATAGCGGAAAAAGACCCGAATCGGAGATTTTAGTCAAGCTTATGGCAGCACCGATTATAAGCTTATCTCCCTGAAACTCAAGTACATTACATTCGGGAATTCCTTTTATATCGATTACGGCATCAAAACGTATTTGGTTGACTCTTGCCATAGTGATTATCTCGGTCCCGCCGGCATAATATATGACTTTTTTGCCGTGACCGGTTAATTCCTTATAGACTTTTATGGCCTCTACTATCGTATCGGGTTTGTAATAACCAAAATCAAAGGTTATCATTGTGCCCTCCCAGTCTTTGCTTTCCATATGAGCTCCGGTATTAACGGTAATTTATTCAGGTCAGCCTGCGCCGCCGATGAAAGACTGTTAATCAGGGCTCCCGGCATACCAATAAGCCCATGCTCGCCAAAGCCTCGCGCTCCATAGGGCCCATCAATCTCAGGTGTTTCAACAAATTCCACCAGAAATTCCGGTTCCTCACTGGAGCGTATTGGTTTATAGGTACGTAGGTTGTTATTTAACACAACACCGTTTTCGTTATATAAAAATGCTTCCCTGCTTGCCAGGCTAAGCCCCATGGACATTCCACCCATGGTAACTCCTTTTGCAGTCGCAGGATTTATGACTTTCCCGGCATCTATTACTGAAGCAGCTTTAACAATCCCATAGGTATATTCTCTTGTGTCGAACTCTACTTCAACAGCCTGTGCGCCAACCGTCCAAAGCGGACCTGGATCGCCCTTTCCCGTTTCTTTATCCATACCGCTTAAATGCTTCATAATGAAACTACCACGGCCGATAACCTGCCCGCCTATGGAGTTTCCGTTAGGATATTTATAACCATGTATGACTTCAGTTATATCTAGATACTTCTGTGGGTCGCTCTTTAAAAATACTTTTCCTCCCTCTACCTCAAGATCTTCAGGAGAAGACCTTAGAACAACAGCTGAAATGTCCTTAAGCTGCTTGATTATATCATCAGCTGCAGCGATGATTGCATTACCCGCCATATAACTTGTGCTGCTTGCAACCGTTTTCCAGTGCTCCGGATGATCCTGGGTATTTACCTCCAAAGAAACGTTAATCCTATCTACATCCATCCTTAATTTCTCAGCCAGTATTTGAGCCAGAACCGTTTTTGATCCCTGTCCAAGCTCGACTGCCCCGACACTCAAGTTTGCATATCCGTCCGGGGTAAAAGTAATAACGGCCCCCGACACGGCATCCGGAGGAGTACTTGAAGTTTTCCAGAAACAGGCCGCACCTTTTGCCCTCACCTTATTGTTTCCGATTTCTATCCTCTGCCCCTCACTCCACTTTATCAGATCTTTAAGTTTCTTTATGCATTCTGTGAGATTTCCGACATTGCTTTCGGTCAGCTCAGACTGTGTAGGTGTCGTTTTGCCTGGTGTAATCGCGTTTACTACCCTTAATTCCAGCTTATCAATTCCAAGTGTATCAGCTAATTTATCCATCGTCCTTTCAATGGCAACTGTAAATTCCGAATGTCCAAAGCCTCTATATGATGTTGCATATGGATGGTTTGTATAAACACACAGTGAGTCACACCATACATTTTCAATATCGTACGGACCGGTACAATCAGACGCGATTGATTTTGATATAACAGCCCCCATATCGGAATATGCACCGCAGTCAACTAAATAAGTAATTTCTGCTGCTTTGATCTTGCCCGCCTTTGTTGCCCCGAGCTTTACCTTGGCTTCAAGGCCTATACGGCAAGGGGAGCTTATCATGTCTTCCTCCCTGGAATTTGCTATAACTACCTCCCTTCCTCCAACTGCTTTAGAAGCAAGGTAGGCAATCATTTCAAGCTGGACTGCAGCTTTTCCTCCGAAAGCACCACCTACCGCCGGTGTATGAACAGTGATTTTTCCTGTATCAAAACCAAAATGGCGGCTTAATTTCTTTCTAATAATATAGGGAGCCTGGGAGGGTGAATAAACGACAACACGCCCATCCTCTTTAATTTCCGCCCGCACTGAACGCGTTTCCAAGGCCACATGATCAGCCTGGGGAAGAAAAAAGCTTGCTTCGACAATAACCTCGCTCTCTGCCCATCCCTTCGCCATATCCCCTTTCCTTATTTTAACGTGGTTGGCGATATTCGTTCCAGGCACCGGGAAGCATTCTTTTATTCTCCTGTAATCTCCCAAGCCATTATGAACTAATTCCGCATTTGGCTTTATTGCTTCTCCGGGGGAATTTATTACAGGCAGGGGCTCATATTCTACCTTTATCATTTCAGCAGCTCTTGCAGCTTCCAACTCGCTATTTGCTACAACTACTGCGATCGGTTCCCCGAAGTATCTGACCTTCCCGATAGCAATAGGCGGACGATCCTCCACAAATGTTCCGGTTAAAATGCCACCGGCATAATCACCCGTTATCACTGCCTGGACACCAGGCGCCATACTGGCTTGTGAAAAATTAATACTCTTTATATTGGCATGGGCATATTGACTTATGACCATTTTAGCATGCAAAATACCAGGTATAATTACATCATTATTAAATTTTACTCTTCCGGCAACTTTATCTTTAGCATCTATTCTAATAATACTTTTTCCTACAGCAATTGTAGTGTCCAGCGCAATTCCCTCCGCAACCTGCCCGATTCCAAAGCAATTCAGGATATGGGGCTGTATTCCAATTTACTATATATTTCCCACGTCAATAAATTGTTATACTCAATATACTTATGAATCATGATTTATTAGGCATCCTATAATTAATTAGCTCAGCAAAGTAAAATATTTTTTGAAATGGATAAAAGTATGAAATCAGACTTTTCGCCTATCCTCTTTCCGGAGGCAGAAGCGCCACCCGAAGCAATAAACTGTCAGAAATGTGAATTACACAAGCAAAGGGCCAGAGTTATTTGGGGTGAAGGAAACCTTCATGCCCCAATTATTGTTTTGCTTGATAATCCTGGAGCGCGTGAGGATAAAGAAGGAGATCCTTTTGTTTGCGGCTCCAGGCAGACACTTCAGTTGGCAGCTTTTGAAGCCGGGCTTAAAATGGAGGATCTATATATAACCTATATCTTAAAATGCCGCCCAGTTCGCCGTTACGATAAAGAAACAGCCCGGAGCACATGCATGGTACATCTTATTCAACAAATCCAGCTGCAAAAGCCCAATTTTGCCCTTTGTATGGGCAATATAGCCGTGCAATGGTTTTTCGGCAATATGGATGCCGAAGTGAAGAATCTAAGGGGCATATGGCATAATGTCAGGGAAATTCCCACTACAGTTTCCTATCACCCGCTAGCTGTCAGAAGAAGGCCTAACCTGCTTGCGCAGTTTATGCAGGATTGGAAGACACTGGCACAGCGATATTATAGCGAAAGACAAGGCTGATGGTGCACCTCACTCTTCTATTGGGACGCGAAACACCCCACCCTTGGCCGTGACATAGAGTGATCCGGTTTCGAATCCGTCCTTACCGAATGCAAGGGTCGTCGGTTCCTTTAAGAGATTGTCAGCGGTGATGAACGATTGCATGCCGTCCGAATCAATCCGTACAAGTCTGTTCTTAGCAGGCAGTGCTACATAAATATTGCCGTCATTATCCGACGCCATATACTCCGCAGATCCCAGCGGCGCATATTCTGTGATGTCTCCGATTGTTGCGGCTTCATTCAGTGTGCATTTTGCCACCTTGTTTCCAAATACATCGCTCACATATAATGCCTTGAACTCCTTATCAAAACAGATGCCGACAACCGCCCTGAACAGCGGATAACCTGTCCGGCCGTCAAGCAAAGTGGTCTTTTCCGGTTTTTTTCCCGGTACAATGCCGTATTTTTCCACCATTTTGTCATGAACGACATACAGGTTCCCTTCTGGATCAAAGGTAAGGTCACAGGCACCCCATTCACCTGCAAAATCGTCTAATATAAAGGTTTCGGCTGAACCTTCGTCATTAATCTTCAGTATCCGATCACCGGCTGCGGCATATATGTATCCGCCCGGGCCCATATGCATGCTCCATATTTTTGTCTTGTCTGTCTTTTCTGTAAGTGAATCAACCGTCAAAAATAGAGAGATTTGGGCATCCGGAGTAACCTTGTATATTTCCTGGGTTTTTTTCCCGATGAACATGTTCCCTTTGCCATCAAAGACTATCCCATGGGCACCCTCGAATTCAAGAAAAAGCCCGGCTGACCAGTTTTGTTCCGTAACAGTACTTTTAGCTGGATCAGTACTTTTAGCCGGATCAGTACTGTCAGCTTGTTGAGTACTGTCAGCTTGATCAGTCTCCAGCGAAACCTCAGATGAGATCGCGGCAGAGGCTGTATCGTTTGATGTCTGCGGCATGTCCAAATCCGTCTGGATCGAGCACGCAGGCAGTATGAGCATTATACCGGAAATCATCATTGCAATGGTTGTTTTTCTCATTATATCTCCCCTTTTGTATGTCTTTCGATTATTCTACAGCATATAGAATAAAATGACAATACCCGGGAGAAATAGCAAGATCTTAATTGATGCTAATCCTTTACGTGAAATATTTAATCTCTGATTTTGGAAATCTGTCAGTAATCAAAGCTGATAAGTATTCTTTTATTTCGTTTGCCTGTTCCTTGTTGTATACATATTTAAACCTTCCAAATCTTCCCCATTTGAGTGCTCTGTTTTCCTCTTCCATATCCAGCTTTGTTTTGGGAAACCGCTGAAGAATAAGCTCTTTCGCAACAGCTGTAAATCTATGCTGAATCAACTCAAATACTAATTCTTTCCGACAAAGCTCGGTACCCAAACGGTTTTCCAATTTATCAAAGAGCAAAGCATACTCTTCCTTCCAGCGATCATATACCATTATCGGGGCTACAATAAAGCCAATAGGATAACCGGCATCTGCAAGCTTAACTATGGCCTCTATCCTCTCATCCAGGGTTCCGGTATTATGTTCGAAATTTTCAAGAACATAGCTGGAATTTATACTTATTCTAAAATGTGTGTGTTCGTTATGCTCCAGCTTTAAAAGAGAATCAACATTACTATATTTTGTGACTACCCTGAGTCTTCCGTTTTCAAGCCCGGCGAAAAACTCAATAGTCTTTGCAAGACTTCTCGTAATATGCTCTAATGCAAGAGGATCTCCCAGGCTTGCAGCCTCAAAAGTAGTAACCGCATCTTTTTTTAGCTTTATGTGGTCTTCTATTATGCTAAAAATATCTTCCAGATTTACGAAAACCTTTATATAAGGCTTGGCGCCTTGAGTAGTCTGCAGATAACAATATTCACAGTTTCCGGGACAATTACTCACAAAAGAAAACTGGTAATCCGCAGAAGGCCTGCAAACATCAAGCTTATTGCTTTTGTTTATTGTAATTAGAATAGTTCTCTTGGAATTGGCATATTTCTCAGCAGGTGTTTTACCCGGAATAAACCGTGCTGCATTTCTTGCAGTAGCCTTGATTATTTCTACAGGTTTATTTTGGAGAAAATTATAGATTTCCTTCCCCAATGGATATTCGAGACTGGAAGGTTCAAATATTACTCGTTGAGGCATAAACAGCTTCATCAGATCACCCCTTTTTAACAACTGCTATTTAGTGTCTTCCAGTGAAAGGCTGCTTATACAATTTACCGCCGACAAATTTTTATCCTTTACTTCAAGCATAATATCTATATCATCTCTTTCAAGACTATTATAAAAAACCAAAAACTTATCCAAGAAGATACTGTCGGAATGCGAACCGGATCTTTTAGCGGGATCCTGCTGTGAATAGTGAATTTTTTGAATTCCGTCATCTTCCTTCCATGTTTTCTTGCATTCATTAATCCAGAAAGCGTCACTTTTTTCCAGGTCGCAGGGATTTATTTCATTATGAAGATTGTCAAATACAACGGGTACATCCAAAACTGCACTTATTTCCAACGCATCACATATATTATAGGATTTATCGTCATTCTCAAGAACAATTCTGTCTCTTATAAAAATGGGCAAATTGCAAAAACTTGTTACGAACCGGCTTACAGATGATTTTTTATCATTATAAACTCCACCGATATGCAAAATGATTTTATGCTCTTTTCCCACGCCAAGACTGTCTAATACTTTGGAATGGTACTCCAAATCATCAATTGCCCTGTTCACAACAACTTCATTGGGAGAATTTATTACGGTATACTGGCCGGGGTGCATCGAAACTCTGATGCCGTTATCTTTGATTCTTTGACCGATCCTTAAAAATTCAGCCCGAAATAAATCCCACCATGGAATTTTGTTTATAGCGCTTGAACCAAACGGTATTAAATCAGAACTAATTCTAAAAAGACGTATATTATTTTCGATGTTATAATCGATAATATTTTCAAGTGAGTCTAAATTATGTGAAATCAGCTCAAGCAGCTTAGCCTCGCTTGCATTCTTCATTATACAGCTTTTTATGCCCGTATCCGGTACTCCAATGGTTAAACACGCATATCCTATTCTCATATACAGGCTAATATCCTCATTAGTTATCTGATACAATAAATACGATTATTACTCTTGCTGTTATATTATCCACAGTTCCCCTTCTTATTCCACGACCTTACTCCATGAACCATCCTCCAGCTTTTCATAAATACCGGTGCCTCCGGCAGTATATGCGTCATAGAAATTATCATCATCAGTCAGCAAATAATATCCTATTTCTACATCTTCGCCTATTGTTATGCTTGCCAGGCCGGTACAGCCATAAAACGCAGAATCGCCTATGTCGATCACGCCGTTTGGAATTGTTACGCTTGTCAAGCCGATACAATTTAAAAACGCACACTCATTGATACTGGCCAGTATACCGGGGAGTGTTACGCTTGTCAGCTCGGTACAACCTTCAAAAGCTCTCGTTTCAATTACAGTCACATTATCGGAGATTGTTATGCTTGTCAAACTGTTGCAGCCATAAAACATATACGCACTTATGCTGGATACTCCATTGGGAATTGTTATACTTTTCATGCCGGTACAGTCTCTGAATGCGCCCTCTCCTATGACAGTCACTTTATCGGAAAGTTTTATGCTTTCCAGGCCGGTACAACCCTCGAATGCGCCCATTCCTATGTCAGTCACGCTATCGGGAAGTGTTACGCCTGTCAAGCCGATGCAGCCACAAAACGCATATCCCCCTATGCCGGTTGCGCCGCTTGGAATTGTTACGCTTGTCAGACCGGTGCACCCATCGAACGCACTGTCACCTATATCGGTCACACCTTCTGGAATTTCATAATAATCATCTGCTCCTGCAGGATAGGTTATTAATGTGGTCTTTTCCTTATTGTATAAGACCCCGTTTACACTTGAGTATACGGTATTCGACCCATCAACGTTGATTGATTTTAGTGCAGTACACCCATAAAACACTCTATCCCCTATGTCGGTCACACTGCCAGAAATCTCTATGTCCGTCAGTCCCTCACATTCCCCAAACGCATAATAAACGATACTGGTCAGGCTATCGGGGAGTATTATGCTTGTCAGACCGGCACACCCGCTAAATGCACTGTCGCCAATTATTTTAGCTTCAAAGCCGTTAATGGTTGACGGAATCACAACAACCCCGCCACTTCCGGTATAACCTGTAATTGTATTTGTTTCCTCATTGAAAGTAAAATCGTCTTCTGATGACTCAACTATTACCGTGCAGGCTGCCGTTTTTCCGCCATCGGTCGTCTCAACTGTGATTGTTGCTGTTCCTGCGGCATGTGGAGTTACCGTTCCATTATCGACGGTTGCTACAGATTCATCAGATGATGACCAGGTTATTGATTTGTCTGTCGCATCATCCGGGGCTACAGTCGCTGTCAAGGTACCTTCTGCTCCGCCTATGCTTAGGGTCAAGGCCGTTATATCAAGGGTTACTCCGGTTACATTGATTATTTTGGTCCATGTTCCGTTCATGGTTCCGGTATAGGTACCGGCGCCTCCGCCTTCAGCTTCATATGCGTCACGGAAATTATTATTTTCAAAAACCAGCAAATTATCTCCTATTGTTACACCTGCACCTATTGTTATGCTTATCAGGCCGGCGCAGTCTCCGAATGCGCCCTCTCCTAAGACAGTCACCTTATCGGGAAGTGTTATGCTGATCAAGCCGCTGCAGCCCCAAAACGCATACCCTCCTATACTGGTTACGTCGCTTGGAATTGTTACGTTTACCAAGCCGGTGCACCCATCGAACGCACTCTCTCCTATGGCAGTCACGCTATCGGGAATTACAAAAGAATCATTTGTTTTCCCTGCGGGATAGGTTATTAAAGCGGTTTTGTCTTTATTATATAAAACCCTGTTTTCATCACTTGAATATACGGCATTTGATTCATCGACATCTATTGTTTGCAGTGCAGTGCACCCATAAAACGCAAAATCAGCTATGCCGGTTACACTGCCGGGAATCTCTATGCCTGTCAGTCCGGCACATCCATCAAACGCACTTTCACCTATATCGGTCACACCTTCCGGAATTTCACAATAATCATCTGCACCTGCAGGATAGGTTATTAATGTGGTCTTGTCCTTATTATACAAGACCCCGTTAACACTTGAGTATACGGTATTCGACTCATCAACGTTGATTGATTGCAGCGCAGTGCACCCAGTAAACACGAAGATTCCTATGCCGGTCACGCTGCCGGGGATCGTTATTCCTGTAAGGTTGGTGCAACTATTAAACGCATAATTACCGATACTGGTCAGGCTATCGGGGAGTATTATGCTTGTAAGACCGGTACGCCCGCTAAATGCACCGTCGCCAATTATATTAACTTCAACGCCATTAATGGTTGACGGAATCACAACAACCCCGCCACTTCCGGTATAACCTGTGATCGTTTTTGTTCCCGCATTGAAAGTGAAATCGGCTTCTGAAGATTCAACTGTTACCGTACACGCTGCCGTCTTTCCGCCGGCGGTTGCTGTAATAGAAACTATCCCCGCCGTCTTTGCTGTTACCACCCCATTGGCTACCGTTGCTACATCAGTATCGCTGCTGACCCAGGTTACAGTTTTATTAGTTGCATTTACAGGGCTGACCGTTGCTATTATTGTTCCTGTTGCACCGCCAACGTTTAGTGTCATTGAAGTCGGACTGATCGTAACAGCGTCGACTGATACGGTAGATGGTCCTTCTATTGTTGTGGTTCCGCCGGTGACTCCTGTCCGAACAGTTACAGAAGTGCCGGGGTTAACCACACGTGCTCCTGCGGTTACACCGGTAGTTCCCTCCGCTGCTCTTACCGATGTGCCGGGTGTATTAACAGCAATATTGTTTGCGTTTGCGGCAACATGTGCAACGCTGCCCGTACCTCCGATGCTTGCCCCGTCAGCATTTACGGCTATTTCTCCAATAGTGGAATTTTCATCTACGTTAAGAGTAAAATTTTCTCCTCCAACGGTCGTTGAACCAATTTCAGCATTGACAGCTGCAACGGTAACATCGTCGGCATTAATGGTCAGTGTTCCAATACGACCTTCTATAATAATATCATCATTTCCATCAGCAATGATTTCGCCAACTTCAGTTCCGTCTTCGGCATAAACTCTTATTCTGCCATCGGCACCGCGGTCAATAATAATGTTTTCCACCACCGAGCCGCCGGTAATCCTGATAGAATTAGCGCCGCCGCCGCGGACAACCACCCTTCCGGATATTGCGACATTGTCCAGCGTGACATTCCCGTCGCCTACTCCGTCGCCAATAATCAGGTCGCCTTTAATTTTTACATCCTTCAAGGTAACATCGGGTTTATTGATCATAATATTACCTTCCGCTACTGTAGTATACTCACCGGCTTCCCGGAAATACTGTACTACAAATCTATCAAACACTACCGCAAATTGCGCCCTTGTTATGTACCCCTGAGGATTGAGCATTCCATTATCTCCCCGGACATACCCGGCATTTACAACCGCATAAATTTCTCCCCTTGCCCAATCCGAGAGCTTGTCTGCGTCTATGAACGTCTTATTAATCGTTTCTGAGGGTTCCAGTTTAAATGCCCTAGCCATTATTGCGAATACTTCCTGACGGGTAATATAAGCATCTGGATAAAGCTTTCCACTGGATCCATTCATGATACCCATTTTGTGCGCCTTTGCCATATCATCCGCGTACCAGGAAGCAGGATTGACGTCTGTATAATTCTTAATGTCACCTTTAGCTGTGGCTCCGAAGGCACGTACAATTACGGCTGCCATTTGTGCTCTGGTTAAAGGCTCATCAGGCAGAATCTTTCCATTGCTCCCCATTAATAGGCCATTCGCCGCTGCATTCTTTAGTGCAGCAGCAGACCAGTTATCCGGCATGTCAGAAAACTGAACAGCATCTGTCGCCGGTTCCTCTTTCGCTGCCGCCGATACAGATACATGAACCATAGTGATAATCATAGTTATTACCAAAAAAATCGAAAACAATTTTTTCATCTTTTAGCACCCCTTCTAATAATAAGTTAATCACCTATATCCATATTTAATTAACTGTAACCGTAACCGCACCTAATCTCGTAAAGAAAATAAAATGGCATCCACACTGATCCTTAACGGAAAATATTCCGGTTTTTCATTCCCGGCATCCCAATAGACAGATTTTTCATCAAATTTTACGGCGAGAAAACTTGAAAGATCCTTTAACCTGAAATAGGGAATGGTTTCAACGAGTCTTTGCATGTTGTATGTTATGTTGCTTCCGTCAGTAAAATTTATTAAAAGCTTGTAATCATCGCTTGCAAGGACATTTACGATTTTGCTCATACTCCTGCCTGCTTTCTATAATCACCGATGAGTTTATTGTATATATTTTTACAAATTTTGCGTATCCCCCGTTTGGGGGATTTTACGATTGGTATACAGGCGTGTTTTTGATATAATATTGCCGAAATACATAAACGAGGAGGGGGTAATCTGAAAAACACCATATTTCTGGACAGAGTCCGGGTCAACACAGTTCTGTCCGCTGTGTACGATTATCCTCTCACGATATTGGAAGCTCCCATGGGATATGGAAAAACCACAGCGGTAAAAAGATTCATTAAAGCTGAAAAAATGAAATCATTTTGGTTTACCTTCCCTGATTTAAAAAACTCCGAGGTAGCCTTCTGGAATAAATTCACTGACGAAATCAGTAATATAGACGCCCGTGCAGGGCTCACCCTGAAGTCCCTTGGTCTTCCCGTCGATGCCCCACAGATGGACAAGGTTTTACAAATCCTTTCCGGTGTGACCTACGGCGTCAATTTTCTCATAGTACTGGACGATTACCAGTATGCCAGGGATATACGGCTGAACAAATTGATTCTCCAGCTTGCCCAGGAGGAACCGGATGGACTGCATATCCTGCTTGTCACAAGGGACACTACGGATATCGATTTTGTCGGGCTGCTTTCAAAGGGTATATGCTGTATCCTGTCCAAGCAGCATTTGAAATTCACCGAATCTGAAATTCAGGATTACTGTCGGATTATGCTGGACGATATAAGTAATGATGACATTAAAAAAATATCTGAATACACCGATGGATGGATTTCATTTATCTATATACTGTTACTGGGGCTTGAAAACGGTATTCCCGTGGGCATGAGCACCACTATCGAAGAGTTGGTTGAAAGGGTGCTTTTTTCTCCTTATGATAAAGAAACCCGGGACTTTCTGCTGAAACTCTCGATCATGGAGGATTTTTCTGCGAAGCAGGCAGAGTTTGTAACAAAAAATGAAAATGCAAGGCTCATTCTGAAAAAACTCAACAAAGAAAATTCGTTTGTTTTTTATGATGAAAAAAGCAAAATATATAAAATTCATAGTGTTCTTCTCGATTTTCTAAAGCTGAAACAAAACTTTTCAAACAAAGAATGCCGCGAATTATACAGCCGTCTGGGAGACTGGTATATTGAGAAGCAGGAATTCCAGACCGCCTACGGGTATTGGAACCAGGCAGGCCGGACCGAAAGCATTTTATCACATCTGGATAACCCGGAAAACAACCGGAATGTTCTTGTCAGATTTACAGGCTCAGTAAAAATGTTTGATGATACGCCGCGCGATGTGCTGTGTCGATTTCCTTTGGCTTATCTGCTGTATATTTTCCATTCCATGTTATTAGGCATGCAAAATGCAGTTTTAGGATGGAAGGAGCGTCTGGACGAACTGCAGCGTTACTATGAAAAGCTGGACGGAATTGAAGAAAATTACCGAAAAAGGATTTTAGCAGAAATATTGATTGTCCGCAAATTCACTTATTTCAATCATTGGCCTCAAATGATAGCTTCCGACATGGAAATCGCCAGACTCCTGAACGGGCAGAATTCCTATATCGTTCTGCGCGATTATACATTTACTCTGGCTTCGCCGCAATATACTTATATTTATTTCAGAAATGCCGGCAGCCTCAGAGAACTTGCGGATATTCTCACAAAATATGCCGATTTCACCAGGTTTTTGAACGGATGCGGGACGGGCTGCGATTCTCTGGCTCTTGCGGAATATGCCCTTGAGACGGGAGACTTCGAAAATGTGGAGCACAATTGCCTTCAGGCAATCACAAAGGCAGAAACTATGTCGCAAACAAACATTATTGTTTGTGCGAGGTTCAACCTGATACGGCTGCGCGTCGTCCAGGGCAGACTCCCCGAAGCTCTGAAGCTTTTAGAGAATCTGCAGCCGGAGGTTGACCTGCCAATCGCCAATACGGCGTTCGACCTGTGCAGGGGCTATGTTTTCGCAAGCATCTGCCAGCCCGAACGTGTTCCGCCATGGCTTCAGATCGGCGATATGACAGGCGCCAGTTTTTACTACCATGGGTTGGCATATAATTACCTTGTCTTTGGCAAAACAATTATGGCATCAAAGAAATACGAGAAGCTTGATGCTTTAACCGGAGAGTTTAAGAAGTTCTTTACTATATACAGCAACCAGCTTGGTTTGATACATAATCAAATATTTGAGGCGGCAGCCAAATGCCATTTATACGGAACCCGCATCGGCGCTTCCGTCCTTGAAGCGGCTCTGAACGAAGCCCGGCTTGACAATCTAATCATGCCCTTCGTTGAAAGTGCACCCCATATTACGGGGATGCTGCAATTGATTCACCAAAGCAATCCCGATGATGAGTATGTGAGCTATATCCTGACACTATGCCGGAAGTATGAACGAACGATCCGTGAGCTGTCCTACTATCCGGTTTCCTTATCTCAGCGGGAAATCGATATCCTGCGGTTGGCGGCGGAAGGAATGAGCAGAAAGGAAATTGCCGGGCGCCTGCATATTTCCGAGGAAACAGCAAAAACACATTTCAAAAATATCTATCAGAAGCTGGGGGTAAGCAGTAAGGTCTCGGCAATAAGAATCGCACAGGATCGTGGGCTTTTGGCGATGATTGAGAAATAATAATATCAAGCTTCAAAAAACACTTGACTTTATCGTATACTACCGATATACTTATCGTATAGTTACGATATGGAGTGAATTAAATGGACGTTGTGCAAATATGTAATGCTTTGGGTAACAAGACTCGTTATGAGCTTATTAAAGCGCTTAGATGCAGAGATATCGGTACGTTCTGCAACCGGATCGAGTATTATGAAAACGGAGTTAGCGTAGGTGATGTGGTGAAACTAACCGGGTTGGCACAATCTACAGTATCCCAGCATCTTTCAGTACTCTTGAGAGCTGGCCTGGTGATAAAACAAAAAAGAGAACCATGGAGTTGTTTTTTTCTGAATACCAAACTGGTAGATGAATTTCTCGAAACATTAAAATCCGACATGAAATCAAAAGAGTAATGCGAATTTTTTTGGCTATACACATCGTATAAATGCGATGTGATGGGGTTTTTTAAGCTTATACATCGTTAAATTACGATATGATTCTATTTTTAGGAGGGTTTACATGTATGTTTAAAATGATCGGCGATTTACTTTTTCAAATGATAATGGAAGTTCTGGCAGCACTCCGTCATAACTGGCTTACATTCAGTATTGCCATACTGTTGGTTTCGGTACTGAGGGCGTATATTAACGTAGAGGAACTTAAGCAGAAATTACTTGCAAAGCCTAAAGTTTCAATATTGGGAAGTGTAGCTTTCGGTATATTAACGCCATTGTGCGCAGCCGGATCACTGGGACTGGTCGTAGGGCTTCTTACGACTGTAATGCCGTGGGGTCCAATAATGGCATTTCTGACTTCTTCCCCTCTCATGAGTCCGGATGCCTTCATAATGATATCAGGTGTTATAGGTACAAAGTTTGCAATTGTTCTGGCGGTGGCTTCAATAATCATTGGAGTATCATCAGGTTATATTACACATTTCATTGAAAATAAGACAAATTTTCTTAAAAACCAGACACGATTAAACAGCTCGTCGCAGACGTGTGGGCGCAATAAGACGTGTGGATGCAATAAATCAAGGAATGTTTCCCAGTTTAGGATGCAAAGCTGTAATAATATTGCTACAGTACAAGAACAAGCTTGCTGTTCCAAAGTACAGGAAAACACCCGCACAAGCATACAGATGAGCGTTCTTTCTTTTCTTAAGAATATAAGGTGGAATGCAATATTTACAAATATTTTAAATATAGGAATAAAAAATATGCTCCTGTTCTTTTCCATATTTGTTGCTGTCGGCTATCTCATAACCAGATTTGTGCCCACCCAAATTATTGGAGGACTGCTTGGTTCCGGTAAATATACAGCCGTTCCGCTCGCTGCTGTGATCGGTCTTCCATTATATATCACTACGGAGGCATCCATTCCGCTTGTCAAGGCATTGATGGCTCAAGGGGCCAGCGCAGGTGCAATGATGGCATTCTGGATTGCAGGCCAGACGACAAGCGCCATGGTTATTGCAGGTTTGGCGATGTTTATGAAAAAACGTATTATTCTTTTATACATCTTTTTCGTAGTCACAGGTGCAATTTTGGCTGGTTATGCTTTTAATTTGATATTAGTATTCTGGAAATAACAATAAAGGAGGAGATATCGTGAAAACAACATTTTTACAGGCCAGGAACGGTGATTTTTTTATCAACAATGAAAGGGTTATTCTAAGAGGATTTGCTGTAGGTTCGTGGATGAACTTCGAACACTTCATGCTGAGAATCCCGGGTACCGAGAAAGGAATAAGAAAGGCATTTGCAGATGTATACGGAGAGAAATGTGCCACATCCTTTTTTGATGACCTGCTAAACAATTTTCTTACCGAAAGTGATTTTATATTCCTAAAAAGAATCGGTGTAAATGTGCTGAGGCTGCCATTTAATTACAGGCATTTTGAAGATGACCAAAAGCCGGGAGAATACAAAGTTGAAGGCTTCCGACATATTGATCGTGTACTTGAGCTATGCAGAAAATACAACATATATGCAATACTTGATCTACACACATCGCCCGGCGGGCAGAACCCGGATTCACACTCCGGCAGTGAAACAGGAATTCCCATGTTCTGGGAAGACGCCTTGTCCCGGGAACGGATGATCAACCTGTGGGTTTATATCGCGGAGAAATATAAGAATGACGCAATAATAGCCGGATTCGATATTATTAATGAGCCATCATACGTTTCGGATACTGTAGCTTTTAATGATTTCTTTGAAAAGTCAATTCAAAAGATAAGAACGGTTGACAGTAATCACATATTGTTTCTTGAAGGGGATGACTGGGCAAAAGATTTCAGCCTTTTCAAGAGTCTCGGCGGATATCAGCAGGCTTTATCCTTCCATTTCTATCCCGGGCAGCATGTCTGCCTATGTGCAGATTCCTGCAAAAGAAAGAAGGATATGGAAGATAAAATATCCCACTATGTACGATTGAGGGAAAAAACAGGTATGCCACTGTGGGTTGGCGAGACTGGGGGGCGCTTTCCGAAGGACAGGATGAGTGAAGGCCTGGATTTGATAAAAGACTGTCTCGAAATTTTCGAAAAACATGGAATATCATGGACGATCTGGACATACAAGGATGCCAAATCAATGGGTTTGGTCTATCCAAAGGAACATACTGAATGGATGAGGATGGGGAATGAATTCAGGCCGAGGTGGCAGGTGAAGGAAAAAAGGAATGAAACATTTGCCCGTGAAGTACTGGAAATGATAAAGGAACGGTTCTCCTATCCGATAGATGAGGATGGTATGTTTAAAAATTCCTTCAGGATCTCTGCAATATTGGACGAACTTCATATACAATATCTTGTCAAGCCTAAATTGCAGTCCATTCCATGGAGAGAAATGAAAGATTACCCTAAAGCATTTTTATGGGAAAATTGTGATTACTGGCCGGAAATGGCTGAAACTTTGACCCAGTTTTTCAAATCAGGTTCAGGCGGGTAAATCACATCTTTTCAACATATATATTCCTTCGTATCTCCAGTTCAATCTCCTGTCAAAGTGAAGAAAAGGGACATAGAATGATATGTCAAAATGACGCCAATAATCCCCATAATTACAGGCGCCAAAATATTAGCGCACTTTGCGACTTGTGTCTTTATAAATCTGTAAAGACGGTCAAACTTATCCTGCGCCCTAATATAGACAAAGTACAGGATAATCAAAGGCAATGTGTAAATAGTATTATATACAACAAGTATGAATGTAACTTGTAATAACGTGAGCCGGTAATTAAAAAGAATGGCTAAAAAAGCAAAGTACGGCAGCGCTGTTGTCAATTCAGAAATCGTTGCGCCTACACCTAAAGTCACCAAAGCCAATGGGGATACAGATTTTATTCTGTGTCCCGCTTCTTCCTCATCAGCTTCGTTACCATTATTTCCTTCAGCTTTTAATGACTGAATTTGTCTTTTAATCGATTCAATCTTATTGTTTTGAAGTATAATGCCAGCGGCTATAAGAGAAGCAATTCCGAGTATCAGCTCAGCAGTGAATAATATCTGTGCATGCTTTTGCGCGAGCTTACCCAAAAAATTCCCGATAAGGGTGATAAGTCCATAATAAGCCAGAAATCCTCCTATCATGTTTGTAACTCCGGTCGGAATAATAAAATACCAAATGTGTTTCGGCTTTTTAACCATGCCCTGTAAAACAAATTGCTGTGTAATTGCAATCGGGTTCAGGCTATCTGCCGCACTCGTAAAAATCGTTGAAAGTAATAATCCCCACATATTGTTTATCCTCCTTCTGAGCAAAAAATAAGCCCGGGAGTATTTTCAATAACTCCTAGGCTTTTATCCCACCGTGTACACAACCTTTTGGATTGTGCGTTTTCTCTTGGACCAGACTAACAATTCCTGTTACGGAACCCTAGAAAACTTCATTTATCCATATTGTCATATAAACATACCAAAAATCATTGGATGTGTCAACATCTAACACGTTATCGATAACCAAAAATAATAGTATCAACGCATATCTTTCTCATAATTTAATAAAAAAAGTATATATTTAATATGATAAACTTATTCGATAGAAAAGGTTTTAACATGATAAAATTCTATCTTATATCGATACGAAGAAAGTCTCTTATCTATTTTTTGATGGTGATCTTATTATTTGTCATATGTGTTGGTATTTTTCCCTCATATGATTATTTGAGCAATAAATCGAAAGAGGTTTCTTCAATTATTTGGGGGATAGCTGACACCGATTCAAATATAAGTGATGGTGGAAAGCTTGCTATTATTATCGACGATTTTGGACAAAGCAGAGCTGGAGTAAAAGAAATGATGTCAATTGACAGACATTTAACTTTTGCAATTATGCCCTTCCTTGAAAATTCTCAATCAGATGCTGAAACTGCTCACGAAAAAGGCTATGAGGTAATTGTCCATTTACCTATGGAAGCTAATTATGGCAAATTAAGCTGGGTGGGTCCAAAACCCATATTAGCTAATTTGAATGAGCATGAAGTTCAAAAAATTGTAAGGGAATCTTTCGAAAGCGTTCCATATGCCGTTGGAGCAAACATACATATGGGTTCAAGGGCAAGCTGTGAAGAAAGTATAGTTTCCAGCATTTTGGATGTTATTAAAGATAAAGGATTATATTTCGTGGACAGTCTAACTGCTGAACACCCTATTGCAAAGGAAATATCAGCCTCCAAAGGTGTATTATGCTTTGAAAGAGATATATTTTTGGATGGGAATAAACCGAAAGAAGCCATAAAAAAACAACTGCAAAAAGCTGAAGAGCTTGCATTAAAAAAAGGGAAAGCGATTGCGATAGGTCATGTCGGCCCTGAAGGTGGAATGGTGACAGCAGAAGCCATTTCAGAAATGATACCTGAATTTGATGATAGAAAGGTGCAGTTAGTTTTTATATCTGAACTAAATATGGAGTGAGTGGTCATTCCGTTACTTAGCCTTGTCGTTATTTCCAATGAGAATAACCGTCAAATCATTAAGGCTGATATTTTGTTCGCTTGAAATACCGCATCCTAACCTCCATAACACCTCACTTACATTGTGCTCCTTAAGAGCTGTTTGGATATTTATGCCTTGTACTTTCGCTTCATCTGCAGTATATCCGTCGACAATTCCCCCAGCAAGGCATTTGGGTGCCCCCATTATTCTCAGTCCACCAGGTCCATCGGTGCCGTCTGTATCCACTGATGCTATGACAACGTTACTGCACCCCTTTATCACAGTAGCTGCAGCTAATGCAAACTCCTGATTTCGTCCGCCTATACCCTTATATTGATCTACAGTTACACGCATTTCTCCCGTCGAGAACAGAGCGATAGGAGGATTTAGCGGTTCCTGACTTTTTTCTATGTTACTGGCTATTGAACCTGCATAATATCCCATTTGAGAAGCTTCATATTGTATGTTTTCCGAGAGGATACCTACACGATAGCCCAATCCTGCTGCTTTTTGCTTGGCCGCTTCGAGAAAATGACATTTCCTCGGCATTATCCCAAATATCCGAAATCGCATCTTTTTATATTCATCGTACTTAACAGTTTCCCTTTGCGGATCAGCCTGTATCAAACATTGACGTATTGAGGGTGGGCATATATCCCATGCGTCATGATGCTTGAGGACTGCTATAGCGTCGGAAAAGGTAGAGCCCTCCGGGAGATTGTGCAGCCAGCGATTCTTATGGACTAAATATTCGTAGTCCTGGAGGCCAAGCAGGTCATGGTTATTAGCATCAACGACGATAATATGTACCATCCTTGCTGGTGAAAACATCCTGGCTATGCGGCCCCCCTTTAATTGATCAATATGATTGCGGATAGTGTTTAGTTCAGTAGTACTGACACCTTTTTCAATCTGCATAACCCGTACGATCCGCTTCACATCCTCCAGTGGTATATCATCGAATGGTAGGGTTAGCAGAGAACTTCCCCCGTTGGCTATGATAGTTATTACAAGATCATTTTCTGTTATCCCATCAGCCAGCTCTAATATTTTTCTTGAGCCGGCTACACAATTATCATCCGGCACGGGATGAGCGCCATAGGTCACATGTATATGTTCCAGAATCAACTCGTCCCCATATTTACAGATCAGCTCGCCCCCTGTTAAACGGTCCTTCAGCACCTCCTCAAATGCCTTGGCTGCTCGCTGTACGCCTTTCCCAGCTCCTACAACAAAAATACGCTTGATTTGATTCAAGTCGTACTTCTCAATTCCGCTTTGGGGATCATTGTATGCTTCAAAATCTAAATTACCGATAAGCAGCATATCATCCTCTATACGAATTAATTTTGTTACATTCTGATATGGGTCTGCTGCAGCCAGTCCTGCTTCCAGTATTTGAAGCATATGCTGCCGTCCTTTGGTATTGCCGTGTGAAACCAGCTGATCTGTATTTAAAATACGCATAGATGTCCTCTCATAGCTAATATCCGGTGAAAACAACAGTGATATTGTTTCACCGGAATACTGGTAATAATAATTCTGAGCTTATCAAGCCTACATGGACTCAAACCGTCTACCCCGCAAACCACGAGTTCCCTGAAATCTTGCCTTTGAACCTAATTCCCGCTCAATCTCAAGGAACCGGTTTCCCACCTCTCCAGTAGCCATTTCTCTAACAGAGCATGCATTAATTCCTACGCAGTAGTCAGCAATAGCAACGCCCTCTCCCCGGCTCTCACAGGGCATTACCCCATACCCGGCCTTATAAGCAAACTGGATCATTTCCAGCGCTTCACTGATAGTTCCGATCTGATTTACCTTGAGCAATACAGTATTTGCTGCTCCAAGCCTTTTGCCCTCGTCGACACGCTTGATGTTGGTCGTGAATAAATCATCGCCTACAATTTGGATATCAACATGCTTGACCAATTCTGCATGGTTTTCATAATCGTCCTCAAAGAACGGATCTTCAATAATTAAAAAAGGATAATTCTTTACTGCATAGATATACAATTTCATTAAATCTTCGCGGGTTTTTGGTGCCTTTGAAAACAAGCCATAGTATCTTCCGTCTTTCCTATTGTAATATGTGTCGGATGCTATATCTACCTGTATGCCAACCCGTCCTTCGTATCCAGCCTTAATAATGGTCTCAGTCATAAGGGCCCATATCTGTTCATCAGACTCAAACTTCCCTTTTGGGATTGTATAATAGCCAAATGCACCTACAGAAAACTCATATTTAGCCATGGATTCGTTCCACTTCTGTTCCATCTCCCATCCGACATAAGACGCTTCGGAAAATGTATCGAAGCCGTGTAGTACAAAGTCATAAGTGGGTTTAGTGCCAGGCGTTGTAATCCCCCCACCCCAGCGCTCGTGCCCATTAAAAGCGGGTACACCAGGAACGGGAAGATACATGGCATTCTCACCTCCGATATGCCTGTAAAGCGGTATCCCCAGACTGGCAGCCCCTGCTTTAAGGACAGCAGCAGATACTGCAGCAATAGCATTACCTCCCAGCTCAGCTTTTGCGTCTGATCGCAGGCTCAGCATCGTCTGGTCAATTATATACTGCCAGGAAGCATCCATACCAATTAAAGCAGGAGCTATAACATTATTGACATTCTCTACTGCGGTCATGACCCCTTTACCGCCCCATTTGATGTTATCATCATAGGAAAATTTTACTTCATGTGAACCTACAGAGTGTCCGGCAACACAGACCGCACGGCCTTCATGTCCTCCTTCAGTGACCACAATGACTTCAACTCCTGGGAACGTCCTTCTAGTATATACCTCACGTGCCCATATTGATTTAATTGCTCGACATGACATAATGTGTCCATCCTCTAATTCATTATTCTCACAGATTAATCTATTTTCATTTAAATTCTTGATATCTCCGAATAGTTATCGGTTGACAATGTCCTCACAGCTTCCGGTTTTCAGATAAGATGACAAATTATCAACCGTCACTCTTGCAGTCAGCAGATTTGCTTCCCTCGTGTTATATGCTACATGGGGAGACAAGATTACATTATCCATACTTAACAGGGGACTGCTGCCAAGAGGCTCATTCTGGAATACGTCCAAGGCTGCGCCGGCGATATTTCCATTTCTTAATGCTTCAATAAGGTCATTTTCATTAATAAGCCCGCCACGGCTTGTATTGATGATATAAGCTGTCGGCTTCATCTTTTGTAGGAATTCACTATTGATCATATCTCTGGTCTGAGGTGTGTAGGGTGCATGAAGAGAGATATAATCGCTCTTTCGCGCGATCTCATCCATGTCGGCACGATGGACTCCGCACTTTTTCATCACAGCATCACTAACATAACTATCCATAGCAAGTATCAAACACCCGAAGCCGGAGAGATACTGCGACAATATGCGGCCTACCCTGCCAAATCCGATGATACCAATAGTCTTGCCCTCTAATTGCACGGAAACACGAGGAGCGCTCCAGATTTCCCGACGCATCTCCCTGTCATAAAGGCAGATATGGCGTCCAAGCGACAGCATAAGCATAATTGCGTGATCTGCTACCGCTGCAGAATTCCCGCCGCCGGCAATCATCACCGCAATGCCATTGTCACGAGCTGCTTCTGCATCGATATTGTCATACCCTGCCCCGAATCGGCATACCGCTTTCAATGTCTTTCTAAGTGACTGGAAAACTTCCCCGGTATACCGCTCAGCACCTCCTGCGATAACCGCATCAAAGCCGGATAATGTCTTTGTTAACTCATTTCCGGTACTGCCTGTGAAGGAAATTGTCTCTATCTCAATTCCTTGAGACTGCCCATACATTTTTAAATATTCAGAAGTTTCTTCGTTCATGGGGCAGATATTTGCTATACGGAGCACTTCCATTTTATTCATTGCCCTCCCCTTTTAATAGCCGAATAAACGCGGAATAAAAGTTGAAATCCATGGTATATACGTAATCAACAGCAATACTGCAATTTCCACTACACAAAATGGTATAATAGCTCTGTACAATTTTGAAAGCTCCAATTTAGCCACATTTGAAGTTATGAACAATACCATTCCGACAGGTGGTGTTATCAGGCCAATGCACATATTTATTACGAAAATGATGCCAAATTGAATCGGATCGATGCCATATTTCATAGCAATAGGCAGAAGGATCGGTGTCATGACCAAAATAGCAGGGGTGATGTCCATTATCATACCCAGTATTAACAGTATAATATTGGCTATCAGCAAAAACGCCTCTTTTGAGGTTGCAAATGACATGATTATATCTGACAGTGTCTGGGGAATGCGCAGCGTGGTTATCGCCCATCCCATGGATATAGCAATCGAGACAATAAAATATATGCTTGCTGTTGTTTTGGCAGTGCTTATAACACAACTGTAAAGCCGTTTCCATGTCATCCTTTTATAAACAAAAGTTGCAACAATCAATGAATAGAAAACAGCGACAATTGATGATTCAGTCGGCGTAAATATACCAGTCATAACGCCGCCAAGGATAAGTACCGGAAGAAAAACGGCAGGAAGCATCTTAAAAAGACTTTGAAAAATGGCCTTGAAACCGGCAAATTTGGCATCTCTGGGATGGTGATCTTTTATAGCGATTATCAGACACAATATCATCAAAGCGATTCCCATGATAATGCCGGGCGCTATTCCGCCTAAAAACATGGCTGTGATTGAAACATTCTGTGCAGCAACGCAATAGATAACCATGACCGTGCTGGGAGGAATAATTGGACCAATAATGGCCGTAGCCGCAGTGACAGCTGCTGAGAAAGGTTTGGGAAATCCCGCTTTTACCATAAGGTTGTATTCTACCTTTCCCGGCCCGGCCGCATCGGCATTGGCGGAACCGGACAATCCGGCAAAAAACATGCTTGACAGAACATTCATATGGGCAAGCCCTCCCGGTATATGGCCTACCAGAGTCTTGCAGAACTTAACTATTCTTGAGACGATGCCGCCATTTGTCATTAACTCAGCAGCCAATATGAAGAACGGTATGCAGGCAAATTGGAAGTTATCCATGCCGTTAAACAGTCTGGAAGCGATTATTGAAACATTGCCATCCAGGGCAAAAAAGGACACAATTGTCGAAAATGCCATAGATATTCCTACGGGAACTCCAATCACCACAACAATAAGGAATATAAAAATCAGCATGAGCGTCATACTTCAACGTCCTCCTCTTCAATGTCTTCTTCACTTACCTGGAATTCAAAGGGCTTCAGTTTTCCAGATATCACGCCGATCAAATCAACAACCAGCTGAAAAAGAAATGTAATCGTACCAAAGGCCGGAATAGAATAAAGAACCGATCCCCGTATCTTTAGCATGGGAGAATGATAATTAACATTGGATTGTATTACAGTCATAAGATAGTAAAGAAAGATTACCAGACAAAAGATCGTAATTGCTTTAATCAGGAAATACAGAACTAATTTCCCTTTTCCCTTTAAAGCGTCTCTTAATAAGTCAACCGATGGATGTAAGCCTTGCTTCATGATAATAGGTACAATTAACCACACACTAAGAATTATGGTATAACGCGTAAACTCATCAGTATATGGAAAAGTAAAATTCACGAACTTCGACAGGATAAATCGGTACAGTATTTGAAACAGGCATGATAATGCCGATGCTGCTAGCGAGACAAATGCCAGCGGCTGAAGTATTTTTTTATGCAGGAAATTCTCTGCCTTGTCTAGCCTGTAATATATCGTCCCCAATGCATCCATTTATTTTCCTCCTTCTTGCTGTGCATTGACCTTACTTTGGAGCAAGCTAATGCCAAACACTATTTGTAGGATAGGCCTCATCGATCATGAGGCCTATTCATTCATGGTTTAACTATTTGTCAAGGCTCTCTAATAAAGCGAATAATTCATCAACATATTTCGGATCCTCGACCTGAGTTCTGATATAATCGTAGGGCAAAGTCCTGTATGCAGTCTGCCACAGTTCCATTTCTTCCGCAGTAGGCTCATAGATTTTGACACCATTTTCTCGCAGGAAGTCAAGCGCGTCTTCATTGTACTTATCAAGCATAGCACGGGAAGCTTCCGCACCGGCACGCATTCCATCGAGCACAACAGTCTGCAGATCTTCTGGCAGAGTATCCAGCCATTTCTGACTGACCATGCCCCAGAGAGAAGACACCATATGCTTATCAAGTACCATATAATGCTGAACTTCATATACCTTATTTGCAATTACACCGCTTAGTACGTTTTCCTGGCCATCTGCGACACCATTCTGCAATGCTGTGTACACTTCACCCCAGTCAATCGGAATCGGAGAAGCTCCAATCGATTCAACCATCTTCATGGATACCGGGCTCTCCATAACGCGAAGCAGCAGACCTTTGGCGTCTGCAGGAACCTTTATTTCCTTGTCGTCATTAGTAAAATTCCTGAAGCCAGTTGCGGCAGTTCCGGCGACAATTACGCTATTGTCCGACCGTATCTGATCGAAAAACTTGGCAGCCCACTCGCTGTCAAAAACCGCATTGGCCTCCGATAGACTCTTAAATAGACCGGGACTGGAGAAAAGGCAGACATTTTTGTTGAAATTCTCAGTTGTCATACCGTTTAGCACAGCAACCTCAATGGCTCCGGAACCGACTCCTTGGAATAAATCGGTCTGTCCTCCCAACTGATTGTTAAAATAGAAATCAACCTTGATCCGACCGCCAGACTTCTCCTGCACATAGTCCCTGAATGCATAGGCCCATGTCGCATCCGGATCGGGTCTGTCAGTTACCTCTGCAACCCCGGAACCATACTTGATAATGTATTCCGCCTTTACTGCACTGTTATCAGTAGTTTTGTCGGCAGCGGTGCTTTCAGGCAGATTTGTCGGTTGCTCGGTGTTTGGGGCCTCTTTTGCACACCCAGCCACAAGAACCATTGTGATAATCAGAAAAATGACCAGAAACCCTGAGTATCTTTTCATAATTTTCCTCCCTCTTTTTTACGGAATCATCCGAAAATATGAATTTTGAATCAAAGCCATGGGGGGATCACCACACGGTATTTGATGTATCATAAGTATAATATCATGGAATTATTGTAATGTAAATAGCTATTTGTTACTTGCCTGTAACTTTTGTTCCTATTATGTCTGACCAACAAAAAAACCGCCAAAAACGGCGGTTTCCATTGGATATAACCTTTTTATGTTAAGTGAAACTATACATCTTTTTATCCGTTGGAAGAGACAGCTTTACCTGCATCCAGCAGCTCGAGCCTCTCCTGGACTCCTTCAGCAGTATCTTCATCAGTTATCAGTACATTGGTATAACCGCCGTTGAGCGAGGCACAGATTGCATCAACCTTTGCTCTTCCGCATGCAACGGTAATTCGGTATTCTTTTCGCTTGACTTCATCCAATGTCAGTGAGGTGACACACTGGTCATATTCAGGATCACAAATCCTTCCCCATATATCCACGAAGTGTACCAGGATATCACCTACTGCACCCTTGCTCGCCATAGCTTCTATACGCTTGCGGTCAAAAATACGTGAACGTTTTAAAACAATGCTGGTGCTGAATATACCTACAGTAAAAATAGCTATATTTGCTTCATGCAGTTTCTGCATTGCTTCTGATATGGTCTGCTCGCGCATCATATAATCCTTGATCGTCAAATCACTGACGAGTACCGGAATTGGCAGGATATAGGGAACACCGCCCAATGCGCTGGCAAATCTCTTTACGATTTCCGCTTCATAAACATTCTGCTTGCTCTCCGTTAAGAATCCATTTAATTGAGCGACGCTTATTTTTTCCAGGTCATCACGTTCGATGACATTTTCTGCGCAGTTATAAATTGTAGTACCAGAGCCTATTGCTATTGTATCGCCGCTCTTGACTATAGAATCTAGATATCTCGCCGCGGCTACCCCCACCCTTGCCTGAATATTATCCACTTTTGCGCTTGGTACCACAATAGCTCTTCTCAACTCAAAACGCTGCCGGATCTCTCGCTCAATTCGGCTTTCTGACTGGGTCAGATCATTAATTGTAATTTTTACGATTCCTGTGTTTTGAGCTTCTGCCAGCAGCTTAGAAACATAAGGCCGGGAGAAGCCAAGTTTCTTAGCTATTTCACTTTGGCTAAAATTATTCTCATAATATAGAGAGGCAACAGCCACTAAAAGCTTCGTCTTTTCATAATCGTTAGGACTAGAAATACGCATTTTTCTCCATTCCGCCTTTCCTCAATTATACTGTTAAGTTATTCCATCAATCATTATGATACAATATAATGAAATAATTTACAACAAAGTCATCTTCATGAGTAGTATTATACAATAAAAAAGAATAAAAGAACATAAGATATTTATATAGTCACAAATCACACTTTACATTACATTATTCATGTGCTATTATACAATTGTTATTAGGGGGATCATCTGTCATCGGGGGGATCATCATACGAAAAATTAAAATGGAAAGGATTTCGTTATGAAAATCGTAGAAATAACTACCTTTATTGTCGGAAACCCAAACGAACGCAAGGGCGGTAAAGACTGGCTTTTTGTAAAGCTGGTCACTGATGAAGGCATCGTGGGCTATGGCGAATGCAATGCTGTTATGCAGAGGCAGAAAACTCTCGTACAAATGATCAAGGATTTTGGCGACATGTATGTCCTCGGGGCAGACCCTTTCAAAATTGAGCTGTTATGGGAGACTCTTTACAGCGGTGGCTTGCACTATTTCCGTCATCCCGGCATGATCTCTACCCAAGCAATTGCAGGCATTGAAATGGCCTGCTGGGATATAATTGGCAAAGCGACTAATCAGCCGGTATATAACCTGCTCGGAGGAAAGATCAACGAAAAACTGCGCTCCTATACATATTTGGTATCATATGTCGATTGGCTCCAATCAATTTATGACAGAGACACTCCCGAGAATTACGCAAGGGCTTCACGTCAGTGTCTGGAGGACGGTTTCAGTGCAATTAAGATTGATCCAAGCATGCCAGAAAACCCGGCTCCTCGCAATCTCTCTTTGGAAGAGCTGCACTATGCAGAAAATTGTGTAGCGGCAATTCGAAAAGAGGTGGGCGATAAAATGGATATCCTGATTGGAACTCATGGTCAGTTCTGCACTCATACCGCCATCACATATGCCAAGCTGATGGAACCGTATCTTCCTCTTTGGTTTGAAGAACCCGTACCTCCGGAAAATGTCGATGAGATGGCAAGGGTTGCTCAACATACATCTATTCCGATTGCTACAGGAGAAAGACTGATTACGATCTATGAATATCAACCTCTGCTGGCTAAACAGGCTGCTCAAATTATACAAGTTCATGTAGGAGTAAACGGTATTCTGGAATCCAAGAAAATAGCCGGCATGGCACAGGCACATTATGCCCAGATCGCACCATGGATGTACTGCGGCCCCATTGCATTTGCCGCTGCTGTACATCTTGGCGCATGCAGTCCGAACTTCCTTATCCAGGAGTGTATCGGAAGGTGTGACGGTTTCGATAAAGAGATTGTCAAGGAATACATCGAGTGGAAAGACGGCTATATTATACCACCGAACCGTCCCGGCCTCGGTGTGGAACTAAACGAAGAACTGTTGGAGAAATATCCTGAAAAGCCTAATTATAAAATGATAAACCGGAAGTGAGGTAACTTCATTCTAGACCGTCGGGTAAATGGCTGACGGTCTTTTTGTCTTTATAAACATGTGTGTAATCTCAAATTCTATCCCTCTATTTTGGCCCGCCTTTTCCTGTCCCTATCCGTACTCAGACTCCATGGTTTTCGATTACCTCTTTATACCAGAGTCCACTCTTTTTAACGAACCGCCTCTGAGTATCAAAGTCGACATAAACCAACCCGAATCTTTTGGAATACCCCAGATTCCATTCAAAATTATCCAAAAAAGACCAGACATAATACCCGGCCAGATTGACTCCCTCGCTTATAGCTTTATGTATCTGCAAAATGTGTTCTTTTAAGTAGTTTATCCGGTCGTCATCCACTACGCTTCCATCGCTATCCAGGACATCGTTAAAGGAAGCCCCGTTTTCAGTGATTAACAGCTTTATTCCATTGTATTCTCGGTTCAAGTAAACCAATAAATCATAAAGCCCTTCAGGATATATCTCCCACCCTGAATCCGTTCTTGGCTTTCCAGTGTTTGCAAAGGCTGTCTGAAGGGGCCAGTCTCGTGGATTATCCATTATAGAGCTGCTTGAGTAATTATTAATCCCCAAAAAGTCAATGGGAGTATGTATGGTCTCCATATCATTTTCTTCGATCACTGGAAAATCCACCTTATCTATTAGCCACAGAAAAAGTTCTTCCGGATATTTCCCCTTCAGGATGGGGTCGAGAAACCATCCGTTAAGAAAGTCTGCATACCGTTTAGCCGCCAAAAGGTCCTTATTGTCTTCAGAAGCCGGGTAAACAGGATTAAGATTCAGGGTGATCCCTATCTCTCCTTTCAATCCCATTTCGCGAAAGGCACGCACAGCTAATCCATGTGCCAGCATTGTATTGTGTGCCGCCAGCAGTGCAGTTGAGTAATTTTTTATTCCCGGCGGATGCCCACCATACCAATAACCGATAAATGAAGATACCCAAGGTTCGTTAAAGGTAATCCAGATGGGAATCCTGTCTCCCAGTTCCTTGAATAAGTAACGTGCATACTCTTCAAAATATTCGACCACCTTCCGGTTTGTCCACCCGCCTATATCCTGAAGCTTTTGGGGTAAGTCCCAGTGGTATAAGGTTACTGCCGGAATAATTCCATTCCTTATTAAAAGATCTGACAATTCCCTGTAAAAAGCAATTCCCTTCTGATTTGGTTCACCATAGCCATCCGGAAATATCCTGGACCAGGAGATGGAGAACCGATACGACGCAATTCCAAGTTCTTTTAAAATTCTGACATCCTCTTTAAAAAGATGGTAGTGGTCACAGGCTGTATCTCCCGTATGATTACCATAGATTTTGCCTGGGGTATGGCTGAAACGATCCCAAATGGACTCACCTTTCCCGCCGCTCCTGTAACCACCCTCGATCTGATATGCAGAGGTTGAAGTACCCCATATAAAGTTGTCAGGAAAGATTATTCCAGACAAGTAAGGTCACATCCTCTCTTTAGCATGAACAGCCGCAAGAACCCTTACCATTTGATTCTGCCAAATTCTGAAGCTTTACCTCAGAACCGCAGCATTTCGAATCGCTTACCGGACCGCAGCAATCATCGCTTACTGAACCGCAGAGTGATGAGCATCCCGCTGCTCCGGTAGCAGGCTGGTTCTCCATAGAACCGCAGCATGAACACTCAAAGCTTTCTTCAGCAACACCCGACATGGATTTTTTAAATTTAAACATACTAAACTCCTCCTTAAAAATAATAATTTGTATCATCTATTATTTGCTCTGCGCAACTAATATTCAAATTTTGATGCCATTTACATTAACTCCGATTTCTCACCCCCCGACACCCCGGTATATAATTTCACAAGCTCAGCAAGTTCAGCCCAGCCTTCACAATTTTCCAGCAGGAACGACTTCGGATACGTTTTCATCCTGTCCCATGGGATGGATTGAAGCGCAGGCTTGACAAAATACTTTATATGCAGGTCGTTCAATAGTGAGAAAATCCTGAATTTCAACTGTTCACTAAATCCATCATCTATACTGTAGGAAAACTTGTCTTCCAGCATTTCAAAAAATAATTTGGCAATAGCAGAATAGCTGCGGTCCTTCTTTTCCCATTGCAGCCTGAACGTTTTGGCCATCGACATCCAATCTGTATCATCCCGGGGATATACCATCCCCATAGCTCCTGCATCTTTGTAGGACCACAGGGTCCAGGAGATGCCATTCTGCTCAAATATATCCAAGCAATCTTTAATCAAGCCAACTCCTTCGCCTAATTTATCTTTTGGAAAATGTCCTCCTGTTTCACCTACCCAAAGGGGTAATCCTGTCTTTTCTCTTAACTCGGTATAATAAGCAATTTTGCGTGCTAATTCTGCTCTTCTCTGCACAGGCTCGGAAGACATATACACATGCTGCCCCGGGTAAAAATGAAATGAAATTGCCTGCTGATACCCGATCAGGTTTTTGAAAATGCTGAAATCCTTTGCCCAGTCATCTCCTTCAAGAAACAGAATATGGTTGGAATCGGCTTCTCTTATCCTGCGAATTACCTTTTCATAGAAGTCATTAAACGCATCGGTATCTGAGACAAAGCTAGGTTCATTAAGAATGTCATAACCGGCAATGATCCGTTCGTCATTATATCTTTTGGCAATGAAACCCCAAAGATTTATGATCCTTTCACGAAGAGAAGCATCCTTCCAGAATCCACTGATTCCGGTTTCCCCTCCGCCGTGGGAATCGGGATTCTGTCCGCCCGGTGAAGAGTGCATATCAAGGATTGCGTAAATTTCAAACTTTCTGCAGAGTTCAAGGACACGGTCCAAATGCTTAAATCCTTCCTCTTTATATTTCCCTGGCGCCTGGTCCTCTTCAAAATGCCTATAGTCAAAGGGAAGCCTTAAAACATTCACTCCCAGACTCTTTAATAAAACGAAATCCTCTTCGGTAATAAAATAGTACAAAAAGTCGTCAAAGAATTGATCGGCGTTTTCCTTTCCGTAAACATCTGCAAAGACATGGCGAATGCTTTTTTCTGTGCCGGGGATTTTGATCATGAAGCTTTCCATATCCATCCATGAGCCTATGGAAAATCCTCTCAGCATCATTTTAAGGCCATGAAGAACAAATTCACCGTTTTCCGCCTGGATGAACTCTACACCCATAGTTATTCCGCCTTTCTGTGGTTAGCCATCGTACTTTCTTTTTTAGCCTTCACCTATAAAGACGAGGGAGAATTTAAAAGGACGCAGAAAACAGTCTTTAATTTTATTTAGGGCAACAGCGCTTGGGCATGGCGGTTTGCTTCAAATTCCCAGCAGCTGCCTTTTCTTTACGTCAAATTCCTGTCGGGAAATGATTCCTTCTTCCATCAGTGTTTTGTATTTCCTAATTTCCTCAATGCTGCTCTGATAGGAGCGGATGTAGTCGTTCACATCAGGGCGGTCATAAGAAAACCGCGGGCCATCCATGTCGCATTTGATTACAGTCCAGCAGGGATGGTCGAAACGCAGCTCCACGTTAAACGCCCGAATGGGTTCCGGTACATCAAAATACGTACTCGTCATACTCGTTCATTTTGTCACGATGACAGCTTGAATGTTAATGGTATTCACCTGATTCACTGTATAAGCAGAGATAGGAAGGGCAACCAGCAGGGTAAAGCATAAAATTAGACCGCTCACTCTTTTACACATAGTACACCTCATTTCATACCTGGCATATCTGCTTTGGCCGTCTGCTCCTCCAGATAGTCTCTTTGCCTGAAGCCTAAGGTTCCGGCAATTATTGAGACCGGAATCATTCGGATTTCACGGTTAAGCTTAGTCACGCTGTCGTTGTAAATCAGGCGGCTGGTGCGTACCATATTTTCATAGGTTTGAACTGCATCCATGGTTTTGATATAATTTTGGTTTGCTTTTAATTCGGGGTATTGCTCTGTTACCATGGCAATCCTGCCCAGCGCCTCTGAAATAACGCCCTCCTGCCGCAGTACATCATCCGGTGTGGATTTTGCCGTAATTACGCTTCTTCTTGATTTGATTGTCTCAATCAGTGTTTCACTTTCATGCTTAGCGTAGCCTTTTGTCAGATCCAAAAGAGCTGTCAGAGCATCAAATCGGCTTGACAACTGCACCCCGATCTGACTCATTGCATTACTGATATTCTCATCAAGAACCACCAGTTTGCGCTGTGTAGAGATTGCCCAAAGAACAACTACCAGAACAATTGCGATAATTGCAATGAAAGTTGGTAACATAATATATTCCTCCTTGTTGATTTTTTAATGGATGGACAGATCATAGTTTTGTCTGTCCATCCATTTTGGGCTTGTATGCCCGACAATTAACCCTCGGGCTCGGCTTCCAGGTTTTGTGCCTCCGGGGACAAGGTAATACTATTAATGATCTCACCGGCTAATTCAGGCGTGAAAAATTCGTCCTCAGCGCTGTGTATAAGTGAAATCATATACTGCGCAGTCAGGTCAGCATTAAAGAGCCTTACCACTTGAACCATGCGGTCTTTACCACTTGCGTTTTTTCCAAAGAAAGCATAATAAACCGCCGTATTACCGTTCATATTGACATCACCTTCAAAAGCGCCAAATTCCAAATCGGTGTATGTCGAGCTATAATACCCGATAGCCTCCTCCGCAAGGCTCTCATCCCATTCGGAAGGCTGCAGGTCAATTCCCATGGTAGGCGTAACAACGATGGAAGCATCAGGGCCGGCAGATATATACATTCCCTCTTTTTCTTCAACAGCACCGAAAACACTCGGAACGCTCATTGTGATATGACCGAAATTCATAGAAACAAACTCTATATCCGAAGCTGCGCCGGTATTGTCTGATGATGCGGTGGCTTCTGCCCCGCCGGGACTACTTTGTGCGGGAGTATCGGCTTCCCCGCCGCCGCAGGCTGCAAAGCTCAGTGTCATAACAAGTGCCATCATTAGTACGAATAATTTCTTCATTTTAAATCCTCCATTTTCTATTGGTTTGTATTCAGGAAAACTCCCTGCTTTCAATCTATCAGAGATTTTCCACGAAAACCGTCTGCTGCATGAAACATGTTTTTTTCGACATGAATCATAGTTTTTGATATTAATAAGCTCACGATGTCCTAATAATGTTTATGGCGCTGTACCTGTATATCCGACACCGGGCTGGATGACCGCCTGGCCTGCCGCTCCATCCCAATACACATTGAACTGCGACGCCGTTCCAGAGAGCTTCTGCGCGAACTCGCGCAACTGAATATAATTGGTACCGCCGTCAATTAATCGGGCATCCTCAAAGGTAAAGATTTCTCCGTTCATCTTGAACCTTGTGCTGCTCTGCCGAACATTCGATGTGTTTTGAAGCTTGGCTTGGGTAACTGCACCGCTGTATGGCTTTCCGGGATCAATCACAGCATACTGGCCATCCCAGCCCACATCAAACTGCGCAGCGGTGCCGTTCAGCATTACCGCAATTGCGCGAAGCTGCAAGTAATTGGTGTTGTTTATGCTGTACGCCGCAGTCATGGACACTGGCTTGCCGTTCATCACAAAGCTCGTCTTGCTTGGAGAAGCGGTGACCGCGGGCACAGGCGGTGTGACCGGAGCAGGAGTCCAACCAGTCGTCTTAGGGATGTCATCGCCGCTCAATTCCCAAAAAACGACTTCGGAACGACCGTAAGCTCCCCTACCTCTAAACACAGTGATGGGATCTCCTAACATATAACTGGCTGTGTAGGCTCTGAGCACCAAGTCAGTGTCAGATGCCGGGCTTAGGCTATACTTACGGTGGCTGTTTGCTACACCAAGGCTTTCAGAGTAGGTGTTCCATAGAAATGGGCTTTTCACAGCCGCAGCCTTCCACCCTAAATCGGAAACGGCCTGGGTGCCCATGCCCAAGTATCTTCCGTCAGCAAGTCTCAGCGTTATTTTGTTGTTCCCCTTGTTCTCCACATAAAATGCCCGCGTCCAAGTCGTTGCACATTCCCAGCTGTTCAGCTCCACTAAGTCGGCTCTTATAACATCAATAATATTGTTCTGTGCATGAACGTCAAAACGGAGACTGTACCAACCGTCAGCAGGTGTTTGCGGGGTGCCGGGAGCCACCGCTCCGGCTGGTGCATCCGTGGGGATAAACCTGAACTCGCTATGTACCGGCCCGTCAGGAACGGGGGTACTCGGACAAACCCATTTGTCTATATGTCTCCACAAAATAATCGCGGTTCCATCCACTTTCTTCTCACCGGAGGCGTTTAATATCATATCTTTATTCGCCATTGGACGCAGGCTGCAAATATCCTTGCTGGATTTATTTTCACCGCAGAGCTGCCAACTCAGCAAATGAATATTATCAGCAGCACGCTGCAACGCCTTTACCCGTGCTCCGTTCGATGCCTTTTCTACACCCAAATACCTTCCGTCCATCGTCTCCAAAGCGTAGGCATCACCAAGTCCACCGTTTCCGAGGTAGTGCAGACGAAACTTTGCATTTCCTTCCGGGGTGTTGGTTCTATCGCGCAGTTCCGCATTGCCGTCGGCATCAAAATTGAGATAGTTGCCCATACACCGAAGATAATACCAGCCATCTTTTGGTGTGGGGTTGTTGGGATGGGCTGCAAACGCAGTTGCCGGCAGTAAGGGCAGAGCCATACAAAAGGTGAGCAAGATGCTCATAGCTCGTTTTTTCATCATGTTGTTCCTCCCTTTAGATAGTTTCTTCCAATACAAATTTTGTTTCACATCTTCAATCTACAAGAAATTCCCCTGAAAAACTGCCCGCTGCATGAAACATGATTTTTCTGACATGAAACATATGTCGAATTTTGAATTATTATGGTAAACTATAGTAACCAAATAGATGAATGGAGGATTGTTTGTGATACAGATCGCGATCTGTGATGACAATATAGACGAGTTATCCAATATGGTGCAGCTAATAAACCAATACAGATCATCAAAAAACTTAAACTGCGAATATACCATTTTTCCAAATGGGTTTGAGTTGATTTCAGCAATAGAAAAAGGAAAGCAGTTTGATATATACTGTCTGGATATCATTATGCCGGGCTTTACAGGTATTGATGTTGCTAAGGAAATCCGAGCTTTTGACAAAAACGCGCTGATTTTGTTCTTTACATCTTCATCCGAGTTTGCTTTGGAAAGCTATTCGGTAAAGGCAATTAACTATGTTTTAAAACCCATAACGAAAGAGAAACTGTTCTTCACCTTTGACGATATGCTGGAGCATATAAAGGTGAAAGAAAATGATGATGCGGTTATTGTAAAGAGTAATGAAGGAATTCAAAAAATACTGATTTCCAATTTGGTTTTTGCTGAAGTAATTGGCAAGAATGTGCTGTATCACCTGTTATCCGGTAAGGTGATTGAGTGTACAGAGTCATTCTCCACTGTCTGCGACAGCTTGCTAGAATATGACTGCTTTATAAAAACACACCGTTCCTATATTGTGAATATGCAATATGTGGATACCCTCGAAAATAACCAGGTTACCTTACAAACTCTTACGTCTGTTCCTATCGCACAGGGCAAGACGCGGGAGGTTAAGCAGCAGTATCTGGCTTATCAAATGGAGGGGGAATAAGCGAAATGTTAGCGACTGTCATTGAATTCTCCCGTTATTGGTTTGCCCTGCTATACGGTGCGGCGGTTGCAGTCAGGTTTGCCGGAATGGCGCGTACACGAAAAAACTATCTGGTTGTCGGGTGCTTTACCGTCGTTTTATTTATCTTGCAAATTGCCAGCTTGCTGCTCTGGGGTATGGCTGTGATGATAAAAATATATCCGTTGCTTTCTCATTTGCCGGTGGTTGTTTTTATCGTCGTGTACTTGAAGCGCCCGTGGCTGATTTCACTAACAAGTCTGTTTGTCTCCTTCCTGTGCTGTCAGCCCCCCGTTGGATTGGCGCTGTAGCAGGCGCAGCTTTTCGCAGCGTTTCCATGGACCACGTCGGTTACATCGCATCTGTGTTTCTGATGTACTATTTACTGCAAAAATATGTGTTAGAATCTGTTCTGCATCTGATGGAACGCTCCGTTAAGTCATGCCTGTTGTTCGGCGCCATGCCGGCATTTTACTATCTGTTCGAATTTATCTTCATTGTTTACACAGATTTTATGTACAGCGGATCTCGTGCGGCTGTACAGTTCATGCCCTTCGTGACATCGACATTCTATTTTGTGTTTGTCCTCCTTTACTATTCCGAAACGCAAAAACAAGCAATTATCCAAAGAGAGCGTGATATGCTGGACACGCAGTTTAGGCAGGCGCAAACAGAATTTGCTTCTCTGCGGCAGATACAGCAGAATGCCGCGGCCTATCGGCACGATATGCGCCATCATATCGCTCTTTTACAAGGTCTGGCATCCAAGGGACACATAGAGGAGATCAAAGAGTATCTACGAACTGCCCAGTCCGACATGGACGCCATCACACCCATGCGCTTTTGCGAAAATCAAACCGTTAATTTGATTTTGTCCGCTTTCGCTGCAAAAGCAAAACAATCCGGAATTCTGCTGACGATAGATGCGAAGCTTCCTGACTCGCTGACCTTTAGCGACACCGAGCTATGTTCGCTATTGTCAAACGCTTTGGAAAACGCCATACATGCCAGTGAAAATATAGCCGACAGCAATGAACGCTGTATCAAGCTGCGAATGTATTCCAAGAATACTAAACTGTGCATTGACATTCGCAACAGATATCAGACAGAACCAGTATTCCATCATGGCCTTCCTATTACAAAAGAGCAGGGACATGGGTTTGGCACAAAAAGCATGGCTCATATCGTGGAAAAGCATGGCGGTGTATGCCAGTTTTCGGTTAAGGATGGCTGGTTTATATTTCAGGCTGCTACATAAAAGCCCAGATTATCCCATTAAATTCCCTACAGTAAATTTATGCTATCAATCGATAGCTTAAGTATTGACGTTGTGCACGATTTGCTATATATTAGTATCAGCAGGGGAACTGAATTCAGTTGAGAAGGTTAAAACCTGACCCTTTGAACCTGACGGTTAACACCGTGGGAGGGAGCGTTATTACAATAATTTTGTATACGTTCACTTTCAAGTGAACGTATTTTTATTTTAAAACAAAATAATTTGCGGGGGGACTGCTTGCAGTTGAGAAGGTAAAACCTGACCCTTTGAACCTGACGGTTAACACCGTAGTAGGGAAGCAAACATTAACAATAATTATTGAAAATGCTTGGCTTCACAGCCAGGCATTTTTACATATGAAAGGGGAAACAGCATTGAAAAATTTATTAACCATAGCCGGTTCCGACTGCAGCGGCGGCGCCGGAATCCAGGCCGATCTGAAAACCTTTGCGGCTAATGGAGCCTTCGGCATGAGCGTGATTGTGTCGGTCGTGGCGGAGAACACAAGCCGGGTGATCTCAATTCAGGATATTGATCCGTGCGTGATAAGGGATCAACTCGACGCCGTCTTTGAGGATATTAGAGTTGATGGAGTAAAGGTCGGGATGCTTTCAAATTCCGTCACAATGAAAGCCGTTGCAGAAAAGCTCCGGCAATACAATCCGCCCAAGCCGGTTATCGACCCCGTCATGGTCGCCAAAGGCGGATGCGCCCTGATGCAGGAGTACGCACTGGATACGCTGATTCACGAGATTATTCCGATTGCTTTCATACTGACCCCGAATATCCCCGAAGCCGAGACGATTACCGGTATGAAAATTACCAGCATTGATGATATGAAACAGGCTGCCGTTTCTATCAGAAAAATGGGGGCAAAAAACGTGCTGATAAAAGGCGGGCATTTATGTGGTGATGCCGTGGATATCCTTTTTGACGGCAAGCACTTTCACTCATATTGGAAAAAACGCATTCAAACTCAAAACACTCATGGAACCGGATGTACATTCTCTTCGGCGATAGCGGTCAATCTGGCAAACGGGATGGAAATCACAGATGCCGTTTGTTCGGCAAAGGATTATATTTCTGAAGTCATTGAGCATGCACTTCCGATTGGGAAAGGGCATGGGCCAACAAATCATTTCTATAGGTTATATCTGAATGGAGGATTTGAAGTATGAACTACAAAACACAAATGGAAGCCGCAAAAAACGGCTGTATCACAAAAGAAATGGAAACCGTTGCGCAAAAAGAAGGGCTTCAGCCGGAACGGCTGCGCGACCTGGTTGCCTGCGGACAAGTTGCCATTCCGGCGAACATCTTTCATCACACTCTATCCGCCGAAGGCATAGGAACAGGTCTACGGACAAAAATCAACGTTAATCTCGGTATCTCAGGCGACTGTAAGAATTATCAGGCAGAAATTGATAAGGTGAAGCTGGCGCTTCGGTTTGGCTGCGAGGCAATCATGGACTTAAGTAACTATGGGAGGACTAACACCTTTCGCAAAGAACTAATTTCCCTGTCCCCTGCCATGATCGGTACGGTTCCTGTATACGATGCCATCGGATATCTTGAAAAGGATCTAACAGAAATTACAGCAATGGACTTTTTAGAAGTGGTGAAAGCGCATGCGAAAGATGGCGTTGATTTTATGACGATCCATGCAGGGGTCAACCGACGTGCTCTCGAAGGCTTCAAGCGTGAAAAACGGCTGACAAACATTGTATCGCGGGGTGGTTCCCTCCTCTTTGCCTGGATGGAGATGACGGGCAATGAAAATCCGTTCTTTGAATACTACGATGATTTACTTGACATTCTCAGAGAATATGACGTAACAATAAGCCTTGGCGACGCCCTGCGTCCGGGTTCCATCAATGACAGCACCGATGCCGCTCAGATTGGGGAACTGATTGAAATCGGCAACCTGACAACAAGAGCATGGAACCGTGATGTACAAGTGCTTGTGGAAGGGCCGGGCCATATGGCGATGAACGAAATTGCCGCAAACATGACGCTTCAAAAACGCCTTTGTCACAATGCTCCCTTTTATGTCCTGGGCCCTCTTGTTACTGATATTGCTCCCGGATATGACCATATCACCTCCGCGATCGGCGGCGCAATAGCAGCCGCAAACGGCGCTGATTTTCTGTGTTACGTTACTCCAGCAGAGCATCTGCGGTTACCCGATCTCGATGACGTTAAGGATGGAATCATCGCAAGCAAAATCGCCGCTCACGCGGCGGATATTGCAAAAGGGATACCCCGCGCAAGAGATATTGATAACAAAATGAGCGACGCCCGACGGAGAATTGACTGGGAGGAAATGTTCAGCCTTGCCATAGACGGCGAAAAAGCCAGAAGGTATTTTGAAAGCACTCCGCCTACCGATAGGCACAGCTGCTCCATGTGTGGAAAAATGTGCGCTATGCGGACAACCAATCAGATTTTAGAAGGTCGGGAAGTGGTAATTTAGCCAGAGAATTATTACTGGAAAGGAAGATATGATATGAATAGAACAACAGCAAAGGCAGCCGCATTAATGACAGAGGTACGGAATAAGGTTCCGCTGGTTCATCAGATCACAAACTATGTCACAGTGAATGACTGCGCTAATATCACACTGGCAATCGGCGCTTCTCCCATAATGGCCGATGACATTTCCGAGGCGGCGGATATCACCGCTATCTCGTCTTCACTTGTTATCAATATCGGGACCCTAAACGAACGGACCATCACTTCTATGCTTGCGTCCGGCAGAAAGGCAAATGAGCTAAACATCCCCATCATTTTCGATCCGGTTGGCGCGGGGGCTTCAAGGTTTCGAGATGATACAACAAAAGCCATTCTAGCTCAGCTTAAGCTCTCTGTCCTGCGCGGTAACTTATCAGAAGTTTCGTTTGTTGCAGGGCATAATGCCATCACCAGGGGTGTGGACGCTTCCACCGAGGATTCGGATAATGACGCTCTTGCGGTTGCAAAGGAAGCCGCGCGGCAGCTTGGGTGTGTTGTGGCGGTTACCGGCGCGATGGACGTTATTACCGACGGTGAGCGAACGATTACGATACATAACGGGCATAAAATGCTGTCCAGAGTTACCGGAACAGGCTGTATGTCCACGGCGCTTTTGGGATCCTTCGTCGGCGCCACCGACGATTATTTTTCAGCCGCTGTAGCCGGTATCACTGTTATGGGCATTGCAGGTGAAATCGCCTGCGAAAAAGCGTGCGGTAATGGGCTCGGAAGCTTCCGGACCGCCATAATTGATGCTGTAAGCACTCTGGATAAGAATACTTTTGAATCGAGGGCAAAAATCAATGAGATCTGATGTGGATTATACCCTTTATCTTGTTACAGACAGAGCGCTCATGAGCACAAAAACGTTGGAAGAGGCTGTTCAACAGGCAATTAACGGCGGATGCACAATGATTCAGCTGCGTGAAAAGGAAGTATCTTCTCTGGAATTCTATCAGACTGCCCTCAGTATAAAGGCAATTACCGAGAAGCATAAGGTTCCTTTACTTATCAACGACCGGGTTGATATTGCTCTCGCTGTAGGCGCCGACGGCGTACATATAGGACAGAGCGACATGCCGGCAAATGTCGTGCGAAAACTCGTCGGCAGCGCTATGCTGTTGGGTGTGTCTGTATCTACTGTTCAAGAGGCAATCCGGGCTGTAAAGGACGGCGCGGATTATATAGGAGTAGGCGCCATGTATCCGACAGACTCTAAAACGGACACAAAGTTGGTTTCAATGAATGAGCTGCAGCGAATTCGAAACGCGGTTTCGATCCCAATCGTCGTAATCGGCGGCGTTAATAAAAAAACTGTTCCGGATTTCGCGGGAACCGGCATTGACGGTTTGGCCGTTATATCCGCCGTAATTTCACAAGAGGATATAACAGCGGCGTCGAAAGACCTTATCAAATTGTTTAGAGACAGCAATCAAGCCAAGAGCTGCTAACGCAATAACATAAAGTGCAGTCGTCATGTATAAACCCTCAACTATTCTCCGCATTCATCGTGATGCTGGTGCTCATGACAAACTTTGCAAGAACTTTTAAGTTATGCTTCTCCGCCTCCTTCTCTAAACAGTAGTCCAATGGTCTTATTATAGACAGTTTTTACTGCCGTCCCTGATGCACAATTTATATTCACGATATCGCGGCTGCCTGTAAAACGATTTCATTGAACATGCTGCCTGCATCTTCATGCCATATGTGCTTTTGACTCACTCCACCTAAATTTTACTGTTCCAGAATCTTCTTATACGGTGCAATCATGCCTTCATTCATTCTATTCCCTATTTTTGCTTTCAGCCTTGGAGAAGATATGAGGGTACCTACAAGGTACATTTTTAATACTGTTCCTTTTTTCTTTTGTGGGAAGTCATATAGTCCATGTTCTTTATAGAACTGATGATCAGCTTTCATCATACCGCGCATGAGCCAGATAAGATCCCTGAAAATTTTCATTCCGCCAACACCGTAGAAGTTCATAGGCTGGATATAATCATGACTGAGCGCATAGTCAAGCCTCTCGGCAAGTCTATCTATCTCTGCATCCGGATTTATTTCATCACACGCAGCTCCTGCGAGAAAATTTCCTCCAACCTCACTTCGCCCTTCAATAATCATCTGTAGATTAGCCTCCGACGGATAATTTCCGCTAATCAGATATCCTGTCGGCTTTCCCATTGTCACTGCTCTATGACCATTACAGAACTGCCTGTCATCATACATTTTAAGAACGGAGCCCATTGAATGATCCTTAATGGAAAATGCATATATTATTGCATCTGCAGTCTGAATATTGTTACGCAGGAAATTATCAAAGCCATCCTTATAAATGCATTTTCCTGTAGCCGCACAATTAAAGCACCCCAAACATCCTCCGCTAAAAGGGTAATCTGCAATATTAACAATTCGGCTCTTATAGTTAAGAACCGCTCTGAATCGGTTAATCATATTATTAAGCTGTCTATCATCCTTATCGCAATCAGTAACTATAACTATATCACCGTTCTTCTTATCATCCTTAATCAACGTATACGAGCTAACCGGGAGATATGTCGGAGCCGTTTGATACTCTGGAATAGTTTCATAAACATCATGCTCCATACTCCACAACACGTATTCAAAAAACTCCTTAGCAGCTTTTTGTCCGTTTTCAGTTAGAAGATCATCCATGTCCGCAGACAGTCCCTTAATGAATTTCATGCCTAGATCCTGGCAGTTCTCCTGAATGTACTTATGAGCAGTTACGTCATAAAAATGCTTGGAAGTAGTAATCTGAGTAGCAAACTTTCCTGATAAATTAAGGCCGTATGCTTTTAAAAGCTCTATAAAGCGATGCAATTGACTCGGTGCAATAAATGTGTAAACCGGATAAGAAAAAACAATCAAATCTGCATCTGTTATTGCGTCAGCCGCAGCTGAAAAATCTTTTACATAAGATTTAATCTGTTGACCAATACTAAGAAACTGAAATTTATGCTCCGGAAACATTTTTTCCAAATACAATGAAGTATATATTGTAATGCTATATTTACCTTTTGGGCTTCCATTTAAGACCAGTACTTTCATGTCTTCCTCCTATTTTCAATAAGGGCTTTCGGAAAAGTGATAGCAAACGGCTCCACCCTTATTGCTGCGATCGGCCTGCATAGTGATATGTCTGGAAACAATTCCGAATTGACCTCCATTTTTTCAATTGCAGCGAAACGACCTGTACCACTCCCAGAAAAGGTCGTATAGAAATATTTACCTTCATGCAGCTGTACAAGTGGAAAAGGAAGCAATTTTGTATTAACCGGAAACGGTACCACTCCAGTGCGAATAACAAATTCAGCCACAAGAGTTCTGTCAAAACTGACCCGGATGCGCTCCTCCCTGTTGTTGAGCATTTCAAAGTCGAACTTCGCTTGCTCCTTGGGGATTCCCCAGTTAGCCCTGCCGTTGACAACGCTTTCTGCGGATGATACGTAGATTCTACTGATTGTATCCAGCCTCTTTCCTTTGAAATCAAATTTACCTGGAATGAATAGTAGTTCAGTGTAGGGTCCGGCATCAGATTGGAGATAATCAACAAGCATAACGCTTCCAAAACCACCGACATAATGTCCCTTCAGGAAGTTCGGTACATTGCCGTATTTCTCAACAAAATCACGTTTGAATTTATATATAAGAATATAGCCTTTGCCCTGCAAACTCCACGGAGCTGGAAACGAGGGCACTACAGATTCCATCATAAATTATCTCCTTTCTGTTGGCCGGTTTGCAGCCAATTTTGGAACTTACGCTTGTATATGTAGACATAAAGCATGTTAATGAATGGCAGTATTCGGTTAAGCAGATTCGTCGCAAAAAAAGTCATAGATGGGAAAATTCGTTTCCGGTTCTTCTGTATTCCCCCAATAATACTCCGCGCAACCGCATCAGCAGTCTGAGTAGGCCATGGAATTGGAGTGTTGTTGCCTGCACGGGAAAAGAATTTTGTTTTTGTTGCTATCGGGTAAACCACTTGAAAATGCTGTCCCCTCTCAAGCTCAAAGCGGTAAGCATCAGCAAATCCCCTGATAGCAGCTTTTGTGCCACTATACAGCGAGTAACCGGGGAGAGAAAGCAAACTCATTCCGCTTGCAGTTACTACAAAATTATATGGCTTACTTCCGTTAAGCTCATTCATTTTTTCCGCACAATAAATAAAGCCAACCACGTTTGTTTCAAAAATCGCTTCAATATGCTCCCAATCCGGCTTATCTATCTTTTCAAAATAGGCAAAACCCGCATTTGCTATAAATAGATCGATGCCGCCCATCTTTTCCAGTGAGAATTCAAATAGCGCATCCAGTTCTTCCTTCTTGGAAACGTCACATTTCCTGAGATAAAGCTTTGGATCTGATAGACCAAGCTTCTCGATTTGCCTTGCAGATGCAACAACTGTACAGCCTTTTTCCAGCAGCATTTTCAGCAATTCCAGACCGATACCTGAGGATGCCCCGGTAATGACTACCCGCTTTTCTTCTAGCTTCATGTTGTACTCCTTTCTGTAGATTAATAACATCGAAGAAATTTCTCAGACCGACAATGGGTCTATCGTGGCATGTACAGTTTTTATACAATTATTATAACAAATGCATCCGAAAAATAAGAATACACTTCCAATAATAATTTTGAAAAATGGAGTGCAGCTATATTGTATTATTCCTTGCATACTATTTATTTATAAATGCCAATAACTCCAAAATCATATGTTTTATTATACATAGGACTGTTTGAGATAAAGTGAATAAATGCAGGTGTATCGTCAAGATCAGGTTCTTTGTCAAACAAGAACCTGTCAGCCTGGCGTAAGGCTTGAAGTGCCGTAGGCATTTCGTTATAGAAAATCTTATTTCTTACATATGCATTTCCCAGTACACCATTTCCATCCACAATCACGGAGCCAACTAAAGCAATTCCTTCTTTATATAGCTCCCAGGCGACTCTTACCTCATCACGCATTCTTGTGATTTGATCTTCAGCATAATTTTGGGCTACAAACACAAATAGTTCTGCCGTTATGTCCGAATGTGTAATAGTATATAATCTGCCCATAACAGGCTCATATGGTTTCATTATATCCCGATATTGCACAAATACCTTTTGGGGATTTAATTCTCTCACTTTTCAAACCTCTTTCATGTTTTCACTTTTATATTATTCAGAAAGTGGAAAAGTAGCTAACCAAAATTCCCAGCCCGCAACCTCTCGGCGGTTTCATCTTCTCATAGTTTACCTTGCTGATTTTTATAGATAACGATGAACTATTGGCAATCATGTTATATAATTAATCATGTCAGGAGTAGTATCCTGTATACCACAATAATGGGAGGATATCATGAAATACTATGTAGATGCAAATGCTGCTAAAGACGGCAATGGTTCCATTAACGCGCCATTCCGACGGATCAACGAAGCCGCGAAGCTGGCGCTTCCCGGTGATGAAGTGCTGGTAGCACCGGGGATTTACCGGGAATATGTAGATCCGGTTCATGCCGGTACTGAAGATGCCCGTATCACTTACTCCAGTACTTCGCCTCTTGATGCTGTGATTACAGGCGCGGAACAGATTAAAACCTGGCAGCATTACAAAGAAAATGTCTGGGTATGCCGGGTTGCAAACAGTGTTTTCGGTGAATACAATCCATATAAAACTTTTGTATATGGAGACTGGTATTTCGCAACACCGAATAAACATACCGGCTGTGTTTATTTAAACGACAAAGCGCTTTATGAAGCCACAACTCTGGAAGAGTGTATCAAAGGCGATGTTTATGAATGCAGCTGGGTACCTGAAGGATCTGTTTATAAGTGGTATGCCGAACAGGATACAGATACTGATGAGACGATCATTTATGCAAATTTTCAGGGTCAAGAGCCAAATGAGGAAAATGTAGAGATTAATGTCCGTCGCAGGTGTTTTATGCCTTCTGTAACCGGCATCGGTTATCATACTGTCAGAGGATTTAAAATTGATAAAGCTGCCACCACCTGGGCGCCGCCCGCAGCTTTTCAGGATGGCATGATCGGTCCTCACTGGAGCAAGGGCTGGATCATTGAGGATTGTGAAATCTCAAACAGCAAGTGTGCTGGCATTTCTCTGGGTAAATATTATGATCCTGACAACGATCATTACTTTACAAATAAATATGTAAAGAGTCCTACCCAGATGGAACGGGATGCGGTTTGCCGCGGCCAGTATCACGGATGGCTGAAAGAAAAAATCGGCAGTCACATAGTTCGCCGCTGTAACATTCACCATTGTGAACAGGGCGGCATTATTGGCCGTATGGGCGGTGTATTTAGTATCATTGAAGACAACCATATTCACCATATAAATAATATGATGGAGCTTGGCGGAGCAGAAATTGCCGGGATCAAAATGCATGCGGCCATTGATGTAGTCATGCGCCGCAACCATATCCACCATTGTACGATGGGAATCTGGTGTGACTGGGAAGCACAGGGCACACGCATTACCCAGAACCTGCTGCATGATAACCAGCGGCCACCTTATGCTGAAAATCTTCCGGGAGGTATGATGTCTCAGGATATATTTGTAGAAGTCAGCCACGGTCCGACATTGATCGATAACAATATTCTGCTCTCAGACGCCAGCCTGCGTTTTGCGACACAAGGCGTCGCTATGGTTCACAACCTCATCTGTGGTGCGTTAACCGACGTCGGCGGAGGAACAACCTGGCGCTATACGCCCTATCACATACCACACCGTACGGAAGTGATGGGCTTTATGACCTTCCTGCACGGTGACAACCGTTTCTACAACAATATTTTTGTCCAGAAATGGCCTTCGGATGACTATGTAACCTACAATGATCAAAGCCATGAGCCCAGACGTGAAAACAGACAAGTCGGCACGAGCGTTTTCGATGATTACCCGACCTATGATGAGTGGATTGCGCAGTTCGATTTTTCCCAGCGTCCAAACATGAGAGCTTTAGAGTCTGCTCATTTCGGTCATCTGCCGGTCTGGAGCGAAGGTAATGTATATCTGAACGGTGCCAAGCCATGGAAAAATGAGGTAAACGGTCTGTTCGTTGAAAACAATGATCAGAATATTAAGGTGGAACTGGTGGAAAAAGACGGTCAATATTATCTGAGCACAAATATATATGATTACCTCAAGGATTTCAGCGATCGGATGATCCACACTGAGATTCTCGGCAAAGCCTTCGAACCGGAAGCATACTTTGAAAACGCGGATGGAACACCGATACGCTTTGACGCGGACTACTTCGGAAATCATCGCGGTATCCACGTTATCCCGGGTCCGTTCGCATCACCATCTGATAATATTGAATTATAACCACAAATATAAGCCCCGTATGTAACCAGTAGCAACGTCCCATCTCTGGCATATTAGTTTAAAGTTTTAACTAAGTGGCAGAGGGGGACGTCTTCTGCTACACCCCGTACGTTTTAAGGGTATAATAATATAATCCGTATTTTATTTGAATAAGTCCGTAACACCAATTGCCGGATTAATATACCTTTTTTTGTTTTTAGTAGCTTTTCCATATTGTATGGCTTTGCCTGGACATAAATTGATGCATGCCAGGCATTGCTGACAATTATGCTGCCATTCCGGATGCCCATTAGTAAAATTAATATTTGTGACCGGACAAACCTTGGCGCAGACACCGCAGTTATTACAAGTAGCTTTTTCGATCCAAAACTGTCTGTCTGAATTATGAAATGTTCTAGTCAATAGATTATGCAGCAATCCCGTATAAAGAAGCCGTTCAAAAATTGGAACAGTGGGTAATATATTTTGTCTGGATTGAATGGACCGTGCTATTTCAGACACCTTGGTTTGACTCCTGTTCAGCTTGCTTTCCTGTACCGGTACGGATTCAAGATCGTAAAAGATGATGTTATTGCCCGGCATAGGCACAGTGAATCCTGCCGACAGTCTCATCCCTTGCTTTCTCATCTTGCGTTGAAGCTGACCTATAACATCACCGGGCTGAGATTTGTAAGTAGCTATTGCAAAGTAATATTTATCATGGTTGCTGCTCTTGATTTTTTGAATGAAATGCAGTACGATATCCGGTACGCCCCAAAGATATACGGGGAATACAAAACCTATGACCTTGGCTGATATATCAATATCAGTATTATTTGAAATTGAAAGAATTACTGTTTCACCTAGTATCTGTGATAGTCCACGTGCGATTTGCAGTGAGTTTCCTGTCCCAGAAAAATAGTAAATAGTCTTTTCCATCTGAAAACCCTCCTTGTATTTACTTCAGCAAAAATACGGCATATACTAACTTTATTAAGAATTATAAATATTGCAAGTATGCACTTTTTTGTTATATACTATCGAAAAGGAGAGTTAAAGATATGGGGTTTGAAGTCAGTGAAAATCACACCTGTCCTATTGAGCATACATTAAGCGTAATCGGAGGCAAATGGAAACTCCTTATCCTATACTACTTAATGATAGATAAAGTAAAGCGATATAATGAGTTAAAGCGCTGCATCCATGGAATTACGCATAAAATGCTAAGCATGCAATTAAAGGAATTGGAAAGCACAGGTATTATCTTGCGAAAGGAGTACCCTCAGATCCCCCCCAAGGTTGAATACTCATTAACACAGAAAGGCACTACGCTATTGCCAATTCTCGGGATGATGTATAACTGGGGGAAAGAAAATATGGATTAACTTCAATAATCATTTTTGATTAATGAGGGTCACTCGCTCAAGAAGAACTACTGCAGCAGCCTTTTTAACCTTCTTTCTTTGAAGACAAGATATATCTTTTATTATACTATATGCACAATCCTCAATGGATTTTTTATATATTTTAGAGATTTTATCTGCTGCTCTTACTATTTCAATCATTCTAATCTGTTTGTATCAGCCGAGTACAGCCTCAACAAACCTTTGTATAATGGCCGTGATCTCTGCGCGGGTGGCGGTTTCCCGCGGAGCGAAAACTCCTCCGGTGTGTCCCCCGATAACTCCCGTGGTCTGACAGTAGATGGCTGCGGTTTTCGCGTAATCCGAGATACTGTCGGCGTCGGGATAACCGAGGACGGTATCCATGCTGTCCGGAAGGACGCTGAGGAAGTCCGCGAAGCGGTAGAGTATCGCAGCCATCTGCTCACGGGTGATTTGGTCATCCGGGCCGAACCTGCCATTCCCATAACCGCTGATAATACTGTTTTCAGAAGCCCATGCTATGTATTTGCCATAATAAGCATCGCAGTCGCAGTCGGTAAAGCTCTGATTGCCTGACGCTTCAATCTCACCATAGCTGCGCTCATAGAGCCTGCCGATGACCGTGGCGAACATAGCGCGGGTCATGCCTTTGTCTGGAGAGAAGGTGTTGTCCCCTGTGCCGACGAATATCTCACGCTCGGTCACGAAGCCGATATAACCTGCCGCCCAATGCCCGGCGACGTCCATGAAGCTCTTGCCGTTTTGCATCACTGAAACGGTCACGCCTATAGGAGCTATATACCTGCCGTTTGCCGCAAAGCCTACGAACACTTTATTATTTTCAGGATCAAGGTAATACGGCACACCGGTTGTTTCGTCATAGCTTCCGGCATTTCTGACCACCAGCGCATAAGGCGAGAACTCTGTCGCCTCGAATACGAGGTACCACACGCCATCCTTCTGTAGAAGTCGTGATGTAATCTCCATCACAATGCCGCTGTCAGATTTATGCATGACGATAAGCAGCTCTTTTATATCCAGAAGGTTCTCCGGCACCGGCAGGGAGATAGTTACTGCATAGCCGGGCGCGGGTTTTGTTCTTTCGCCCGTGCCTTTGATGTAGAGCGAGATATCAAAAGGAAAGACCTCGTCGCCCGCACTGAGCATAAAGCTTGCCGCGTCCTCCTGCGTATCGGTCACCTTAACCTCGACAGAGTTTGAGAAAGCGTCCTCCACATCGGCCTCAGCCGTTATAGTGCCCACAGTATTCTTAAACAACTCGCTGCTCGTTTCAGTTACAGTGATAGTTTTTTCAGGCGGCTTGGGCGTATCGTTAATGCTGCCGCTGCTACTTTGGGAAAATACAGCGCTTATCGTATGGTTGGCCGTGACATTCATGAAGGTATAGGTTGCTATTGCTCCTTGATTGACCCCGTCCACCGTGACGGAGCTTATACGGTATCCGGCGTCCGGCGCTATGGTGAAGGTCTGATTGCCGCCTGATGTCACGCTCACAGCCCCGCTTGGGAAAATAGCACCTCCGCTGCCCGCCGAGGCTGTAACTGTATACATCTGATATTCATACGCTCCTATGTCCACACTGTTATTTACAATACGGAGGTTGCCATCCATGTCTGTGGTTACTCCGAATGCAGTCCCGCCATCTTCAAAGGGTACTTTTGTACCGGCATCAATTGCCGGTGAACCAGGCCGGAGCCTCAATTCATCTATGCCTATAAACATGGGATCGGTGCTGATATTGCCGGAGCCACTGCCTGTGTAACCCTGTATGATGCTGTATGTAATGTTGGCTTCAATCGTTCCGTCAATTTGTCCGCCGGAGTTGCCCCAGAAAATTGAGTTTGCAATCGTTGGCGAGCTGTCATAGTTATACATCCCGCCGCCTTCTGTTCCGGCACTGTTTCCGCTAAAGGTCACATTGATCAACGCGGGGATGCACGTGTCATTTACCATCCCCCCGCCAAATTGCGATGCACTGTTTCCGCTGAAGGTTACATTGATCAGGGTGCTGTTACCGGAGTTATACATCCCGCCGCCAAATTGCGATGCGCTGTTTCCGCTGAAGGTTACATTGATCAGGGTGCTGTTACCCGAGTTAGCCATCCCGCCACCACAGGCTGCGGTATTTTCGATAAAAATCACATTCGTCAATGTCGGGCTGCTGCTGCCGTCATGATTTACCATCCCGCCGCCTCTTTCTCCGGCACTGTTCTTGCTGAAGGTTACGTGGTTCAGTGCAGGGCTGCTGTATAGGTTAAATATTCCCCCGGCTGCGCCGGTTGAGCTGTCTGCACTGTTCTGACTGAATGTAACGTTGGTCAACGTCGGGCTGCTATTATAATTATATATCCCGCCGGCAAAGCCGGCAGTGTTCCCGCTAAAAGCCACGTTGGTCAATGTCGGACTGCTATTATTATTGTACATCCCGCCGCCGTCACATGCAGTATTCCCGCCGAAAATCACATTGGCCAATATCGGGCTGCTATTATCATTATACATCCCGCCGCCCTTTTGCTCGGTACTGTCATTAGCGCCGTCTGCCTTGCCTCCTGTAATAGTGAAACCACTTAATACAGCTGTGCTGTCTGCTCCACTATTCTTTATAACATGGTAACTGTTGTCGCTGTCATCTCCCTGGATTCCGATGTCACCGCTTAGTATTGTTTCGTTCACAACAAAATCACGGGTGCTCAGGTCAAAATCCGCAGCTTCGTCTCCGGCAAAGCCCCCGTAAATTGCAACCCCGTTTTTCATCTGAAAATGCTTATAACGGTCATAATTTTCAACTGAAGCATCTACGATACCGTTAACGCTCGTAGGAAAATAGGTTCCTTTTGCCACCCAGATCTGATACCCGTCACCTGCTGCAGCAAGAGCGGCCTGCAGGGTTGTATAGGCATTATCCCAGCTGGAACCATCGGCTGATCCTGCAGCAGCCTCATTAACAAAAATAATAGAAGGCTCATCCTCAGCAGCGCTTGCCGTCAATGTCATTATCGGTATAAGACTTATCACCATCGTTAACACTAATATAACTGCCATAAGTTTTTTTCGTATTGTTTCGGTCATCTCATATCCTCCTTTAAAAGCCCTCGTTTTCAATATTTGCTCATTCCATTACTCTCTTGCCATAATCAAGTTTACCGCACTCAAAAATAGTCACTATCTTTAGATCTGCTCCATAGGGAAGAGAGGCCGATATGTCACAATACGGGCAAACTTTTTCATATGAGGCCATGAATAAGGCACTGCTTTTGCAGCAGCACTTCCCCAGGCAGGGGAACAGATCCTCATTCACACCGCACTCCTCATCCGGGAACTTTTTAATAGTATCAGTATTTATCTAAACCACCTCGCTGTCTATTACGACCAATCCGTATATCAACAGGGCATATTGCATTTAGATAATTATAAAACACCGGCAATGAACAAAACCGTGAACATAACAGCAAATTTCTACAGAGTTTTTATGTTTCGACTTTTTTCATCATAAATCTTCGTTGTTTTTCGCAAGTTTTTCCTAATTTATGTTATAATTAACCATATATTGTTTTAGGAGCGTGTGTCATGCTCAATATACCAAACGCAAGGCTGACGGTTCCCCGAGCCGTCGCAGGAGAAATTGTACGCGAAAATTTAATAGATACCGTCCTTAACAGGCCTGTAAAGCTTGTGTATGTCCATGCCGGCGCTGGTCACGGCAAGACGACTCTTCTGTCGCAAGTTGCAAACAGCGTCGAAAGCGCCGTCTGGCTCTCTCTGGACGGCGAGAACGATATTTTTACATTTATAAATACACTGTGCGAGGCCGTAAAACAGACCTTTCCGGAGTTTGATTTCTCCGCATCGGAATACCTGCCCTTTTCGGGAAAGAACAATTTCATCTCCATGCTTGCAGGTGCATTGACCTGCAGTATTGAAAATTTATCCAAAGCTTTTATTGTGGTCATGGACGATCTGCACACCATAGAAGAAGACGAGGTCAGAAAGCTTATTGCCTGCCTGATTAAGTACCTCCCTAATAACGTCAGGCTTTGTTTCGGCAGCAGGGAGGCTCCCTGGCAGGATTTTTTATCGTTTAAAGTAAAGGGCAACATTAAGGAACTGACCCAAAAGGAGCTTGCTTTTACAAGAGAGGAAACGGTCGGTATCCTGGGTTTTGACGATCCCGCCATTTACCGCTCCACAGAGGGGTGGCCTCTGGCCATCGGTTCCTTCAAAGTATTGCTGGAGAACGGTATATCCATTGGCGACATTACTTCCTATGGCAATGAAACTTTGTATGCCTACCTATTCCGTGAATGCATCACAAATCTGAACTCCGACATGGTAGATTTTCTTAAAAAAACTGCCTGCTTTGACGTGCTGGATGCACAGATGCTGGATGATGTCCTGAATAAAAAAAATACAAGACTCATGCTGGAAAGCCTTGTTTCCAGAAATATCTTCACCATTAAAACAAGCGACGGGTTTTATCGCTACCACGCTCTTTTCAGAAGCGGCCTGCTGGAAACGGGGGATAAGGGCCAAATGCTTTTACTGAAGCAAAAAGCCGCCCGGTACTATTTTGAAAAAAAGCAGTATTCAAGGGCGGCCCGGTATGCCATTGATGCTAAGGATGACGAACTTCTGGAAAACATAATCCTCACATGCTATAGGGATTACATAAAAGCCGGCAATTACAACGAGCTTCGGATATGGTTCCGGGCGTTTAATGATACGGCGGTCAAACTAAGCCCAAGAATTCTTGTAGCCAAGGGTGCGTTTCTGTCCGTTCTCGGAAACTTTGTACAGGCCAAGGCATGCCTTGAGGCAGCGATACCCTTAATGAACGGAGAGGATAAGGAGCTTTATTTTGAGGCTATGATACATATGGCAAGGGTTCTCCGTAATTTCGTTTCATTCAAGGAAGCAAACAGGCTGCTTGACGAATTGATCGCGAAGCTTGACGATCCAACCGGGGAACTGGCATATTCTGTAGTCATCGAAAAGCTGTACAACCTGTGCTGGAATTCGCAGATAGGCGAAGCTTATGCTCTTGCACGGCATATGATAAAGATCTGTGCCAATGCCGGCAATATTAAGATCATGCGTTGGTTTGAAAGGTATCTTTGTACAATTCAATTTTTTGCAGGCAGGATGAAGGAGTCGGTTTATTATTACGAAAAATCCCTTGAGCTTCCCGAGGATGAACGAAGCTTTTTGGGTATGCACAGTACCGGCATCTATGTGGCCAAGGCTTATCAGATGCTGGGAGAACGAAGCCGTTCACTGTCCGTACTGTCAGAGGAGCTGCAACGGCTCAGAAATACAGGAAATTATGAAGAAATGTGGGCAGGATACCTATTGGCAGCTGAGATCCACTATCAGAATACTTTTATTGATAAAATGAACGGCGAAAACGCATCCTATGAAACCGCCGTAAAGTATTTTACTCTGGCGGACGAGTATGCGCCTCTTTACCGTAAAACTGATTTTCAGATGCATTGGGCAAAAATGCAGCGTCTTACCTACAGCCTTATTTTTACGGATGACCCGAAGGAAGGCATTGTCCGGGAAATCTTTAAAAATCTTGACAGGGCGGGAGCTTATTTAAAAAGCCTTGTCCTTGCCAGACTTATGGGGTACTTTACCGCTATATCCGATTATCCGAATGCGGTTAAATGTGCGGAATTGTGCATAGAGACAGGAGAGAGCGCCGGTATGCTTCTTCATGCGTCGCTGGCATACGGAGTACTTGTAAGAGCGGCAATAGCGACAAGGGATTATGAAAAGGCATCCATCCTGACAGGGCGTTATCTTAAGCTTTGCTCCGACAATGGACTCTATGAATATTTCAGGATGCGGAAGGCTTACGACCCAGTCCTTGAGTATGCGTGCGGCAACGGGATAGAGCCTGAAATTACAAGACAGCTGATGGAATTTGTCGGGTACCGGCCAAAGAAAGCATATGTTGATACATTGGGAGCCTTTACCGTTTATCGGGACAAAAATAAGCAAAACCTGTTAAAGTTCAGGACAAAAAAGGAACGGGAGCTTTTGGCCTTTCTGCTCGATGCGGGCGATCAGGGGGCTACAAAAGAACAAATATGTAATGCTATTTGGCTGGAATCGGAATCCAATAATATAAAAAACCTGATTGCGGTAAATCTGAGGCACATAAAAAATGACCTTGAATATGCCGGCATAATGGAATCAGTCATATACCGGGAAAATCGCTATTTTATCTGCCGGGATGAAATTGCATGCGATAGCGACCTTTTTGAAAGGATATATGAAGAATTTAAGCTTCATAATACCAAGGAGCAGGCAAAAAAGCTTTTATCCCTATATAAAGGAGAATACTTATCAGATTTCGAAGCACTTTGGGCTGTCGCGAAAAGAGTCAGATATCACGAAATTTATGAAGAAGCCAAAAAGTATTGTCTGTAAAAATTTACTTGATTTCATTGCCCTCGCACCATAGGAATTTTGTTTTACGGTAATCGCAATAAGTCCCTTGCCAGACATTCCCCGTAGATTACGTCAGTGGTCGACGCCATCTTCACCGGCTGCCTCATACTTGCCGTCGCCGTCAAAATCAGCATAGACTTTTCCATCGTCGCCGAAGTAAATCTCAAGTGTTCCATCGCCGTTAGTGTCCATGCCCTCACGACCTTCCGAGTCGACTGTCAAGCCGCCCTGATCGTTTTGAGCCGCATCATCTGCGGAGGTACCTGGAAATTGCTGATTGGCGGACTGTTCTGACAAAGACAGGCGTTCTTCCATGCGTGACGTAACCTTATCCCGGAACCAGGTGCGTGGATCTTCTCCCGCTTCGGTTTTCACGATTGTCCCCCGAAAAGCGTCAATATTATAAGCAGCAGCAAAATCACCCACGGATATCAGGGCGGTCTCTTCCCCGGTTTTCAGTACAAATCCCTGCGGATTTTTTGCTCCATCTCCAAAGCTGCCGTTTACATCCAGCTTGGTCTGTCCGTCGGCTAAGGCTTTCCAGTCCTGCTGGGATATCGTGTACTCATCCGTAATGATTTCTGCCTGGCCAATAAATTTTGCCAGCGGCACAAGATCAATATCCTCGTTTTTTGCGGTTACTGCCTCTTGCTGTGCCGGAATAAGCTCAAAAGAAATGTTGTCGCTGATGGTGTCGTCCATAGCACCACCCATAACAGTAACGCCGCCAGTTCCAGCTTTGCTTAAATCTATATTAAATGCCACCAGCGCCCGCCCTTCATATTGACCGAACATCTCCTCGCCGCCTGCTTTCCAGGCGATAAAGCAAAGTGCGGCGGTCATATCGATGACCCCGCCGTCGCTGTTCGGAATCGTGTAAGTGAAATTTTTCGTCTCTGAAACTTCTATACGCCAATATGGTCCGGAAGCAAGTACCTCGTCTGCTGATTCCTTTTCCGTTTGTATAGCATATGGCTGCCCACTTTCCGGCGATTTCTGCGATGCGGTGCCGCAGCCGGACAGCGTCAGTGCGCCAATCGCTATTCCGATCAGAATAAAACGTGCTATCCTTTTTTTCATATCAAATCCTGCCTTGTGTTAATCTCGATATTTAGCCACTTTTCCCCATATGATTGATAGGCGGAGCGCAGAAGTACACTCCGCCTTATGTGTTTTGGCGTTAAATCAGTCCATTGCCTCATAAGTTCTAATCGTCATGAGTATCGCCGCCTCACGGGTTGCCATACCGTAGCCGGCTGCTACCTGTGCTGTGGTTGAAGCCTTTGGCATAAAATTTCCGGACGCATCGCCTTTAACGATCCCAAGCTTAGACATATATTTTGTTGCGTCCACCGCCCAGGAGGAAATAGCCTTCTGATCCGGAAAATCACCGAATACTCCCAGAAAACAGAACCGCCGCCTGGAGATTCGCTGTCCAGATCGAGAACACTCTGCGGAAAATATACTTGAGCCTCAAAATATGGGCTTCCGTCTTCATACGCTTTTAACTCGATTTTTTGAATCGAAAGGGCTTCCAATGAGGAAGGCACACCTTCCGGTAAAGCTGCAAACGCGGTGGTGGAAAACAGAGTGGTTGCGAGAAGCGCTACAACCAACAGCAGGCATGTTCTAAAATAATTGTGTTTCATGATGATCCTCCTTTTGAGCAGTGATATGCGCCACTGCTTTTCCTGGTCGGTGTTCATTCCCTCGGGGGGAATGGGATCATCGATTTTGTGTGGCAATATTGATATAAACCAACTCACGGTATCCCTCCTTTCCCGTCTTTCTAATATTCATTTTGCATCAGGCTTTTTTCACCCTGCAATATCCCTATTTTGGGAGGGAGACGCAAAAACACCCCCTCCCAAAATAGGGAGGGGGTGCGAAAAATACCGTTATGATCGGTTTATTCCTTGGGGGCGGATTGCATTGCATCGAGCGGCAGCGGCCGTCCGAACAGCAAAAACAATTCCGCACGGCTGTTGATCCCAAGCTTTTTGTAAATAGCCTTACTATATGTGGAAACGGTAGATGGGGTAAGCCCCAGCTCCGGGGCAACCTGTCTGAGCGTCATCCCCTGTAGAAGCAGCAGAACAACCTGTTTTTCACGCGGCGACAAATTGGTATCATCCAGGCTTGGCGTCCGATTCGGATCCGCCGGGTTTATTTGTAGGGTACTGTCAACAATGGCAGCCATGTTTATCTGGCGAAATTCCTTTGACCAGTCGGCAAAAAACAGGTGCTGTGAGAAAGCGGGAGAAAGCATCAGAAAGGCTGCAAATAAAACTGCGGCTGTGATAACAGCAATAGACTGGGTGAGCATTGTCATATGCAGTACGTCAATCCCCACGTAGAGAATCCCAATGAGTGCCATGCACAAAAGAATGAGGCGTTTATGCATACGGAAATCACAGAATTTATTTGTAACACAGCCTATCAAGTAAAAGGTTATCAAAAATCCAACCTCCTTCAGCTCAGAAAACAGGTAGGCAGCGGCCGGAAGCTTGATATACCACATTAAATGACCCATGATTGTCGCGATAAAGAACACATTGCAAAGCATCCAGATGCTTCGTTTAAATACTACCTGCAGGATAACGCAGAAAAGAATCAAAGCAAAGGCAAGTAGTCCCCACAGCCGTGCGCCGAAGGGATGCTGAAACGCCGGGGCATAGAAGCCCGTTATTCTGATGGCAAAGTAGGAGAAAAAGATAAAAAGCACAAGCCAGATGCTTGGATCAAATTTTTTGATCGCCTTATTTCCAGTTCCGTGATAATCTTTGCTTTTTGACAAATACATACAAACGCATATAGAAGCAATCATAACCAGAGCAAAAATCTTCTGAACAATTGTGGGGATTAAGATATACTCAGCGCTCAACTCTACCAAATCAATGAATAACAGCATTAGAGTGCTTCCAAAAAAGCGCTCGGCATTGTTCAGCATAAACACAAAGGAAAAGCTGCTGCTGGATACGCATCCGCCAACGCCTGCCATAAAAATCACATCGCATACAAGTGAAAGGTAGCCGTGCGGAAGGAAAATCCAAGGAAGAAATCCAGCCGCAGTAATAATAGCAGAAACTTTTGAGATGGCGGCTATGTTCCTTTCATTGGAAAAAGCGAACATCACTATGGCTCCGAGAGCAAATGCAAGGAAGGTGATTGTGGTATGAGGCAATCCGAACACGCCGATGCTATCGACTAGAATGAAATCCTGTATATTTATAAAAATCATCGCCAGAGGGAAGGCGAAAAAATATTGCAGATAACCTTTCCTTATATTGCGAATCGCTAACATTTCCTGTGCGCTCCAAAGATTGTGCAAAGACGAAATCAGTTTCGGTATGTACCCTTTTTTTCTTATTTTCAGTTTTGTCATATATAGTTCTCCCATTGCCCCATATTGAACGACATTTATTTTGTTTAATGTACTTAATTTTTTGCATTTGTGGTGGCTTTCATTTACCAAAAGGTGGCTGAACACTGAGTTAGTGCTTTCCACGTTGATATTCAGTAGGTGATACGCCACAAGCCTGTTTAAATCTCTTACTAAAATAAAATTGATCAGAGTATCCAACCATTTCAGCGATTTCTTGATTTTGATGTTCACCCATGAGAAGCAAATGTTTAGCTTTCCCTATTCTGATATCTTCAAGTTTTTGAGTAATTGTACTACCTGATGTTACTTTATATACTCTGCGCAAATAACTGCTTTCAAAGCCAAGATCGCCTGCAATTGTAGCTAGTGTCAAGGATTTTCTGCTATAGTTTGCGTTCAGATATTCTTCTATAGCATGAGTCATTATCTTATACTTTGCAGAACCTTCCACCAAATGCTCAAGTGACTGATCCAATGTTTCTTTCTCAAGAAATCCTTGTCTCTTGGCATTAATATTATTGATTACTTTATTTAAAGTTTTGATTAATTCTTCTTTACTAAACGGTTTCAGAAGATAGTCATCTATTCCAAGTTTTATCGCCTGATAAGCAAAATTGAATTCATCATGTGCTGTTGCAATGACAAGCCTGGTTGTACTACTATTTTCCCTGACTTTCTCACATACTTGAATTCCGTCCATTAATGGCATACTGATATCGATAAAAGCAATATCAGGTTGAAAATTTAGTATGTAATCGCAAACAGCTTTACCATCTTTCAGGCTATCACACACATTACAGTTGTACTCGCCCCAGTTGATAATATTTTGCATAAATTCAAGAAAAATAGTCTCATCATCCGCTAATAATACACTGTACACTTTTATTGGTCCCCCCCAGTACAATTCAGATTCAGGCTTTTCAATTATTACTTTTAAGTTCAAATCGCCTCATGTTCCAACTGAATATAGATAGTAATGCAGGTTCCGGGCATTCGTTCTTTCAATAGTACCTTGCATCTATCTCCATAGTAAAACTTAAGACGTTCTATCACATTGTAAAGGCCAAAACCACCTTCACTAGTACGCTTTTTTAATATTTCTTCCTCGAACTTAATTTCACTCAATCCGATTCCATCATCTATCACTTTGATTTCAAGAATATTGTTTGTTTGTGAAATCAGCAATTGTAAATATCCTTTCCTTCCAAGCGGTTTTATCCCATGATAGATCGCATTTTCAACAAGCGGTTGTACCGTTAGCTTTGGAATCTTTATATTATCCACATTTTGATCGATATGAATTTCATAATCCATCATATTCTCATAGCGTATTGTCTGAATTTTAAGATAACTCTCCGTCTGCTGTATTTCTTCATATAGCAGAACCCAGTCCATTCCTTTGCTTAGCACATGTCTGTAATAATCGGAAAGAAGCTTTGTCATTATTGAGGCTTTCTCATTTAGCTGCATTACGGAAAGACAATAAATGGTATCCAGGGAGTTATATAAAAAATGTGGCTTGATTTGTGCTTGCAATAATTGAAATTTCAGATATTCTTGTTGTTTTTTTTCTTCAGTCAATGTGCTGACAAGCTTTCGATTGCTCTCAGCCATTTCATTGAAATGATTTACCAAAACTCCGATTTCATCATTACTCTCGGGTAAATCAATTGGCGACGGCAGTTCTTCTGGCAAATCCACCATATGATTTGATAACTTCCGTATTGGAGAGACAATTCTGGCAACGAAATAGTCCAGTATGAGAAACATGATCGTTGCAATGAACATGCTAAGTAAAAGAAGCAGGGCCAAAGCCTGATTTAGTTTTTTAGTTTCCTGTCGCATATCTGTCACGGAAATTAAAGACCAATTTCTGCTTAGTGTAACGGTATTCACATTGTGGGACCTATCTGAGGAGTATTCCATAAGTTGATTATACAATGTATCCGAATAATTTTTTTCTGTTTCAGCTGTTAATAAAGAAGTATACTTTCGCATGATAGTATCATCGGAACAATTTACCAAATACTTTCGGGATTAAAAAGAGAAAGATTTCGCGAAGTACTATTACTGTTAATTGCATCAAATGTACCATTCGGTTTAAGAATAACATATCCAAGCTGTTTCTGTGTTTTGATGTCCACATACTTTTTTACAAAATACGGTCCCATATTGTTCATGTTCAGGTTTGTACTAAGGTGCGTAATCCAGCGGCCACTCCGGTCAACACCAAGTTTATTTAATTCACACAGGATATCTGCCCCATTTTCTTTCATGGTATAGTTTTCAACCCAATTGCCATACCAGTAAATTCCATTATTCCAAATTACCATAACCTGTTCTGCCCTGTAGAATGTCGTAAATGTGTTAATCATACAAGTATAGATTTTTCGCTGAATATTGATATTGACAGTTGGTCCGCCATTGTTGCTCAGATCGGATGCCCCTAATTCTTCATTCAGATTAATAATAATTGTGTTGACAGAACTTTGTGCATTCTGAATTCTGGCTTCCACCGACTGTGCAATAATATTGTCTTCATAGGTCAATTGCTTGCGAATATCTTCAATTGCCTGCCGTCTATACTGTACACCCAACACGAACACGGTTGCAAGGAAAAGGATTATCAATGGAATAAAAATAATACATCTTAGCTTGATTAGTATGGAAAGCTTTTGTCTTTTCATTCAATCCCTCACAATATTACCGGTTCTCCAAACATTCTTCGTCTTTCACATCATATAGGTTAACGAGGAATCAATTTTTCATTCCACTGGCAAACATGGCATCCGTTATCTGATTACTAAAGAATAAGTATATCACAAGCACCGGCAAACTGGCCATAATCATTGCAGCTCCAACTTCACCCCACTGAGCCTCATATGCTGTCCAAAAATTTACAAGTCCCAGAGGAAGTGTTTTTAAACTTTTATCTGTAAGCAGAATTAATGCAAGATTGAACTCATTCCAGCAACTCATGAATTGATAAATAACAAGAACAACAATTGGCGATTTCATTTGCGGCAGAATGATTTTAAAATAAATTGCAGGTAGATTTGCACCATCCATAAAGGACGATTCCTCCAGTTCAATAGGAAGTCCCAGATAAAACCCATAGAAAAGCATACACGCAAAAGGAAGTCCAAGCGCTGTATAAGGTATAATTATGGAAAAATAGGAATTGGTTAATCCAAAACTTTTTACCATGATGACCAATGGTATCATAACCGCCTGAATTGGAATAAACATGCCTGAAGAAATCAGAAAATGAAAAAACCTGGTTGCTTTATTATTTACACGTGCTACAACGTAGCAGAACATAAGTGCAAACAATTCCACAAATACAATTGTAACTATGGCTACAACCATACTGTTTCTAAAATAGGTTATAACATCAAATTTACTCCATGCATTCGCATAATTTTCGAATTTCCATACATGGGGCAATCCAAATGGATTGGTTACAAATATTTCATTATTATCCTTGAAGGAGTACAGCAGCATCCAAATCAATGGATAAACCGAAACAATAGCAGCAACGATCAAAATACTATATATTATTTTCCTGGTCATTTTTCTCATTTATCCTGCTCCTTTAATCGTAGATAGTGTCATATTTGCGCGTAGATATATTGATCATCCACATAAGGCTTACGCAAATCACTACTATCAAGGTAGCAATCGCACTGCCATAGCCATAGGCGGCCTTTTTCATCATCGCATTATACATCATAATGGTAAGATTATATGTATAGATTCCCGGACCGCCACCAGTCATAAGGTAAGTCGTATCAAATGCCCGGAAGCCATTTGTGATACACATGACTGCGCATATGCGAATCGTAGGAGCCGTAAGTGGCAAGGTAATATTTCGAAATTTCTGAACAGGAGTTGTCCCATCGATAACCGCCGCTTCATTGTACACATCAGGAATGTTGCGAATTCCCGCATAGATGATCACCAATATGTATCCCATCCCCTTCCAGGCTTCAACAAATGCCACGGCAAATAACGAAAGCCATTTTTGATTCAACCAATTTTGTTCCCAATCCAGTCCGAGTGCGGCGAAAAGATGATTGAGCAAACCAAAATCGCCATTATAAATTTGTACCCACAGTTGTGCTACAACAGACACAGACAGTAATACGGGAATAAAATAAACATTTCGAAAAAATTGTTTCCCCTTTATTTTCGACTGTGTCAGTATAAATGCAAATACCGTTGCAATTCCGACCTGGTACACCAGAAGAATCGCTGCATAAACGATACTGTTGATAAGAGATGTTGAAAGCTCCCTTGAATGGAGCATTTTTATGTAATTGCCAACTCCGACAAATTTTCCAATATGAATGCCATTGTAAACGAATAAGCTGTAGTATAGTGTTTGAAAAAGAGGAATTACGATTATAATACAGAATACAATAACTGCCGGAGCAGTAAATAAGAAGAGCCATTCCTTGTTTTTCTTGAATACAGTTGAATTCATAACGATTTTACCCCATTTTTTATAGAATCAAAATGCGACGGAGAAAGGATCTCCCCGCCGCATTCACTTCAGGGTTTCAATTAAAAACCACTGCTGGCAATATCTTCGATCAGTTCCGCGCCTGTTTTATAGTTTCCTGAAACAACCATCTCACACGCATTGTCCGCCGCACTTACAAAATCGCCATTACTGAGATCACCTGTAAAGTTTGTAAACGTCTTGTAATTGCCATAGTTCTTATAGTATTCGGAATACCCCTGTCCACCGGTAAAATTGAAATTCCCTTTTACAGTAGTTATGTTGCCGCTAACACCAGCTGATACTCTTGTCCAATATTCCATTTCAAGACCAAGATAGGTGACCTTAGACACATCCAGTCCACATGGGGGCTTTGCATTTACAGAATATTTCGCTTCTGTCTGATAACCGCCAAGAGCATTCCAGCGAACCGATTCTTTCACATCATCATCTGCAAATACGTTATATTTGCAATAATCAATATCATTACCTTTGCCATCCGCTTCCAGTGTCAGGAAATACCATGCTCCGGAAAGGAAATATCCGGCATCACCTGAATACATCATTTCATAAGCCTGCTGATAATTCGTTGAAAGCGCTCCTTTTCCGAATGTTCCAAGATTTGAAATTTCCACTAATTTATCGGCAGCTTTTTTATATATATCATCCGTAATTTTGGCTTCCCCATCATTGACTGCATCCAGTCCCTTAGGCTGACCTTCCGCAATGCTGGCAAGGGAAAGCAAGGATGTTGCGGGCCATTTTTCAGCTGCAAATAATGCTACAGGAACCTTGCCGGCCTTTTTTAAAACTTCAATCGTTTGCTTGAACTCTTCATAATTTGTTGGTTCTTTTATGCCAAGATCTGCAAACAGCTGTTTGTTGTACCAAAGCTCTCCAAGGTTCGATACTTCACAACCAAAGGCATACTGGTGACCGTCAGATGCTGTTCTCGCTTTCTCAACTGCTGCACCATTTGAAAAAAGATTATAGAATCCTGTGTCGGCCACTTCTTTGTCAACTTGATACAATGTTCCGTCTTCCTTTAAAGTCTTATGTACATCTGCAGCATTAATTTCGAAAATATCAGGAAGCTCACCAACTGCAGCCCATGTACGAAGTGCGGCTCCATCCGAATCCGTTCTGTGCTCCATATTAATTTTTAAATTTGGATATTTTTCTATCATTTTTGCAATAGCATAATCCAGATTTACTTTATCTGAATCTGCATAATAGCGGTATACTGTAAGGTCCGCAGCTACATCTTTATCAACAAACTTGTATCCAAATGGATCTACTGTCCCATCAGACATTGTTGTCGATGCATCGGCCGTAGATGTTGCTGTCGCTGCATCTGCCGTAGATGCTGCACTTGTAGCAACGGGTGCGTTGTCAAGTGGTGTTCCCGTTCCTGACGTAGTCTGCGTATCATCTGTTTTTCCACAACCCGCTAGTAATCCCATGATCATAGCAGCTGCGAGTAATACGCTCAATACTTTTCTTTTCATAAAAAATCCTCCCTTGAACTTATTTTTTAGAACCTATAACCCATAGAATTTACAAATTGTCTATATATTCTGCAAAGAATATCGTTGAATCAAAACCTTCTGCTATCTTTAATATAATCCGTAATATCCTCTACCACGGTTCCTCTTTGCTCACAGCGTTCGAAGAGGAAATCATCAGGATACAGCTTCATTTCTTCCCAGGGGATCTCTTGCAAAACCGGTTTCAAAATCTGTTCGACAGCAATTCGGTGCAGCACGGAACGAATGCGGAAATCCATATCATATGCTAATTTATCTGACAAAGGTTCATAGTACTGCTCTCCGATGTTTCTCGTTACTTTCATGGAAATTTCTTCTTCCCGATGATGGCTCCAATGCGTAACAATCTTACGACATAATTGAATCCAACGTGATTCTTCGGTTGGGATTACAATTCCCATCACCCTTGCATCTTTGTAGGTCCACAAGTTCCAGGAAATGCCCCTGCTTTCACAGATATCAATATTATGAAGCAACAATTTGGAGTAAAAAGCTTCCTGTCCATCGAGAATCTCATATCCGGATTCACCGCACCAAATTGGGCGTTGAAATCTCTGTATGCTGCCAATCTGTCTATCAAATATTTCCGTGAAAATCTCCATACGACGTGAGTCATTCATATTGACATCAAGAATATTATCTTTTAACACGAATGGATAAAAATGAACTGTGTATGCAATCTGATCATCCTCGAATTTTTTAAGAGGTACAAAATCTCTTCCAAAGTCAATTCCTTCCAAAAAGAGAATATGATTGGAATCGTTCTCTCGTATTGCTGTGATGGCTCTGTCGTAAAAACCGTTAATCTGTTCCCCTGTTAATCCATACCCGGGTTCATTGATAATATCGTATCCGATAATCCATGAATGATCTGCATACCGTTTTGAAATTTCTTTCCATAACCAAATAACCTGATCCTGAAAGCAGCGGTACTTCCAAAAGAGCGACTGCCCCGTAATATTATCCGAATGCCAGTCCGTATTCTGCGAGCCTGGCGTTGAATGCAAATCCAAAATGATGTACAATTCATTTTTTTCGCACAATTCCACAACCCGATTCAGTTTTTGAAATCCGTCCTCCAGAAATTCAAATGGTTTCTCATCGCTCATAAACCAATGATATCCGAATGGAATTCGAATCGAGTTGATCCCGATGTTTTTTAGAAAATGAATATCTTTCTCAGAGATCATTTCTTCATTTATCCGACTAAAAAATTCCGTTGATCTTTCTTTACCATAAACCTCTTCAAAAGCTTCTATAATCATGGAATTCGTTCCTGGCATTCCAATCATAAAATGCTCGAAGTTCATCCATGATCCCAAAGCCCAGCCGCGAAGAATTATTTTTTCTCCGTTCAATATAAAATTACTGCCTTCAGTTTGAATAAAATTATGTTTCACCGTTTCGTCATTCCTTTCTTGATATACATTATAATTAAGCAGTTTTATTTACGGAATGAAAAATGTGTGTTTAATTTTGTACTTTCTGTGCATTTGTACATATTTTTCAATCACATCATGAAATATTTTAGTTGTTTTTTGTATTTAGGGGATCTACGCACATATCCTCACTGATAACCTTGACACTTTGCAGAAATCTGCGCACTAGGTCGTCATCAAAGTCCCGAACCGCACAGGATACCTTTTTCAGACAGGTGTCCATATCGCTGACCCTCTGTTGAAAATCTGCAGCCCGAGCAGCTCAGCATTCTCTTCACCTGAGAGGGACTCCTTAAGCCCGGCACTTATTACTCCCCACAGCTCGCCATCGACGACCTCCACAGAGGGGATAAGGCTATATACCTTTTCTTTGAGAGCTTCGTCGTGGATGTACTCGGCAAGACCACGGTCATTTTCAAAGTGTCGGTTCTCCTTTGCGATGGCGGCAAGTATAACGTCTTCATAAGCAACCGCCTCCGCAGGTGTAATCTCGGCCGGATTGTCCTCCAATCCATATTCGCCTTTGGGGTAAGTGACGATCTTAAGAGGGAAATAGATATGCATTGTTATATTAGCCATTTTGATTTCCTCCAGTCTTTTTCAATGATTGATATATCAGAAAGTAAAAAAATGAGGCTATGCTTATCAATTAAGAAGAACATAGCCCCATAAACTTTTGCCTAATAGTGTATTTATTAAGTTGCTTTTTGTGCTTATTTAAAAACAAAGGCATCAAGATTTCATTATCATCTCAATGCCTTTGAAAATTATTTTTCGTAACTTTATGTCTTTACTATATCACAAAATACAAATTTTATCAAGTCTGGTAGTTAGTAGTTTTCTATGTTATAAAATATAGGGAGGTGCTCAAAATAGATCAAAAAACGTGATTGGCCAGCACGTTGCACCACCAAAATCAACTATACCCAAATCGGGTTAACAACAAAATATATTTCAAGAGAGGAGTCTATATTAATGAAATATAGAAAATTAGGTAAAAGCGAGTTAAAGGTTTCGGCAGTAGGATTAGGCTGCATGGGCATGTCTGAATTTTATGGTAGCAGTAATGATGAGGAATCTGTTAATGTTATTCATCATGCATATGATCTGGGTATCAATTTTTTTGATACTGCAGATACCTATGGATGCGGAAGGAATGAAGAGTTAATAGGCAAAGCAGTTAAAAACTTCCGCAACAAAGTTATTCTGGCAACCAAATTTGGTGGGATCAGAGGAGAAAACGGAGCACTAACCGGTATATGTGGACGTCCTGAATATGTTAAATCTGCTTGTGAAGCAAGCTTGCGTAGATTGGGAGTAGAGTATATTGATCTGTATTACCAACATGGTACGGATGCTAGCACTCCTATAGAGGATACTATCGGAGCCATGGCAGAATTGGTTCGTGAGGGTAAAGTCCGCTGTATAGGAATGTCTAATGCCACTAACGATATAATTCGAAGGGCTCATTCCGTCCATCCCGTTACAGCTGTGCAATCTGCATATTCTCTTTGGGATAGAAATGTTGAGGAAGGAATTTTACCCGTCTGCCGTGAATTAGAAATTGGCTTTGTATGTTATACCCCGCTTGGGAGAGGTATGTTGACAGGTCAAATAAAACATTTAGACAATTTGGCAGAAGATGATGTACGCCGATATTTCCCTAGATTTCAGGGAGAAAACTTTCAAAAAAATCTTGATATCGTAATAAAGATAGAAGAAATAGCAAACAATAAACAATGTAAGCCTTCTCAACTGGTACTGGCTTGGCTGCTGAAGCAAGGAAACGATATCGTGCCTATCCCAGGCACAAAAAAAATAAAATATATTGAAGAGAACGTAGGCGCGCTAAATGTTGATCTTACTTCAGAGGATATATCAATTATTAATGAAATCATACCCAAAGGGATTGTATCAGGTGCACCTTATCCGGAAATCAAGTTGAATAAATAAATATCAAATATTTAATTTGAGGCCAAGCTAACCATCTTTAAGTATATTAAAAACAAATACACTTACATTTTATAGCTCGGCTAAAAATTGCCTTTAACCAAAAAGCTCAATGTCATCTATGAAATGCCCTTAAAAATCGGGCTGAAAAACGCAATTTTTCGGCCCGATTTTTGCTCAATATTCACTTCAAAACCACTACATATAGTGGTCAAAGTGCATCATTTATCCTCTAAACCACATTTCGTCATCAGAATTACCGTCTCAACATGCCTTGAGTGTGCAAAAAAGATGTCGCAGTCCTCTGGTATCCCCTTGGCGGTCAAGTAAATCCCCAAAATTCGGGGGATTAAACAAACAATATCTTAATTCATATCATCAATGGACGTTCTTATCTTCGGCATAAGACTTATTTATTAGCTCAACCCTAATTCTCTTCACATTCAATTAAAGCCTTTTTGTATTCAGCCAAATAAAATTTGTTATCAACATACTGGCTAAAATACTTAGTTATTGATAAGCCATATATTATAACAATAATAAAAGACGCAAATAATAGACCTGTCGCAATATCAACTCCCGATATGCTTTTTTTGAGTAGCTCATTTGCTTCTTGGCTCTTGTTAATATAAATTCCAAGCCAATATGTAAAAAAGGGTGTTGGAAATATAATTTTACAGAAATCAATTTTCTTTTGTAGAATTTCGATTTGATTATCGATTCTTACTATTCCCTTTTTCAAAGAAATTGCCGGATTTTTTTCTTTGCTCATAATGTCCCTGATTACTGCAGTGCAATCTAATCTTTTTTTTAACCAATGATAGACTCGATAAAATTCAAACACCGAAACTGCTGCTGCAGCTATATACAAATAGATTCTATACTTATTGACAAAGCCTGAGTCTGGCAAAAGCATACTACCGATTACCACACCTACTATAACAAAGAATA
>JAEZMD010000001.1 GCA_023435745.1 Bacillota bacterium | reverse complement strand
TTTGCACAGGTATTGCCGTACTGATCCTTCAATGTGATAGCAGGCTGGGTTGCGAAAGCGTTGCCGCTGGCTGCCCCGGGCACAGGCTGCTGTGTCACCGTCAGGCTTGCAGCCGCACCCGCCGTTATTGTCTGTGACACGCTTGAATCATTGTAGCCTGCGGCTGTTATGACCACGTTTCCCGTTGCAGGAGTCCTCAGGTATGTATTGTCTGAGCTTCCCGGGTGCAGGGTAATCTTGTTGTTGTTCACTGTATCGACGGTATATTGATTTGATGTAAGAGCGTTTCCGTTAAAACTTACTCCTGTGATGGCAGTCGTAAAGTTTGCGTCTGCTCCGAAGGTTATTTCCATATCATGATCCGCATCATTGTCCGTTGTGTCCGCTGTCAATACCTTGGCCGGATTTTGAGGTATATTGAAGGTATTACTGTCAACCGTTATGAGACCGCTTGTAAAGGTTATCGCGCCATTTCCCGGCGTGGTCAGCGTACAGGTCAGATCGGTAAAGGCAGCAACTCCTGCTGATGCAGCTTTTGTCACAGTGCCCCCTATCGTCCATGCTCCGGTTCCCGCTTTAGCTGCCGCAGTTACATTGGCTGCCGCCGAGGGGCCGTTTGCACAGGTATTGCCGTACTGATCCTTCAATGTGATAGCAGGCTGGGTTGCGAAAGCGTTGCCGCTGGCTGCCCCGGGCACAGGCTGCTGTGTCACCGTCAGGCTTGCAGCCGCACCCGCCGTTGGAAAGATTGTAAGAGAATTCGTGCCAGGATTCGCAACTCCCTCTATACTGAAGGCAATTGTTTGCGATTCTGGACTATTCAATGATAACGAGGGTGTCGCAAGTCCGTTTGAAAACATCACTTCTATAGTCTGGCCAGCAGCGGCACTGTCTCCGGTGAGATTACTGCCATTAAAACTGCCATACGAGCCGTCAGGTGCTTCCATTACACCTGAAATTGTCACATTTTTTGTTCCGCTAAATTCTGTATCTGTATTGCCCAGCAAGTCTTTGACTGTCAGTGTGACAATATTATTTTCACCAGCTGCAGGTACTAATGACTGAGCTGAAGCTGCAGCCGATATCGCAGGCAAATTATTTACCAATGCTCCTCCGGTTATACTAATAGTTGAATCAATAGTCCCTAATGATCCGCCAGCATAATATTCTGATACAAGTATATAATATGTATTACCCTCTATTAAATCAGCGGACATAACAGGCTGATATCCATAAGGTCCATCTTCATCATTACCGCTTGTAATGGCATGATTCTCAAAGTCTCCATGTATAACATATTGAGCATTACTTTGATGAATCAGATAACTATATTGATCTTCCCCTCCAATAAACCTGATTGTATAGGTTGTACTCACAGCAGGTATAAATTTGAACGCAACCATAACTCCCTCAGCTAATGTAACTTCGGTTTCTGCGCTCGTCAGCATCGGAGCCGTTGCTGCTTCTTGAGTACCTGTGATACCTGCATGAACAATCATGGTATCTAAATGAATTCCGGGTACCAGCCCTGTGCTTAGTAAAAATATCACTAACAAAAAAACAGTAATTTTCTTTAATATTTTCATAACACACCTCCAGTTCATATGTATAGCTCTGGTAGGTAGTATAACACATTTTTATATTTATCGCCATTAAAATCCATTTTTATGTAAAATTTTATTAAATTAATTTTATTTATCTGCTCCGGATTTTTTGCTCCTTAACTTCATCCATTCCGGCAGCAGCAACTTAAAGCCCCTTTTTTCACGAAGCGCAAGAACAACACTCTGAAGCAATATAAAGAAGCACAGCATAAGACCGGTGGTAATGCTCTGCCAATATGGCTCCCTAAGCCCTGAAGTAACCACAATGCTGGTCATGGTCTTTAAAATAAGCACCCCGAAAAGCGTACCGATAACACTTCCAACGCCTCCGGTTAATAATGTCCCGCCGATAATAGCAGATGCAATCGCCTGTATTTCTGCGGCGGTAGCATTTGCAGCGTCTCCTGCCCCTGTATGCAGCAGATAGACATAACCGGCGATTCCGGATAGCAACCCGGCCAGCAAATAGGAATAGAATTTTGTGCGTTTTACATTGATGCCAAGCATTAGCGCACTCTGTTTATTACCGCCTACTGCATAAAGGTTGCGCCCGAATCGCGTCCACTTCAGAATTACAGCTACCGCTAATACTATAGCTATAGCTACTATTACGCCAAGCTCAATTTTCGCGGGAATAAAATTGCCGGTCTTTCCATAATATCCGATACCCGGAATTTCGAAACGAAATTGCTTAAGGGCAACAAAGGCTTCCTGTGCCGCTGTGCGCGGAACAGCGCTGACTATGGTTATCATGCCTTTTGCAAAGAACATACCCGCTAAAGTGACAATAAAGGGCTGTATATCCAAATATGATATCAATATTCCCTGTATCAGTCCGAACGCTATCCCTATACCCAGAGCTATACCCAACGAGCCTATTACGCTGCCGCCACGGTCGTCCAGATAAACAATACAAACCATGGTCACAAGCGCAGTTACGCCTCCCCCCGAAATATCAATGCCGCCTGCTATCATAACAACAGTCAGTCCGCAGGCAATCACTATCAAAAACGCGTTGTTATTGAAAAGATCGAGGAACTGCTGAGGATTCAAAAAACCGCCGCCCCAGACAAGCATGGCCAGTACGTACATGCCGAAGAAGGTGCAGATCGTTATTCTCAAGAGCAAGCTGGTGTTGGAAACAGGCTCCCTGCGTTTTTTACCGTGTATTCCGGTAGATAAACCTTTATTATTTGTCATATCGTTAATTCTCCGTTATTTTCGCAATTCTCCGTTATATTGGCCGGTTTTTTTATAAGCTTATCGCGTAGCTGAAGGGCATATTCTTTTACAATTGGCGAACTAAGTACAACAATGGCTATAATAACAATTGCCTTATAAGCTTTTACCGCCGTCGAAGGAACCTTCATAGCATAAAGCGTAACCGTTAACGCTTGAATTATGAATGCCCCTATCACTGAGCCGGCCAGGTTAAATTTCCCGCCGCCGAGAGAATTGCCTCCGATGGCGACTGCCAAAATAGCATCCATTTCGATATCTAAAAGGATGGTTTCATGGTTGATAAGTCCAATTCTGCAAACGTTGATGCAGCCCGAAATAGCAACGCAAACTCCCAGTATCATAAATGATATCAGTTTTATTAGGGCAGCGTTGATTCCGTTTAGGCGTGCGGATTTTTCATTGATTCCAACCGCTTGTGTGTATAGCCCGAGATTGGTGAATCTTAAGACAAGCCAAATCAACACCCCGAATAGTATCGTAATAAGAATGGGTGTAGGTATGGGGATGCCCGGAATAAAACCTCCAATATTAACTAACAGCGGGCTTGAAACAGTAGGCGTAGCCCCGCCGTTTATCCAATAAGCTATGGAGCGTCCGGCAGAAAGCATTATTAGCGTCGCAATCATTGGTTGAATCTTGAATGCGGCAACCAATGTGCCATTGAATACGCCGAAAAGAATTGCAACGATACAGCTCGCCAAAAAGGCGGTAAGAATCATTGGTATTGTAATTTGATTCCCTCGAAGCACACTTACAAAAATACTTCCCGCTATCGCCGCCACCGCGCCAACGCTGATATCCTGTCCTCTCGACGATGCTGTTACCAGCGTCATACCGATTGCCAAGATAGCAAGCTCGGATGCGCCGTTTATAATACTGATCAAATTCCCAGAAAGAACGGTGTTTCCATCGTTGTTGGTTATAATAGATATTGAGAAAAAACCAACATCCCTGATTAAATTAAAAACAATCAGCAAAAAAAGCGCAAACAGCGGGACAACCAATTGAGACCTTGAGAATTTATTTAAGCCCTTAGCCATTTTGAGCTGCCTCCCCCGCTATCGTATGCATAATTTTAGCTTGTGTCATGTCCTCGCCCCTCAATTCGCCGACTATATTACGATCCCGCATAACGATGAGCCGCGAACAGGTACGAAGCATCTCCTCTATTTCGGATGAAATAAACGTAACGCTGACGCCGTCTTCGGCAAGCTTGAGCACAAGCTTTTGTATATCAACCTTTGTACCGACGTCAATACCGCGCGTCGGTTCATCCAGGATAAGATATTTTGGATTTGTGAGCAGCCAGCGTGCAAGTATTGCCTTCTGCTGATTACCGCCCGAGAGTTGTTTTATGGGCGTATCCGTCGAAGCGGTTTTTATTCCTAATAATTTGATGTACTTATCTGCAAAGGCTTCCGCCTCAGTTTTGGAAAACGGTCGAAAAAAGCCCTTCATTACCTGCAGTGCAAGTATAATATTTTCACGCACGGACAAATCCTCAATGATGCCATCTTGTTTTCTGTCCTCAGGCAGATACCCGATACCATGCTTCATTGCATCCTTGGGTTTCCTTATTTTAACGTTTTTTCCGCATACCCTCACCCTGCCGCCTGTAATTTTATCGGCGCCGAATATGGCACGCACACTTTCGCTGCGGCCAGAGCCAAGAAGCCCGGTAAACCCGTTTACTTCTCCCATGCAAATTTTGAAGTCGAACGCTTTTGTACTCTCCGCGCTTGATAACCCAAACGCCTCGTAAACGGGTGTGGCGTCTGCCCCGGCTTGTAATGCCTTTCGATTATGCAGCGCTGAAATGTCGTTAAGTTCCTTGCCCAACATCTTTGAAATTAGCTGTACCCGCGGCAAATCCTTTATTTCGTACTCCCCTGCAAACTCACCATTGCGCAAGACGGTAATCTTGTCACATATCTCATAAGCCTGATCAAGAAAGTGTGTTATGAAGATGATACCGACACCGCGGGACTTCAGTTCGCGCATAAGAGAAAAAAGCTTCGCAACCTCGTTTTCGTCCAGCGAGGAGGTCGGTTCGTCCAGTATAAGAACCTTGCAGTCCATATCTACAGCGCGGGCAATGGCGACCATTTGCTGAACGGCCAGCGAGCAGGTGGAAAGCTGCTGAGCAGCTCTCGCCGGGATATTAAGCCTGTCAAGTATCTCCGTCGTCTTCTTTTCCATAGAGCGCCAATTTACAAAACGGTAATTGCCCCGACCGATGAACATATTTTCGGCAACTGTAAGATTGGGGCAAAGGGTTATCTCCTGATAAACCGTGCTGATGCCTAAATTCTGAGCCTCTTGAGGCGATTTAACATAAATTTCCTTGTTAATGCCCGCTATGTGGATTTGGCCTGAATCTTTAGGAAAAACGCCTGTCAAAACTTTGATCAGGGTTGACTTGCCGGCTCCATTTTCACCCATCAGGGCGTGAATTTCGCCTTTGCATAGAGTAAAATCCACATTATGCAAGGCTCGTACACCCGGGAATGATTTGCATATTTTCCGCATGGATAAAACAATATCGTTTTGCATAGGTATCCGTCCTTTAAGCAATGGTAGTTACATAGAGATGGCGGTGCGAGTATGCGGAAAATATCCGCATACTCCGCATCGCACATGCTTGGGCATCGTCAAAATAGCTTCCGCAGAAAATGAGCCCGATGTCTGTATCTGTAGACTTTTACAGATTATTCACCAAGACCGTATGTATCAATATCCGCCTGCGTAATAGTTTTTGCGTCAAAGCCCTTCTCTTCTGAAATAACCTTCTTTTGAGCAAGCTTCTCGCCGGCTTCCAGTTTCTTTATCATTCCTTCGATTACAGCGGCCTGGAAGGGGCTGCACTGACCGTCATAGTTCCAATTGCCTGCAAGCAGCTCTCTTAGCGCCCACTTGTTGCAATCGAAGCCCATTACAACAACATCCTTGCCAACGCCGTGGGTGATACCGGCTTCATCCAGCGCTGCAACAGCGCCCTTTGCCATACCATCATTTTCGGCATAGATAACATTGAATTTTTCCTTGGAATTGATCACTGATTCTACAATCTGCTTTGCCGTGGCTTCATCCCAGGTAGCAGTCTGCTGTACAACCTTTTTCATGGTGCCCGCTGCAAATTCAGTGTCTAACGCGGCTGTACGGCCTATTTGTGCATCGGAACCCATCGCGCCCTGAATGTGAATGACGTTATACTCAGGTAGCTTCTGCTCTTTCAACCAATTTACAGCCGTAGTGCCCTGATTAGCCATGTCGGAAACAACAGCAGCTTCATACAGGCTTTCATCAGCATTCATCATACGGTCAAAGAGGAATACTTTGATGCCGGCTTCCTTTGCGTTTTTAAGAACAGTGTCCCAACCGTCTGTAGCAGCGGCTGAGATAAGAAGATAGTCAACCCCGTCTGTAACAAACTGTGCAGCTGCATTTAACTGCTCATCATTCTTCAGGCTGTAGAAGGTTGAGACCTTATATCCATTAGCTTCCGTGAAGACTTTCTCAAAGTCTGCCACATTCGCCGCGCGATAGCCTGACTCGGACGGTGGATTGTTGACAATACCAACTTTAATGGGACCTTTCGCTCCAGGCCCTTTCGCAGTGCATGCGCACAGCCCAAATACCAACGCGACAACAAGAAGAATAATAATGGATTTTTTCATACTTCGCTTCCTCCCAATATACATTTTAATTCGAAGATATATCTTCTTTTTTTTTATATCATCCGTATAAATGTAAAACAATAGGAGAGGAAGAACCGTGTAAGAATTTCAACAACCTGGGTAAAAAAGCGAACAATGAAACTTCCGAACCCTGACAGTTCCGGAATCGATCGTAAATTTTCAACCGTATAAAGTAAAAAAACTACCTTTCAATAATCCCGGCTTTCAATCATTTCCGGCGTGATAGTGAAGCAGTCAAACTGCGTCTCCTCGATATATTTCTCGCGCTCAATCGGCTCCCCGCGCTCCAGCCGCTTGACTATTTCGTCAACATAGGGACCCTGCAGAGGATTACATTCCACATCCAGCCCGATTTTTCCCTCCAGACAGTATTCAAGCGCAAGCTTTGTCGCATCGAACGATATGACGATTACACCGTCGTCGGCATTACATTTCAGCCCTGCCTCTTCCATTGCATCGATCGCGCCAAGCGCCTCGCCGTCGTTCTCGCAGTAAACGACGTCTATGCTTTTTGTCTGCTTAAGGATTTCATTCATGACTTCGTAAGTCTTGGCTCTGGTAAAATCACCGCATTCCTGCGCGACCATTTCCCAGTTGGGATGTCGCATAATCGCCTGCTCAAGAGCAGCAGTACGGCCAATCTGCGCTGCAGAGCCTATCGTTCCCTGGATATGGACGATCCGGATTGCGTTTGCCCCTCTCTCCTGTTTTTCCAGCAGATTCTCCAGCCACTGAACGGCTTTCTCGCCTTCTTCCCGGAAATCCGAGCCGATATATGCCGTTAAGAGGCCTTTGTCCTCCGCTTCGATATCGCGGTCAATCATAATGACAGGTATACCGGCCTCCTTCGCTTCCTGCAGAACAGCCCTCCAGCCTGTTTCAACTTTTGGAGAGAATACGATGTAGTCTACGTCCTGCTGTATAAAAGTTCGAATCGCCCGGATCTGGTTTTCCTGCTCCTGCCGGGCGTCATCAAATATCAAATCATATCCGTTTTCTTCGGACAGCGCAGCCTTAATACTCTCAGTGTTTTCCACCCGCCACTCCGATTCCGCGCCGACCTGCGAAAACCCGACCACGATCGGTTGATCTTTATTTTCACCCACCGTGCTCCTTGCCTCTTTTGAACAGCCGCAAAGCACAACTGCAAGGCAGGTGGCTATAGCAAGTATCCGCATTTTCATGTCATCATCTCCTGCCACAATTTAATAAGTTCCACGACCATAGCCCACGGGCGAGGTACGTTTGATTTTGAATTAGGGCTGAATTTACAGGATCTTAAGTTTAAACACCAGAGCAATGAATAAAGTCAACAAGCACAACAGATTAATCTATCCGCTTGACTCTTCGACTGTCTGCATTGGGATCGTTACAATGATCCTTGTACCGACATCCGGTGTGCTTTCCACAGATAAACCGTATTCTCCGCCGAACAGTATTTTAATTCTCTGGTGCACCGCCCTCAGCCCGAAGCCTTCAAGACTTCCTTTTTCCAGCGAAGCCCGTACCTCGCTCAGACGTTCCTGCGTCATACCGGGACCGTCGTCCGCCACCTCCAGAAGCATTAGTTCACCCTGTATTCTGCCGGTCACTCGGATAAAGCCTTTACGGCGTCTGTTTTTTATGCCGTGATACAGCGCGTTTTCCACCAACGGTTGCAAAGTGAGCTTCGGAAGGATGAAATATTTCAGCTTCTCAGGAATGTCAATTTCATATTCCATCAGATCTCTATAGCGCACCTGCTGGATTTCCAGATAGCTTCGAATGTGCTGTTCCTCCTCGGCAAGCGAGATGACGTTTTTGCCGCGGCTCAAGGAAAAGCGGAAATAGCTTGAAAGGCTGCTAACCATCGTAACAGCTTCGCTGATTTCTCCGGATTCAATCAACCAGATAATTGCATCAAGAGTGTTGTAAAGAAAATGCGGGTTGATCTGCGCCTGCAGCAGTGCTAATTCAGCGCGCCGACGCTGCTTTTCCTGCTCGGTGTTCTTATCAATCAGCCGCTTCAGATGCCCGACCATGCTTTCAATGCCATCCGTCAGAAGCTGTACTTCCTCAACATCAGCCTGAATCGGTTCGCACACAAGCAGACTGCCTTTGCCGATCGCTTCCAGCCGTTCGCAGATCCTGTCGATCGGATCAACAATCCTGCTGCTAAGTTTTCTTGACTTGGTTAACAGAAAATTCAGAAGTACCAGCGACAAAACAACGACTACGCTCATCAAAATGAACATATTTCTGATCAGGGTCGTCTGCAGAGCGTCAAGATGCACCGCCTCATAATATAAATAGGTATACATGTACTCCTGAATCAGGTCTGTCAGGATATAGATATTGTTTTCCAGTTGGTCCTCCCGGGAATTGTACTCCTTCGTTTCCGCGATCTGATTGATTTTATCCTCAAGATTGTGGCACAGGCTAAGCACGCTGCTGATAGAGCGCAGGCTGTCCTTTTCCGTCGTTGTGTCGATCAGCTTTCGCGCTATCGTCTCCGCGGACTGCACCTCTCTGATCGGCAGCCCTTCTGAATACTGGCTTTCGATCACATAATAATACATTTTCAGATCTACATCTTCCTTGAAGTTCCGATTGAAGTCCGACGCTGTCGTGACGTTGTTCAGTATCGCGTTATACTGAAGCACATACCCTATCCCGATGGATGCGATCGCAATGATGACAATCATCAGCGGAAACGTGACAATCAGGATCATACTCCAGAGTTTGCTCTGCATTGTTATTTTCCCGTTTTTCGCTTTTGGCCGGAAAATGACGCTCACTTCTTATCTCCTCTGCGATATTCACTAGGCGAGCAACCCGTAACTTTCCTAAACACAAAACTGAAATAATGCGGATCCTTATAACCGACTGCCAGAGCAATCTCGCCCGAACGCTTGTCCGTTTGAAGGAGCATACGCTTCGCCTCGTCGATCCGTTTGCCGGTCAGGTATTCTATAAAGGTTAGCCCGACTTCCTGGCTGAATATCGCCGAAAAGTAGTTTGGGCTGATGTTCACTTTTTTCGCCACCCTGTCGAGTGATAGCGACTCTTCTTTATAATGAGCGTCAATAAACTCAATTGCCTGGTTCAGCAGGTCGCTCTGCTGCTTTTTACTTTCGCCGTCGCGCAGCTCAATCGTCTGCCGCATAACCTGGCGCACATACTGTCGAGCTTCCTCCGGCGTCGACACACTGTCATTCGGTCGAAGCCCCAGCGACCTGAAGCTTTCAGTCCGACAGCCAATCGAATCAAGGTATTCTGCCGCAGCCAGGTAAACCGTCATAGCCAGATACCTGCAGAATAATTTCAGGGAGACGGCTTCCCCTTCAACGCTATGCAACAGTTGATCTATAAAGCGGTCGATTTCCTCTCCTGTTCCGCTGCTAAAAAAATTATAAATACGCTCCTGATCAATTCCTCTTTTACATGTGTCCGTTACGGGACCGTCCTTTTTCCTGAAACCCTGTATGCTTGCTTCAGACAGGATATGCTCCTGCGGACAAAGATAACGATATGACAAAACGCGACTCGCCTCCGAAAAGCAGACCGGTATGGAACCAAGCCGCGAAACCGGAGTGCCGGATGCGATATGCCAGGTTACATCGCGGTCCTCCAAGGCGCAGCAGCTCTGGATGTTTCTGATGCAATCGTCTGTCCGCCCCGCGATATCATCCTGTTCGCCTTTTACCAAAACGGCGTAGGTCGTGACGTTCCATATAAAAAGAATCAACTCCGGGTGACCGGCTATATACTGCCTGATCTTGTCATGAATCCGCGTGAGCGTACCCGTATAGCTCTCCGGTGCACTTCCATCGTAGCCGGCGCTGTTTAGCGAAAAGAGTACGATATTGTAGAATGGAGCGTTTATATCGATATCCATCGCCTTCGCGGTTTCGGAGATTTCCAATACGCTCAGGCCGCCGGTGACCATTTGCTCGAAAAACCTTCTGCGAGCAAACGTTTCGTACTCCCGGACCTCGCGCTGGAATATCTCGAGGTATTCCTGCTGCTGCCGCTCGGCTTCCATCTTCTTGTGCAGCGCAATCAGGATCTCCACCATCTTTCCCCGCAGGATTGGCTTGAGCAGGTATTGATCCACACCCATGCGAATAGCCTGCTGCGCATAGGAAAAATCATCGTGTCCGCTGATGATGATAATTTTTGTCCTCGGCAGCTCCTTTCGAACAAGCTCAATCAACGCCAATCCGTCCATAAACGGCATTTTGATATCTGTAATCAGAAGATCGGGTTGTATCTGACGAATCAAAGGCAGAGCGAGTTCTCCGTCCGAAGCGTCGCCGGTATATTGAAAACCGTACTGCTCCCAAAGAATGTTTTTGCGTATACCTTCGCGTACCACGATCTCATCTTCGACAAGAAAGACCTTAAACATATTGTCTCCCCTTCTCACATTCGACAAGAAAGATCCCAAACATATTGTCTTCCCTTCTGGCAGACGTGTCGTACGTTTCTATAGCATAGATAACATCCAAATTATATACCATTTTATGCTAATCTGCAATTGGTTTTTGATATGCTGTGATTTGACACTGTGTTTTGACATCAAGTGTTTTTTTTGAAGTTTTTACATATGTTTAACAATCTGGCGACCTAAAAAATCAAAGATAAAGCCAAAGAGCTTTTTAATTGGACCTAACGATATTTCGTAATAATAAGCAGACTCAAACCAGCCTTTTTCCTTGAAATAGTAATAATCATAGTATTTCACATTTGCATGCTGAAGGCCGGTGCGCCCCGTTCTGAATATCATCAGCCTGAAAAGAGAAGGCTTCGGAAGTGTCTTACGGATCAGATCCTTGTAAAACCGATCCGAGCATTTTTTGACACTTTGCTTTAAACTTTTTCTCTGACTTTCGGACATTGGATCCAACGTCCAGACACAACACCCCTTCGTCACATGAAATCCCAGGTTTTCCCCGGAGCCTTCAAGATATTTGCGTATTTTATCTCCTGCGGGAACGCCTTGAGTAATTATGGCTGTAAAGGACTTTCCGAAGAATCTTGGTCTGTGGAATATAAAGGCAATCCGGTCAATAAAATTCTTCATGCGTGCCGAAACCTGATAAGCGTAACTTGGCGTTGCAAATATAACACCGTCCGAATGCTCTATCTTTTCCAGCAGTACGTCCCTGTCATCCTTTAGCGGACAAAACTCTTCTCCCTTATCAAAGCATTGGCAGCAACCCTGACAAAACTTCAGGTTATACTCGCTTAAGAAAACAAACTCAAACTCAATCTCTTCATGTTGCTTCAAATTTTTCTCAAATTCCTGAATTGCCTCGTAGGTTGCTTTTCTTCGTGCGCTTCCGATAAAAGCGGTTATTTTTTTCATAGAATAAATCACCTCACACACTTACTGCTTTCCAAAATAAAAATAACATGAATGAATTTTACTTTATTCACTCATGTTATTGTAACATGTTCATATATTCCAGTCAATCAGCAGTCTTTTTAATATACAACAGTCTTTTCATCAGTATGCGACAGTCTTTTTAGTATCCAAGCAGGACAGCCAGGTCGTACAGGTATCCGATAAGAATACCGCCTCCCAGCATCAAACCGATATACAGTGAGACCACCCGTTTTTTCATAAAGGCCGAGATCCCTGCGATGACCCAGGCGCTTGTCCCGGATCCGGTGATCATAAACGCCATCATGGCTCCTCCGCCCGCACCGTTGGCCATTAGGGCCTGAACAAGAGGTATTGCACCTTCTCCGCTGATATAGAGCGGCAGGCCGATGAGAGCTGCCAAAGGAACGGAGAAAATACTGTCTGCGCTAAAAAGTGTGACAATGTACTCTTGCGGAATAAATGAGTTGATCATATAGCCTATTGCAACAAAAATAGTAAAGAACAACAGTATTTGCTTCAGACCGATCTGAATAACCGCATCGCCAATTTCCCGCAGCTTGAGCTTCTTCAGGAAGCGCGCTGAATTGCTCTTACCTTTTAGCGAGCCGGTGCGATTTGATTTATCACTACCAGTACAGCAGGTTAAAGAAGCTGCTGTATCGGCGGTTCCAGCACACCCGCAGGAAACAGGTTGCGTAACAGGTACCTCCTTCTGACAGCAGGGCGACGCTGTTGCTTCACCACCGCACCCGCACGACACCGGTTGCGTAATGGCGGTTTCACCGCACCCGCACGACGGTGCTGCGGTATTGCTTGAGAAGCGTGTCTGATTATCCAGGAAGGTTGTTCTTTTTTGAATCACATGCGTGATAAATCCTGACCCAAGCCCAATGACGACTGAGGCGACAGTCAATGCAACTGCAAATCTGAACCCGATTACGCCCGTGAGCATAATGAAGCCGTCCGGGCTCATAAGCGGGGAAGAAGTCAGGAACGCCATAATCGGCCCCCAGGGAAGCGAGGTCGTCAGCAGGCCGATAATCACGGCCATGGTTCCGCAGGAGCAAAGCGGTGTAAAAGCACCAAACGCAACGCTGGCCACGATCGATACCTTTGTTCTTTTGAGCAGCATTTTTTTAAGCTTCTCTGTGTCAACAAAGACCTTCATAAGCGCAGCCGTCAGAATAGCCAGCGTCAGTGGAAGCCAGTTGTGATAAATGCTGGTCAGTGCTTTCTCAAAAGCGCCGGCCATTAGCTTTGATAAAAATTGAATAATTTCTTCCATAGAGATTCTACATCCTTTCTTTATTGAACTCATTCCTGAAGACGATGGTTCGATAAAAAGGACGCAGAAATCTTTCTTTTTCTAATTTAGACAACTTAAAACAGAGAAGACTTACTGGACAGTCGGTACTTTGCAATTACTCTCGCAGCAGCAGCAGTGAGGATAATAATCAATAATAGTTCCAAAACGGTCAAATTCAAAATGACAGCATCTCATCAGGATGTCTCTGAGCATTTGCCTGCCCCGCTGCACTCTGGATTTCGCACCTGAGACTGAAATGCCAAGCCTTTCTGCGAGCTCTGTCTGGGCTACACCCTCAAACTCAACCATTAGCAAGGCATGCGCATATTTCTCAGGCAATTGCCCAATCATATTCCTCAGTCCTGACGCAATCTCCTGATTCGGATTCTCTGATAGAATTTCCGTTGAAATATCTGATTGATTCTCTGATTGATTTCTCAATGAATCCTCTGATTGATTTTCAGAAAACCGTTCTTCCTCGATAAACGCTGGAAAATGATCGGCAATTAATTCCTCAGTTTTGATTCTGTTTTTGCGGTAGTAGTCGGTTATTGTGTTGCGTGCGATCTGATATACCCAGCTTCGCAGTTTTGCCTCATCCTCTATTGAAGAAATGCTTTTATGAATCTTTACAAAAATGTCCTGTAGAATATCCTCCACATGCGAACGGTTAGAGACCCGTCGTCCAATGAAGGCCCGAAGGGATGAGCTAAAATCCTCCCAAACTTTTTCCGTGCTTAGTTTTATGTCAACCACCCTTCCTGCTTTCCCGCCTGTTTCTAATATATTATGGTTCCTCGCCGGGATTGACCGGTGTTTTTTCATTTGTTCCGGAACCATTCACCGTATCTTTTTGCTCTGTTTTGGCTTGCTTGTTTTTTGTCTGCTTGTCTTCAGTCCGCTTCGTTTCATTTTGTTCCGTATCGGCCGATATGACCGGCTTCGCAGATGTTTGTTCTGCAGAAGCTGTAACGGCGGGTCTGTTCATGATCCGCGAGTCCTGCGAAAAGTTCATCGCGCAAACTGTTATCACCGCCATCAGAAATACGGTTCCAAAGGTATAATATAATCTACCTGCGATAGATTTTCTATTCTTACTCATGACCTCTTCTCCGATTTCATTTCCATTATTTTCTCCAGTGCCCAGTTTCTGGTGGCGATGGTCTGTGGATGCAGGAGGTCGCCTTTCTTTAATATGTGCAGGATTGTGGTGTCAATCCCCTTCACAATGGCCTTCTCCAGGCTTTCCTCCGCGGCTTCGCGTATTTCCTCCACACCGTCAAAGTCTCTTTCCTCTTCAATATAATCTGCGACAAAAATGATTTTGCCAAGTGTATCCATCCCTGCTCTTCCCATGGTGTGATCGGCAATGGCCTCGAGTATGCGCGGATCTTCTATTCCAAACAGCTCCCTTGCCAGAAATGAACCAACCATGCCGTGCAGGAGAGTTGTGTTCTTCTTCATAATGTCATCCGCAATGATACCATATTTGTCACATAAAAATAAAATGTCCTCTGACTTTATATTTTTGGCACAGTCGTGAACAAGTCCGGCAAGCGCCGCTTTTTCAACGTTTTCCCCATATTTTTCGGCCAATTCGATCGACGCCTTCATGACCTTCAGAGAATGTGTAAACCTGCTGGGTGAAAGCATATTTTTCAATTGAGCTGTTATTTCACTAAACGTCATCATATTGTATGTCCCGGTTCCATTCACATCTTCCTGTATAAACCGCTGCGTCGGATATACTCTTCGACATTGTCCGGCACCAGATATTTTATTGATTCATCCCTTTCGCACCGTTTTCTTATATCCGAGGATGAAATATCGACCAGCCGGGACTGTGCCTGCCATATTCTCACGCCAAAATCCTTCCGGTTCTTCTCTATGGTGTTCTCAAAGGCTAATTTATCATGACCCGGCCGCAAAATCGCAATAAATTCGCACATTTGAAAGACCTGCCTGAATTCCCGCCAGGTGACCAATTCCCCGGCAACATCCGCCCCAATAATAAAATAAAGGTCAACGCCTTCCCCATACGTCCGCTTCAGTTCCTGAAGGGTGTTTATGGTATAGGTGAGGCCGTTCCGGTCCACTTCGATACGAGAAGCTTCAAAAAAAGGATTGCTTTCAACTGCCATGCGGACCATCTCATACCGATACTGAGCATTAATCACTTCAGTGTCCGGTTTATGCGGCGGCTGTCCCGATGGAATAAACAGCACCCTGTCAAGATGGAATTGCTCCCTCACATCCTCTGCAATGATAAGATGCCCGTTGTGTATGGGATTGAAGGTTCCGCCCATGATTCCGATCCTGCTGATATATTTTTGCCGGTTTTCTTCATACATAATCAAATCTCCAAGGCTGTAAACACAAGAGAACAACGTCCTGCGTTCCATACCCTGTGTTAACATCTCTATTTCTTTATCCCTATATCTCTGCGGAAGTGCACCCCGTCAAAGCTGATCTTTTCAACAGCAGCATAGGCCCTTTCCCTCGCGTTATCCATGGTATCCGCAATAGCAGTGACGCCGAGCACTCTTCCGCCGGCCGTATAGTATTTGCCGTCTTCCAGCTTTGTTCCGGCATGGAACACTACTACCGATGGATCCTGCTCTGCCTGCGCCAGCCCTGTGATTTCAATACCGGTGCGGTATTTCCCCGGATATCCGCCGGAAGCCAGTATTACACAAACCGAAGCATTGTCTTCCCATTCAATTTTAACAGAATCAAGGCGTTCGTCAATAATGGCTTCAAAAATCTCAACAATATCTGTTTTCAGACGCGGCAAAACCACCTGCGTCTCCGGATCGCCGAACCGTGCATTGTATTCAAGCACCTTCGGACCTTCAGCCGTCAGAATCAAACCAAAGTAAATCACGCCTTTGAATTTGCGGCCTTCTGAATTCATAGCCTCTATCGTTGGAATATATATGTTGCTCATGCAAAATGCATGTAATTCTCCTGTATAAAGCCTGCTGGGAGAAAACGTTCCCATTCCGCCCGTATTCAGGCCCCGATCGTTATCAAGCGCACGCTTGTGATCCTGTGAGCTGACCATGGGCACCACTGTTTTACCGTCAGTAAATGCCAGAATAGAGACCTCCGGGCCAATAAGAAATTCCTCTATAATAATCTTGTCGCCGGCGCTGCCGAACACCTTGTCCGCCATCATATCCTGAACGGCTCTGACTGCCTCGGCATATTCCTGTGCAATAATGACTCCCTTGCCTAATGCCAGTCCGTCCGCCTTGATCACAACCGGATACCGTACATCTGAAAGATAAGTGATCGCGGCATCCATGTCTTCAAACACCTCATAGGCCGCTGTAGGCAGGCCGTATTTTTTCATCAGTTCCTTTGAAAATGCTTTGCTGCTTTCAATGAACGCCGCATTTTTCGTCGGACCGAAGGCCCTCACTCCTGCTTTTTCAAGAGCGTCGACCATGCCTGCTGCCAGCGGATCATCCGGAGCAACCATGACAAGATCGATTCCTTCACTTTTTGCAAATGCGGTTATTCCTTCAGTATCTATCGCTTTGATTGGAACGCATTGTGCCAATGATGCAATACCGCCGTTCCCCGGCGCGCAATATAGCTTCTCCACCTTCGGACTTTGCGCGATTTTCCACGCAAGCGCATGCTCCCGGCCACCGCCGCCAACAATCAGTACTTTCATTTTATTCACCTTCTAACCTCCTGATAGAACCGTCCCCAAAGATAGAACCGTCCACTCATTTTATCTGTCCCCCCGGTTTATCCTGACCTTCCTGCCCTCCAGAGCCAATCTGCCCTGGGAATACAGTCGGATAGCCTCCGGCAGCAGCTGCCATTCGGCCTGCTGCATCACCCGCAGCTGCAACGATTCAGGCGTATCGTCATCCAACACTTCTACTGCCTTTTGCAGGATAATCGGACCCGAATCATACTCAAAATCAACAAAATGTACGGTGGCTCCTGTAACCTTCACACCGTATTCCAGCACCTTCTGATGCGGAATGATGCCATAATAGCCTTTCCCGCAGAAGGATGGGATGAGAGAGGGATGGATATTGATGATTTTATTCCTGTATGCTGTGACAAAGCCCTCCGGAAGCATGGATAAAAATCCTGCCAACACCGCCAGATCTACCTTGAACTGCTTAAAATGCGTGATTAGTGCCCGTTCATATTCCTCGACCTCGGAAAAATTTTTTTTGGAAATGCAGGCTGTCGGAATCCCGTTTTTTGCAGCACGTTCCAGCGCATAAACCGCGGGCTTGCTGGATACAACCGTCACAATCTCACAACCGGACAGCTCGCCGCTGCGTATTTTATCAATAATAGCCTGAAGATTCGTGCCTGATCCTGACACCAATATGCCAAGTCTTAACATAATTCAACTCCAGCCTCGCCTTTCACTATTTCCCCGATCACATATGCATTCTCTCCAAGTGACTCCAGATATTTCAGCACATCGACAGCTATGCCGTGTTCTACTGCCAGCACCATACCGATACCCATGTTAAATGTATTGTAGATACTTTCATCAGTAATACTACCCGTTTCCTGAAGCAGATTAAATATTGGAAGTACCGGCCAGGCGCCCCTGTGTATTTTTGCACGGAAGCCTTCAGGTATCATTCTTGGTATATTTTCAATAAAGCCGCCTCCAGTAATGTGAGAGATCCCCTTGATGGCGAATTGCTCCTTGAGCTGCAGGATTGTCTTGACATAGATTCTGGTTGGCTTTATAAGCTCTTCTCCAAGAGTCGTTCCCAGTTGCTCGATCCGCTTGGTGAGCTTGTCCTGCGTCAGGTTCAGAAGCTTCCGAACCAGCGAAAAGCCATTGCTGTGCAGTCCAGAGGATGGCAAACCGATCAGTGCGTCGCCTTCCTTTATTGATTTTCCGTCGATGATTTTCTTTCTGTCTGCAATACCAACTGCAAAGCCTGCGATATCATATTCATTTTCCGGATAGAAGCCTGGCATTTCAGCCGTCTCCCCGCCTACCAGCGCACATCCGGACATCACACAGCCATCCGCGACGCCTTTAACGATTTGTGCGACCTTCTCAGGCCTGTTTTTGCCCAATGCGATATAGTCCAGGAAGAATAACGGTTCTGCGCCGCCGCAGACAATGTCGTTCACGCACATTGCAACAGCGTCGATTCCAACAGTGTCATGCTTATCCATCAAAAACGCGACCTTCAGCTTCGTCCCGACGCCATCCGTACCGGACACCAGCACCGGATCCTCGTATTTTTCCTTGTTCAGTGCAAATAGCCCTCCAAAGCCGCCAATGTCCGTCAAGACCTCCGGTCTGAAAGTCCTCCTTACATCATCTCTCATCAACCTTACCGATTCATACCCGGCTTCCACATCCACGCCGGCCGACTTATAGTCGATCATCTCAGCATCTCCCTTTTTTAACCAAATCTTATTCTGTCCTTCTTCTTTCTGTCCTTCTTCTGTTGTTCTTCTGCTGTCTACAAATTTTCTTCCAACAGCTTTATCTGAAGCTGTTCGTTCTTTTGTTCAACCTTGCGTGCAAGCTCTTTTTTATATTCCTTAATTTTTTCACGCAGCTTCGGGTAGGCACAGGATAATATCTGCACTGCCAGAATCGCTGCATTGTCGGCTCCGTCGATGGCAACCGTAGCTACCGGAATGCCTGCCGGCATCTGTACTGTAGACAGCAATGAATCCAGTCCGTCCATGGTGGAGGATTTGATCGGAATGCCGATGACCGGCAGTGGTGTGTGCGCCGCCAGAACGCCTGCCAGATGAGCTGCTTTTCCTGCCGCCGCTATGATTACTTCGATCCCGTCAGCTTCGGCATTTGATGCGAATCCGGCCGCCTTCTCCGGCGTTCTGTGCGCGGAGCATACCAGTACTTGAACCTCCACATCAAATTCCTTCAATAATTTAATGCAGCCTTTCAATACGGGAAGGTCTGAATCACTTCCCATTACAACTGCCACTCTGGGTGTTTTACCCTGTCCCATGGTATGCCTCCATCAGCTTTAATAGCTTGCCTCTATTTGTTTTTCTGCTTGCCCCCATTTGCTTTCCCGTAAAATGGTCGTTTATTCTGAGCCCTCTTAGTCTCCTGTTTAACCCGGCTCGGAAAATAACACAAGCGGGGCTGCCCTAAACTTCCGGGCTTAAAGCCCCGCTCAAATTTTTAGTGTGGTCCGGCTTCGCAGGACGCTCGCAAAATCAAGAAGCCCGCGTTATCGGCGGACTTCCCTGTTACTATCCTAATAATAAAATCACCGCATCTATCACATACTTAAGCAGGAAAATCGCTGTAACAATGTACATAATCGGATGAACCTCTTTCGCCTTCTTGCTGAATATCTTGGCAATGCAGTAGAATATGAAGCCCGCTGCAACACCGGTTGCAATACTGTATGCGAAAGGCATGATTGCTACGGTAAAGAATGCAGGCAAAGCCTCTTCGAAGTCCTCCCAATTAATTTTGCCAAGAGAGGATACCATCAGAATACCAACAACGATCAACGCCGGTGCGGTTGCCGCTCCGGGAACCATTCCAGCAATCGGAGCGATGAACAGAGACAGTATGAACAGAACACCTACGGTTGCTGAAGTCAGACCTGTTTTTCCGCCTGCCGCGATACCTGCTGCGCTTTCCACATAAGTGGTAGTGTTGCTGGTGCCAAACAATGCGCCGACTGAGGTAGCAGTAGCATCAGCAAAAAGAGCTTTGTCCAATCTGGAGGAGAAACCTTTCCCTTCCTTAAGTGCCTTTTCGTCCTCGTCATCGAAGATGCCGGATTTTCTGCCGGTTCCAAGGAATGTGCCTATCGTATCAAATGTATCCGTTAAGCTGAATGTCAGTATAAGAGTAAGTATTTGGAATATTTTGGACGGGTCTGCAAAAAGTCCGAATATGTCCAGCTTAAGGAATGTCGGTGCAACGCTCGGAGGAATAAAGGAAGCTGCAGTCAGCTCAGGCAGCACGGTTACGCCCATTGGGATACCGATAATGGTAGTAGCAGCAATACCGATGAGAATGGCTCCTTTTACTTTGAGCAGCATTAAAGCGGCGATAATAACAACGCCAATGATTGCCAGCACAGATACCGGGTCGGCAAAATTAACAAGTGCAGGAACCACTGCGGCAAATGTATTAAAGGCAACCGGTTCGCCTTTTGTGGTGAAGTCCAGCAGATGGCCGTTGATTAAGCCGATATATGCAATGAACAGGCCAATGCCGCCGCTTATAGCATATTGAAGGGATACTGGAATCGCATTAATAATCATTTTGCGAATATTGGTAACAGTAATGATGATATTAATAATACCGCAGATGAATACGATACCCAATGCCTGCTGCCAGGGCAAGCCCATTCCCATACATACCGTATAGGTGAATAATGCATTGAGGCCCATTCCCGGCGCCTGCGCATAGGGAACATTTGCAACAAAAGCCATGACGAAGGTTCCAACTGCCGCTGCCAGTATAGTTGCTACGAACACAGCGCCCCAATCCATCTGTGCTTCACTGAGGATTGAAGGATTGACAAACATGATGTAAGCCATTGTCACAAACGTAGTCAGGCCGGCAAATACCTCCGTCCTTACATTCGCGCCGTTCTCCTTAAGTTTGAAGAGCTTTTCGAACATAAACTTCCCCTCCCATAAAATTAAGAAATAATTACTTCAACGGACCAGTAGCTGTGTCCGATCAAGCCTGCACCAGAATACCCGAATGTTCGTACTTTATTTCCTTACTCATACCTGGGCGGTACATTTTAATCTATCCTCAGCAAGAGTTCAGCCGAAAGCAGCACTCCTAGTCTCAATTACCTTAAAACCCCGTCATTTTGGCGTTTTGCGGACAAGGACAAGCATGTATAATACGTTAATAATACTATCAAATGAACTATCCGTTTGTCAACCGCTAAAATAAAATTACACGAACATTATCATGTATAATTGATTAAATATTCGTATCACAATTGATTGAGCAAAAGCATAAAAAGCGGTAAAGTGATCAGTGACAATACTGTCGTATAAATCATATTGACCGCAGCCTGTCTGTGATCCATCCCCAGTTCAGCAGCCAGCGCTACAACAATTGCCCCGCACGGCATTGCCAATTCCATAATGACGATATTTCTCACAAATGGATCAACCAGACCGCCGAGCAGCAGCATGATCCCAAGCGACACGGCAGGTATCACAACCAGTTTCAGCGCCGATATCACCAGCGTGACAGGGTTTTTTAGTATAGCCGCAAATCCCTCCGAGGGTTTTTCCGCCATCTGCAGGCCCGTAAACAGCATGACAAGAGGCAGCGTGCAGTTCCCTACGGGTGTGACCGTGCTGTAAAAAATATTATATACGAACGATGCTGCTGCGTTGGCTTTGATGAACTGCTGTAAATTGACCAGTGCAAAGAGCAACCCTATGCTGCAGGCAATGGTATTGATGTTGATCAGTTTTTTAAGATTACTCATCAGGCTCAGCCCTTTACGCCTGTCCAGCAAATAGATCCCGACGGTCCACACAAGCAATTCGTAGGCAAGCACATAGAACGCAGCAAGCACCACCGCCCTCTCATCGTAAATGGCTTTAAAGAGTGGGAGTGCCAGATAACCGACATTCCCGAACATCAGATGTGTCTTGAAAACACTTGCCGTTTCATACTTCAGCTTCAGACGCCTGGCTGCCACATGGCCGATAAGTAATGAAAACAGCATGAAAAGGATAGCGAAAATCGTAACCCGCAAGCCGTCATACAGTGTTTTTTCATCAAAATCATAGGATGTCAGCGTTGATAAAACCAAAGCCGGAGCAGTAATTCGTATAACCACTTTGGATAAATAAGAGGCTGTATTTTCAGGCAAAAAACCTTTTTTGCCTGCGTAGTATCCAATAATAGCCATGAGCAGCATGACTACGACCTGAGTAAGTATTATGTTTATTTCCTGCATCGTATGCCACGTTTCCTTTAGTAATGAATTAGTTATGAATCTATCCTAAAAATGGTTTAATGCTAATTATTGTTTAATGCTAATAATTGTTTTTACCTTATTATTCGGTAATGCCTTTTTTACCCAACCGGTACATCGCTGCAAAGCCAAGGATGAATGCCGTAATGGAGACGGGCAGCTGCCAGCCCTGCGGTATTCCGGGAAACACCTCTATCAGGGATCCCACTACAAAACCGAGGATGATCATGTAAGTTTTCCGAGGGTGCTTTTGCATCAGTCTCTCCAGAAGCCTTGCCGTTCCAAAGGTGCCTAATGCTACGCCAAGTCCCAGAGGAATCAGATAAGGTATATTAAAATCCTTTAACGCTTTAAGTGTGATATCATACATGCCCAATGCCAACAGCATAAAGGAAAAGCTGATTCCTGGCAGTACAAGCGCCACTGCGAAAATAACACCCGCAAGAAGAAGAAATATGTAACTCAGCAACGTGCTCCCTGTTGCCAGGTTGACAACCGTATCAGGCTTAGATGTCATCAGCAGCACGATGACAATGCCAATGACGAGGAAAATGATATCACTTATGTTTGGTAGGTTTCCGGTTTCAGGGCGGCCTGATGTTCCGGCTTTTTCGGATTTTGCGTCGGTTCCTGCGAAAGGCTTTTCATGAGCGGCCGTTCTAGCTGAAGGTTTTTCATGAGCGACCGTTCCGGCAGATCCTGTCACACCGATAGACATGGCTTTCTTGTATAGCACCGGAAGTCCGCCGATAATAATACCGATAAACAGAAACTGCATAACATAGGGTACAACCTCAAGAGCACGAAGCATAAGGCGGTTAAAAAGCAGTATCCCAAGTAACCCTCCCGCGCCGACCTGGAACAGGAAAAAAAAGTTCTTCTTCCAATCCTCAAAAAACGAACCGACGCTGTGGATCAGCCGGTCATATATACCCAATACGATTGCCATGGTGCCGCCGCTGACACCGGGCACCAGTGTAGCTACCCCAACGGCGATACCTTTTATGAAATTCTTTATATAGTCCACTCCGATTTCCCCTATCTCTGTTCTTCGCCCTTTGGTATCCAGCAGGACCATTTTCAAATTATTTTAACATATAGGGGGTACAATTACCATTAGATTTTGTATTCCCCGTGATTCTCAATGAAGCACATAAGCATTACCAACGATCGAGTGCTCAAATTTTCAAGCATTGTGGTGTAATTTTATGATTATATGCTTCTTCTGACTTAAATTCCAGTGTTTTATTGATAAGAACACTGCCATTCTTGAAATTCTGAGCATCGTACTAACCCTCGCACAGCTAAACGCCAAGTTCCATTGTTGAGGAAGCTATCAATTGTTGTAAATTATCTAAAGAAATTATTGACAAACAATAATTTCTGCAATAGTATAGTATAAGAATTATCGAAAAACAATAATTGAGGTATTAGCATGAAACACAAACTGTTGTATATTCTGCTCGCTTTGGAAGCGGCCCTATGCGTTGCGTTCAGTCTGGCGAAAATATCTCCCGGCGGAGCATTTTCATCGGTTATGGCATTTCCATTTGAGCAGATTGGTATGGGACTGCGGCTGTTGTCACTAACCGGAAAGCTTGGGAACTCATTTGCACTAACACTGTATGCAGCCTTTTGCCTACTGCCGGTGCTTTTCCTGCTCATAGCCAGAAATAAGCGAAAGCTGCATAAAGAGGACTCGCTTCTTGGACTGCTTTCCGCCTCGCTATTCGCATCGCTCTACCTCATGGTAAATACCGCATACATCGGAAATATGTTTGGTGCCATCGGAGAAGAAGGGCTTACTTTAGGCAAAGCTGTACTTGGCGGCACACTCTGGTCCATACTGTTCGGGTATCTCATTCTGCGGTTTCTGCACTTTTCCTTTGAAAATGGTACTGAGAAGCTACAGGTGTATGTCAGCGCGTTACTTTATGTGCTCATCTTTCTTTTCGTCTGGGCTGTCTGCGGCGTTTGCTTTGGAGAGATACTAAACTCATTTTCTGCACTTAAGGCTGGCAACACAGGAAATGAGAGAGGACTTGGCGCAACCTATATATTCCTTGTCCTGCGCTTTTTGGTGGATGCGTTGCCCTATATACTGAATATGATCACCACGTTTCTTGCACTCGACCTGCTCGCGGCCATGCGTACGGACATGTATTCAGAACAGGCTGAGACACTTGCTTTACGTCTTTCCCGCTGGTGCGGCAAGGCTCTTGCGGCGGTGGTCGTCTCCGCCGTATCGCTGAACCTCCTGCAGCTAATTTTTGCCCCTATGCTAAGAGTTATTGACAGTGAATTATCCATTCCCATAGTCTCCGTGCTATTTGTGCTTGCCGTCTTGCTCTTTTCCCGTCTGGTTTCGGAAAACCGCAGGCTCAAGAGCGATAACGATCTGTTCATATGAGGAGGCACCTCACATGGCGATAAAGGTATACCTGGAAGATGTATTGAAGGCGCGGGGCATGACCTCGAAGGAGTTGTGTGCGAAGGTAGGTATAACCGAAGCTAATCTTTCCATACTTCGCAGCGGCAAGGCTAAGGGCATTCGCTTTGGGACGATCAACCGCATTTGCTATTTTCTCTCCTGCGACGTAGGAGACATTCTGAAATTCGATGGAAATATGGAGGACGATCATGAAACGTAATATCATTATAACCTGTATACTGGTTCTGGTATTGGCCTTTGTATCTGGGCTCACAGACTTTACACTAGCCCAGCCGGGTGCAGCAGAGGCCATGGAAAAAGACAGGCTTGTCGGTGTTTTTGTCACGACTGATTATCTTGATCTGTTTGATATGGAGAGCTATTTTAACGACAACATCGGCAGAATTACCTCCGGCGGAGATATAACCATTGACGGCGACAATGCCGAGTATCAGGGCAGGCTGTACGCAACGCTGGAGGATAGAAGCCTGAAGAATGAAAATACCGGCGAAACTGTTAAATCACAGGAGTACGTCTTCAAAGGAGTGGAGGGCATATCCTACTACTGTTACACCATATCCAACAAAAACGGAACCTACAGCAGCGTAAGCGGCGGCGAAACCTTATCTGACGGACAAACCAGTATTTCAACCTCCGATAATGGTGAGGACATCTCTCTGGATGGTACAATCTATGTCGCACCAACTACCAGCCATACCACATTCTATATGAACCCTGTCTACCAATCAACAGACGGACGTGTTTATACCATGAGCGGAGGCGGAATATCTTTCAGCGGTGACAGCTCCGAGGGTGCGGTTTTCTCACGGACACTGGATGCCACAACCACAGTAACGGAAAACGGAGAAGTGAATACCTACAGTATCTCTGCCAAAATATCCATAAGTGTCATGTACCCGCCTCAGCGCATTTTCGTACTTCAGTTTGACTCGGATGGCAGGATTCTTTCCCGCAATGAATACATTCCCGGCGCTCTGCCGGAAACGATAACTCCAGAGCAAGGATGCTCTTATATCGTGCATGAAGCATATAAGACATCACCGGAGCAAGGCGAGACAGTCACCCGTACGCTGTATCAGGCAGAGGACGATACACTCGAGAGCTTTTATTGCCGAGAGGATGGTATTTGCGTAAAGCAATACACAGCTCTAAGCTGGAGACCTTAACAACTCGCCTCGTGAGTTCATTAGCCTCGCGAGTTCATTCTCCCGCGAACTTCAGTGTTTTTTTCGTACCGTCCCAGGGCTTCCATATTTCATCGTCCCATTTGACCTTAGCAGTCCCGCCGCCGCCAAGCGTGGTGGAAAATTCAAAGGTTTGTCCTAATGGAAGTTCCGACTTACCCTTTATTTTATATGTCATGCCGCTAACTATAATCTCTTCCTTATTAGCTGAAATCTGAAATGGTATCGTGCCATTGTTCTCGATCTTGTCGTTGGTGTCATAGGATATCTCGAGTTCCGCTGCCATACCGGAAATGTCGACGGAAGTCTCGTCATTTTCCTGCTTAAGCGACAGGTTAATTTTGCCCTTTTCATCAATGGTCGCCTCGCAAGTACCGGTAATAGTTCGTAGTATAGTGGCAGTACCCTCTGATGATGTCATCAGTTTAGCCTCCGGATTTTTGTTCAGGAATTTCTGGATACCTTCGCCTAATGATCCCATATGCTTGATGGCTTCACCCGCATTTGCCTCGAACCCTTCCATAATATTCTTTGCCCGAATCGTATAAGTTCCCTCATATTCTCCTGCGACGCTGCAGAATTCGTTGGTGCTCTTCTGCGACATAATCATATCCAGATACCAGTATTGATAATTGTAGTCGACACCAAAAAATTTAAATACACGCCTATTGTCCGATGCCTGATCAAAGTTGATACTCCAGCCGGCCTTGTCGCTTTTCTGCTTGTAGTTCTCAATATTGTCCTGCAGCGCCTCGTAGAAGTCATTGAGCAGTCGTTTGGCCTCGGCGCCGGCGGCGATGTCCTGCCATTTCTGCCGGTCATGTGTCTGGGCGTCGGCAAGCATATCACTGAAGGTGACGATTGATGTAATTTTCTCCATCCATTCAAATCTTTTGTTTACATTCTCACCCAGTTCTCCAGTCCGATCTATAAAGCCGCTCGCAGTTTCCTTTACCTTGGCTGTCATGCCCTTTTCCAGGAGGTCTGCTGAGGCCGTGCCGATATCGTCCCAGCTGCTGCTTTTCATACAGGAGTCGATCATACGCACCAAAGCCGCTACCTCTCCCGCTGCCGGAACAGTTTCCATGCTTGTAAAAATATTTTCCTTTATCCGCTCCACATCCTCTTGGGTGAAGTCAGTGGCCCGCCGGGCCTTTTCCACCTTGTCGTTAGCCTCCTTGATGTCCAGTTCGGTGAGCCCGGTGGCGCGTAGAGAATCCTGTACGATATTATCGATTTCCTTTTTTGTAAAGGGATATATCTGTTGGAGTTCTCCTTCTATACTGACTTTCCCGAACTCAAACAGCAGTGCTTCTTTCCCTGTACTGAACTTCACCCTGGACAGGTCTATGTTGGAAAAAGCCATCACATCGACAGGAAATATGGAAGCAATCATTATCGCAGCCAATAAAATAGACACTTTTTTTCGCATCATTGCACCTCCCCATTGAGAACCGCTGTAATATTATTTAAGCCTTCGTGCTCCGGATCTACAAACAAGCCCTCATTGACATAAAAATACGTCTCGTCCATTTCTTCTAAATACAAATGCATCAGGGCGCAGCCAACAAAATTATCCCCTTCAAATGGATTAACCCTGAGCGCGGCTTCATAATGCCGCAGAGCTCCGCGATAGTCCGTGGGGTCACTTTGAAGGCATTCCCGGGCCAGTGTGCGCAGATAGCTGTCATTGAATCCGAGTTCTTCCCTCGGATAACCTGTGCGTTCCGGCTCATAGTCGGCAAAGATTTTATCCTCCAGCTCTGTCAGTTTTACCTTAACAGTTTTTAATTCTTTGACCGACATAACATGCAGAACGGATAAAGCTTCGTCATTCTCAGCTGAAAAGGCGGGATTCAGCAGTGCTTTTTCATAGCAGGACTTTGCTGCATCGTTTTTGCCCTGTGTATTATTAATCAAACCTTCAAAATACCAAGGGTAAGGAGCAGCGTAGTTTAAAGAGGCTATTTTGTCCCAATCGCCCATCCTTTCTCCAACGACATCCTCAAGCGATTTGCCCTCGCCTTTCAGATAGAGCAGGCAGTCCACACAGTAACGCATGGAGGAAACAGATGCCGCGGCCCAGCTGTAGGCGTAGTCCGCCTGAAGCTGAAGACCTGAATCGGTGTATTCGTTACCCCTCTCGTAGAGCTCTGAAAATCCTTCTATGTAAGCATCGGCAATTTTGACCGTGTCCGGCGCCTTGTCGCCGCAGCCGCAGAGCGATACGGCAAGCACAAGACAAACCATAACGGCTGGGAGACGTTTAGGCCATAGTCCATCCTTTAAAACATTAAATCGCATATCGTATCCCCCTTTATTGGGCTTTGGCGGAAGCTGGAATCTCGGTGATTACTCTGCCGAAAAATGTTTCCACGTTAAGCTTGATGACCTGACCATCAAAGTAATAGTACTCCTCGCAAACGTCCTCGCCAGGTCCTAAGACCCAACTCTCGTCAGCCTGCACACCTGCAGGAAAAATGCTGTCGGTTTCGTTATGGTATCCGGCCTCACTGTTGGTCCTTGTGTATACAAAGGACTCAAGTTTTCCATCCCGATAGACTGCCAGAGCGCGTTCCGTATCGTTCTGAAAGGCGTAGTGCCCGTCTCCCAGGGGAATGAATTCATAGAACTCAGTAACCTTTCCTTCTTTTTTCTCCAGCATGCGAAATCCATCTGTGGCCGGGTCGTATACGCCATGTATCTCAAAGCTCTGCTTATCACTGAAGGTTTTGGCTGAAAGCATGTAATCATTAGCTCCGTTACGCGTTACCTTCGCTTCTGTTATTCCAAGCATTTCTGCCGCAGATACAATTCCAGCATGCCCTGCCTCGTCCTCGCCGAAACCGGCCGTGAAGCATAAAGCTACAGAATTAAACATGAGCGGCATAACTGCAGCGGCATTTTGGGGATCCCCCTCCGGGTGCTCTGTGTTGTATTGTTCCAGAGCCCGTTTCAGTAGTGTGCTCATGTCCGTGCTGATCTGAGCCGACAGCGCGTAAGCGTCTTTATATTCTGCGATATTTGTCGGAACATTTTTCGCTTCGGGTATATCTGTACTTACTCTTGCCAAAGCGGCAGCATCCATAAAATCCTCCAACATTTGAAGGATGTTTTCATCTATACTGTCATCTTCCCCGGCTCCCAAATAAGTAAAAAATTCACCGTTTACAATTACTGCGCCGGTTCCTTCAGCATTGACATATTCCGCAAATGCCTGTGCTTTTTCCGCCGATTCGAACTCCAGCACAGGATTTTGCGAGTCGTTGATCACAATATTAAATCCGTCTGTAACACCCTCTGCCATTGATTTTTGGATTTCAGCCAGATCGGTAGTATCATACCCCGCCGATATCGCTTTTTGCTTTATTTCATTCAGAGATGCGATGGTACCTTTGTTTTGGGATACAGCACCCAGTACCTCGGTTGCCTGGTTTGAATCCGGAGTCTGAGAAGCATCTTGTGTTTCCTCCGATAATTCGTCCCGAGATGGAATCTCCCTTTTCTCGCCGGAGCTGTTAAGACTGCCGCCGCAGCCTGTGAGAACTGCGGCGCATAGAGTTAACGTGATTAGCCCGGCGCAGCAGCGCCGATGTGCCCAACGTCGTATAATCATTATTAACCTCCACAATATCGATCAATCCATACTGTTATAAGTCCTGACCGTCATGAGGATTGCCGCTTCGCGGGTCGCCATGCCATAACCGGCCGCAGTTTGCGCCGTTGTGGTTGCCTTCGGCATGAAGTTGCCGGATGCGTCGCCCTTAATAATGCCAAGCTTTGACATGTACTTGGCCCCTTCCACCGCCCAAGACGAAATATGCTTCTGATCCGGGAAGTCCTTGACGTCTGTGACGCTGTAATCGTTGGTGGGTGCGATGGCTTTAATTGCCCGGAAGAGCATCGCGGCACATTGTTCGCGGTTGATCAGCGTTTTCGGTGAAAAGGTCGTTGCTGAAGTGCCCGTTGTGATACCCAGCGCATAAGCCTTCAGTATCTGGTTATTCGTTGTGTCACTAAAAGGATTAGAGGATGCTGGAGCAGCTGTGGTTTTCGTTACCTTTTCATAAAGCAGCACTGCAAGCTCGCAGAATTCCTCACGGGTTATAGGCTTAGTCATGTCAGCACCTTTCAGAATATCCGGAATAAGCTCGAGGTCAGACGCATCCTGCAATTCTTGTGTTGCCCATGTACTGGCGTTGCTCCATGAAGGTGTGTTAAGCGAAACAACATTTGACCATTCGGACGTCAAAGCTCCGACACTGGCGCCCCCGTAATATGTATAGCGCATACGGACCTGAATATACGCTTTATCTACCTCGACCACTTTACCGTTGTCATATGTTTTGGGTACGCTAACACTGCGCGTTTCCCCGGATAACCACCAGACTCCCGCCTCCGCTTCCGTCCAGCCGGTATTGTTGATATTTACCTGATGCTGGGCCTCAATCGAGCCGGCATCATTTGCCTGGATATAATTGTTTGCGTCCTGCACTTGTTTCGGGGTAATTACTGTAAAGGTGATATTAGGCGAACCGTCGTTGTTTTTCCCGACGTATGGATTGCTGATGGTCGGCTTTTCAAGACTCGAAGGTTTTTGGAGTACTGCGGCTCCCTTACCGTAAGTTAAGACTTCTGACCACGGCGAAAGAATGAAACATGTCTCGCCGGACTGGCTGTCCCAATAATCCACCATCAGCCTTACACGAAAATAAAACGTATTATTTTCAAGATCTAACCTGTTGTCCTCGCCGTCTTCATCAGAGCCACATATCATAGCATCGCCCAGCATGGTTTGAAGCTGAGTGTGCCCGTCGCTGCTGTTCCGAAGGTCAAAAATGGTTACTTCATCCGTTGTTTCCTCAGCCAGATATCCTGTCTGATCATAGATGCCGGAATCATAGCTATAATCTCCGCTTAATGTATCCCAATCGGGTGTATAATGCCAGTCACCATCATTCAATTTCCAGTCTATCTGAGCAGTATGACCGACGCTTTCGATTCCGAGCGCATCATGATCCGTCAAATCCGGATCAATGAAATTAAGCAGTTCCGAATCGACAGAAAAGTAAATACTGGTACTGTACGACTCCAGGTCCGTTATGCCGGCAACCAATGAACCGGGGGCTTTCCAGGAAGTCGGCACCTTGGCTGCGCATACGCCTGCGGGAACTATAGTAAGCAGAAGCAGCGTAACTATAAAAGCAGAAATGATTTTTCTTTTCATCATAAAGCCTCCATATTTCGATTTAATATTTTGAATTTTCGGATGACAGGCTACGGTAAGTAATAATCAACTCGGCTCTCGAATTTACATTAAGTTTTTTATAGATTCCTGTCATATGCGTATTTGCCGTGGAATACTTTACGTCCATCTTTTTTGCGGATTCCTTTAGAGTATAGCCTTCCAAAAGGAGAAGGAAGAGATTGCGCTCGCGGGGCGTCAGAAGGGCAAGCCTCTCAGACGGTTCGTTGCCGGAAAACTTCTGGACGGTTTCATCCGGCACTTCACTGTCGAAGTTTTCCAGGGATGTCTCGACCCGCGGTTCGGCATGGCTTATTGTTTCTGCCTGCGGAACGTCTCTTTCGTGCCGGAGCATCCACTTCTGCCTGAAAGTCTCAATAAAATTCACAATTTCCATACCTCCCTCTTATTAGTTTTTTGTTCCGCAATAACGAACTTATGGCTATATCCTGAACCATTTCCTTCGGATTGTCTATTCATTAGTTCTACTGAGATGCAAAAAAGCGCCTCGCTAGAACTAATGAGGCGCTTTTTTTAGCGTTATTTTTAATTATACAATATGATCCCTGAACTTGAACATAAGCTCTGTTCGGCTGTTGATGCCGAGCTTCCGGTATGCCGAGGTACAGTAAGTATTAACCGTGGAGTAAGCGATGGGAAGTATCGCTGATATCTGCCTGAGCGTGTAGCCTTGCAGGAGCAGGTCACATACCTCGGCCTCACGCTTGCTGAGAGCATAGGGTTTAAATATGGCAAGCCGTCCTCCTCCAACCTCCGTATGGTTGGAGTCTAATCCCCAATCGTTGACATAGTCCGCACGCTCCATGATGGGCGATACAAACATAAACGCGATCATAACTATCGCCGATACGATAGATGCCGAAATGGATATTTCAAAAGTTCCAGCCCGGCTAATCATATTGCCCACCACAATGCCTGATACTCCGCCGAAGATTCCGATAAAGAGAATTGACATTCGCACATATCGCATGCTGCCATATTTTTTCCCGATTACACCGATGGTGTAATACATATTGATCATTCCAATCGCACTCCCAAGCCCCAGCAAAACAGAAAAAGGGATGGCGAATACGGGAGACTGCGAGGCAAAGGCATTACACAAAAGACCCACAGTAACACTGGAAAAAGTAATATTCCCGAGCCATATGAACGCTTTTTTTGTGAAGGCATAGACAAATAAATAAATAACACATCCCGCAAGGCCGCCGATGTAGTATCCGGTGAGAACGGATGAGCCTGAGCCGGCTTGTGCGATATTGAGAATTCCCTTTCCCGCGCCCTTGCATAAAACCGCGATACCACAGTTGAATAGAAGCGAAAGGTACACACGCCGGTGCATCACAGGCTTCTCGTCAGTGTCCTGATCGTTTGGAACTTGTTCTGTTTCTCTTTTGAAAAACAGAACGGCGCACGATGAACACAGAAGAAGCGCAAAGGACATGATTGGTTCTGCGAGGCCGGATAAGTTGTGCTCATTAACCAGGGATATAAGCTGAATCAGCACATTGCTGGACACAACAGCGTAGAGCTTTTCTGTGTTATTTAGCGTGAATACAAACGGGATCAGAATAGATATATTAACGCAGCCAATGGCAACTGAACCGGTTATTGCGGCAATCATTCTATAACTCTCAGGCTCAAATGCGTAAAATAATACCATACTCAGAATAATCAGTGCCGCACCTATCCGTGCGGCTTTCACAAACCATTCCTTTCGAATGATAAATACAAATACCGAAGACGAAAGAAGATTCCCCGTGTGCATTATGCTCCTTATCTGTGTGTCAAAAGAGGAATCCAAAACCGGCGAAGACGTCCACCATGATGCAAACGCAATTACCCAGGCATAATAGAGAATCCACATGGCAAGATATGGCACATTTTTACGACCTAAACCATTCGGATGTACGACATTATCCTTACAAAATATCTCTTTAATATATGTTTTTATCAAATCAGTCTGTAGCCTCTTTTGCCAAAGCCTTGGAATTTTTATGATTTTTGTGACTTTTATTGTTATTTATACATATTAATTATCGCATACTCAATCGCAGAAAGCTACATAATTTATTATATTATTCCTACTCAATCACTAAAAATGTAGTCTAAACAATTCTGTTTGTACGTAGATTTCTTGGGCGTTTTATTGGTTTGCTATTGGTTTGTTAAAAGCATAGCATATTGCGGCATTTATACATCCTGATGCAGTAATAATTAGTATATCTATAGGAGCAAGTACAATACCTGCCAGCCCATCAAATAAAAATCCGGAGCCAAAACGGTACAGATGTCCGCTCAACAGGATCATCTCACCTATATACATAATGAGTGTAACAACTGATGCAATGATCGACGGCAGCAGTACTGAGAGCACTTTCTTTTTTCCAATCATAAGTGAGCCAATATATACACCTGCCGTAACGCCAAACACAACAAAGAATACACTCATAAGCACCGCTGAAAGAGCCGATACTGTAATTTCTCCATCCCTGTAAAAAGCGGTAAAACAGGCTAAAATGCAAAGGCCAAGGAACATAGCAGTGGATACCGACTGGATCACCAGTGCCTTTAGTCTACTTTTATTTTTAGTAATAATAATCTGGGCAAAGCCATAAAAAATGTTTAATAGCGCAAATATCAAAACCACAGAAATAATATAAAAATGAATTTTGAATGCCGGGCTGTAGTCTCCTATCAGCACATCAACCGCCCGCCACGTCCGTGTCTGATAGCCTTCCGGCGGAACATAACACATAAACATTTGCCAGCTTTCAAGTGTTGTCGTAACAGTCGATGTGACAATAACCTTGCTTTCGAGCAAAAGCTCCGATGCAAAAAATATAATGATTGATATTGCGGATGCTGCTGCCAACGCGTATTTTTGGGCATGTTTCATCAAGACCGGCAGAAGCAAAACCGCAGTTATGATCGCCAAACTAATCGGCGTATATGGAATTATGTATTTTGGATAATTCTCTGCTAAAACCGTTCCATTGCGTATCATATCGGCAATAACCTTAACACCCATATACAGTGGATAAAACGATGCTAAAAGTACGCCAATCACAGAGAATAGATAAAACTTCTTAAAATGGCTCATTAATATTCCTCCTTTTAAAATGCGTTTGTCAGAAGCACATATGCAACCGCTATGGCAAACACTGTAAAGCTAACAATCGAAATGATTGACAGCTTCTTATAAAACAGAATGTGGTCGATGCGCACCCGTATCTTTGCTCCGCCGAATGCCGAAGCAAAAACATTTCTGCCTTCGGCACAATTAACAAGAGCTTTTGCATACTCTTTTTTCTCTTCTTCACCACAATCCGCCAATACTCGCTCATCACAGGCAAGCTCGGTTTCCTCTAAAAACTTCTTCAGGAATAACCAAACAAACGGATTGAACCAATGAACAGCAGCCGAAATAACAGCAACGATACGCCATAAATTATCCCTGCGATGAATGTGAGCAGATTCATGTCCCAGAATGTAGTGCAGGTCTCGCAGCTCATACCCTCTTGGAACAATGACCTTCGGACGAAAAATTCCGTATATTGCAGGTGATGTTATTCTGTCTGAGATATAAATATTATCTCGTAAAAGGCTGGCATCTTTTAACTCAGATTTTGATATAACATAAAGTATTACAAAAGCAATCATAAGAATAGCAGTGACAATAATCCAGACGGTAGAGGCAATACTGAATAAATTATCAAGCAGGTTTACTTTATACGTAATCGGATAGTAATTACCTGCAGCCATAATATGGTTTGTAAATGTAAAATCTAAAGTACCATCATATACGACTACAGTCTTTGTAGTAAACTTCGAAATCAGTGTCATCAAACTGTACCTGCTTGACATTCCGGCAGGAATCCACATTCTAAGAAAGGGTATTGCCCACAATATATGAGCCAGGCGGCGCGGAAGCTTTTTTATCTTCCCTAACATTAGAATGATGATGCCAACGATAGATGCAGATATGCTCATATTGAAAAGCCAATAAAATGCTTCGGAAAGCAATACCGTCACCTCTTTTCAATCATCTTACGCAATTCATCCAGATCAGCGGATGAGAGTTTTTCATCCTCGAGCAAAGCAGAGAAAAGCGCCTTTTTTGAACCACCGAAAAGCTTATCGACAAGGCTCTTTGCTTCTGTCTTACAAACATCTTCACGGGAAATCAATGAGGAACAGAAAAACCCCGGTTCTTCTCTTTTAATATACCCCTTGCTTTCGAGCTTTTTTATAACAGTATATGTGGTGTTTTTATTCCAGCCGATTTGATCCGAAGCAATCAGACTTATCTGCTTGGCACTGATTGGTTCACTTTCCCAGATGATTTCCATTACTTTAAATTCGCTGTCAAACAATTTTTGCATTTACACCCCTTAAGACTATTGCTATAGTCTATACTATCTCAATAGTCTGGCGTTGTCAATAGAAGTTAAGAAAATATTAGAGAAAATCAAAAAAAGCAGTGGATCAGTTCAAATACATTATCCAACTGCTTTTGATTACTTAGAAATTGTCTCGTTATACATCATAATTAATAGTGTTTATACCTATGTAATCAAACTTATGAGCCTGTTGATTTATACCTACTCAGACCGAACTTGAAGAAACAATAACATGGTATCATAAAAGCAAATCCAACCAGCGGCAGGAATATCAGTCCAATATTATCTGACCTTCCTATAAGGTAAAGTAAGGGATAATATTGAAATAGTGCAATCGGGATTACATAGGTAAAGAATTTCAAAATTCCTTCGCCGTATATGGAAAGTGGATACTTTCCGAATTCACGACTGCCATCTGTAAAGATATTCATGAATTCCAAGCCTTCGATTGTAAAAAAACTAATGCCGGCATATAACACAAACAACGCCGAAAAAACAGCCATTCCACCGATAAGCATTAGAATGACAGTAGCAACCTTATCAAATGTCCAGATAATTTCGCTTGCCGGAATGGCATAAGCAAGCATCAATATTGACTGAATCAATCTGCCAACACGGGAAAAATCAATGTTTGATGTCAGCACCTGAAATATCTCGTTACGGGGCCTTACCAGAATTCTATCCAGGTTTCCGCTTTGAATCAGTCTGGGGAATACATCAAATCCTCTGACAAAACACTCGGTGATAGAGAATGCCATTAGCACAATGGAAAAGCAAAGCAGTATTTCAGAGAATTCAAAGCTATTTACAGAGCTAAAGCGAAAGAACATAAAATACACTCCGAGGAAAGCAGTGAATGAAACCAGGAATTGTCCAAGTGCGGTCATGATGAACGATGCCTTATACTGCATCTGAGATTTTAACAGCATACCTACATATTTAAAATACAGCTTCATCTTTCAACCCCCCTGCACAATTACGTTTTTCAATGCTCGTCTCATAAGTATGCGGCCAATAGCCAGCAGTACCACAAGCCAGATGAGCTGAAGCGCAATACTCTGCACAGTTTCTGCACCACTTATATGACCAGTGTAGATCAGAAAAGGAGTGTTCTGCATGGAAGCAAACGGCAATGCATACATGATTGGCTGTAAAGCCTCCGGGAAGAACGGAATCGGTATGATTGCTCCTGCAAAAAATTCTGTAACGGATGTTGCAAGTATTCTTATTCCAATCGAAGATATAGTATAGAAAGCTGAAATATATATCAGCATAGAAAACGAAATCATAACTAAAAATCCAAGAATAACCGAAGCAAGGAACAGTATACCAGATAACCAATCAGGAGGCAGCGAGATATTGAAAGGTGCAGGTAGAAAAGTTGCAAACACCAAAATCGGGACACATCGAAGCACTGTTCTGGAAAGCCTGATCGCCATGTTCTTCGTAAACCACATGAAGTATATATTACAGGGACGGCACAATTCATAGGCGATGTTACCGGATGTAATGCTATCAAATATTTCACCATCGAAAAACCACGCCATAAACATTGCTAGAAAGGCTTGCTGCATCCATATATAGCTGGACAGCTCAGAAAACATCATAGGAAAACTATTTTCGCCGCTCTGATAAAATGCCCAAAACATAAGAATTGTCATGCCGCCCCAGGCAAATTGAGTAGCCATGCCAGCCCAGGCTGCTGCTCGATATTGAAGCCCCGCAATGAACCTGATTCTAAAAAATGATAAGTACATTTTCATATCTCAAATTCCTTATACAGAGAAACAACCATTTCGTCAACGGTTTCTCCTGAAATGGAAATATCTTTTACCTCTGTCTTCGATGAGATATAGGAAATAGCCTGTGATACTGTTAAAAATGCCGTATCTATAATAATTTCGGCATGACCGCCCATATCATTGGTAACAGTCATATGTTCTGAAATAGGAAGTTTTTCACCGATATAATCCACTGTCAGAGTTTTGTTGGTAGAGTTGCGTGTTCTTAATTCAGACAAAGAACCATCGAGCAAAATCCGTCCTTTACCAATCAGTAGAATTCTCTCTGTTAGAGCCTCAATGTCCTGCATATCGTGAGTGGTTAAAATGACCGTTGTTTTGTTTTCACGGTTTATGGTTTTGATGAAATCTCTGACAGCAATTTTTGAGACAGCATCCAGACCGATTGTAGGCTCGTCCAGAAAAAGAATCTTCGGGCGATGCAGCAATGATGCTGCAATTTCACATCTCATTCTCTGCCCAAGCGAAAGCTGCCTGGCAGGAGTCTTTACAATCTCGCTTATATTCAAAAGCTCAATTAACTGTGATAATGTCTTTCTGTACACAGCATCTGCGACTTTATAGATATCTCGAATCAACTCAAAGCTGTCGATAACTGGCACATCCCACCAAAGCTGCGATCGCTGACCGAAAACTACACCGATATCCTTCACATGAGAAATTCTTTCCTTCCAAGGAGTACGCCCGTTTATAATACATTCTCCGCTATCAGGAGTCAGAATACCGCTCATGATTTTGATAGTGCTGCTTTTACCAGCTCCATTTGGACCGATATAGCCGACCATCTCACCGTCGCCTATCATAAACGATACATTTTGCAACGCATGGATATAGGTGTAGTCTTTGTGAAACAAAGCCTTGACCGCTTCTGAAAAACCAGCGTTACGCTTTGCGACCTTAAAGGTTTTGTTTACATTCTTCAATTCAATCATCTCTCATGCATCTCCTAGACTGTCAAATCGATGCAACGACATTGCAAAATCACGCCCTTTACGGCTCTACAGCCGAGTAAGCGTTGTTAGCGAAATCATTCCCATTCAATAGTCGCCGGCGGCTTGCTGGTGATGTCGTAAACGATCCTGTTGATATGCTTGACCTCGTTAACGATTCTGTTGGATACCTTTTCAAGAACATCATACGGGATTCTGGCCCAATCGGCCGTCATGAAATCAGTGGTGGTCACAGCCCTTAGGGCCAAAGTATAATCATAGGTGCGCTCATCCCCCATGACACCTACGCTCTTCATGCTGGTAAGCACGGTGAAATACTGGTTGATAGATCTGTCCAGTCCTGCATTTGCTACTTCACTGCGGAAAATATGATCCGTATCCCTCAACAGCTCCAGCTTTTCCTTTGTGACCTCTCCGATTATACGAACAGCCAGGCCCGGCCCCGGAAATGGCTGCCGCCACACTATCTCAGCAGGTATGTCCAGCTCTTCCCCGACCTTCCTCACTTCATCCTTGAATAGATTCCGCAGCGGCTCGATAATCTCCTTGAAGTCCACATAATCCGGCAGCCCGCCCACATTGTGATGGCTCTTGATCACAGCCGCGTCTCCCTGTCCGCTTTCGATGACATCGGGATAGATGGTACCCTGTACCAGATAATCCACTTTCCCGATTTTCTTTGCTTCTTGTTCAAAAACTCTGATGAACTCTTCTCCGATGATTTTCCGCTTTGTCTCCGGGTCTTCGACACCGGCCAGCCTTTCAAGAAATCTGTCCTGAGCGTCCACCCTTATCAGATTGATGTCGAATTCTTCCTTGAATGTTTTCTCTACCTGCTCAGCTTCATATTTTCTCAGCAGTCCATGGTCAACAAAAATACAGGTGAGCTGTTTTCCAACTGCCTTATGCATCAAAACTGCCGCAACAGACGAATCTACACCTCCCGATAAGGCACAGAGCACCTTTCCGCCGCATACCTTTTCCCTGATAGCGTCAATGGATTGTCTGACAAAGGATGACATAACCCAGTCGCCTGTATATCCGCATATATCAAATAAAAAACGATTCAACATTTCTCTGCCTTTCGGCGTATGCATAACCTCCGGATGGAACTGGACGCCAAACATGTTTTTCGCCGTGTTTTCCATTGCGGCTGTTGGACAGGTAGAGGAATGTGCCGTCTTTGTAAAGCCCTCCGGCAGCTTCTTAACAAAATAAGTGTGGCTCATCCAACAGGTCGTCTCAGCTTCGATGCCTTTGAAAAGCCTGCTCTGCGTATCAAGCTCAATACTCATTTTACCGTATTCCCGCCGGTCCGCCCTTTCGGCTTCGCCTCCCAGCATGACACCCATCAGCTGCATTCCGTAACAGATTCCAAGAATGGGCACACCCAGTTCGAACACCTCGCTGTCGCAGTATGGCGCTTTCGGGTCGAGAACAGATGCCGGACCGCCTGTAAAAATGATCCCTTTGGGAGCAAGCTCCTTTATTTTCCCGATCGGGGTATGATAGGGGACGACCTCGCAATATACATTTGCTTCCCTGACCCTTCGGGCTATCAGTTGGTTGTACTGGCCGCCAAAGTCAAGTATCAGAAGCAGTTCGTTATTCATACTTTTTTCTCCGCTCATCAATTTATTTTTTTATTATAACTGTACAATAAAGAATTGTATACCATTAATTGTTTCATAAGTTTTACAAGAATTTTTCAAGTGCTTAACATTTATTGTTTCTCTTGCCTTGGTTTGTTATGATAAGCTTAAGGTGATTTACATAATGAAGAAACTGCTATCCATTGCACTGACAGCCTTTGTACTGTCCGTCATCATGACGCTTTCGTCAATGACAACTGTACTTGGCACTGAACAAACTAAAACCGGCGACGTTTCGGAAGCATCGGACGTTGCTGAATCATCGCACGTTGCCGAAGCCACAGACGCTGCGGAAGCCACAGGCATAATCACGGAAACCGTCTGCGAAACCCTTGACGCGCAGGCCTTTGATTCTCTGCGCATTTATTATAATGATGAAACGCTGTCAGATGAAGATTTGTTTGACAGATATGTGAATCTGAAAAAAAGTTATATCACAGCGCTGGACAATCTATATAGCGCCAGCACTCTGACCATCGACAGCAACCAACCGGAAACAGCAATACATATTTTTTATGAAGGTCAGGAAAACCTGTTTGGGCTGGATAGCAGTGTATACCTCTATAACATCGCAATTTATAAGGGCCTTGAGAAAAGCGAGCAGACCTGTTTGAGCCTGCTCATTCCCGTTCGTTCCACAAATTCTGTGGTGACAGTCAACCTCATTATTCCCCAGGAACAGCTTGGAAATCAGGCAGCAGATAATGTGGCTACCATTTTGTCAGAGATTGTCTGCGACGGACTTGCACCACAGAATGAAGCGCCTGCAGTTCTCAAAAAAACCGATCTAATTGAAAAAGTAAAAGAAGGTGTTTATCCGGCATCCTCCCAGGAGTCTCCGGTGTATGCGGTTGTTGAGGATAGTCTGTCCGGTTATAGTGTCTCATTGCCGGATTCTTATGTTCCGTTTACGAACAACAGGCTTGGCGGTATTCTTACATATGCAAGCTATAAAATCGATCCGTACAAGATTCTTTCAATTGCCTCTCAGCCGCTGAACAACAGTCAGGAAGACGCATCAGCTGTTATAGAGCAATTCAAAGCGGCGGCCCCGGTTAATGTGGATATTCTGGAAAGCGGAAATGCCGTATATGGCAGCAATAGCTTCAACTATATTCTTTACACCAAAGTGGAAAATGACGTGGAAACCAGGTATTACGACTACTACATACAAAGTGACTCAAGGCTTTACAAGCTGCAGCTCCGAAGCAGCTTTTCAGAACCGGGTTCTATTGTGCTCGGGCAAATGGAAAAAATTCTGGCCGCCTTTCACGCAGCTGACACGGCAACTGTCGCGTCCGACACACCTGGAACACCAGACAAGGCTTCTGATGCCACTCTCCGCATCGCTCCTGAAACAGTGCTGTACGAGAATCGCGAAGAAGGTTACAGCTTTCAATATCCTAAGTCATGGACGCTGGAGGACGTTTCACCAGGCATTGACTATGATCGTCTCCGGTTGAATGTCCCGGGTCATTCAGGAACCCTAGAGATAATACTTCAGGAAACATATGCAAATACTGCAGCCTTTGACTTGTCTGCAAGCAATACTGCAGCTTTCGGCTCGCCTGAATACATTCCGCCGCTTCCCTCGGAAACATCAAAGCTGCTATTCTCCGACCTTGTGATCGGCTCAGACAATTCTACCGTCTACAGCCTTGGCGTATATGTTGATGATAACGGCAGAAACAGGCTGTACAGCTCTGTTGATATCCTCAAGGGAAGTAAGATTTACTCCATGTATGTCACAGCGGGAGAATACAGAACAAAAAACGGGTACTTTGACGATGAGAACATCAATAAGATGATCGGTCTGGTCATATCCTCCTTCCAAACACATGATACCCCCGAATCAGAGGCAAGAGCGCTTGCAGGGGAAACCCGCAGCAGGAAGCTGGTCTTTTTAGAAAATACTCTCAGAGACCTTTATGATCCTTATCTTATAGTGATCCCCGCAGAAAACACCCAACCTGACGGAACCACCATCGTAGCTGTGGAAAATACCAGCGTCAGCGGATATTATAAAGTAAGGCTCGATTATGCCGCCAGAAAGGTAGAGGTTCTGGAGCGCGTGCTTAAACGGAATATTCTGCTCACTGAGCTGGCTCGTCTCAGCGTACAATTCGATGGGTTGACGATTACCAAAGCTTATCATAATGAAGCGAAAATGACTGTCTCCATTGAAAGTATTGAAGATAAAAACAGCGCTGTCGGCACGAAGCCTGCTAAGGTTCTCCATACTTTCGCCGTCAATGCAAGTCCAAAAGACGGAAACATTATATGGAACACTGTCAAGGTCGCCGATCAGGAGGATTATATTGTCAAATGCAAGGCCTTCGTCAGCAGTAAGTTTAAATCAGACGTTGACGTTTATCTTTTTGGAGACAATCTTTTTAATAATGTGGACGTTTACCTGCAAAAGGGCGTGGATTATCGTATGCTGGCCTTCTATCAGGGCGCAGGCCGGTCAGGATTTTTCCTGCTTTCCATGAACCCGGCCACGGGTGAATTTACGGCCAGAAAAAGCTTTATCCCGTTAGCTCATATCGTTGAAAAGACCAAATACAAGTACGGGATAAAGAACACCGAAACCGGTTCGGGTTTATTCAGTTTTGACCCCGAGACATTTGTCCTGAACGTTTTTACTTCTGAAAACACCGCTTCTGCCGGATCTGATTCTTCTGAATCTGCCGGCTCTGCCGGACTATCCCTTGATATACAGCAGTTCAACGTTTACTACAATCCGGAGTCTGATCTGATCGAATTCGATAAGGTCACTCACCCTGAGCCAGAAACGCATTGATGAAATGATCCAGTTCACCGTCCATGACCGCATAAACATCGCCCATCTCATAATTGGTTCTATGATCCTTTACCAGCGTATAAGGACAGAACACATATGACCTGATCTGGCTTCCCCATGCGATATCCAGCTGAACGCCCTTCAGATCCTCAATTTTCTCCTTGTGCTCACGCTCCTTCAGCTCCATAAGCTTTGAACGCAGCATTTTCATTGCGGTGTCCTTATTCTGGAATTGGGATCTTTCTGTCTGGCATGAAACCACAACGCCGGTTGGGATATGTGTGATACGGATGGCCGAATCCGTCTTGTTGATGTGCTGCCCGCCTGCGCCGCTGGCTCTGTAGGTGTCAATACGCAAATCCTCGGGATTGATGTCCACCTGTATGTCATCATCCATCTCCGGCATGACTTCCAGGGACGCAAAGGAGGTGTGTCTCCTGCCGGAAGCATCAAATGGGGATATCCTGACCAGCCTGTGCACTCCCTTTTCAGACCGGAGATACCCGTATGCATTCTCTCCGATGACGTTGATGGTGACACTTTTGATGCCTGCCTCGTCCCCATCCAGATAATCCAATATCTTTACGGTATAATCATGCGCCTCCGCCCAGCGCGTATACATGCGCAGCAGCATCTGAACCCAGTCCTGGGCTTCTGTGCCGCCCGCGCCCGCATGCAGTGTCAGTATTGCATTATTCTTGTCATAGGGCTGTGTAAGAAGTGTTTCGAGTCTTAGTTTTTCATACTGGCTTTTCAGTTTGTCCAGTCCATCTTTGATCTCAGGAATGACTTCGGCGTCGTCCTCTTCCATTCCCAGCTCATTGAGGGTCTTAATATCATCCAGATCCGAAACGAGCCGTTCATACCGCTCTACTCTTGTTTTCAGTCCCTTTGTCCTTTGGAGCACCTTCTGGGAATTCTCAAGGTCATCCCAGAATCCGGGTTCCGCCGCTTTCTGTTCAAGCTCCTCGATCTCGCCTTTCAACCTGGCGATGTCAAAGTGAAGCCCCCATTTCGACGATAGCATTGCCCAGGCTCTCAATGTCAAGTTTGAATTGTTCCAGTTCAAGCATCTTAATCAACTCCATCCATATGTTTTCTATTTTCACTGAGAATAATTCTTTAAAAATGCCTTTGTTCTTTCATTCTCCGGATTGGAGAAAATCTCGGCAGGCTTTCCTTCTTCAATAATTTGTCCCTTGTCCATAAAAATGACTCTGTCCGCCACGTCACGGGCAAACCCCATTTCGTGTGTTACAACCGCCATGGTCATATGCTCCGCAGCCAGCAGCCTGATGACCTTCAAGACCTCCACGGTCAGCTCGGGATCAAGCGCCGAGGTGGGTTCGTCAAAAAACAATATGTCCGGGTTCAAAGCTAGTGCCCTTGCAATGGCTACCCGCTGGCACTGTCCGCCGGAAAGCTGGAAGGGGTACGCATCTGCCTTATCTGCCAGACCCATTTTATTCAAAAGCTCCAGTGCCGTTTTTTTTGCTTCTTCCTTTGGGACGCCTGCAACTTTTATCGGGGCCTCGGTAATATTCCTCAGGACAGAAAAATGAGGAAACAGGTTAAAATTCTGAAACACTAGTCCCAGACGCAGCCTGATCCTTCTGAGCTCCTCTTCCGACGCATATTCCACCTTGCCGTCTGGCAGCTCCTCGCAAATTAAGTCCCCAGCGACTGTAATTGACCCCCCATCAGCTTTTTCAAGAAGATTTATACATCTTAACAGCGTACTTTTACCCGAACCGGACGGCCCTATTACAGCAAGCACCTCACCCTTTCGTATCTCAAGTGAAATGCCTGAAAGTACTTCGCTGCCATCAAAGGCCTTGTACAGGTTTTCAACCTTCAACATCTGCAATGCGGTTCCCTCCTCATCTGTAATAATTCAGCTTTTTCTCTATAAAATGAAGCGCTCTTGTGGCGATCCAATTCATCACGAAATAGAATACCCCTGCTATAAACAGCGGCGTAACTGTCGAAACCCTTGTTGCCTCGTTCTTCGCCACTCTGAAAAGCTCGGAAACACCCAGCGTCTGTACAAGTGCCGTGTCCTTCACCAATGTAATGACCTCGTTGCTCATTGGGGGTAAAATCCTTTTAATCACCTGGGGCAAAATAATCCCCATAAAGGTCTGCGTTCCGGTAAATCCAAGCACCTGCGCCGCTTCATACTGTCCTTTTGGCATGGACTCGATCCCGCCGCGGAAAATCTCCGCAAAGTAGGCGGAATAGTTCAGCACAAAAGCAATGATTGCCGCAATAAACCTGTCAATATTCAGTCCGAACAGAATTGACGGAGCGAAATATATCACTATAAGCTGCAGAATCAACGGTGTTCCTCGCATAATGTCTATGTAGACTTTTATTATCTCTCTCAGCAGCCTGTTCCTTGACATCCTGCCAAAAGAAACCAACAGCCCCAGCGGCAACGAAAACAACAGCGTCAGGAAAAAAATCTGCAGCGTGACTAACGTACCATCCAGAAGAAACCCCAGGAACTTCAAACGGACCTTACCCCCTCATATCAGAACATACAAATGCTTCGCCTAAGTGACATACTCAGATACATCCAGGTTCAATCCTTCCCGAACCACTTTTCAGAAATCTCCGCGAACTTGCCGTCTTTCTCCATTGCATCCAGCGTTTCCTGGACCTTTGTCATCAATGCTTTGTCAGCAAGACGGAAGCCGATGCCGTATTCTTCCGGTGCAAGAGCCTCATCCAAAACCTTGGCATTCACTTTTCCGGCCTGAATGTTGTAATTAGCAACAACCTCATCCATCAGAACAGCGTCCACACCGCCCTTTTCCAGATCCATCAGAGCTATCATATTATCTTCAAACTCAACCACTTCACCAAGCTTTGCTTTGAAATCCGCCGCAGCCTCTAAAGCATCAGCAGCGCTTGATCCTGCCTGAAGCGCAATTTTTTTGCCTTCAAAGTCAGCAAGTGAAGCCAATGTAGAATCGCTTTTCACAACCAGCACCTGACGATTGCTCATATACGGCTTTGTGAAAAGAACCTGCTCTTTGCGTGCATCGGTAATCGTAAAGCCATTCCAGATACAATCGATTTTCCCGGAATTCAGCTCCTGCTCCTTTGTCTCCCAAACGATCTGCTGCAAAGTAAGCTTGATGCCAAGACGGCTGCAGACTTCCTTTGCAAGATCTACATCAAAGCCTGTAATCTCGTTGTTTTCGTCCCTGAAACCCATCGGTGGAAAGCTGTCGTCCAATCCCATGATCAATTCGCCCTTATCCTTCACCTTGTTCCATGACTTATCGGCGCCATCCGACGACGAACAACCAGTGAATACCATTGCCGCCAGTGCAGCAATCAACAACAATAATACTATTGTTCTCTTCACAAAATACACTTCCTTCTTTTAATATAGTTTGTTTTTTGTACACCTAATATAGTTTGTTTTTTGTACACCTGCTATTTTACTTTAAAACTTCACTCAAGTAAAGCGTTATTGCAATATTACAATAAACTACCTGCTCCAGATCACCTGTGATTTTGCACAAATCTGCTTATCCTCTTCATAGCCTCAACAATATTCTCGTAGGAATTGGCATACGTAGCCCGGATATATCCCTCGCCGCAGCCTCCAAAGGCCGAGCCCGGCACCGTGAGTACCCTTTCCTCTGTAAGCAGCTTTTCACAAAATTCATCAGAGCTCATTCCGGTGGATTTGATACTCGGGAATACATAAAAAGCGCCCATGGGCTCAAAACAATCCAGACCTGCTTTTCTGAACCCGTCCACCATCACACGCCTTCTGCGGTTATATTCGCGCACCATGGCATCTACCTCTTCATCGCATCTGCTGAGAGCTTCAGATGCGGCATACTGGGCTGTAGTTGGCGAGCACATGATCGCATACTGGTGAATTTTGTTCATCGCCCCGATCAGCTCGGGATGCCCGCAGGCATAACCAATCCTCCAGCCCGTCATAGCAAAGGCCTTTGAAAAACCGTTGATGAGGATCGTCTTTTCCCTGATCTCAGGGAAGCTGGCAAATGAAACATGCTTTCTGCCATAGGTCAATTCCGCATAGATCTCATCGGAAATAATGATAACATCTCTGTCCTTGAGCACCTCCACGATCTTCTTCTGATCCTCCGGTGTCATAATTGCTCCTGTAGGATTGTTCGGGAATGGCAGAATAACTACCTTTGTTCTGGGCGAAAGCGCCTTTTCCAACTGCTCCGGCTTCAGCCTGAATTCATCCTCCGCCTTCAGCTCAATCACGACGGGCGTAGCGCCGGTGAAGGTGGTACAGCCCTTATAGGCCACGAAGCTGGGTTCGGGTATGATGACTTCGTCACCGGGTCCTACCAACGCTCTGAGCGCAATGTCAATCCCCTCGCTGGCGCCGACCGTTACGACGATCTCGGTTGCCGGATTATATTTTACTTCATATTTGCGAGCCACATAATTTGCAATCTGCCTTCTCAGTTCAATAAAACCCGGATTGGAGGAATAGTGGGTATGTCCCTTCTCCAATGAGTAGATGCCTGCCTCCCGGACGCTCCATGGCGTAACAAAATCCGGTTCGCCGATACCCAGAGATATGGCGTCCTTCATCTCATTAAGCAGATCAAAATATTTTCTGATCCCGGAAGGAGGCATATTTCTCACATTTGGTTTTATCATCTCCGCTATGTTCATAGTATGAGCGCCTCCCTGTCATCCTTTGTGTCTTCTTCAAAAATAACGCCCTCGTCCTTGTATTTTTTTAATACAAAATGAGTCGCCGTACTGAGAACCGATTCCAGAGGGGCGAGCTTTTCCGCAACAAACAGGGCCACTTCCTTCATGGTCTTTCCCTCAATAATAACTGTCAGGTCAAACCCGCCGGACATCAAATAGCATGCCTTAACCTGCGGATACCTGTATATGCGCTCCGCAACCTTGTCAAAGCCCTGTCCTCTTTGAGGAGTGACTCTGACCTCAATCAGTGCGGTTACGCTCTCCTTGCTGGATTTGTCCCAGTTGATGAGTGTATTGTAGCCAACAATGATATTATCATCCTCAAGTTTTTTAACCGCCTCCTGCACTTCGGCTACACTTTTGTCAAGCATGAGTGCTATCTCCTCCACGCTTGCCCTTGCGTTCTTTTCCAAAATTTCTAAAATCTCATCCATCCTAAATACACTCCTTTCGTTTTCTTTGTTGCTCCTCCCATCAATCGCACTAATTCAAAAGCGCGCGTGATCTTTTTTACTTTTCCTGAAAAAGACTAAATAAAAAACTCCTCAATCCCTGAATATAGGGACGAAGGAGTTATCCGCGGTACCACCCTGATTAGCGCTTTCACGCTCTCTTTACGGGTACATTCATACCCATCCCCTGTAACGTGAGGAGCACGTCAGCCTTTATCCACAGAGCCTTCAACCGGCTCCGGTTTCTCAAGGAGATGCTCATAGGCTGCCTTCTTCCTGCTAATTTACCGGATCACACCAGCCTCCGGCTCTCTTGAAAATCCACAGGAATACTCTTCCCATTCATCGCATGAACTATATCGTTAAATTGGATTATACCATGCATATTGCAGCGAATCAAGTGAAATCGGGAATTTTTCACCCTGCGCTCACCCTGCTTCTTCGTCGCCTTCGTCGTCCTGAATAATCGTTACAAGCTGGGATTCGTATTTCTTCAGTGTACTTACAATTTCGCCCTTCAGGCCTTTGATCTCCTGGCGAATGTCCACGAGCCTTTCCTTGTCCTGCTCAATGGCGTCCTCAAGCTGCCTCTTTTCTTCAAGAGCTTCCTGGCGGGCATTCTCCATCATCTGATCTGCTTGCTCCTGAGCTCTGATCAGAACCTCGGCGATTTTTGCCCTGTCCTCATTAATCTGATCAGCCTTCCTCAGAAGCTCCTCGTATCTCGTTCTGATATCCTTGTTCTGGTTCTTCAGCTGACCAATCTCATCATCTTTTTCCTTCAGCTTGACATCAAATTCACCCAGTATCTTTTCGATATATGAATTGACATCGGCCTTTTTGAAACCGCCCATAAACGATGTTCTAAAACGTTTTTCTCCAGGCATGGGAATCCCCCTTCTGCAAAAATGATCATGTTTACTTATATATTCAATAAATTTTCTCAAAATCCTGCTTTTATTACAACCTGAATATAAAAAAGAAAAGCTTCTATCCCATAGCGATTAAAACTTGCAGGGCCCACTACTCAAAATTTCAATTAGAGGACAGAATCTCTATCATCAGAATAATTTTTGCATTAAACCAGCCAAAATGCTAATGATTTTTGGCTTAAATTGCATTCAATTTGTCCTCTAATCGAAATTATGTGCACCCCTCTTAAGTAATCTGGTGAATCACACCTAAAACTTACCCCTCTTAAGAAATTTACTGAACCCCACCTAAATCTTAGTGCACCCCACATTTAGGTGAAAAAATTCGCTGAATTTGAGTTGTTTTCGGGAGAGTACAGAGAATCGGTAGACACACCCACCCGTCTACTCATTTATTGGGTGTGTTTTTCTTAAAAAATTAAACCCCGCAAAGTACGATTCTTTCGTTCTTCTTGGGGTATAGCTCTTCTTGGGGTATAGCTCATTTTCTGCTGTCTGAATGCTTTGATTTATCTAATCTTTGAGACATAATTAATTACTTTAGATATTTCTATCCAGCAGGTTTTCGAAATCGGCCTTAGGTCTCGACCCTACTATTTTGTCAACGATCTGTCCGCCTTTGAACAACATGACCGTTGGAATACTCATAATTCTGAATTTCGCTGAAAGCTCATTTTCATCATCCACGTTTACCTTACCAATGACAGCCCTTCCGTCGTATTGCACGGCAAGCTCCTCCATGACAGGTGCGACAGCCCTGCATGGACCGCACCAGGATGCCCAGAAATCAATAAGCACCGGCTTGTCGGAGTTTACTACTTTTTGTTCAAAATTATCCCTTGTCAATTCAATTATTTTGTTGCCAGCCATAAACAGCCCTCCAATATCGTTAATGAATTTCAATATTTTTTATTTTATTATTCTTACCCCATATTGACCAAATGAAACATCACACAAAAATGAGCCCTTACTTTTTTATCACTTTGAGTGTCAGCTTGTTTCCCTGAGTCGATACGGCATAATTGTCGGTCACCGTCAGCAATTCCCCCTGATATTCCATAGAACCGCCGTCTTTCAAGTTCTGAACGGTTTTTCTCTGCCTGTCAGCGGCATAGACCGACCCCTGCGGAGTAATTAGAATATCCTGCGCAGCCAACGGCTTTGCCGGCTTAATGCTCTGCCACTCCTGCGCCTTCTGCCCGATTTTTCCGAAGTGAATCGCTGTTATTTTCCCCGCGTCATCTGTTGACGCCGCATAGATAAAATCCGCGTCATCCACCGCCAGCAGCAGCGCAGCCTCCTTTGCGGGAAGGCTTGTCTTCTTGCCTGTCCTGCCATTCCTGACTACAATTTTTCCGCCGGCAGGCTGGTATATCAGGTTGTCTTCATACATTGTCTCTTTGATGATCATACCCAGATCGGCCTTCATAATCAGTTCCAGATCATCCATAATATCAAACTGATAGATCCTTACCCTTGTGTCGCTGGTCTGAATCATAGGGTAGACAATATTCGTGAGCGGCGACAGCTGTAGATCGATTACTGTGCTATCCACAGGAAGGTTAATGATATCAGGATAGCTCCTGTCCAGTTCAGGCCCGATGTCATATGTGGATATCCGGACACAGCCGCTTTTCCCTTCGGGCTCCTTTATGGTATAGATCAGCATATCCCTGTCGGGAAGCCATCGAAAATAGCTGAAGGTTCCGCCCGACCGATCCGGTTTTTTTACGATCTTCTTGCTATCGAGATCGACTATTTCTAAACGGTCCTCTACCATATATGCAGCATAAAGTCCATCATTTGATACCATAATCCCGCTTGAACCGTCCGGCAGACTATAGCTCCTGTTTTTTACCGCCGCCGTCTGTGCCTCGTATGCGGTTGCTCTGAAGGCGCCCCTTCCCGGAAGATAAACATAATTGATATACGCAAGCACCGCCGTCTGCAGCAGGATCGAGAGCAGTATCCATCCATAAACCCTTTTCAATGCTTTCAATTACCGCCACCCCCCTCAGAAGTGACGATAAAGGCTGTGGGGACGGTTCTCTCACCAAGCTTGTCAGAGGGCTTATTGATCACCTTGCCGTTGAAGTACATCGTGGCCGAGGAGCCGCCGTCAAGATTTGCCGCATTGACCGCGCCATATTCCAGCAAAATATCCTGTACGTCTCTTAATGTCGCACCCAGCGATTCCAGGGACCTTCCGTCTATGACAAGCAGCAGCACCTCTCCCGTTGCCTTCTGTCCAATGGCTGTTCTGGGGGCAATTCCCCATCCCCCGTCACCCTTTTTTATGGTCGGCTTTCCATTGACAATCAGCGGCGGGCCAAAGCTGACGCCTTCCTTAATGCCCATCTCCTTCAGCTGTGCCATCGAATGCTTTCCGACAATCAGCATTCCTTCCTTTGTAAAAGCTACCGTTTCCTGTTTTTTATTTTCGTCCTTGATTTGGTTGTAGACTACCTCGCCATTATGCACAATGAATCCAAGCGGCGTACCGCCGGTTCCCGTCCAGCCCCTGTCAAGAAACCCCCCTGCATTGATCCCGGCTATGCCTGCGTTGTTTTTGGCGATCCGGCTTGTTGTTTCTCCGGAATCCGGCAGCCTGGAAGAATACCCCGCAATGATGCGCGTCGGATCATGCACGACAATCATTTTTCCTTCAAAATCGCCGCCGTCTATATTAAAAACTTCTACTTTTCCATCGTGATTCTTCCCTAATTTCAGCATCCTGAGCTCCTCGCCCTGGTCCGTCGGATCAACTGCAAAGGAGCTGCCGATGATCCTGACGATGGCGTCGTCGGACAGGAAAAACCGGGCAATATACTGATGGCTCAGCGTATTCCATGAAGCCCCGACAATGGTTCTTTTGACCTCGTCGAAAGGACCGTAGAATATATAAAACGGCATTGTAATGCACGCGAATAAAAATTGAAATATGAAAAATACAAGAAGGCGTTTGTACCCCGATTTGGGTGCCGGCTTCTTTACGATATCCATAATGACCCCTTTCGATATAACTGGGGGGACGTTTCTCCCCGGTTAAACTGCGGGGACGTTTCTCTACAAACCGCACCCCTGTGTCATTGTAATATATCACGGAGCATCATGCAATGCCATAATTATCAAGAGCCCTATGAAGCCTTTCAAAGACAATTCCAGCCACAAACCACGCAGGTGCATAGGCCAGCGTAATCAGTCCGTTCACCGAAAGTTTGTCTGTATAATACCATGGGTAGACGCCAAGGATCGTGTGAAGGAGAAATCCGCTGGCATATTCGATAGACCATATCAGCAAGACCCATAGCACTCCTCTGAAAAACCAGTGCCGTCTTGCTATCGCGTGATGGATCGGCTCCAGAAAGATGGCACATCCATAAATGAAGAACATCCAGAGGTTGGAATGTCCAAGCAGCCTTAAATCTCCGCTTATTAGCGAGCCTATGCCGGTCCAGATGATCTCAATGCCCCACCCGGCTATCCCATAAAAGAAAAACCTTTTCATCATGGCCAAATTCCTGATCCTCGATAGCTTTAGCGTAAATAGGGGACGTTTCTTGTCTTCAATAAATGACTCCGTTGTAAAGAAGCGTCCCATAGCCTTATCATATTGTGAACAAAAATCGCTCATTTACAAGTGGAAATATTTAATACGAAATCTTTAACAAATATTTAATATTACATTTTGAAAAATGTGTTATTATAAATAATGCTTTATGCATAAAAAGTGATTACATAACAAAATAAATGGTTAATAGAATAAATGTAAAAATGCGCTCAGCATGGAGGACATAATATGAAACCTATTGGCAGGATCGTAGTTCCAACAATGATTCCTGAGCGGCTGAAAAAGCTCTCGGACATCGCATACAACTTTTGGTGGACCTGGAACTCTGAAGCGTTAGATTTGTTCAAAATCATCGACTCCTCCCTTTGGAAAAGCACCGGGGAAAATCCGGCCGCCTTCCTGCGAAGAGTTGGCAGCCGGAAGCTTGAAGAAATGGCAAATAACCGGAATTTTACCGAGGCATATGATGCTGTCGTCAAGAAGTATGATGATTATATGAATGAACCAGACACCTGGTTCCACAAGGCATATCCTGAACAAAAGGGCCGGTCGGTCGCTTATTTTTCCGCAGAGTACGGCTTGAATGAAACATTGCCCATTTATTCGGGCGGTCTTGGCGTATTGTCAGGCGACCATTGCAAGTCGGCAAGCGATCTTGGCGTTCCATTTACTGCGATCGGATTGTTTTACAGACAGGGCTATTTTAATCAGGTGATCGGCAGCGACGGTATACAGCAAACTGCTTACAGCACCCTCAATATCAGCGATCTGGCTATCAAGCCGGTTGTAGACGGCAGCGGTGAAAAAATACTGATCAGCGTCGATCTGCCTGGCAGAGTTGTACACGCATCCATATGGCTGGTAAAGGTCGGCAGGGTCAATCTTTACCTGCTCGATTCGGATGTTCCGCAAAACAGTGACCATGACAGAGGTATCACAGCCAGATTGTATGGCGGTGACGGCGATACCAGAATACAGCAGGAGATACTGCTTGGCATCGGAGGAGTGAGGGCGCTGGAGGCTCTTGATATCCATCCGTCTGTTTATCATATGAACGAGGGGCATTCCGGCTTCCTTACCTTTGAACTGATCAGGAGATGGATGCAGAACGATCATCTCAGTTATACGGAAGCTTTGGAAATGGTTAGTGCGTCTTGCGTATTCACAATCCATACGCCTGTTCCGGCGGGCATTGACGTGTTCTCACATGATGCCATCGATATGTATTTTACGCCGTTTCGAAGCATTTTCGGAATCAGTCGCGAGGAATTTCTGGCTTTGGGCACTGACAGCGGCAATCCATACGGTTTCAATATGGCCGCAATGGGCATGAAAATGACTTCAGGCAGAAACGGCGTCAGCAAGCTCCACGGAGCGGTAACGAGACATATGTTCCGCCAGCTTTGGCCAGGCGTACCTGAAAACGAAGTGCCCGTCACCCACGTAACAAATGGTATACATACGATGACATGGCTTTCAAAGCCATACCGTGACTTGTTTGACAAATATCTTGCCTCCGGTTGGAATGACCGCATAGAACAGATGGGGTTCTGGCGTGCAATAGACAGCATTCCCGATGAGGAATTCTGGGAAAAACATGTGAAGAAGAAAGAAGAAATGGCCGGTTACATTAATAACAGAATCCGTCAAGGCGCAATATCCGACTCTGGCGGCAAGCCCTGCACGACAATTAATCCCTCTGTGCTTACCATCGGTTTTTCCAGGCGATTTGCCACATACAAACGTGCGGCGCTGATTTTTAGAAATATCAGCCGAATCAGAAAAATCCTTAATAAGGAAGATATGCCGGTCCAGATCATTTTCGCAGGTAAGGCGCATCCGGCTGACAAACCGGCGCAGGACGTCATCAAATTCATTAATGATATCTCTGAGCAGGAAGGCTTCGAAGGCAAGGTCGTGTTGCTAGAAAACTATAATATTGCCCTTGCACGCCGTCTTGTGCAAAGTGTCGACGTATGGCTCAACAACCCCCGTATGCCGTTGGAAGCCAGCGGAACCAGTGGTCAGAAGGCAGGCTTGAACGGTGTTATCAATCTGAGCGTACTCGACGGATGGTGGAGAGAAGGGTATAATGGAAACAACGGATGGGCAATTGGTTCGGAAACAGTTTATCAGAATGAAACATATCAGGATAACGCCGACAGCGACTCCCTGTATGAGATTCTTGAGGATAGCCTCATTCCGCTTTACTATGATAGAAATGAAAAGGGTATCCCGGTAAAATGGGTCAGTATAATGAAGGAATCGATTAAATCACTTGCTTCACGATTCAGTACGCACAGAATGCTCCAGGATTACTCTTCAAAGCTGTATATACCTGCGATGATAAGAACGTCAAATATTTCGCAACAGGACTGCATGCTTTTGAGACAGCTTGTTGAGTGGAAGTCAAAGGTCCGTGACAACTGGCAGGCAGTAAATGTGGAAGCCGGGAACGTTGCAGGAAGAACTCCGGTCGAGGTCGGAGAGATTGTTTATCCTGAGGTGGTTGTAAACCTCGGAGGACTGAGTCCCGAGGATTTAAGCGTTGAATTCTACTACACCGTTAACGATACCGCTGATGAATTGAGCAACGGTGAATTTCTGCCTCTGAAGCTTGCTGAAGAAATAAGACCGGGCACTTATAAGTACAAAGGAGAACTGTGTCTGGCCGACAGCGGAGAATATAACTACAGCTTCCGGGTACTGCCTTCGCACCCGTTATTGGCAGACAAATTTGACTTAAGACTCGTAAAATGGGCTGACAGATAACGTGATAATGCAGCAACTGAATTTGGATTGATCCGGTATGATCAGGAGGAAGTAATGCGCAAGAGGTTTTTTCTGATCCTATTAATAATATTTATTCTGGCAATTCCCTTTGCCGGTTTTGCCGATAATGATGAGCCTATCGGCGTCGGCGCCGCGAGTAAAGTTCCGGCGCCCGAGATAAGTGCGCCCTCCGCTATATTAATGGAAGCTGATACCGGTCAGGTCTTATATTATAAGGATCCTGATCGTTATCTTCACATTTCTACCGCCTGCAAGCTGATGACTGTACTTGTCGCAATTGAAAATGCCGATTTGTATTCCAATGTGACCATCAGCGCCGATACCGCAATAACGGAAGGTTCGGCTCTTAATCTTGAGATCGGCGCCAAATACTCGCTGTTGGATTTGCTTTACGCCACCATGCTGACATCGGCGAATGATGCAGCCATTGCTATAGCTGATCATGTTTCTTCCGGAAATATGGAAAAATTTATTGATAAAATGAATGAGACTGCGGAAAAGCTGCAGATGACAAGTACGCACTTTTCCAACGCAACCGGTTTATATGATGTCGGCCAGTTTACAACAGCCAATGATATTTCTCTGCTTATCAAATATGCTATTAAAAACCCCACCTTCAGCAAGCTTTTTTCTTCCAGGTCAAGGCCATGGTATGGTACGGGGGATAAAGCGCAAATAATGACAAGCTCCAATAAACTATTCTGGTCCTACAGCGGTTTCGAAGGCGGCAAGATCGGATACAACGATAAAAACCGTCAAACCATCATCTGCACTGCGACCCGGACAAATATACATCTGATCTGCGTCATACTTGACGCACCTGCAGACACCATGTATGCTGATGCTGCAGCCCTCTTCGATTATGGATTTGATAATTTCTGGAAAAGCACATTGGTAAAAAAGGGCGACTTGCTTAAAACAGAAGAGCTTGATGGGAAACCGATCCGGCTGATCAGCCAAAGCGATATAATGTATATCCACCCTATTGGTGAAAATTACATTAAAGAATTCAGCGCCACCGCCAAATTGACCTTGCCGCTGAAGACGACCATCCCGTCAGGCAGTGCCAAATACGTGCTTGAAGATGGCACTGTGATTGACATCAGCCTCTATCCTGAGACCGAAATCGTCCCACCTGATGATACTTGGACCGTCATTCGGAAAAAAGTTAATGAAAACAGGGATATATTCATGCTGGTCGTCGTTCTGCTGGCTATTGAAGCAATCCTGCTTATGTTTAACCTTGGACGGCTCTTCGGAAAGCTTTTCACCACAGTGATAAAGCTTTACAAACGCCGCAGGAAAACAGAATGACTGATTAGTTTGTGATCGTTTCCGGCTGTACCGAATCCCGCTTTCTCAGGTATTTTTTCTTCTTTGCCTGACGGATACGATCTTTTTCGATATATTCAGAAAGCACCTGGGTTAATCCAAGGACATCGGACATCTCATAATATCCCGACTTTTTATAAACAAACCTGATCGCCCGGATTGCGCCTGACGCAAACGCTTTTCGGGAAAAGGACTGATGAGAGATTTCCACCATATCTTCATCCCCCGCAATAATTACCTCATGCTTTCCAACAATCCCCCCGGCCCGCACTGCATTGATCGGAACTGAACCTGACTGTAGATCTTTGCCTGTGCTATCAAGAGCCTTTTCAATTTCACCGGCAATTTTCATAGCTGTTCCGGAGGGGATATCCTTTTTTTTGTTGTGATGCTCCTCATTGACCTGAAAATCATAATTGCTTAATATGCTTGAGGCAATCCCCGTCAGCAGCATCATCACATTTACACCCAGCGTGATGTTCGGCGCATACACGATACCATTGCGGTATTTCTTTGAAAGTATAAACAGCTTTTGAAGTGAAATCTTTGAGAAACCGGTTGTTGCAATCACCATATTTACTTTTAACTTGGATAGAATAACGGCATTTTTCATCGTAGCTTTTGATGAGGAAAAATCAACAGCAATATCCGGCTTAGTGCGGAACACCATCTCCTCCAGCTTATCGGAGCCGCTAACAATGATGCCGGTGTCCCTGCATCCAATCACTTCTCCAAGGTCCTTACCCACCTTATTTCCATCAGGACGGCATACGGCAGCTACAAGCTTGATATTGTCCTGTTCCAGCAAAACCTTCGCAACTTCGCTTCCGGTTTTGCCCAATCCAATCAAACATACGCGAATCATATCATACCTCCTTATTCGATTTGCTTGCGCAAATGGTCAGAAATAAAAAAGTTGCAGAGAAGACTGCAACTTATACCGCAACGCGGTTGAAAGCATATAATCACCTTCTCCTCCAACGCTTACGAGGTTAGCTGACGGGTTCGGATCGGAAAGAGAATGACCCTACCGGCCGATGTTTTCATATGGCCGGATTCACCCCAGAAACGTAAGTTCTGCAACACGCGGCTGCTTCACTTCCGGTCGGGCATCAATAGTACCCGACGTTTGGTTCCCCCGCTCAAAAAGATTAAGCGCTATTTTATTAACTTATTTATTTCTCAAATGACGCTACTATATTATAGCCTATTTCCCAAAGGTTTTCAAATTTTCTGAAAGCCAGTAAATTTGAAATAGCAATGAATTTCCTATTATATCCTTAATATTCGTAAACTATGCTAACATTTGCTGTAATCTCAATGGATCCCGCCTGTATGGGCGTCTCCACACCGCTGTTGGACATCTTCATATCATAGGTAGCATAGTTCGACAGAGGGCTGTAACCGTAGCCTTCGTTGATAGAGATCGGTGCGATCAGCTTGACACCCATGGCTCCAGCCATGGTATCAGCTTTCTTCCTTGCAGCAAGCACTGCGTTCTTCAACGCTTCATTATATGCTTCCTCATAGCTGCTCAATCCAAAGCTGATGCTGCTGCTGATATTTACTCCGCTTTGTGCCGCAGCGTCAATAATTCCGCCTGTCTTTGTCAGATCCCTGACGGTAACACTCACCGAGTTACTTACAGAGTAGCCGACGATCCTACTCTCCCCTGTTTCCTTGACGTAATCATACTTCGGAGATATGGAGTAATTAACAGTCCGCATATCCGCCTCTTTCACACCTGAAGCCTTGATAGCAGCTATTACCTTGTCCATTGAAGCCGCATTGGCTTGCTGCGCCGTCCTGGCATCTTTATCCTCGGTGATCACGCCAAGATTGATGGTTGCAAAGTCCGGAGCAGCGCTTACTCTGGCCTGTCCTGAAACGCTCATGGTTTTTTTGTCATCTTTCTCTTCCGCAGCCTGTACCGGCGTATTACCATACACGCCAAATACCATAACAAGAAGCGCAGCTGCGGCAATCAGCAAGGCTGCCAGCGTCATCTTGTTTTTCATTGTTAATATCTGTGTCATATGAACTCCTCCTTTTTAATGATGCCGTCGATCCAAAAATAACTGTATTTACATAGACTTGCTTTCTGCATAAAATGTTCCATTATGGATCGCATTTGACCACTTTCCGCATCGGTCTCCCCATCTCGCCTGAACCATTCCATCCGAGAGAAGTTCAACAATCTCACACATACCGCTGCAGCCGCTGCATTCACGACTTTTTGTACTGTATGCCTTTTCCATGGCCTTGTAGCCCCTGAAATCTGTTCTAAACCTGCTGTCCGCCAAACTGACCTGCATTGCAAACAGAGCAGCGCCGTAAGCTCCCATAACCGCGTGGTCCTCCGGTATAATCACTTTCATGCCCAGCGCTCTTTCAAATGCGGCGGCAATCCCTTTATTGGCAGCCACCCCTCCCTGAAAAACGATTGGTTCTTTGATTTCCTTCCCTTTTGCCAGATTGCTCAGATAATTCCTTACCAGCGCCTCACAAAGGCCATTTACAATATCCTCATTGCTGTGGCCCGACTGCTGCTTATGTATCATATCCGACTCAGCAAAGACCGCGCATCTTCCGGCGATCCTGACGGGAGAAGCAGACCGCAGCGCAAGGTCCCCAAATTTCTCGATAGGCACTCCAAGTCTTGCCGCCTGCCTGTCTAGAAAGGAGCCAGTTCCAGCTGCGCACACGGTATTCATCGCAAAATCGTAGACCACGCCATTTTTGAGAATGATGATCTTGGAATCCTGACCGCCAATCTCAAGAATAGTCTGTACTCCGGGAACAACTGACTGAGCTGCAATTGCGTGAGTCGTTATCTCATTCTTCACGATGTCTGCCCCTACAATGACTCCGGCCAGTTCACGCCCGCTGCCTGTAGCCCCAACTGCGGCAATATGCGGATACCCGTTCACCTCTGCCAGCTCCTTCATACCCTGCAGCAAGATCTGAATCGGTTGTCCGCACGTCCTCTTGTACAGCTTTGCGGTTATTTTTCCTGCATGGTCTGTCAGTACCAGATTTGTACTGACGGAGCCCACATCAATGCCAAGATAATAACTGTCTGCCCCCGTTTTTTCCACGCTCCCTTCTTTTCTCCAGCATATCGATGAAAGCCTCTACTCTTGTCATATAGCCTGCCTCACCGGTCATTTCATCTATGATCAGCGTCAGCACCGGAATGTCCAGTTCCCGCTCAACAATAGGTAACAGGCTTTCGGCAACAATTTCAGGCATACAGGAGAACGGAAATATCTGAATAACACCATCGTACCCCTGCCGTGCATACAGTGCCGTATGCCCTATCGTTTCCTGGGCATGGCCGCCTATCATTGCTCCCAGCCATGGCTTTGCGGCATCCTGGTATTTTAGATCACGCGGCAGGTGAAGCGCTTTTTTTATCATGTGTTCAACTATCCAGTTGCTGACCGTCACCTTCCTATCGGCCTCGACTCCCATACCTCCGAGCCTCTCCTGGATTCTGAAGCTTGCGGAGTGCTCGATGCCCGTGTATATTTCTCCTACAATGCCTACTCTGAGAGGATTTGCTCGATGATTCTGTTTTACCTTTCGAAGCATCCCCTCAGTCTCCTTCAACAGTTGGGTCAGTTCACCAGATCCATATCTATTCAAAGCCGTCTCCCTAAAGTGCCTGTATATTCTGTCGACGCTGCCTCTCTCCTGTTCGCGCGCCCTGATCCTGAAGCTCAGCATCTCAAGCTCGTCAATACGCCTTGCCATCTTAACCGCCCGAACGATAACTGCGGGCAGGCTTAGAAGGTATTTTCGGGGGGACGTTTCTCTACTTTGGGGGGACGTTTCTCTCGAAACAACTCTCCCAATCTTCCCAATAAGCTCCCGAGCCCCTGCTATGCCGCCTTTTGAGGCATCAAGTGTTATGATCTCCATATCAATCCCCGCATCCTTTAGTATTTCCTGCTGCAGCTGCGAATAGTAGCCAAATCTGCAGGGGCCGCAGCCGCCTGCCATAAGGATGGTGTCAGCACCCATTTCGTAGGCCTGAATGTAATTGCCGATGTTGATTTTTAGAGGAAGGCAGACCATTTCAGACGTGTATCTGGTGCCAAGCTCCAATGCCTTTTTATTATTAAAGGGAGGGATAACGTAATCCACACCCAGGTCATCGAATATCGATTTGACAATGATATAAGTGTTCCCAAGGTGTGGAAATGTTATTTTCATGCAATCGTCTCCAATACAGCATATCTATGAACGCCTCAAGTCTCGTATTGAAACCTGCCTCACCTGAATGCTCGTCTATAGTCATTGTAATTAGCGGAATATCGGACTGTCTCCTGATCCGCCGTTCTGTCAGATCATTAATAAAGGAATCGATGCCGCAGCCAAAGCTTGTAACACATATGATCCCTTCCACCTTGCCTGTCCCGGCTAAATGAGCCGCCGCTCCATACGCATTCCTTCCGTAGTACCAGAACATCGGCTTTGCCAGACGCGACGCCTGCCTGTTAATATCCTCGGCGCGCACCTTCTCGATCGTCATCACTTCCGCCCCGTACTTTTCCAGCTTGTTCAACAGATCCATGCTAATATACTTATCATAAATATTATACGGATGCCCGATCACCGCCACTTTTAGGGGAGATTTCAGGGGGGACGTTTCTCTCATGGGGGACGTTTCTCTACTTTCCTGACTTTTTCCTGGCCCGATGCAAGGGACGTCCCTCCACCCTCCGCATTCGGAAGAAACGTCCCCCCACTTTTCATCTGTACGAACTTCGGAAGAAACGTCCCCCCACTCCTCACATTTTAAAGATGATAGCGCGTGCTTGTAGGCAGCGCAGGCTGCACGCCTTCCGGCACCTATGATGGCGGCTGTATCGATGGCCGCCTTGATACCGCCCCTCTTCGATTTTCTCATGTTAACTTCCGTATCTATCAACACAGGCAAGCCCTTTAATGTATGCCTGATCATATCCGGGAGTCCTCCGAACTCAGGGCAGATGTATTCCCCCTTAGATATGCTGGTGAACCTTGGCACAAGGATGTAATCCACCCGATCCGCGATATTCAGTACATGCCCGCAAAACAGCTTGATAGGAAGGCAGGCCTCATCCACACAGACCTTCACACCATCATCGAGAATCCGTTTGTTTGTGGGGTCTGATACAATGATCTCCGCTCCAAGTTCAGTAAAGAAAATCTCCCAAAAAGGTTTAAATTTATAATAAAGCAGGCCTCTGGGAATTCCAACTTTTTTATGCAAATGCCCAACACCCCATGAAAAATAAAATTGTACAAAGCTCAACTTAGGAATCGTTATTCGAGCCTTAATATAGTATTTACCTACCGATGAAGAATATACCGGCGTTTGGACATAAAAAAACCGCATCTGTGAAGATACGGTTTTCTCGTTGTCTCTTTATGCTTTTCCGTCGCAGCCGAGAACGTTGACGATCTTGTTCTTGACGAGTTCCTTGATGGCCGTTCTTGCCGGTCCGAGGTACTGTCTTGGGTCAAAGTGCTCCGGATGCTGAGAAAAATACTCTCTGACAGTAGCTGTCATGGCAAGCCTCAGGTCGGAATCGATGTTGATCTTGCAAACCGCGGATCTGGCAGCCTGTCTCAGCATTGCTTCCGGAACGCCCTTCGCGCCCGGCATGTTTCCGCCGTATTTATTGATCTTCTCAACCAACTCGGGAATAACAGAGGAAGCACCGTGAAGAACAATAGGGAAACCGGGAAGTCTTCTGCTCACTTCTTCGAGTATATCAAATCTGAGCTTTGCTTCACCCTTGAATTTGAACGCGCCGTGGCTGGTACCGATGGCAATGGCCAACGAGTCAACGCCTGTCTTTGATACAAATTCCTCGACTTCTTCAGGCCTTGTATAGGAAGAATCCTCGTCGGATACATTGACGTCATCCTCAACGCCGGCAAGTCTGCCAAGCTCACCCTCAACCACTACTCCATGAGCGTGTGCATATTCAACAACCTGCTTTGTCAGCTTGATGTTATCTTCAAAGGAATGATGCGACCCGTCGATCATAACAGACGTAAATCCACCGTCGATGCAGGATTTGCAAAGCTCGAAGGTATCGCCGTGATCAAGGTGCAGGCAAATCGGAAGCCCTGTTTCAGCAATAGCAGCTTCCACAAGCTTCATCAGATAGGTGTGGTTGGCATATTTCCTGGCGCCTGAAGATACCTGGAGGATCAGCGGAGCGTTAACTTCCTTTGCGGCCTCGGTGATACCCTGCACGATTTCCATGTTGTTTACATTGAAAGCTCCTATTGCATAGCCACCTTCATATGCTTTTTTAAACATTTCAGTTGATGTTACCAATGGCATAAAAACAACTCCTTTTTAATTATAATATTAATATTGCAAAGCGATGATAGATTATGTATCGTCACAAATTTATCATATTTATTCTATCAGATATGGACGCAAAATCAAGTTTTCTGCAAAATATTATGTTAAAAAAATGTCGATGTCAATTGCATTTTACCCCTGCATATGTTATATTTTATCTTGATTTGAATCAGGAGGGATTACAATATGAGTGAATTAAAAGGCGCAGCAATTTTCGGGCAGTCCGGAGGACCGACTTCGGTTATCAACGCAAGCGCAGCAGGCGTATTTACGGAAGCATTGGCGCAGGGAGCCATTACCGCTGTTTACGGCGCGGCTCACGGCATCAGGGGTATTCTTGAGGAAAAATTCTACGATATGAGCAAGGAAGATCCATATGAGCTTGAGCTTTTAAAGACCACCCCTTCATCTGCTCTCGGCTCAGTCCGTTATAAGCTGAAAAAAGCGGAAGATGATGACACTGATTATAAAAGACTTCTTGAGGTTTTTAAAAAATATGACATCAGATATTTCTTCTATAACGGCGGCAACGACTCCATGGATACCTGCAATAAAATCAGCAAATATATGCAGAAATCCGGCTATGAATGCAGAGTAATGGGCGTTCCAAAGACGATCGACAATGACCTTTGGGGAACAGACCACTGTCCCGGCTTCGCAAGCGCCGCAAAGTATATTGCCACTTCCACAATGGAAGTTTATCACGATGCAAGGGTATATGACAAAGGAATGATCACTGTTCTTGAGATCATGGGGAGAAACGCAGGATGGCTCACAGCATCGTCGGCTCTTGCTTCTTACGCGGGCTTTGGCCCGGATCTTATCTATCTGCCGGAAATCCCCTTTGACATGGACAAGTTTATTGAAGAAACTACCGCCATATATAAGAAGCAAAACAACGTGATCATTGCTGTCTCCGAAGGTATCAGGGACAAAGACGGCACTTATATTTCAGAATACGGCTCAGACCTCGCAAAGAACAAGGATGCGTTCGGGCACGCACAGCTGGGCGGCCTTGCCTCTACACTTGCTAATATCCTGAAAGAAAAGACCGGCGCCAAGGTGCGCGGAATCGAGTTCAGCCTTTTGCAGAGATGCGCTGCTCATGTTGGTTCATTGACAGACGTAAACGAGGCGTTCCTTGCAGGTCAAATGGCTGTAAGATTCGCAGTCGAAGGTAAAACAGATTACATGGTCGCTTTTGAAAGAGCAGAAGGATCGGACTATAAATGCAATATCAAGCTGATCAACCTGACTGATGTTGCCAATACGGAGAAGAAGATCCCCCGCGAATGGATCAACGAAGCTGGCAACGGTATGAAGCAGGAGTTTATCGATTACGCACTGCCGCTGATCCAGGGTGTATCTACTCCCCCGCTGGAAAACGGCCTTCCGAGATTTGCGAAGCTGAAGAAGGTTCTGGCCACGAAGTAAGATTCCAGCTGTTGTTAAAATACCGGCCGCGAAGTAAAGTATCGGCCGCGAAGTAAAGAACCGGCGGCAGAGAAAATGCCGCCGGTCACCACCTGGAATGCCGTTCGGCACCAGGCGGCTCAATTCAAATAGTAATCCAAACAACTAAGGAGTCCTCGCTTTACGAGGATTTTTCTTGAGATTTTTTGGAGTTCTAACTATTGGTTACATATGGACTATTTGGTTGAATAAAAGATATTAATGAACATAAATAACTGAATCATCAATAAAGTATATGGAATTAGAAAGAAAGCCGTGATACCGGTCAATAATACTTCCGTTTTTGCTGTTGCAAAAATACAAATAATCGTTAACATTAAACGTATAAGCCAGGGTATCGTCCCTGACGTTGAAACAATTTACATACCAGACGTCAAGATACTTCTTTCCCGAACCATCCAGGAAAATAGAGTACAGAGAAGAAAGATCCCCCTGATCGATGAAGTAGATATTATCTCCTTCGATGACGGCGGATTTTATTTTCCCTTCACATAAAGTCTTCTTGTCGGTGCCGTCAGCGTTTATTCTGAACAGACCTGTGTCATTGCAATAATATAAAAAGCCATCTTTATACAATATGTTGTCGGCAGTATCCGGGCTGATTAAAACTTTATTATTACCGTTGCCGCTAATTCTGTAGAGCTTTCCTCCGTCGCTCATATTCTGAAAATAAAGATTATTCCCCACTGCAATCAAATATCTCATTTTATCATCTGTCAGTGGAGCCAATTCGCTTCCGTCGGTTTTTATTCTGTATCCTGTGTCCTTCAACATGTCAACGAAATATACCCATTCATTGCGAACATTAATATACCCGGCATCATAATTACCCAGTCTTTTTGTAGATCTGCCATTAACGCCGGTTACTTCAAAAAAAGAATTGAGAAAGAAAAAAATCCTCTTCCTTACGGTATAATATATCATCCCATCCTTCATACAGACTTGCCCGCCGTTAGCCAGGTTCCCTGCTGTATTGCCGAGCAGATCATTATCTCCGGTGTCGGCTGACGGGTATATAACCGCAGGTATAAACGCTATAGCGGCAATTACCAGCACGGTAGATATTAATAAGTATATCTTCTTCCTTACGCTTTTCTTGTTCCATCTCAGCCCAATTAAAATAAATATTTGGGGCAGAAATGCAAGCAAAATAAAAGCAAACTCATATATGCTGCTTTCTGCTAATATATTGCGTGTCAAAGAATCTGCAATCGGTATAAAAGGAGAATTAAAATATAGAAAAGTTCTGTATCTTCTAAAAGGCAGGCCTCCTAAAGTAAGTAATTTGTATGTGCCAAAAACACAAGAAAACGATAACAGCCACAATAAAATATTTATCAGAGTAATTGCACAGGTCGACACTATATCGGCTATGATTCCGGATGACTGTTTTTTTAGCTTCGAACCAAAAAAATAATATACAGCGCAGGCTGCCAGAGGAATCAAAAACTCTAAATAAGAGCTTGTGAAGCCGATTTTACTTATCTGTGCCAGTAAAAAAGCAGAGAGAATACAAATAGCAATATGTCCAAAGAAGGAAAAAAGATTGTCTTTCAGCACTTCCGTATCCTCCTGGCTCCCGAATACAAGCAGGAATAATATCTAAACAGTTAATCCATGCTTTGCTAAATCATGTAAGATTGTTTATATTATTGTATTATATGAGGAATATCCGGTCAAATAAAAAATGCTCCCGTCCAACAAGGGCGAGAGCACTTTTTTACTTATCGCATATCAATTTATTTTATTTGAGTATCTGAAGTTTTCTCTTATTTGAGGTTCTCGAAAGATGCAACAGCAATCTTAATAGCCGCTTCCCTGGTAGCCTGACCGTAGGTTAAGGCAGCATTCGCCGGAATATTGGACCTGTTTGGAGCAAACATATTGTTGCCGACCCCACCGATAATGTTGTTCTTTACCATGAAATAGACGGATGGTTTCGCGTATGCGGAAATACTTGCATCATCAGCGAAAGGCTTAACACCGCTGTAATCCAGCGTATACTTAGTATAAGTGCCATCACCGGCTAAAGTCCAGCCATCCCAAAATGATGCTTTGTAGGCACGGGTAAGCATGGCGGACGCCTGTTCACGTGTGATCAACGCATCAGGCGAGAACTTGTCAGGAGCCGTACCGTTTGTGACGCCGATTTTTACAGCCTTTAGAACTTCAGCATTATTCGTATCGGTAAACGGGTTGCTGCCCGCCGCAACGGTCTTTCCGCTCATTGCCTCATAAAGCTTGACAGACAGCGCTGCAAATTCAAGTCTTGTAATAGGCTTTGTCATATCGGCGCCAACCAGCACATCCGGCAGCAGACCATAATCCTCCGCCTTCTCCAGCCACTCTTCAGCCCAGGCAGAAGCTTCGCTCCAGGACTGGACGTTGTACTTCAAAGTCGTGCTCAATGGGGTCTCAAAGTTCTTCGTTGCCTTTCCGCCCGTATAAGACAGCTTGAAACGGTATTCCAAGGAGGATTTATTGGCCAGAATATCATCTTCAATTGAAATTGTGCGCTCTCCATAGTCATATGGGAAGGAATTATTCGTTATTCTGCTCTTTTTCCATTCCCCACCGTTGACTCTGCGCTCCACGTCAAGCTGCATTTCAGAGCCTCCGGACTGAACCTTGAGAGCAAGGGCTGCTTTCTTTAAGCTATCTGGAAACTCAAGATAGAAACTGAGATATGGTTTGCCCTTATCATCATTTTTTACCTGTTCTCCGCTGACAACGAGAGCGTCGAGCTTGGAAAAATCGTATGCATTGTATAAGCCTTTTCCATTGTATATGTCATTAATATAGGACACATCCGACCAGTCCGAAACAAAGTATTTAAACTCTTTTCCGTCAAAGCTCTTGTCGAAATCGCGAATTTCAACTATAAAGCGGGTTCGCAGGTAGAGCTTGTGCTTACTGAAGTCAAATTTATAAACATTGTCTGAATCCTTATATACCGCATCTCCCAATGCTTCACGGTCGGAATCATATGTAAGCCAGAATATTTCAGTATCTCTTACCATTCCGTTTGTAATGCGCTCGCAGCTTACGGCAGCATTGGTCTTGCTGTCCCATTCGCTTGTGTAATGCCAGCTTTTATCCGAATCAACCGACCAGTCCGTCTGCTGGTATACTGCATATTCACTGTAGCCATACGCCGCCTTAAACTCGGAATTGGACTTTGATACGAGCTGTAAGAGCTCCTCCGGCACAATATAATATGCCATAATTTTCATGGCGCCGCTTGCATCTTTGGTAAAGTAAGCGATATGCTCAGGACGGCTGACTCCACCATTCACGGGCAGTTCCTCTGCGGCATTTACCGGCACAGGAATCAACATACTGAAAACTACTACAGCAACCAACAGAAAAGATAAAAACTTTTTCATACGACGCCTCCTCTTTATAATTTGACGATTATCTTATCAGAACTTCCAAACTGACCATATTGGCAGAAAGAGTTGACGGATCCTTCATCACCATCAGCTGTATATTTTTATATTTTTCCGTCTGTCCCAAATACATTACCCCGTCATCTACATCCAGCTTCCGGACATCCGGTTTTTCAATAATACTCTCCTTATAAAACTCCAGAACCTCCTCCTGTGTTTTATTGGTAGTGAACATTACCCGGATATTCTTCTTATCATCATTTTCATAAACATTGACAATATTTGCGTCAGGCATTAAAGGAAACTCATCTGCCGGGAATGATTCCGGCACTTTCAGGCTGCTTCCGATTGTCCCCATTATACCGCCAGGACCTACAACGCCGTCTTCACCGTCTTCATCTTCTTTTTCATCTTCATCATCTTCATCAGGCGAGTCCTTTTTCGATTCGTTCTTTTCTATCAGTTCTTCAATTTTCTCCTCTGCCTGTAGGTATTCCTTCTGATATTTTTGTGGCTTGTTTGTAACAAACCCTTCGAAGCTTCTGTCAATTTTCAACATAGGAATATCCACATAGACCTTATCTGATTTGATAGCAAGCTTCATAACAACAGGCGCAGTACCTTCGGCCGAGTCGCTATATCCCCCTTGAGAGCCATCAATGGCTTGCGTTTTTGTATCAAGAATTATTCCGCCCTTCATCTCCGGTGACATAAGAGCCATGGATTCATATTTCACAATTGGCGCGACTGAGGCTCCGCCCTCACTGTTTCCATAGGTCGAATATTCCGACATGTTATAGGGTTCGACTTCAAAGCTGAGATTATTGGCAAAGATATTTATATCAAATCCGCCGACTACCTTAATAAACGCCTTTGATAAGACTGAAGCATCCAATTCACTGCCAATGTAGGCAGCTCCTTCATAGGTGCCGTATACATCGGTACCACCTGTCTTCTGAGCAATAAGAACCAGGGTATAATTTGTCGTTATGTCTCCGTCTTTTATGGGAATAGTCTGATCAACCTTCAGTAGCCAGTCGCTTTTAGTTAATTCACTATTTGCCCCAGAGTTCGACAAGTTTTTTACATTAACTGAACAGCCGCACATTACGATCAAAAGCAACAGCACAAGAATAGCGACAATTCGTTTTGTTGTCATATTATTCAACTTTCCCCCCTCTTTAGTCTCATACGTTTCATATATAGAACCGCACTGTGACATGCCTAGTATCTATTTTTATGATATCAGAGGGTTTTGTCGAATACTGTAATAATATTGCTGTTTTACAATATCATATTGCTGTTTATTCTTCGACATGTTTTTTTCGATATGCGTTAGGCGCCGTACCGGTGGTCTTTTTAAAAACTCTTGCAAAGTGACTGGAGCTGGAAAAGCCAAGGGTTGAATATATTTCTGTGATCGCCTGGGTGTGATCCTTAAGCATTTCTTTAGCCTTTTGCATCTTTATGTCCATAAAAAACTCATAGGGTGTCTTACCCGTCTGTGATTTGAAAACTCTTATAAAATGATAAGTGCTGAGGTTTGCCGCCCTGGCTGCCTCCTCCATACAAAATTCATTACTATAATTTTCCTGTAAAAATTTTATCGACTTGTTAATATTTCTTGTAACGTTATAACTACGCTGGTCTTTAATAAGAACAACCACTTCCTCAACTTTTCCTGCCAGGCTGAATATAGGGAACATAACAATATCCTGGAAGGCAGAAATAACCTCGTCGTCTTTTACTCCGTACACATCCTCAATCTGTTTTAACGGAACCTGTATGTCAGTAAAATTAACAGTCTCTCCCATAAATGCACGGACTACATAATCTTTAACGCCCCTTTCTTCTACAGAAGGGTCTTTGAGAATATTGTACTTTCCCACTATCATTTCTAACGAAGGAATACCTGACATGTCCAATAATGCTTTGTTAACAATTATAGCTGTCCCGTCAGGCGAAAATATTTCTACCGGAAATGGCAGCTGTTCAACTATTTGCTGGAAAAATGTCTCGCACACTCTCTCCATTGCTCTCATTCCTCCATATGAATAAGATCTGTCGATAATTGCGCCCTATTTATCTCCTACCGTTCTATACCGGTTTTCTTTGCGACGGAATACCCGAAAAAACCAAGCTCTTTTCCCAGCGCCCAGTACTTGCCGTGGGAATAACAGATCAGTCCGGCCTTCTCCAGCTCCAGCTTGCCCTTATCGTTCAGCAGTGCATTATCGGCCTGTACGGCTACGATCTCAGCGATAAACATGTCATGGCTGCCCAACTCCTGTGTCTGCCTTACAATGCACTCCAGTGATACCGGGCACTCCTTGATGATCGGCACATCGATTACTGAAGCCTTTTCCGGCGTCAACCCGGCCAGCTTAAATTTATCAACGTCCCTACCTGATTTTACTCCGCACAGATCTGTTGCATATACAAGCTTTTGTGTTGTAAGATTAACAGCAAACTGGCCTCTTTCCTTGATTAATCCATAGGAATACCTTTCCTTCCGAACTGAAATGGAAAGCATGGGCGGTTCGGAATTGATTGTTCCGGCCCACCCGACCGTTATAATATTCTGTTTGCCCGCCTGATCCGCGCAGGATACCATTACGACCGGTACGGGATTAAGCATTGCCGACGGTTTCCAGATTTGTTTTGCCATTTGATTTCCTCCAGCAAATATAACTTTTATTATAACTTATTCATTTACACCTGATAGTATCATTATGCTTCCAATTCTCGATACTTTCTTTCCGCCACCGCATATAAAGCTAACAGGGACAGCGCGCTCAGAGCGGCCGACACCAGAGCGATCCCAAGCAATACCACCGGCATCGGGAGCTTAAGTATCAACAATACTGCGCCGACAACGCCATATATCAGCAGCAAAAGCATGGACAACAGCATGCCCAGACCACCGTTCATATTTTGCTTCATCGCTTCCTGTTCACTATTCCATATAAGCTTTGGATGGAATACATCAAGAAGCAGGCTCAAAGCCACCATCGGCACAGAACCAATAATCCCCACAACCGTTGCGCCGAGCACCCATATGACAGGTAACTTCATGAATATCAACATGATCAGCGCCGTTACCAGAACGCCGATAGTGGAGACGATCAGGCTGATCAGGAGCTTTGCATTCACTTGCTGTCTTACGGTAACCGGAATCATTTTTGTTATCCATAATGTCTGGCCTTCTCTTGACAGAGCTGTTGAGGCTACCAGATTCATTCCGGAAGTAAATAGCATCAGACCAAGTCCTCCCAGCAGCACATAAGGCGCCACCTCCGGATTGGCAATTTCTGCGAACAGCGCCGCAAACTCCGGTTCGCTTCCCTGTACGACCATCATGATGATGAGGATGAATGGCCCGATAATAGTTCCCACAAGTCCGTTCATTACATAAATCGGCGTTCTGACCAACAGCTTCCATTCCCGCTTCATCATTGCCGATACCTGTCCTGACGCTCTGCCATATAAATTTTGTTTCTGCTGATCCGTCAGGGCTTTTTTCTTTCTGCTTACCTCCTGACCCGCCAGAAGCGCCTTATAGAACACTTTATTTGCCAGCATCAGCAACAGTATAAAAAGTATGGCGCAGGTGCACAGGAATAGCAAAAGATAACCAATGCCTGCCAATCCGCCTTCCGTAAGACTCCTGGCTGCCCATTGCAGCGGCGGGAACCTCTCACCGACCATATCGGCAAAACCTGTTGTGCCTGCAAAAAAGTTCTGTAATTCTTCGGCATTTTGAGGCATTTTTTGCATATACATACTAAATCCGATCGAAAGAATAAGTATCGCTATTCCGCCTATGATGGCAAGAGCGTCCTTGTACCTTCTCAGATTGACAAACCGCATCATCAGCATTATAAAAAGTGCAGCTGCCGTCAGCGGCAGAACCGGAACAGCAAGTGCCAGCAGCAGGCTTTTTATCCAGTAGAGGAGCCCCTGTGCGGTTCCGATCCCATAGATAATGAGCGGCGGCAGGAGAATCGGCATGGATGTAAGATATTCATTGACCATGATTACGGCAAACTTACCGCCAATGACCTCATACGGTTTTAGAGGCAGCGGAACAAATGAATCCATGTCCGTTGAAAAGTAGAAGCTGCCAATGACATAAAACAAACCGAAAATCAGTATTGTAATCTGCGCCAACATAAGAGACAGTGTCAAAATAAGCCCAGGCTGTCCTATCAGCGTACCCGCCGCAAAAAGAGATATCATCAGGCCTGTGTAAAGCACCAGCAGCGGAACGATTGATACAGCAATGACCACCGCTATCAGCACAGGCTCCCACAGCTTTTTCTTCTCCCTGGTAAAACGGTATTTAAGAGCTGAAATGCCATAATTCACATTTAGCTGCATTTTTATAAAGGCTGCAAACGGTTTCATTTTTCAGTCAACTCCAGAAAAATATTTTCGAGGGATTCCATCATATCGCCCTGTCTGAGCTCATCAACTGTTCCGATAGCGATCAGCTTACCCCTATGAATGATACCTAATCTGTCGCAAAGCTTTTCTGCCACCTCCAGGATATGCGTTGAAAAGAAGACTGTATTTCCATTGTCGCAGTGCTCTCTCATCTGACTTTTTAGCAGATGGGCCGACTTCGGGTCAAGTCCGACCATCGGTTCATCCAGTATCCAGACCGAAGGGTTATGAATCAGGGCGCCTGTCAGCGCAATTTTCTGCTTCATGCCGTGAGAATAGCTTTTAATAAGATCACCTGCGGCATCATTAAGTTCAAACATGTTCAGGTAATTTTCAATCCTTTGCCGGCGCAGATCGACCGGCACCTGATAAATATCTGCCATAAAATTGAGGTATTCCGTCCCTGTAAGACGCTCGTAAAGGTTTGGATTGTCAGGGACATAACCGATTTTTTTCTTTGCTTCGATCGGTTCCTTCCGTATATCTGTTCCGTCGATCAAAATGGTTCCCTCATCGGGGTTCAATAGCCCGACAATCATTTTAATCGTTGTTGTCTTTCCTGCTCCATTCGGTCCGAGAAAACCGAATATTTCACCTTTCCTGATTTCGAGATTCAATGTGTCTACTGCTTTAACTGAGCCCTTGTTGTAGCTTTTTGATACGTTCCGGATGTCGATCATACTTTTTCCTCCAGTCTTTCTGCTACTGAACATGTACCGCGAGAAACCCTCCGTTAAATATACGCCCTTCCTGCAGCCTTTGTCTGTGGCAGGATTAATCTATTACCAGATAAGCGGACCCGTCCACTCTGGTCGTTTTTTCGCTGTCAATGTTGATGGATGTGATTTCATAATTATTCTTTATCACATCTGTGGCCATGCTCATATAAGTGCCAAGCACATCACCGAAACCAATGCTGTGCTGTACATTTTTCCCAAGGATCTCGATAATTCCGGGTATCTTTCCAATGTTTTTAACTGTACCCTTTTGCTTGATCAATTGCTGCAGAAAGTACAACTGATTTTTCTTGCGGCCGGGATCTCCGATATTGAAAAAGGTACCGTCCTCCCTGTAACCCTGTCTGAATCTGACAAAGCCCTCGGCATTATATCCGTCCAAATGCTGCATGCCTTTGGGTATGTTTATATAAAGATCCTGCGTGGGATCCGTATAATCCATAAGGTAAGGCACCTGTATATCAATGCCTCCCAGGTGATCTACCAGATTCCTGAAGCCCTTCACATTGACCATTATATAATCATCCAGCTCAAGAGCAAATTTTTCTTCGGTGACGTCCGCCAAAAAACTGATAGGGCCGGATTTAAACCTGCCGGAGTACTTTATCATGCTTCCGATCTTGTGGGTAGAGTTAATCTTATGGATACCCGGTGCATGGAGTATTCCCAGCTCATCCATTTTCGTTAATATTTCCTGATTGTATTCTATGTAAGTATCTCTTGGAATCATGATCAGCTTTAAGCTTTTACTGTTTTTATCTATACTGGCGATGCCGATTGTATCGTACAGGTTGTCCACCTTGTCCTGCCCAAGGATGAGTATATTTTTCGAACCTTCCTCAACAAGCTTTTGAGAATAAGGCTTCCCGACGGTCAATGTCTTGACCGGTTCCTCCTGCACAGATTCATCGTCATCTGCTATCAAAGGGTCTTTCTCAGGTTTTACAGCATCTGTATTGTTATCTTTAGTTTCCGCCGGTGCCTGCTCCTCTACTTGCCGTATGCCATCCGAAAACAGTAATCCCTTTTCACAAGCCACCATCAGGAGTATTATTCCCGCCAGGGCAAAGATTGCAATCCATATGAGTATGGTTCTGTTGGTGCGCATCTGTCGTTTCTCCCCTTACAGCTTCATTTCATACAATACATTTTGTTAAGCAATTAAGTACACTACTCTATTATAATAACATTCTCATCTGTATTCAAATGGAAAAAGGTTAAAATAATTGAAACACTACAAAAATAAATGGCACCGACGGCGACTGAACAGACGTGAGACAATAGAAGGAGCCTTAAAGAATCTCCTTGTATTATTCCCACTTTTTGTCTATAATTAATTTGTACATATTTATACTGATAAATAAATTGTTTCTATGAAAAGAAAACATACCAAACAATCGTAGCTGGTATAATTATCAAGTTCCTAAAACTATAAAAAACAATTTTCCGTGGAAAATGCGGTTAGGAACAAGGTGAAATAATGGGCCATGTACTAGAAATGAAGAACGTCATAAAAAAATATGATGATTTTGTTCTAAATGATTTTAGCCTGAGCTTGCCCTATGGTTCAATTATGGGGCTTATTGGAGAAAATGGCGCAGGTAAAACCACCGTTATAAAATTAATTTTAAATGAAATCAGGCGGAGTAGCGGCAGTATTAGGATTTTCGGTCTAGATAATATAAAACACGAACAAAAAATCAAAGCTAACATAGGTGTCGTATTTGATGATTGCAATTTCCACGATTGCCTGACTGCACAAAACCTATCAACTATAATGAAATCTATTTATCCCGCATGGGATGAGAAAAGATATGCAGATCTTGTTAACCAGCTCAAGCTACCTATGTGTAAACAGGTAAAAGAGTTTTCCAAAGGTATGAAAACAAAATTAACAATAGCTATTTCTCTGACACATCAGCCTGAATTACTTATATTGGATGAAGCAACTGTAGGTTTGGACCCTGTTGTACGCGATGAAATATTGGGAATCTTTTTAGAATATGTCAAGTTAAAAAACCGCTCAATTCTTTTTTCATCGCATATTACAAGTGATCTGGAAAAAGTCGCTGATTATATTGCTTTTATGCATGTGGGACAATTAATTTTCTCCAAACCAAAGGAGCAAATATTGTCTGAATATTCCGTTGTTAAATGCAATCTGAATGAAATGGATAAAATAGAATCACATGATATAGTAGCCTATAGAAAAGTGAATAACCGTTTTAATATTTTAGTAAAAAATAAAGAAAAATATAAGAATTATGATCATGACTTTCCGTCAATAGAAGATATCATGCTGTATTATATAAAGGGGGAAAAAAAGTGATCGGATTAATAAAAAAAGATTTGATAGTGAGTATAAAGAATTTAAAGCCCTTATATTTTTTGGTAATGCTTTGTGCCATAATTCCACTTTCCCAGAATTCTATAGCATTTGTATTCCCTATAGTCAGTATGATGATTTCACTATTCTTTACAATGCAGACAACAACGACCTTACACTATGATTTGCAGGCAAAATGGGACAAATATGCTGTTGCATTACCTGTTAAAAGAGAAATAATCGTAGGAAGTAAATACTTGCTCACTTTTATCCTAATTGGATTCTCTTTTGTTTTTACCGCTCTTATCTATATTGTTTTTTGGTTTTTGAATAAACAAATAGATTTTAAAGAAATCACAATCTCTTTACTATTCTCAATTTCATTATCACTGCTATATATTAGTATTATGATTCCTGCTACATACAAATATGGGCTCGAAGGGAGCAAATATATTCTAATTTCATTTTTTCTTCTTCCGTCTATTATTCCAATAATACTTCGTTTTTTTAATGTCGAGTTGACTACACTTGACTATCAAGGGCTATATGATATTATGAAGTTATTGCCTTTATTTGTTTTATTTGTAACTTATCTATCATTTTTAATTTCGACCGAAATATATAGAAATAAAGAATTTTAATTATTCAGTATACTGGAATAGGAAAGTAAATAGGGGGACGGTTCTCTCATATTGGAGAACCGTCCCCCTTGCTTATTTCCTGTATTATAATTTCTCCGGATAATTTTCTCTTGGCGTATAATGCGTGTGAAGCAATTCATGAGCCTTGTGGCTTCCCGGATGCTCAAAATACTCGTCATACAGCTTCTTCACATATGGGTTATCCTGCGATTTTCTCATTGGCAGGCTTTCATCCTCTTCATAGATTGCCTTCGCTCTTTCTGACCGAAGATCAATCCAGCTTCTGACCTGTGAAGGCTGGATGGGCTGTCCTCCGCCGTTTACACAACCGCCGGGGCAGGCCATGACTTCTACGAAGTGATACTGAGCTTCGCCGCTCTTCATCTTATCCAGAAGCTTTCTCGCATTGCCTGTGCCATGGGCCACAGCCGCTCTGACCGTCATGCCGGCCACTTCAAGGGTTGCCTCCTTCACTCCGTCCACACCTCTGACCGCTTCAAACTCGACCTTCTCAAGCGGTTTGCCCTCCAGCAGCTCCACCAGATACCTCAAAGCCGCCTCCATAACGCCGCCGGTTGCTCCGAATATAACTGCGGCGCCGGATGCCTCGCCCATAGGGTCGTCAAAATGTCTCTCTGGAAGATCCGTGAAGTCGATACCTGCTTCTCTGATCATCCTGGCCAGCTCTCTGGTTGTCAGGACAACATCCACATCAGGATAGCCCGTTGAAGACAATTCAGGACGTTTTGCCTCAAATTTCTTGGCGGTACACGGCATAATTGATACAACAAATATCTTTGCAGGGTCAATACCCATCTTTTCGGCATAATATGACTTCAGCACCGCTCCGAACATTTCATGAGGCGACTTGCAGCTGGAAAGATTGTCAAGGAACTCCGGATAATTATGCTCGCAGAACTTGATCCAGCCTGGGCTGCAGGATGTGATCACCGGCAGCTTGCCGCCGTTTTTAATCCTGTTTACAAGCTCGGTGACTTCCTCCATGATGGTGAGATCAGCCGCTGTATCGGTATCAAAGACCTTCTTGAAGCCAAGACGTCTCAGTGACGCGATCATATTGCTGGTAACCCTCGAGCCGATAGGCATTCCGAACTCTTCGCCCAGTGCAACTCTGACTGCCGGAGCAGTCTGAACAACTACGTGAAGCTCCGGATTTGCAAGAGCCTGCCAGACAATATCCGTATCATCCTTTTCTCTCAGAGCGCCAACAGGACATACTGTTATACACTGTCCGCAGTTGATGCATGGCACCTCTGCCAGAGGCATGTCGAAGGCTGATCCGACTATAGTCTTGAAGCCTCTCTCGTTGGTGTCGATCACGGCTACCTTCTGTACGTTTTTACACATGTTCACACAGCGTCTGCAAAGCACACATTTGTTAGGATCCCTGACAATAGAGGGAGAAAGCTGATCGATGGGATGCGGGATCGTTTCCCCTTCAAAGCGGACATCCTTGATGTTGAGCTCCTCAGCCAGCTTCTGCAATTCGCAGGATCTGCTCCTTACGCAGGTGAGGCATTTTTTGTCGTGATTCGACAGTATGAGCTCAAGTGTGACTTTTCTGGACTCTCTGACCCTCGGTGTCTGAGTAAAGATTTCTAACCCCTCGGATACCGGATAAACACATGCTGCCTGAAGACTTCTTGCTCCCTTGATCTCAACTACGCACATTCTGCATGCGCCGATTTCGTTGATGTCCTTCAGAAAGCAAAGCGTCGGTATATCAATATTGGCATAACGTGCCGCTTCTAAAACAGTATAGTCCTTTGGAACCTGAATTTTTCGCGTATCAATTGTAATATTGACCATTTCCATAACCTTACACTCCCTTCCTCAATTTACGCATTCTTGAATATAGCCTTGAACGGACATTTCTCCATACAAACGCCGCATTTGATACACTTTTCCTGATCTATTACATAAGGTACCTTCTTCTCTCCGCTGATCGCGCCGACAGGGCAGTTCTTCGCGCAGATACCGCAGCTCTTGCAGCGGTCTGCGGCGATCACATAGCTCATCATGGACTTGCAGACGCCTGCGGGGCATTTCTTGTCCTTTACATGAGCGATATACTCGTCCCTGAAATACCTTAATGTGCTCAGAACAGGCTGTGGAGCAGATTGACCCAGTCCGCACAGCGCTGAGGAAATGATGTTTTTTGCAAGGATCTCCAGCTTGTCAATGTCCTCCATCTCACCCTTGCCGCCGGTGATCCTTTCCAGTATCTCCAGCATCCTCTTAGTTCCAATCCGGCAAGGCGGGCATTTTCCGCAGGATTCGTCCACGGTAAATTCGAGGAAGAACCTGGCAATGTCGACCATACAATTATCTTCGTCCATAACAATAAGCCCGCCGGAACCCATCATTGAGCCAAGCTCTTTCAACGTCTCATAATCGATAGGCGTATCTATATGGCTTGCGGGGATACAGCCGCCGGAAGGTCCACCCGTTTGGGCAGCCTTGAATTTCTTGCCGCCGGGTATTCCGCCCCCGATATCATAAATGACTTCTCTGAGCGTAGTTCCGATCGGTATTTCTACAAGACCTGTATTATTGATCTTGCCGCCGACAGCAAACACCTTTGTACCTTTGCTCTTTTCTGTTCCGATTGATGAAAACCACTGCGCGCCTTTATTCAAAATTATTGGAATATTGGCATAGGTTTCAACATTATTGAGCAGTGTCGGCTTTTTCCACAAACCACTAACGGCAGGAAATGGCGGCTTTGGTGCGGGCTCCCCCCTGTGGCCTTCAATAGAGGTAATCAGCGCAGTTTCCTCACCGCAGACAAAAGCTCCGGCGCCCAATCTGAGCTCCAGTTCAAAACAGAAATCTGTTCCGAATATGTTTTTGCCAAGCAGTCCGTATTCCCTTGCCTGATTTATCGCTATCTGAAGCCGGTTTACTGCGATCGGATATTCAGCTCTGATATAAATATAACCCTGATCCGATCCAATAGCATAACCGGCAATAATCATCGCTTCAATAACACTGTGTGGGTCGCCCTCCAGTACGCTTCTGTCCATGAATGCTCCCGGATCACCCTCGTCGGCATTACATGCAACATACTTCTTGTCGCCCGTAGCCTTCGCTGTCAGCTCCCACTTCAGCCCGGTAGGAAATCCCGCGCCGCCTCTGCCTCTGAGTCCGGACTTTTTGATCTCGGCTATAACCTCCTCCGGTTTCATTTCCGTTAAAGCCTTTGCCAGTGCCTTATATCCATCATAGGCAATATACTCGTCAATATTTTCCGGATTGATCACGCCGCAGTTTCTCAGTGCAATCCTGACCTGATTTTTGAAAAAACTTACATCCTCAAGTGCTTTAGTTGTGTCATGCGCCTCTTTGTTCCCTGCAAGCAGTCTCTTTACAATCCTGCCCTTGACAAGATGCTCCTCCACGATCTCCTTTACATCCTCGACCCTGACCATGGTGTACATTGCGCCTTCAGGGTACATAACCACGATCGGACCTTCGGCACAAAGTCCAAAGCAACCGGTCGTGACAATCTTTACTTCTTTGTCCAGCTTGTTTTTATCTATTTGCGCAGCAAATTCATCTTTGACCTTCTGCGAGTTTGACGATGTACAACCCGTTCCTCCGCAAACCAGCACATGCGCTCTGAAATAATCCATTTTGCTCCCTCCCTGCAATCTCATTGTATTTTTCAATCTGACTATTTTTCCGCTTCCTCAGCAGCGCCTATTGTCAGGTCCTGACATACCCTTCCGTTTACAATATGCTCCGCAACCACTCTTGCAGCCTTTTCCGGCGTCATCTTCACATAGGTCGTCTTTGTTCCGTCCGCATTAAACACCTCTGCAATTGGTTCCAGCCTGCATACGCCAATGCATCCTGTCATTGTTACCGCGACATCGGCAAGATTCCTTTTTCCGATTTCCTCAACAAAAGCATTCATAACAGGCCTTGCGCCGGCTGCGATACCGCAGGTTGCCATTCCGACAACGATCCGGATACCGTCTTTATTCGTTCTCATCTTTATCTGATCCAGGGTTTTCTTTCTTATCGCTTCAAGCTCAGCTAACGATTTCACTTAATACACCTCCGAATATTTCTTTTAGTCCTTCATAAATATATTCACGAAGCCACCTGACCACTTCAAACTCCGATAACGGAACTTCTCCAAGGGTTTTTCTGACTTCGCCGGAATTAAAAACAAATTGCCTTTCTGCGTTTTCAAGCTGCAGAATAATTTCCACTGTTGGGTTTGCTGCCGCCATATCTGTTATGACTCCCGCCAGGTCTCCCAGGACTGGCCTGTCAATATGATCGATCCCGAATCTGGCTGTCACCACCGTTCCAGCGCCCTTTTGCGATGTAATGGTGAAACTGCCGCCCGACTGCTCTGCCGATGCCTTGAACATTGGAATCCCGAGCCCGACCTTCCTGGTAGTCCTGGTCGTCGTAAACGGATCTGTTACTGCCGCGAGCAGATCGCTGTCCATCCCGCAGCCATTGTCCTCAATGACAAGCTTCAGCATCCCTGCTGCTGCCTCAACGGCTGCAATGACCCTGATCCTGCTTGCTTGCGCCGCTGTCGAATTCTGCATGATATCAAGCACGTGCAGTGATATATCCCTCAAATCCGTACTCCTCCACACAGCATAAAAAACGATCCTTTACAGATCCTTATATTTTTCCAGAATTTTTTCAATGTCCTCAGGGTTAAGTCTGCCGTAAACATCATCATTAATCATGATAACGGGTGCAAGTCCGCAGGCGCCTATACAACGGCAGGCGTCCAGCGAAAATTTTCCGTCGTCCGTGCAGTCCCCTACACTGATTCCGAGTTTTTCCTGCAGCTTGTCAAGTATCAGATTTGAACCTTTTACATAGCATGCAGTTCCCATACAGGTGCTAATCTTAAATTTTCCTTTCGGCTTAAGATAAAACTGGGTGTAGAATGTAACTACGCCGTAAACTTCAGAGAGCGGAACATTCAATCCCTGAGATATTTGTTTTTGAACGCCCATGGGAAGATATCCGTATACGTCCTGCGCCTCATGCAGCACGGGTATCAACGCGCCCTTGGTATCTTTGTACTTTTCAATGATTTCCTGCAATTTGCGCTCTTTTTCATCTACGCACCCACAGCAGTTCGTGCTCATTTTTTTGACCCCCCAGTCCACAATTATGTTTCGTTAACAATTTAACAATCAAACCGTAAATAGTATAACAAAATATTCGTTTTAATACAAGACGATAAATCAATAATTTATGCAATTATAATATTTTGTGTTTGTATACATTATACAAATTAACGGTTCATCTAAAAAGACGGATAATATCCTGCGGCCTCAATTCTCCTGCCTTTGAAATTTCAAGCAGGCTTTCCCTCTCCATAATATCCCCGAGCTTGTGTGCATCGGAGGACTTGATCAGCTGATAGCCGTCCAGTTCGGGATGGGCTGTTTTATAAGCATATTTGTCACATTTTCCTGACAACTCAAGGTACTTTATGTCAAGTTCTTGCGGTATCCATCCCAGATTGGAGAGCATGCTGTTGGCAGGCCTGTCCACATGGGCAGGAATTACTGCGCCACCCAGACCTCTGACCAATGAAAAAATGTCATCCGCAGTCAGCGACGTGGCATTGATGAGCAGCCGATCCTCTTCTCCGGTGATCTGGTCATTTTCATCCATGAAATATTGTCTTCCAAAAATATCTGTCCTGTTCGCAATGACCGGGAGTGCCTTGCTGACTTTCTCCTGCAGCATCCATGCACTATTAAGGTCGGGCAGAAGGCAGATCAGGTGCACCTCTTCACAGGATTCCACTTCCATTCCTGGAATAAAAACAAGCCCGCTTTTACGGGCGCAAAGGCTGACGGCTTCGAGATTGCCGCCGGTATTATGATCTGTAACGGCAATAGCATCAAGACCTTTAAGAATAGCCATGTTCACGATGTTATTCGGCGTCATGTCATTGTCTGCACAAGGTGAAAGTGCCGAATGAATGTGCAGGTCCACAGCGTACTTCATATCAACTCTCCAACGGCTGTCCGCGGTTCGCAGTCAAATACCGCACTCGTGCGCAATACAGCATATCCTATAGGTGCTTAGCTCTGAGCGTATAATGATAACATCTTCATCGATTGCCTTGCGGATGGTAGGCTCATCCACCTCAATGCTTTCCGGTATGATAATGCAGGAAAGCTCTGTGAGGGACGCTACCGCAATAATATTCAAATGCGTATGAACCGTTATCCATGCAGAGCCCCTTGAAGCATGCGACATGACCCAGCTGAGCAGATCCCCGCAATAGATCCCTGTTACCTCAATGTCCTTTTCTATCTCTCCGGTCAATACTTCTCCGCCAAGCTTTTTAGCCCATTCCGACACGAGCATATTTTGCTTCCTCCTATGTCCCGCTCTTTTCTTTTATACTGTCCCCCATTTTCTCTACCGCTGTCCCGCCATTTTTCTCATCCGTCGCAGAGGGCGTCATGTTTTCCATATCTTTCATCTGCTCGGACAAATCGCGTACTTTTTCACGGAGCTTGAAAATACAATCAGCTTCCTGCGACATCCCTCTTACAATATCCTCTGCAAGCGCATGACAGCTTGGCGCCCCGCAGGCGCCGCAATCGAGCCCCGGCAAACCGTCATTGATTTTCTCCAGATCCTCCAGCTTTTTCATTGCTTTTCCGAAGTCATCATCCAGCTTCATTATGGGCTTATAAGCGATCTCTTCTGTCCAGACCATGTTCTCGTCATAGGTATCCTGCTGCGTCATGCTTTTGTCAATTGCTTTTGCATCATCCACATGTTTTTTGATCCTTGTCTTTGCGACATATACATTCTCTATGGTCAGCGGCCCGCCCAGACATCCGCCGGTGCAGGACAGCGCTTCGATAAAATCGATATTCTCGATTTTATCATTCTCCACTGCTTCAAGGATCATAATGACATTATGGATTCCATCCACGGCCAGAAATCTGTCTGTGCCTATCGCAAGCCCCTCTCCGCCCGAGTTGGCCCACCTGATCCCTTCAAATCCGGCCTGTTCCAACTGCTCGGAATCACTGACCCTGTCCATTCCGGCAAGCATCTTTATATAAATATCTTTGATGGAAATCACACCATCGACCGAGGATTTCTTACTTTCGTAAGGCGCTTTTACGCTGGTAGCCTTGGCCGCGCATGGTGTGATGAAAAAAACTCCTATGTCTGCCGGGTTTATCCCTTTTTGCTCGGCAGTCTTCTTTTTTGCGATTTTCGCCGCCACCTCCATGGGAGATTCCAGCTTGACCAATTGGTCTATCAAATTTGGGAAGCGGACCTGGATCAGTCTGACAACCGCCGGACAGGCTGAAGATATCAATGGCTTTTTAATTTGCTTTTGATCATTCATAAGTTTTTTTGTGGCTTCCGTGACGAATTCCGCTGCTCTGGCCACTTCATATACATCATCAAAGCCAATCGACTTCAATGCGTTCAATAGCCTGTTCCTGCTATACTCCGGTTTAAACTGCCCATATAATGTTGGGGCAGGTATTGCAATCCTGTATTTGAATTGCCGTGTACAGGAGAAATCATCTGTAATAGCTTTTTTTGCATGGTAGGGACAGATCCGGATACACTCGCCGCAGTCAATACAACGCTCATTGATAATGCGGGCTTTACCTTCTCTGACCCGGATCGCTTCTGTGGGGCACCTTTTAATACAGTTTGTACACCCCCTGCATTTTTCTTCATCAAGTGTTACAGAATGAAAATAAATCCCCATACCCTCACCTCTTCAGGCTGATGTCAACATTTTCCGTATCGCACTTCAGTCCATACTTCCCAATCCCACCGTGATCGTAACTGTCGTGCCTTTCCCAATGGTGGTCTCAATATCAAGCTTGTCCGAGTATCTTTTAATATTCGGAAGACCCATGCCTGCTCCAAACCCCATCTCCCTGACCTCATCAGAAGCTGTAGACCAGCCTGCCTGCATTGCAAGCTCAATGTCGGGAATACCTGGCCCGTGATCAGTGATACGCACGACGATTTTTTTGCTGTCGATCTCAACGTCCGCATACCCGCCATTCCCATGGATAACCGCATTAATTTCGGCTTCATACATGGAAATGGCCGTCTTTTTAATCAAAACAGGATCAATGCCAAGCTGCACCAGCATTTTTCTTACGTTGCTTGAAGCTTCTCCTGCACAGCTAAGATCAAGTGCCGGTATGTCATAGTGCAGTTTCATCAAGCTGTCGCCCACTACCAAACACCCTTTCCAGTTAAACCGGCTTCATATAGCTTCCCACAGGCAATGAACATTGGATTGCAGGTGGTCATAACCGCGATGTTTTTCTCTGCTGCCAGGCTTAGTATATTCTCCCCCGGAGTCTTACCCCTGACAAATACGACAGCTTTTATATCCATCATTTCAGCGGTACGAATGACCTGTGGACTGACCAGCCCTGTCAGCAGCAATACATTTTCCTTTACATAAGCCATGACATCGCTCATCAGATCGGAGCCGCAGGCGGATATAATCTCCATGTCCATATTGTCACCGGATAATAGTTCTGCATTGAGAACCTTAATAATTTCACTTAATTTCATACACTTGCCCCTTCGAAGTCAAATTATATCTTCCATATTTTAAAAAATTCTTTATTAATGTAGATCACAACTCTTTCTCCATCATACCACGTTGTTAATGAATTAACAATATCCCGAAAGGCTAAAAAGCATGTATCAAAAAAGGCGCGAACTGCCACCCGGTAAGCTTCCTCACGTAATGACAACCACGCCTTTATATGCGTTAAAAAAGAAAATCATGAAAACACTCATTTAGTATTTATAATGATTTAGTTAACTGGTATAGCATTTTTAACAGCTTCTTCAGGAATATTGATAACAAAATCACCATCGTATTCACTGAACTGTAATTCGAAATCCAAATCCATTTTTGTATCAGTTTTGATTTTTGGATCATTTGCAGGCTGCAGCATCTTCACATGCATCTCGATGCTATTAATGAGGGCCGTACTTTTATCCAATGAGATTTGTAATGAAAAATCACTGTATTTAATTTCTTGTTTTGTGTCCTGGTTGAATCCGAAGCTCTGCTCCTCTATTGCCTTTTTAAAATAATCAACCAGAAACACATCCCCCTTAAGCAATATCTCGTCATCGTTCTCGTCCGAAACCTGATTAAGGCCGGCACACAAGACTTCGGTTTTCGTCAGCAGGTTTTCATAATCCCTGCTTTCAAACAGTTTATTATACTCTTCCGGCTTATATATCTGTTTGGACCAGCCACTGGTCACCAGGTCTTTCACGTACAACGCGTTGTTTGAGAAGTAACTCTCCGACGATATGCTCATTCCCATAATGCTCATCTGCATTTTCATGCTCATCTTTTTTCCCCTGCCATCAATATCTGACTGAGAATGGGCGCTGAATTCCGTATTACCAGCTTCAAATTCTACAATGCCCGCGACATCTGTTTCCTGCTTATATTTCTTTATCGTTGCGCTCTTCTTGTTGGATCTGTCCAATAGCTGCTTTATGCTGTCATATTTATCGGCTTCGCATATAAAAGCCGCTTTTAACGAGCCTTCCCAGACCACCCTCCGATTAAGCGCTTCAGCCACAAACCGCAGCGGTATGAAGGTCGAATTTTGATACAGGAGCGGCGCGGCATTGAGCGTGATCGGTTCGTCATTTACAAAAGCTTCCTTCTGCCCGATCAGCAAGTATATCTTTGTCTGTCCATCCCATACTGTAACGCTCTTTTCGGCGCCATTATATATGACGTGTTCATCATCGTTCGGTATGCCCAGCTTTACAAGCAAATCCCTCAGCGGTAGCAGCGTGCTGTTGCTGACGGATATCGGCGTCTTTGAAAACGTTGTGAGTTCTCCATCTATGACGATCTTGATGTCGGGCACTTCAACAGGTTTTGGCGCCTGCGCCGCCTGACCCGTCTGTTCATTCTGTCCAGGCTCTGCAGCAAATACGCTGCCTGACAGTAAAAAAACCACTGTGAGCAAAATGGATATCAGTACCTTTATTTTCATGTTTTTACCCCTTAACATAGATTTCGAGTTATATTATAACATCCAGAAGTCTTCTGCGGCAAATATGGGGAATAAAAAAGGAAACGGCTGTTCTCCTCATCCGTGAGAACAGCCGCCATGCTTTATAACTCTGTCTTTATTGCAGCTCGCTTTCTCCTTCACCCTCAAGCGCTGATTCTATTACTTCCTCAGGTATTATGATTTCAAAGTCTCCGTTATAGTCACTATATGTAAGATTGACTACAACATCCATTGTAACATCCTCATTATCTTCAGTTTGCGTTAGTTTCATTGTCATGAGCATGCTTTTGACCAGGTATGTATTTTTATCAAACGCCATTTCAATAGTACACGCCTCCATTATTGTTTCCTGGTCTGTCTCCTGTTCATCTCCCAGGCTTTGTTGATTCATTATGCTATTATAAAAATCTGTAAGAAAGACATCACCTTTTAGCAGAATTTCATTTTCATCCGTGCTTTCTATCTGATTTAAGCCGGCACAGATAGTATCTTCAAATTGCATCATTTCATAATTGCTCTGCTGCTTAAGCGCCATTTCATACTCATTAGGCGGATAAACCGTTTTTACCCACTCCTGTGTAAACGGATCCTGAATATAAACCGCATTATCGGCATAATAGTACTGTGTTTTTATCTGCATTCCAAGCATGTCCATGACTAACTGCATATCCATCTTTTTATCTGTAATATCTATCGCACTGTTTATTGCCATACCAACCTTTGTACTAATTAACTCGGAATACATATCCATGTCTACATCCATACTTATTTTGTATTTATACGCTTTCTCGGATGCTTCGTTGGACTTTGTCAATATTGTTTTGATATTGTCAAATTTATCTGTATCACATATGAGGATCGCACTAGCCGAACCATCCCATAATACCTTTTTCCCCAACGCTTCGGCAATAAATCTGAATGGTATGTAAGTATAGCCCTTTCCATAAATAATAGGCGCAACTTTGAGCATATACGGCTCGTCGTTGACATACGCTTCCAGCTTGCCAATATAAACAACAATTTTTGTTTGTCCGTTCAATATGGTTACACTCTTGTCACTATTGTTGTAAATGATATGCTCATCGTCATTTGGAACGCCCAATATGGCAGCCATTTCTCTTAATGGCAGCAGCGTATTGCTTTGAACTAAGATCGGAATATTTTCACATTTAACCTGTTTACCATCTACGATAATTTTTAAATTCGGCAATTCCAGAGCCTCTTCTGATGAGGCAGCAAATACCGAGCCCACTGAAGTCATAAGCATTGCTGCTATTATGACTAATGACAAAAGTGTTTTTTTCATATTTTTCTCCTCTAATATCAAATATTTATTCATTATACCATGCTTGTTATTTTTAGTCAAATTTTGCCTTATTACAAGCTGACAAGGTGCATTTTGTATTGCAAACATTTCTGAAAGCCAACGGTAACTATTAAAAAAGGAGCTATATCAAAACTTAACTTTGACATAGCTCCTTTGATTATGTCTTTTTTCTACACTTATTCCTCGTATTGGTTGAATATCCCTCTGCGCCTGTAATGGGTATGAAGCAGCTCATGGGATTTGTGCCCGAGAGGCGAACCCAGAAATTCTTCATAAAGTCTGCTTACAGAAGGATTCTCATGGGATTTCCTTAATGGCTTACCTTCGTCCTCCCTGTATATCGCCTCAAGGCGCTTATTTCTGATGGCGTCGGTTGTCAGTCTTGGTTGGCCGCCGCCGCTGATACAGCCTCCGGGGCACCCCATCACTTCTATAAAATGATAAGGCGAAGTCCCTCCGGCAACCTCTCTCATCAGCCTCGAAGCGCCATCGAGGCCGCTGGTCACCGCTATTTTCAGCGTCACCCCATCAAGAAAACGGAAGCTTTCCAGAGGCTTTTCAATAAGCACCTCTGCGGTTTTAACCTGCTCCAGCCCCATGATGGGAGTCACGTGCAGCTTGCTGAAGGGCAGCTCCCGTCCTGTAATGATTTCATAGACTGTTCTCAGTGCCGCTTCCATGACGCCGCCTGTCGTTCCGAATATATCCGCAGCTCCGGTGGAAAGTCCGAGCGGATTGTCAAACGGTGTGTCATCCAGTGACGTAAAGTCAATCCCGGAATCCTTGATCATACGCGCCAATTCTCTGGTCGTTAAAACCGCGTCAACATTCGGCAGCCCGCTATTCGTCATTTCAGGCCTCGTGATCTCATACTTCTTCGCGGTACAGGGCATTACGGATACAACAAATATCTTTGCCGGGTCTATACCAAGCTTATCCGCATAATAGCTCTTGATCAGCGCGCCCAGCATCATATGCGGCGATTTGCAGCTGGAGAGATGATCCAGTTCATCCGGCCAGGTATGTTCCGCATATTTGATCCATCCGGGGCTGCAGCTGGTAATCATCGGCAGCACTGAGCCCTTCCCGGAAAAAGCGTCTGCCACCCGCGACAGCAGTTCATTTCCCTCTTCAATGATAGTAAGATCCGCTGCAAAGTTCGTATCAAATACGTCGTCAAAGCCCATCTCCTTTAGTGCCGCCGCCATTTTTCCCGTGACAAGCGTACCGGGCTCGTACCCGAATTCTTCTCCCAAGGCGGCTCTCACAGCAGGCGCTGTCTGTACCACTACTCTTTTTTTCTTATCGAAGAGCGCGTTCCAAACCGCTTCTGTGGCATCCTTCTCCTGTAAGGCTCCAACAGGACATACCGTTGTGCATTGTCCGCAGAAGGTACAATTCACACTGTTAAGCGGCAGATCCGCGGCAGGTCCGATCACAGTTTTGAAGCCCCTGTTCTGTACATTCAGTACACCGACACCCTGGATGCTGTTGCACACGGTAACACACCTTCTGCACAAAACGCATTTTGAAGTGTCACGTACAATTGATGGAGACAGATCATCCTGCACCGCTCTGGATTTCTCCCCCTGAAAGCGCGGCTTACTGATGCTCAGCTGTTCTCCGAGCTTTTGAAACTCACAGCTCTGATTCCTTGCACAACTGAGGCAATCCTGCGGATGATCCGACAGCATAAGCTCATATAGCAGCTTTCTGGTTTTCTTAACCTTTTCCGTATTGGTATGGACCACCATTCCATCGGCAACTGGTACAATACAGGAGGCCTGAAGCGTTTTGGCGCCTTCCACCTCCACCACACAAATCCTGCAGGAACCGGCCTGATGGACACCTTCGAGATAACATAAGCTGGGTATGATAATATTGTTTTTTCTGGCCGCTTCCATTATGGTATCGCCTTCCATGGCGGATACTATTTTATTGTTGATTGTCAAATTAATCATCTCAGCACCTCCTGTCGCATCTGAGGCATCTCATAGCCTCTGCAATCGCATTGAGCTTATGGAAGCCGACAGCGACCTCGTCGAAGCTGTGGCTCCGCTCTTCGGGCGGAAGATACTTCATCGGGAATCTTTCATGTTCCACGATTTCCTTCTCATCCGTCGGTTTCGGTATTTCTATGTCCTCTCCCGTGTTAAGCTCACCCTTGCCGCCCAGGAACTTATCTATCGCCTTCGCTGCATTTTTTCCGTCTGCAATCGCCTTGATGACTGTGTCAGAGCCTCTGACCACATCGCCGCCCGCAAACACGCCCTTCATTTTGGTCATCATGGTATCGCGGTCTGTGACAAACGTACCCCACTTTGTCACCTCAACCTCCTCCCGATTGATAAACGGCAGGTCGGAATACTGGCTCACCGCGGGAATGACCATATCCACCTTCAGTATGAACTCCGAACCGGGAACAGCCTTCGGCTTTCTTCGCCCGCTGGTGTCAAACCCGCTCAGTTCCATCCTGATACATTCTATTTCCCTGACCTTTTCTTTCCCGATAAATCTGACCGGCGCCACAAGCGGAACGATCCGGACTCCTTCTTCCACCGCGTCCCGGATTTCCCTGGCATCAGCAGGCATATCCTCCACCATGCGTCTGTAGAGTACCGTTACCTCCTGCGCGCCAAGCCGAAGTGCTGTCCGGGCTGCGTCGATAGCCGTGTTTCCCCCGCCTATGATCGCGACCGATCCTTTCATCTTCACCTCATTACCGAGATTCACATCCCTCAGAAAATCCAGTCCGTGATATACGCCCTTCAAATCCTCTCCGGGGATGTCAATTTTATTGGAAAACTGCGTTCCTGTTGAAATATAAAGTGCGTCATGCCTGTTTTTAAGCTGATAAAACGTCATATCCGTGCCAATCTCCGTATTGAGATAGATCTTTACGCCCACCTGCTCGATCATTTTAATCTCATGCTTTAATACCTCAATAGGAAGTCTGTATTCAGGTATCCCGAATGCCAGGACACCGCCGGCGACAGGCTGCGATTCATACACATCCACATCATAGCCGAGCCTTGCCAGATAGTACCCGCAGGTCAGTCCGGAAGGTCCGGCGCCGATGATCCCTACACTTTTTCCTTTTTTGGGGAACACCAGATCCATGTAAGGTTCTTCATTCTTTAGCACATAATCGGCCACATACCTTTTCAGGTCGGCAATGGCGACCGGTTCGTCCAGCTGGCCCCTCCTGCATTTGCTTTCGCACTCATGAGTGCAGACCCTGCCACATACGGCAGGGAACGGGTTTTCCTTTTTGATGAGATTGTATGCATCCCTTAGTCTTCCTGCTGCCACCAGCGCGACATAGCCGGGTACATTCACTCCGGCCGGACACGCGTTCTGGCAGGGCGAAATGAACATATCGGCGCACACGCCCGCACGGCAGTATTTGTATTTGATATGCTCCTCGTATTCCTCCCGGAAGTTATTGATCATACTAAGCACAGGGTTCGGCGCCGTCTGGCCGAGTCCGCATATTGCGGCCTCCTTAATCATCGCTCCGAGCTCCTGCAATGCTTCTATGTCGCCCTCTTCTCCCTGGCCCTTCGTAATTTTTTCAAGAATGTCAAGCATCCTTTTCGTTCCGAGTCTGCAAGGTACACATTTCCCGCAGGACTCATCCTGTATGAATTCCATAAAAAATCTTGCCATGTCGACCATGCAGGTATCCTCATCCATGGTGATCAACCCGCCGGAGCCCATGATCGCACCCAGCCTCACAAGTGCGTCATATTCCATGGGCGTATTCAGATGATCCCTTGTAATACATCCGCCTGACGGACCGCCTGTCTGAGCTGCTTTGAATTCTTTGTTCTTTCTGACGCCGCCGCCTATGTTGAAAATGATTTCTCCAAGCGTTGTGCCCATCGGCACCTCGACAATTCCTGTATTATTGATCGCACCTGCCAGAGCAAACACCTTTGTTCCTCTGCTGCTTCCGGTGCCGTAGCCGGAAAACCATCCGCTTCCATTGAGAATAATCGGCGGTATGTTGGCATAGGTTTCCACATTGCTGATAATTGTCGGTTTGCCGAAGAGACCCTTTTGAAACGGGAACGGCGGTTTTTGCCTTGGCTCTCCGCGCTCTCCCTCGATCGAAGCCATCAGTGCAGTTTCCTCGCCGCAAACAAAAGCGCCGGCGCCGATCCTGATCTCAATATCAAAATCAAAGCTCTTCCCGAGAATGTTCATGCCCAGTAACCCGGCCTCCCTGGCATTCTTAATGGCCATGTCCAGTCTTTCCACAGCCAGCGGGTATTCCGCGCGGACATAGACATATCCCTTGTGCGCGCCGATGGTATAACCGCCGATCATCATTCCTTCGATAACACTGTGTGGGTCGCCCTCCAGGATACTCCTGTCCATAAACGCGCCAGGATCTCCTTCGTCCGCATTGCAAACCAGATATTTTACGGAATTTGCTGCCTTCATACCGGATTCAAGCTTGATGCCTGTAGGAAAGCCCGCTCCGCCACGCCCCCGGAGTCCCGACTTTTTGACCTCTTCCACGACCTGCTCTGGCGCGTAATCGTTCAATACCCTTGACACGGCCATATATCCGTCATTGGCAATATAGCCCTCCAAGGACCCGTAGTCGATGCTTCCGCAATTTCTCAATGCAATTTTGACCTGATTCTTGAAAAAGTCGACATCCTCAATGTATGGCACATTCCTGTCAAGTTTTCTATCGAAATATGTCTTGTCTGTTTTTATCCTTCCCTGGAGCAGATGAGATGTCACTATCGCCGGTATATCATGAGGTGTAAGCTTCGTATAGAATACGCTTTTCCCGGGCGCAATTCCATCGTTTTTCTCCTCTGTCGCAAAAGCGGCCCGCCCTTCAACATCATAACCATGAAGGACAGTAATAATCATGACGGGACCCAGATCGCAGGTGCCTATACAACCTGTCTCGATCATGTGTACATCATCGGTCAGCCCTTCCCTCCTCAAACAATCGACCAGTGAATCCCTCACTGCATGGCAATTTGAAGAGATGCAACCCGCGCCGGAGCATATGACAATTTTGAATTTTTTCCCATTCATTACTTTGTTATATTCGTCCCTGATTCGTAAAAGATCTGCCTGATTCCTTATTCTCGCACTCTTTCCCATGATTGTCCTCCTCATCAATACTGATTCAGGATGCCGCGCAGCTTATCCGGGTTCACCTGCTTGTAAACCCTGTCATTGATCATCATAGCCGGAGCAAGACCACAGGCGCCTATGCAGCGCATTACCTCAAGCGTAAATTTTCCGTCCTGCGTAGTCCCTCCGACTTCCACCTCCAGAATTTCTCTGAGCTTTTCGATGATTTTTTTACCTCCCCTGACATAGCAGGCTGTACCCAGGCAAACCTTGATGGAGTTTTCCCCTCGCGGCACTGTAGAAAAAAACGAATAGAACGTGATGACGCCGCTCACCTCGGAAAGCGGCCTGTTGAGCTTTTCCGCTATGAACTGCTGCAATGGGAGCGGAAGATAGCCATAGATGCCCTGTGCCATGTGGAGGATTTGAATCAGGCTGCCTTCCTTATCCTTGTACTCTTCAATGACCTCCGCAATTCTTGCGTACTTTTCCCTGTCGGTTTCAGTCTTGCATGTACAGGTTCCGGTTTGAACGCTCATAAATGACCTCCTTGAAATCCGAATGGACTACTTTGGTTATTTTTTAACAAACTTTTGCACCATTCTGTGTTGTTTACTCAAATGTAAGCATGTTTGTCGGCCCAGATATACGGCGTCAATTGTCATTCAAAGATGCGCTGCAGGAGATGTCGTGCTTTTGATGTGAATCCCTGTTAATTGTTAATAAATTAACTAATGTATGGATTTAAGTACATTATAGCACTCAACACCAGTATTTTCAAGATGGAAAAACAAATATTTAACAATGTTATGTACTAATTTTGATACGTGAATAAGGAAAACGAGGGGACGTTTCTCTCGGTGTTACAAGCCAAAAGAAACGTCCCCTCATTTTCCCTAATAAAAAAACGGAGGCCGATGACTCCCCCGTTCTTTTAGGTTCTTTTTAATTCTATTCGATTTATCCCATGATCACATCTACTTTGTGAACCTTGCCGTCTCCAAAGATCGGCAGGATGTTGCCGATGAATTCATTACCATCGATTGTGAGGAGCCTGATGCCCTTTGATACATGCTGCGGATTGGAAATGGTAATGTCATAAACCGCCCCTCTGAAGCTTCTGGTGATACTGAATCCATCCCAGTCTTTCGGGATGCACGGGTCTATTGCGAGGCCGTGATAATCCGGCTTGATTCCCAGAATGAACTGAGAGACCGCGACAAAGTTCCATGCGGCAGTACCTGTCAGCCATGAGTTCTTAGCTTCACCATGCCTTTTTGCATCCTTGCCTGCGATCATCTGCGAGTAAACATAGGGCTCCATCCGGTGAAGGTCGCTGATTTCCTCTCTGTATGCGGGAGCGATCGCAGAATAGCATTCAAACGCCTTGTCTCCCCTTCCGATTGTCGCCTCGGCGCACATGATCCACGGATTATTGTGGCAGAATATTGCAGCGTTCTCTTTATATCCCGGCGGGTAGGATGAAATTTCGCCCAACTCCACATGATACCTTGTATAAGCGGGATTCAGAAGGACTAATCCATGCCTGGTCCCCAGATACTTCCAGGCCGAATCCAGCGCTTTCTCTGCGGCGCCGCTCTCCATTCCGATCTGTGCCATAGAGCAGAAGCCCTGTGTTTCTATGTATATCTTGCCTTCCTCATTTTCCTTGCTGCCAATCTTGGCGCCGAAGTCATCATAAGCACGCAGGAACCATTCCCCGTCATAGCCATGCTTCATAACGGTATCCTTCATCTTAAGAATATGCGCTTTGGCGGCTTTTGCTTCATCATACAGTCCTATGTTCTCGCAGATCTTGACAAAATCATTGCCGATGAATACGAACATACCTGCGATGAGGACGGACTCGGCAACCTTGCCATCCTTGCTTGTAGTGGTCTGATACGACTCATCGGGCTCAGTGGAAAAACAGTTGAGGTTCAGACAGTCGTTCCAGTCTGCCCTGCCAATGAGCGGAAGTCCATGCGGTCCGAGATTGTTGACAACATGATAGAACGACCTGCGAAGATGTTCAAACATGCTGGCAGCTTTTGCAGGATCATTGTCAAATGGCACCTGCTCCTCGAGGATGTCAAAATCCCCTGTTTCTTTGATGTATGCGGCAGTGGAAGCAATGAGCCATAGCGGATCGTCATTAAAGTTCCCGCCGATCTCGTTGTTTCCCTTTTTCGTCAAAGGCTGGTACTGGTGGTACGCGCCTCCATCCTCCAACTGTGTGGCCGCCAGGTCAAGTATTCTCTCCTTAGCTCTGTATGGGATTTGATGTACAAAGCCAAGGATATCCTGATTGGAGTCTCTGAAGCCCATTCCGCGCCCAATTCCGGATTCAAAATAGGAGGCGCTTCTGGACATGTTAAATGTGACCATACACTGATACTGATTCCATATGTTAACCATCCGGTTAAGCTTTTCATCATGACTCTTGACTGTATATTTCGAAAGAAGTCCGCTCCAGTAATCCTTCAATTCAACAAAAGCTTCCTCTACCTGTTGTACCGAGGAGAACCTTTCGATCATCTCTTTAGCATTTTTCTTATTGATGACGCCGGGCGCCTCCCATTTCTGGTCATCCGCATTTTCAGCATACCCCAGCAGGAACACAAACTCCCTGCTTTCTCCCGGCTGCAAATTGATGTCAAAGCTATGGGACGCAACAGGCGACCAACCATCCGCTATGGAATTTCCGGATTTTCCGTTAACAACTGCCTGTGGGGCGTCAAATCCGTTATATTGACCGACAAAGGTATGACGGTCGGTATCAAAGCCGGTTATATCCGTGTTTACAGAGTAGAAAGCATAATGGCTGCGTCTTTCTCTGTACTCGGTTTTATGATAAATAGTGTTGTTATCCAGTTCAATCTCACCCGTACTAAAGTTCCTCTGGAAATTGGTCATGTCATCATAGGCATTCCACAGGCACCATTCCACAAATGAGAACAGCGTCAGCTTCTTTTCTGTTCCGCTTGTATTGCTGATCACAACCTTCTGTACTTCGCCGTTGAAATTCTGCGGTACGAAAAACAGCACATCTGCCGCAATCCCGCCTCTTTCGCCGGTTATGCGCGTATATCCAAGCCCATGTCTGCATACATATTTGTCCAGCGTTCTCTTGACCGGAGCCCATCCGGGCGACCAGAAATCACCATTATAATCACGTATATAAAAGTATCTTCCGCCGTTATCGATCGGCACACTGTTATATCGGTATCTTGTGATTCGTCTTAGCCGGGCGTCTTTATAAAAGCAATAACCGCCTGCCGTATTTGATATGAGTGAAAAAAAATCCTGATTTCCGGAATAGTTTATCCAGGGACTAGGCGTTTCCGGCGTTGTAATGACATACTCTCTGTTTGCATCATCAAAATAACCGTATTTCATATATAACCTCCGCTTTTTTTACTTATACTACCATTATCGCTCAGTTTTCGCAAGGGATTATGTTTAGCAAATTTTTAATTAAATTCAGCAGGGGTAGGATATTATCCCACCCCTGCCTGAAATATGCGCTTGAAACTACATTTCTTACTATTTACCGACCTTCGCTCTCCATGCGTCATACTGTGTCTGCATCTCTGCAATAAGGGCATCAACACCGGAAGCCTTCAGTTCGGATTCATACTTCGCGATGGTCGGGTCTACATCAACTGCGCCGCAAAGCAGTTCTTTGTAATATGTGCCATATACAGTCTTACATGCCGAAGATTCTGTGCTGACATTCACATCACTGAATACAAATCCAAGGCTGTTCATAACAAGACCTGCTTCATTGTATTTACCAAACTCAATCCATTTGTCAGGATCTTCATTGTCAAGAAGGAGATCCTTGAACTGATCGCCATATCTCCAGCCGGGACCCATGTTATATCTGTCAAGGCCCTCCTGAGTCTGAGTAATTCTGCCGTCGGCATTTACTTTGTAATGAGTTTCTTTGATACCGAAGTTAAGCAGGTTTCTGAGCGTATCATCCGTGTAAAGCATTTCTATGAACTGGAATGCTCTTTCTGGATTCTTACTGGCTGCAGGGATAGCTAGCATAGCGCCGGTAGTTTCACGGTTGGACATAACAGGCTTTGTAATATCAACCTGCACCCACTCAACACCTGTACTGCCGGTCATCTCTGCATCTTTTCCGGGCTTCAGGGATGATTCGACTGCAAAGTACTTTGCGGTCTTCATCTGTTCAGCTGTATTTTCCATTGTTGCCGCATCAGAAGCTATATAGCCCTTCTTGTAATAATCACGAAGTTTTTTGTACATATCTATTGATTCAGGAGCCATGAAGTGGTTGATGATGGTATTGTCCCTGTTGTCCGGATACAGAGCGCCGGGTACGTTATCATCACTGATTCTATCCCAATCCAGGAACTGGAACGGAGAGTCACCACCAACAATAAGCAGCGGAGTGAGATCACCTTTTACTTTTTCGAACCAGGGTTCCAGGTCCTCCATCGTCTTAATGGTTGAAATGTCAATCCCATATTTTTCAACAATTGACTTTTGAAGCAGGTAACCCCAGTTGTGTACAGTTTCCTTATGTGTCGGAACAGCATAATTCACACCCTCAAGAGCTGAACCGTTTACGAAGTCCTTGCCTGCAACTTCGTAAATTGCCGGATATTTTGTCAGGTAATCATTCAATTTCAGGAAGTAACCTGCTGCTGCATTCTTATAGTAGTTAGCCGCCCAGTTTGCAGTGAAGCAAATATCGAAGGGTTCGCCGGAGGACAGCATCGTGTTGACTTTCTGTTCATAGGGATCACCCCAGCCAAACACCTGGAGGTTCAACTTGATGTTGAGCTTATCAGCCAGATATTTGTTGATTTCTTCCATAACGAGATCGGTGTCAGTTTCCTGTTTGTTACCAACCAGAGTCATTGTGAGTTCAACTGTATCGGCAGGAACTGTGGAAGCTGCAGGCTCTTCAGCAGTTTTCTCTGCTGCCGGAGCATCTTTAGTCGCCGGCGCGGGAGTGTCGGGTGTGTCAGCAGTTTTATCCCCGCAACCGGTAAGGGTCATAGAGAGCGCAAACACCAACACGAGCACCAGGCACAAATACTTTTTCATACTGCGCATAGAAAAATACCTCCTAAATAATATAGATTTTTATATGATCGCCAGGCCGGCCCTATCAAGCCAAACCGGCGGAATCACCCTTTTACTGCTCCGATTGTCAGTCCCTTCACAAAATACTTCTGGAAGAAGGGGTATGCCAGCACGATCGGGCCGATAGAAATGACCGCGATAGCCATTCTGACACTCTCGGCCGGCAGATTTGCCAGAATCTGGTTCGAATTGGAAATCTGATTACTCGAATTCATTAAATTCTGAACGGCGATCAATGTCTGGTACATCAGGTATTGGATGTTGAAGTTCTTGTTATTGGTTACGAAGACTAACGGGAGATAAAAATCGTTCCAGTAAGATAGCGTGCAGAAAAGCCCCACGGTTGCAAGACCGGCTTTACAAAGCGGTAAAACAATGACAAAGTATGTCCTGAATTCACCTGCGCCGTCTATTCTGGCCGACTCTATGATTGATTCCGGTACGGTGGTCTTATAGAAAGTTCGCATAATCATCATGTACCATGTGTTCATCAGGTATGGCACTATCATGATCCAGAGTGTGTTCTTAATGGGAATCAGTTGAGTGTAAACAATGTACCAGGGCACAAGACCGCCTCCGAATATCATGGTGAAGAATGCAAAAAATGAAAACTGACTCCGATATTTGAAAGCGCTTCTTGAAAGCGGGTAGGCATACATTGTGATGACCGCCAGGCTTAAAAACGTACCAACTATTGTTACTAAGACCGAAACTCCGTAAGCTCTCCAGATCGCATCCCCTGCAGTCATTAAATAATCATATCCTTTGGAGCTGAATGCTTGCGGCCAGAACTGATATCCATTCGCTCTGATAGCCGCTTCATCCGATACAGAAATAGCGATGACCAGCAGCAGCGGTGCTACGCAACAGACAGATACAATAATAAACACTACATTTAAAAGGATGTTCGATCCATTGCTTATTACATTTTGTCTTCTTTTTCTAAACACCAGACTCGACATAATATCCTCCAAGTAAACTGACTGTATTAGAACAATGCGCTTTCATTGTTGATTTTCCTGACGATCAGGTTTGCCGTAAATACCGTGATACACCCGACGATAGCTTGATAAGTACCGGCAGCCGAAGCCATTCCAATATCGTTGGTGTTTCTCAGAGCCGCATAAACATAGGTATCGATAACCTGGGTAGCAGACTGCAGCGAACCGCTGTTCCTCGGCACGTTATAAAACAGGCCGAAGTCAGCATTGAATATTCTGCCTACCGCAAGCAGGGTGAGTATAATCATCAGCGTCTGCAGCATTGGTATGGTAATGTGTCTGATCTGCTGCCATTTTGTTGCGCCGTCTATTTGAGCCGCTTCGTAATACTCCGGATCAATCCCGGTTATAGCCGCAAGATAAACCACAATATTGTAGCCGGTGTATTTCCATAGTTGGAATAAGACTATGATAAACGGCCAATATTTCGGTTCGCTGTACCATTCAACCGGTGCTATTCCCAAGGGCGCCAATATACTTTTATTAATAAAGCCATTTTCAATACTCAGAAATGAATAAGCAAGATAGCTGACAATGATCCATGAAAGGAAATAAGGCAAGAATACAACACTCTGATAAACCTTTGACAGCCTCTTGTTTCTTAATTCTGTCAAAGCAATTGCACAAAAAACCGGAATGATTAGTCCAAGAATAATGAATACGAAATTATACAAAAGTGTATTGCGTGTCATTTGCCATGCATAAGGCGTTTTAATGAAGAACTCGAAATTTTTAAATCCAACCCATTCGCTCATAACAAGGCTTTTAAAGAAGCTCCCATGAAAACGGTATCTCTTGAAGGCAATAACAATACCGAACATAGGGATATAGTTATTGATGATCAATACTATTGCGCCCGGAGCCAGCATCATAAAAAGAGGCCAATGTATCCTTAGCTCGTGCAGGAAGCCCATTTTCTTTTTCTTTTTTATTGCCGGATTACCTGGAACCGTAGCTAAATCCATTGAATTATCACACCTTTGACAATTAATGTGGTAGGTTACACATTAATGTTACAGAAATTATACAATTTGATGAATAGAGTGAATTGCATAATTGTGCACATACTTGCCCGGCGTGATAGGCAAAATAATGCAACAAGATACTCCACCTTAGGTTGACAAGCTATCGGTTATGGTACTGAAACGCTATTGATCTCTGAACTCAGAGGGGGTCATTCCAACATATTTTTTGAACATTCTGGAAAAGTAATGCGCATCCGGGATCCCAACCTTTTCCGCGACCTCATATGTTTTATACCGGACATCCTTGAGCATTTCCTTTGCTTTCTCAATCCGGATTTCGTTCAGGAAATCAACAAAATTCTTGCCCATCTCCCGTTTGAACATCCTGCTGATATAATAGGTGCTGACAAAGGCATGTTCAGCGACCTCGTTCAACGTAATCTGCTCATTGTAGTGCGCATACAGGTAGTCGACAGCTTTGCGCAGCACAAGCTTGATGCTCTTGGTATTATAGCTGTTAACCTTTTGTGTGACGCTGCGTGCGGACTCGTCCAGCAGCAGAGTGAGCTCCTCCGCATTGGCACATTTTTCTATCAGGCCGTAAAGTCCGCTCAATTCGCTGTATTCAAGCCTTTTATCCCCTTCTCCGGCCATGAGGGTAATTCTGATGTTATTAATAGAAGATATAGTATTCCAATAGAAATTTTTAATAAAGTCTTTTTTCGAGGGATCGATATTCTTTAAATAACTATAGATATCCTGCAATCTTTCCTTCACCGAATCCTCATTGCCCGATTTGATTCCTTCGATCAGCGCTTTCTGCAATTTCTCCAGAATTGAATGATCGTCATATTTAAAGAAGGTGCTCACATCACTGTGGAATATGATCGAATTGCTGCCCAGGTAAAACTTGTGTTCCAGCGCCTCCCTGCACTCGCTGAATTTTTGCGGGAGCTCCGTTAGCACTTTTCCTTCTGAGCTGATGGCAATTGTAATCGTAAACCCGAAGCAATTATTAATGATGTCCTGGAGATAAGCGCATTTTTTATCCAGCAAGCCGGTAACGCTTTCATTCGTGTCCTTCGGTATGACAAGGAAGGCTATGCCGATATTGTTCAATGTGACCTCGATAACCTCAAACCTGTCGGCAAACACCTCGTTGAAGGTGTTGATAATGCCAAATTGATAAAGATGCCTGTCGTATTGGTTGATTTCTTTATTTTCCGTGTCCTCAGCATCATTCTGGACAATCATCATATAAAAGTTCTTTGAACTAATTCTAAACAGCTCCAGCTTCTGAAGAATATCCTCCTCATTCGTATTGATTTCATAAATGACGTCATAAAGGAGTTTTTCTCGCAGAACAGATATGTTTTGGGTAAAGAGCTGGTTAAGCTTCTCGAACTCCTCCGTACGGTCCTTACGGAATTTTAGTTCCTTAACCGCACGTGATATGACGGACGTCAATTCTTCAATCTTTGAGGGCTTGAGCAGAAAATCAAACGCTCCGATTTTTAAGGCCTCATGGACGTAATCAAAGTCCCGGTGTCCGGTCAGAATGACTATCTTGCTCTCCGGCACCACGCTCTTAATATCGCGCAACATGGATAGACCATCTACTTCAGGCATTTTAATGTCTGTAATAATGATTTCCGGTAAAAGCTTGCGGATCAGCTCGCCGCCGTCCATTCCATCCGACGCTTCCCCGCAGACCTCACATTCGAAGCTTTTCCAGTTGATAATATTTTTCAGCCCCTTGCGTATGATCGGTTCATCATCAATTATCAGAACTTTGAACATAGAAACCCTCCCTGCTCTCTGTACTTGTCTCACAAGGAATTGAGACAACCGCCTTCGTGAATTTCCCAAGCTCGCTTTCAATCACTAATCCATAAGCCTCTCCATAAAACAACTTGATTCTTCTGTTTACATTTTCTATTCCGATACTTCTGTTCTTTTTGCTGCCGAGAGTTTTAAAATATGTGTCAGAGTCCATTGCGAGTCTCCCGTTCAGCTGTTCCAGATCTTCACGCTCCATTCCTGCGCCATTATCAATTACTTCTATTAATAAATTTTGATCCTGCCTGATCGCATTAAGGTTGATTACCCCTTGTCCCCTTGTGCGCTCAATGCCATGATAGACGGCATTCTCTATCAGGGGCTGAACCAGCAGCCGGGGTATTTTTATGCTGTTGACCTGCGGATCTACATTCTTAATTAATTTTATTCTATCTCCAAATCTCCTCTTCTGTAGAGAAATATACTTGTCAGCATAGGTAAATTCCTCCTTGATGCTAATGAGCCGGTCATCCCTGCCGATACTGGCCTCCATCAGGTCGGACAGATTGGATACTGTATTGCTTATTTCCGGTACGTTGTTGAGCTGTGCCATCCAGTTGATAGCCTCCAGTGTGTTAAAAAGAAAATGCGGATTGATCTGTGCCTGGAGTGCTTTTAATTCAGCTTCCTTTCGGGTCAGCTGCTCCCTGTAGACCCAGTTGACAAGGTGATGGATCTCGCCGGACATTTCATTGAAGGCCCGGTTGAGGAAGCCCAGTTCATCCTCCCTGTCAATCTGAATCTGTACATTGTCCTCGCCTCCCTGCACCTTTTTCATGCTGTTAACCAGCTTATTGATCGGCTTCACGAAGTCCACGGCAATAAATAACGTCAGAGCAATGAGCACCATTATCACAATAATGCACAGAAAGACAATATTCCTCCTGAGAGTAATGGCATCCTTGTACAACTCATCCAGAGTGATATATGCTGCGATTTTCCATCCTGTATTCTTTTGAGTGAGATAGGACACAAACAAGCCTGATTTTTCATCCGCATCCTCTCCACTCTCTCCGGTGATCTTATCATACAGGATTTGTGCGTAAACAGCCAGATCCTTCTCGTCCCTTGTAGAGATCAGTTCCAGATCGGAGGTTAATATCATAATGTTTTCTAGATTTCCTGTAAGGCCTTGATATACCTCGTCAAGCACTTCTTTCTTTATGTGCATGACCATCAGTCCAAGCTCTTTGAATTCGTCCCTGTCGTTGATCTGCCTCACCAGATAAATATCCGTGACCTTCCCGTTTTCCGAAACAATGTGCAGGTAAGGCTTCCCTTTATTTCGTCTGGCCTCTTCGATCATCTGAAGGTAGGGAATCTCATCCTTTTTCCTTGCCTCTCTCGAATTATCGTCCTGATAATAACTCCTTCCATCATTGGAATATACACAAATGGAGCGGATCTCAGGCCTGGTGATGACCACCAGCTTCAGATAGCTGTTTACCGTGTTTTCATATTCGAACTGCATAAGCGGATCTTCTTTGCCTGAACCGCTCTTGAGCGCATCATATAGTTTTTCTTCATAAAGTAGATTCTGTGATATTTCAGTAAGGTTGTTCACATAATCGCTCAGTCTTAACTGGATCATGTACAGGATGTCTCTTGAATAATCCGTTGAATTCTCCTTTATGATGCTCTCTGAGTTTTTATAGCTCAGAAAGCCAATCAGGATCAATGGTACAAGAACCTGAACAAACAACACCGCTATCAGTTTGATTTTGATGGGCATGTTCTTGTATATTCTGAGAAGTCCCCTGAAGGAGTTTTTCATTGGTCAGGCCTCCGAAAATAATCAGATTTTAACGCCGTAAAAGGTCATTCAGGGATAATGCCGTTTTTGATCGCAAGATCCCACATCTCCTCAGCTGTTATTTTACCGGAGAGGAAATACGGGAACTGCATCGCGATATCCTCTTCCCATGAAGTACGATCCACAAAAGAATCCAGCGGACCAACCAGCAGGTTAGCTTGTTCGATAAGCCTCTTTCCTTTGATTGTCAGCCTTCTGTATTGAATATTATATTCATCGATATCGACATTACTGATCATTCCTGTCTCTGCGGCAAAAAATGCGGCGGTCTCAGGCGAGGTGAGTGTTCTGAGCAGTCTGACAGAGGCTTCGTATCTGGTTTCCTCTTCCGTTGCAGCAGTGCTCAGATGAAACGAACCTCCGCCCAGGCCGTATACCATAGCTCTTTCATATATCCCTTCTCCCTCGACATATGGAAAGGGTATGATATCAACGGAGTAATCCTCGGCATTGAATTCACCGATAAACCAGGAACCCTGAACAATCATTGCCGCCTTTTTCTCTTTAAACAGAACATTTCTTTCATTGTTCGTCATAGTAAAGCAGTTTTCCGGGAAAGCGCCCAGATCATACAGCTCCTTGATATACTGCATGGTTCTCAAATGGCTGGGTTTGATGCTGCCGTCACGAAAAGGATATTCCGTATCAATTTTTCCGCCAACGGCCGCAACAAGATTCTGGTATAAATATGTACCTTCGGCATAGGTGTTGAATGCGATGGGTATTATTTTTTTCTCCTTGAACATCAGTACCGCTGTTTTAAGTTCATCAAAATTATTCGGAATGGGAATTTTATATTTATCGAAAAGATCTTTGTTGATAAACATGCATTCAAATATGACCTCTACGGGCAATCCATATATTCTTGCATTATATGTAGTGTAGCTCCACATTTTCGGATTGAAGCTTCTTTTCCACTCCGGATTGCCTGAAAGCAGCGAGGTAAGATCTGCGACCTTCCCGGCTTTGACCAGCGTATTTATGTCCGATCCCGGCCACAGTCCGAATACATCCGGATCGTTTCCCGAAGCAAAATCGGTTTTTATCTTTGGAAGAAAATCTTCTCCGAAAAGAGATTCATTCACTACTTTTATATCAGGGTTGCCGGTTTCAAACTTATCCAGGATGACCTTAAGCGACTCCGCCTTACTGTCGACCCCACCCCAGCTGCTGATGAACCTGAGTGTAGTCTGAGCATTCTGATCAACCGTGCTGCCGGTTTCAGGCGGCGTATACGCGTCCATGCCGGGTGCCTGCGAACAGGCGCCCAGCATGGACAGGCTTAAAATAATAAGCAATAAAGACCGTAATACTTCGGTCATCCTCACAGCAACAACTCCTTACCCGCCGAATTGAATCATCCCATCGTTTACATCCGCAACAATACTGGCGCCGGGCTTGATCCTGCCAAGGAAAAACTGCTCGGTCAGCTCATCCTCGACATACTTTTGGATGGTCCTTCTCAAGGGTCTTGCTCCGTATTTCGGATCGTAACCTTTTTCCAGGATAAATTCAACGAGCTCCTGAGTAAAGCTAAGTGAAATACCCTTTTGTTCCGCTTCTGTCCTAACCTCGTCCAGCATCAGCGCAATGATCCGTTTCAATTCATCCCGGTTAAGCTCCGTGAACACAATGATCTCATCGAGCCTGTTCAGGAATTCCGGACGGAACGTTTCCTTCAGTACATCCTTTACCCTGCTCTCCAAAGCCTTGTATCCATCATTGAAAAATCCAAGACCATTTGCCTTGAGGGTCGTTCCTGCGTTGGAGGTCATCACAATGATCGTGTTTTCAAAATTGACGACCTTGCCGTGGCTGTCTGTAAGCCTTCCATCTTCAAATATCTGAAGCAGCATATTGAAAACATCCGGGTGGGCCTTTTCGATCTCATCCATCAAAATAATGGAAAACGGTTTTCTTCTGACCTTTTCCGTAAGCTGACCGCCGTCGTCATACCCTACATATCCGGGAGGCGAACCAATCAGCTTGGATACCGTATGCTTTTCCATATATTCAGACATATCCAGCCGGATCAACGCATCCTCCGTTTCGAACAGCTCCACCGCAAGCGCCCTGACCAACTCTGTTTTACCAACGCCGGTAGGACCGACGAATATAAATGAAGCCGGCTTCCTCTTCTTTTTAAAGCCTGCCCGGCTTCTTCTGATCGTTTTTGAAATAACCCTTACTGCTTCATCCTGCCCAATCACTCTCCTGTGAAGTCTTTCCTCAAGGTTTAGCAGCTTCACAGCTTCTATTTCAGTAAGCTTCTGGACCGGTATCTTCGTCCAGGACTCAATGACATGGGCAATATCATCAACTGTGAGCACATCCTCCTTGTTTCTTTCCTCAAATTCCTTGATGTTTTGCAGGAGCTTGCATTCATGGACCTTGAGATCCGCTGCCTTCTGATAATCCTCAATGGAATCGGCAGAAACGGCAAACTCTTTTTCCTCCTGCACCTTCTTCAATTCTTCCTTCAGTTCTTCAAGCTCTACCAGGCCTGTATTTCTAAGATTCACTCGCGAACCTGCCTCATCAATGACATCGATCGCCTTATCGGGTAAAAACCTGTCGGTAATATATCTTTCGGACAGCCTTGCAGCAATATCAATGACTTCATCGGTTATTTTTACCCTGTGATAATTCTCATAATAATCCCTGATTCCCTTGAGAATCTCAATTGTATCCTCAACAGAAGGTTCATCTACCATGACGGGCTGGAATCTTCTCTCCAAGGCTGAATCCTTCTCAATGTGCTTTCTGTATTCATTGAGAGTCGTGGCGCCGATTACCTGTATCTCCCCTCTTGAAAGCGCAGGCTTCAGTATATTGGCCGCATTCATGGCACCCTCAGCCTCGCCCGCTCCCATGATATTGTGAAGTTCATCGATGATGAGAATGACATTGCCTAAAGACTTTGCTTCCTCGATGATCCCCTTCATGCGGCTCTCAAACTGGCCTCTGAACTGAGTCCCGGCAACAATGCCCGTCATATCCAACAGATAAATCTCTGCATTAAACAGCTTCGCAGGTATCTGCCGCTTTGCAATCCTGACAGCCAGACCTTCCGCTATGGCGGTCTTGCCAACGCCAGGCTCTCCAATGAGCACAGGGTTATTTTTAGTTCGCCTGTTAAGGATCTGCACAACCCTGTCAATCTCCCTGTTTCTTCCGATCACCCTGTCAATTTTATCCTCTCGTGCCATATCGGTCAGATTTGTGCCATACATATCCAGGTATTTCTTCTTTTTCAGGCTCTTTTTTTCCTGCGTCTTGGTCCTCGTTCCGTTCTTTCCATCCTTTTCATCAAGCGAATCCTTATGCTCGCCGCTATCCCCGAACCCTTCATTTTTGGGGAACGCCCGATTGATGAAATTGAAAAACGGATTTATCTTGTTATCCGGCGGCTGTTCATTTGCCGAATTCCGGTTATTGTCCAGATCCATATCTATATTGTCAAAAAGACTTCCCATCTGTTTATTCAAGCTATCGATGTCCTCATCAGACATGCCGGTCTGCTCGATTAATTGATTGACAGGCTGGATACCCTGTTTTTTTGCGCAGGATAAACACAGCCCTTCCTGCATCTGCTTTCCGTCCTGAAGTTTTGTTATAAAAACCACCGCATAATTTTCCTTGCATATTGAGCACATCATCATAGTATATCAACTCCTTCCCTTACCGCTGTCACTCCCGATGAATCTTTGTGTCCATCATGTTGTGTATCATTAATTATAACATATTTTCGCCTCCGGGGTCTACCTTTGGATAGTACGATTTACCTACAATTACAAGCAAATATCAGTAAATATTTATTTTGTGCCCCCCAATAGCTCAGGATATTCCCGGCACGTTTTGTAACGTGTTTTGTAACCTATTGCAGTGCTTCGGAATATATTTATACTAGCGATAAAGCAAATGCTGATTATGATAACGCAAGAACATGAGGAGGTGTTTTTTGAATGTCAGACAGGGGAGGTATACTCGGCGGCTTTTGTATGGATGATTGCGCCATTTTGTTCTTTATTCTTGTATTCCTGTTTTTGTTCGTGAGCCCGCGGGGGTTCAGAATCGCTAACCCGGCGTAGACTGTAAAGATATAAGGATCTGGTCAATTCGCTTTCACCTTCGGCCTGACGACCACTGAGAAATAGTATTATCCATTCTATACCAGTACTTATCTTTACGGGCGGCATTTAGCCGGAGGCACTGATAAAAGCTCGAGAATTCGAGCTTTTATCCTTTTATTATTCTCCATCAGTATCGTTTTTTGGTTCTCTTTTATGAGTTCTCTTTTATGTGTTCCCCCCTAAGTATCTTTTTCAGGAAATGAGCTGTGTACGACTGTTCATTCTCCGCAACCATTTCAGGAGTACCTGTGGCGATCACGTAGCCGCCCTTTCCACCTCCGTCAGGCCCAAGATCAATGATATGGTCGGCCGTTTTTATCACATCCAGATTATGTTCTATGACAATCACAGAATTGCCCGCATCAACAAGCCGGTGCAGGATGTTAACAAGCCTGTGAACGTCAGCCGTATGCAGTCCGGTAGTCGGCTCATCCAGAATGTACAGTGTCCTGCCGGTCGCTTTTCTAGAAAGCTCCGTGGCAAGCTTTATCCTTTGTGCTTCTCCTCCGGAAAGAGTGGTGGACGGCTGACCCACCTTAATATAGCCAAGCCCGACATCGTATAGCGTCTCGATCTTTTTATAGATCCGCGGGATGTTTCTGAAAAACTCCTTTGCATCCTCAACCGTCATATCCAGTACGTCGGCAATACTTTTGCCCTTATATTTTGCTTCCAGGGTTTCCCTGTTGTACCGTTTCCCCTTACAGACCTCACAGGGCACATAGACATCGGGCAGGAAGTGCATCTCGATCTTGATTATACCGTCGCCCTTGCACGCCTCACACCGTCCGCCCGCTACATTGAAACTGAACCTGCCTGCTTTGTATCCCTTCATCTTTGCTTCCGTCGTGCCCGCAAAAACTTCTCTGATCAGATCAAAAACGCCGGTATATGTGGCAGGGTTTGACCTGGGTGAACGCCCTATCGGTGATTGGTCGATTTCAATTACCTTGTCCAGATGTTCAACACCAAGAATAGCGTCATGGTCACCTGCGCGGGTTCTGGCATTGTTCAGCTCGGCAGCCAGTTTTTTATATAGAATTTCATTGATCAGCGAGCTTTTACCGGAGCCTGATACACCTGTCACTGCTGTAAACACACCTAATGGGATATCTACGTTTATATTTTTCAGGTTATTCTCTTTCGCGCCAACAATTCTGACCCACTTTCCATTTGGCTTACGCCTGCTTTCTGGTATGGCGATGCTCTTTTTACCGCTCAGATACAACCCGGTCTGGGAATCCGCACATTGTTTTATATCATCAATCGTCCCCTCGGCCACAATATACCCTCCATGGATGCCGGGTCCGGGTCCCATATCAATAATATGGTCGGCGGCGTACATGGTATCCTCGTCATGCTCTACAACAATCAATGTATTACCCAGATCCCTCAGTCTTCCCAATGTCACCAGCAGCTTGTCGTTATCTCGCTGGTGCAGACCGATGCTGGGCTCGTCAAGAATATACAGCACGCCCATCAGACCTGAACCGATCTGTGTGGCCAGCCTGATTCTCTGCGCCTCTCCTCCGGAAAGTGTAGCCGCGGCTCTGGAAAGCGTCAGGTAATTAAGACCCACATCGACCAGAAATCCGATTCGCGCTTTTATCTCCTTTAGTATCTGGCTTGCGATCATCATATCCCTGTCAGAAAGCCTCAACGTGTCAAAAAAGCCCTGGATTTCATCAATTGGAAGTGAACTAAGGTTGTGGATATTGAGAGTCCCTACAGTAACTGCAAGGGTCTCTTTCTTGAGCCTTGCGCCCTGGCAGTCCGGACAAGGTATGCTGCTCATGAATTCCTCATAATACTGCTTCATCCCGTCTGATTGTGTCTCCTTATATCTACGCTCCATACTGGTGAGAACACCTTCAAATGCAGCTGTAAATGTTCCGCTGCCATAGTCTTTTTCATAGGCGATGCTGATTTTCTCACCCTTCGTCCCATAGAGTATGATATCTACGATATGATCCGGGAGCTTGCTGACCGGCGTTGATGTTTTAAATTTATAGTGCTTTGCCAATGCACTCAGGTACATTCTGGAATAGCTGTCCCCATTTTCAAAATTCCACCCGCCGACTTTTATGGCCCCTTCCTCCAAGGACTTGGTGCGATCCGGGATGATCAGATCCGGGTCCATTTTCATCTGCATGCCCAGTCCGCTGCAGGTGGGGCAGGCTCCATACGGATTGTTAAATGAGAACATACGCGGTGTGAGCTCTTCAATACTGATTCCGCAGTCGCTGCATGCAAAATTCTGACTGAACAGCAGCTCCTGGCCGCCAATCACATCAACTACCAGTATGCCGCCGCTCAGATGAAGCGACGTCTCAATGGAATCGGCAAGGCGCTTCTCCATGCCCGGCTTTATAACAAGTCTGTCCACAACGATTTCAATCGTGTGCTTTTTATTTTTTTCCAGCGACATTTCTTCATTGATATCGCGGACCTCACCGTCGATGCGGACTCTGACATAGCCGTTTTTGCGGGCATCCTCTATCAGCTTGTGATATTCGCCTTTCCGGCCTCTGACGACAGGCGCAAGCAATTGGATCCTTGTCCCCTCCTCCATGCCGGTGATTGCGTCAACCATTTGATCCACCGTTTGTTGCGAAATCTCTTTGCCGCAAATGTGACAGTGCGGCACGCCGATGCGTGCATAAAGAAGTCTCAGGTAATCATATATCTCCGTCACTGTGCCGACGGTGGATCTGGGATTTCTGCTGGTAGTTTTCTGGTCAATGGAAATAGCCGGTGACAGCCCTTCAATATAATCCACCTCCGGTTTTTCCATCTGGCCGAGGAATTGCCTGGCATAGGAGGAAAGTGATTCGACATAACGCCTCTGACCTTCCGCATATATGGTATCAAAGGCAAGCGATGATTTGCCTGAACCGCTCAGCCCTGTTATTACAACAAACTTGTCCCTCGGAATATCGACGTCAATGTTCTTTAGATTATGCTCCCTTGCGCCCTTAACAAAAATATTGTTTTTGTTCATACACTACACCTGTTTCCGTATAATTGAATTTATCTCTCAAACATTATATCTAATAGCATCAAAAAATGCAAACATTTGTTCGATGTATTTCATTTTTACATTGTCTTGTTACTGTTCAGAACTATTGTACAATAACGGAAACAAGAGCTGCATTTGCAAGAGCTATATAGTTCAGCAAGCGTATTTTAACGCAAAGTGTTAAAATACGTAACATTAATTTAGTGCATCTTGAATAGCAAAAACACATGGACAAGTCGAAACTCGCAAAATGCTTCGGAAAATACTAATTATGAAGCATTTTTACTCAGACAGTCGACTTGCTTATCCTCGCTCTGACTATATATCTCTAGGCTGCATTTCGCTAAAATTTCCTAACATTGCACAATAGTTCTTTACAATGCTTACGTTTACACAGTAATAATTACTTTCCTCGATTACTCCTCGATTTACTTCGATTTGCCTCTCAATTTACTTCAATTTATTCTTCGAGCTTCGACTATCAAATTTTTTTAGCTCCATCAGCTTGTCCCTCAGAGACGCAGCCCTTTCGAACTGCAGGTCTCTGGCCGCTTCCTTCATCTCCTTCTCCATTTTGTCCATCAGCTGTTTAAGATCCTTCTCATTTAGCTGTTCCACACTCTGTGTGAAATCATACGGTACTTCCTCTTCCGCTACCTTGATGGTCTCCAGCGTATCCCTGACTGCCTTTTGTATAGAGGTCGGCGTGATACCGTTTTTCTCATTGTACTCCATCTGAATTTTTCTGCGTCTGTTTGTCTCGCTGATCGCCCTTTGCATGGAATCTGTCATGACATCCGCGTACATTATAACAGTTCCTTCCACGTTTCTTGCCGCTCTTCCAATGGTCTGGATCAGAGAAGTCTCGGAACGAAGGAAGCCTTCCTTATCGGCATCCAATATGGCCACCAGTGTCACTTCAGGAAGATCCAGCCCTTCCCTGAGCAGATTGATACCGACCAAAATGTCGAATACTCCAAGTCTCAGGTTTCTTATGATCTCCGTCCTCTCCAGTGTCTCAACATCCGAATGAAGATATTCGACTCTGAAATCCAACTCCTTCAGATATGAGGTCAGGTCTTCGGCCATCTTCTTTGTCAGTGTCGTCACAAGGACTCTCTGCTGCTTTGAAACGCGCTTTGATATCTCGCCGATCAAATCGTCAATCTGTCCCTTTACCGGGCGCACCATGATCTCAGGGTCGATTAGCCCGGTCGGCCTGATGATCTGCTCCACTGTCTGCTGCGAATACCTCTTCTCATATTTCCCGGGTGTCGCACTGACGTATATTGCCTGCTTCACCTTTTTTTCAAACTCTTCAAAGCGCAGAGGCCTGTTATCAAATGCAGACGGCAGCCTGAAGCCGTATTCGACCAGCGATTCCTTGCGCGATCTGTCCCCGTTGTACATTGCTCCGATCTGTGGGATGGAAACATGGGATTCATCAATCACCACCAGTAGATCTTCAGGGAAATAATCTATCAGCGTATATGGAGAACTGCCCGGGGCCCTGCCGCTGATATGTCTTGAATAGTTTTCAATCCCCTGACAGAAACCGATCTCCTGAAGCATTTCCAGATCATATCTGGTCCGCTGCTCAAGCCGCTGAGCTTCCAGAAGCTTGTCCTGTTCCCTCAGCTCTTTAAGCCTTTCTTCCAGCTCCTGTTCGATCGTGGTGATGGAACGGAGCATTTTCGGTCTGGTCGTTGCGTAATGGTTGGCCGGGAAGATTGCAGCATGGGTTCGGACACCCAATACTTCTCCGGTCAGATAATCAACCTCGGAAATCCTTTCGATCTCGTCGCCAAAGAACTCCACCCGGAGTACCCTCTCGGAGGAATCCGGCGGAAATATTTCCAGTACGTCGCCCCTGACCCTGAATTTGCCTCGCTTGAAATCGATCTCATTTCTTTCATATTGTATATCCACAAGCTTTCTCATAATCTCATGCAAGTCCCTTTGCATTCCGGGTCTGAGCGAAAGCATCAATTCTGTGTAATCCTCGGGATCACCCAAACCGTATATGCACGATACGCTTGCGACAATGATCACATCGCGCCGTTCAAAAAGCGCTGCCGTGGCTGAATGTCTGAGCTTGTCAATCTCGTCGTTGATGGAGGAGTCCTTCTCTATATAAGTATCCGTAGAAGCAATGTAGGCCTCCGGCTGATAATAATCATAATAGCTGACAAAGTATTCAACGGCATTATTCGGGAAAAATTCCCTGAACTCGCTGCACAGCTGGGCGGCCAGTGTTTTATTATGCGCAATGACCAGCGTTGGCCTCTGAACGCGCTCGATGACATTTGCCATGGTAAAGGTCTTTCCCGAACCTGTAACCCCCAGCAGTGTCTGATGCCTGTAGCCCCTGTTCAATCCCTTGACAAGGTTGTCCACGGCATCATTCTGATCCCCGCACATTGAATAATCTGAAACAATCTTAAACTCTGGCATAACTCCTCCGTATGGTACGCTGCACAATACTCTATTTTATAATAGCTCATTCAGCCTTGTCCATTACAATATTACACAGTATAAAACCCAGCTTTACAATTATAACATATGTTTATATGAATGCAAACAGATGTTCTAAAACGAGGGGACGTTTCTTCGCTGAATTTTTTGGGCGAAAAACTTTTGGGGAGGGACTTTGGACTTTTGGGGGACGTTTCTCAACTAAAGCCGCTAATTCTTGCTTTTGCTTTTGTTAATGTCCACTTTGATAGTTGAGAAACGTCCCCCCATTTTTGATAGTTGAGAAACGTCCCCCCATTTTTTTTATTGACAGACCTGTTTTGGTGATGTGATAATAGGATGAAATATATTGGTTCGTGGAGGTTTTATTGATGAAAGTTTCAAAATTCGGAGGAACTTCGCTGGCGTCTGCCGATCAAATAAAAAAGGTCTGTTCAATTATCACATCCGATCCTGAGCGCAGAATAGCTGTCGTATCTGCGCCCGGCAAGCGGCATAAGGAGGATATCAAGGTCACCGATATGCTGATCGCATGTGCAAAGGCAGGTCTTGAAAAGGATTCCGCACAAAGTGAATTGGAGGCTGTTACTAATCGGTTTGCAGATATAGCAGCCGAGCTTAACGTAACCGGTAGTATTGTTCAGACCATTGCCGATGATTTAAAAGCTAGAGTTGAAGGGGATAAAAGTGACAAAGGAAAATATATGGACAGTCTGAAGGCTGCAGGTGAGGACAATTGTGCAAGGCTTGTTGCAGCTTATCTGCAAAGCATCGGTACAGATGCTCGTTATGTAAACCCCGGAGATGCAGGTTTACTGCTCAGTGACGAATTCGGCAATGCTCAGGTGCTTCCACAATCCTATGACAATCTGAAAGCCCTTGCTGATTATAGCGGGATTACTATATTTCCCGGTTTCTTTGGATATTCCGAAAAAGGTGATATTGTTACACTGCCCAGGGGCGGCTCTGACATAACCGGTTCCATTGTAGCTGCTGCAGTTCATGCAGATCTATATGAAAACTTTACTGATGTTGACCATGTCTACTCGGTCAACCCAAATCTGATCAACTCTCCTGAACCTATTTACGAGCTGACTTACAGAGAAATGCGAGAACTTTCCTACGCCGGTTTCAGCGTGTTCCACGAAGAAGCGCTGGTGCCGGTTTACCAGAAGGGAATACCTGTATGCATAAAAAACACAAATAATCCTGCTTCTCCGGGGACGACAATTGTCAAGGACCGTCACAGCATCTTATCGCCTGTTGTAGGAATCGCAGGCGATACCGGCTTTTGCTTTATCTACATCAGCAAATACCTTATGAACCGCGAAGTCGGTTTTGCCCGTAGAATATTACAAATACTTGAAGAGGAGCACATTCCATTTGATCACATGCCTTCCGGAATCGACAACTTGTCAATTATTTTAAAGCAGAGCTTTCTGGATGAGCATAAAGAAAAAAGGATCGTTGAGCGGATACAGAATGAACTGCATACAGATGATATCTCTGTAGTGAGAGATCTGGCGCTTGTTATGATCGTTGGCGAAGGAATGCGCAACACGCGGGGTATTACTTCACGTGCTTCAGGATCATTGGCTGCTGCCGGGATTAACCTGGAAATGATCAGTCAGGGGCCATCCGAAGTCAGTATGATTTTCGGCGTCAGAGCAAGCGAATGCAACAAGGCCGTATGTGCTTTATACGACGAATTTTTCAGATATCGCAGTATTTAGTATAAATAACACGAAGTAATTCAACCTTACAAATTGGTACTGGTTCGAACTGTAAATAAAAAATTTATTTACCTGTTCCCTTCCCTACTATATTGAGTTCTCCTTACCGAGGTTCTCCGCCATTGGTTACGGAGACAGGTTTTCCGCTGGCAGCAATGTCCGGAGGAGCAAATGCATCTCGCCGAACTTTTTTGTTCGGATTTGCATACGTTTTCCAAGACCAGACGCGAGATTGATAGCAAAATCCCTGCAAGCGTCCTTATTATACAGCTGAATAGTGCTCAAACGCATTACTTTAACACCCTGTCTGTTAAGGGTTGTCGCCCGCCTCATATCTTTACCCTGTTCAGATGGACTATTGTGAAAAGCGAAGCTCTCATATTCGACGGCCAGCTTTGCTTGCTTATAGTATAGATCTGCAAAGCAGCGTTTTAGGCCAAGACGTTTACCATCTTCGTCTTTAAGCTTGATCTCATAGTTGAAAACGGCATCGCCAAGTCCATAGCCCCCCATGGCATTCGGCAGTGTCAGAATCATATATGCTATCGATTCCATAATGGATGCGGAACCATCTTCTATATATTTTACCGCTCGCACGGCTTTTTTGTGTCCATGGTAGCCAGAGACTTTTCCAAGAAAAGTTTTGAGTTTTTGCTTTGTCGTAATTGCATTGGAAGGTTTGCCCGGCGGATGAGAACAAAGCTGTAATCCGAGCAATATAAGCCGATGAATTTCTAATTTGCTCGCCAGTTGAAGGAACAGCAATTCGGGTGATACAATCATTTTACCGCTTTTCAGTATAACCGAGCCGGTCGGCAGAGGAACCCTGCACAAGTGGATGATATGGCCTTTTTTTTGAGTTCTCTCGCTGTATTCGGAAACTGTAAAATCGACTGGGTTTGTTTCAGCTATCTCAGGTCCAAGTATGACTTCACTATATGGGATGTTCCAAACGGCAGCAGCCGAAAAATGACTCAAATATTTTTTCATATAAGAATTATACAACAGGATATCCAATATTTCCAATATTTCCTTTTTATTTGTATTATTCTCCAACAATTAGGGCGAAAATGTGCAAGATATTCGTTTGTGTTTAGGTTTCACAATGGAGGTGTGCAAGATATTCGTTTGTGTTCAGGTTTTTATATGGATATGAGCAAAATTTTCGTTTGTGATCAGATTTCATATGGATTTGCCCACAAAAGTTGAACACATTCGCAATTTTTACTCATTTTTTTCTATGACTTACTATTAACCCGATTAATTTTTACAAGGCTGCAGTAACCTTGTTTTGATATGTCATTCTGACAATTGCATTAATTTTTCCGGCAGTGCATTAAACAAGGGGCTTATGGAAATGTTGTTGTGAATCCTGAGAACAGCTTCTGCAAATAGCTGTGCAATAGTTACTAATCATGGTATAGCCTTGTTCAATGTATTTATACAGAACCTCACCTTCAGGTGTAAGAGTTATTCCCTTCGGAGTCCTGATGAAGATCTGACCTACGAGTTTTATCTCAAGTTGTTTTATGGACTGGCTTACGGCGGGCTGGAAATAAAAGGCTCCTGTGAGGCTTTTGATATACTTTCCGGTCTAACTACATAGCAGAAGACCTTGAATAATTCCAGGTTAATATCCACATAAATATTTATTGCTGTGTGAACATCTATTGCCGCGTGGACATTTATTGATGCTGATCCGGTTCACTATCGCTTCCGGTTATTTTATGGACTATATTAATAATCCTGTCCTTTAGAAGAATTCCAGCAGCGAACAGAATGATTGCAGCCACGGAAAGTAGAATTACTATAACATAATTGCCTTTTTCTGTGCTGCTGCCTATGTAAGAGGAAGCGAGCAGTGCCGGAAGCCTGCCAATCGTGATAATGGCAAAAAACTTCAAAGGCTTGACCGGTGTAATTCCCGCTATATAGGTCAGTACATCCTTGGGTATCCCCGGGATTAGAAATAATACAAACATCGCAGCATCAGTTTTTTTATTATTTATCATGAAGTTGTATTTTTCCATTTGTTTTGAAGAAACAAACAATCTAACTACCGGATACCCCAGAAAACGTGCTATAAAAAAGACCAGTACCGAGCCGAGTACAATCCCAGTTAACGAGTACAGAGTTCCTAACCATGTCCCATATATATATCCGCCTGCTATCTGTACAAATTCTCCGGGTATAGCAGCAACAACCACCTGCAGAATCTGAATTCCGATAAACACAAGCACACCTTTCCAGCCGTACGAATTCAGTAGTCTGGCGAGGCCTTCCGGTTTTTTTGCCAGCTCAGTAATCTGAGGACCGAACCTGATCCCAACATAAGCAATAACACTAATAAATGCAAATATCAGAACAATATAGATGGCCAGCCTGACTCTTTTACCTTTGACTGATTTTTCAATATCCAAAAAATATACCTCTCGCTTATTATTATCTCATGTAAACTGACGCTTACTCATCAAGCGGTATCGTGAGCTGTTTATCCTCTGCATCTTCTTCCCTGAAATAGCAGCCCACCGCAGGAATGCTTCTGGTCCGGTAATAATCCGGGTTCTTGATGCCTGACTCTTCGATTGTCTTTACATAACACATCCTGCTTCCCTTCTTCTCCTTCATCACCTGAACCCCCTGTGAGTTGCGGGTGGTTTTCGGATTTATATTGCCTGTATTAAATATCAGTACCTTGTTGATATTGCTAAAGGCAACCAAATCCATATCCGACTCAAGATATCTTATATCTATCAACGCAGAGGTGTCAGAATAGGCATTTGCTAATTTTTTTCTGTTTGTCTTAGTCGCATAGCTGCTCATTTCAATCTTTGCGCTCTTGCCGTTTTCGAACGAGAAAAGCACCCATCCCGCGTAATTGTCTGTCGAAATGATGTAGATTATTCTTTCTCCCTCGTCCAATTGGAGCAAATTCGTTAGATATTCTCCTAGGGTACTTGCTTTACAATCCGGAATATCGTATATGCGCAGCTTGTAGACCGTCTGTCTGTCGGAGAACAGCAGCAGCTCCGCTTTGTTGCGTGTTTCAACCTCCTGTATGATACGGTCGTCCTCTTTGAGCTTATGCTCAGGATTAGCACGCAGTGAAACAAGCGGGATCTTCTTAAGATAATTCTGCTCAGTTAAAAAGAGTTTCAGATTGTAGTCCTCTATCATATGTTCTTCCGTGATTTCTTCCAGATGCGTTTCCTGGATAATTTCTGTTTTCCTTGGCTGGCCGTATTTTTTTGCGACCTCATTTAGCTGCTTAACAATAATTTTTCTGATCCTGTCTTCATTTTTACATATATCCTTAAGGTCGGCGATTTCCTTTTTCAGAGAATCTACTTCACCCACCCGGTTCAATATATACTCCCTGTTCAGGTTGCGAAGCTTGATCTCAGCTATGAATTCAGCCTGCACCCTGTCAATGTCAAAGCCCTCCATCAGGTTAGGAATAACCTGTGCATCATTGTGTGAATTTCTGATAATCGCTATTGCCTTGTCAATGTCTAGAAGAATCTTGCGTAAGCCAAGCAGCAGGTGGAGCTTTTCTTCTTTTTTGTCAATGTCAAACTGCGTTTGTCTTTTGATGCAGCCAATCCGGAAAGCCAGCCATTCCTTCAGGATTGTCCGTATCCCCATTACTTTCGGAGCACCCGATACAAGGATGTTGAAATTGCAGCTGAATGTGTCCTGCAGCGCTGTCAGCTTGAACAATTTATTCATAATCGAATCGGGATCAGCACTTTTCCTTATATCTAACGTTATTTTGAGCCCATCCAGATCTGTTTCATCTCTAACATCAAGAATATCCTTAATTTTTCCATTCTTCACAAGTTCAATAATCGAATCAATAATAGCTTCAGACGTTGTTGTATAGGGGATCTCTACGATCTCAATGCAGCTGTTTTGCTTGTCGTAATTGTATTTTGCCCTTACCTTGAAGCCGCCCCTACCTGTTTCATAGATTTCCCGCATATCGTTTTCATTATAGATCAGGTAGCCTCCCGTTGAGAAATCAGGACCTTTTATGTACTGAATAAAATCTACGTTTTCATCCATGATATATGCAACTGCCGCCTCGCATATCTCCTTAAGGTTGAAGCTGCACAGATTGCTTGCCATACCTACTGCGATGCCTTGATTCGCATTGACCAGAACACTTGGAAAGGTTGCCGGAAGAAGTGTGGGCTCCTTTAACGTTCCGTCATAGTTATCCATAAAGTCCACTGTATTTTTTTCTAAATCACGGAATAGCTCCTCACAGATTTTCTCCAGCTTAACCTCTGTATAACGAGACGCAGCAAAGCGCATGTCCCTGGAGTATTGCCGCCCCATGTTGCCCTTTGAATCGACGTAAGCATGAAGTAAAGCACCGTTCCCTCTTGTAAGCCTGACCATCGTCTCATATATGGCCATGTCACCATGTGGATTCAGCTTCATAGTCTGACCTACCACATTTGCTGATTTCGTCCTGTTGCCGGTCAGCAGCCCCATCTTGTACATCGTATATAACAGCTTCCTGTGCGATGGCTTGAAGCCGTCGATCTCCGGAATGGCGCGCGACACAATAACGCTCATCGCATATGGCATGTAATTCTCCACCAGCGTATCCGGTATTTTCTGTTTCACCAAATTTTTATCCGCCATAATCGTTCCTCCGATATCGCCGTCAGCTGACGTCGATCATGTCCATATAAAGCGTTCCGTTTTCTTCGATGTAGCTTTTTCTGCCCTGCAGGTTATCCCCCAGCAGCAGGTCAAACATCAGTTCGGTTTTTTCAATATCGTCCGGCACTACATTGATCAATCTACGCGTTTCAGGATTCATGGTAGTCAGCCACATCATTTCCGGCTCATTCTCACCAAGTCCTTTGGAGCGCTGGATTGTGTATTTGTTTTCGCCCAGCTTCGCAAGTATCTCAGTCTTTTCCTTTTCCGTGTAGGCAAAATAGGTCTTGCCCTTGCTGGTAATCTCAAACAGAGGCGACTCCGCGATAAAGACTTTCCCCTCCTGAATGAGCGTTGGCACAAGTCTGTACAGCATCGCCAAAATCAGCGTTCTGATCTGGAATCCGTCCACATCGGCATCCGTACATATAATGATCTTGTGCCATCGAAGATTGCTTAGATCAAAGGTGTTCAGGTCTTTATTATGCTTCGATTTGATTTCAACACCGCACCCCAATACTTTCAGAAGATCCACAATAATTTCATTTTTAAAAATACTGTCGTACTCAGCCTTAAGGCAATTCAGAATCTTCCCTCTGACCGGCATGATCGCCTGAAATTCTGCGTCCCTGCCCATTTTACACGAGCCAAGCGCCGAGTCGCCCTCCACGATGTAGATCTCACGCTTATTAACATCCTTCGTCCGGCAGTCCACAAACTTTTTGACCCTGTTTGCCATGTCAATGGTTCCGCCAAGCTTTTTCTTAATATTGATCCTTGTTCTCTCGGCAGTTTCACGGCTTCGCTTGTTGACAAGTATTTGCTCGACAATTTTATCGCTTTCGATCTTGTTTTCAATCAGATAGATTTCCAACTGTTGTCTGAGGAAATCAGTCATTGCTTCTTGAATAAATTTATTGGTAATTGACTTCTTAGTCTGGTTTTCGTAGCTGGTAATCGTGGAAAACGAGTTTGTCACCAGCACAAGGCTGTCCTGGATATCGGCAAACGTGATCTTTGCCTCATCCTTATTATACTTGCCCTTGTTTTTGATGCACTTGTCTATCTCATTGACAAAGGCCGCCTTGACCGCGCGATCCGGAGAACCGCCGTACTCGAGAAAACTAGAATTGTGATAATACTCAAGGAGATTGATCTCATTGTTAAAACAGAAGGCAACCTGCATCTTGACCCTGTACTCCGGTTTGTCATCACGATCTCTGCCTTTGGCGGAGGATTCAAAAAATTGTGTGCCGGTAAAGCCTTTTTCACCGCTGACTTCGGCAATATAATCCACAATACCGTTCTCATAGCAGAATTCAAAGGTTTCACCTGTGGCCTCATCCGTCAGAATGAATTGAAGTCCTGCATTAACAACCGCCTGTTTCTTCAGAACAGTGGTGAAATATTCCAGAGGAATATTTGTTTCCGTAAACACTTCCAGATCAGGCTTCCATCTTTGGATAGTGCCGGTACTCTGGTACTTAAACTTTTCCTTGATCAGACCGCCGACATTTTCACCCTTTTCAAAATGAAGGTCGTATCTGTAGCCGTCCCTGAACACTGTAACGTCCATATATTCAGAGCTGTACTGCGTCGCACAGCTGCCAAGTCCGTTCAGTCCAAGGCTGAATTCATAGTTCTCTCCCGAATTGTTCTGATATTTGCCGCCGGCATACAGCTCACAAAACACCAATTCCCAATTATATCGGTCTTCCTTCGTATTAAAGTCCACGGGAATACCGCGTCCATAATCCCTGACAGTGATGGAACGGTCCGTATGGCGTATAACTTCAATTTTATCACCAAAGCCTTCACGCGCTTCGTCTATTGAATTGGATAGAATTTCGAAAAAAGAATGCTGGCAGCCCTCGATGCCGTCCGAACCGAAAATAACACCCGGCCTCAGCCGAACCCTGTCGGCCCCCTTTAAAGAAGAAATGCTTTCATTTCCGTACACTACAGGTTTCTTTTCTTTTGTCATCTGTAACCATCTCCCGGCGATTATTCCACTGTATTCATTATTCATTAAAGAAATTTTAAAGTCAAGTTTTATGTGTATCTATGAATTTACAAGCATGATTTATATTCCCAGCATATTTCCACATTGTTTTTAAAATGCTATCTTTGAGGTGATTAAATGAAAAAAAGAGCAGTTTTGATACTCATTTTTGTAATGGCTTTCTACACATCAGTGTTCGCTCAATCGACTTATACCGTTAAGTCTGGAGACACCTTATGGAAAATAGCCGTTAAGTACCAGGTCGGGCTAAGCGAAATCATATCTGCAAACACCCAGATCAAAAACCCTGCGCTGATATATCCCGGTCAAAAGATCAATATACCTGCGGTTACTACAGCATCCCAGGAAAATGAAGTCATTCGGCTTGTAAATGTACAAAGAGCAAAAGCCGGACTCCCAGCTCTGAAAACAAACTGGCAGCTTAGTCGTGTAGCGAGATACAAGTCTGCAGACATGGCAAGCAAGGGCTATTTCAGTCACAACTCACCGACATACGGCACACCGTTTCAGATGATGGAAAACTTCGGACTGAGATTTACAGCTGCCGGTGAAAATATTGCCTACGGCCAAAGGACTCCTGCTGAGGTCATGCAGGATTGGATGAATTCACCCGGACACAGGAGTAATATCATGAGCAGTTCCTTCTCTGAGATCGGCGTTGGTCTGGCAAAAAATAAGAACGGGGTATGCTATTGGACACAGCAATTTATGCGACCGAGTTGATATGTGGGGCGGATAAAATGTTGACAAACCTCACAAGAGCAAGCATCAGGCGTAGCTGGCAATAAGCATTGCAGCATTAAAGCATTAAGCGTAAAAGGACTTCATCATGAAATTCATAATGCGGTCCTTTTTACAGTTTAAGCCAAAATATATAGCTCCCCACTAATTGACTGTTCATCGCAATTTCCCAGTATTAATCTTCGACTGGAATCTGAAAAATGCAGTAACAATAAGAATGCCGAAGGCGATAGCACCTGCTCCATTCATTGTTTCTATAATTTTTCCAAACCCTTCACTCAGCCTATTACCTGTAAGCAGCGTTATTGCTTCATAGGCCGTAATACCAGGTACAAGAATTAATATCCCGGGAATGGAGAAAACAGTGGATGGCGACCTCAGCAGCCTTGCGGCAATTTCACTATAAAAGCCGACTACCACAGCTCCTATGAAGATAGAAAGTACGGACTGGCCTGTCCAGTTAAGCATCAAAAAGTATCCCAGATATCCGATCGCACCTGAAAGACCGGTAAATACTAATTTATAACCTCTCACATTAAATGTCAGTCCTGAGGTAACACTTCCCAATAAAGCCAATAACAGAATAAGCATCTCATCACCGCCATCCTATTCCGAGCGCAATCGCAATGCTAACGCCGGCAACTAAAATTGCAACCAACAGCAGTGCTTCACCCAATCTGGTCAGGCTGGCAACCAAATCTCCGTACAAAGCATCCTTGATTCCATTGGTTATAGATATTCCAGGCAGGTACAGTATCACTGAACCGATAATAATTTTGTACTCGTTCAGGAAAGGAAAATATTGAACTGCCGCCGAACTGAGAAGACCTGCAACGAGACCGGCCAGAAAAACCTCCATAAACTGAAAGAAACCCTTTCTTACTAATATTTCACGCAAAAGATATGTAAAAGCACCAATAATGAGAGCTGCCACTCCATCGTGCCAGCTGCCGCGAAACAGTACTGTAAACACAAATGAGCTGGTAGCTGCGGCGGCAACTCTCAAAGGCAAAATATACTGCTTGCCCGATTCGATTTCATCCAGTTCCGCCACAATTTCCTTATAACTCAATTTGTTACTCTGCAGGCTTCTTGAAAGGCTGTTCACCCTATCGATCCTGTTCAGATCGACCTTGCGGTCGCGAATTCGTTTGAAAGCTGTATGAGCATTGCCATCCTCATTTTGTATTGAAATAAATATTCCCGTCGGCAGAACAAAGCTCTCGCACGGCACATGGTAGCAACTGCTGATCCTTACGATTGTTTCCTCGACCCGGTATATTTCTGCACCACTCGAAAGCATGATTTCTCCTGCTCTCAGCGCAATATTCATCAATTCTGACGGTTTCATACTCGGCTCCTTTGGGGGGACGTTTCTCTCTACAATACTACAGTATTGCCCAATTTTCCAGGAAATTCTTTACAAACATATGTTCTGTTGGTATAATTTGCTATGGAGTCTGCAATACATATTACGAATGGGGTTGAAAATAATGTCAGGAACACGTCCCCACTCATTGACATTCTTCATGTAATATAGTAATTTCGTAAGTATATAGTGTAGTAGTAATTTCAAAACCGGGGGCTACATAACCCCGTGCTCATGATATTACGAAATGCGGAGGCATCTGAGGTGATATATGTTTGATAATGAATTTATCAAGGATCTAAAAAAATTTGGTATCTTTTTTCTAATTTACACACTCTTGTTTTCGTTGATATACTTAACTCGCGCTTATACCTTCCCTTTTATTGTTGCCTTTGCAATTGCGTTTCTGATACAGCCTGTGACAAAGTTCTTCAGAACAAAACTTAAATTTAAGAGAAACGTCCCCGCACTTTTAGCTTCTGTTGTTGTTTATCTTTTAATATTTGTAATTCTGGCGCTGTTATTTTACAGCATTATTTCCGAAGCGATGCATCTGCTGAAAAACTTATCATCAGCGAACCTGAACGTTATTCTTGATCCTATACGCAATATTTTGAACGAAATCACTGTCTACTTTCAAAATATTGATCCCTCATTTATTGAGAAAAATAGCAGCCAATTGACCGGCATATTAAAAAATGGCCTGGATATCGCCGGGAAAAGTCTGAGCACTTTTTTATCGATCGCGTTGTCCGTGCCTATGTGGATTACAATAATATTTCTGGTTGTTCTCTCAACTTATTTCTTCACAAGAGATATGACCAGCATTAAGAAAAAATTTCTGACAATCTTTACTGATACCGGGAGAGAGAAAATCGAAAAGGTTTGGAGCCAGGGCTTAAAAATGCTTTCGAAATACATAAAAGCATATTTCTTCATTTATTTTCTTACTTTCCTCCAGACGCTGATCGGGTTTTCTATATTGGGTGTAAAATATGCTGTCATATTAAGTATCATATGTGCATTCGCAGATATCCTTCCGGTGCTGGGCATCGGGTTGATATATCTTCCTTTGGCTGCGGTTTACCTGCTGACCGGCAATTACTTTACCGGCATCGGTATTTTAGTACTTTTCATATTGATTAGTATTGTAAGACAGATAGTAGAACCAAAAGTCGTTTCAACTTCATTGGGAATCCATCCCGCAGCAACGCTGATCGCAATATTTATCGGACTACAGGCATTTGGATTCACCGGTATGATATACTTTACTTTTCTGATGGTTTTTTATAAGGTGCTAAGAAACACAAAAATATTATAATAAAAAAATACACAAAATAACAAAACAATAAACAGAATGCAGGGGTGATTCCAGATAGAGAATCGGTTTTCGGGCTTTCAGGAAAAGAGAATGAAGATATTCGGCGAACTTGTCAGACTGTATTGGAATGGGCAGTTGAACAGCGTTGATGATATTAACCGGCTAACAGAGGATATCAGAGATAAATACAGCTTTACAGCGCGTGATATGCCGTTTATCAAGGATCACATCCGTATCGCTATGGGTCTTGATCCCAGAGGCGATAAGGAATTCACGGATGAGTTGGATATTGTCAGAAGATCAGAAGCCATAGCTGAACCGATTGTGGCAAAAATTAATGGCGCCTGTGAATTTTGCGATAATGATAACTGCAGCACAACATGTAAATACGAGGCTCAGATTTATCGCCGCAGTGAGGGGCCTGTTATCGTGGACAACAAATGTCTGGGCTGCGGACAATGTGTGGTTAGCTGTGATTTCGGTGCTTTAGCGGACAAGATTGAGTTTCTCCCACTTATCGATCTGCTGAAAGACAAGAATACGAAGATATTTGCTGCAGTAGCTCCGGCCATAGCAGGACAATTCGGCGACAACGTTACTCTCGGCCAGCTGAGAACAGCCTTCCGGCTGATGGGTTTCGACGATATGATTGAGGTGGCAATGTTTGCAGATATACTTACCATTCGTGAAGCCTTTGAATTCAATCACCTCGTCAAGTCAGAAGAAGATTTCTACCTGACCAGCTGTTGCTGCCCAATCTGGTTCAATCTAACTAAAAAGGGCTACCCCGACATGTACAGGCATATGTCCCCTTCTGTCTCTCCTATGATTGCCTCCGGAAGGTTTTTAAAGGATTTGTACAAGGATGCAAAGGTTGTTTTCTTTGCGCCCTGCATTGCTAAAAAGAATGAGATCACCGAGCCTGAATTGAAGGGCGCCATTGACTTTGTCATTAACTTCAGGGAGTTGGCGGAAATTTTTAACGCCCTTGAAATCAATCCGGCAGATCTGATAGGAGACGAAAAGGACCAGGCCTCTCTGGGGGGACGGTTGTATGCCAAGTCAGGCGGCGTCAGTTTTTCTGTCAAAACAGTAGTGAACCGCCTTGAACCCAAGAGAGTTATTAAACTGAAAGCAAAGCGCATCGATGGCGTGAAAAACTGCAAGCAGATATTAGATGACCTTTCAGCAGGAAATGATATCAGCGCCAACTTTATTGAGGGCATGGGCTGTATAGGCGGATGTGTCGGCGGTCCAAGGACAAATATAGAAATTGGCAAAGCAACAATGATCGTCAATGAATTCGGCGAGGATTCGCTGATCATGACCCCCTTTGACAACCTTAACGTGATGAAAATATTGAAGCAGTACGGCGTTCAATCAATTGAGGAAATTATGGAAAATAAGCGCGTTACGGATATACTGATCAGAGAATAACCGATGCCGCGCCGCTCAGATCACAATGCCATTCTCCTGGAAATAGGCGGCATATTTGCGATCCTCCAATAAAATATGGCTGCCGATCCACTCCGAAAGAAAATCAACGATGTCAATAATCGCCTGATGCTGGTCTTCGTCAATATCTCTGGTGGAAATGCTTTTAATTTTATTGACGTAAAATTCATGTTCCCGCAGTTGTTGGTTATACCCTGCATATTTGTGAATTTTCATAATGTTTTCTTCATACCTGAAATGATACTCGGTGTACTCAAGCAGTTCATTCAGCATCTCCAGTATCTCATCATAATGGTCATATGAATCACTTAATACCGCGAGGTCATACACCCTTGCCCCAATTTCAAAGAGACGTTTATGTTGTTTGTCGATCTCCCCGATGTTCAAACTATAACGATCCTTCCATTCAAAAGCCACTAATAATCCCCCTCCCATTGCTACGCATACCTCTAAATTTATACTGCTAATTTTCTACTGCTAATTCATTGTGATTCATTATTTATACAATTATAGCATTTATACCTGACGATTTCCAGGGGAATTCCGGGGGGATTCGGGGGAGACTTCGGGGGACGTTTCTCAACCTTAATTCCGGGGGGACGTTTCTCAATCTTGGACTTCTCTCGGCCTCACCGTTTCTCAGCCTAGAGCGGGCATGAGAATCACCATCGGTATCACGTTCACTTCCCAGCTTCTCCTTACGTAAGGTTGAGAAACGTCCCCTCACATATTCACAAACTATCGAATATAATGGTGTATCAATAACGAATAAGGGTGAGTTTATGTGGTACACCGTACAACCCGGGGATACAGTTTTCTCGATAGCAGAGAAGTTCGGGATCTCAGCCCGGCAGATTTCCACCGCCAACCAGCTAACAGATGATGAAATCTTCACAGGCCAGTTACTCTTTATCCCTATACAGGTATCGAAAGTGATTACATATACCGTACAGCAGGGGGATTCGCTGTATCAGATCGCAAACCAGTATAACACATTGGTTGAAAGCATTGTGCAGCTCAACAGACTGCAAAGCACAGAACTGTCAATCGGGCAGCGGCTTGTCATTCCACAGTATACGGAAGCTGTGGTTAACGTAGGCCGGGCCAATATCCGCAGCGGCGCCGGCACAAATTACGGAGTTATCCAGACTGTCACTTCCTCCGCAAGGCTTCCTGTCATCGGAACAAACCGTGACTGGATACAGGTTTCACTTCATAACGGCAATGTCGGCTGGGTTTCGCGCAACCTGGTCAATTTAAGAGTTTATGATGGTTCAAAACCCATTTTGTCCTTAACTGGATTTTATACACTGCAGGAAGGTCCTGCGCTTCCGAGTTCATATCGTTCCTTTGTGAATAACACTTCACAAATATCGGTTCTGCCACTGTTTATGTACAGGTTCAGTCAGGAGGATCCTACATCTATTGAAAAGTTCGGCCAATTTACGGATAACGAAGTTGAGACCCTGGTCGCCATTGCTCACAGAAATAATGTCATGATCATGCCTGTCATACATAATCTGCTTTATGGCGAAGGCGGTCAGGAGGCCAGCCGGGAGGTCGTGAAGGCCATGCTTGCCACACCAGAAAGCCGACGTACCGCTATTGACAATATTATTGCACTGATCGACAGGTTTGGCTTCGACGGCGTCAATATTGATATTGAGGACGTCTATATGGACGACAGCGAAAGACTGTCAGAGTTTTATACTGAACTCGGCCGCGCAATGAAAAGCCGCGGGTATTTCCTGTCTGCTTCAGTCCCCGCGCGCATCAGGGATTATCCGCCTTTTAATCCGTTTTCAGATCCATTTGATTATGAGGTAATCGGTGCAGCCGTCGACCAGTTTATCGTCATGCTTTATAATGAACACGGCTGGCCTGGAAGCGGTCCCGGCCCGGTTGTATCAAGCGGTTGGATGAATAAGGTTATTGCGTATACATTAACAAAAATGCCGGCGGAAAAAATAGTGGCAGCTATTTCGGTGTTCGGATTTGACTTTAACCTGACAACCGGCCGGAATACCTATGTCACATACGAAATGGCAGCGGAACTTGCGCAGCGATATGGGCAGAGCATTACCTTTGATCAGGATACGTTAACGCCTATGTTCTCCTACACAGACGATCAGGGAAATAAGCATGAAGTATGGTTTGAGAATGCAGAGAGCTTGATCGCAAAGCTCAGGCTGGCATGGCAGCAGGGAATTTCAGGCGTGGCGCTTTGGAGGCTCGGCATGGAGGATCCTGCTGTGTGGCCGCGTATCGCTTCCGAAATCGTAGTGACAAAAATCGTGTATTAAGCCACTGACGGGAATTAAGCATAAATCCTCCATCAGTATCCTCCAGTTTATCGGGATACGTACGGAGTTATAGCCCAACTCTGCCATATAGGCTACGTCCTCACGGGTGATATAGTTCGGAAACGCTCCCATCACTGCAACAGCCATTTTTATGCCTGTGGAAGGCAAAGTGCTCGAATCGATGTTTAACCCGGTACTGGCGCTGCTTTTCATGAATAACCAACCAGCAAAGCCAGGGTCGATACAATAGGTAAAGACATTGGCAGAACCACCATGCACAGTATGCGGAATTCCCCCGCGCCGTCGATCCTTGCTGCTTCAATTACTGCCTGAGGGATGCTTGCAGAATCGAACAAAAGGTATTTATAAGCCGACACGACTAATAATAAAATGGGGGTGGATTTTACTTTACAATTAAGTAATATGGAAACACATAAGAAATTTCCAATATTTTGCTTGTAAAACAGTTTTCAACATGTTATAATTTATTCGTATCGGGAGGCGATACAGTGCACGATTTAATTTGTTTGTAGACCGAACCCTCCTTTTCTCATTTGGATTGTTGGAGTAATAAGTCTAGATCAGTTAAATCCAAATAAGAGGAGGGTTTTATATGGCAGACAAGACTTTGAACTGCAAAGACTGCAACAATGAATTTATTTTTTCTGAAGGCGAACAGGCTTTCTACAAGGAAAAAGGATTCGAAAACGAACCGCAGAGGTGCCCTGATTGCAGAAGAGCAAAAAAGGCTCAGCGCAGGGGTGGTAATGGTGGTTTTGGTAATTCCGGACGCGGATATGATTCCGGGAACAGATGGTAATGTGAAAATCGGAAAGGAGAGTCGCAAGGCTCTCTTTTTTTAGCCTATGCCCATTGACTTGTAACCCTTTATTTCTCTTTTATAATGCGCTCGAATGTTATATAATGTGGTAGTGGGCATTATTTGTATCGTTTCTGCCAGCATGGTAGTATCGAAATGGAGGTTACTATGAAAAATATTCCATTGTATGATGTGAGAAAAATCAGATCTATTAAAGAAGTACTGGATTCAAGCTCAGAGCTGTTTAGCGACAGGACAGCTTTTCTGCAAAAATTTAAAGGCAATGACAAATTTAAACCCATTACTTTCAGACAATTTAAAACAGAAGTCGATGCATTAGGTACGGCATTGCTCGATATGGGTCTGAAAGGCGGAAGAATAGCCATCATCAGTGAAAACCGATATGATTGGGTAGTCTCATATATGGCGGTAATAAACGGAACCGGAATCGTGGTTCCACTTGACAAGGAGCTTCCAGAAAACGAAATTGAAAACCTATTGATCCGTTCGAGAGCGGATGCGGTAATATTTTCAGGTAATCTTAAAGATCATATCATAAACATATCAAAGCATATCGATTTTATAAAACACTACATAGATATGGATGGTGAAGGCGAAGACGAGAATGGCTTTGTTTCACTCAAGTCGCTTGTGGACAAGGGTCGGAAAAGGGTTGAGGATGGATGTCTGGATTTCATTAATGCCGAAATTGATGCCGAAGCAATGAACATTTTGCTGTTCACCTCGGCAACCACTGATAAGTCCAAGGCTGTCATGCTCAACCACAGAAACATTGCAGAGAACCTGATGGCCATGAGTTCAATGACAAATATCGTTCCATCGGATATTTTCCTATCAGTACTGCCCCTCCACCACACCTACGAAAACACCTGCGGCTTCCTCTGCCCATTTTATCGGGGCGCAGCGGTCGCCTTCTGCGAAGGATTGAGGCATATAGCAAAGAACCTCCAGGAAACCAAGGCGACTGTCATGCTTGCTGTCCCGCTGATCCATGAGGCAATGTACAAACGAATCTGGGATCAGGCGGCAAAGGATCCCAAAGTGCTGAAAAAATTGAAATTCGGCGTTAAACTCAGCAATTTTCTGAAAAGTTTTGGGATAGACATCTCCAGAAAACTTTTCGCTCCAATTCACAACAATCTGGGCGGTAATATGAGGCTTCTTATCAGCGGAGCTGCAGGAATCGACCCCGAAGTGGCAAAGGGATTCAGAAGCTTTGGCATTCTTTTCATTCAGGGATATGGCCTCACCGAATGCAGCCCTATCGTAGCATTAAACCGTGATGTAGACTATAAGGATGAAGCTGCGGGTCTTCCGCTTCCAGGTCTTGAGATAAAAATAGACAACCCTGGCGCAGACGGTGTAGGTGAAATTGTTGTAAAAGGTCCAAATGTTATGATGGGTTATTATGAAGATCCTGAAAACACAGCCAGGGTTCTGAAAGACGGCTGGTTTTACACAGGCGATCTGGGCTTTATAGACAGCGCACAATTTGTACATATCACCGGCAGAAAAAAGAATGTTATTGTGACGAAAAATGGTAAGAATATATATCCGGAGGAGATTGAAACACTTCTTACAAAAAGTCCTTTTATCAAGGAGTGCATCGTGTTCGGCAAGGATGATCCCGTCTACGGAGATGTTGTTGTTTCCGCCACAATCGTTCCGGAGCTGGAAGCGATTCAAGCCGAATTCGGCGATCATCAGCCAAGCTCCGAGGAAGTATATGAGCTTATTCGAAAAGAGGTCAAGGAAGTAAACAAGAGCCTTGTAATATATAAGTACGTTAAGGATTTTGATCTTAGGGAAGAAGAATTTGCAAAAACAACAACAAGGAAAATCAAGAGGTATGTGGAAAACTAGGCAATGCTAAAAAATAAGCGCGGTAAAAAGGAACTGAATTGTGAAGATTTGCTGAAACGGTATAAAAAAAGATATCATGCCGTACTGGTTATATTGACCACCTTTATTGCCCTTACGGCATTTTATCTGTATCTGAATTTTGACTATCTGGCTTTCAAGCATTTCATTACCAGCAGCTATATCTATACAGAAACTCTGGACGAGGTTTATAAAAAGGAACTGGCGGCAGATGTGAACGGCAGATATTTCGCCAATTTTGACAATCTTGTGATCGCTGTGACCACAAACAGAATCCGCCAGGAACGGGGTGACAAATACACTTACCTTTATACTCCGTCCGGTCTGCAAAAATCAAAACAGGTAGAAAAAGAGGAAGCTGACCGGACCGAAATCAAATTTCCGAATGACCGGACCGTTTATCTGAATCTGACCAATTTTTCAAAATATACGAATAAATTCATGGATGAGAACCTATCAAAGCTTCAGAGCAGGCCAAGCATCATTATTGACCTGCGGGACAACCGGGGCGGTGATATCGACGTCATGGTAAATATCTCAAGCATGTTCCTGCCTAAAAAGACCGTCATCGCGACGGATCATTTCAGATGGCTGGATATTGTCTATCGTTCAAACAAAAATCAGCCGCTGAAATATGACAGGATTATTATCCTGCAAAACCAGAATTCCGCCAGCTCATCCGAGAATATGATCGCAGCACTGAAGGATAACTTGGACAATGTCGAGCTGATCGGAACCAAAACATTTGGCAAAGGCATCGGCCAGTATACGCTGGACCTAAAGAGGGGCTATGCGGTAAAAGCTACGATTCTGAAATGGTACACCCCCAATGGTATCAATATTCAGGGGACCGGTATCGCTCCCGATATCGAATACACCGAAGAAGACATTCTTCAGTTTGCTCTGGACCGTTTGAAATGAGGGGGACGTTTCTCTACTTTTTAAAATCAAGCTCGTGCGAATAGTTGAGAACTGTCCCCTTCAGCAAAGCTACTTCTTCAGTCGTTAATTCCCTGCATTCTCCGGGTTTTAGAGTGTCATCCAGGTGAAGTCCGCCCATGCGGGTTCTCTTCAGATAAATTACTTTTTTACCTGTAGCCTCGAACATTCTTTTTACCTGGTGAAATTTCCCTTCATGCAGGGTCAGTTCGATTTCAGAATGCGTTCCTGACTTAATGATTTCGAGCTCAGCCGGCATGGTCTTATATCCATCATCCAGAACAATGCCTTCAATGAAGCGTTTAACATCTTCATCCATAACTTCACCCTCGATTAATGCATAATACCTTTTATCTACATGCTTTCTTGGAGAAAGAAGTTCATGGGCCATCTGACCGTCGTTTGTCAGCAGTAGCATCCCCTCTGTGTCAATATCCAGCCTGCCTGCAGGAAACAGACCAAAGCAGGAAAATTCCTCAGGCAGCAGGTCAATGGCCGTCTTGTGCTTATTATCAACTGTAGCCGATATCACTCCGGCCGGTTTATTCATCATAATATAAATAAACCTTCTATAGTTGAGAAGCGTCCCCCCAATTTCTATTCTGCTGTTATCAGGATCCACGTGCATGGATGTCTCTTTTACTGTGCTGCCATCTACCCTGATCAAGCCCTCTTTAGCGAGCTTTCTAATCTCGCTTCTGCTGCCAAATCCAGAATTCGACAGTACCCTGTCCAGACGCATGTTTTTTCCTTAACCTCCCCCATCCCTATGGATACAGGCCGTTCAATTCATCACCCGTCGTACTCACCGTCGTCTACACCATCGTTCTCTTCACCGACTCCGCCGTGGTCATCTTCCTCGTATTCCTCGTCGTTCTTTTCGTCGAATTCCTCGTCATAATCTTCATCGTACTCATCATACTCATCATCGTACTCATCGACCCAATCCTCCATCAGATCCTCAATCACAGTCTGATATTGGTAAAACAGAGCCTTGTTTTTATTCGTCAGCTTCTTCCGTTCTTTTGTATTCTGAATCGCATCCAAAAAATCCGTCTTCAGGCTGTACAGTCCGGGATACTTGTTTTTCATATACCGCAGGGCCATAAGATAGCTGCTGTAATCATTTAAAATATGATATTCGTTCAGCACTGCATAAGCGATTATCTGCTCCGGCGATAAACCTGCCAGGGCATCTGTAAAAATTTCATTCGCAATCAGTCCCTTCAACCCATCCGGGATAAAATCATCCTCTTCAAATTTGCTGTATTCGGGCTCCAGCTTCAAAATAGTCTCAATATTCCTTTTTAGTTCAGCTATATCGCTCCGCTCGGGCAGCAGCATTAAAATGAGCTCTGCGCACCGTCCTGCCTGCGGAAACATCTGACTGTCGATATAATAATCGAGTATTTCCAGGAACATCGCTCCCGATTCCAGTATTTCATCCTCATCCACATCCTGCTCCTTGAGCCTTTCCATATAGAGCAGGCTCTCTTCATACAGACCGTTCAAAAACAAAGAATAGGACAGCTTTGCGCAAATATTGTAGCGGCGATCGTGAAATGCAGGATTTTCAAAAGCTTCTCTCAGGACATCCGAAGCTTCATCATATTTTTTTGTGTGGATATATCCCTCCACCAGACAGTACACTGCAAGAAAATTGTTCTTTCCTGATTCATAGCCGATCTTCGCACTTTCGATCGCTTTTTTATACTGCCTCGCATCCAGACAGGCTTTCGAATAGTATATCTTCAAGTGGATGTCATCCGGATAATTCCCGATGACCTGCTCGAATATTCTGACAGCCTTGCGCGGTTTTTCCATAATCATGTATGCAATCCCAAGAAGATAAAAAAGATGATCTTTGTGCTGCTCTGAATCCAGCGCTTTTTCAAGCAGCTTAACGGCCTCTCCCGCCCTATTGTCAATAATCGATTGCTGTGCATCAAAATAAACCTGTTTTGACTCAGATCCCATAAGATGAAATTCTAAACAGGCAATTTTCGCAACAGGATCGCAAAGCACTTTATATGCTTCCTTTATGTCCCGGTTCCTCTCTGGATATTGCTGTGCCGGATATTGCCTGAGCATACGCCGGTATGCCTTCCTGATCTCCTGATCCGTCGCGCTCCCCGGAATCTGCAATATATCAAAATAATCTCTCATGAAGTAAACCAACCCTTTTCATTAAATGCATCAATTCTTACCACTTACACAAGTGTTATTTTACCACAACCGATCCTTATCAGATAGCCTTCACCTGGAATTCCTTTATGAAACTTTTCTGATCCATTCAGATTCCTTTTTCAGCATATGGTGATATAGCGGATGAGTTAACATAAACTGTTTGACTAAATGAATGCCTGTTGATGCCTTTTGATAATATATTATCATACAGAAATAACTATTGAAATGACCGGACGCACGTGTTATAATAACTCTTGCAGAAACGGCCCATTGGTCAAGCGGTTAAGACACCGCCCTCTCACGGCGGAAACAGGGGTTCGAGTCCCCTATGGGTCACCAAAGCGTTTTGCAACAGCAAAAGCGCTTACCTCTGAAAAGCTTCCTGCAAGGAGGCTTTTTTATCTGCCGCGGGCAGCATAACTAACCTTTTATAAGCTTCGCGCAGCGATATTAAAAGACTACCTCAAGACAAAATTTGAGGTAGTCTTTTTTGCATCGTAATACCAGGTGTATTGTATTGAAGAGATGGCAAACAGAGAGTTATAAAGAGTGACATGGATAACTGATGAAACAGACCGCGCTACACGTTTTTACAGTTTTAGGACTATATAGATACGAATAAACCGTATTTTATGGCAGTTTGGCTATAAAATACGGCTTTTTTAAACGTAATTCTGCACTAAAGTTGCAATTCCGGGTAATGCGGTGCCATTTTACCTTACTCCTTCGTTGTTTGTCTCAGGAGATTCTCGCTGGCATTTTTCACATGCGCCGTTGTCAGCTTTTCAGCCCTGGCCGCATCCTTATCGATGATCGCCTGCAAAATAGCCTTGTGCTCACTCAAAACCTCCGCCGCCCTTTTTGCGCTGCTCATTGATATTTTCCTTGCCTTCTGTACGTAATGGTGGAAAGTGCTGAGCGTATGCATCAGCGGCATACTCTTGCTTGCCTTGAATATGATGTCATGGAACCGTGTGTCAAGCTTGAGCAAATGGCTGTAATCGCTTTTCATGGTATAAAACTCCTCCAGATCCACAGCCTCCTTCAATTCATCCAACTCCTCATCGGTGATCTTTTCCGCCGCCCACCTTGCAGCAAGACCCTCAATGAGCATCCTGATGGTATAGATGTCCTGAATGTCCTCAGCTGACACACCCTTCACAGTGACACCTTTGTTTGGCACGGACTGCACCAGTCCCTCAAGCTCTAGCTGCCTGAGCGCTTCCCTCACAGGTGTGCGGCTGACGCCCAGCTCCTCTGACAGCTTGGTTTCAATCAGATTCTCGCCCGGCTCGTAGACGCCGTTGAGAATGTCGTTCTGAATCTGGCGGAAAATTCTTTGCCGCAACGAACTTGAGAACGAATCCGAATCATTATATTCAACCATAGCTCGTTTCACTCCCTGTCAACCATGATTTTTAGTATAATTCAGCAGACCGCCGGCAAGCATGATGTCAATCTGCCTGTCAGAGAGCGCGATATTTACTTTGATCCTCGCCCCATCTCTTCTGTTTGTCAAAAGGATCCCGTTTCCGGCTTTAATCTGCTCTCTGGCATTCTCAAGTACGATTATATCACCCTGTCTGATCCTGTCATAGTCTGCTTCATCCACAAATGTCATCGGCAGAATTCCGGAATTAATCAGATTGGCCATATGAATCCTTGCAAAGGATTTGGCCACCACGCCCTTTACGCCCAGCTGAAGCGGCGCAAGTGCAGCATGTTCACGGCTTGAGCCCTGCCCGTAATTGTCACCGCCTATGATGAAGCCTCCATGGTTCTCCTTCGCGCGTTTGGCAAATTCCGGATCGCAAGGAGCCAGACAGTATTCCGCCAGATATGGAATATTGGATCTGAACGGCAGCAGCTTGGCATTGGACGGCATGATGTGATCGGTCGTAATATTATCGCCCACCTTGATCAACGCCACTCCCTCTATGCTTTCAGGAAGTTCTGAATTGATCGGGAACGGCTTAATATTCGGACCCCTGACGACTTCAACATCATTATTTTCCGGAGCAGGCGCCAGTATCATATTATCATTAATCATAAATTTATCCGGCATGACAATTGCCGGAGCGTCACCCATCGTACGCGGATCGGTCAGCACTCCTGACAATGCGCTTGCCGCAGCCGTTTCAGGACTCACCAGATAAACGTTTGCCGACTTGGTTCCGCTTCTTCTCTCAAAGTTCCTGTTGAAGGTTCTCAGAGAAACAGCGTTGCTGGAAGGAGCCTGACCCATTCCAATGCACGGTCCGCAGGCAGACTCAAGAATCCTTGCGCCAGCTGCGACCATATCCGCCAGAGCGCCATCCTTAGCGAGCATGTTCAGCACCTGCCTTGATCCGGGTGCAATCACAAGACTTACGTCCGGATGTACGGTTTTATCCTTCAATATTCGTGCGACCTTGATCATATCCATCCATGACGAGTTGGTACAGCTTCCGATCGCCACTTGATCCACCTTTATCGGGCCGATCTGTGTAACCGAAGCAACGTTATCCGGGCTGTGAGGCCTTGCTGCCAATGGCTCCAGGCTTCCCAGATCTACCGTCACCTCTTCATCATACGCCGCATCAGCATCGGGTAGAAGCTCTATCCAATCGTTTTCTCTGTCCTGTGCTCTTAAAAACGCTTTTGTGACCGCATCACTGGGGAATATGGAGGTAGTTGCACCCAATTCGGCTCCCATATTTGTAATGGTTGCCCTCTCCGGCACAGTCAGTGAAGAGAGCCCCTCTCCTGCATACTCTATCACCTTGCCTACTCCTCCCTTGACGGTCAGCAGGCGCAAAACCTCAAGAATAATGTCCTTTGCTGTTACCCATGGTTTCAGCTTTCCTTTCAGCGTGACCCTGCAGACCCTTGGCATCATCATATAGTACGGGCCGCCACCCATAGCAACGGCTACATCAAGACCGCCGGCGCCAATTGCAAGCATTCCGATGCCGCCGCCTGTCGGCGTATGACTATCGGAGCCAAGCAGCGTCATTCCGGGCACGCCAAAGCGCTCCAGGTGCACCTGATGACAGATACCGTTGCCAGGTCTTGAAAAATATATGCCATGCTTTGAGGCTACTGTTTGTATATATTTATGATCATCGGCATTTTCAAATCCCGCTTGAAGCGTATTATGGTCGATATAGGCGACGGATTTCTTCGTTTTGACTCTTGGAATTCCAATCGCTTCAAATTGAAGATATGCCATCGTACCGGTAGAATCCTGCGTCAGCGTCTGATCAATCCTGATTGAAATCTCACTTCCCGCAACCATTTCCCCGCTGATCAGGTGCCTGCTGATAATTTTCTGTGCCAAATTCAAACCCATATCTATGCCTCCCAAATTATTATTTCATCAGAGCATTCATTGCAACGTGTTGAAAAAGCGTCACCTATCATATTGCGCTGCACTTACCTCTTACAACACCAAATCGTATATTTCAGGGGCAAGCTTCTTAATCGCTTCTTCCAGTTCATCATCACTGAGAGCCGTGACTCTGCCGCTCCTGTATTGCTCATCCACCCATTCCTTCAGCTTAACGACCTTCTGATCCTTCTTATCAAGCCGCTTGCTGCCTTCAAACCCAAAGAAGCCGTTGATCCAATGCGCAACGCCTGCGACACCGGAAGTCTGATTGATCGCCACCCCGACCGGTCTCTTCAGCAATTTGTCCGTATTGAATATATTGTAGATTTCCTCATCCTTCAGCAGCCCATCTGCATGGATACCGGCCTGCGTCACATTGAAATGTCTCCCAACGAACGGCGTCCTCATTGGGATGGGGTAATCCAGTTCCTTTTCATAGTATTCTGCGATCTCTGTGATTACTGTAGTGTCCATGCCATCCGTTGTACCTCGAAGCTGGGCGTATTCGATCACCATAGCCTCAAGCGGCGTGTTTCCTGTTCTCTCACCGATACCAAGCAATGAGCAGTTTACGCTGGATGCGCCATACATCCAGGCACAGGCAGAGTTTGAAACCGATTTGTAAAAATCATTATGCCCATGCCATTCAATCAATTCGCTTGGGAAGCCTGCATGATGCCGAAGACCGTATATGATCCCCGGAACACTTCTCGGAAGTGCGGCTCCGGGATAGGAAACGCCATAACCAAGTGTGTCGCACGCCCTGATTTTAATAGGTACACCGCTTTCTTGGCTCAGCTTTCGAAGCTCCAGTGCAAACGGCACGACAAAGCCGTAGAAATCAGCTCTTGTAATATCCTCAAAGTGACATCGCGGTTTGATTCCCACCTCAATTGCGCTTTTTATAATGCCCATATAATGCTCGAGAGCCTGCCTTCTTGTCATGTTTAGCTTTTTGAAAATATGGTAATCGGAACAACTGACCAAAATACCGCTTTCTTTCATGCCCATATCCTTGGCAAGCTGGAAATCGTTTTTCGTCGCCCGGATCCAACTGGTTACCTCCGGATAGGCATAGCCTCTTTCCTGACACTTGTACACTGCTTCCTTATCCCTGTCGCTGTACAGGAAAAACTCACTCTGCCTGATGATCCCATTCGGTCCGCCCATTCTGTGCAGCATATCATACAGCTTTACGATCTGTTCTACTGTGTATGGCGCTCTGGATTGCTGTCCGTCTCTGAAGGTCGTGTCTGTGATCCAGATTTCATCAGCCGGGAACATCGGCACTCTTCTGTGATTGAAAGCACACTTTGGGATTTCGTCGTAAGTGTATATCTCTCTGTAAAGATTCGGTACTTCAACATCCTGCAGCGAATAGCGGTATTGCGTCTGTTCAAGGGTATTGGTCTTTCTATTGAACTCAAGCATACTGTTCACCCCCCATGATTCGATCAATTGGTTGTTTGTATATTTGTATCATTGTATACAATTATACTTTTGCTGTCAATATAATATATTTAACAATTTTCCGCTAAATTCGCTTGATACAGAAGGATTTTGGTAAATTATATCGAAATAAGTAGTATTGCTCAATACAGAGGAGGTTGGATATGGCAGTAAAAGACAGTTTCACAAAAAAAACCGGGAAGTCAAATAAAGGCGGCAATATTAACATTAACATAATTGCCGCTGTCATAACAGGTCTGATTATGAGCGTGCTCTTTGCACTGATAACAAAGCTATACTGGCAAGCAATCCTTGTATTCCTCACAGCTATTGTCACTTCACAGGTCATGAAATTAACAAACCATTTCCTTGTCAAAAAAATGGCTGAGCGTTTTGAGACTGAACTGAGCGTGATAAAGGACGGCGACTATTCAAAATTCCTGGAACCAAGAACCTTTGGTGTGCTGTCCGGTGTAGCATCGAGTATCAACGCTGTCCTGAGTGATATCAGAACCCTGATCGACGGTTTCTTCACTTTATCTCTTTCCATTGTACAATCATCAAGAAAAGTGGGTTCAACTGCCAATCAGGCTTCCAACTCCATCACAGAGATATCCAAAACCGTGGATGAAATCGCAAAGGGCGCATCAGACCAGGCCCAGGAAGCGCAACAGGGCGTACAGCTTGTTGACAAGCTTTCTGAGCAGATCACCTTTGTTTATGAAAGCTACGGCAGCGTTATGAAAGAGACCGATAACATCCACAGTCTGAACGCTGTTGGCATGGAGTCTGTAAATATTTTGCGCGCCAAGTCGGAAGAAAACTATAACTCGACTGAAAAAATATTCTCCGTTGTTGAAAACCTTACAAACACCACCAAGAATATCGGTATGTTTGTTCAGTCAATAGAAGATATTGCTGAGCAGACCAATATGCTGGCACTGAATGCCGCCATCGAAGCCGCAAGAGCGGGTGAAGCCGGCAAAGGCTTTGCAGTGGTTGCCGAAGAGGTCAGAAAGCTGGCTGATCAAAGCAGACAATCGACTGAAGAAATTATACATCTGATGGAAAACATCAGTGAGGAATCCACCCAGGCAATAGAGGCAATGGAGCTGATGAAAAAGATCTCCATGGAGCAGAACGGCGCTGTTGACAGTACAAATAAAGCCTTCGGCGATATCGCAAACGGTATATCATTGATTGTGCAAAAGATCAAGGATGTCAACGATGCTGTTGCAAAAATGCAGACAGATAAAGATAATGTAATCTCTTCGATTGAGAACATTTCCTCCGTATCACAGGAAACAGCCGCTTCCAGCCAGGAGGTCGCAGCAACAACTGACTCACAGCTCAAGGAAATCGACGATATGAAGACGGCTGCTGCGCAGTTGGATGAACTCGTACAGGAATTGGACAAAAAGCTGAAGAAATTTAAGGTGAGATAATAAAACGCAATTTCATAGGGCTCCGCTTAATGCAAGCGGAGCCCTTTCATATCCATAAATTATCCCGGCGTTAACACTGCCGGTATAAATCAGCTCAATAGCTTGTCGACCTTCATTTTTGAAAGGACCAGTACAAGTATGTATCCCAAAGCCGCACTTAACGCACCCTGGATAGAATTCGGCAGCAGTTCCGCTACGGCTGCGGTCAGCCCGAATGCCGGATCAAAAGCGCCAAGGACAAATGCTTCCGCAAAAAAGTATCCTGCCGCTATTATGACTGCTCCTGCAATAACAGCCAATAAAAGCGAAAAATGAAAGGATGAACCTGTTATACCTTTCTTACGCAGTTTAACAGTCAGCAGTCCGACAACAAGGCCCTCTATCCCCTTTACAACAAAGGTAACGGGAACAAACAGCAGCGCTCCGGCTGCCAGGTCAGCAAGGGCTGATCCTACCGCACCCGCGATTAATCCGGCTGCAGGTCCCATGAGTACAGCCGCCAGCATAATCGCCGCATCTCCCAGATTGAAATACCCACCCGGCAGAGGCGTCGGAATCCGAGTAAAATAGGTAGATAAAAACACAAGTGCTATAAACAAGCTGATTAGTACCATTTTTTTAATTGAGCTATTCTTCATATACTTCCCCCTTATTTCGGTGTCCTAAAGATTAGAAAATATTTTATGCGCAGACATCCGTATTGTCAAGCTTTCAAAACTCAATTCCTTTTCTGCCGTTGATGCCTTTATCCGCAGGATGCCTGAGCGCACGAATCTCCGATACATAATCGGCCAGCTCGATCAGTTCCTGTGGCGCTCCCCGACCGGTCAATACCATTTCCAGCTCGTCAGGCTTTCTTTTAACGAACTCCAGCAATTCTTTTATATCCAGCATTCCGGATGAGACGGCTCCCAGTGCTTCGTCGAGGATCAACAAATCACACTCACCTTTTATGGCGGCATTCTGCGCAAATTCAAAAATGTACTGCTGCTCTGCTGCTGCCTGAGCCTTTTCCTCCTCATTCATTTCCCAGGTAAACTTTGTCGTCTGCGTTCCTCTGTACAGAATAAAGCCGGGCTCCAATGCCTTCAGGCTTAACATTTCTCCGGTTGGCATCCCCTTCAGGAATTGTACCATCAGCACCTTCAATCCACGGCCGCAAGCCCTGACACCCAGACCGATTGCCGCCGTTGTCTTGCCTTTACCGTCTCCTGTATAGATATGTACCAGGCCCTTCATTCTATCCTGACTCCTTTTCAAGAAACGTCCCCTCAGCTTACCCGTTACTTTCACCCAACTTGAATTTATCATGAATCACATTAACAGCCCGTTCGGCATTTTGCACATTGACCAGCACTGATATTTTCATCTCGGAGGTGGAAATCATGTGGATGTTGATGTCCGCATCGTACAGCGCCTCAAACATCATGGCTGCCACGCCGGGGTTGTTGACCATCCCGACCCCCACAACGGAAACCTTGGAGTATTTGTCGGAATGCTTGACCTGCCTGGCGTTGAGTACACCCAGATTAGCCTCAATAACGGCAAGTGTCTTAACCATATCGGCTTTTTTAACTGTGAATGAAATATCCTTGGTTTCATCTGTGCTGACAGATTGAAGGATGACGTCAATATTGATTCTTTCCTTTGCCAGAAGTGAGAATAATTTGAAGGCCATTCCGGGCTTGTCTTCTATCCCAATTACTGAAATCCTGGCAATATCGTTATCTCGTGTAACTCCCCTGATAAGCATTTTTTCCACGTTGGCGACCTCCCTTATTAATGTTCCCTTCGAATCATTCAAGCTGGATCTGACGATCAGCTTCACACTATATTTTTTTGCCATTTCAACCGATCTGTTATGCAGGACATTTGCCCCGAGACTTGCCAGCTCCAGCATTTCGTCATAGGAAATATCCTCCAGCTTACAGGCGTTTTTTACAATCCGCGGATCAGCTGTGAACACACCGTCCACATCCGTATAGATCTCACAGACATCCGCCTTCAGTGCCGCCGCAAGTGCGACTGCCGTCGTGTCGGAGCCACCCCTGCCCAAAGTGGTGATGTCGCCATATTTGTTCCAGCCTTGAAAGCCGGCAACAATGACGATGTTTTTTCCGTCCAGTTCTTTAAACAATCTCTCTGTGTCAATACTCTTTATTCTTGCATTTCCATGCTGGCTGTTTGTACTGATCCCCGCCTGGTATCCTGTAAGTGATACCGAATGGCAGCCCAGCTTCTCAATGGCCATTGCCATCAAAGCCATGGATATCTGTTCACCAGCAGACAGCAGCACATCCATTTCACGCTTTGACGCAGAAGGGTTAATCTCACAAGCCTTAGCGATCAGGTCATCCGTTGTATCCCCCTGCGCTGAAACAACAACTACTACAGAATTCCCCTCCCTATAGGCTTTAACTGCCCGATTGGCTGCATTGGCAATCCTGTCGGCGTTTGCCACGGAGGTTCCGCCATATTTTTGTACAATCAGACTCATCGACTCACTCCTCCTCTATCCTGATCACACTGAGTACTTCTCTGATGGAAGCTATCCCCTTCAATGCTTCTACGCATCCGGACAGTTTCTTTTCTGATGCTCCGGAGGTTGTGAACGCAAGCTCGTTCCCCGTATCCTCGCACGATGCAGGACCCTTCCCCGGCATCGGAACTATTTCAACAGCTCCAAATACCTTTTGGATATATTTTAAGGCTTCTTCACGGTTCCTGACAGCAACCCTCACGAAATAACGGGTCTCACTGTCCTCAAAGGGCACTGTATTATCGAATTCTCTCCTGGTCCACAGATTTTTACCAACCTCATTGTGTCTTGCGATGTCAATAATGTCGGCAATTACTGCGCTGGCCGTCGGAAGCTTCCCTGCTCCCCTTCCGTAAAACATGGCGTCTCCAATAGCGTCTCCCTTGACAACAATGCCGTTGAAAACGTCCTCAACATTAGCCAGAGGATGGTTCCGGCCTATGATAGCCGGCGATACGCGGGCAAAAATTTTATCCCCCACCCTTTTGCTGATGGCGATCAGCTTTATTGTGCCATCCATGGCCTCGGCATATTGCATGTCGAGCAGGCTGATATTGGAAATCCCCTCGGTATGGATATTAGTCGAATCCACAAATTCATTATATGCTATAGAAGACAGGATGGCAATTTTTCTGCACGCATCGATCCCTTCGATATCGGCGGTTGGGTTCGCTTCCGCGTATCCGTTCTGCTGTGCGCCCTTCAATGCTTCACTGAAATCCCTGCCCTCCCTTTTCATCTGAGTCAGTATATAATTCGTCGTTCCATTCAATATCCCCGTGATACCATTGATGATATTTGCGGCAAGGCACTGGCTCAGCGGTCTGATGATGGGGATCCCTCCGCCGACGCTGGCTTCAAAAAGATAACTCACCCCGTTTTCAGCAGCCATTTTCAGCAGCTCCGGCCCATGGGTTGCAACAAGTTCCTTGTTGGAGGTCACTACATGCTTCCCCGCGGCAAATGCTCTTTTGGTATATTCATGGGCAATTCTCACTCCGCCGATCGTTTCGACGACTACCTTGATGTCAGGATCCTCAAAAACCTCGTCAGGATCCTTCGTAAGCAAGTCTGCATCAGGGCTGTCAGATATATCCCTGATATCCAGTATCTTTTTAACAGTAATCTGCTCTCCAGCCCTGTCTGCTATGCTCTGACAGTTTTTTCGGATGACTTCGGCTACCCCCGAGCCTACTACGCCATATCCTATCACCGCTATATGCATAAAATCAGTCTCCCTTCTAGTCCCGTGCAAGAATTTCCTGCCTTCGCACTCCTTCAATCTCCCCGATATGCTCCATCAGCTCCCCGATGTCCATCGTCATCCCGGTGGTCGCAATGGATACGGTCACGTCCGCTAATCCATTGATGGGGACATTCTGGTTGATCGTGATGATATTGGCTTTGGCTTTGGCAATCTTGTTGATAATACTTGAAAGTATACCCGCAAAATCCTCTACCACAAAGAACAGTGTTATCACTCTTCCTCTTGATGTCTCATAGAACGGAAAAACAAAGTCCTTGTATTTGTAAAAGGCGCTCCTGCTAAGTCCCGCCTCTTTTACAGCCTCATTGACCGTCTTGATCCGGCCTGTGCTCAGTATCTTTTTCACTTCGATGACCTTCGAGAACACATCCGGCAAAATAGCGCAGTCAACCAAAAAGTATGTAGAATTGTTATCCATTTTAGCTCCTTTTTTGTCCGTGACAGACGCACATTTGTGCTCCGTTTGAGTAATACTAGCACATATGCAAAGAAAAATCAATAGTTTTTTGGATATTGCGCAATATCCATGATGATATGAAAATAATCTTTATTTTTCAGACAAAAGAAGCGTTTCATTATTCTTGAGAAAAGATTTTTCCCAGCTTGGCACATATTCCGCCATGGCCCATTCAGCCATAATGACGCAGCTGCCTTCCTGAAGAGAATAGCGGGCAAGCGGTTCGTCCGAAAGCTTTTTATTCTCAATGCCATAGATCAGGATCTCACCGGTCGTTAATATAACGGCCATGTCCTGGTTTGGAGATGTGTAAATATCGACCGCATGGGGAAGCTTATCCTTCATCTCCGTCCATGGGATCTGAAGAATATCATAGGCCACCATATTTGCGGGCGGAATCAGATTCAAATTGAAATCCACATAGGGAAGCTGCCCCTGCCGATCCAAATCAACCCTGCCTTTGAAAAACCAGTGCCCGGTTTTCCGGTAGAGTGCAAAGTTCTTCTCCTGCGACTTCTCATCAACACTAACAAGCATGCTCTGCCCTGATTTTCCCATCAGCTCCGAAATAGCGCTTTCCATAGCCATTCTACCGCTCTCGCCGGCCATGTCCGAAATTGTGATCCCGTCCAGATAGTCCAGATTGTCAATTGGAAGCGTTCTAAGCGTTTTTTCAGCTTCCCTGCCTGATTGTTCCTCTATCGTATCATATATCGTATTCTCAACGCAGACATAATCATTGCCTATGTATACAATTGCCTTTCTCAGGCTGGTTTCGATGCGTTCCGTGGTGTTGCTGAAAGCATTGACTTCATATTTCCGTATAAGGCTTGATCCCCTTTCCGTGCTTGACACCTTGGCGGCAACAAGAGTATCCTGCGTACCTTCCCTTTCCAATCTTTTTTCCATTCTGACCTTCCAGAATCCGTCCATTCTGGGCAGATAGATGTCATCGGCGTAGTATACAGGACGATGAGTCCGGTCAATACTGGATATCCAATATGTACCATAAATGTAATCCCCCAATCCATCCTCTGTCTTAACAGGGATCCGCACCCCCAACAGCAGCCCTGAGCGGAGCGCTTGCTCCGTAGCTTTTTCTTTCAGGTATTCTTCCCGATGGGCCGTTTCATTTGTGACATTCTGTATCCCCGGGGAATTGTCAGAAAGCTTTTCCATACAATAGTATCGGTCGTCAATGACCGCTATGAGCTCTTCATTTGAACCCTTAATAAATTCCAGGAGAAAATTGTCATCTGAGTATACGGTGATCACATAAGCCTCATCGTCATTAAAACTCAATTTTTCAGAAATGCTGGCGTTTTTATGTAAAAAATATTCCTTAATATTGACTCTTTTTATTTTATAGCTGACCTTTTCATAATAATTGCCCGAATAAGCCATGGCCTGCGCCGAAAGGCTGATAGTTCCGTCAGACAGTGGATCCTCTGCCGTCATAGACTCCACGTCAGGCTCCGGGTGCAGACAATCCTTCAAACGCCACGTGCCGGCCACAGGAATCTCCTGATTTGAAGGCCGGTCTATCCGGTCTTCGCTGTCCGGGGTTACTGATGAACATCCGCATAATATCGCCAATAGAGCTATAATTATCAGAATTTTATGGACTATTCTCAACATCACGCCACCTCGCCCTCCGTAACCGCAGGAATACGGATCACAACCTTTGTTCCTTTACCCGCCGCACTGTAAATTGAAAAGCTTCCATTCATCAGCCTGATTATCTCCTCACATATTGAAAGACCAATGCCGTTGCCCAATTTACTGTTCTTTCCCTTGAAAAACTTCTCTTTGATATATGGCATCTCATCGGCCGCTATCCCACAGCCGGTATCTATGACAGTGAAAATTACCTCGCCCCCGCTCGCTTCTGTCTGAAAAAGGATACTTCCCCCTGCCTGCGTAAATCGAAAGGCATTGTCCAGAATATTGATAATGACCTGCTTGAGCCGATTTCCGTCCGTCATGATATCCGGCAGCTCACCCTCCGCCTCCACACTGAAATGCAGCCCTTCTCTCGCCGCTCTCGGAGCCAGCTGTCTTCCAACTGTGCCTACAAATTCCTCAAGCTGCACCAATTCCTTTTTAATGGTAAGCTTCTCCGAAACAAGCCTCGAAAAATCCAGCAGTTCCTCTACCATCGCTGTCAGACGGTCGCATTCCTTTTCAATGATATCCAGCCCCGTATCAAAAAGCTCACCGTCTTCCTGTCCTACCTCCATTAGCGTAACCGCCCAGCCTTTGATAGAGGTCAGAGGAGTTCGTAACTCGTGAGATATGGAGGATATGAAGTCATTTTTTAATTTATCCCTTTTTTCAATCTCATCCGCTAAATAATTGAGTGTATCGGACAGCTTTCCTATTTCATCGTTATACTCTCTTTTACTTCTGATCCGAAAATCCCCCGACGCCATTTGAGCAGCAACAGTGGTAACCTTTTTTAATGGATTAATTATAGTGTTTGATAACAGGAAGCTCAATACAACAGATGCGGCTGTTACCGCCAATCCGATAATAGCAAAGACCATAGCTATAGCATTTACATCTTCATTGACTTCCCTGAGCGTGCTGATGAAGCGCAGTACGCCGGCTGTGGAACCATCCGCCTGAAGTACGGCTGAAACCGCCATTATCCCGCTGCTGTCATAGGACACCTTTCCGACCCACGTACCCTTCCCGCTTTTAAACGCTTCTTCAACGTCAGGCAGGCGTTCATCCTCCGCAGGCATATAGCCGATCGAATCCATTAAAACCTTCCCGTCCGCATCAATGATCTGCACCTGAGCATTGGTCTGCTTCCAGAAGGTATCCACATTATTAAGCACATTGTCCGACAAAGACGCATCAGAAAAATATCTTGAGTACAGCTCGCATGAGATTTTCAACTGGTTGTGCAGGTTAGTCTCAAGGTTATTATAGTAATTGGCGCGTACAATATTGATAATCAAGGTTTCCAGAACCAGGACCGTTAAAATGATAATAAATATAAAGCCAAATGCCATTTTCTTTCGGATGTTCAGAATCATTTTTCACACCATCTGTAGCCAAAGCCCCAAACTGTTTCAATATACTGAGGTTTCGAGGGATCTTCCTCAATCTTTTCTCTGATTCTTCTTATGTAAACATCCAGAGTCTTTAAATCACCAAAATAGTTCTTGCCCCATACAGCGTTGAAAAGCTCGTTCCTGCTCAGCGCCCTGCCCACATTGGACATAAACATCTTCAATACGGAAAATTCCGTTGGCGTAAGCTCGATCTCAACATCATCCTTTAAGAATTTCTGGGATTTTAGATCCATCGTCAGATTCTTGTAAACAAGCGGCGTCTCATCCGACGTTTTAACCCTTTCAGATCTGCGCAGCACCGAGCGTATCCTTGCGGTAAGCTCTCTCGGATTGAAGGGCTTGACCATATAATCGTCCGCTCCGATCTCAAGCCCTGTTATTTTATCAATGTCCTGGCCTCTTGCGGTCAGTATAATGATGATCAGCTCCGGCATTTCCTCTCTCAGTCTGGCACACACCTGAAAGCCATCAATCCCCGGCAGCATGACATCAAGCACCATCACATCGGGTTTGTACACGACAGCCATCTCCAGGCCTCTCTCTCCGGTTTCCGCTTCAAGCACGTCAAAACCGCTGCGTTCAAGATTGATTGCAATAAACTGTCTTATTGATGATTCATCTTCCACAACAAGTACTTTGACTTTGACCTCGTTCATTTTTATCCCCATTCGCTAAGAACTTGTCCCACAACGATAATATTATTCTACATTATTTTTACCATAGCTTCCACTGAAAAAAAAGAGGCCATTTTACATGCTGGCCGCAAGAGCATTTTTTTCTGATATGCGGGAGTTCTGCCGAATGATCTTATCCGCGGTCCTGTAAATATCACAAACCAGGCTGCTGCGGTTCGCGTGCGACAACAGCGACTCATAAACCTTGACAAAGACCTCCTGCGTTAGTTGGCTGGCTTGAAATTCATTTCCGCATTCGCTGAGCATAAGCATATAAACTCTGCTTCTATGAGGCTTTATAAGCTCCTCATATGCCTCTACACAGCCGCAGCGGGCAGATTTGTTGAGTTGTCTTTCGTAATCGTTCATTTTTTTTACTGCCTCCACCTATATCATATCTATTGATGGGAAATAAAAAATTAAAATTTGGTTAATATTTGAATTTGTTCACACTGTCCCGATGTTCCATCTTATGTTATGATAATAATTGAAACAACAGAAAACAAATTCGGTCAGGAGGAAATGTATGTCGCAGTCAATTAAGCAAATAGCGGACCGCATACGTGAAATCAGGGAAATATCAGACATCAATGCCGATACGCTGGCACACAGGCTGAATATACCGGTCGGTACCTATCTGAAATATGAGAATGCAGAGGAAGGAGTCCCAATCAGCACATTATATGAAATAGCAGGCATATTGGGCGTCGAGATGACAGAGCTTCTAACAGGCTTTACTCCTCACCTCCACAATTATTCTTATACAAAGGCCGGTGAGGCTCCCGATATCGAGCGTTACAAGGGTTACCGCTTCCAGAGCCCCGCCTATAATTTTGCAGGTAAAATGTTTGAACCGCTGCTGGTCACTATTGACCCGGAAGAGAATAAAAAAATGACGCTGGTGACTCATTCAGGGCAGGAATATAACTATGTGCTTGAGGGCAGGATCCGGATCATTCTCGGAGGAACTGAAATCATTATGTCTGCGGGCGATTCCATCTTTTTCGATCCGATGATCCCTCACGGACAGACCGCTGTAGACGGCAGACCAGGGAAGTTCCTGACCGTTATATTGTATGATAAAGGAGACGCTACAAATGATTGAAAGGTTTCTGCCAAGGGAGATATTCGATTCCTATGAGGATTTTAAGGCCAACTACAGGGTCAATCTCCCTGAAAATTTTAACTTCGCATACGATGTTATAGATGTCTGGGCGGAGGAAACGCCAAATAAAACAGCTATGGTCTGGTGCAATGATGACGGTGAAGAACGCATCTTCAGCTTCGGTGACATGAAACGCCTCAGTGATAAGGCGGCCAACTTCTTTACCTGCCACGGCATACATAAGGGCGACGTAGTCCTGCTGCTGCTTAAAAGGCGATGGCATTACTGGGTCTGCACGCTTGCTCTTGAGAAGGTCGGCGCCATATCGATCCCGGCCACGGTTCAGTTGACGAAAAAAGATATCGTATACAGAAACAATGCCGCTTCCGTAAAAATGATCGTATCTGTGCCGGATCATGAAATCGTATCCTTTGTAGAGGAAGCACTGGCCGAATCACCCAGCGTTGAATCCAAGGCTCTGGTTGGCGGTGTCAGCGAGGGCTGGCTGGACTTTGATGATGAGCTGGACAAGGCCTCAGCCGTCTGGACAAGGCCCGTCGGCGATGCGGCGGCAGGCGGCTATGATAAAATGCTGATGTATTTCACCTCCGGCACGACGGGCATGCCGAAAATTGTGCTGCATGATTTTTATCATCCGCTGGGACATATTGTCACAGCGCATTATTGGCAGCGTCTTGGCGAGGACGGACTGCACCTGACCGTTTCGGAATCGGGCTGGGCAAAATGCGGCTGGGGCAAGATTTACGGACAGTGGATCTGCGGTGTTGCGCTATTTGTATATGATATGGAGAAGTTTGTGCCGGAAAGACTGCTGAAGGTAATAGAAAAATACAGAATTACATCCTTCTGTGCTCCGCCGACTATTTATCGGTTTTTGATCCAGGAGGATCTGTCCGGATACGACCTGTCCAGCATAAAAAAAGCCTGTACCGCCGGTGAACCGCTGAATCCGGAGGTCTTTAACCAATTTAAGAAGGCAACCGGTCTGAGCATTATTGAAGGCTTCGGTCAGACTGAGACAACGGTGCTCTGCGCCAATTTTCAATGGATTACGCCAAAGCCGGGTTCCATGGGAAAGCCCTCTCCTTTGTATGACATAGATATTGTTGACGAGGACGGTCGTTCCTGTCCCGCCGGTGTAGAGGGAAACATTGTCATTAAAAACCTGGATCGCGGCCTACCTCCTGGCCTTTTTAAAGGGTATTACAGGGATGAGGAGGCCACATCGAGGGTATGGAATCACGGGATATACAACACCGGAGATACGGCCTGGCGTGATGAAGATGGGTATTATTGGTTCGTCGGCAGGTCCGATGATGTTATAAAATGCTCCGGCTACCGTATCGGACCCTTCGAAGTGGAAAGCGCACTGATGGAGCATCCATCCGTAATGGAATGTGCTGTCACAGCCGTCCCCGACCCTGTCAGAGGTCAGGTAGTCAAGGCGACTGTCGTTCTTGCAAAGGGCTGGAGCAGCAGCGCGGGATTGATCAAGGAGTTGCAGAATCACGTAAAAAAGGTCACAGCCCCTTACAAATACCCAAGAATCATAGAATTCGTCGACGAATTGCCAAAAACCATCAGCGGAAAGATCAAGAGAAAAGAGATACGTCAGTCGGACCTTGAAAATAAAAAGTGCTAGATTTATTTAGAAGTAATCTATCCCAAGTTACGCACCCTGCGCTTCGCTGCGAACGTTCGCCCTCCGTGCGCACACCAATAAGCAGGCTGTGAGATCAATTTCACAACCTGCCTTTCGTTTTTCTTGTTATTAATCTGTCTTGATAGCCTCAAGAACGCTCAGCTTCATGTTAGACGGCTGCTAAGATTGACAAGTTTAGGTTAGCGATTGTGCTGGATGCTATAATATACAAGTCAGACCATCAAACCGCCTGTCTCAAATATGCAAATCTAGGCCACCAATACTGCTGCCGGTGCCCAAATTGACAAGTTTAGGGGTAAATAACTTAATACAGCTCTTGATTACGTAAACCTATCGCAGAAAGGAATAAAAAAATGCATTGTTTTTCAAAAAATATTTCCCATAAATTGCGGATTTGAACATCACGGTGTATTATTTACATATGAAAGGTTATTTGAGTCATTTTTCAGCAGCCAAAGCATGGAATATACCATACATAGAAGCTGTCCTCGGTAATGAGATCAAAGAAGACAATATGAATGATATTACCGTTTTCGAGCAAAATTCTCGATTTTATGTTAACGGGAAAAAGGTTCATTCATGTAAGACTCCTCTTCCGTCCGGTGCAGTGACAGTCCGAAATGGCATGATGGTAGCTTCACCCGAGTTGTTGTTTTTGGAGCTTTCTAACAAATTGAGCATTCATCAGCTTATTCTGCTTGGTTTACAGTTGTGTTCACATCTTCCGGGACAACCATCTAAGGCTATCACAACAAAGCAAAAGCTCAGTGCATTTATTGCAAAGACTACCGGACACTGGGGACATCGGAAAGCCGAAAATGCGGTGAAGCATGTAGAAAACGGTTCTGCTTCAATCATGGAATCGATTGCTTATATGATTCTGGGCTTGCCTCATAATTTGGGAGGCTACGGGCTTAATGGTGCAGTATTCAATCATGAGATAAGACTAAAAGGTGAAGCTAAGAATCATCTTGGGCAAAATCGCTGTTTTGTGGATTTATATTACAAGAAAGCGAAAATTGCAGTTGAATATGAGAGCCTAACCTATCACAACAGCCCGTCTGAACAAGGCAAAGACCTTATTCGGTCAGAAGTTCTAAAAAAGCAGAGCATTGATGTGCTCCATCTGAGTACATTACAACTGTACAACAGCGTAGCTTGTCGGACTTTTGCCAGTAATCTCGCAACTCGTCTCGGGAAGCGTATGCAAATACGTGCAAAGAAGTTCGATGAGATGCATGCTTCGTTAAGAGCTTTGCTGCCGAATTCAAAACTCTCAGATCTAAAATGAAGATCAACGAGTCTAGGGGCCAATATTTTTCAAAAGATGATGGCGGTAGTGGAACAAACAATGGAGACGGATGTAATAACGGCCGAGGCGGCAACGACGGCATCATGGAAACATTGGATATAAGCTGGCTATCAGTGAGATATCATTGACCGAAGGGAGTCATTGTACAAACTGGATGTGGTTATAACGACATAATTCAAAATAAATTTTTCGTTTGTAGAAAAATTTATTTCATCAGCGGAGTTTCAACGAGGCGGGCTGGTTGAAAGCTTTGCTTGCTGCTCGCCCATGCATCCTGGGAGATATGCTCACCGCGTGAAAACCAAATCGGTACCCGCCGCTTATAGAAGTGGGGGATATCTTTGTTGCCTCGTTATACAGGAACTTAAAGACAAGGGATTGTCCTGGGGTGACAGCAAAGAGTAGAAATGAACACAAAAAAGGGGCGAGAGATTTTGCCCGCCTCCTTTGTTTACCGTCGCCCTGTGTTTACTCTGTCTTGATCGCCTCCAGAGCACTCAGCTTCATGGCACGTCTGGCTGGCATAAAGCCTGAGATCAGACCGACTAGCGTGGCAAATCCAAGTGATGCAAGGGACAGCCATACAGGTATCACAGAGATTACGCTTTGTCCGCCGCCATAACCCACGCCGCCCAAAAGGCCTCCTGCTGCAAATCGGTTCAATAACGCCGAGGCGCCATAGCTGAACGCAAGCCCCGTTATTCCTCCGAGAAGCCCGATCAATCCGGCTTCAAACAGGAACAGGTTTCTGATATCTCCCAGCATACATCCTAAAACCTTCATCACACCAATTTCCCTGGTTCTTTCATAGATGGACATGATCATGGTATTGGTTATACCAAGAGCGGCAACCAGAAGTGAAATCGCCCCGATCCCTCCGAGAACGGCCTGCATGGTCGAAGATGTTTCCTGCATACTCTTGAGCACATCTGTCAGGCTGTATGCTCCATAACCCATCGCTTTAATCTGATCCTGAACCTTTTGCACATCATTCATGTTTTTAACTTTTACCTTTACCTGCTGATAGCCTTCCTGCTGATTGCTGCTATAACGCACTCCCTGTGAGCTCTGGGCTCTCTCGTTTTCCTTCATGATTTTTTTCAGGTATTCTATGTTCATGAAGACCGAATATGATTTTTCATCCTGCGACTCTTCCAGCAGTCCTACGCCTTTTACCTTGTACAGCTTGGGCGGCTTGGTGTTCGTTAATCCTCCGGCTCCGGCAGGTCTGCGCTCTCCATAGCTGTAATCAAATGTCAGAACGAGCTTGTCATTCAATACGTCGACATCCGGCTCCGGCCGTTCACTGCCATCCCCGCTTCCGCGTCCGCCAAAAAAGTAGTACCTTCCTCCTCCGTTGCTGGAGGCTCTGGGATTATAAAAATTATAAGGAGTCTGACTTCCGAAAAGCAGTGAAGCCGTATCATCCTCTGTCAGCAGTCTGCCTTCCGCCACCTTATAATCAAAGGCCTCAAGTGATTTAGGATCAACTCCCATCACATTCGCATACATGGAGAATTTACCAGATACAATTTTCAGACCCGTCTGAAGGAATGGTGTTACAGCTTCCACCCCTTCTATCGCGGCTATCTTTGCAACAGCCTTATCGTCAAGCACAGTTTGCTTGGAATATCCTCCGCCTTTTCCGTCCTCCTCGAAATAATATGGGTTCACATCAATGACATTGAGGCTGCCCATACTTTCCAGCTGTTGCTGGAAGCTGACGTTCATACCAATTCCAAGCGAAAGCATAACAACAATGGACGCTGTACCAATCAGCACACCTAATATAGTCAGAATGGATCTGGTTTTCCTTCTCATGAAATTTTTTAAGGCAAGTCTTACTAAATCCTTTTTACTCATCCAGACTCATTTCCTTCCTTCTGACATGTCTCTTCCTTAATATGATAAAAACAACAGCTCCAATACCCAGAACAACAACACCGATGATGATGTATACCCACAGACTTATTTTGGGTGCGCCACCCGGCATTCCGTCCATTCCCGGCATTCCTGGCTTTCCTATACCCGGGTCGATCGGCATACCGTTTTCGTCAAGCATTGGGCCTTCCTGCATCATTTCCGTGACATTCAGTGTGAATTCCTTCCGTACCTCGATCGGTTTTCCATTGGCATCCTCAAAGCTGAATAGAACACTCCCCGTTTGCGTTCCCGCCGACATCGGAGTGATAGCTACGTCAAAAAAGTCAGTTCTTCCCGATTCAAAATTGCCTACATAATAGCTGAGATTCTGTCCCTGAAAATCACCCTCTACACTGACCATAAGGTTATACAGGATTGACTTCCCCATATTGTAGAAATCCAGATAGATAGGAACCGGCTGTCCTACAAAGGTATCCGTCATAAGATTGAGCTGGCCGGTAACAAGCCTTGGACTCTGCAATACTCGCACGCTCATAGTCTCCTTGGCCGTGTATGGATTTCCTTTGTCATCCTCATACTCAAAATCAACTGTCAGCATATATGACTTCTGCTCCGCATCAGGTTTAACATGCAGCAGGAGCTCTCTTTCGACATTCTGCTTGCTTGGGATACTCTCAAGGAAAAAGGTGTTTCCCGTTTCAGTAGGTGTAAAGACCCCGTCAGTTGAAGAAACCGTTACTTTTATGTTGGATACATCCACTGTTTTACTTGTATTCAAGAATGACATCTTCAGGTTAAAATCATCCCCTGCATTAACAGGAAATGGATCCATTGAATAATTATCAATAATAATCCTGGGTACTGTCTTACCTGCATCGTTTTCAACAAACACTCCGACATATTGCGTTGCATTATACTTGACGCCGAAGATATCCTCGTATTCCACATTCAATGCAACCGGATAATTTTTAGTCGCCGCGTCATCCGCCGCAAACAGCTTGAAGGAGATGTTCTTAGCCGCTTTTGCATCCAGACTGCTCACATAGACAGGATTCATGGATTTTGTGATGATTCCGGCCTCCGTCGTCAATGAAACCTTTATATTTTTTGCCGACGCACCGCCGTTGTTTTTCAGATCCAGACTGATGGAAAAATCATCATTGGCAGATAAGGCAGCTTGAGGTGACACAATTTTTTCAAATGCTATACCCGGCTTTGTATCCTCACCCTCACCTGCGGGTACGAATATCTGGTTTGTCTCAGTATACTTTGTCCCAGCGGCATCCTCATATTCAATCTTTGCAGAAAGCTCATTGCTTCCTGCCGCTCCTGAAGTTGGCATAAGTAACTGGTAACTTACCGTCTTGCTGCCGTTGCCGCTTATATTACCGGCAAATTTTACATCTGTAGAATTGTATGCAGTAAACCCGCCGCTTTTCAGCCCGCCCAGGGTGACCTTCACATCTTCAGCTGCCAAAGTCCCCAGGTTCCTTACCTTCAGCTCCAGCAGCACAGCATCCGACGGGGACTCGCTCCGCTTGAGGGATACGCTTTCCACGGTAAGCTTGGGAGCAACATTGTTGTTCTCTATCCTGATGTATACGGTTTCGGAAGTACTGAAATGGTGGCCGAAGGCGTTATCAAATTCATAATTCAGCTTCAGAGGAAATACTCCCTCAGGAGAGGTTTTAAGTATTTTGATATCAAACGTAATATCTTTGCTGTCGTTGGCTTTGATACTGTCCACAGCCTGTTGCAGTACAAAGTTGTCAAACACCAGCGGCGCTTTTGTCTCATCCACCATTTTCAATGAAATGTCAATATTTTTGGCCTGATAGCCGGATGAGTTTTTTACAGTGTACTTCAGCTTGTAGGGGCTGCCCGCAGTGATGACTGGCATGCGTGCTGCACTGGCAGTGCCCAGCTTAGGCACATATTTGGAGGTGTCCACGGGAGTAGACGGAGAGTTATCTGTGGGTACAGCTTCTTTTACATATATGGTTTCGGTTTCAGTTGAGCCATCGCTATATGTAAATATCAGAGTTAATTCATGACCAGTTCCTTTGTAAACAAGCTGTGGTAAATTCGCTTCTGGATTATCACCATTGATAAATGTTGCAAATAGCTCTTTACTAACAAGTGGGCTACCATAAAAAGATGAAGAATCGTCAATACTTACAAAAACGTTACTTTTGTCAGATCCACTTTTATTCCGACAAGTTAAAGCTAGGGTCACAGAATCTCCTTCATAGATTGATGTGACTCCACCACTCAATGAGTAGCCAACAACTATCATATTATCCGCTGCCGCCCCATATACAACCGTCCCGCTAAATACCTGCAGACACAGCATCAGTGTCACTAAAACTACCGTCAATTTCCTCATGTGAACTCCCCCAAGCATTATTTGTTATATCTATTTTTTCTATATTACCGTCCAGGATATGGACGATTCTATCGGCGTAAGTGGCAATTTCCAGATCATGCGTCACGATGACGAGCGTCTGATTATTTGCCCGGGCCATTGTGGTGATAAGACCCATTACTTCTTTAGTAGTTTTGGAATCCAGGTTGCCCGTCGGCTCATCGGCGAACACAATTTCCGGCGTCGCAACAAAGGCCCTGGCAATGCCAACTCTCTGCTGCTGGCCGCCGCTCATCTGGCTGGGCTTGTGCTTCTCATGGCTAGTCAGCCCGACCGCTTTGAGCATTTCCTTTGCCTTCTTGTCTCTCCTGGATTTTGACATGCCTTTAAACGTCAGCGGAATACTAACGTTCTCAAGAGCCGTCAGCATTGGCAGCAGATTGTAGGACTGAAATACGAAGCCAAGGCTCTCCTGGCGGAATTTTGCCAGCTGCTTCTCGGTCATTTTTTCAACCGCCCTGCCCTTTATCCGGATCGTACCCTTTGTCGGCTTCTCCAGCCCGGCCATCAGATTCAGAAGGGTTGATTTGCCTGAGCCGGAGGTGCCCAAAAGGCAGCAGAACTCGCCTCTTTTTATTTCAAGGGTTACATCGTCAAGTGCAACGACCTTTTCCTCGCCGATTCTGTATACCTTTCTCAGATTCTTCAATTCGATTATGTTTTCCAATGTATGCTCATGCTCCTTCATGTAACTTCGAACTTCTTTTTATGTAAACAGCCAGACTCTTGCGCCACTATCAGTCAATCGTTTAGACCGACAAATATTGCACATTGTTCCACTTTATATATAAATTTTTTTAATTGCATCTGCCCGGTTCGTACAGAAGCTTTCCAGTTTCACAGTTACTCCAGATTTTTAAACTGAATGTCACAAAGCTGCTTGTACAAACCATTATACGCAAGCAATCCGGAATGGTTTCCTGCTTCGACGATCTTCCCGTTGTGAATTACAAGGATCTTGTCGGCACGCTTTACCGTCGACAGCCTGTGAGCGACCACAATAATCGTCCGGCTCTCTGCAAGTTCCTGTATAGCCTGCTGTATCTGCTCCTCGGTCTCAACATCCACTGCGGCGGTAGCCTCGTCGAGGATCAGTATTGGAGCGTTGCGCAGTACTGCCCTTGCGATGGAAAGGCGCTGCTTCTGCCCGCCTGACAGCTTGACTCCGCGCTCACCGATCACCGTATCATAGCCCTCCGGCATTTCAGCAATAAACTCGTGGGCACGGGCTATCTTTGCCGCATGGATGATCTCATCCATAGTCGCCCCTTTACAGCCGTAAGCAATATTATCAGCCACCGAACCGTTGAAAAGAAATATGTCCTGCAGCACAATACTGATCTGGTTTCTGAGAGATGATAGCGTTATATCCTTCAAATCCCTGCCGTCCAGCAAGATCCTGCCTTCCTCCGGGTCATAAAAACGCGCGATCAAACTGATGATCGTTGTCTTCCCGACGCCTGTCGGTCCGACCAGCGCTACCATTTTACCGGGTTCAGCGTCAAAGCTGATATTCTGAAGCACCGAAATATTATCAATGTAGCTAAAGCTGATATCTTCGAAAGTGATCTCACCTTTGCATGCGGCTAAATGCACTGCATCCGGGCTGTCCTTGATGTCAGGCTCCGTATCCATCACCTCAAATACCCTGTCCGCTCCGGCAATAGCCTGCTGCAAGTCCTCAATGACCCTGGCCAGCGCGCTGATCGGCGTATAAAACAAATTCAGATAAAGCAGGAAACCAACAATTTCCGACACTGACAGGTTTCCGCCCAGCGCAAGCCTGCTGCCGAAAAACACTACTATGACAGTGCCAAAGGAGCTGATGGCCTCCACCGTCGGGTGAAATACTGCGGAGAGCTTGAGCGCGTGAAGGATTGCTGATGTATAGCTTTGCGCCTTCTTTCGGATGTGCGTCTTTTCTCTCCCCTGCTGGTTGAAGATCTGTATCTCTTTCATACCGGAAATATTGTCCTGCATCGTTGCATTCAATTCAGCCAGGTTCCCCTGGGCAGTCCTGAAATTAGGCCTGATTTTCTTGATAAAAAGCCAGCTGCCGGCAAACAAAAACGGTACCGGTATCAGTGTCAGCAAAGCAAGATAAACATTCATTGAAAACAGAATGACGGCAACCCCGATTACTACCAGAATGTTCGAAAGCAACTCAGGTACGGCGTGGGCGATCAACAGCTCAAATGTCGCAGTATCGTTGATCGTTCTGGACATCAGCTGGCCCGTTTGCTTGTCCTGATAATACCGGAGGGACAGCTTTTGCAAATGGTCATATACGAGCACTCTCATGTCAGCCACAAGATTCCATGCCGCTCTGTGCCCCAAATAATTGTTGAGAAACCTGAACACGATCTTCAGAATTAAGGTGGCTCCGATGATGACCGCAATATTGCCGATCGCTCCCATGGACGCTTCGGTGAAGTCGCCCGTCAGAATATCAATCAGCTTTGTGATCATCCACGGACTTACAAGATTAAGAAGCGTTATGGCAATCAGGCTGATCCCGGAGATAATGAGCAGGTTCCAGTATGGTTTTGCATATTTGATAAGCCGCAGGATGTTTTTCATGTTCTCCTCACTTTGAATGTATGGTGCAGGGTATTTTATCTGCCTATCACTATTATATCAGTATAATTTGAGTTGTTAAGACAGATATATTTTTTTCATCGTAATTTGTGATTAGGATGAATGAAGCAGGGAATTTTATCTGGTACCCTGCTTCATGTCTCGGTGATATTAGGTTCGGTGTCGGCAGAAATGGGTCTATTTCGTAGTAATATACACGGTCTGGGTTGTCTCATCCCATTTAACAACAGCGCCGAAACTTTCTGCAATAAATCGCGCCGGCACCATTGTCCTGCCGTTGTAGGAGAAAGCCGGAGCATCCAAGGTCTTTTCATCTCCATTGACGAAAGCCTTGTCGCTGTCAAGCTGTAACACAACTGTTGTGTTGCCTTTTATCCCGGTTATCGTCCTGGTTGTAGCATCCCATTTCCATAAGTGCAGCCATTACAGATACTCACTTGTCCCAGACTCCCTTGTAACCCAGTTCGATAAATCATTGGATGTTTTGATTAATCCGGCATCTCCAACGGCCAAATATAATCCATTATCGCTACAAACCGCATCCCTAAAATTGATCGTACTGAAGCTCCTGTTTTCAGTCCATGTCAGGCCGTTTGCATAAACTGAAGCCACAGATGCAAACAGCATCTGGAGTATTATAGCCATTGAAATTAGATATTTTAGTTGAGCACGCACAAACCTGTCAGGAATCCTGTTAAACCTATCCTTCATATTTTTCTCCTCCAGCCATTCCATTTCCCCAGAATTATCCCTTTATGACCAATTAAAGTATACAAATCTATATTCGACGTATAGTAGCATTTTCCTTTTGTAATTCAGCAGTTTATAACATTGCTTTAACATTTTGTATGTTTTACTTTTACAGTCAGCATAGCATGTTTACTGAAGAGTGGATTATGTCACAAAGGTCGCGCTTCAGCTGTCGCGCACCAAATAAAAAAGGGGAGCTTTTTCACTCCCCCCCTCCTGTTAATTATAATAAGTAAGTATATAGCTCGTTTTTTAGGCCATACCACCTTTTATGACACGTATTTCTACTTGCTGTTTTTCAACCGCAGATTTCAATTCGGTGATATCTTCCATTGTCTTAGCTACCACCTCGGCTATGCCGTCGATCTTTTTGTTCAATTGCCGATCCAGCATTCCGATTCTTTCGTTGACAGTCGCAAACCCAGTATCGGTCTTTCTTTCCAAATCATTTAACTTTTCAAGGATTTCATTCAATACTTTTTCCACACTCACACGCTCCCTTTACATAGAACATTTTATCAGACCTGCAGGGAAAACACCACATGATTTCTGTCAATAATTTAAGGGCCAATCTATTATGAAGCTTTTAGCTTTGTGATCTCCTTAACAGAATGTATATCCGGCAGTCCCTTAGGTTTTTGTTTTTCTTACCCCTTAACTGACTTTCCCTTTCAGACGCTTCTTCAGGATAAGCAAAATGGCTAAAAAGAGAATGACAACAGCGCAAACAACCGCTACTAGAGCGGCATGCTCCAGAAAATCCGCCCTGTTATTCCTGAACGCTCCGTTTATAAACGGTATTCCAAGCGTTATGGCAAAGTATAGGAGCACAGGGATACTATATCTATAAAGTATACTGCTTGACGCTTTTCTGACATATGTTTCCCCGGCAGATGATTTCCCTGTATTTGATTTTCCGATATATGATTCCTCAGTGTGCCTGTTCTTCTTATGTACCGGCGAGATACGCTTCAACACTTCATCGACAATAAAATAGAGCAGTAAAAGAGAAGCAAAATAAACAACGGTCCCTTCAATCGTATGTACTCTTTCGGTGGTTATCCATCCATTGTAAATATCCAGCTGAAGGAGGAACATCGAAGGAATGATTCTGAGGCTGTTCACCAGAATGGTATACAGATATACTATGAAAAGGCAGGAGCCCATCCACAAAAGCCTGCCTTTCCACGTCTTTATACGGTGTGTGAATGAGAAAATAAGCGTGGAAAATGCGATGACCATAAAGTTCATCCCCGCACATACAGGCGCAATGATAAACTGATACTCATGATTGACATAACCAACACCCTGCTGTTTCTCGAACGTAATCCCGCACAGAACCCGCACCCACCGGACGGTGGGCGCAAGGATCCAGTCGAGAGCCTCAGCATCAGCCTTACTATAGTAATATTTCAATGCGAAAGCAATCAAAATGCCAATAGCATAGAACATACCATATTTTTTTATAAATGACTTTGCTTTACTATAAGCTTTACTACAAGCTTCATTATTCATATTCAAGCAGTCTCCATCCTGATTTTCCTTCTCCTCAGATAAACTGCAAGCATAGCTGCAAGTACACCGACAACGAGTATCAGCAGTCCCGGCTCGTCTCCCTGCGTATATGAACCTCCTACAGCAAAATTCGATACGTTCAGCGGCAATGGCAACGGCTGGTCGACATCTGTGCTTTCCCCATCCATGTTTCTGATCTCTTCAATAACCGCTATAAAAGACGTATACTGTGTCAGCATGCTATATTCCAGACCCAGCTCTGTAATTTCCTTCCTGACGACAGGATCGTCCTTGCCCCCTAAGCCATAATCTGAGAGCCTGGCAATCTTAGAACGCGCCCAAAGATACCTTATGGCGCTGTTGGCATCGCTGCGTTCAATTTCCGATATATCAATGTCAGCCTTGTAATCGCCTTTTCCCGTCCTGCCCGATATCCGGATCGTTCCTGCCGGTTCACCCCGCCATTTTCCGAACAGCGTGACAGGTCTTTGAGCAAATACGTTCGGGACATTCTGCGGTTCCACATCATATACGTCAAATCCATCAAACTCCGCATCGATGTCAGTCAGAACAGGCGACTGAATGTATTCTCTGAACTGACCTGCAATCTCCGAAGCTCCCGAAGGATCTGTAAGCACGAACGGCTCTCCGGAACCGGCTTTGGCTATGCCTTCAATCAGGTAGCGGTTGACGGAGCTGCCAATCCCGAAGGAGAAGAAATTGGTTGTGCCAAGGTTTTCGCGTATCAGATCAAATATGGCTTTTTCTTCGTCAATGTAACCATCTGTTATGATTACAACACTTCGCGACAGGTTTTCATCCGCAGGAAGTGAAAGCGCCCGCTCAAGCGCCGGAAACAGCTCTGTCCCGCCGCCGCCCTCCTGCCTGTCTATAAGTTTAACCGCTTCATCAATACTTGCTTTCGTTGCAGGCATGGACGTTGGCGACATAATACTTGAATCACCGGCGAATAAAATGAGATTAAATTTGTCGCTGCTTCGAAGATGTGTTACAATATCCTTTATCAGGCCTTTCGCCGTATCGATCGGAAATCCGTTCATCGAACCGGATACATCCAGTATAAATATGTACTCTCTGCCGGGAATGTCTTCTGTTTTCACACGCTCGGGCGGCTGTATAGTCAGCATAAAGAAGTTTTCCTTCTCGCCTTCATAAAGCATTAGACCATTCTGCATGTACTTGCCGGTCAGCCTGTAATCCAATATAAAATCCCTGTTTCCGGCATATTCTTCTTTATCCGCCAGGGTCACCTTCGCGACTGACTCCTGCTCCTGAACTATTTCAATCTTATGGGAAATCCCCTTAATATCCTTTACAGGTACGCCTGTCGAAAGGTTGACCGCTATATCGTATTTCCCCGGAGGTGTTTTTCCGTCTTTCAGATATGGACTCTCGACCCATTTGTCAGACTGCGCCGCATCCGCCTTCAACTGATTGGAATAACGCGGACCGACGACAGTTGGAAAAACAAACTGGTACATGCCATCGGTAGATTCGATCAGTTCCGAATAGTGCAGTTCTATGCTGACAGTGTCTCCTGGCATAATGTTTGCTACATCCATTGAAAACACATTAGGCCGCTGCTGCTCCAGAAGGGATGCGCTCTTTCCCTCTTCCTTCGCCTGCTCAAATTCCTGCTTTGCTTCCTCACGTTCCTTTATTTTTGCTGTAACGCGATGGTTTCCGATCTCCATCGTCATACCGTGCACTGAAACCCTTGTAGAGGCAGGAAAAATATAACTAGCGTTAATAGGGCTCTCGCCGTTATTTGCATAGATCTGAGTAACAAAGATGTCTGCTATAGTGCCGTTAATGTTTACATCTACTTTTGTTTCCTTTAGTGGGAACTGATCCAGTGAAGAATCCGCGCCTTCCACTAAAAAATATGGGGAAAGGGTCTTGTCCATAGAATTGTTTTCCTTGTTTTCCCCTTCGCAAAGTGCGCTTGCGGGAAGACTGATCAGGAGAAAAACCGTGACAACAACGCTGAGCCACTTCTTTGTTCTGTTCATTTTTCACACCTCACACAAAATTATCAGCAGTACCGATTTACAATACTACTGACCCGGGATGTGAAAAAATGTTCCGCATATTTAACATTCTTTAACTTTTTAAGGTGGGGTTAAATGTTAAGCGAGCTTAATAAAGATCCCAAGTTGATTTACTGCTATCAGGCTTTTGCTGCTCCGCCTTTTATGACTCGGATTTCTACATCCTGTTTTTCAACTTTTAATGAAATTTCATTCATAGTCTTTTTGATATCCACAACTTCTTCATAAGTCTGTTTGTAGCCATCATACAGAGCACATATGTCTTTTTTTACATCATTCTCAATCAAAGATTCAATTTTCTTCTGACCATTTTCTAGCTTTAGTTGCCCTTTTTCCAGAGTACTCAATCGGCTTTCCATTTTGTCAAAACGGTTGGTGAATTCGCCGTACATCTTGGTTAGAAGTTCAAATGTCTTATCTTCCACTCACACACACTCCCTTTACGTAAAATATTTTATCAAACCGTGGGTGAAAATACTATAGGACTTCTGACAATAATTTAGTGCTCGGTTTCCGTATTCAGACCCATTCTTCATCATGCCGTAAATATAAACACAAATCACCCTATTGTATTCCGCCCGGGAAATCATTGACAGTGTTAGCTGATTCTAATACTATATTATTAGCTGATTTAGCTAATTTGATTTCAGGAGTTGATATTATGATAGTAACCTCAACTGATATCAAAAACAATTTTGGCAAGTATATCAGGCTGGCTGCAAAAGAAGATATCATCATAACGAAAAACGGCAAAGCAGTGGGTAAACTTATTGCATGTCAGGAAGACATTAACGCAGATACGGCAATGTTTAAAGAAAATACCCCCGCCTACAATTATGACAAGCATAGGGTTACATATGAAGAATTTCTAGAAATCAGTGCAAACAGTGACGAGCGTTATGAATATATTGACGGGGAAGTATACCTGTTAGCCTCGCCTAAAACAACTCATCAAAGGATTCTAACAAAGATGTTCGGTACTTTCTATAATTGGTTTGAAGGCAAGAAGTGCACCCCTATGATTGCGCCTTACGATATTAAGCTTCAAAGAAATGAGAAAAGTAAAAATGTAGTACAGCCTGACCTTATGGTTATATGCGACCTTGATGAAAAGCTTGGGGATGACGATTATTACGAAGGAATACCTACTCTTGTAGTTGAGATAACCTCCCGTTCTACAAAAAGCAAAGATTATGTGCGAAAGCTGGATCTGTATATGGACTGCGGCGTATGTGAGTATTGGATTGTGAACCCGGAGAACAGAGAAGTACAAATATATTTATTCAAAGACAGAGACATATTGGATAATAAGACGTTTTCATTCAATGATAATATAAAATCCTTTTATTTTGAGGGGTTGGGCGTCGGCCTTAGTGATTACTAGCCGCCATCAAAAACCGGATCCTTGGGCAGGGATTCCACGAGACCATTAGGCCGCAGTGTACGCAAATTGCTTTTATGCAGTAGAAAAAAGCAGGGTGAGATGGTTCCACCCTGCTTCTTACGAGGTTTGAGAATATATCCATGTACTATCCGCATTTACTGAAGCCGCAGTGGCGGCATATGACGCATCCGCCCTCATGCTCCACCGGCTTACCGCATTCGGGGCATTTTGAAATGTTCAGCAGATCACCGGCGTTGCAGCCTTCCGCTTCCTCAAAGAATTCCTGATCTGCAATATCATCCTCATCCTCAACCGAAGCGTTGTCATAACCGGCAGCAAATCTTGCCGTCGGTACAGGAGCGTTTTCAGAATACTCCGACACTCTCTCACGGCTTTCAATATACTTTGCACCGCCATTTTTGCCGTTTTGCAGCTTATATACCTTCTCAATCAGCCGTCCGATCGCATCGGGGCAGGATGTTACCTTCAGCCCCTTCTGCCTGATAGTGGAAGGGCACCTTATCCCTTTCAATTGCTCAACAATAGAATGAGCATCCAGGCCAGACCTCAATGCGATTGATACCAGCCGACTTGTCGCTTCGGACTGCGACGGGCATCCGCCTGCGCGTCCCGTATTGGTAAATACCTCGCAAATGCCGTTCTCATCGTAGTTTACTGTAATATACAAATTGCCGCAGCCTATTTTGACCTTTTCTGTAAAACCGGTTGTAATATCCGGTCTCGGCCTTGGCGCAATTCTCACCTGAGCGCCTGCGTCTGCCTTTGCCTCTTCCTGCTTGTCTGCGGTATTGCTGCCTTCCTTGCCCTTCACTTCTCCGATATTCAGCACCTGCATGTCACGGCTTCCATCCCTGTAAATAGTCACGCCCTTGCAGAAAGTCCTGTAAGCCAGCTCAAAAACCGCTTTGACATCATCCTTTGTAGCGTCATGGCTCAGATTGACCGTCTTTGATACAGCATTGTCAGTATATTTCTGGAAGGAGGCCTGCATCTTCACATGCCACTCCGGTGAAATATCATGCGCCGTAACAAATACATCCTGCACCTTTGCCGGTATTTCGGGAAAATCCCTGATAGATCCTTTTTTAGCGATCCTTCTCATCAGTTCATCGGAGTAAAATCCTTCTGCTTCGGCAATACTCTTGAAGTTCGGATTGACCTCCACCAGTTCATCGTTGTCCATGACGTTTCTGATGTAGGAAATGGCAAACAGGGGCTCAATACCGCTGGAGCAGCCGGCAATAATACTAACCGTGCCTGTCGGCGCAATAGTTGTTGTGGTGGCGTTGCGGACCTTGACTCCGAGATCCTTGTATATACTCTTCTCAAAATAGGGGAACACGCCTTTTTTCTCCGCAAGCTCTATGGATGCTCTGCGGGCTTCGTCCTGAATAAAGTGCATGAGCTTTTCAGCCAGGTTAATTGCCTTCTGGGAATTATATATGATCCCAAGCTTACAAAGCAGATCAGCCCAGCCCATAACACCGAGGCCAATCTTTCTGGTACCTCTGGTCATTTCGTCGATCTGCGGCAGAGGATAGCGGTTCACTTCTATAACATTGTCGAGAAAATGCACAGCCTGCCTGACGATCCTGCCAAGCCTGTCATAGTCCACATCGATCTTGCCTCCGGCACCCTTCGTCAGAATGCTCAGATTGATGGAGCCAAGATTACAAGCCTCATAAGGAAGCAACGGCTGTTCACCACAGGGATTGGTGCTTTCGATTTCACCCAGTTCAGGCGTAATGTTGTCCTTGTTCAGCCTGTCTATAAATATAATGCCGGGCTCGCCATTGTTCCAGGCATTATCAATAATCATGGAAAATATCTCTCTGGCGTTTTCCTGCCTTACTATTTCTTTTGTTTTAGGATCGACCAGGTTATATGGAAGGCCCTTTTCTGCAGCGGCCATAAATTCTTCGGTAATAGCTACACTGATATTGAAATTTGTGATATCCTTATTTTCCTGCTTGCATGTGATAAATTCGCGGATATCAGGGTGATCCACCCTGAGGATGCCCATATTGGCGCCTCTTCTGGTGCCGCCCTGTTTGACTGCCTCGGTTGCGGCATTGAACACCTTCATAAAGCTGACAGGGCCGCTGGCTACTCCGCCTGTCGAATTGACAGACGCGCCCTTTGCCCTGAGTCTTGAAAAGCTGAAGCCGGTTCCGCCGCCGCTTTTGTGGATCAATGCGGCATTCTTAATGGAATCGAATATACCCTCCATCGTATCCTCGATCGGCAGCACAAAACAGGCGCTCAACTGACCCAGCGGACGTCCCGCATTCATTAATGTGGGTGAATTCGGCAAAAATTCAAGATTTGCCATCAGATTAAAGAAATCCTTTTCAATTGCCTTCAGCTCAGATGCGCTGGCGATAGCTGAGTCTGCTGCAGCAATCGCTTTGGCAACGCGCTTGAACATATCTTCGGGGGTCTCAATTACCTTACCAGTTTCGTCTTTCGCAAGATACCGTTTTTCAAGAACCTTCACAGCATTTTCGGATAAATTCATATCACGGCCTCCCAGTTTGAAATACAATATTTAGTATGGCTGAAATTGCCTGGCACGATATATTGTATCATTTCTGACATATTAGTCAATACAGAAGGCAGAAATATAAATAGTAAATTGGTCCTATTGTTTTTCTTCCGGTTCGAGAGCCTCCTCATGGTAGGTATTTTTTGCATCCCAAAGAATCCATTCCTCATAGCCGGCATCATATACAGCTTTGATTTGCTGTCTGACCTGTTCCGCACCGTAATCCTGGTAATTGCCTTTTCCAAGCCAGGGAGCGTTAAAATCCTGCAGATATGCTCTGACTTCTGCTTTATAACCTGGGACCACTGCAATTCTGTTCTTGCACTTGAGCAGGGAGTTATATACTACTCCATAAGGATCCATATCCGGTTTCGGGAACTTAACCTTGTTCACGATCTGCCCCAGCGCATAATGAGACGGATAAACCATCGGAGAGATGTAATCGATATTCTTGCCGATTTCTTCAAGATACTGGCCGATCCCTTCCGTATCTGCGGGGCTTTCCAGAATGATGCCGAAGACATCCGCAGATATGGGAACCTCCGGAATCTGTTCCTTCGCATATGCCAGGAACTCACAGATCGCCTGGTGCTTCTCCATTTCAACACCTGAAAAGTCCATGTTTTTCTTTGAATCGCTGTCAAAACGCACATAATCGAACTGTATCTCATCAAAGCCCAACTCTACAGCCTCTTTAGCTATGCTTATAGTATAATCCCATGTTTCCTTATTGTAAGGATTAAGCCAGGTAAGACCGTTTCTATCCTTCCATAGCCCACCCTTTACACTTTTGATTGCCAAATCAGGACGTTTTATAGAATAAAGCGGATCCTTAAACACAACAAGTCTGCCGATCACATGTATATCGTTCTCATGGAAGGCTTTCAGAACAGTGTCAGGATTATATTTTTTCTTCCAGGTTCCATTTGCCTGAACCTCCGGAACCTGCGACTCATAGCCGACAAATCCGTCATCATCCTTGATGTCGACTACATAGGAATTAATTTCAGTCGTATTGGCCAATTCGATATAATGCTGGACACTTTTTGAACCTCCGACAGTCCATCCTGTCAGATATAATGCCTTTGCTTTAACAGGGGCTTTAGCGTCCGATTCCTGGGCCAAATCAGGGTCAGTATCGGCTGTGCTTTCCGTTGGATTGTTTTCCTGCGCGGTATTTTCAACAGTGCCCTCTATGGCGCCATCGGTAATCTCAGCAGCATTTGCCTGTTCTGTTGTTTGATTCTGTACTACATCCTGTGTATTCTCGATGCCCTGCTGCCCTAATTTACCGCTTTGGCAGCCTGTCATCAGCAGCATGCCGGCCAGAAAAACTGTAAGTACCCTTACTAGATTCGCTTTTTTCATAAAATTAATGCCCCCTGTATCATTTGTGTCGATTTGTATACCGATATTTTATGTGTACCTATTATTTTTTATAATAGGAATTTAATAGTCTTAATTATATCATGACTACTTCGACAATAAAGTAAATATTGTTTAATAATAAGTGAATTTTCGATAAACATATCATACAAGAAAAAGCGTCCACAGGCAATGAAATTATTCAAAAACAGTGCGGGACGCTGTTACAGGTACGCGGAACTACGCGCATACGGTTCTATATAATCAAGTCATATAAGATGTTTATTAGCCCCATGACCACACCGAGTAATCCGCCAAGCCAGATAAGCGCATTCAATTCCTTTTTCATCAGCGACATGATCATTTTTTCCAATTCAATCAGGTCCAGGTCATTGATCTTATTCTGGATCACTTCCGAAATATCCACTGCCTTCAAAATGTCCTCCAGCTTGTTTGTAATAATATCCTCATACAAATTCCATACATATAGCTTGATCTGAGGAATTTTGTCCTGATACTTTTCAACAATATCCTTTAAGGGCATCTGCAGCAATTCTGCCGCCTGCTCCGCAATGAATTTTTCAACAAGCGGTGCTGATTTTTCTTCGATCATTCCGTTGATCTTTCCTGCAAATGGCTGCTTGACTGAATTCAGTGCACTACTGGTCAAGCCCTTGAGGAAGGGCTTTGTTTTCGAAATGATCTCTTCATATGCATAGTCCACAATGCTCTTGCCAATGTCTTGTTCTATGGCCTTTTTGGTAATTGTCAACGCCAGAGATTTTTCGGCTGTCCTTATTTTTTCATGGATAACGCTGTCGGAAATGAATTTCCCTGCCAGTGTTGATATCGTATCATCAGTGGAAGTATAGCTGTTTATCATCTGATCCATTTTTGTGTTGATATGACTTTTCATTGAGTCAGATAATAAAGTACTCCCTAATGTTTCTATATTCAGAAGATCCCTGCTCACTATTTCTCCGATTGCTGTTGCAATCCTCATTTTTTCCTTGGGAATCAGTCCCGGGGTAAAGGGCAGCTTAAGCTTTCCAATATATACAGGCCTCAATGGCCTGAACAGCATCCTGATCGCAATTCCGTTTGTCACCAATCCAATAAGCCCACCAACAAAAAGGGCTACTATAATATCAAGAATCATTTTTCCATTCCTCGTCTGAAACGCAGGGACGGTTCTTTTGATTTACTCTCCCTGCCATATATTTTACCACACCTATAATTAACGAAATATTTCGGTTTTTGTTTATTCGTATTGAGGCTATTATACCACTGACATTTAAGATACACCAACCATCCAGGCATAAAACGCTTCGTTGACACGACTCCTATATAACTATACTCTATAAATTAAATAGAATTATTTTACATAGTATGAAATATATCATCTCTTTTCGTTGTCTTTATATATGAGAAGCACGGGAAGGAGGAAATAAATGAAAAACTCAGCCACCGATATAGAATTATTGAACAGAATCAGGCAGAAGGACAGCAGGAGCCTCGAACTACTAATCGACAGATATTCAAGGTATGTCGTCGCCGTAATTGCACATGTTGCGGTTGAAAGGCTGACTTATCAGGACATCGAGGAAATTTGCTCCGATGTTTTCATTAAAATCTGGACAAACAGCTCAATGATCACCCCTGCGTACGATACTCTTAAACCATACCTTGCGGCGACCGCAAGGAACATGACGATCAACCGGCTGAAGCAGGTCCATGCAATCAGCTTTGCGGACATCCCTGGTTTTGATGCGAATTCGGGCGTAAACGAAGCGGAGGCCGTCGGACTAAGAGAATCTATAAGCTCCGCAGTAAGCTCTCTCAAACAGCCTGATAAGGAGTTGTTTGTAAGAAGGTATATCTTGTCGGAGCCGGTAAAAAAACTTGCGGAAAAATTCGGACTTAACCCGAACACAGCCGCAACAAAGCTTTCAAGGGCCAGAAAAGCTGTCGTGAAAAAATTGAAAGAAGGAGAGGATCTATTGTGAGAAAAGATGATTTGAATTTCACAGATAATATTGAAGATTTCGGTCATAGTAAGTCAGTAGAAGATGCCCTGTTGAACGGCATTGAATTGGATGCCGGAATACCGGCTGAGGTATCCCTGAAAAGGATCAGAAGAAAAGTATTATCAGAAATCAGGCCACAGCGCGCGCAAAAATATTTTAGAAGAGCCGTAATGATACCTGCAATATTACTGATACTTTTGGGCACAATCAGTGTCTATGCTTATACCAATAATCTTTGGGATATGTTTTTCAGCAATTTCCCCATATCAGAGAGTATCGGTGAAAAAACATTTCCTGAAAAAATTGTTACCTCAAACGGATATAAAATTACACTGCATAATGCCGCCTTTGACAAAAATAATGGCCTGGTGCTTTTGAGTCTTGAGCGTACGGATAACGGCGTACTTGACAGAAACACTCTGCTAAACGTTGATATACCGCTAAGCGGTTATGGGAGTTCCGGCAGTTCAAGCGAACGCATACTTTCGCAGGATGGAAAAACAATGTACTACTGCTACTCATTTAACAACAGCAGAGACCTGACAGCTGAAAAATTAACGCTCATTATCAACAGTATAGATACAAATCTTACTTCCATCATTACCTCCGATGTATCATTAAAAGAGCTATACAGTGACAAATATTCAGATATACTTCCCTTGAAGGAAAATAGCACGAATGGTTCATATCCAATGGATTCATCTGCAGCATCCAAACTCAATGCCCGCCTCGAAACAGATAACAGTCTCAAAAGCATTGACAATGCGAAAGGCTCCCAACTTGTCACAGCGGGCTTTACAGATGAAATGCTCTGCGTTGTATATAAATTAAAAGCAAAGAATAGCGGCAGTTATTATATCTGGTTGTCCGGCCTTACCGATTCAAGAACAGGCAAGTATAGTGTTGCCAACGGCGGTCACGGATCATTTGATTTTTTGGATGAAACCGGTACATTTGAATATGCACTTTTCACAAATTACAAAATGGAAGACCTTGAATTTCTCTTTCCTACCTTTACACTGATAGAAGAGACAGGAAGGGTTGAAGGAGACTGGAGCTTCGAAATAGAAAATTATAACAAACTTCAAACAATTTATGCCTCCGATGGCTTGAAGGCTTCGGCTATTGACGGAATTCAAATCGAAAAGCTCACGATCAGCCCAATAGGTATTTATCTATTGATTTCCGGCGAATCGGCCAAAGTATATGATGAGATTATTTTAAATCACAGTGTATCCAATAGTTATTTGCTCATGGAAGATGGTGAAAAGATCACTTTGAAGATGAGGAGCGGCGGTAGCAGTCAATCTGCAGGAGGAGCCTTCATCTCAGATCTGAACCTTACGGCAAATAAAGATTCCGGCGCTGATACTATGATTCATACTATGTTAACTGACACTGAAAAGGTAAAAGCGGTATATTTTTTAGGTACTCTTATCTGGGAAAGGCCATAACAGCTTGACACACCAGACAAAAGACCTCACAGATTAATCTGTGAGGTCTTTTGTCTGGCTCCTCAAGTAGGACTTGAACCTACGACCCTGCGGTTAACAGCCGCATGCTCTACCGACTGAGCTATTGAGGAATATAAATCCGGCGGAGACCTATTTTCCCGGGCCGTTGCCAGCCAAGTATCTTGGGCACTGAGAAGCTTAACTGCCGTGTTCGGGATGGGAACGGGTGTGACCTTCTCGTTATATCCACCAGAAAATATTGGGGCAGGGTTCGGCTTTGCATCAGCAAAACGATACCCATTGCACCCTCAAAACTATATAATGTATGCGACATGGACATCGTTTTGCTTACGCAAAGCCGAGTCCGAAGAAACGTAATCTCTTAACGTATAAGACCTTTAACGTGCGTTTCGCTTACGCGAAGCCGCCACTTACCTAAAAAATTTCTACCTGCTTGTTGGATATCGTTTCACTCCGCAGATTTGTCAACAAATCTGCTATGTGAAGCCGAATCCTATTTGGTCAAGCCCTCGACCTATTAGTACCAGTTAGCTCAATACATTGCTGCACTTACACACCTGGCCTATCAACCATGTCGTCTACATGGGGTCTTACCCATTTCTGGTGGGATATCTCATCTTG
>JAEZMD010000005.1 GCA_023435745.1 Bacillota bacterium | reverse complement strand
TACCGTCTGTCTCCCGGCTCATTGCAAGCCTTCCCATCACATCATACTGATATGTGATGATATTCTTCTGTATCGTTTCATCCTCCGGGTATTCCGCCCTTTCCAGCTTGCCCAGGGTATTGTATTCGAATATGGTGATATTCCCGTAAGCGTCTGTCTGCCTGGTCAGGTTCCCCGCCCCGTCATATTCCATTGTTTTAATAGTCTGTGCCGAATCGCCCTGTGTCTTCTTTACACTTACGGAAGTAATGTTTCCCGAGTCGTCGTAACCTGTCAGGGTCACAGAATGATCTGCGTTCTCCTCGAATACCTTCCTTCCCGACCCGTCATAGCTGTATTTGATTGAGAACTGCAAGCCTTTATCCTTTGATACGGGTTCAAGGATGGAAGATACCTTTCCTCCAAGGTTGTATATGTATTCTATTCCATAGCCCGTCTCAATCCTCTGCTCTACCGTCGTTCCGACGCCCGTTCTATAGCCTTCACCGTCCAACTCCTTAATGATATTGCCCTCTGCATCATATTTGTACGCCTTAGTGACAAAGCTTGTCCAAATGCCATCTGTAATGTAGGTTTCCTTTTGCAGTATTACCCTGTCCATCTTGTTGTAAGTAAACTCAGTACGACTCATCTGTGAAATGCTCGTTCCCTCGGTATAATTTTCGGGCGACACTTCAGCAACTTTCCTGCCCGCAAGGTCATAGTCATAGAGGGTTGTATGCTTCTGCTGCTGACCGTTCTCATCTACGGCGGTCTTCTCCTGCTTCATTAGCATTCCGCGCGCATTGTATGTATATCCGGTAACGGCGCCTTTTGGATCGGTCGTCGTCTTAACCTGCCCGTCCCATTCATATTCCGCGCTTGTTGCAATGACAGCCGGGTTCCCGTTTTCATCCAACCCGGTGGTGCTGGTGCATGTCTGCCTGTTGAGACTGTCATAGGTATATTTCGTAATGCCGCCGTCAGGAGAAGTTATTTCTGTCAGGTTTCCATTCTTATCATACCTGTATGAGGTTACAAGCTCCATTGCGCTGTCATCATCAGTCCTTCTGCCATAAATATCGCCGGATCTGACAATCGCTAGTGTTGCTACGGGTTTGCCAAAATGGTTGTACTCATACTCCGTTGAGCTCACTGTATTACTGTCTACTGCTGTATCTCTGCGGCTCAGGTTGCCCTCCATGTCATACGCATAGGTTATCTTTTTCCCTGCGCTGTCCGTCTCCATTGTCAGCCTACCCATAACGTCATATTCCATCGTCCTGGTTATGACCCGGTCGGAGGCGGGCATACCATCAAGCTCCACCTTATCCTTGCTTTTCTTTTCTTCTGTGAGTCGGCCTGCCTTATCATATTTAAAGCCTGTATACATGTACTTCCCCGACTCAATTGGCTCCCATTTTCCCGTGAGTCTTGACAACCCGTTATATCTCATAAATGTGGTGGCGTCGTTCCCATTGGTAACAGAATAAACGAGACCATTGGCATAGTATGTAATGCTTGACTTGCCGCCATCGGCATTTTGAAGCTGTACTTGTCTTCCTGCATAGTCAAACGTTTCTGTGGTTACGGCAGTTTCCGTATCGTTTAGATACCTTGTCTGTATCTTTTGCGTTTTTCCGTCGGCTAATATCAGGTAGGAATGCTCTGTAAGGACTTTTACCTGTTCGCTGTCGTCTGAAGCATTGCCTTTAAAAGAGTGTTTTTTGATCCTGTTCATTACATCGTATTCATAATAATATCGCGCATTGTTTGGTTTGGTTTCCGTATTGACATTGCCATATATGTCATAGGTATATGAAGTCACATAAACTGCGCCGTTACCAAGATGCTGAGTAATGGTTATTAGCAGGCCCGTAAAGGGATCATATTTGTATACTGTGCCAACATTGCTGTTTTTGTAGATATAACTTATGACCGCATCATTCAGCCCGTCGTCGGACAGCTTGTATTGGTTGGGGCTTATTTCCTGCAGTTTCCTGCCTTCAGCGTCATAAACTATCCTTGTCGTCTCTCCGCCGTCCTGTATTGTCCTGACAATCCTGCCGCAGTTGTCATAGGTATATTCCGTCCGATGGCGCATGGGCGACACAGTGGAGGCCAGCCAGCCTATGGCATTGTATTCGTTTGCAATAACACCGCCTTCGGCATTTGTCGCTGTTTTGATATATCCGTTTTTATCATAGGTATATGTTGTTGTCGCACCCTCAGGACCGGTTTCGGATTTTAGCAGCCCTTTTGCGCCGCATCCCATCCGCTGGGCTTCTTCAACGGTATAATAAGCATAGGAGGTAACAGCGAACCTTGTCTGGTCAGCATTGCTCGTATATACATCCGTTCCGTTTACGGGCTGCGCTTTCTTTAAGAGGTTGATTCTTTCATTGTCATATATGTAATAGGTTCGGTTTCCTTCCTCATCCGTTTCCATTGTCAGATTGTTTTTAATGTCATATGTATATTCCTTGAAGCTGCTGTCGGGGTTTATAATCTTTGTAATATTGCCCCTGTTATCACGTTCATAGGTGGTCTTATTTCCGTTCCGGTCAATTATGCTCTTTTCTTCACCGTATACATTGATACTACTTGTATCGACGAAGTATTCCACCTGTGTTATCATTCCTTCAGGATCCTGGGACTTAATCGTATATAGCGATGTGTCATACCATTTGATGAGTTGGTGTCCGGCAGTATCGGTTATCGTGGTCTTGCGGTTAGTGGTATCATATATGTATCCGGATGTGTTGTTATACCTGTCTTTATACGCACTTACCTTGTGCTGGTTCGTTCCTGCAGCATGGTCATATGTAATTGTCTCATCTATCCTTGCTGCACCCGTTACGGGATCGGTAATCTTCACCTGACTCAGATATCCCTGGCCGTCATAACTGTATTCTTCCGCTGCGCCTTCTGTAGCACCCGATGGGTTTTTAAGATAGGCCTTCTTTAGACGGCTGCCGGTATCGTATTCATAGACTGCCATCCGTCCCAGAGGATCAGTTATTGATGTTATTCGACCACCAGTATAAGATATGTTGTACACCCTTTCCGACAGTATCGGTTATCTTTTGCACCAAACCGCTGCTGTCCACTGTTATCTCAATGGCATTTCCATTCCTGTCCTTCATCCATGTGAGGTATCCTGCTGAATTGAAGCCGTATGTGTATTGATCCTTTGTGGTGAGGGTGTAGGTATTGTCGGTATTTTTTACCAGAGTACTCCTTGAATCGTTTGCCGTATATGTTGTACCCGACAGGACAAATACCTGCGAGCTTCCGTTAGGAAGCTTTGCTACCCATATCGAGCCGGAGTCAAGCTTGAAGCTGCCTTCAAATCCGAAGAACCAGCCCTTGCCCATTGTGAGGTTGGCGGTTCTGCTGTCCTTGGAATTATATGTGCGCAATATGTTCACCAGAAATCCCGGCGCAGGAACGCTCATGTCGGTGGCGCTTCTCGAGAAATTACCGGAAGCAGCGTTTACACCATTCTCTCCATAGTGGATCTGCTCAAGGAGCGTCTGGGATACCGTTACAGCCTGTACGTCCAGTATAGCATCCTGGTTGCTTTCTTCAGTTTCGTTTTCGTTGTTTTCGGTCTGACTGGCCTCATTTATCAGAACAGTTCCCGTCAGTGCAGCGTAAGCGTCTGCATAGCCTTTTGAAGCCACCTTTGCAGAAAGTGAAGGGTTTGCGATAGCATATTCTTTTATTCTTGCAGCCATTTCGCCGACTGTCATATCCGCATACCGGCTTGTCAAAAGTGCCGCTATTCCTGTAACAAATGCTGCAGACATGGATGTACCGCTCTGCATTTCATAGTTGTCTCCGGGCACTGTGCCAAGTATGTTGACGCGGGAGCTGCAATATCCACGTCTGCTCCATAGTTGGAAAAGCCTGCAAGCTCTCCGCTGCTGTTTATCGTAGCTACGGATATGATATTGGGCAGACTTAAGGAGGCCGGGTATACCGGGTAGACAGCCGTATCCTGTCCTTTGTTTCCGGCCGAGCAGACGAACAGTATGCCGGACGACGCCATTGCATCCCGTAAAGCATAGTTTTCCTGACTTCCGCCAAAGCTGCAATTAATTATTTTAATTCCCATCGTCCTGGCATATTCAATGGCTTCTATGGCATCTGAGGTATAGCCCCCGGTAGAAGTTATGAACTTTAGAGGCATCACTTTTATACCCGGGGCTACCCCTTTTATTCCGCCGTTGTTCGCACCTGCGGCAATGATCCCTGCCGTATGGGTTCCATGCTTATCCTCGGATGCAGAGTCAAAGACCGTGTTATCACTGTTTGCAAAATCCCAGCCGTTTACATCGTCTATATAGCCGTTACCGTCGTCGTCAGACAAGAAATGAGAGGACAAAGTGTACAAGAAAAGGAGCTTCATCAAAAAGCTCCCCTGCTGTTGATTATAATATGTCAAAATAAGCTTGAACTTTAGGCCTTACCGCCTTTGACAACCTTAATTTCTACTTCTTGCTTATCTACCTTATCAGAAAGACCATCTACTTTCATTTCAACCTGTACGAGTTTTTCATAAGTTTGTTCGTAGCCATCATAAAGGGATTTGATGTTATCCTTCAGGTCATGCTCAAGCCTCAATATATGGTTGCTGTTCTCTTCAACTTTCTGTGTAATATCTTTCCTGAATTCAGAAAACTCTCCATACATCTTGGTCAGCAGTTCAAAAGCTTTATCTTCCATATTCATGCACTCCCTTTACGTATAATATTCTATCAAACCATTGGTGAAAATGCTATAGGACTTCTGTCAACATTATTGGGATAGGAGGGAACATAGGCGCAGGTACTTGTCCCCTGTCATGTCAGCTCCGTCTGATTATAAAACAGGCCTGATCGCCTCTTTTTTGCCTGTTGAGCTCCCTGGCTCTTTTTCTGTAGCCTCTGATCTTATTGAAATGAACAAGGCGGTAAATGATCGTGTGCGGGAATTGCAGCAAGCCTTTCCCTGCGATATGCCTCTCGCTGCCGATAAATTGGCTTTCACTTGAATCCCAAATAATATCCGTGATTTCAAAGCCATGATTCCTACACAGTATTTCCATACTCTTGACCGAATGGAGGAAGAAATGCCGGGGCGCTTCTATATGGCACCAATTAACGCCGTAATGCTCCCATGCGTACGAAGATGCCAGAGGCATCCGGATAATACAAGCTCCTTTTTCGGACAACAGGCTGGAGAGAGCCTTCATCGTTTCAATCTGCTCATAAATATGTTCAAATGAATGGTTGAACATGATAACATCATATTTGCCGTCGAGCTCCGTCAGATGTGATTTTAACAGTCTTACCCCGTTATCGCGCACACTGTCTGCGCCGATATAAGGATCAATTCCGCAGAGGTTTTTAAACCCGAGCCTTGCAAACATGTTAAGCAATTCGCCGTTTCCGGTTCCAACATCCAGTATACTGCTTTCAAATGATATGCTGCCTTTTGAAAGCTCCTTCGATAGAAAATTATAAATAACCTTTTTGCCTCCCGGGATGATCTTTGAAATCAGTCTTCCAGCAACACCCCTGCCACTGAACTGATAATTGCTCTGCAGCATCTTTATCTTTTCAACTGCCGCGTTGGTGTTAAAGGAATAATAGTTGGATGGATAGTATTTGCCGATATTCTCGGGTACCTTTACAATCTGCAGGCATGAGCATTCAGAGCACTGAAAATATTCGAATTTTTCTCCTGTTCCAAACATCATCTCGCTAACTTCATATTTCACATTGTTTTTATCATTGCCGCATATCATGCATGTAAGTTCTTTATTAATACTCAAAGCATCTCACCCGCTTCATTATTGTCACTCTTGTCGTTCAAGTCCTGGGACAATGTACCTGTCCCCTTGTGCCTCTCCTTACTTTATTATCGTTCTCTCGTTCAGTCGTTCTTGTTATTCAGCAAGAGCTCCTCAAGTGCCTTAACCACATCCCTGCGCCTCAGTAAGCCCGGCTTCGGCGATTGTTCCCCTATTTTTTTGAATTCTTCCGGGTGCCAGGTTATATCGGTTCCGTCTGCAGCCGCGTTTAGAAATGCGTCAAATTGCTTGTCCGTCATTGGTTTGTCAGATTCCAGGTATTGAATTACCTTTGACAGTCGGCTGTTTTCACGGGCATTCCCCAGAGCCGTCTGATATATCGTCTCCACTTGTATACCGGAAGTGCCGGAAACGACTGCAGCACTTGTATCACCAGAAACCCCTGAAGCGCCGGAAGCCTTTGAAGCCCCTGAAGCGTCGGAAGACTCGAAAGCGCCCGTAGTGCCCGAAGCACCGGACCGGTATTTCAAATCGATCTGCTCCCTATACCTGTTTAGAAGTATCTCCGGGGACGTCGTCATAACCGCAAGTTCTTTCCCCGTAAGCAGCCTGTCCGGCTGGAAGGTATTGTTTTTGTATCCTGTCACAAAGCCGGCCGATGTAAGCTTTCGTACCGACTCGAAGCAGGGATCCGTATCGTCGATATCCTCAAACGGCGACATATTTATCAGCTCCGAAGCAGTAACCACCTTGTAACCGGCGTCGGTCAACAGCTTGAGGCTTTTATCTAGGGCACTTGCCACAGGAGTCTGGAGCGACATATTGCAGCCGTCCTTCTGAAATATGATCTGACCGTTCAAAACGCCGGGGTCTTCCGCCAAGGCGCGTTCAATTAAATTCGTCATATCACTTACATCCTGCTCGTAGCTTCCCCTTGAGGGCTTCCAGCCTCCCGCATCGAAGCTTGCGGCAAGATATTGGTAATTCATGTATCTGTACGCATCATAGGACGTATGGCCGTCAGGAATCCTGTCAATGTAGTGCGGCGGCCGCGACAGCCGAATTTTATTGTTTGTTTCCTTCAAAACCAGCCGATCCAGCATTTCGAGATCTTCAATCACTTCCCTCAAGCTTTTAAAACAGACCCTTTTCCCATAAACAAGTCTCATCGGGCCAAAAAGTATATGACTGTATCCATGACTCGCCAGCTCATGGCCGCCCGCTGCTATTTCCCTTGCAAGCTGAAGCTGATTTTTAACGCCCGCAAGCTTGTCCTGTCCGAATTCGGGATAATGGTCGTAGCTGACTCCGCTCCACGTAAAATCACCCTTAACACCTGCTTTGTCCGGATAATTCTGCTCCGTTGTTCCAATAACATCAAAAGTGCCCTTAGCGCCATATTTGTTAAGTATGCTTAGCAGCTCCGCAGTAAGACCCACCTGTTCGACCGGATCTCTGACCGGCGGATTGGGAATAGCGGCGCTTGGCCCATCGTCAAATGTCATTGCGACAAAGCGGCCTGAACTTAGAGGAGCTGTTCGTTCAATCCTTCTCACAGAACTCAGATACCTTCCGGCTGCGGCTTTCCTCCGGATTTTTCGGTAGGCGTTGATTTTTCGCGCCATATCATAAATAAACATAATAACTACACCTCTTTATGAATATTTACATCCAACCAGCCCTTTAATGGTTTTTCACCCAATCCAACCATTCTTCCGCTCTCCATCATACAGGCATAAACCATTTTGGCAAGCGGTCTGGGCAATTGTAAAAGCTGTTTCCTCTTTATTTTTTTCAATATCTGGCTTGCAGGCTCATAAAGTCTTGATGTCGGCGATCCCCAGACACGTCCAAGGCCCATTCTGAGCGCATCCTTTATTTCTTCTTTACCATTATATTCCCAGAATGCATTTCCGATCTCTCCGGTCCAATGCCCATCGCTCCCTGCGCAAAAAGCTTTAGCCCTCTTTATTGCTTCTTCCAGCGCCATTTTATTGGCCTCTATATTTCTGCATAAAGCAGTGCGGCTGTTGTATATCTCAATACCGTCAATCTCTTCCCATAACGCTGGTTCATATTTCATTGCCCTTTTGAAGGGGTGTGCAATAAAAACCAACGCACCTTGCTCCCGCGCAGACGATACGATATCGCGCCAATTGTAGCACCCGAAGGCATCCTTCGGCAGGTTGAGTCTTTCAAGTCCCTGCCTGAGAAAATACACAAGCAGATGCCCCATATCGGTAGAATATTCCGCTCCGGGAATGATCATAATGTCCGACCGGCCTGCCTGCATAGCCTCTTCACTTCCCTTAAGGCTGTTGTGATCGGTTATGGATATGCCCTGCAGCCCTGCCCGTAAAGCACTTTGTATAATTGCCTCCACGCTGCTTCGTGAATCAGGGGAATATGCGGAATGTATATGCAGATCAAACCTCAATGTATCAACCTCCTGCAAGAAATCCGTTATTCATTTCATGTTCTTATTCCATGTGTCTGTTCTACGGTCTGTTCCACGTATCTGTTTCACATATTGCTCCATGTATCTATAGCTTTTTTACCGCCTGTCGTATGTAAGCTAATGACGGCCTCAGATCTTTTAATTCAAGCACTCCATCCTTGATTCGGGGATCCAGGAGCTGTCCAGTAAACTGCAGAAGGAACTTAAATTTATTCTTCTTCATTCGCATATATCCGGGCAGTGACAAAAGATCCTGGAACAAAAACCTCATGCGGGTTCCCAATTTATATCCGCACCTGCGGGTACCGGCAGCGTTGACGGTACGTTCACCTGGCAGTTCTGCTGAAGCGGTGCGATACGTACTCTCTCCACAAGCGGTGTTGCCTGTACGCTCCCCGCATAGTTCTCCCGCGTCGCTGCCCGTACACTCCCCATATAGTTCCCCGGAGGCGGCGCGGTAAATAGCATAGGGTATATCACACCCGGAAAGTATCGAAAGCGGCAGGCTTCCCCAAAACCTCGGATTTATCTCCATTAGATAAGCCCCGCCGTCCAAGCTGCCCTTGAATTCAACCATGGCGACCCCTCTCCAGTTTAATTCCTTTAAAAGACGGATCGCATAATCCACAAGCTTATCATCCCAGATACTCTCGCAAAAGCAGCTCGGGCCCCCTGTGACCGGGTATTCCCTAAGCCTTTTGTGACAAAAAATCTCAAGAGGCTCCCCTCTTTTGTCAAAAACCGCTGATACCCCAAAGCCGTCACCGCGAATGTACTCCTGGACCAGAGGAAATTCCTGCGCGGAATGCATCTGTGAATACGCTTCAATAAAGGTCTGCCGGTCTTCTATTATCTTATAGCGCTTTGCGGGCTTAAGCTTCAAAGCCTCGCCCTTTCTGTATTTTATTACGACAGGGTATTTTATTCTTTCAGATAGCTGCTCAATGGTCTCATTTACTGACAGGGTAGTGGTTTGAGGACATGGAATACCTGTTTTCATTGCGATATCTACAAGCTTTTGTTTATCATCTGCAATTTCCATACTCTCCAACGACGGAACCATAAAATCAAAATGAGGCTCAAGCAGGCTGCTATGCTCGGATACAGCCTTTAGACTGTCAATACCGACAGCAATCAGGACGGGCTTTTCCTGCGTATCATTATTAGAATTCCTTTTACTCTCCGCCGCCAGATTAATGATGCTGCTAATAAACTCTGACTTGTTTTCGGATGCGCTTGGAACAAGCCTCTTTTCAGAAACGTACCTCGAATAGAAGCCTAATATGGATTTTCGCGGAACAGTATCATAATCCAGGGCAGTGACATCGATTGACCTTCTGCCGAGAGATCTCACAGCCGCCAGTCCCATACGGTAATGAACATCAGTAATAAAAGCCCTTTTCAAATAGCAGTGCTCCTCTAATTGCATATCATCCATTTTTGATGTTATCTTATCATTTCAGAAAATCACTGTCAAACTGGCATTATTGCCCCAGTTTTATTTCAAATTTATCAAACCAGACCTTATCAATGAATTGTTCCGGCGTAAAGAAAGTCCTTCTGAAAATAGCAAGCTCACGGGTATTCTTTTTTAGCCAAAGGGGAACAGGGATGTCCAGTTGCGTACACAAATCAATGAGGCACGCTTCAAGTTTGTCCCTGAAGCTATGCCCCGCTTCATTATCCTGCGCAGAAGATTCCCTGACCAGTTTACCTTCAACATATAGCATGCCATTAAGTATCAAATCGTTTCACCTTTCTTTGAGAGAATACAAAGGGACAGGTCTCTTTCAAAAGAACCGTCCCCCCATCTCACTTTCCAAGCTTGTATTCGATTGAGTCCACGAGAGCCTTCCAACTGGCCTCTATGATGTCAGTGGAAACGCCGATGGTTGTCCACACTTCATCACCATCCGTGGATTCTATAAGAACCCTTACCTTAGCAGCAGTTGCTGATGTAGAATCCAGCACTCTAACCTTATAGTCTGTCAGCTTCATTTCATGTATGCTCGGGTAAAACACGGAAAGCGCCTTTCTGACTGCATTGTCAAGCGCATTTACCGGGCCGTCACCTTCCGCGGCGGTTATTTCCTCCCGCTCGCCAACCTTGACCTTAATCATCGCCGATGAATTGCGTTCATTCGCCTCAGCCGGCTCATTGACGATCACCTTGAAATCCCTCAGTTCAAAGGACGGCTGGTACTTTCCAAGAATTTTCCTTACAATCAATTCAAAAGAGCTTTCAGCGCCCTCGTACTGGTAACCTGCATGCTCCATTTCCTTCAATTTCTCGATGATCAGTCTGGCTTCAGGCGAATCCTTCGTCAGCGCCGGGTCTACCTTCTTTGCCATGCTCAGCACAGCGCTTCTGCCCGCCACCTCGGACATAAGAAAAGTCCTTTCATTACCAACCAATTCGGGATTGAACATTTCATATGCAGCTGTATTCTTGGCCACAGCATCCGCATGCATCCCGGCTTTATGGGCAAACGCCGCTTTGCCGACGTAAGGAGCCCTTTCATCGTGGATCAAGTTAGCGATTTCGCTTACGGCGCGTGCCACAGGCGTCATCTCGCACATGTTTTCATCCGGAATGCAGCTGTATCCCATTTTTAGCTGCAATGTCGGTATAATCGTACAGAGGTTTGCATTGCCGCATCTCTCTCCAAATCCGTTGATCGTACCCTGCACCTGTGTGGCTCCGGCCTGTACCGCCATGATTGAGCCCGCCACGGCCATACCGGTGTCATTATGGCAATGGATTCCGATAGGTATGTCAAATTCCGAAACCATCTTTTCTGTAATACAAAAAATATCGCCGGGCAAAGTGCCACCCTTGGTATCACAAAGACAAAGGCTGTCGGCGCCCGCCTCCGACGCGGCTCTCATGGTCTCTATCGCATATCCGGGATCCGATTCGTAGCCTTCAAAGAAATGCTCCGCATCGTACACAACCTCCTTGCCCATCCCCTTAAAATACCTGACGGTATCGGCAATCATCCTGAGGTTCTCCTCCCGCGTCGTCTTCAGAATATCAGTCACCTGAAAATCCCATGACTTCCCAAACAGCACAACCGCATCCGTCCCGGCTAACAAGAGCGATCTGACATTTGCGTCCTCTTCCACCGGGATTCCAACTCTTCTCGTACTTCCAAAAGCAATGAGCTTAGCATATTTGAATGGAATCTTTTTCACTCTCTCAAAAAACTCCAGATCCTTTGGGTTCGAACCGGGATTTCCAGCCTCAATATAGGCCACACCCAGAGAATCCAGCCTTTTTACGATTTTGAGCTTATCCTCCACCGTAAAGGAAATACCCTGCGCCTGCGCGCCATCCCTAAGAGTAGAGTCCAGAACTACGATCCTTTTCATATGCTCTCCTTTTCTCCAGAGGTTTCTCTACCATGGTCACTGACTACTCTGTTAATTGCATTGATATAAGCCTTTATACTGGCCTCGATCACGTCCGTACTCACACCTCTGCCGACATAAATCCGATCATCCTTTACGACCCTTACTGTTGCCTCACCAAGAGCATCCTTGCCTTCCGTAACACCCTTGAGACTATAATCCTGAAGTACCAGTTCAAAACCAACTGTCCTTTCAACAGCATTGAAGGCTGCATTGACAGGTCCGTCTCCGGTAGCCGCTTCCGTTATAATACTGCCGTTCTTGTAAAGGCTCAGTGTCGCTGTCGCGATAACCTTGTTGCCGCTGTTGATCTGGAAGCTGTCCAGCTTGTAAATCTCTTCGACCTCTGAGAATTTATCCTCCACCAAAGCTTCAATATCGCGATCGAGCACGGTTTTCTTCTTGTCCGCCAGTTGCTTGAACTTCTCAAATGCCTCGCTGATAGCTTCCGGCGTCAGGGTATACCCCATTTCCTTCAGCCTTTCTTCAAAAGCGTGTTTGCCTGAAAGCTTGCCCAGTACCATTGTATTCTGCGAAAGCCCGATTGACTCGGGCGTCATAATCTCATAGGTAGTTTTCTCCGCCAGCACGCCATGCTGGTGTATGCCGGATTCATGCGCAAAGGCATTTGCTCCGACAATGGCCTTGTTCGGCTGGACGCTGATGCCCGTCAGGCTGCTGACCAGCTTGCTGGTCCGATAAATCTGCCTGGTATCTATGTTGTGCGCTATCTCTCCATAAAAGTCCTTCCTGGTCTGAAGGCCCATTATGATCTCTTCTACCGAAGCATTCCCAGCCCGTTCACCCAGTCCGTTAATGGTACATTCGACCTGCGTCGCGCCGTTTCTGACGGCAGCCAGAGAGTTGGCCACAGCAAGCCCCAGATCATTATGGCAATGAACGCTGATATCTGCTTTATCGATTCCGGATACATTTTCCTTAATACCTTTTATCAGCCGGCCGAACTCCTCCGGTGAGGAATATCCCACCGTATCCGGTATATTGACTACAGTGGCGCCGGCTTTAATGACCTCCTCAACAATCCTGTAAAGGAACTCCGCTCTGGTCCTGCTGGCATCCTCCGCTGAAAACTCAACATTTGAGCAGTACTTTTTCGCATATTTCACCATGGCAACAGCCCTTGCGAGTACTTCTTCCTCAGTCATTCTCAGCTTATATTTCATATGAATGTCCGAAGTCGCAATAAATGTATGGATGCACGGACTCTCGGCATAACGCACTGCCTCCCATGCCCTGTCAATATCCTTTTCCACTGCTCTGCTGAGGCTTGCGATCGTAACGCCCTTCACGTTTTCAGCAACTGTTTTGACAGCTTCAAAATCGCCCGGGGACGAAATGGCAAACCCCGCCTCAATCACGTCCACTCCAAGCCGAACCAGCTGACGTGCGATTTCCAGCTTCTCCTGTATATTCAGACTGACTCCGGGGGTTTGTTCCCCATCTCTTAATGTCGTGTCAAATATTTTTATCCTTGACGCCATGCTATAACCCTCCTTAAATCTCATATTTATAAGTATCCGGCGGTACATCCCGCCTTTTCTCTATTTTTATTTTTCTGTCCGGCTATTGAAACCAAGCCGTAGTATGGACTTTACCGGTCAATTACTTCTTCAGCCAGCTCATCATTTTTCTAAGCTCCGCGCCTACCTTTTCCAGCTTATGCTCGGACTGGCGCTGTCTGGTTGCAAGGAATTCAGCCCTGCCGCCCGCCTTGTTCTCCGTTATCCATCTGGATGCAAAGGTACCGTCCTGTATCTCGGTGAGAACCTTCTTCATCTCTTTTCTGGTCTCATCGGTGATGATCCTCTTGCCGACCATATAATCGCCGTACTCTGCCGTGTCGCTGATGGAATATCTCATGTACGCAAAGCCGCCCTGGTTGATCAGGTCAACAATGAGCTTCATCTCGTGGACACATTCAAAATACGCACTCTCAGGCTGATAACCGGCCTCTACCAACGTTTCAAAACCAGCCTTCATCAATTCCGTTACACCGCCGCACAATACTGCCTGCTCGCCGAAAAGATCCGTCTCTGTCTCTTCCCTGAAGGTGGTCTCGAGGATCCCCGCCCTGCCTGCTCCTATGCCTGAAGCATAAGCCAGTGCATACTCCTTTGCTTTTCCCGATGCATCCTGATGAATTGCAATAAGTGAAGGAACACCCCTGCCTTCGGTATACTGGCTTCTCACCGTATGTCCCGGTCCTTTTGGAGCAATCATAATCACGTCGACAAACTCGGGAGGCTTGATCTGGCTAAAATGAATATTAAAGCCATGAGCAAACGCCAAAATGTCTCCAGCCTTCAGATTAGGTTCTATACTCTTGTAGTACATATCCGCCTGAGTCTGATCCGGTGTAAGGATCATGATCAGATCACCGGCTTTTGCTGCCTCTGCCGTGTCCATAACCTTCAGTCCGGCGTCAGCAGCCTGTTTTCTTCTGGCAGAATCGGGGGTCAGCCCTACCACTACGTTTACTCCACTGTCCTTCAGGTTCTGCGCATGTGCGTGTCCCTGGCTTCCAAAACCAATGACAGCCACCGTCTTACCCTTTAGCATATCCAGGCTGCAATCACTGTCATAATACATTTTAGCCATTAATTTCACTCCTCTTCATTATTGTTAACCTTTATGATTCGATTGCCTCTTTCGATAGCAATAGTACCCGTCCTTACGATCTCTTTTATTCCAAACTGCCTGAGCATATCCTCCAGCGCAGCCACCTTATCCCCCGCTCCGGAAACCTCGACAGTCAGTGTGGATTTTGATACATCCACTATATTCGCTCTGAATATACCTACGATCTGAATGATCTCAGTTCTGGTTGAGGCATTTGCGGATACTTTGATGAGCGCCAGTTCACGGTTTATTGACTCATGCTTTTCAAGCTTTTTCAGCTTTATAACGTCAATAAGCTTGTTCAGCTGCTTACTCACCTGCTCTACCGTGTACTCGTCTCCGTCTACAACAATCGTCATCCTCGAAATATCGGGATTCTCCGTAACGCCAACCGCTAGGCTGTCAATATTGAAGCCCCTTCTACTGAACAAGCCCGCCACTCTTGACAATACACCGGCGTGATTCTCAACCAATACTGACAATGTATGCTTTCCCATTTAGCTCTCTCCCTTCAAAACACTTTTTTCATAACGTCGACTCCATTGGATCCACAGCGCATTCCAGCAAATACGGCCCGTCATGCGCAGCGAGCCTTTCCAGCGCTGCTTCCACCTGATAGTCTGAACTGATCCTCTCTCCTTTAAAGCCATATGCTCCAACCAATGCAACAAAATCAGGATTATTGTCCAGACACACCTGGGAATAGCGTCCGCCGTGCTTGGAATACTGCAGTTCCCTGACCATCCCAAGTCTGCAGTTGTTTAACAGAATAATTTTTACACCTATCCCGTAATGCTTCATCGTACCCAGTTCCTGCATGGACATTTGAAAGCTTCCGTCCCCGCTGATCACAACTACGGGAACCTCCGGCTTCCCAAGCTTCGCGCCGACCGCTGCCGGAAGTCCGTAGCCCATGGTGCCAAGCCCGCCTGATGTGATAAAGGTCTTTGGCTTATTAAATTGGTAGCTGTTCGCAGTCCAGATCTGATTCTGCCCTACCTCTGTGGCTATGACAGCATCTGCAGGAAGGTATTTGGATAAGACAGACAATAAATACTTCGGATTCACATACTGCGAATCCTTTTCAGGTACGGGCATCACTTGTCTGTGTTTCTTATAGTCCGCAACCGTCGTAGCCCACCCGGCCGTTTTGTCCTCACTTGTGCCGATAATTTCCAGCAGCTCCTTCAGGATCAGCTTCACATCGCCCACCAGAGGGATTGCAGTATTAATATTCTTTCCAATTTCAGCCGGATCAATATCAATATGAATAATCTTCGCCTTTTTCGCCAGTCCGCTTGCTGCGCCTATCGCCCTATCCCCTACTCTTGCTCCGAGGATCAGCACCAGATCGGCATGATGCAGCGCATAATTTGCCGTCTGGCTTCCGTGAGTACCAACCATTCCGAAATGCAGCGGATGTGTGGATGGAATAGCTGAGATCCCCATCAATGTAGTAGTTACGGGAATATTGCGTCTTTCTGCCAGCTCCAGCACCTCCGCGCAGGCATTCGCGGTAATAGCACCGCCTCCGGCGCATATAACAGGCCTTTCCGAGACCTCAAGCGCTGCCGCCGCCTTCCTGATTTGCATCGGATGGCCTTTATAAGTGGGCTTGTAGCCCTTTATATCTACAGCTTCGGGATATTGAAAATCGATGATACTGTTCTGTACATCCACAGGAACATCAATAACAACAGGCCCCGGACGTCCTGTCGCGGCTATATGGAAAGCCTCTTTAATTACTCTGCCCAGATCATCCGCCTTTTTCACCAGGTAATTGTGTTTGCTGAACGGAGCTGTCGACCCCGTGATATCCGCTTCCTGAAAGGCGTCTGTGCCGATCATCCCGCTTGATACCTGCCCCGTAATTGCAACGATCGGAATACTGTCCATGTACGCATTGGCTATCCCAGTGATCAGATTCGTCGCTCCGGGCCCTGAAGTAGCAACACATACGCCCACACGCCCTGTAACGCGTGCATACCCATTGGCCGCATGTGCCGCTCCCTGCTCATGTCTGGTCAGTATATGTCTGATGGAGCTCCCCAGTAATGCATCATAAAACGGAGATATGGCAGCGCCGGGATAACCGAATATAATATCGGTCTTTTCCAGTTCGAGGGCTTTGATGATAGCCTCTGCCCCGGTCATTTTCATAGATCACATCTCCTCTCTTAATCAAAATATCACAGTAAATAAAAAACCCCTCGTCAACTGCATCACTGCAGGGACGAAGGGAAACCTCCAACGTGGTACCACCCTGTTTCGGCAGACAATTCGCCTGCCCTTGGCAAGTACTGGTGTACTTGGCTGTAACGTAGCCAGCGTCATCACCTGGATCTCGGGTCAAGTCAACCTCGCCCCCATATTTCAATGATGATGCTCCGGAACGAGCTATACACAAATCCTATGCGCCGATTTTCACCAGACACCGGCTCTCTTGAGCACTCAGATTTATCTTCTTTCCTTCATCGCACTGCCGTATAAATAATTGTATTACATTTTATCAGCATCGTGCGACAGTTGTCAAGGATAATTTTTCGAGTTAATTCTGTTAATTCTGTTGAATAGCCCGAAGTATCTATGTAATTTTTTTATTACCAAACTCATACAGTTGGGTCTTCATAAACAGCAAGAGCTTTTCACCGCTTCCACAGGTAAAAAGCTCTTGGATTTTCTGCATTTAATTGCAATTAACCGACTATTTGATTTCCTCTACATAACTGTTGGATGTATCAATATTTATCTTATTGAGGTCTCCATCCCAAATAACAGCAAAATCGATTATTCTAGCGATATCTCTTAATTTGAAATAATTACTGCCGCCTATGTTATATGCCGTCAACTGAACTTCTTCACCGTTAAGATAGATTTTGGATATAGTTAATCTTGCTTCTTTGGCTGTCGGAGATTCTGATATAGTCAGTTCCTTTCCGACAGGAGTGTAAGCTGTATTTGTTGTAAGGTTTATAGCGTTGTTTGCGCCATCCCAGGCTACCTGAAACTGTTTTGCCGATCCATTGATGGCCATTGAAAGGTCTCTCAGCTTGAAGTAGTTGTTTCCGCCTATTCCGTATGCTTCAAAAGCTATCTCTTTGCCATCAACCATAACCTTTGAACTGGTAGGAGTTGCTGTAACAACGTCTGGTTTTGGTTCAGCCTTTGGTGCCGGAGCATCTGGAGTTTCAGATTTCGTAGGATTCGGTTTTACAGCGGCTCCATCATTTGCACCCTTAACCGTAATAAACACTTCAGTATCTGCATACTCCACATCACGCTGGAAGTAAACGAAATAATCTCCCGGTTCTGTTAATGTTACGCTGCATCCGGGCATATATAACGGTGGGTTATCATATTCAAATGGAGTAAGGCCCGAGATAGCTTCACCATTATCATAATATCCCGAAACCGGTAATGGATTTTCTTCATCATATGAAAACTCGGTGGCTGTCCTGGTTAATTTAAACACGTCAAAACTAGCCCCGTTTTCAGTAAGTATAGTTACTATTGAGGGCGATTCAACTACAAAACAAGCATCAAAATCTTTACCAAGTTCTGAATCGTCAAAGGTTTCTACTACATTCGATACGGAAAGCTGAGAAGTGAGGTCGCCTTCAAAGGAGTCCGCAGTTGCATCCCATGGCGAACCGTTTACTTCAACTGTTTTGTCTGCTGCATAAGCAGTAATAGATGAAAATAAGAGTAATCCCAATACTACAGACGTGGAAATACTTCTTCTTAAAAAATTTTTCATATTCTCCTCCTATTAATTATATTGGATAGTATTTCCAATTATAATCCTGAAGTTATCTATTCGCAATGTCTAAATTACCCCAAAATAGTCTTCCATAGTAAAGGAAAACAGGTTAAACAATATATTGCGGCCAAAATGTGCAAATTTCTCCGAATATCGTCACGATTTGTCTCTATATAATTACATTATTCATTGGTTTTTTTGGACTATAAGCAGACCTTCTCGTTGGTATTGCCTTCGATTTTGCCGATTCCATACCCATAGCAAAAGGATTGATGCATACTGCTTATGATCAGTGCCTTAAGAAATTCTCTCTCCTCCCGGTTCAATCCTCTATCCATCGTTTCAATGAAATCCTTTGTCTTGTCTGAGGCAATCAGTCTGATAGCCTCTCTGGTACCGATCAGATCCCCATTGAGTTTATTCCTTGCCTGCTTCAGGTAAAGCTTTAACGTCTTTTCAAAGCACGCGCTGTTTTTTATCCCGTCCGTCATCATAAGTACCTCCCTTATATATAAGGCTGCAGCAAGGTTTTCTGCTGTATTAAAGCTTTCATGCCGTATAAAGGTTTTCCCTTCGGCACCGCATACTGGTAAGTTTTGCCCACATCAACCAGAAAATATACAATTCCCTGATAATTTAATCATCTCGTAATCAATCCGTCCCTGGACTTTTCAGCTAGGACGATCGTCGTTGTGACCCAGTTATTCGTCCCATGCATGAGGTGCGTTACGCGAATCGGATCGCCCGGGGCTTTCGAATAGATATAAGTTCGAAGCTGCATCATCGTATTGACTTCTTCCTCATCCACCTGCCGGATAATACAGCCCTTGCGGATTCCTCCCAGAAACGCCGGACCATTCTCGTCCACATGCGCAACATACACACCGCCTGAGACTGTAGCTGCGCCGTCAATATTTGGTATGACATTTTTATCATATGCAAACAAACCGAGATAAGGCTCTGTAAATGTACCCGACTTGATCAGCTTATCGACAATCGGCTTCGTAATGTTGATCGGAATGGCAAATCCCATTCCCTCAGCACTGATAACCTTAACAGTATTAATACCAACGACTTCCCCTCTGGCATTTAACAACGGGCCGCCGCTGTTGCCGGGATTGATGCTGGCATCCGTCTGGATCAGATCCTCCATATAGTTGGCTCCGGATTCCGTCTCGATACTGATAGTTCTGTTGAGTGCACTGATGATCCCGGAGGTAACAGATCTCTGAAATTCCAGACCCAGCGGATTCCCGATGGCTATTGCCTGCTCGCCGACTTCCAGCTTTGTGGCGTCTCCCAGCACAAGATGGGACAGCCCTGTAAGATTTACCTTGACAACCGCAAGATCCAGCACAGGATCAGCCCATACGACCTCCCCGTCGACATTCCTGCCATCTGCAAATGACACCATAATCCTGTTACTCTTACCGCCGGCCACGTGGTTGTTGGTCAAAATGTATCCGTCCGGGCTGACAACCACACCCGAACCGAAACCGACCTCTGTTTCCCTGCTACGTTCAAAAAGACTTTCCTGTGATACTCTCTCGACTGTGATTCCAACAACGCCGTCGGACGCTTTCTTTGCAACCGCCTGGGAAACCGGTATAAAAGCGGCCGTTTCAGCAGCCTGCACCGCACCCCCGGAAGACAGCATTTGATCGGCAACCTGTAGCTGAGATGCCCTGTTTTCCAAGTCTGAACTACCCTCCGGGTTTCTCAGCGAGACATATCGGGGGGCAGCAAAAAATAACAGCAAGCCTGCTGCAAGCAAACTGACCAGCGAAATCACTAATGTCCTGCCATATCCGTTGCTTTTCTTTTTTTCAAACATCTTATCATCCTCATATACCGAAATAAACTTCGTAGTTATTATTACAAAATAACTCGATTACATACGGAAATTTAAAGATGATAAAAAGGCTCCAACCATCTTAATAGAACGTCATTCTTTTACTTGGAATGTCTTTATTGGTCTTCATCGGCAGGCAGATTAGACTTGATGATCTTTTTTACACTTTTCTCGAACTTCGGCCTTGGCAGCATGACCTGATGTGCGCAGCCAAGACATTTTACCCTGAAGTCTGCGCCGGTTCTCATCACTTCCCACTGCTTGCTGCCGCAGGGGTGCTCCTTCCTGAATTCCACGATATCGCCAAGGCAATACTTATCCGCCATTTTCTCACCTCAGTACACACACATCATTCACAATACGCGTATCATTCTTTATCAACAAATAATTAACGATACGCGTATCATTCTAAAATCCACATTCATTCAAAATCAATATTTCTTCAGATAATAATCAATTTCCCACTTGCTGATCCTCATCCTGTATTCATTGCATTCCTTCTGCTTCGCCTCTATGTATTTACCGAATATATGTCCGCCCACTACATCTTTGACGAAGCAGCTCTTGCTCATTTCAAGTATCGCTTCATCCAGGCTGCGGGGTAGTTCACCGATAGCGTCGGCGCATCTTTCCTCATCGGACAGGGCAAATATGTTTTTGTTACACGGGGGCGGCGGCTGGATCCTGTTTTCGATCCCATCCAGTCCTGCAGCAAGTACTACTGCCAACACCAGGTAGGGGTTGCAGGATGGGTCGGGATTCCTGAGCTCAAGCCTTGTAGCGGCGTCGCGCGCAGCAGGCACTCTGATCAGAGGACTTCTGTTTCGAGCCGACCATGCAATATGGACCGGCGCTTCATATCCGTTGATCAATCTCTTATAAGAATTCACCAGCGGATTTGTTAACGCAGCAATGGCACGAATATGCTTCATCAGCCCGCCGATAAACCAATAAGCCTCCTGGCTGAGCTGCAGCGGATCCTTTTCGTCATAGAAACAGTTCTTGCCCGCCCTGACCAGCGAAGTGTTTACATGCATACCCGATCCGGCAATGTTGAATATCGGCTTTGGCATAAAGGTGGCATGCAGGCCGTGCATCTGCGCAATGGTCTTGACCACCAGCTTGAAGGTCAGGATCGCATCTGCAGAAGAAAGGGCGTCCGTATATTTAAAGTCTATCTCATGCTGACCGGGTGCGTTTTCATGGTGGGAGGCTTCCACCTCAAACCCCATTTGTTCCAGTGCCAGACACATATCTCGTCTGGCATTTTCGCCCAGGTCCGAAGGACCCAGATCAAAATACCCGGCATTGTCATGAGTTTGTGTGGTGGGATTTCCTTCGCTGTCGGTAAGGAAGAGGAAAAACTCGCACTCAGGCCCCACATTGAACGTGTCGTAACCCATTTGTGCCGCCTTTGCAATCACTTTTTTCAGGACATATCTCGGATCGCCTTCGAATGGATTGCCATCAGCAGTATAAACATCACAGATCAGCCTTGCTACCTTATCCGTCTGCGGGCTCCAGGGAAAAACCACAAACGAATCAATATCCGGCCTCAGATACATGTCGGATTCTTCTATCCTGACAAAACCCTCAATAGAGGAGCCGTCAAACATGCATTCGTTGTTTAGAGCCTTCTCTAATTGCCTGGCTGTAATAGCGACATTTTTCAAACTGCCGAATATGTCGGTAAACTGCAACCGGATAAACTGCACATCCTGTTCTTTCACCATCCTGATAATGTCTTCCTTCTGATACTTAGGCATCATACACCTCTCCCCTTATCCAAACCCCAGCATAGGAAGTAGAATCTATAAATTCCTATGCTTTATACAGCAAAAAGGGGACTGGCATGTCCCCTTGTCCTTACCTTATTATAGCATATCGAACCCAATTTGCAACAGGTTTCAGCTTTACTGTTGTTTCCGCCTGCGTGCCTGATTCTATGAACTGTCTGATTCCTGCTTGCTTATTTCTGCCTGCCTGTTCTGCTTATTCCTTTTCAAACATATCCTTGCCTACTCCGCAGATCGGGCAAACCCAATCCTCAGGGATATCTTCAAAAGCTGTGCCTGGCGCAATACCGCCATCAGGATCTCCAACCGCCGGATCATAAACATAACCACATGCAGTGCAAACATATTTGTCCATATTCATCCTCCCAAATTAATATTACTTTATAATTAATACTAGATTATATTACCCCTGGAGAGCAAACATAAACAAAAAGTTAAACACTTCTTTTTCCCCTGCCTCCAAACAGTACTATCCCGCCCATCAGAATCAGCACGACAGGAAGTGCGAAGGGCCTTGTGTTAACGCTCAACAAACCGTTCAAAGAAAATGCGATGAAAAACACCAGCGATAAACCGGTCAGTATCCCAATGGGGATCAGCAGCCCCCGTTCCCTCGACCCGAAGACATACAGCTCCATTAGCCCGAAAGCTACGGAAAAAATATACACAGGCCACAGGATACTCCAGCCGCCGAAAAGCATGTTGATCTGAAACACGATCCCCAACACCAGCAGGATGCCGCCCGGCACAAGCACCCCCGGATTTCTTTTGTTGCCGGTAAAATATGCGGAATGAAACAGCAATCCCGGCAGGATCAAAAATAATGACGGCCAGAATCTTCCTACCAAAGTTCCGATGAGCCTAAAAACTGTTCTGAAGTTGATAAAATCCCATAAGTTGAATAGATTAAAATTCTTTAGCAGGAACAGTATGCCCAGAATAATCAATATACCCCCTAGGACCTTGCTTGTCTTGTTCATAAAATAACCTCCCAAATATATGTCAAATTCCATTTGCCATAATTTTTTCTTTATATTCTATTATAGTGATATATTCGGAAAATGTCTGAAACTATTTGAACGCTCTTCCTTCTCCAGCTCCCATATCACATATCGAATGCCTGTGGCAATGAAGTCCGCAATTTTCATAACAGTATACAGCCGCGTATTTTGTAAAACGAGAAAATCCATGAAACCACCAAAATTAACAATCCCGGTGACAAACATGTCTCCGACCGGCGGGAGCTCCTTCTTTACCCCGGATCCAGGTTTAACAGGCCCTGAACCGATCCCAACATAGCCGATATGATTCATGCTGCCCAGGCAGGCGTCGATCGCTATGACAAAGGGCTTGTCACATTCTGATGAAATACGGTTCGTAATTTCCTCCAAATTCTTTGCGTGAACCGGATTTTCCAGATTTCCATATACATATACTCCTTTATAATTTACACCGGAGATTTTGTAACCGACCAGAGGGCCGAGACTGTCCCCCGTCGAGCGGTCTGTTCCGATGCATACGAACACCAACGACCTGCAACCCTTCTCACGAGCGTTGTCAATATGCCTGCGAAGCTCTCCCGTAAAGGTTTGAAAGGCTGTAACACTATTGGCATCTATATATTGCTGCTTATTTTCTGATATTTTACAAATCATGACTGCTCCAAAAACCGTTTTTTATATATTATTTCCAGATCATCACAATTTATTACATCTAATTTTTCATCACGCACAACCAATTTACTTCACAGATTGAATTTGATATGATGACATAGGGGGTGTTTTTACGGAATCATTAAAAAACAGCGGTCCATTCATTGAAGATATCGTCAACGGCATGCTTGACTGGGTACGGGTCATCGATAAGGATGATAATGTCCTTTACATGAACAAGGCCATGACTGATAGCCTGGGACGCGGCGCAGTCGCTAAAAAATGCTATGAAGCTCTGGGACGCACAAGCCCTTGTGAAAATTGTATCTCGAAAAAAGCTGTGTTCAACGGAATTCCCTTTGAAAAGGAAGAGCTGGTCGACGACAAGTGTTTCTCCGTCATGTCATCTCCTCTGAGAAATAAAGACGGCCAGATCGTGGCCGTGGTCGAGGTGCTCCGGGAAACCACACATATCAAGCAGTTGTACAAGGACATGGAAGAGCAGAACAAAATACTCAAAAGAGAAATCGAGATGGCCAGAAAGCTTCAGGCAAGTCTGCTCCCGAGCCCTCCTGCAGATCCCCGTCTGGACTTTTCCCTGATTTTCATGCCCTGCGAAACACTTGGCGGAGATTTTATCGACACATTTTATATAAACGATTCACATCTGGGAGTGTATCTGGCAGACGTGTCAGGACATGGTATTCCAGCTTCCCTGCTGACTATTTTTCTGCGCTCTTCAATAAACAAAAAGCTCCTGTCTCCGGCAAAAGCACTTGAAGAGCTGTATCACGAGTTCACCCACAGCAAGCTGGATTATGAAATGTATATAACCATATTCTATGCCATCATCGATCTGGAAAGCATGACGATGAAATACTCCAATGCGGGGCTGAACGTCGTCCCTGTTGTCTATAGCGACACAAGGTTTGAACTTCTGCGGCTTCCTGGAATCCCCATCAGCAATTGGATGAAAAAACCCGGATATACGGACGGCGACATAGAACTGCACTCCGGTGATAAGCTGTTTTTATACTCCGACGGTATTCTTGAGCTAAGAAACAAGAAAAATGAACAATATGGAGAAGACAGGCTGCTGGAAATCCTGCTGAACAGCCATTCAAAGCCTAAGCAGCTCCTGCTGCAGATTAAAAAATCCGCATTTGATTTTGCGGATATAAAAACCGCAAATGACTTGAAGGACGATGTTTCAATGGCCCTGCTAGCGATAAAATAAGCAATTGAGACAGTGGAGCCGTCTCATGTCTTCACGCCTGTTACGACCCTGTCAATCCCCGCAAGATCCTTTTGTATACCAATACTGACGAAGCCTGACATAAGCGCCGCCACATCCTCCGCCTGATCATAACCAACCTCAAACGCCAGCATTCCGCCTTCTTTCAGATATGCAGGCGCTGTCCTTATGATCTCCCTGTAAAAGAAAAGTCCATCCATGCCGCCATCCAGCGCCTCAATCGGCTCATGCTCCCTGACCTCACGCTGAAGCCCGCAAATATCAGCACTTCGAATATATGGCGGATTGGAAACAATCACATCAAACCCACCGGTTGAAGAGACGGTCATGTCCACATTCCTGAACAGATCGCTTTTAAGTGTGAAAACTCTTTCCCCCACACCATTCGCATACGCGTTTTTCTTCACCCCGTCCAGCGCACTGAACATTTTATCTACCGCAACCACTGTCCATCCGGGAAGATAATAAGCCAGACTAACGGCAATACAGCCGGAACCTGTCCCTATATCCAGTATCCTTCCGCAATTGCTTTCATTGAGATTACCTTTACCCGCTTTATTCCTGCAAAACTCAAGAACCGTCTCAACCAACAGCTCCGTTTCCTGTCTGGGGATCAACACCCCCGGCCCGACAGAAAAGGAAAGAGACATGAACTCCTGCACCCCGGTCAGATACTGCAGTGGATACCCCTGCGAGCGCTTCTCAAGTGCGCTCAAATACCTCTGAAGTAAACTGTCATCCATCTCACGGTCTCCATGGGCATAGATATCCTCTCTGCTGCATTTGGCAACTGAACAAAGGAGTACCCCGGCATCTACTGCCGGGGCATTTATATCAGCATTTTTTAATATTTGACTGCCTGTTCTGAAAGCCTCTGATAAAGTCATTCTCCGTTACTCCACATTACCATATAAATACCACACAATTGCCACTTATTTACCACTTATCCGATTCGTCATTCACAAGTACACTCTTCATCGCCACAATCGCGACCTCGATCTGCGAATCGTCAGGCTCCCTGGTGGTTAAATGCTGGAACAGCAGACCGGGCGCATTGACTATTTTCATGATCAGCCAATCCGTATGTCTGCCCGCAAATCGCAGTATTTCATATGAAATTCCCGCAACAACAGGTATCATCAGGATTCGCAGCAGAGCGTTAATCAGCGGATGATGCCATCCTAAAAAAGAAAACAGAATGATACTCACGATCATCACAAGAAACAGGAACGAGGTTCCGCACCTCGGATGCTTCGTGGAATATTTCCTGATGTTTTCCACCGTCAGCTCCTCCTCATGCTCATAGCAATGAATGGTTTTATGCTCTGCGCCGTGATACTGCCAGACCCTTTTGATATCATTGAGCAATGTCGCAAGATAAATATATCCGAAAAAGATTAAAATTCGGATGATCCCCTCAAACAAATTGTAGAAAATGACGCCCGTGCCCTCTTTATTGATATGAATCAAGCTGGCCAGCAGGTTCGGCAAAATAATAAAAAGACCGACGCTAAAGGCCAATGCAATGATAACGGAAAAATAAATGACCGCATCCTTTCCCTTGTCCTTAAAGATTCTCTCTATAAAAGCATCCACCTTCGAGGGCTTTTGACCCTCTTCTTCCAGTTCAACAAAATCCGCAGAGTACATCAGTGCCTTTACACCAACCACCATCTGCCTGAACAGGTTTACGCAGCCTCTGACAAAGGGCACCTTTGTGATCGGCAGCTTTTTGGGCAGCGGCTTTTTATCCAGCACAATCTCTCCATCCGGCTTGCGTATCGCTATGCCAATGCTTTCAGGCCCCATCATCAATAGGCCTTCAATCAGCGCCTGTCCCCCTATCGTTGTTTTCCTCATTGTATTCTCCTCTAATCCCAACAATCCGGTAATTTATAAAAAAATAAAGGCTGAATAAAGTTTCAGCCTTTAGTGTAACACTTTTAAGCACCTTTTTCAAATAGCATTTGCTACAAATGTATGCAAATATTCTAGTCGCGGTCGTCCACGATACCGAATTTCTTTTTGAATTTCTCCACGCGTCCGCCCGTATCAACAAGCTTCTGCTTACCCGTAAAGAACGGATGACATTTGGAGCATATTTCTACATGCAGATTAGACTTCGTTGAGCCTGTGGTGAAAGTCTCTCCGCAAGCACACTTTACAACTGCTTCTCCATACTTTGGATGGATATTTTCCTTCATCGTCAATTCACCTTCCTTCGCCCTGCCGCAAAATAGATTCTGCCATTTTGCTATCGCAATAAGGCAAAAAACATTTTAACACAGATTATCAGCTTATTCAAGCCCTATTTATCGATAAATGATTTATTGATACTGTTGACAAAATCCTCGTTTGTTCTGGTTTGAGTCAATTTGTTCAAGATCATTTCTGTTACATCGGACGTCCCAAGATTGCTCATGGCCTTCCTGATCGCCCAGATGCTTTCCATTTCCCTCTGGTTAAGCAACAGATCCTCTCTCCTGGTACCGGACTTGTTGATGTCAATCGCAGGGAACACACGCTTCTCTGACATTTTTCTGTCAAGGTGGATCTCCATATTACCTGTGCCCTTGAATTCCTCAAAGATAACATCATCCATGCGGCTGCCGGTCTCGATCAACGCTGTTGCAATAATGGTCAGACTGCCGCCGAACTCTATGTTACGGGCGGATCCGAAGAACCGCTTGGGAGCATGGAGCGCACCCGGATCAAGACCGCCTGAAAGTGTCCTTCCCGTTGGTGGGATCGTAAGATTGTATGCTCTGGCGAGCCTTGTGATGCTGTCCAGAAGAATGACCACATCCTTCTTATGCTCTACCAGCCTCTGCGCCCTCTCCAGTACCATTTCCGCCACCTTGATATGATGCTCGGGCACTTTGTCAAAAGTGGAATAAATAATCTCGCCATTGATGGAACGCTGCATATCCGTTACTTCCTCGGGGCGCTCGTCAATAAGCAGGACGATCAGTTCGATTTCCGGACAGTTGGTGGTGATCGCATTGGCTATTTTCTTTAATAATATAGTTTTACCGGCCTTTGGCGGGGAGACAATCATACCTCTTTGTCCTCTGCCGATAGGAGCGATCAAATCAATCAGCCTGGTTGAAAGCTCCTTTGGAGTCGTTTCAAGCGTGATCCTCTGATCCGGGAATATAGGAGTGAGGTGTTCAAAAGGAACCCTCCTGGAAACAACGTCAGGCGTATCGCCATTTACTGTCAGCACATAAAGGAGCGCCTGGAATTTTTCGCCTTCCTTAGGTATCCTGCCCTTGCCCCTGACCTTGTCTCCGGTCTTCAATCCGAACCTTCTGATCTGTGAAGGGGACACATATACATCCTTGGTCCCTGAAAGAAAGTTGTCGCTTCTGAGGAAGCCGTAACCATCAGGCAGCACCTCAAGCACGCCCTCAACGGGATCATCGCTTTCGATTTTTTCCGCGCCGTTTGTCTGGCTTGATTTGACCGCATCAGCTCTTCCATTTTCAACTCCGGCAAAGTCCGGTCTGGCCTGTTCCTCCGATTCCGGTCTGATCTGAATGGTAATTTCACTTGGAGTCTGCCGTTCACTCCTCTGCCATTGGTTATCATTGCTTTTGCTATACTTTGCTTTGTACCCGCCATGAGTCCTGACCTGTCCGTCCAGGTACCTTCTGACGTTCTCGCCGTGCCTTGCCTCAGGCAGCCTTGCCTCTGCCGATCTAGCTTCAACCGGCTTTGCCTCTGCCTTTTTCATCTCCGGCAGTTTTGTATCTGCCGGTTTTTCCTCTATTAGTTTTTCCTCTGCCGGTTTTTCCTCTTTTTGATTAATCTCTGCTTGTTTCAAATCCGATGGCGCCGCTTCTGCCGAACCGGCCTCTGATGCTGAAACTCCTTCCACTGGTTCCACAGGAGTGTCGTCAGCCTTAGTTTGAATTGTTTCAGTCTGAGCTTTGCTTTTGTCTTCTATAGAAACTTTTCTTGGTCTGCCTCTTTTCGATTTTCTCAGGGGCTTTTCCTCAGCACTCTGAGCTTCCTGTGCACCCTGAGTATTTTGAACGGGCGCCGCTTTCTCAACCTCTTCCGCGGCTTCGGATAAAGCAGCCGCATCAGGTAAAACCGCACTATCGCTTTTAGGCTTCCTGCCTCTTTTTTTGGTTTCCTTTATATCTTCTGAAGAAACTCCAACAGCATCTGCGGTGCTTTCATCAGGCTTCGCCTGTTTTGGTTTCCTGCCTCTTTTTGGCTTTTCCGCTTCTTCATTTTTTTCTTCTGCCATCCCTTTGCCCGAACCGTCCGATGCTTTTTCGGCGCTTGCACGGCCAGCTTTGTGGATCTTCTCGATTAACTCTTCCTTGCTGCTCTTGAGAACATTCCTAAGACCCATCATCCTGGCTATGTACTGCAAATCCTCGAGAGATTTGGCAGTAAGATTTACTTCTTCCATAATCCACCACCTGTTTATAATTGTTTATATTGAACATGTATTGTCTGCAGAATCTGAACAATGAAAAAATACATAATAGTCCTGTCTGCTGATAAACATATGAAACTTCCTAAGTCTAAATGGGAAATCTAAACAATAGAATGAATCTTAATAATACCCAAACATTATAGCACCCAACACATACTGTTGTCAATCTTATAAACAATAGTCAGCCGCGTCTGGTCTTGGTCAGACATCGCGATGCCAACCGGAAAAACAATCTTCTAATGCATTATTTTTTTAATTCATATGGGCAAGCATCTTCCTGGATCATGATCTGGCTTCTGGTCAATATTTCCTTCAGATCCTTATTCCTGGCCGCCGGTATTTTCTTGTTGCTGCCGCATTTCGCACAACGCAGCAGGATACATCCCGAAAGCAAAACCAAACCGATATCCGTACTGCCGCATTCACAGTACAAATTTTTGTTTAATGCGATATCATGGATCCGGTTTAATGTATCAAACATGACCTGCGTATTTTGAAAATAACTCTCATACCCATACGTATCCATGAGTTCATCAAATTCTTCCTCCAGGCTGTCCACCTTTTTCCGGACTGCTTCGTCCCTGCCAACAAAGCATATCTGCATTCCTGTTTCAGGACAATTAAAAACGACCGGTTCTCCTAACAGTATATTTCTTCTGGTTAACAGATAAATGTGTCCGTTACCACATCCGATACAGGGAATGCTGATCAAATAGCTGCTTTCACCTTCCTGCTTTATTGTTATCCTTGACTTTTTACATCGACATGACAGGCTGCAAGCTTTTTTATATAATAAAGTAAACAGCGAGATATTGAAGAATTCAAAGCTCCCGCATGATGTACACTTATACGCGATGGTAACACTTGTGTCTATCAGCATTTTTCCCACCTCACATAATTATATTCGCCATTTTAAAAAAAAATCCTGCATAAGCCTGTAAAACTAATATTTCCAGATGCTCATGACAGACATATATATTCATGATTACCACTGGTGTTCAGAATATTAAATTGATATAATATTCCCAATAAATAAATGTTAAGGCGGAACAGAATGAAGCACTTTTTTATAGTAAATCCGGCAGCAGGAAAAGGGAAAACGGTAAAATATATACCTGAAATACAGGAATACTGTGAAAGTCACGGCTATTCACATGAAATTGTCGTTACAGAATACCCGGGCCATGCCACAGAAATTGCAAAGATGCAAAGCTCTTCTCAGACACTGAGAATCTACTCCGTAGGGGGCGACGGGACGCTGAACGAGGTGCTCAATGGCATGGCCGGAAGCGGCAGCAGCTTGGCTGTGCTTCCTTGCGGCTCCGGAAATGATTTTATCCGCAGTATCGTCGGTGAAAAAATTCCTGACGACATTATCCCGAAGACAATTGAAGGTGCTGAACGGCTTATTGATTACGCAAAGGCCAATGATAAATATTTTATCAATATTATGTCTCTCGGGTTTGATGCACAGGTCGCTTATCATACCGTACATTTTAAGAAGCTGCCACTTATATCGGGGAAAATGGCCTATATTCTTGGTATTCTCTCAACGATTATTAACTGCAGGAATGAGCAAATGGAATTGAAAACTGATGAAGATGTACTATCGGGCAGATGCCTGCTGATCGCGGCGGGAAACGGCAGATATTATGGCGGCGGAGTCCATGCTCTGCCCGACGCCTTGATCGGTGACGGAATGTTTGACATTTGTTTTGTGGAAGCCATGACAAGACTTCAGATATTGCGGCTATTCCCCAAATACATGAAAGGTCTTCACCGCACAATTCCCGGGGTTCATCTGCTCCGCTCCAAAAGGGTCGAAATCACATTGGACAAGCCTATACCCTTTAATCGCGACGGCGAGATCATCCTTGCCGATAAGGCCGTGCTCGAAATGTTCCATAAAGCGCTTCCGTTTGTCTTTCCTGCCGGCTTCTGACAGTCAGCTGCACAGGGTTGGTTGTATGATTTGCTGTATGGTTGGCTATCGTTGGCTGTATAGCCGGTTTGCTTCCCTATATGGCATCCAGCAGTCTGTATTGAGCCGTATAAAGCTTGTGGTACGCGCCGTCCTGGGCCATTAACTCATCATGCGTACCCTGTTCAACTATCTTTCCATCCTCAATATACATTATTTTGTCTGCATTTTTTATGGTGGATAGTCTATGTGCGATAATGAAGGACGTACGGCCTTTCAGCAATCTTTGCAAGCCTTCCTGCAGCGCCATTTCGGTTTTTGTGTCAATACTGGAGGTCGCCTCGTCCAGTACCAGTATCCTCGGATCTGCCAACAGCGCTCTGGCAAAGGATATCAGCTGCCTCTGTCCCACCGAAAGCCTGGAACCCCTTTCATTGACCTCTGTATAATAGCCATCCGGAAAGGCAGCGATAAATTCATGCGCTTTCACTGCCTTTGCAGCCTCTATGGCCTGCTCATCCGTGGCATCCAGTCTGCTGTACTTTATATTATCCATAATGGTACCGGAGAAAATGAAAGTATCCTGCAGCATAATCCCCATTTGTCTTCTGAGAGACTCCAGCGTTACACTTCTGACATCTTTTCCGTCTATCGTCACACTGCCCGAACTAATATCATAAAACCTGCTTATCAGATTCACAACCGTGGATTTTCCCGCTCCTGTCGGACCAACCAGCGCAACTGCTTCTCCGGGCTTCACAAAAAAGCTCACATTGTCAAGGATGACTTCGTCTTTTTCATAGCTGAAAACAACCTCCCTGAATTCGACATTTCCCTCTATTGGCGGCATCTCTACGGCGCCGGGCAGGTTGTCGACAAGAGGTTTTTCATCAATCGTTTCAAAAATTCTTTCCAGATAAGCCACCGCATTGATAATTGCATTGTAGAAGTTACCCAGGTTGCTTACAGGCTCCCAAAAACGCCAGATGTAGCTGATAAACGCAATGATGATGCCTACGGTGACTCCTCCTGTGCCAAGCCATCGTACTCCGAAGAAAAAGACTGCAGCAACACTTGATACAGATATGATGTCAATGAAAGGCCACATTAAAAACTGTATCTTTACGGCCGACATCCAGGACTTCCTGTATTCACCGCTCTGATTAAGAAAAATGTCTATCGTTTCCTTCTCCCTGGCAAAGGACTGCGTCACCTTAACCCCACAAATGCTCTCATGTATATAGGCGTTCATATTTGCCTGCTTTCTGCTTACCTTCTGCCATGCTCTGCGCTGGGCGCTTTTCAACAGCATTGTAACAATAATCAGAAGGGGTAGCCCGGTCATGCAAATCAACGCCAGTTTGACATTGAGAAACAACATAAAGCCAATAATAGCCATCAGGGTAAACATGTCTGTTATCAAATTGATAATCCCGTTTGACAAAAGGTCACTAAGCGAATTGACATAGTTGACAACCCTGACAAGGATCTTTCCATGAGGTCTGCTGTCGTAATAGCTGAATGGCAGCTTTTGCAGGTGGATAAACAAGTCCTTTCGGATATTATACAGGATGCTCTGCCCGATAAAGGTCATTGTCCTGATCCTGTATTTCATGCAGATGGCATTGAAAATCAATGTAGCCAAAAAAAGCAGTGCCAGCACCGCAAGTCCGCCAATATCCTTTTGAGGGATCCTTTCGTCGATCGCCACCTTTACCAGATAAGGCCCAAGCAGCGCAAGCGCACTGGCTGTCAGCATCAGCAGCACCGTTGACACAACCTTCCCTCTGTAGGGCTTCAGATAGCCAAGCAGCCTTTTTAGTTGTTTAAAGTCAAATTTGGAATCAAGCTCTTCATCTATATCAAACTTGTTTCTCGCCAACCGGTTCGCCTCCTTCCCTGACCTGTTTGTCAAAATCACCGTACTGATTCATAAATACGCTGTAGTAGTATCCCTTTGCCGCCAGCAGCTCTTCATGGGTACCTCGTTCAATGATTTTGCCCGAATCCAGCACAAGGATCAGGTCTGCGTTTCGGACGGAAGAAATCCTGTGCGCAATGATAAATGCTGTCTTGTCCATATAAAATTCCTTCAGTGAGTGAAAAATCTCATGCTCTGTTTCGATATCTACACTGGAGGTTGTATCATCCAGAATAATTATAGATGGATCCCTGATCAGCGCTCGAGCCAGTGCGATCCTTTGCTTCTGTCCGCCGGACAGTCCAACGCCGCGTTCGCCGATTATAGTATCATATCCCTCGCTGAATTCAGTGATAAACCCATGAGCACCTGCCATTTCAGCTGCCCAAACGACCTTGTCCACAGTTGCCTCCGGTACGCCGTAGGCTATATTTCCTTCGATCGTATCAGAAAACAGGAATATGTCCTGCATAGCGACGGCAATGCTCTTTCTCAGTTCCCTTGGCTCGTACTCCTTAATATCTTTGCCGTCGATAAATATCCTGCCATCCGTACAATCGTAAAATCTGGATATCAAACTGATAAGAGTGGATTTACCGGAGCCTGTAGGCCCTATGATAGCCACCGTCTGCCCCGGAAAGGCCCTGAAGCAGACATCCTCCAGCACAGGCGCCCCGCCATAGCAAAAGCAAACATCTCTAAATTCCACCCTGCCTTCGAGCTTTTCAACCTCTTCCGCCTGTTCGCCTCCCGTGATTCTGGGCTCTCTTTCCAGCATACGCATGATCTTTTCCGCTGATGCGGCAAATCTCTGTGTATCATTGATCAGCCAGCCAACCATCCTCATTGGGTTGTTCAGCGCCCAGATGAAGCTGTTAAATGTAACGAGCTCTCCAAGTGTGATATTTCCCCCAATGACCATGATGCCGCCTACCAGGATAATCACTACCGATAGCCCGCCAGCCAGTGAATCCAACACAGGCAGGTACTTCTCCCAGATTCTGGCCGCATTAATGTTACTATCTCTGAAGCCCGCATTCTCACGAGAGAATTTATAGATCTCGTAATCTTCTCTGGCAAAGGCTTTAATGACCCGGTTCCCGCTTATGCTTTCCTGTACGACTGAATTCAGTTTTGAAAACTGTTCCCTGATGGCAGCAAATGCCGGTTTGACCTTACCTGTCAGTTTTATGGCAAAATACCCGGTAATAGGAGTAACCGCCAGAAGGATCAGTGAAAATGTCGCATTAATAGAAAAAAGAATTGCCATGACAGAAATGAAGGTGATCGCATGCATAAACAGGGAATATATGACATATGCGGTAAAATGCCTGACCGCTTCCATATCACCCGTCATACGGGCCATAATATCACCCGTTTTTGTTTGATCAAAAAATTCAAAATCCAGCTCCTGGATCCTTTTAAAAATTGATTCTCTGGCGTTGAAGACTACACTCTGAGAGACAAACTCGAAAATATACAAATAAACGTATCTGATTACTGACTTAGCCAGTGTTGCAACAATCATGATCATAACCAGGGAAAGAAGAATGCCGGTCTGCCCGTCCTTGATTACCCGATCTACGATCATTCCCTGTACGTAGGGGTTAATCATGTTCAACAAATTCATAACCACAACTAATGCCAGCGCAGTAAAAAAAATGCGTTTATATTTTTTTACATAACCCCACACCCATTTAAATTCAGCCATACAATCTACAGTCCTATCATTTTAGACGTGTTTCCCCAGATACTGCTTTCGTAACAAGAACTCTTCCTTCACCCTTCTTGATCTTCGCAGGTATATATACCAGCCTACGCTGAATATGATCACATAAGCAATGTCAATGATAAGTGACATCGTCAGACTTCCTTTAGCCTCCGCATATTCCGGTGATGCCTTTAAATAGGGGATCTCATTGATCTGCCGAGATATTATCATACATGTGAAGGGGATCAGAAATATGACTCTGAAGATTAAAAATGACTTTACAGCAGTAATGGCAAACGCAGCCTGCTTTTTAAGAGCTATGCCTGCAAATAGGGAAAACAATCCATAAACGACAGCTGCCACAGCAAATACTGCCCCAAGAATACCAGCGTTCATCCGCGGGTATATAAGTGAAACCGAAATCAAAGCCAGAAGAGGCTCAAGCGAGATCAGCATTAAAAAAAGAATCATCAAAAAACCGCTTACTCCGGTTTCTTCATTATACTCATAAGCCTTCCTGAATTCGTTCATTTTGTCCTCCCCCAAAAAACTAATTGCAGTATATCACAAACACAACGGGCAGAACAAGTGTTCCAGTGAGAAAACTGTTCGACATTATTCGACCTTTCATAGCTATTTATATAAAGGCTGAAAGTATTACTCCATAAGCCCCTGTCAACATCCTGCTTTATGTGCCCGAAGAGGCCGCCGAAGCACTAGCTGCGCTTGCGGCGCATGCAGCCGCCACCGCGGCCTGCTGTTGTGCAATTAGGATCGCATGAATACTGTTACCCAAGGTCACCTGTAATATCCCTTTCTGGATCCCGTCAATATAGAAATCGGCGACCATCGAAGCTGCCAGCATAGCTCTTGTCGTTTTATCAATGCTCCAGAACCCATATCCCTCTTTTTCATATATATAATCGTAAGCCTCCGCAACTTCCTCTGTGACTTTTTGAACATCAGTAGCTACCAGGGCCAGGACTCCAATGCAAGCCAGTCCATAATTATTCAAGGTGCATCCTCTTTCTTTCAAGCCTTTGAATATCCAGGCAGCCTTATTACACTTGTCAAAAGCGCTTTCCTCACCCACGGCAAGTATATGTGAAAGAGTCTGAAGATTATTACCCCTATGAAAGCCTTTATCATTAAGCATGGTGTAACAAGTTTCAACTTCTCCCATAGCCTTCTCTACATCCAGCTCCGTTACAGCGAGGATGGCCGCATAAACATAATCGTCGGAGGAGGTCAGCCAAAAATGGCTCTCCTTCATGCACTGATAAAAGGTACTCATCGAAGTGAAAGCTCACTAATCCTGTTTACGGACGATAGAAGGGAAGAGCCTAAAATAGAGCAAAAAAACTGCTATGAGCATGCCATAAGGAGTGTGCTGGAAAGCTGTACAAAGGGAATTCAAACAAGATCGAGCCTTGACGCAGCTATCCAATCTTTGAAGCTGACCCTTCTGGTGGATGCCGCTCTCTAGCCCTTGAAGCCGGCCTTTCTGGTGGATGCTACAGAATTAGTTACTTCAGGTTGACTAAGACACGACACTACTCAGTATTTCAACTTTTGAACAGAATTTTGCTCTATACAGCCTGTAATCATGGACAAATATCTATAAAACAAGCTTTATTATGAAGAATTCTGTTCAAAAACTGCAAAAACGAGTAGCGTCCCTTTCCTTCTTTCGGTATCCATGCAGGTCAAAGACCTGCAATCGAAGCTATCTTCTTACTCTGACATCTTTTGCAAACCTTTATTTTAGCACCATCTCCTGCAATTATTTCATACAAAACCTTAATTCTAGTAGCCTTACATACCGGACAGGTACCTCTGCCATGTGATGGCAGCTTCCATAATGTTTTGCCTCTATGTGTTTTTGATGCCATAACTATTTTCGTTCCTTTCTTCACATATCATTCTGAATAAACAGTATAATCGGAATTGATCTGTTCATGTTTGTGAAAGATATTTTGCTGGTAAAACCAGTTACAATAAAACCATAACACAGGTATTACTAACATATCAATTTCACAAATGATTATGTAAAGAATTTGAGAATGCCAGCTTTTCTTGATTTACTATCCTTCTAATGCTTTGCTCAGAAAGATAATAAATCTTCGTTAACTCTGAAACTGATGCACCGGACTTGTATTCACAGTATATTTGCTTATTTCTTTCCTTCAAACTATGCTTTGTCCCGCTGTTTTCTCCCCAAGCTTTCTGTTTGCCATTTTTACGGGGTATATATAAAAATCCACCATCTACATATTCTTGAATTATCTCTATTACTTCTCTTGGTAGCACATCCTGTGCCTTAATATATTTCATATCTCCGCTCCCCCCAGATTTTTCTTGGTTGAAGCAAAGACCACTACTGAATCTTATTCAATAAAAAACTGCAGTTTTGGCTGTGCCTGCTGCAGTTTTGTCCTTTAAAAACAATCCTTATTCCTGACTCTCATAAATAACTTATGTTGAAAAAGATAACACAAACAAAACCTTTACATACAAAGTATAAAGAGCTTCGAGGCGTATTACAATTTCAACATCAGCTACTTAATGAATTCAGGCTCCGAGCAAAGCATCGCCGACTTAAGTTTTGTGGTCTTTGCACGGAGCAGAGTTTTCGATTATAGGACTTCAATGAGTTCATTAAGGTCGTCCCTTTCCGTATCCTAAATATACCATTAAAAACTATCATATAGTTTTTAATTTTTCAAGCTCAAAAACAATTATGTATTATTCTTGAGCGGGCATGATTGCAAGAATGCCTATCCAATTTCTGTCTCATACCCATCTACATTCACGGTGAAATCTTCAGAGGTGCCGGTAATATAGGCTTTCAAAAATTCTGCCTTCTCAAGAACATCTCCATAAATGTTCACTTCCACCGCTTCATTGAATTCAAGCGTTTCTCCGGGGCTTACAATGGTCCCAGTCAGGGCCATAATAAACGACTTGTCCGCTGACCAGGTGTATAATACTTCCCGGTCTGAATCCAGCAGCTGAAAATCAACCTTCTGCCCTGAGCTATGTGATATATAAACTTCTTTCTTAGTGTTATTCGTAATGGCCAGCTTCATGATGACAAGGCCATCCTTCGCATGTGCAGATGGTTTGACCAATACTTGTGATGCCTCCTGCTCTGCCGCTTCCTTCTCCAGCAGCTTCAGAAGCCTGTCGATCACCGTTGCGCCTTGTGCCCTGGTAGCGGTATCTTTAGCAAAGAATTTGTTGCTCAACGGCCTTTTGATAATCCCATAATAATCAGCCAGCGTAATGTCACCACTGAATACCGGGTTTATTCTGTCATCGTCTGCAAAGGGCTTATATGCCAGCTTGATCAACTTATAGGTATCTCCGGCTTTATAACGGTAGGCATTCATAATATAATGCACCATCTCTTCCCTATTTAGAATGTCATTAGGTCTGAAGAGGTCCTCATCATCGATAATATTGGCTACACTCAAATCAAACAACGCAGAGGCATACACAGCCTCATTCGTTACATCGCTGAAGAATTCATTAATATCCGTCTCCCTGAAATACATGATCTGAATCCCCAGAGACTTCTGTAGCATCAGTACAAATTCGCTTCTGGTCAATGCCTTATCCGGCATGAATTTCCCATCCTCCGCTAAAAAATGTATATATTCTGCAGTGTTCATGATCGAATCTTTTCCCCAGTGCTTTGCAATGTCTGAAAAACTACTAGCCTGTGCTGTATCATTTGGGGTCAATACAGGTTCCTCCTGTGCAAAAGCCGGTATGCTTGCAGCAGTAATCGCAAAAACCATAATAAAAACTAATAACAATTTTTTCATCATTTTCTTCACCTCATCTATTAATCCTTTAGCTAATAAAACTAACTACAGGTTATTAGACTGCATTTACAGAAGTTTGTTCCATTTCTACGCTACATTAACAAACCCATCAAGGGCATTACACGTAGACTATTTATTCTCAGAGCATTAAAACTAAAAAAGGAAGCACGAGAACTGAATTGTCCTCCTGCTTCCTAATCACTAATACTTAAATCATTATTTTAATGGAAATTTCACAGGTAAATTTGTTGCCGTAGAACGATAAATTGCCGTAAACAGCTCAACCGTTCTACGCCCATCCAATCCGCTGATCAATGGCTCTTTGTCATTGAGTACCGCATCCAGGAAGTCTTTGATCTGCTGATTATGGAAATAGTACATGCTATCCACACTGTTAAAAAAGTCAGCGTCGTCTTTTTTCCATTTTTCCAGCATATCCTCCTCTCCACTGACTGTCCACAGATCATTCACCGGAGGTTCTGTAATGCTGCTCACACCTGCAATAAACATTGCTCCGCCGTCCGTCTGGACTCCGATAGAGGCTCCGTTTTCACCATGTATATGTACCTTTCCATAGAGCGCCGGATTCTGAGAATTACTCACCAGAATATTGCCCAGTCCTCCATTTTTAAAACGGATCACAGCCACAGCTGTATCGTCAACTTCCAGTTCCGGGTGATTCAGAGTATTCCAGATGCCGTAGACATAGTCGATCTCTCCCATATACCACAGAAGCAGATCCAGTTGATGCGGCGCCTGGTTGACTAAAACGCCTCCGCCCTCGCCGTCCCAGGTTCCGCGCCATTTGTCGCTGCGGTAATACTTCATATCTCGCCAGCCAAGCATTGTAACATTTCCAATAATCGGCCTTCCAATTTTTCCATCCTCTATTGCCTTTTTCATTCTCATACATGGCAGGTAATATCTTCGCTGACATACAGTAGCTACCTTTACGCCGGCTTTTTGTGCGGCATTCAGAATACTGTCACAATCACTTAGTGAAGAAGCGAGGGGCTTTTCTATGATCAGATTCACTCCAAGACCAGCCGCTTCCACCGCCGGTGCGGCATGCATCGGATGCGGAGTGCAGATACTGAGCGCTTCTACTTTCATTTCCTGAATCATTTGCTGGACATTGGTAAATGCTTTTACATTGTATTGTTTCGCGAAAGCGGCTGCAGATTCCGGATTCATATCACAAACAGCCACAAAATCACTGTTCTCACATTTTTCATAGGCCTTTGCATGAAAATGACCAACCTTGCCGCAGCCGATGACCGCCGTTCTCAGTTTTTTTCCCATCTGTCTTCCTCCCTCGATTAACTTTCATTTCCTTGGATTTTCTCACTCCTACCAGGACTTATATCAAAATACTAATGTCAAAGCTCTTTGCGTAATGAAGCCTCTATAATTCCAATATGATCTTCGACAATCCACCTTCACGTCGATATACCCTGGTAATCCATTCGTGTCCCTCCGACATCGGGACTACTTTTGAAATCAAAGCATCTACATTGACTTTTGCAGACGAGATCAATTCTATGCACTGGCCGTACTCTCCCGCGGAAGCACAGCTTCCGAAAATGCTGATCTGTCTTGTGACTACCCATTGAAGCGGGAACTCCGTCTTTGCATCAAGATTTCCGATAAGTATTTCTGCTCCGCCTTTTCTTAACACTTTCAAGCTATTATTCAATGTAGCGGAATTACCGGTTGCATCATAGCAGGCATGCGCTCCTTCGCCATCAGGCGTCAGCTTCATAATCTGTTCTGTGACATCACGCTCCAAAGCGTTCACCACAGCATCGGCGCCGAACTTCAACGCCATATTCAGCCTTTCAGATGAAATATCCACTGCAATGACAGTTTTAACATTAAATGCTTTCAAAACCTGTAGTGTCAGCATCCCAATGGTCCCGACGCCAAAAATGACCGCACAGCCATTCTCAGGCACAGCGGTACGCGTGACAGCATGATATGCTACGGAAAGGGGCTCAATCATGCTGGCCTGTACATAAGAGACGTTCTCTGGCAAATGATAGAGCACACGGGCAGGAACCACCACATATTCGGCAAAAGCCCCATTCATGCGGTACTCTTTACATGATACGCCCAATACTCTTCTATTATCGCAAAGATTGTAACGTCTATTTTTACATTCTTCACAAACTCCACAATAAATTGTTGAATCAAAGGTGACTCTGTCCCCGGGACTGAACCCCTCTACCCTGCTTCCGCATTTTTCAATGATCCCGGCCGCCTCATGACCCATAATAACCGGCGGTATGCGTCTGCCTGTGCTTCCGTCCATTCCGTGGACATCACTGCCGCAAACAGCGCAGGCTTTTACCCTGATTAGGACATCCTCCTCCCCATAAAACGGGGTCTCAACATCCTTCCAGACAAACTTGTTGTATTCTTCCAGAACAAGTGCTTTCATTTCGATCACTTCTCTTCAATTAATAATTGTCATATCCATTACCAGGCAATAGGTGTACCGTCAAATTTTATAAACATATTATCTTTGGACGTAGAGTTGAAATCAAGCGTATATTTCATGATCCCTCTTGCCGTATCCTCAGTAGGAATAACCGCATTTGGACCTCCCATAGCGGTTTTCATCCAACCTGGATGGAAACAGATTACTCGCATGCCTTTTTTTTCGACATCATTGTATAATATTGTGGCTCCCTTATTCAGAGCCGCCTTTGACATACAATACGTATATTCAGATGCTCTGACGTTCGGGGATCCGCCAATGCTTCCGGCTTCAGAGGAAGTCATGCATATGGTAGCCCCGGAATGCAGTAAATTTAACTTCAATAAAGATTTAACGACACGGAAGGCGCCGACGGCATTGACACTATACATATCAATTGCGGCATCAAAGTCATAATCAATGATCTCCCGACGACCTTGTTCATAAAAGCCTTTATAATAAACTCCTGCGTTATTGTAAACAATGTCAATATTGTCACTTATTGAGCGGACATATTCGGCAGCAGCATTAACCGAACCGGTGTTAGAAATATCCGCCTCTGAGACAAAAATATTCTGATCCGCTTTCTCAGCCTCACGTAATTGTTCGCTGATGTGGTAATCCCATGCAAAAACTCTATCCCCCAATTTGCGGTGCTCCTTTACGAGCGCCAGCCCAAGTCCGGCCCCTGCACCTGTAACTAAAACACTTCTCATTATCGTCTTCCTCCCCTATTAGTCATTTTCCAGCAGCTCTAGAATAACCTTAAGACTATCAGTTGCATCTACATAGGCATATCTGCCTTTTCCAGTATTGTATTCTCCTTTTTGCACCAGAGTCATGCCGAATTCTTCACAGGCCTCTATGGTCTTCTGCATACCCTTGACCCTGAATGCCAGATGGTGTACACCCTCTCCGTGCTGATCCAAAAACTCTCTCCAGGTTGACGGCTCTTCGTTCGGCTGAATCAATTCTATTCTGATTTTTTCTCCAACATCAAAAAACGCCATCAGACAATTTGCATATGGTGCCGGATCACCCTTATATTCGGTCCCGGTGATTTCATAATCTCCGGCATCATTACAATCAGGTACCTCAACGCCAAAAAACTTTGCAAATTTTTTCTTTGTCTCTTCAATGTCTCTTACAATAAACCCTACCTGCGCCAATACATTCGTTCCGATTACCCCACTCATACTCTTATACCATCCTTTCAATTTTTAGAAACCATTATTTTTTATGACATCCGAGTACCAATAAGCACTTTCCTTCGGAACACGCCTCTGGGTCTCGTAATCCACATAAACCATACCAAAGCGTCTTGCCTTTCCCCAAGCCCATTCAAAATTATCCGTAAAGCACCACTGATAATATCCAGTAATATTTACGCCATTATCAATTGCTCTCTTAACGGCCGTCAGATAGCGCACCAAATAATCCTTCCTGTTGGGGTCATAAACCTTGCCGTCGGTACTCAGCCAGTCATTGCTTGCAGCGCCATTCTCGGTAATAATCAGGCTTTCCGGCTTGTATTGCTCCTGAATCCACATTAAAAGCTCGTACATCGCCTGGGGATTCACCTCCCAGTCCGCGTCCGTTCTGGTGGTTCCTGTCCTTATTGTCCTGGCGCTGATCGGCCAGTTGTCCTTATCATATTGAACTGTATTAGGATAATAAGTATTTAAACCAAAGAAATCTGTTTTCTGACTGATAATTTCCATATCGTTTCCCGTAATTTTTGGCAATACGACATTTTTCTTTTTCATATATTCAATAAACTCTTTAGGATAACTACCCTTCATTACCGGCTCCGCAAAAATATCATTTTTCTGCATTCTGCTTATTATTGCAACCTCGACGTCATTAGGATCTTCCGGATCATATGGGTAAAACATGCTCATATTGAGGGTAATGCCTATTGGCGCTTTTAAAGAAGTCTCCCTGTATGCTTTTACAGCATATCCATGTGATAACAGCTGATGGTGAACCACCGACAGCGCTAAACTGTAATCCCGGTATCCCGGAGCATGCTCTCCCGTCCAATGTCCTGCAAATGCTACAACATACGGTTCATTCAAAGTAATCCAGTAGTCCACCAGATCTCCAAGCTCTCTGAACAGCACCTTCGCATATTCCGTATACCACTGTGTAATCTCACGGTTTCCCCAACCTCCTCTGTTCTGAAGAGCCTGCGGCAAATCCCAGTGATATATCGTCACTGCAGATTTGATGTTATGGTCATGAAGGCATTGAAGAACTCTTTTGTAAAAGTCGATTCCTGCTTTTGAAACCTCACCGACACCGTCCGGTATGACCCTTGACCATGAAATGGAAAGCCTGAATACCTGAATACCAAGCCTTGCTGCGAGCTCGATATCCTTTTCATAATTGTGATAAAAATCGCAAGCGACATCGCCGTTCGTCTGATCAATTATTCTGCCCGGAGTATGACTGAAACGATCCCAGATGCTCTCGCCCTTACCGTCGATATTCCATGCGCCCTCAATCTGATACGAGGCAGTAGCTGCTCCCCATTGAAAATTTTTCGGAAACTTTATCATCTAATTCCTCTCCCATTCTTGTTATATTTATAAGACTTTAATCGATCGGTCTGCTTAACAAATTAGTAAATATCAGATTTTCCAAACTTCAACACTTTAAACAGCACAAATATGATACCTAGTGAAATAATGAGCAATATCCATGCCATTGCCGATGCATACCCCATCTTAAAGTAGGAAAAGGCATTCTTATAAAGATATAAGGAATAAAGCATCGTGGAATTATTTGGCCCGCCTCCTGTAATAATAAAGGGCTCTGCAAACCATTGAAATACACTGATTACTGAAGTTACTATATTGTACAGCAAGGTTGGCCGCAATAGCGGGATTGTAATATTGAAAACCTGCCTGAGCCGGCTTGCCCCATCTATAGAAGCTGATTCATAAAGGCTGGATGGAATATCCTGAAGACCGGCTAAATAAATTATCAACGTATTCCCGCATGTCCATATCATCATCAGTATAAATGCAGGCTTCGTCCATGCCGGGTTTGCCAGCCATGACGGTCCCTGGATCCCAATATAACCGAGCAGTGTGTTAATAATACCGGAAGGCTGCATCATCCAGACCCATAACAGGCATGCAATAACAGTCGGTACCAGCGTCGGTATAAAAAATACCACACGAAAACCGGATGTAAATTTCAAGTTCTTATTATTTAGTATGATTGACATGACAAGTGTGATGCATGTAGTTAACGGAATACCAAGCAGTATCATGTATAAAGTATTGCCCATCGCCGTTAAGAACACTTTATCTTTAAAAAGATTAATATAGTTTTCTATACCAATCCATATCGGATCAGAGATAACTTTATATTCACAAAGCGAATAATACAGCGATGAACAAATAGGATAAACGGTAAATGCCAGGAATCCAATGATCCAAGGCGAAATAAACAGCCAGCCCTTTCTCGTTTCGCTTCTTTCTAAATTCAATTTATTTGCCTTTTTTTGAATTTTCATTGACTAAGCTACTCCTTAACCTTTTATTCCAGACATTGAAATACCCTGTATAAAATATTTCTGAAGCAAGAAAAATATCAGCAATACCGGGACAACCATTATTACTCCCAGTGCAAATAAAATATTCCATTTAGGATCTTTTTCTGTTTGGATCATAGACGCCGCCAAAGATAATGTATACAACTTGTCATCGGCTAAAAATACCAGAGGTCCTACAAAATCATGCCATGACCTGATGAATGCAAATATTGCTACTGTTGCAAGAGCTGGCTTGACAAGCGGCAGTATAATGGAACTGTATATGCGAAACTCATTAGCGCCGTCTACACGCGCCGAATAGGTAAGCTCCTTTGGTACCGCAAGATAAAATTGCCTCAGCAAGAAAATGTAAAACGGATTTCCGAAAAAGCTAGTTATTGTCAACGGCAAAAAAGTCCCTGTCCACCCCAGTTTGGTGTAAAGTATAAAGAGGGGCACCAACGTAACCTGATAAGGTAAAATCATCGAAATGAGTACCAGAACGAATACCTTGTCCCGCCCCCGCCATTCCAGTCTGGAGAATCCGTATGCCACAATGGAGCATGAAACCAAAGAGCCTACAATAGTAAACAGAACAACTACCAAGGTGTTTTTCAGATATCTGGAAAAATCAATATAATCAAAAAGTTCCTTGTAGTTGTCCAGCATTAGCTTGTCAGGAAGCCATTTGAATGGAACTCTGAACAATTCGCTCGGTTCTTTCGATGAACCAAGCAGCATAAATACAAAAGGAATAAGAAAGCACAATGCAAAAATGATCAAGATAATGTAAAGACCTGTTTTTTCAAGCCCTGTCTCCAAATTTGCTTTTTTCATTTTTTTATTTATACGGATTTGCTTTACCTGACTCAATGTATACCTCCATAAATGAAACCTCGGGGATTAGTGACTGGGAGATTTTCCAATCTCCCAGTCTGCCTAATTAGTTCCTATTAGCAATCAAATTACTTGTTCAGTTCTGCTTGATACTGTTCTTCCAAGGCCTTCAAAGAAGATGGTATGTCGGCGTTTGTAAGAATAACGGATTCTCTGAGTGTCTTAAACGCATCGCCGAGCTCGGTGGCAACGGAACACAGCGCAGGAGTGCCGCTCAAAGGAGAGTTCGCGAGCTTTCTCTCAAGCGCATAGATCGGATCGCCTTTTTTCGTCCAGCTTACTTTATCAAACTCTGCATCAATGGTCGGAATCGAACGCCATACGCCATAATTGTCTTCACTGATTTCGGCTGATAAGCAGAAGTTAACAAAATGTAAAGCTAAATCAACGTTTTCAGCACCCTTCGGCACTGCAAATACATTAGTAAAGAAAGGCGTCGAGTCGGGACGACCTGATCCATCAGCAGGTGTTGGAACCGGGGCAACCTTGTAGTTGATGTCCTTAGGACCATACTGAGCCATCAGATTTGTAAAGGAGTTCAATGTAACTGTCATAGCAATCTTTTTGTTGTAGAAGGGATGGTCTGGAGTGGAACGTCCGCCTGCATTTGCCGTAATGGCATTAATATTTTCAATGCCATATTTGTCTGCATAGGAACGAACCCATTTCAGATAATTAACCATTTCATCGGATGTAAGATCAAGCTTGTTCGTATCCGGTTCATATACATTTGTACCAAAGAAGAATGGCATAATCCAGGCATCGCTTCCATGATCCTGCCAGGGAATAAAGCCAATCCGCTCATATGTTCCGTCAGCTGCCTTAACAGAAAGTTTTTCTGCCCACTGATCCAGCTCATCAATTGTTTTTGGAGGGTTTTCCGGATCCAAACCGGCCTCTTTCACAAGATCAACATTGTAATACAGCATGACAACATTGGAATCCTGCGGTATCAAATAGGCCTGATCTTTATAGAAGATAACATCCGCGCAGCCCGGGAAGAAACTGTTGATGTCAATTTCCGAATTTTTCAGATACTCGTCAAGTGCTTCAAAGGAATCGTTTGCTGCATAAGAATATGCGTTTGCTGCATTGTCAACAACAATCAGGTCAGGAGCCGTTCCGCTGGCAATAGCGGACAGAAGTTTTCCGTTGCTGATACCTGCGCCGTCTGGTACAAACTGTAATTCGCATTTGATCCCCTGGTCTGCAAATTTCTTGTTGTACTCATCAACACGCCACTGTTCCCACTTTGCTGAGTCTCCGGAGTAACAGGACCAAAACTCGAATGATCCGGTTAACGCTGCTTTCTCAGGTTCTGTTGCTTTGTCAGTTGCTTCAGTTGCAGTTGTCGAAGACTCATCAACCGTAACATCTTTTGATGTATTGTCTTTCGAATCGCTGGCGCCGCAAGCTGCAAAGCCGACCAACATAACTGCGGCCAAAATGAGAGCCAAAATCCTTTTCATTGATAGTTCCCCTCTTTCATGCATATTTTTTATATACTATCAGGTTTGTACTTCACCTGAATAAGTACCTTAAATTTGTCTGTTGAATCAAAAATCGTATAATTACCACCCGGATATTCGCCATAATGGCGAACCGGCACATCTTTCTTCTCAAAGTAGTCCACTACTTTTTCTCTATTGTTAGTCATAAATGCGATATGATGCACACCTTCACCGTTCTTGTCAAGGAACTCTTTCCAGGAGCTTGGCTCCATATCCGGTTGGGTCAGTTCCAGAACTACCTGCCCAAGGCGAAACACTACAATCTTTGCTCTGGTCGACGTCGGAGCGCCTCGATATTTAGTATGCGCAATTTCCTCCGGCGGCACCTGCATGATTTCCGGCACTGGAACACCGAAAAGCTCTGCATAATGCTTTGCTGTTTCTTCAATGTCTTTTACGATGATTGAAACCTGACACATAGATTCGGGGTTTAAAATACTCATTGTCTCGTCCTCTCTTGATATGTAATTCTTGTCCTTCAGTTTTTGCATAAGCCACGCTTTTTCTTCGCTTTTTATGCACAATATCGTGCATTTAATTGCTCCATTTACATGAATAATCTTATCAAACAAGTTTGTGCGTGTCAACTTTGATTTGTAAAATATTTTTTAGCTTTTCTAAAATCTTTTTATTATAAAACGAAAAAAATTCACCAGTTTTGTGCATCCGCTATTGTTTATATGCTGTTTATCACTTGTTTTACATTATAAATGCACATATGAGGCACTTATGCAAAATTTTCCTGTGCTTTTTTTATGTGCATCGAAAAATATTAATGCACAAATTTCAAGCGGTTTTTTTGCATTATGCTCTTGCTTTTTCCTTGCCTCTCTGTTATAATTTTGTAATAAATGTAACATAAATAGGAGCATGCTAAATGAAGAAACAATATACTATTAATGAAACCGCCGAAATATTGAATTTGTCACGAAATACTGTGGCTAAAGTCATCAACGGAAAACCTGGCGTATCAGAGAAGACAAAGAAGCTTATTATAGATTTTTTATCGATGAACCAATCAACAGATGAAAAGAATTACGTATCACAGTATACATCCGCCCAAAAAGGAAGCGTCATTTTTACTTATTATCACAAGAATTATGAATATCTGCATAATATACTGACCGGAATAGAACGGTATTTAAAAGAAAAAGGCTATGCATTGATTCTTAATATTATCCGCGATTATGACGCAGATAATATTTCCCTGCCTGCTTCCTTATATAACGGTTCAGTTTGTGGTATTATTTCTTTCAATATTTTTAGCAAGCAATATTGGAATGATATTACATCGTTAAGTATACCTTCGGTATTTATCGATACATTCTATCAACACCATCTTTTTGCCGGGAAAGCTGATATTATTGCACCCGAAAACTCGCGCGCCATACATGAGATCATAAGCCAATTAGCAAACAACGGCAGAAAAAGCTTTGGATTTGTCGGATATCCGCAATATTGTTACTCAACATATCAGCGCTGGCTAGCATTTAAGGATGCCCTCGAAATAGAAGAACTGCCTATGAACAAGCAGCAGTGTATTTTTGATAATCTAACACTCTATTCAGATGTTGCCCAGATCGATCTGCTGAAGGAAAGAATCAAGGCCATGCCAAAATGTCCTGAGGTATTTCTGTGCTCGGGTGATTCCTTTGCCATCGTACTTTCCTGTGCTCTGCAGGATCTTGGCTATAAAATACCCGAAGACGTCTCCATAATAGGGTTTGACAACCTCTCTGAAACAGTGCGCCAATCCCCCTCCATTACCACCATCGACGCCTATCCGGAATATCTGGGCAAAATGGCCGCAAAAAAGATCCTGGAGCGACTGGAAGACCCTAAGAAGCATTTTGAATTCACATTGTTCGAAACAAACCTTGTGCTGCGAGATTCAACAGACAATAGTTCAAAATAGTTGAATTTATTTATGATAAGTCTCACCATTCATAATTTTAAACGCGCGGAATAGCTGCTCCAGCAATATCAGGCGGGTCAGCTGATGGGGAAAGGTCATGTCGGAAAGTGACAGCTTCAGATCGGCCTTCCGCACCAACTCAGCATCAAGGCCAAGGGAGCCGCCGATCACAAATGTGATGTTGGATCTGCCGGAAGTGAAACAATTCTGCAGGTCGGAAGAAAATGCCTCAGAGGTTTTCCTCGCCCCCTTTATATCAAGCACAATGAGAAAGGTGCCCTCTTTCAGCTTGCTCATGATCGCGGCAGCTTCCTTTTTTTTAATCTGCTCTTCCTGAGCCGCACTAAGAGAATCCGGCGCCTGCTCGTCCCCCACCTCCACAAGCTGAAGATCACAGAACCGGGAAAGGCGCTTTGCGTATTCCGCAATACCTTCCTTCAGGTAACGCTCCTTCAGCTTTCCTACAGCGACGACAGTAATTTTCATAACTCTCCCTAACTCTTCACCATATGTTTTATATCCCACCTGTACCCTACAGCTCGATCACCCTGCCGACACGGTCGCGAAGGGCAATGTCCACTGTAACGTCAGTCCCGGCCTGCAGACATTTTTCGCACAACGCATTGCACACCGTCTGGTAGGCCAGCTCCGGGAAATTATTCTCCTTGCTCAAGTGCCCGAGAAGGAACTGCTTCGTTCCCTTCTGCGCCATATAGGCAATGACCTCACCGGCAGCATCATTTGAAAGGTGCCCATGCTCACCGGCAATCCGCTTTTTCAGCGGCCAGGGGTACGGTCCCACCTTGAGCATCTCCAAATCATGGTTTGACTCCAGCAGCAGCAGATCGCTGTCTTCAAAGCTGGATAGCAGTTCCATGCTGATGTGCCCTATATCAGTCGCAATGGTCACCTTCTTCCCGCAGGCGCAAAAACTGTAGCCCACAGGCTCATTGGCGTCATGTGGTATTGGAAAAGGCGTCACGACAATTTCACCTATCTGAAAAGGAGTATATGACGAAAAAACAACCTTATTGCACTCTGAAACAATGCCGATCATACCCTCCATCGCCCTCCAGGTGCCTTCGCTGGCATATATGGGCAGGTTGAACTTTCGGGACATGATACCGGCTCCCTTTGTGTGGTCACTATGCTCATGAGATACTAAAATGGCACTGATCTCAGCAGGGTTTTCCCCTATGGAGTCCAATGCCGCTATGATCCTCTTTGCGCTGAGGCCCGCTTCAACAAGCAGCTTCGTACTGCCCGACGAGATAAATAATGAATTTCCGCTGCTTCCGCTATATAAACTGCAAAATCTCATTATGCCCGACTCCTGATTTCCAACCCCTGCTCCTGTCATCTCCCTGTCCTGTACTCTCCTTCTCTTGTAATCTCCTGCCCTATGCTCTCCCGTCCTGTCATTTCCCGATTCTCCGTATATCCGCTCCAAGGCTTCTCAGCTTGCCAACAAAGTCTTCGTAGCCTCTGTCTATGTATTTTATGTTGTCCACCTCAGTGGTTCCTTCGGCAGCAAGACCGGCAACGACAACCGCAGCGCCCGCCCTCAGGTCAATAGCATTCACCTGTGCTCCCGTCAACGCGGTTGGCCCGTCTATGACCGCCACATTGCCGTCCACACGTATTTTTGCGCCCATCCTTTTCAGTTCATCCACATATTGAAATCTTTGTGGCCAGATACCCTCCGATACTGTACTGCAGCCATTAGCCAGACACAACAGCACGGTTGCCGGAGGATGCAGATCCGTCGCAAAACCGGGATAGGGCAGCGTCTTTATATTCGCCTTCTGGAGCGCATCACCGCCGACCACCCTAATCCAATCCTCACCCTCTATGACATTGACATTCATCTCGATCAGCTTGGCCGTCAGCGATTCCATATGCTTCGGGATGATATTCTTCACCGTCACATCACCGCCTGTTGCCGCAGCTGCTATCATAAACGTACCTGCCTCGACCATATCCGGTATGATGGAGTGAACAGGACTGCCTTCCAGCCTCTCAACGCCCTTCACCTTGATCACATCAGTTCCGGCTCCCTTAATATTCGCGCCTGCAGCATTCAAAAAGTTTACAACATCAACGATATGCGGCTCTTTTGCCGCATTCTCAATAATCGTGGTCCCCTCCGCCTTCACCGCCGCCAAAATCAAATTGATAGTCGCTCCGACGCTGACAACGTCCAGATAAATCTGGCTCCCAACCAGCTTATCAGCGCTCAGCTTGATCATCCCGTGCTCAATGGAGACCGACGCGCCCATAGCCTCAAACCCCTTGATGTGCTGATCCATTGGCCTGTAGCCAAAATCACAGCCGCCGGGCAAAGCAACCTCCGCTTTTCCAAAGCGGCCAAGCAGCGCACCAAGTAAATAATAGGATGCTCTCATGCTTTTTATCATATCATAGGATGCCGTATAAGAATGGATGTTACTGGAATCGATCAGAACGGTATTATTCTCTTCATAGGTGACCACTGCTCCCAGCTGAACCAGTGTATCCTCCAATACTCGCGTATCTCTTATGTCCGGCAGGTTCTCTATCCTGCATGTCCCTTCAATTAGCAATGCCGCAGGCACAACGGCAACCGCAGCATTTTTGGCGCCGCTTATAAAAACATCACCATGCAGTGCTTTTTGACCATGAATAACGATTTTCTCCAACCCGTGCACCTGCCTTCTTCTCTTTCGTATAGGTGGGCGGCATTCACCGGTTATGGTAAATGCAGGCGTGTCCCATCACTTATTATAGCACTGTTTTTTACTTTGTACTACAATTAGTTCATGATCGTTATTCCGCCCTGTTATTATGGTGATTATTCATACTTCGAGGTCTTACGGATAAAGATATTCCGGGTCGGATTGACCCTTGATCCTGAAACGCCACACGGGCAGCATCTCAACAGATTCCACACCGTTCATGGATGAATCCTCCAGCTTGTACCCACTGTCGATAGCGGTAATGACCAAATTGCTGCCCATTTTGAAACTGACCAGCAACGCCTGATATGCGTCAAAACGTTCAATACTCTCCTGCGTAAACCCATTTACGTGTACCTTCCCGTACTCAAGGCGCCGAACGCCCTTCTGATCCAATGTGACCGAGGCGTAATTGTCAAACACAGGAAACCCCTCAAAGCTTTCAATGAAAACCACCGTCGCGCTGCCTTCCTGACCCTTTGTCAGGCTTTCGGCGACATACTTCCCCTCTAAAAGACCGGCCTCCTCCAAAAATTGCTGCGCCGCTCTCCTTATCTTTTCCTCACTACCCACGTCAAGAACAGCCGCCGGCTGATCATCTGTATAAATAAACTCTGTATCACTGATAAACTGGAGCTTTTTTCCGCCATGCTCAAACTCATAATCCCGAACCGAAGCCACTCCCTGGACATTTAACGCTTCCTGCCCGGTGACAGTGTACCCGCTGCCCAATAGAGTCTGCGCCAATGCCTGCCTGTCCAGCTTGCTGTAAGAATATTTAAGCCTGTGCAGCCCGCCGGGTGTAGTGGGTATACTGCATTCCAGCGTCACTCCCCGCTGCTTCAGTATAGCTTCGGTACTTTGGATGGTTTCCTTCCGGACGCCCTGCCCCTTGACAAAGGTCAGATTATTTACCAGTAAAAAAATATTGAAAGCGATCAGCAGTGCAATGACCACGCTTTTTGCCTTAGCCACATCCATATGCTAGTCTCCTTCTTCGGGGATCATTTCAACCGATATGTCCCTCCGGTCCTTCGTTTTAATAAGCAGCGCCGGTCTGAGCTGCTCTGCAGATGGAAAGCCGACGAAATAACAGGGATAAATATCCTGAATGCTCAAGTCCCTGAAACTCATTCCCGAGCTCTCCAGCAGATAATTGAAACGATCATCGTAATTGCCGCCGCCGCTTCGTTCAAGCTTCTTCAGCAGCCAGTCACATTTCAGCACCCGCTTCGTATCGGCCTGGATCTCGATGGCATGTTCAAGCCTGGTACCGGAGCTGTCCTTCGATTCACCGGCGTCCTTCGACTCAACATTGACCTTCACCGGCATCCCGGCAACCTTATAATCCAAACCAAAACGATATATCCCGCTAGGCAGCTTTTCGACTGATGTCAGCACAATGTCGGCCGATGACTCAAACTGATTATATATTTCCGCAATGAATTGATATGCATGAAGAAGCGCCTTCTCTGCCCGGCCTTTGCCTGATGTATCTGCTGCCTCAAGATAGCGGTAGGTCATATAGCCATCCTCGTAATACCTGTAAACATTGTCACCATAATTGAACTGTAGAATATTGCCTCTTATCCTGCTCCTGTTGTACCGATCCTTTTCAGTTCCCAAAAGGATATCAGCCAGTTCCTCATCCTGCTCGAACACAGCCGGAGGCTCCATTGAAAAGCTGTTATACCTCCAATACTTCGGCGCTACCGCATAAAGCACATCAGGTTCGTCATTTTCCTTAGCAATCCCGCCGCCTTTAAGAGAAGTATAGCTACGGCTGGTCTGACTCACAGCGACGATACTCTCCTCCAGCTTCACGGCGGCCTCATGTCTGATCCTCTTTGAGCTATAGACCGTGCCATCGCTGCTGTAAATATAGAAAATACTCATACTCTCATCCGTAATATCCCGATTTATCATCACCTTACGGATATCAGTCATCTCATACGACGGGTCAACAACGCCCAAAAACCATGACAGAAGCTCCATATTCATGTTATAACCAAAATCAATCAGTATTCCCCGTTTTGCTATCGCGTCGCCCCAGCTGTCCCCGGACTTTGTCAGTCCGACATCCCCTGAAATAATCCGGTATAGTCCCTGTTTTGCCTCGTTCCAAAGAGCAGAGTACCTGCTGCCATCATCCGCGACTACCCAGTAAGAGCCGCTTCCATCAGATAAAACCAGCCTGTCCGGCAAAAACAATTTTTCCCGCAGCATTTCATCACTGATCTGAGTTATCTGTTCAAGGCCGAACAGCCCATAAATAAAACCGGTAGGAGTCCCCCGGTTTTGATAGCTCCAGAGAATTCCTACCTGTGATATGCCCGCAATAAGAAGTATGATTATGCAAACCGTCTTCAGACGCTCTTTCATTTGCCCTTCCTGCCAAAAATGTCAATGTCGGATTGAATTTTTTCAATCCCTTTTGCAATGCTTGTACCTATTTCAGCAACTTTTCTTGTTACCTTGTCAGATATCGATTCAGGTAACAGTTCAACAGTTATGCTGTTGAACTGAATTTTCCCCTCAACCATTTCAGATTCCCTGTAAGAGACAACCATAAGATTATTTACGCCTTCGACCAGCAAAATCTCTGTGGAGAATATGCCCGAGCCGATTCCCCAGGAGCTGTCTCCGTCTGTATTATGTATAAGTTCATATTCGCCTGTTTCCCTGTTGAGTCTTGCTACCGAGATGACCACATCATCGTATTCGGATTTTCCGGAAATTATGTAAGACTTTTTATAAGTCGAATCCTTATCGTTTTCAGGCTTGGTAATGGTCATAATGAATTTGCCGTTATCCAATGCCGTTCCTTTTTTCAAAGTGTCCCAGTATTCACTTTCAAAGCGTTTTATTGCGATATCCTCTTCGGTCTCCATGGCGACATTCTGCATGTCTGCAGCTGAATCGCCGACGATTCCCTCGGCAGGGAAACCGACACTTCCAGATCCGTCTGTGCTTCCTGCGAATACTGTCATGGAAAATGCCGCTAACATCACTGCAACTATTAAAACTGCACTCAATTTTTTCAACATTGTATTGCCCCTTAAGCCTTAATATATTTCATCCTTATACAAAATCCATTATAACGACTTAATTCAAAATAAATTTTTTCGTTTGTAGAAAAAATTTATTTCATCAGCGGAGTTTCAACGAGACCTCGTTATAACATAAATTTAGTAATTTCATTATACTAGAAGGATGTTACAAAATCGTTACAAGCCATTTAAGAAAAAATTACATAAATAATCCTGCAAACACTCAGTTTTCCGCACTTGTCTGGATTACAGGCAACCTTACCGTAACCTCCGTTCCAGCGCCCTCCTTACTGCTGATTGTGATCACCCCTGAATGCGCCTCAACAATTTCCTTGGCAATTGAGAGGCCAAGGCCGGTACCACCCATTTCTCTCGAGCGCGCCTTATCCACCCTGTAAAATCTTTCAAAAATCCTGTTCAGATCACACTCCGGTATACCGATTCCGCTGTCGGCCACCTTAAAGTAGACATCATTCACGATTTTACCGATATAAACCGTGATCTTCCCATTTTTTGGAGTATACTTGATTGCATTGCCCAGAATGTTGAAAACAACCTGCTCCAGACGGCCATAATCCCCATGGATATCAGGTATCTCACAAAGCACAAAGCATTCGAGCGTCTGACTCTTGGACTTTGCCTCCAGTTCCATTCTTTCAACGGCGCTTCGAACCAAATTTTCCAGCGAAATCAGCTCAAAATTCCACTTCATCTGCTGATTGTCCAGGCTGGAAAGCTGCAGCAGGTCTTTGACCAGTCTGGTCATCCTGTCGGCCTCCGAATTTATAACGCCAAGGAACCTCGCTGCCGTGTCCCTGTCCTCCATTGCGCCGTCCAGCAGTGTTTCCGAATAGCTCTTGATGGAGGTCAGCGGAGTCCTCAATTCATGAGAAACATTTGCCACAAATTCCTTGCGCATATTCTCCAGCCTCTGCTGCTCAGTAATATCCTGCAGCACGGCAATAATCCCTTCCGGGTTCTTTTTTGAATCGGTAAAGATCGCAAAATACACCTTGATGGTCTTCCCGTTAACAGCAATATTCATTTCGGTGGATTGCTTCGAATGGAGATAAAGCACATCCTCCACGCAATAGTTGAAGCCAAAACGGGTACAGTAATCCCGGAAATTGTCCAGCCTTTCCTCCACACCCAAAAGCCGGTCGGATGCAGGATTTGTATGAATGATCTCCCCCTTCAGATTAAATGCGATGATCCCATCCGTCATATAATTGAGGATGGTTTCCATTTTTCCCTTCTCACTGGAGATCTCGGTGATATTGTTCTTCATGCTCGCAGCCATATAGTTGAAGGTCTCTGTCAGCTTGCCGATCTCATCGTCCGACTTCACCTCAAGCACCTGTCCGAAGTCGCCGTCCGCTATGCTCCTTGCTTTATTCATCAGCTTGGCAAGGGGCACGGTTATTGTGCTTGAGAGAAAATACCCGGCAACGAAAGCAATCACCATGCCGATTGCCAGACTGGTGTAAATAATATCGTTGAAATATCGGGTTATCCCGGCCCAATCCTCCTTAAAGTACCGGAAATACACGATATACTCTCCGATTGGTTTGGCATAGTCAAAAAAACTTGTATCACCATAGCTTTCAAGAATCCTCTTGTTATCCTCTTTTCCTGATAATGCCCGGACATAATTATCAGAGGCCAGAAGTGCATTCACTGCGGCCGAACGATTATTCTGAAACTCCGTGTCGTTGGTATCGAGGATCTCACCGTTTTTATCGGTAATCGTGTAGTATCTGTATTCAAGATTGGTCTGAAAAACGCTTTCGTTCGTTTTCAGCGCTTCACTGAGACTTTGCGCATCAATGGTACCGTTTGAGGGCGTCATATAGCTGAAGCCCTCTTCGATCCTGTCCACAAAGTTATCATAGTATTTTATTTCAATTCTGCTGTTCAGAAAGAGCCAAGTAGGTATAATCAGGCAAACAGTAATCAGACAGAAAAACCCTACCAGTCTCCATTGCAAACTATTAAAAAACATCGTTTTACTTGTCCTGCCTGCTGAAATAATAACCGACTCCCCGCTTGGTCATGATATATTCACAGTTGGATGGATCCCTCTCCAGCTTTTCCCTCACCCTGCGGATTGTAACATCGACAGTTCTTACGTCGCCATAATACTCATATCCCCAAACCTTTTCCAACAGGTTTTCCCTGGAAAATATCTGTCCGGCATGCATTGCAAGAAACTTTACAAGCTCGAACTCCCTCAGTGTCAGCTCGATCGGCGTTTCACCCCGCTGCACCTCATATCTGTCAATGTCGATAAACAAATCGCCGCACTGGAGAAAAGCGGTTTTTGTGGCGGCAACCTCCTCCAGCGACGTCCTTCTGATATTTGCCTTGATACGCGCCATCAGCTCACGCTGACTGAAGGGCTTGGTAATATAATCATCCGCGCCAAGCTCCAGGCCGAGAACCTTGTCTACCTCTTCTTCCTTCGCCGTAAGCATAAGAATCGGCGTGGCCAAAGTCTGCCTGAGCTTTCTGCATACCGTGAAGCCGTCCATCTTTGGCAGCATCACATCCAGCAAAATCAGGTCCGGTTTCTCACTGAGAGCAAGCTCAATGGCTTGCTCCCCGTCATATGCTTCAATTGTGTCGAAGCCCTCTTTTTTTAAGTTGTACTTAAGAATATCTACTATATTTTTTTCATCATCCACGATCAGAACTTTTTTACTCACAAAACACGCTCCCTCTTCTTCATTGCCACAATGTCAGAACAGTTGTTATCATTATATCATTAAAAGAGGATAATGCATAGATAAGCAGCAAGCGTTAATTATTGGCTTTTCTAAGCTTATTCTCCCCACCTCACGTTTACTGTGTTGTACTCATCTGTTGACGTACGGGTGTACTGCTCTGAGTAATCCATGATAGATCTGAATTTAATCAGGTAATCAATAGTGGGATCCATCTCATCAAATCGAAGCACCAGTGTCGTGGCATTCACATAATTCACAGCAAAGGGAACTATTTTTACTGTTTCAGCATTTGCAGCATACTCCAGCGTATAATTAGTTGTACTAATATTATTCGGTTCGAAGGCTATCTCTGTGTTAAACGTTACCTTTACCGCGTCTTTCGAGATTGTAACGGCATCTATGATCCGTGGCTTGGTATCAGCATCGCTGCCCCCTGTAAATTCTCCGCGCAGAGTTCCTAAATACGTGTTGCCTAATGAATCCTTCATATCATACGCATATACTGTATATGTCTTTGAGTCACTTAATGTTTTACCTGCAGGTAAGAACAATTTTACAGAATACATGCCATTTTGCTCCGAATAATATGCCTTCTCTGGGGCAACATTAAACGTCAGGTCACTTTTACCTCTGATGTTATAACTGCTTTTATTTGATGCCTTTACAGGGTCCAATGGTTTAGTGAATGCTACAATCACCGAATTACTATACTCTGAAAAAGCTCCGGCAAGCTCTAACTCCTTATTGACCTGATAATCTCCTGTGAAAGAGAAGCTTTTGTCTTCAATAATGCTCTGTTTATAAAAATCAGGAATATATTCAATCCTAACCTCATACTTTTTGGTCTTATAAAGCGGGCTCGATAAACTCAGCATAACCTCTTTCCCGCTGTCGTCACCGCTTTCACTTACCACTGCCTTTGTAACATCGATAATGCTGTTGTTGGAATCATGGATAGTATAATTGAGTCTTCTCCCCGCCCATGCAGGATCGACCTCACGGTTAAAAACAATTCTGACAGAGTTATTTGTCCATGCTTCTACAAAAAGCACTTCCAATTGTTCAGAATCCTCTACCGTAGCCACAAAATCTTTTGCTTCCCCATAGCCTTCGCCAAGCTTTACACCGTAGCTGCTGTTTAGCTTACCGTCGACCCGCAGCGTATATACCTCTCCAAGTTCAAAGGCATAGTCCTTTAGATAAATAGACACTGCATTATCTACTGAATTTAACTTCTTTACCACCATACCCTGGGAAGTGCCGGTTACGACTGAATTTCCGCTTTTTATCAATTCATAATATGCCGGGTTTTCACTGCTTATATTGATCGGATGTGTAAAATATACATTAATTACTTTTCCCGTAAGCTGCTCCACCCGACTGATCATAAAAAAGTCCGATGTAACCTGTTGTGATTTATAACCGGTGAATGTTCCGGTAAGATCGCTTGAAATAACACCGTTAGTATCTGTAATATTATTAATGCTAAGAGTATATTTTCTCCCTGGAATCTGCCCTGCTGTGATAATCTGAACCACATTTTCCTTTATAGCAGCTGACTTCACTTCGAGTACCTGGTCGGTTTGCGTGGCATCGTTTATGTCTACATCCCCTGCATCAAGGCTCCATACATTTCCGCTAAATTTCACTTCAACAGTATCAGGACTGGTCGTAGTGATTTCCTCAATAGCAATCATTTCTTCATCGCCAAAAAGCCCGCTTGCCGCGATGTCTTCAATGGTAAATACACCCTCCTCTACTAGTGCAAATACCATTTTCGTCTTAGAATCTTTTTTAAACGTATTCAGTGATCTGTAAATAACCTCAACTGCCTGTAATCTCAAATAATCCCTGTCATCTTCAGTCTTGGTTGAATATGACAAATCCGTAACTATACCAACTTCATAAGCCTTCTGATATACATTGGGCCAGCTAAAATCTGTTCCATACTCATACCCAAGAGCACACAAAGCCATTTTCAGAAAAGCCTTTTCCGTCGTTTTTTCCAATGGTGTAAAGTTTCCGGCAAGATCACCGGCAACAATATTATGCAGTGTACTATAACCAACGTATGGGGCATACCATGAGTTTTGCGGCACATCAGGATATTTCGTGCTCCGCAATTCGTCGGCGTTTTCCTTTACATAGTCTTCCTTTCCCAGCATCCTTATAATCAATGCGGTAGCTTGAGCTCTGTCCAGATTATTGTATAATAAATAATCCCCATTACTCCCCTGTAATATATCCAGTCTATTCAAAACGTCCGCCATTTTGTCTGAATCAATAGTAGTATCTGCATTCACAATTCCAGTGAATAGTGTGATGCAAACAACAAAAGATAAAATGATAGAGAGTACCTTTTTCATATTCTTCATATTAAGACCCCTTTTCATTTGTTATTTATTTGCTCCGCCAAAATATCCAATTTAATTATATCAATCTTTTCTTATTATAACTATATATTTGACGATATTGACTCAATAATTGTTTCAAAAGTCCTTCTTTATCTTGTTAAGAAATTCTCTCCTCTTCGTATTATACCCAGCTATTGCACTATATTTTGCAAAGAGAGCATCCTCGTATTGCTCCTCAGAAGATATATAAGCATCCCTGCTTATTTGCCCTTTATCATATTTTGTTTTGATGTTTTCCTTTATTTTAAGTTGCAGCTCTTCATACTTTATTGCAAGCTCTGCACTATCCTTTAAGTTAAGTAAATCATTGTAGGCATTTCTTATATTTACCTCGCTGTTGCGCTTTGCAGTCTCATAATCACGTAGTACGGCTTCCAGACTAATTTTATTGCTGTCGTATGTCGGGCTTCCGGGTCGCAGAAGCTTTTCGCTCAACTCCATGGTCTTCCTGGCTGCTTCATACTTTTGTGCCGCTGCGAACACGGTCCTGTCTGTTTCCAGATAGGCGGAAGCCTCCTTGTCTATATCAACCTCAGGAAAGCTTTCCATTTCAATGACTCCTTCAAGCTTCAGCATCTCACCACCCAGGGGCAGCTCAAGCTGTCCTTTTAATTTCATATCAAGTGTCTGAAGCCTTGCCTTCACCCCCTCATTGTCATTAGCTTTACTATTAACGTTAAACAGAGCTGAATCGAGCTCACCCTCCGTGATCATTTTTGCATCATATTTAGCTTTCGCCATTTTAAGTCTTTCCTCCAGGAATCCCAATTTACGGGTTTCCTTCTCAAGTTCCTTCTGTGTCAGTAAAATGTTCATAAAAGAATTTCTGATCTCAAGCTTCAAAAGCTTCTCATTATCCTGCTTATTCCGTTTCGCTTCTTCGAGAGCCGCTTCCGACTCAAAGACCCGAACGTCCATTTTGATTCTGTTGCTGGTAATAGACTCACTTCCGTATTTATACCCCGCCAGCCGTGCATCCTCCCTGGCCTGTACAAGTGCAATTTCCTTTGCTTTGATGTCCAGATCATCCATGACAGCTTGCCTGCTATTTATTTCAGCGAGCTTCTGCGCTTCGGCAACCGTAAAGGATTTCATGCCCGCGCCACTCTCCGCAGCAGCCCCTGCGGTAAATATAAATAATATAATCAATGTTAACACTATGTAAGCAATCTTTTTCATCGTATCCCCTCCTGAAACGCCGGACCTAAACCGGCAGCATATTCAAGCTTCATGAGCTTTGTATTATAATCAAATAAAACTGCCTCGTAGTTATTCCTCATGGAGTTATAACCAATCTGCGCCTGATCCAGCACATTCTTTGATATCATCCCATTCTGATATTTTTCTTTTGTATTATCAAGACTGTTTCCCTGAAGATCAAGCATGTTTTTCATATTGATAACATTTCTCTTTGCCGCATCAACCTCAACATACGCTTCCTCGATTTCCTTCTCGACCTCAAGCTTTACAGATTCCAGCTTTAGGCTCAAAATTTCCATCTGTAAAAGAATATCATCATAATCCTCTCGTACTGTCGGAATGCTTAGCATTTTCGGATACCTGTCCATTATGTTTTTTTGCTTTTCCAATAATGAAAGCTGCTTTTCTATCTCAACAATGTCAAGCCTCCTGGTCATCGATTTGTTAACATACTCCTCACACTGCTTTAATCTTGCTTCGCTATATTGTTCATCATATATAATCTTATCATATAAAGTCTCCGACTCTACTCCTATATATGAATTAAAGCTCCGCAGCATGTTCTCATAGCTTCTCTGGGCTGAAGCCACTTCCTTTTCAGCTTTTAGAAGGTCATGCCCGGACACCGATAAATCAAGTTCGGATATCAATTCTCTCTGGTGTCTTATTGTATCCTGATTATATATATTCCTGGCAAGCTCGTACTTCTCCTGTGCGAGCTTGCGATCATTATCAGCGTTATACAGCCCGAAATAAAGATTGCGAAGTCCGATTATCATAGAATTTCTGGCTTTAGTCCCATTATCTCGTGTCAGCTCCCAGGAAAGCTTCATTTGCTCGGGAAGTAATTCCTTTTGTTGTGTTAAAAGCATCTGTGTCTGCTGCTCAAATTTTATGTAATATTTCTCTCCGCCGAAAGTAATAGTCATACCATCCGTGTTAACATATTTGGCATCCGTTACAGCCTCATCATATTGCCTTCTGGCCACACGTTCCGATCCGGCCATATTCAGCAGTGTATTGTTATGCTGTCCAAGCCGCACCACAGCCAAGTTCCAGTAGATATTATTTTTACCCACCGCAAATGCACTTGAAGAGAATAAAAGTATTATTGAAAGGATTATCAATAAACAAGATTTTTTCACACTTTCCCTCCTTCATCAGTATTCACAATATTATTATACCGATTTTTTCTTTATATGTCTGCAACTGATACTAACGTAATCGATTTTGAAAGAAGATGAAAAGAGAGCCGGACGATTTCGTCCGACTCTCTTAAAACACTCTTACATTAGTAAGTTCGTTTCAGGCCGTTACGCCTTTGTAGTTGATTACTGAGCAGCAATTGTTGGTTGCTGTACTGTAGGAGTATCTACGCCTGTATATTCCGGAATATTCATCACAATAGACTTCTCACAGCCATCAATAATAACTTTGAAGGTATACGTTTGTGCAGCCTCTGCCGCAAGTGAAGCGCCTGAAGCTGTGATCTTCACTTTAGCAGAAGTTTTAGTAGCTGCAGGCGAGCCTTCAATTGATGCAGTATAGGTAATACCGTTTATCACCTTTGTTTGGGCTCCTGCTCCATCCATGTCAACATTTGTTGCTGCAATGGTAGCGTCCGCATCAAAGTTCGTAGTTACTGTGAATAAATTATCAGCAGTAGCGGATGCAGTTATTGTGATTGTGGCTTGCTTAATGTCATCCGATGCCTTTGTTACTTCTGCTAAAGCATTGTTATTCGCGTCTGCAAGGCCGTTTGTGCCGTTGTAGCTGATACCTGTAGCACTGGTGAAATTACCGCCATCCTTTGTGCTCGTCAGAAGAACAATGTTTCCGTTGTTAGCAGGATCACTAAGAGCAGCCTTATCCAAATCTCCGCCCAGAACATCGAATCCGTTTTTGCCTGATGTTGCAAACAAGTCCTTTTTAAGAGCCTCTTTGAAGTATACCTTAATCAAAGCCTTGTTTACAAATAAGATCTTGTCAATTTCAGGAGCCAGTTTGTCTTCTTGCGAATACCCGGACTTACCATTCAATTTGTCTCCGTAGCGGTTCACTGTAGTAGTCGCACCCGTTGCCACATCAACAACTAGATCGCTTGCATCAAACGCAAATTCGTTCTCGCATTTGAAGGTTGCAACTGATTTACCATCTTTCAACTCCAAGGTTGCAGTCTCAGTATACTTGTTGACCGTGGTATTCTTCTTAATGACAATTTCATCCTCATTAAGATTTGCCAGTTCGTCAGAGAAGTATACCTTCACTTCCTTTGCTCCGGTCAACTCTGCTTTTGTTACGAAAACATCACCTGAGCCAACGATGTTATACTCACCCTGCAAGTCTGCTGTATAATTTCCTGCTGCGTCAGCCACCCTGGCAATCCTCAGCGCTTTCGTTCCAGCAGCTACAGTAACGCCGGCCTTGGTAAGTGCAGCTTTAGTAAATGTGATTTCAACAGCTTTTGCATCATCCACAACGGCAAGTGCTACATCGTCAATATCTTTAACAGCTTTCCAATCAGTTCCACTGCCACCGTTCAGGATGAAATACTTGGCCAGATCATCTACCCCATATGTGCCCTCAATATCCATAGCTTCAGGGAAGAATATCTTAAGAATCGTGTCATCGCTACCTGCTGGGGTATAAATCTTTGCATTAATCTTAGCTACATCCGGAGCGGTTTTGTCCGTGATGGTGAAGCTCATCGAGAAGGAAGCCATTGCGTTTTCAGACTTATCCTCAATATCCTTCACTACCAGCGTATAATCTCCGCCGTCTAAATTCTTGCTGAAGTTAACAGTAACCTTCTTACCGGTACTATCAACTGTGGGTGCTCCATAAAGGATGTTCTTAATTTCCTTGCCATCTTTGTCCAAAATAGTGTAGTTAGATGATTTATTGTATTTCTCAACTGCTTCGTCAAATGTCAGCACAATCTGTTTCTCAGTTTTAACCTCGATTGACTGAAGAACCGGAGCGTCTTTGTCAACTACTACGTCCAGCTTAACCATCTGCTGTGCGTTCTTGTTGTTCCAAAGATCCTTGACAACTTCCTTCATTACATACACATACGCCGTACCATTGGGCAGCTTATGGTTTTTGTCAAATGTCAACGTCATCTTTTTACCGTCAACTACAGGAGTTACTGAAACTGGATTGCTTGAATTCGTGTGGTAATAGTTTGCCAAACCGCCATTAATCATGGAAATGTCTTCGTTCCAAACCAATGTTACTGAATTGGGCTTAGCATCCTCGTAGGAAATAACTTCAGGAGCATCTTTGTCTTCAACTACCGTCAGGGTAGTTTTATAGCCCAAAGTTGTGAACTTTGCCCAGTCCTCAGCGATACCGGCCTTCATTTCAAACGGGAGATCTCCGTCCTTCAGTGAAGTGTAAAGCTCTACTCTAAATTCGGTATTGTTAGTTTGGCCTGTTGCACCTTTTACATAGTACTTTCCATCATTCACCTTAAAGGCTGCTGACGTTACGGTAGCAGGATTCATCGGCTCGGAGAAAGTAACTTTGATTGTGGAGATACCGACAACTTCCGCACTAACAACTGTCGGAATCGTGCTGTCAAGGAAGACTACTTCAATAGTACTCTTTTCCATTTTAACGCCTTCAGCCGATTTAACATTGTTTACCGTCAGCTTAGCGTTCTTTTGCTGTACAACTGAGGTCTTAAATGTCAGAACTACGCTTACACCGTCGTCCTGAAGATCAGCTTTATCAACGGTGATCTTGTCAGCCGTAGCAAAGCTGTAATTATCCTTATCGCTCGCGGTATCCTTGTCAACCTTTTGGTTAAAGGTTACTACTGCCTGAATAAGGTTTGTTGCAGTAACATCAACAACTTCCAGTTCTTCCGGAGTCGGCTCAATCAAGCCTGCATCAATTGCATCAGCCTCAGTAACAACACCCTTAGCTACCAGATCTTCGATCAAAGTAGTCTCGCTGTCCTTAAGAGTCAGCTTGAGAACTTCAACAAGAGCGATTGCCACGTCACCGTTTGTCATATCAGTGACATCAGCGATTTCTGATAAACCCTTGTCAGCAGCAAATGTGAACACATCTGCCCATTCAAAGTCAACACCCTGTTTGTATCCAAGAACTTCGAGGCACACCTTGTACATCTGCTGTGCACTGATTGTTCCTTTAGGATCAAACTTGTCTGCGCTTACTCCCTGCCATCCCAGATCCGGGTTAGCTTTCAAATAAGCAAGGGCTCTGCTCGCATTGTCCCATGTCTGGTCAGCGTCGGCGAAGTTGTCTTCACCTTCGAATGCGTAAGCTTCGTCTTCCAAACCTAACAGTCTCAAGAAAAGAACTGCGGCTTGGTCTCTGGTTGTACCTTTTGCAAGGTAAGTATCCGTAACACCCTCTGAGCTGTCGCCTTTGAGCACACCGAGATCTTCGGTAATCTCAGCAGCGGTCTTCTCAGCGGCGAATGCAGGGAACGCAAATGTTGCAAGCACGCATACACTTACGATAACTGCAAGTAACTTTTTGAGATTTCTCATACTCTCAAATCCTCCTCGTAAATTTTTGGGACAGGCTTGTTTTTCAAGCCGGGCTACGCCTCATCCCTTCAGTGATAACCCGACCGCCTTACAATTTTACTCAGCAAGGGCAAGCTTCACCCTCCTGAATTCAAATTGATTATATCACCGGCATTTTTGCCCGTCAACACATCCAAACCAAGTGTAAAGAAATTGTAACAGATTTGCAATAAAGCAATACTGCCCTTTTCAGCCGCTTGAGTCCGTCCGTACCAATGAGCTTTAGATGCCTGTGACAAAGTGCACCGTACCCGGGCGTCGATAGCAGCAACGAATCGTTAAAGCGATCTCCCCAGATTTTAGCAATTCCTATTATATCACCTGCGCCGCGCCGTTTCAATATAAAATTGTACAAGGTTGGTAATTATTATGATGCAGTCAGTTGACAAAGTAAATGCGGTTTGATAAAACAAAGAGCCGGTTATGCACCGGCTCCTGTTACGCTGGATAAAGAGGCTATTTTGTTTCAAGGTTTTTTTCAGCCATTTCTATCGCCTTTTTAACAATATTGCCGCAGTCCCTGGAAGATACGGCTCCCCAGCCTTCAGCCTCTACCGTACTGTAGACCCCAAGCTCTTTTGCGATTTCGTGCTTCAAACGATCCGACATCAAACTTCTTCGTCTACTCACAGTATCGCCTCCTTTTTCGGGCAGTGTCCCATTTCAGCGTACATCATTATAATGTCCCTTTTAATCGACTTTTATAAAACTTCATGCATTGTAAAGGTTACCAATTCCGATTTATGTTAATATAATAAACTACTGGAGGTGTTTGGCTTTGACAGATCGGGAGTTGTTTGCGCGGTTGATCAGATGCGAGGCTGAGGGAGAAGGCGATACCGGCATGAAGGCCGTGGCGACAGTTGTCATGAACAGGGTGCACGTTGCGGACGGGGAATACCAGCGAATCGGCCTGGGCGATATCCGAAGGGTAATCGAACAGCCGTATCAGTTCACCTGCCTGCTGACAGAAGTATATGGGCAGGTCAATGCTCAAAATGTCTACAACATTCCTGCGGAGCAGCTTCATTATGACATTGCGGACTGGGCGCTGGCAGGAAATGTTCTGACTGAAGTTGCTCCCTGCCTGTGGTATTACAATCCGTTCAGCCCCCAGTGCGAAGACATATTCCCCAGAAACGGTTCAGGCAGTCTTTTCAACCGCATTGAGCAGCATTGCTTTTATCAGCCTACATCTCTGTATTATCAAACTTAAAATTATTTTTACCTGGAGGAGGGTATTTATTTATGGAATATAAGAAAGATTCTATGCCAATCACCTGCGGAGCCTACAACAGCCTGCCGATACCGATTCAGCAAGGCGCGCATCAGGCTATGCCGACGCAGTTTACTATGACTACATCACCGATGACACCATCGCAGCAAATGATACCTTTTCAACCGTTGACGCCTTTTCAGCAGATGACCCCCTCACAACAGGCAATGCCGGCATTACCCACAGGTATGCCCGCAGGTAGCACCCCTTTTGCTTCTGCCGTGCCTGCCGGACCTGCAGCCACAGGAATTACGAATCACTCTTCGCAGGTTCCGGTGACTGTTGAGAGCACACTTTTTACTCCTGGATTTCTGAGAACACAGATCGGCAGAAGGATGCGTGTTGAATTTCTACTTGGCACAAATCTGCTGACAGACCGGACCGGCACATTAGTGGCCGTCGGCGCCAGCTATATCCTGATAAGACCTATTGATTCTGACGACCTGATGATGTGCGATATTTATTCAATCAAATTTGTGACCATTATTCTTTGACATCGCACGGATGAAAACTGTACTTCCAAGTCAATAACCTATCAAAATCGAACAGTATTTGACTTCAACGTCAAATACTGTTGTTGTATATGACTTTAGGAAGTGTGACAATTACGAGAAGTGGTATCTATTTTACCCTTTTTAATATTATCTCATGCTCATTAAGCTTTTCATCAACGCCTATGACATAATCCTTAACTATAGCCATATCCTTCTTCAAACCATGTATTTCTTGTTTTAACTCCTGCTTTGTTTCAGTCAAATCTTTCTGCAACGTATCTATTTTTCTATCTAAAATACTATATCCTTCCGCTACTGCTTTGATTTCTCCTCGAAGGTCTTCAACAAGCACTCCTGTGTACCGTTTTACTTCCTCGACCTTCCTATCAAACATATCCTCCGTATGTAGTTTTACTTCCTCTACCTTCTTGTCAAAAATATCCTGCATTGCAATAAGTAACTCGTTATTGTCCATTTTCTGCCGCCCCCTCTCACAACATTATTATACCAGAACTCCCCTGTTTTTAAAGTCAACATTCAAAAAATAACCAGCATTTTTAATACTGGTTATCTTTATCAAGCATATATATTACACTTAACCTTGCTGTGCACTTCTCCTATTTAACTGGCTTTGATATATCTGTCAGAGCGACCGACGCCTCCGTGTCAAAGCGCCTGTCCGCAGCCAGATCGCCTAATGCCACGATACCCACAAGGGTATTGCTTTCCATTACCGGAATTCTTCTGATCTGCTTCTGGGCCATAAGCTCCCCCAGTTGTTCCACATCTGTGTCCGGTGTGACTGTAGCAACATGAGTCGTCATGATGTTGCTGACCGGCGTGGTTTTGGGGTCTGTACCGGTGATAACGTTTCGAACGACGATATCTCTGTCGGTGACCATTCCCACAACGCCTGTTTGATCGCAGACAGGAATCGCGCCTATATTATTTTGCTGCATGATCGTGGCCGTATCAAATACGGATGCATCCGGCTTTACATACGCTACATCCTTTGTCATGACATCTTTTACTTTCATTATTTTCCCTCCTGATTTTCAAATGAATTTTTCATACAAATTTATTTTTCCCGATATGATCATAGATATTTATGTGGCTGTTTTTAACTTTATCAACAGCAAATTTCCCTTAAAACTGGTGTTTTGAGGCCAATTTCAACTCCTTATCCACATGCCTGTGGAAAACATTTTTTCTTAAAAAGTTTTTGTAATCCTCTGTTTTGAGTGTGTTCGAGGTTTCACCATTTTTTCAGCCAGAAAAAAGCAAAAAACCTGTGGATAAACCTTTTGTTTATCCACAGGTCGTCATTACATCCTGTCTTAACCACAAGAAGACAAGAAGTTTTCCGTATTTATGCTACCTTGCTCACAATTGTGGTGGTGGGAGCAATTCACCAATTAATTAACAATTAAAGCGTTCCTCTTTTTGGAAATCTCATCTGAATCGCATGCTGATATTGGCCGCCCGAACTGTATGTGTCAGCTCTCCAACGGAGATCAGATCCACGCCGGTGAGCGCGATAGCCCTCACCCTGTCCAGATGAACATCTCCCGATGCTTCCGTCAGCGCCCGCCCTGCGACAAGCTTCACCGCTTGCTCCATTTTTTCCAGACTCATATTATCGAGCATAATAATGTCTGCGCGCGCATCCAATGCTTCCTGAACCTGTTCCAGCGTTTCCGTCTCCACTTCGATTTTGACCGTGTGCGGAATCGCCGCCCGAACCTGCGAAACCGCCCGGGTGATCCCACCCGCAGCCTTGATATGATTATCTTTGATCAATACCCCGTCTGAAAGACAGAATCTGTGATTACTGCCGCCGCCTGCCCGAACGGCGTACTTCTCAAGCTGCCTGAGCCCGGGCAGCGTTTTTCTTGTATCTGTAATTTTAACCGGCAAATCCTGAACAAGCCCGCAGAACTCCGCTGTTTTTGTGGCGATAGCTGACAGATGCTGAAGTATGTTCAGCGCCGTTCTCTCTCCTTTTAAAAGGACGGAAGCCTCTCCTTCAAACTCCAGGAATATGGAGCCCATAGACGCCCTGCCGCCATCCTGTACGTACCTGGTAAAGCTGGTGCCCTCACCGAGCAGCATAAAGACTCTCTCAAAGTATTCGATACCGGCTATGATCATATCTTCCTTTGCGATGAGCACCGCTTTTGCCATTGTTCCGGGCTGTATCGTATTGTCGGTGGTTATATCACCGAATGGCATGTCTTCTTTCAAGGCATTCCTGAGCAGTTCATCAACGTATAGCTTATCCGGCATGACTATCCTCCTGATCGATTTGCTTGATGATGTGCCTCTTCCAATTTTCGTCGTCAGTTTTGTCAAAATCGGAGCGGAAATGGGCTCCGCGGCTCTCTTCCCGTTCCAATGCTGACTCTATGACCAGCCTGGACAAGAGAACGATATTTTGCAGCTCGCACTCTTCGATCGTTTCATTCTTCATGTCTGCGATTTTTGCCTGAACCAATGATATTTTTTCCAACGCGGCTTGAAGGCCTTCTTTGTTCCTGACGATCCCCACGTTTTTCGTCATTTCTGCCTGAACCTCTGCAATCATTGCTTTCTTATCGAAATCAGCGGGCTTGCGTGAGGTTTCGTTGACGATATCCGTAAACACAATGCTCCTGCCTTTACATGCCAGCCTTTCCTCCACCTGAAGTCCAATCATCCTGCCGAACACAAGACCTTCCAGCAGAGAATTGCTGGCGAGTCGGTTTGCACCGTGTATTCCGTTACATGCAGTCTCGCCGCAGGTATAAAATCCTTCGATATTGGTCTTCCCATAGACATCGGCACGAATTCCGCCCATGCAGTAATGCTCTGCCGGAGCGACCGGTATCATGTCCTTCGCCATATCTATGCCGTAGCTGAGACAGGTTTTATATATATTCGGGAATCTGTTCTCGAGATATTCCCTGCCCTTGAATGTAATGTCCAGAAAAACATGATCCGAACCCGTTTTTCTCATCTCTTCAAAAATCGCGCGGGACACCACATCTCTGGGCGCCAGCTCGTTTAATGAGTGATACTCCGGCATAAAACGCTTGCCGTTGATGTTTTTCAACAGTCCTCCCTCGCCGCGTACTGCCTCCGAAATGAGGAAGGATTTGTTTTCCGGATGGAACAGCACTGTAGGATGGAACTGAATGAACTCCAGGTCCATCAGCTCCGCACCGGCTCGATAAGCCATACAGACCCCATCGCCGGTGGCGACCTCCGGATTGGTGGTGTTGCTGTAGAGCTGCCCAAACCCACCCGTGGCGCAAATGATAATGTGGGACAGATACATCTTGAGACTGTCCGAATCTTCATCGTAGGTCAGCACACCTTTGCATTCCCCGTCCTCGGTCATCATGTCTATCACAAAGGTTCTTTCATGTATTTTTATGTTTGGCTGATGCTTTACTGCTGCGATCAGCTTGTCAAGGACTTCCTTCCCCGTCGTGTCCCCGGCGTGGATTATCCTGTTCATGCTGTGCGCAGCTTCCCTGCCCAAAGAAAGCTCCTGTCTGGCTGTTTTATCAAAGTTCACGCCAAATTTGCACAAGCGGTCGATATTCAAAGCCGCCTCATTGACAAGCACCCTAACAGTGTCTTCATTACATAGCCCTGCGCCTGCGTAAAGGGTATCCTTAAGGTGCAGCTCCGGCGAATCCTTTTTATCAAGGGACACGGCAATGCCGCCCTGCGCAAGCACGGAGTTGCTAATGTTGAGGGTTTCCTTCGTCAAAATGGCAATGTCATACTTCTCAGGTATTTCAAGCGCAGTGTAGACCCCTGCAATACCGCTGCCGATGATAACAACATCATGGTACTCCATATTCAGGTCTTTTGTATCGAAATCTGCCAGATATCTATGTCGGCTCACTGGTTTTTCCTTCTTTCGCTTATTTAAGTGTGGTTTTCCATTTAATCAATTATTTTTGCAAATAACTTAACTGTGTCTGCAGCCGTTTTACTATATCTGCAGCATTCTGTCCAGAGGGATCCTGGCTTTTTCAGCGACTGTTTTGTCCAGCACGATATTGTTTTTCATATCCCTCAACGCTTCATAAACACTTTTTAGCGATGTTTTCTTCATATTCGGGCAGACAAGACCTGTTGATAAAAGGTAAAACTGCTTTTCGGGGTTATCCTTTTTCAGTTTGTAGAGTACGCCCATCTCTGTTCCGATAATAAATTTGGTTGCGTCGCTGGCAGAAGCATAGTCGATGATCTGCTTTGTGCTTCCCACATAATCTGCGAGTTCAACCACTTCCGGGCGGCATTCGGGATGAACCAGAAGCAATGCATCCGGGTGCAGCTCCCTCACCTTTATAACATCCCCCTGCTTTATCCTGTGATGTGTGGCGCAGAATCCCTTCCATAATATAATGTTCTTCTCGGGAACTTGTTTTGCCACATAGCTGCCAAGGTTGCAGTCCGGAACAAAAAGAATGTCCTTTTGTTCAAGCGATCTGATTACCTCCAGTGCGTTGGAGGAGGTACAGCAAATATCACACTCCGCCTTCACCTCAGCTGTAGAGTTGATATAGCAAACTACGGCGGCGCCCGGATGCTGCAGCTTTGCGTCTCTCAAAGCCTCGGCCGTCACCATGTCCGCCATGGGGCAGCCTGCGTCTTTTTCCGGCAGCAGTACCGTTTTTTCAGGGGAAAGCAGCTTTGCGCTCTCCGCCATAAAATGAACACCGCAAAATACGATCACATCATATGCGCTTGAAGCACAGAACCTGCTTAATGCAAATGAATCGCCTACGATATCGGCGATCTCCTGTACCTCATCATTTTGATAATTGTGTGCAACAATGACTGCATTTCTCTGCTTTTTCAAAACCACAATATTTTCGATCAATTCCTTCTTGTCCATACAATCCTCAACTCTTTCTCTCATCAGCCCATATGCATACTTTAATCCATTTTAACCTTGTGCAGTAAGAAGTCCCCCACCTCTATGCTACCATGCTCACAATAGTGAGAGCGTAGGTGGAGGATGAATTACTTGCCCCTTGTTTACACTATAATACCACAACAAGTATTCACGTTCCATAAAAAGCACATATTTTTTGCAGAACACTTGTTCTATGTTTGCTCTTTTGATATAATGGAGTCAGTAATAAATAAGAAATGAGGACAAAAGTGCATCTTCTCGACTGATAAAAAAGGAGAATCCAAAAAACAAAGAAGGGCTCTGGAAAGAATACTTCTGGTCAAGAAGTTTTTGTCTGCTGACAACCGGAGGTGCACCCATAGAGGTTATTCGTCAATATATTGAAAGTCAGGGTGAGAAGCTGTGAATAAAGCATACAAATACCGCCTTTATCCGGATAAAGAAGACGCTGTACTTATCAATAAAACCTTTGGCTGCGTTCGATTCGTATATAACAAAATGCTTGCCGAAAGGAAACAGCTCTATGAGTTGTACTGCGATGAAAAGGAAACATTGAAGCAGCAGAGATATTCGCTGCCTGCAGATTACAAAAAGGAATATGAATGGCTTAGGGAAGTAGATAGCCTTGCATTGGCTAATGCCCAGATGAATCTCAATGCAGCATATCAGAATTTCTTTCGTAATCCGGCAACCGGGTTTCCCAAATTCAAAAACAAGCGTCATGATAGAAAATCCTACACAACCAACAACCAAAAGGGAAGCATACGGATCATAAACAACAATACCATTCGATTGCCAAAACTAAAAGATGTCAAAATCAAAATACACAGACCCATACCGGAAGGCATGGCAATCAAATCAGCAACGATCAGTCAAACACCGACAGGTAAATACTACATCTCCATATTGGTGGAATATGAAAAAGAAATAGAGACCATAAGGCCAAAGTCAGAGAATATTATCGGACTAGATTATTCATCCGGAAATCTATACATAGACAGTGAAGGGAACAGTGCAGCATATCCGGGTTACTACCGTAAGGCGGAAGAAAAACTAAAGAGGGAGCAGCGAAAGCTATCCGGCCGAAAGAAGGGAGGAAGGAACAGAGAGAAACAGCGGCAAAAAGTAGCCAAATTACATGAAAAGGTAGTCAATCAAAGGAACGACTTTCTGCATAAAGCATCAAAGCAGATAACCAATGCCTATGAAGCGGTTGCAGTAGAAGATCTGAATATGAGGAGCATGGCACAAGGGCTGCATCTTGCGAAATCAACGAATGACAATAGCTTTGGTAAACTAAGAACGCTGCTGGCATACAAACTGGCAGAGCAGGGAAAGCAACTGATAATCATAGACAAATGGTATCCGTCCAGCAAGCGATGCCATGTATGCGAGAATGACTACAAAGAACTGGCATTGGGTGAGAGGAACTGGACCTGCAGACATTGTCATACCGTACACAATCGTGACGTGAATGCAGCCATCAATATCAAAAAGGAAGGTTGCCGATTACTTGGGATAACCTGAAAAAGCATAGAACCATTGGACGAATGGGGATAGCCTGGTAATCATATCGGCATTGGTCGGTACGTCCCAGGAAGCCCCCACCTCTTAGGTGGTGGGAGCAAGTCACCCCCTGCCGATTCTTTTGTAAAGCCATTGTTAATGGGGTGTTCAATTACGCTATTTATTATATTTATATTGTTGCTTTTGCTTACTTTTTCAACTAGTGGGAAGAAAAATTGATAATGTAGGTTACATAACGCTATAAAATCAGGCTTTATGTTATTTTATATAGGTGCATATTCCCTATTTTTCGCCTTTTCGCTCCCATTACTTGATTTTTATAGCACCGCAGTACCCCTACATATATGTTTCCGTAAAAATCCCCAGAGTATAGCACAAAGCCCTGTGTTAATCAACACAGGGCTTTGATATAAATCCGGCGGAGACCTATTTTCCCGGGCCGTTGCCAGCCAAGTATCTTGGGCACTGAGAAGCTTAACTGCCGTGTTCGGGATG
>JAEZMD010000006.1 GCA_023435745.1 Bacillota bacterium | reverse complement strand
CATAGACCCGGTCCTGCTTCATCAGCTCCTCATGGTTTCCCTGTTCAACGATCCTGCCGTCCTTCAGCACCAGGATCAAATCAGCGTTTTGAATAGTGGACAGGCGGTGTGCAATGACAAAGCAGGTCCTATCCCGCATAAGGGTGCGCATTGCTTTTTGAATCTGCTGTTCTGTGCGTGTATCCACATTGGAGGTCGCTTCGTCGAGGATAAGCATCCTGGAATCAAGAAGCATTGCTCTGGCGATCGTGAGAAGCTGCTTCTGACCCTGAGAAATGTTGACTCCGTCGTCGCTGAGGATAGTATCGTAGCCATCTGGTAATTGCATGATATAATTATGGATCCTTGCCGCTCTGGCAACCGCAATGACCTCGTCCATTGTCGCGTCCTTTTTTCCGTAGGCGATGTTTTCAAAGATAGTGCCGTTGAACAGCCAGGTATCCTGTAAAACCATTGAATAAGAGAGCCGAAGGCTTTTTCGGGTAACCTTCCGGATATCATTTCCATCGATGGTGATGGTGCCGCGGTCTGGGTCGTAGAAACGCATCAGCAGGTTGATAATTGTGGTCTTTCCTGCACCGGTCGGCCCGACAACGGCCACGAGACTCCCTTTTTTTGCCTTTAAGTCCAAGCTGAGAATTACCGGCCTTCCCGGTGTATAGCCAAAACTAACCCCTTCCATGTTAACTTCTCCGTTTATATCCCCCAGAGTAATTGCATCCTCTGTATCCCTTGGTTCCGGTTCTTCGTCGATGAGCCGGAAAATACGTTCAGCCGCAGCAAAGGAAGACTGCAGCTCGCTGAGGATATTGGCTGTCTCGTTGATGGGGCCTGAGAACTTGCGGGAATACAGCACGAAGGACGACAGATTTCCGATTGTCAGGCGCCCGAACAGATAGAGCAGCGCCCCGAATACGCTGATGAGGGCCAGCGAGAGATTGTTAATGAAGTTGACGGAGGGCCCTGTCATACTGCCATAGTAATCTGCGTTATAATAGCTGTCCACCGCCTCCCTGTTTTTTTCGTCAAAGCGCCGGATCGATGATTTTTCCTGGTTGTAGACCTTGATCGTTTTGTGCCCGGAGATGATTTCCTCCACAAAGCCGTTTAGTTCGCCGAGTTTTGCGGAACGTTTCCGGAAGAGGGGACGTACTTTTCCCGTCATATATTTTGTAAGTAGGATTGAGACGGGAATGGTGACGGCGAAAACCAGCACCAGAACGGGTGATATCAGCAGCATCATCACAAGCGAGACTACAACAGTGATTACGCTTGTAAATATTTGCAGCAGGTCTGTGGAGAGCGACGCATTCACCGTATCGATATCATAGGAGATCCGGCTGATGATCTCGCCGGTCTGGTGGCTGTCAAAAAAGCGAACGGGAAGCTCAAGCAGCTTGTTGAAAACATCACTACGCATCTGGAAGACCACCTTCTGACTTAGGTGGATCATTAGTACAGACAGAATATAAGACAGAACCGATGAAAGCACGTAAAAAACGACCATAAGCAGGCAGTATTTAAAAACCACCGGGAACTGTGCCATTCCGGCTTCGGTTCCGATCGCGTCAATGGCATAGCCGGAAAGCATAGGACCTACCAGCATCAGCACGTTGCCGGTGACAGAGAGCAGGATTGCGACCAGTCCCAGCCACTTATATCGGGCAAGATATTTCCATAGACGAGCAAGAATCCTTTTGCTGTCCTTCAGAGATACTTTGTCCTTCATGAACACTCTAGGCTTTTTGTTTCCATACCCGGTGACCGGACTAATACCGACGGCAGGGCTTTGTTTCGCATTAAATACAGGACCTGATTTCGATTCGAATCTGTTCTGCCCCAATCCTGATTTAGGCAATAGCTTCACCCCCCATCTGAGAAAGGCATATCTCACGATACACCCCGCAGCTGCCGAGAAGTTCCTCATGGGTTCCGTATCCGAGCGCCCTGCCGTCCTCCAGAATCATGATATGGTCGGCATGCATTATAGAGCTTACACGCTGTGCAATAATGATTGTTGTTGTTTGACTGAACTGCCTGGCAAGCGACTGACGCAAAAGGGAATCCGTCCTGTAGTCAAGGGCGCTGGAGGAATCGTCAAGAATCAGAATCTCCGGCTTCGCAGCAAGTGCGCGTGCTATCAGAACTCTCTGCTTTTGTCCTCCGCTCAGGTTTGCGCTCTTCATGGCAAGAAGATGTTGGTATCTGTCGGGCAGCGCATCGATAAACTCTTTTGCCTGTGAGCATTCGACGGCTGTTTCTATCTGCTCTTCGCTCAGTCCGCGCCCAAAAGATATGTTTGATGCAATGGTGTCCGCAGTCAGAAAATCATTCTGAAAGACAACGCCGAATTTCGTATGCAGCTCTTCTGACGGGATGCTCCGAATATCGTCTCCGGATATGCGGATATGTCCCGCATTTGGATCGTACAACCGGAGCAGCAGACGGATGACGGTACTTTTCCCGCTGCCTGTAGCGCCGATGATCCCGAGTGTTTCTCCCTTTTTTAGAGCAAAGCTGATGTCCTCAATGCAGTTTTCATTGCAATTGATTTTGTGATAGTTGAAGGTTACATGTTCAAATGTGATATGATACCCGTTTTCCACATGGTTTTCAGGCTCCGTTTTCAGATCCTCAGGTGTGTCGAGCACCTGACCTATTCTTTCGGCTGAGGCGCTGCCTTTCGAATAAATGACAAACATACGCGTGATGGAGAGCATGGCGTTGGATATCAGTGTAAAGTATGTAAGAAAAGCAATGATCTCACCGGAATGCGTAAGGCCGGCATTGATTCTGAACGCGCCGGCGGCAATGACCAGTGTGAGGCCGATATTCATCAAAAGGTTCATCACAGGATTAGTTGTCGCCATTGTGATGCCTGCCTTCTTCTCAGCCTTGACCACTTCTGAATTCACGCCATAAAACCGGCTTTTTTCGTAATCCGTTTTTGACAGCGCTTTGATGATCCGAATGCCCGTGATACTTTCGCGTACTGTCCTTACAAGTGCGTCGACTGAGTGTTGCAGAGCTGTATAAAGCGGGATGCCTTTTTTCGACACCAGATAGACAAGCAGTCCGATAATCGGAAGCGTAAGTATCATGATCAACGATAAAACCGGCTCAAGCATCAATGTCATCAGAATGCCTCCGATCAGCAGGATCGGGGCACGAACGCCGAGGCGCTGCATCATGCCGATCATCTGATGTATGTTGTATGTATCGGAGGTCAGCCTGGACTCCAGCGAGGGAACCGTAAATTCGTCTGCCTGCCGGCAAGACAGATATACAATCTTCTCAAACAGGTCGTGGCGGACTGCCTCCGTTGTATTGCGAGCCACCCTGGATGCCATCCTGTTTGCAATGATGTTGGTGATCCACGCGGCTGCGGCGCAGAAAATCATGATGCCGCCCCATATAAAAACCAGTGTCACATTTTTCTGAGGAATGATATTGTCAATAGTATGGGAGAGGATCCATGGGAGCAGCAGATCCATGATCGTTCCTGTAAACTTTATGATGAGCCCAACGATCATCTTTGGTACATATGGCTTGAGATAGGATAAAAGTTTTTTCATTTGTCCCCTTCCTTCATATCTGCTTTAGCTTCGCCTTTTACTACCTCTACAGCTTTCACATATACATTAGCTGCATCATCCTCTTCTGCTCCTGCATCCTCTTCTTTGTAAACTTCCTGATCAACTTTTTCCGCCGCCTTCTCCATAATACGCTCCAGGATGGACAAAAAAAGGCTTCTCTCCTTGTCCGTCAAGTCCGTCGTGATGGCTGATTCCCACTCCGCTGACAATCTCTTGATCTCAGGCAGGATGTTGAGAGCCTTCTGCGTCGGGTAGACCTGCATGACTCGTCTATCTTTATCGCTGGGCCTTCTGGTAATGAAGCCGTTCTGCTCCAGAAGCGCCAACTGGCGGGTTACGCTGCTTTTATTGACATAGATCGATTTCGCAAGATTATCCTGAGAGATGCCTGGTTCTCTGCAGATATTTCGGATATAGACATGCTGATAGCCATTGAGACCTTTGTGTTCCAGCTTGCCGTTCTTGAATAGTGATGAGCAGCGGGATATCCGGTTGATATATTTCATGAGTGCGCCCATTTTGCACCTCCCATAATAGTTGCACGCGCAACTATTAGATTAATGTTACTACAGATGAATAATCATGTCAATGCTTTCATCCTTACTAACCTGTCCATCACTGCTAAGACAACGCCAAGCTCATACAGTATTCTTGTTAGCAAATATTGCCCAATAATGAGTTATGGTGTATAATGATAATGTATACACCATAAATTATTTTCGAGGTGAAGCAAATATGAAAAGGACGCAGGTGTATCTTCAGGAGTCACAGAAGAAAGAGCTTGGCTTGTTGGCAGAACAAAAAGGAAAATCGCTTGCAGAGCTGGTTAGAGAAGCTGTTGATATGTATATTGCGGATAACAGGAAGAGTGTGGACAAAAGCATTTTGCAAACAAGTGGTTTGTGGAAGTCCAGAGATGACATTCCTGATTCGGTGGAGTATGTCAATGGATTGAGGGATGAAATGAATAAGCATTTGGAGGATATTGATAAATGAGCATTGCATTATATGATACCAATATACTCATTGATCATCTCAAAGGAAAACAGGAGGCTACGTCGGTATTGATTCAGTGCATAAGGTCCAATATACAACCTGCTTGTTCAGTAATATCCGAAATTGAGCTTTTTTGCGGGATGCGGCCAGATGAAGCTAAACAACTGGAATTTTTTATTTCGAGTTTTGAAAAAGTGGAGGTTAGTGCTGAAATCGCAAAAATAGCCGGAATGTATATGAACCGGTACAGGAAAAGCCATGGGATCAATATGGCAGACGCAATAATAGCGGCATCGGCCAGATTTCTTAATACTAAACTCTACACCCTAAACACAAAGCATTTCCCAATGAAGGATATCGATGTAATCCGGCCTTACTGAGTGAAGTGCTTTGCATTCATGCCGGGCGAAAAAAGCGGGACAGTCAGTCATGACCGTCCCGCTTTCTATATTCAACTCAGAAGAGCCGCACCCCTGATTACAGAAGCACCGCTCTGAGAATCTGCTCAGAAGAGCTGCACCCATGATTTCAGTAGTACCGCTCTTCCGATTTAATTGCCGGATAATTTGTTTATCAATTCAGCCATGAGTGTCTGTACGGCGGAAGCGGTTACGGTTCCTTTGGGGTTGAAATTGCCATTGGCGTCAAGCTTCGCAATACCTGAATTTACGAGCGCCTGTACGCTGCTTTTTGCCCATGCGCTGACGCTGTCAATATCGTTTATGGCAACCTCGTCTCCGCTTAACTGCGCGCCGTTCATGGCGGCAACTCTGTTGGTGATTACCGCGAGCTGCTCCATCGTAAGCTTGGTTATTAGCTGTTTTGTTTACCGGCTTCCGGATTATAATGAGATATTTATTATAAGCCTGAGAAGCTCATTTATTGAGCAAATATGGGTTGCATGTTAGCGGGTGATATTTGCATCTTGGCGGGCGGATGCTTTCAATTACGGAAAAATATGTTATCTTATAAATAGAAACGCACTACGATTGGACGGAAAGTTGGCGCAGCTATGAAAATTTGTGTTGAACACGGAGAATTCTCGGAAAATGAAATAGTCCTTCGCTGCAGAGAATTGGATGACGAAATGATGGAAGTATTGGCACTTCTTCGCGAGCGCTCAGCGAAAATAGCATGTTTCAAAGACGGTGAGATTCACTTTGTACTGCCCGGTGAGATATTCTATGCAGAGGCAGTGGACGGAAAAACCTTTCTTTACACATCCGAATCAGTACTTGAAACACACCAGAGTCTATCTGCTCTGCTGAGCAGACATGAAGAAGCAGGACTGCTGCGCATTGGCAAATCCCAGCTTTGTAATCTTTACCATGTTGAGAAGCTAAAGAGTCTGCCGAACAGCCGTATTGAAATCACGCTGAAAAACAATGAACGTCTTATCGTATCGCGCCACTTTGTTCATAGTATGAAAGAAAGGCTTGGAATCCTGGAATGAAAGGAAGAATAGATATGAGCGAAAACAGTTTTGAGAACAGTGGATTTGCCCGGTTGTATAGATGGATTACAAAGGCCAAATTTACGATGGGTATCTTTTTTACAATGCATATAATCGTATTTCTTTTCTTCGGTCTGATTATCAATGGGGCGACAGTCTCGCTGGACTTTTTTACCGCGATTGAAATGTTATTCGCCTGCTTTTTTATCGGAATGCTGCAGCAAGCTGTTATCCCGCCGGAGAAGTTTACTCGCGTCAGGTGTGCTCTTTGGGTTGTTTCAGGCACCTTTATCACATTGCTGTTTGGACTTATTTTTCAGTGGTTCAGATTATTTCCCGCATGGTGTTTTCCTGTGTTCATTGTATTTGAGATTATCGGGATGCTGTTTATGATACTTAGTTACAATCTTGAGCTTCATAGGGAAACAAAATATCTTAACCGCAAACTGGATCTGTTTCGAAGTAATAAACCGGAAGGGAAGGTGTGAATGATGCCGGTTATTCAGATTAACCGATTAAAGAAGTACTACGGTAAACACATCGGGATAAAGGAGGTGACCTTTTCAGTTGAAGAAGGTGAGATTTTTGGATTTGTCGGCCCGAATGGCGCGGGCAAGTCTACAACAATCAGAACTCTGATGGGCTTTATATTCGCAAGCGGCGGCTCGGCTTCCATATGCGGACTGGACTGTTCAAAACACTCGAGGGAAATAAAAGCGTTTACCGGCTACGTCCCAAGCGATGTACGGCTTTATGAAAATATGCGTGTGGGTGAACTGATCAAACGCAACGACAGCTTTTACGGGCAAGCGGCACGCAGCGACTCGAATCGCCTATATAGATTATTTGATCTGGATTTATCAAAGCGATTCCGGGAGCTTTCCACCGGCAACAAGAAAAAGGCTTCAGTGATCTGCGCTCTGGCTTCAAAACCAAAAGTGGTTATTCTTGACGAGCCCACAAGCGGCCTTGATCCAATCATGCAGAAGGTGCTTTTTGAGGAGCTCAGGCGCATGACTGCGGATGGAGTTACCATACTTCTTTCAAGCCATAATCTTGCGGAAGTTCAGGAATATTGCGATCGTGTGGCATTTATCAAGGACGGTTCCATAATCGCGGTATCAGATTTAAAGGAAGCCGCCGTACCGAGAAAATTTATTGAGGTTACAGGCGGTGGCACTGTATTACCGAAAGGATGGGAATTATTGAAGCGGGAACAGAACCGCCGCGTTTTTCGGACCGCTTCTGACAGCAGAAGTATTATAGCTGCATTATCCATGCTCTCGCCTGAAGATTTTACGGTTGAAACGGAGAGCTTAGAAGAACGTTTTTGGGATTTATACGGGAAGGAGGAGAAATCATGAAGGTGTTTTTCCTTGAGTTGAGGAATCTTCGTAAAAGCATTGTGATGAGTACAGTATCGATATGCGGCGTGATATACTTCATGCTGTTGTTTTTTCCTTCTATGCAGACAGAGTCTATGAAGGCTCTTGCCGGGGCCAAGCTTGAGGGGGTGGATCCGGCCCTGCTGGAGGCGTTGGGGCTAACCCAGATGATGGATTTTACTATTATAACGAACTACTTTGGGTATGTCCTTCAATTTATTACCCTCGCAGTGATGGTGGTGGTTACCCAACGCGCAGTTGGGCTTCTGTCCAAGGAAGAGGCCGACGGAACTGTAGAATATCTGGGCTCAAAACCAGTCTCACGCTGGGAAATATTTTATCAAAAAGGCATGGCTCATATTACTTCCTTTCTTATCATGCTCGTTGCGTATGCTGCCGTAACCGTTATCGGATATTTGCAGGTTACCGGTTATACTTTTGAAGAGGCGATTGAGGAATCGTTTATTTTCTACGGCAGCATCCTTTTTGTCGGGTTGGTCTTTTCTGCAGTCGGCATTCTGGTCTCTGCTTTGCTAAGAGGCGGCAAAGGTATGGGAGGAATTACGGTCGGTATCGTATTCGGCTCGTTCATCATCGGTGTTTGCTCGGTGGTCGTTCATTCACTTGATTTTCTCATATGGTTTTCACCAATGGATTGGATAAAGACTAATAAACTGATGACTGAGGGTATCTTACCGGAGGAATGGATAGTTGGAATTTCTGTAATAATAGGATGCACTGTCGCCTCATGGCTCCGATATCGCAAAAAAGACTTGTTGGTTTAATGAAAAAGTGGCGGGATCAAGCCCCTGCAGTGGGTATGAACAATGCACAGGCCGGTATGACCGGAGCATCTGACAAGGACATGTGTATAGATATGTTAATGGCCGAAAAATATGTATCAAGTGCTTACAATACGTCCATATTTGAATTTAGCAATACCAACGTCCGCGATGTACTCAATCACATCCAGAAGGAAGAACAAAAGCATGGCGAAGCGATAACTCAGTATATGCAGGCGAAAGGGCTATATACCGCCCAATAAGTAATAACGGATTCATGAAGAGGGAGACCGCCTGTATGGTGGTCTCCCTTTGATAATGCTTTTCATTTTTGTATCACAACTCTGGTTCCTACATACATATAATTGTAGAAATCCTCTGCGTCGGCGTTGGTCAGCCCTACGCAGCCCCATGTCCAGTCGGAACCGTATGAATCTCTGCCGCCCCCGTGAATGCCTATGCCGCCGCCGAGCGCTGTATTCTGCGGGGGTGTTTTACCATTAATGATGGCGTTATAAATCAAGTTATACGTCGATTTATCGATCAGTCCGCCGTTAAGTCCCCGGGATGCGTCTTCGATATTAGGATAGCTCAATCTCATCCAACGGGAGCCGAGGTATTCATCAGACGGGCTCAGCACAAGCTTTTGCGTGATATAAAACGTACCTTCCGGCGTTTTATGGTCGCCTGCAATTTGCTTGTCACCCTTTCCGCCGTCGCCAAGCTCCACATGGTATGATTTCAGCGGAGTTGTTTTCTGGTAAACGGTCAAAAGTTTATCTGATTTATCAACCACCAGATTCAATCTCAGCTGCCCTTCAGTCAGTCCCCTGGCATGAATTATTTGTGACAGTGATCTGTTAGCGGTCACTGGTATTGTCAATGTCTGACCGACCAGAATCAAATCCGAATTCAAATGATTTCTTGATTTAATTGTATTGATTGACGTGCCGTATACCCTGGATATTTTGTAAAGTGAATCGCCGCGCTGAACAACATACCGGATATAAGGCTGAGTACCGCTTGCCGCGTAGACATCGGATGTACCCAATGACATGAAGTCGGCTGTTATGGTAGCAATAATCAGAATTATTAAGGTCAAACCGAACAATAGGCCTTTCTTTATTTTAACTTTATGCTGCAATATTCTATTTATCATCACATTGTCCCCCCATTCCAATAAGTTCGTGTTTTTCTGTCAGGGGTATGCCCTGACGGAATGTACATTATAACACGTCACACGTCCCGAACCTAATGTAATTAATGGTTGTATGGCTAATGCATGGAAATATTGTAGCTAATACGTTGACACATTAGCCAGACAATCATATAATATAGCAAACAGGCGAAAGGGATGACTGAGATGAAGGTGCCGTCCACAGAAGTACAGAATAATTTCGGCAAATACTTGAAGATTGCATCGGAATTAGAA
>JAEZMD010000003.1 GCA_023435745.1 Bacillota bacterium | reverse complement strand
AAGTAACTTTAATTGATTTGACTCAATTAAAGTGTATTGTCTTCACTGTTTACTTTTCAAGGTCCAACCCTGTTTCCTGCCCTGTAATAGGCTTTCGTACAGGCGCCGTCGTTTTGAGCGGCTTTATTATAGTACCACGCTCCCCCTGTTTTGTCAACCACCTTTTTTCTAACTCATTTTTCCAGTTGCGTCTTTTATAGAAGCGAGTTTTACATACTCTCCTGTTTCCGAAGATTTGTAAATAGCTTCAATTATTTTATAGCTGTAATCCCCTGCTCTCCGCTCTCATCAAATGGTTTTCCAATCTCTAATGTGTCCCTTCAACATTCAGAGTCTTCTCTTCTGCCTTGGCCTTTACAAAGACTGAATTTTTTATCCTTTCCTGCAGCTTCTCATAATAGAGGTCTTCATCTATCGGAAGCTCAACCCAGGCATCAGTCCATGCCGAAAGGTGCATGGCATTGGAAAGTGTAAGGCCATTGATTCCTTCCATACCCGGCGAAAACAAAGGTGTTCCTTCTTGTATGGCCGCAACCCAATTTGTCATTATTCCCAGATGTGCCGTTTCAGTTCCCTTGACAGGCACCTCGCACTGCCAATTCTCCGGCTCGCCAAAACCGCCCTTATATTCTCTGTTGAATTGTCTTTCCGATACAGGCAGACGCCAGAACTTCAGCTGTCCTTCTTCAATGACGATTTTTCCTCTGTCACCGAGAATTTCAAAACGGTTCGTGCCGGGAGTATCTGCCGTACTTGTAATAAAGACACCGGTAGCGCCATTGGCATATTCCATATATGCAGTAACATCGTCTTCTACTTCAATTTCATGGTTCTTTCCAAAAGCCATAAAAGCACGGACACGCTTTGGCATACCGCAAATCCACTGCCACAGATCCAGTTGATGAGGGCATTGATTCAGCAATACTCCTCCCCCTTCACCTGCCCAGGTAGCACGCCATCCTCCGGAATTGTAATAACTCTGGGAACGGTACCAGGTGGTGATGATCCAGTTAATACGCTTGATTTCACCCAATTCACCCGTAATAATAAGTTCTCTTACCTTCCGGTAAAGAGGATTTGTACGCTGGTTGTACATAATGCCGAATACCCTGTCGGTCTTCTTTGCTGCCTCGTTCATTTCCATGACTTGCTTTGTATAGACACCGGCAGGCTTTTCGATCAGCACATGAAGGTTGTTGTCAAACGCCTGAATGGCCAGCGTAGGATGATCGTAATGAGGTGTTGCAATCATAACGGCATCTACTGCATGTGCCGCGAAAAAGGCTTCGGTATTATCAAACAGCTTTATTCCATCGCCAAAGGTTTCCCTGGTCCATTTCAAACGCTCAGGATTTAAATCGCAGACCGCAGCCAATACCGCACCGGGTACTTCTCCATTGGCCAGCTGTCTGGCATGACTGCTCCCCATATTTCCTACTCCGATTATTCCAATACGCACTTTATCCATACTTTTCCCTTTTCCGGGGCACCCCCCAAATTTATGAAGAATTCTTTATCATTACCTATGAATTTGCTCGTCTTATATTGCTCACTGCTCTATAAAAAACTTTTTCAGGTAATTAAAACTCATTTGCATGCTCTCAAATGGATCTCGCCGGCATACGTCCTGCTCTACAGCATACCACTCCACTTTGGTTTCTCTGCAGGCATCTATGATTGCCTCCCAGTTCAGATTGCCTTCTCCGATTTCTGAAAACAACTGCTGATCTTTCTTAATAGCCATATCTTTTAAATGTACTACCTCCATACGCCCTTCAACCTTTTTAATCCACTCCACCGGGTTTGCTCCTCCGGCCTGTACCCAATAAGTGTCAAGCTCAAAGCCAAAGGTTTCTTTATCAGTGTTTGAAAGCAATATCTCCAAACCCGTCTCATTATCAAACTTCTCAAATTCGAATTTATGGTTGTGATATATGAATTTCAGACCCTGGTCAAAAATCTTTTTGGAAATTTCGTTAAATTCTTTTGCAAATGCCAAATAACCATCCTTGCTGCTTCTATACGCATCAGGCATGGACCCTATACCAACATAACGGCAATTCCAGATTTTATGATCCTGAATCACTGCATTAAGGTCATTTTTCAGACGGTCATAGGCGATATGTGACGCACAGATATTAACACCTGCCTCATCTGCCAGCTGCCTTAATTCATTTGGTAAAACCGGCCCCACACCGGAAGCCTGAACTGCGTTATATCCAATGGATTTTACTTTCTTCAAGGTCTGCCCAATATCCTCAGGTGTTTTGAGAAAATCCCTCAAGGTATACAATTGCGCTGCTACAGTCATCCTGTTCATTCTCTGCACACACCTCCTGATTAGTCTTATGTCTCAATAGTTCAGATTCTATTATATACTTAACCCATAATCTTTGCATAAATTGATTGAAATATTGTTTTTCTTGACATTTATAGACGTTTACATATACAAATCACGCAGAGGAAGCCGGGAAATGCAGGATAATGGAGATACACGAAATAAGATATTGCATTTTGCCGGTCTACTGATATACTGTTCTGTGGAAATAATATAAAAAGTGAAAACAACATAAATAAGGTAAACAAAAATGGATTCCAGCGTTCTATCGGCAGATAAAAATAAAAAATTATATATGATTCTGGCCTTTGCCGCATTGCTGCTCAGGGTGGCAACTGTACATTACCTTTATCGCAGCGGTCCGGATACTTTCGGAACGGACGGCCTGCTTTACCACAAGGAAGGTATTCTTGCGGCACGACAACTGGCTGAGGGCGTGCCCTTTTACGCTGTCAGGTACACATATACGTGGTACACCGCTTTTGTGGGATTGATTTACCATATATTTGGCGTTAACCGGTATATCGTTTCCTATATTAATATAGCATTTACATTTTTCTCAGCACTGCTTCTCCTGAAAATTGCTATTAACAACAAGTACAAATATACAAACGCGGTTTTCATCAGTCTGTCCTTTTTATACTTTCCAAACATGATCCTGTGGACATCTGATTCCCGCAAGGAGGCCCTGCTGATTTTTATCAGCTTTTTATGCTGGCGCCAGGTACAGTGCTTTATCCGTCGCGTTGAATCATGGGAATTCTCAAGGATAGGTGAATGTATCAGGGTTCTTTTTGTTTGTGTATTGATCTGGCTTGGTACGCTGGTACGTATCTATATGTTTTTGCCCCTGGCTGCCGGGATATTGGTGAACCAAATTCTGTTTTACAAGAAAAGCCGGCGGCGCATTATCCTATTTTTTATAGCTGCCATCATCATCAGTTCTGTCATCATCAGCATAGCAACCGTTTATCCGCTTTTGGAGGACTACCATGCAATCATGTTTCCTGATGAGACAAACGATTTGAGTGAAGATATCGGCAACAAGTGGGAGGTGTTAAAGCTTCTGGCATCAGGCAGAAATGTGCTTGTGTCAACTGTGAATTACATTCTCCTTCCATATCCCGGCAATACTAATATTGCAGACATAAGTTACAGCAAGCTGTTACAGTTTGTTGTGAGTACTGATATGATCATTTGGTACTTCTGCCTTGTTTTTATGCTGCCCGGAATTTATTCGGCGATAAGGAAAAAAAACAGCTATATGATTGGAATAATGGCTTTCCTCGCTTCCTATATATTAATCAATGCCCTGGTTGTTGAGAACGTTCCCGATACCATATATCGGTACAGGTCGGTGATTGTCGGCACATTATTACTCTTTATCGACTGGGATGCGATAGGCCGCATGACAAAACGTTTTAAAGGGTTTTTACTTCCCGGAGGCAATCATATTAAAATTAATGATATCGGCGGTTCCAACATTAAAAACAAATTCTAAATCCCGGCAATGTATTATCACACACCGATTCTTATCCGACAACATCCCGCAGCTTTAAAATGTCCGCTTCACAGGTCTGCTTCAGGCTTCGGTTATATATGACGCAGGCAGGATGATAGAGGGGGAATAACATGAACTCCCGCTCTCCTGTTTTCACTGTCGAGGACAAGCCATGTCTGTCTCCTATGTTTTCGGTAAAATCTCCCGTAACCGCCCGAAGCGGAACGTTTCCGAGGGTGACAACACATGCCGGGCTGATCAGTTCGATTTCCCGCAATAAATAGCGTCTGCCTGATATGATTTCATCCCTGGTAGCAGGTCTGTTGGACAACCTGCCCGTTTTGGGATTCGCTTTGGACAACCTGTACTTGATGGTGTTCGTGATATAAATCTTTTCCCTGTCGATCCCTGCCAGTTGAAGAAACTCATCAAGGTATTTTCCTGCCGCACCCGAAAACGGACGTGAGAGTTTTACCTCCTCACGCCCCGGCGCTTCGCCGATAAGCAGCAGCTTCGGTTTCACACTGCCGCATCCGAACACAAACTCGTTGCCTGCAAATTCACAGGCATATTCACGATACAAATCTGATAATTGTTCCTGTATATTCATCTATTCTCCATTATTCTCCATGCAGCTCCGATTTTCATAAAATGAGAGGAAATACGGATCAGCGATTGAGCTCGTCCAATTTAAGCCTGACCTTCTTCATGTCTTCAAACATCTGAGGTTTTTTGGACACATCGCGCAATAATGCAGCCGGGTGAAAGGTTGGCATAATCCAGAACCCCTTCCGTTCAATCCACTGTCCTCTGATCTGTGAGATTTTTGCGTTTTTATCAATGATATATTTCATCGCCGTTGACCCCATGCATACAATAATAAGCGGCCTGATCAACGCCGTCTGATTCCTCAGCCACGGCAGGCAGCTCAACGCCTCGTCATCCGTAGGCGCACGGTTACCTGGCGGTCTGCATTTGACAACATTGCAGATATAATATTCTTTTTCATCAAACATCAGCGCGGAAAGGAGCAGATCCAGCAGTTGTCCCGCCGCTCCCACAAATGGCTTACCCTGCTTGTCCTCCTGCTCCCCGGGTCCTTCTCCGATCAGCATCAACGGTGCGGTTCTCGAGCCACGCTCAATGACAATATTCGTTCTGGTTCTCCCAAGATCACATTTCATGCAGGCAGTGCACTCGTTCTCAAGTTCCTTCCACCCCAGCATCTAAATCAGATCCTCCTATCAGAAATAACAACAATAAATACAATTAAATTATGTGACACCCTAGCACCTATTATGGCTCCATATTTAATTTACGGCTCCATATGCTCAATGGCCTCGAATGCTGTTTTAGCTTCCGCTTTGGGCTCGCCGTGCTTCACGAGCATCATAAAGAAGAAAGCGAGCACCATGGATATACTGGAATAGACAAAGAGAAATTCATCACCAATAATGTCCTTAATATAACCAAATAGAATCGGGCTGACAATAGCGGCCATCATTGAGAAAAAGTAATAATAGCCTGTATATTTACCGATTCCCTTGTTTGACGTCATTTCGACAACCATCGGATACGAATTAATATTTATCAAAGCCCAACTGATACCGCCGACAGCAAGCAGCACATAAATCAGATATGGGTTGCTGCCTCCAACGAAGTTCATGGTCAGAAACACCAGAAACAGAACGGTAATGCCAATCAGGATGGTTCTCTTTCTGCCAATCTTTGTGGCCAGCAAACCGGAAGGAATTGAAAATACAACCAGCATAGCGGAGAAAACCGCCAGCATAAAGGAGGATTGGCTCTTGTCGATCTTTAAAACAACCTCTCCAAAGGTCGAAAAGAACGTTTCCACTGCGTTGTATCCGGTAAACCAGAAGAAAATCGCCAAAAGCAGGAAAATCAAGCTCAAGCCCGCGCCTTTTTCCCCGACGACCGTACTGGCTTCCTTTTCAGCAGGTTTGTCATCAGCGATTTCCTTCGGCTCATGTACCAACAAATACATGATTATAATGGTCGCGACCATTATCACGGAACCTACTGCAAACGGCAGAAATTCATTGATCTTGAACAGGAAACCGCCAATCAGGAAGGCGATAACAGCACCAACGCCGCCCATAAAATTAATCACGCCATTTGCCTTGCTGCGCAGCTGACGCGGGGTGAAATCAGGCATCAGGGCAACTGTCGGCGCCCTGTATATGCTCATAAAGAAATTCATTGCGATCACAGTAATCATGACCGGTATCAGATTGAGCCTTGTCACGGGGATCAGTATAAACGCAATCGCGGAAAGCGGTATACCAACCAGAAGATATGGCATCCTTCTTCCGTATCTGGTATTGGTGCGGTCGCTTAATGCACCGAAGATCGGAAGAAAAATAACGGCAAAGATATTGTCGATCGTCATGACAGAACCAACTGCAACGCCTGATAATCCCAGGTCCTTCAGATAGATAGGCATTGCGATGTTGTAAATCCCCCAGACGATGCTGACTGTAAAAAAGCCAAGACCGATCAGCATGGTATTCTTATAATTCAGCTTCATTGTGTACCACTCCCTCCCATTTCTTTAACGATTTTCAGCGCGATATCCGGGACATTGGTGATGATTCCGTCAACGCCCGCTGCAGCCATTGCCTTAATCTGCTCCGGCTGGTCGACTGTAAACGGATTTACCATTATGTTATTAAGTTTACAGCCTTTCATCACTTCAGGAACAATATTATAAAAGAGAGGATGTATTGCCGTTGCGCCCATTCTGCGGGCATATTCCCAGGGTTCATATAGCCCGGCCATATAAAGCGGCGCGGTCTTTATTTCAGGGTCTATCCTGCGTATTTCCACCAGAGAGTAATGATTGAAAGAAGAGATGATCGTACGGTTCGTGAGCTTATACTTTCTGACAGCCGAAGCCACAGCCTGTTCGATCCCCGGATAAAAAACAGGGCCGTTCTTCAGTTCAATGTTCAGCAAGCCGTCCCAATTCGATAGGAGCTGCAGTAAATCATCCAATTCAGGAATCCTCTCACCGCTGAAGCCGGGTGAAAACCAGGATCCGAAATCCAGGGTTTTGAGCTGTTCAAGGGTCATGCTCTTTACCAGACCCTTCCCATCGCTGGTCCTGTCTACCTGCTCATCATGGATGATGACCAAATACCCGTCGGCACTGAGATGAACGTCTGTCTCAATTCCTCCCGCACCAAGCTCCAATGCTTTTTTGAAGGCTGACATCGTGTTTTCGGGCGCTTGTTTGGAAGCGCCTCTGTGTGCAATGATCACAGGCTCCTTGATATTCATCAGCTCCTTTCGTCTCCGTTAATCCGTCATAATTAATTTTCATACCGTATTGCATTAATTTCGCAGACTGATGATAGGGGCGGGTATCCTTCCGCCTCTCCTTATGAATTCACTGCTGCCATATCTGTTCAGGCTCATGACGGGCCCCGTGCCAAGTAGTCCCCCAAATTCAACCACATCTCCTGCAACCTTGCCCGGAGCGGGGATGATCCTGACTGCCGTAGTTTTGTTATTGACTGCGCCGATTGCCATTTCATCGGCAATAATGGCTGAAATGGTATCAGCTGTAGTGTCTCCGGGAACCACAATCATATCCAGTCCAACAGAGCAAACACAGGTCATGGCTTCCAGCTTTTCTATGGAAAGAGCGCCTTGTTGAACTGCCGCAATCATACCGGCGTCCTCGCTCACGGGGATGAACGCCCCGCTGAGACCGCCCACATGGGAGGAGGCCATTATACCGCCCTTCTTCACTGCGTCATTGAGCAGCGCAAGCGCCGCTATCGTCCCGTGGGCGCCGCATTTTTCCAGGCCCATCTCTTCCAATATGTATGCAACGCTGTCTCCAACTGCAGGAGTCGGAGCCAACGAGAGATCCACAATCCCAAAAGGCACGTTCAGCCGCTTTGAAGCCTCCATTGCCACAAGCTGCCCCATTTTGGTGATCTTGAAGGCTGTCTTTTTTATAACGTCGGCAACCGTACTGAAATCCGCGCCCTTTACCTTTTCCAACGCACATTTCACTACACCCGGTCCGCTGATGCCTACATTGATCTCGCAGTCCGGCTCACCTGACCCGTGGAAGGCGCCCGCCATGAATGGATTGTCCTCTGGAGCATTGGCAAACACCACAAGCTTTGCGCAGGCCATCCCGCCGTTATCCGATGTGAGCCCGGCAGCCTCCTTGATCACGACCCCCATCTGCCTGACCGCATCCATGTTGATGCCCGCCTTTGTAGTGGCAACATTAACTGATGCGCACACCTTTTTTGTGGTGGCCAGCGCCTGAGGGATGGAACTGATCAGCTTCCTGTCCCCGGGAGTGTACCCCTTGTGGACCAATGCGGAAAATCCGCCGATGAAGTCTATTCCAAGCTCGTCGGCCGCTTTGTCCAGCGTTTTTGCAAACTTTACATAATCCTCGTCAGCGCAGCTCTCCGCCACCAACGCGATGGGTGTAACGGAAACTCTCTTATTAATTATAGGTATGCCGTACTCCTTCTCAATATCTCTGCCGACCTTCACAATATCCTGAGCACACCTCATGACCTTATCATAGATCTTCTGTCTGCACGCATATCCATCCGGATGGCAGCAGTCACGAAGCGATATCCCCATTGTGATGGTTCTGATATCGAGGTTCTCCTCATGGATCATTTTATATGTTTCAAGTATTTCATACTTTGAGAGCATATCTGTTGTTTCCCTCCTGCGGTCTATGTCCCGTGCGCTTATATACTTCGGTCTATATCCTGTGCATGGAATTGAAGATATCCTCGTGCTGAATCTTTACATACAGGCCCAGTCTTGTACCCTCCGCCTCCAGCCTGTCCGAAAGCTCGCTGAATTCTATATTTGAATCAGCCATATCCGTCAGCATGGTCATCGTAAATACGTCCTGCATCGTCGTCTGTGAAATATCCAATATGTTGACATTGCTGTCCGCCAATATTTTACTGATTCCTGCTATGATTCCTACCCTATCCTTGCCAAGCACTGTTACAACAGCTTTCATTTCCATACACTCCCTGTAAACCGGTATCTTTCATATAATTATCCTGCAATAGCTTGAAAATAATATACTAGAACTATATCAAACTAAACTTGAAAATTCAATAAAAAAGAAGCGCCGCGGCTCCATTTTGAATAGCGAACTCAAAAGTGTTCCATCAGCATGTCAGCAGTTTTTTGCCGGTCCATGATGAAGTACCATTTTCCTCCAATGATACGGCTTGTGCCCGGAAGTGTAAAGGTTTCTATTGCATCGGCCTTGACTTTTGGTGCGCTTCCAATATATTGTGTTACATCTGCAATGGTAATGTTGGTTTTGACATGTTGTTGAAGAATATTAAATATTTTTTTAAATCTGGAAAGATAACGAATGTTCATTTTCTGTTTAATCAGAGCCTTCATGAATTCCTGCTGCATGCTTATCCTGCCCAGGTCTCCTTCAGTGTAGCCCTGCCCCGGGCGGTTCCCTTTTCTGTAGCGCACCAGCTGCTCTGCTTTTTTGCCGTTGAGGATCTGAAGCCCTTTTCTCAGATGGATATGAAGATTTTGTGTCGGGTCGTCGTAATTCATCCGGAAAGGCACGTTGAATTCAACTCCGTCCAGAGCGTCAATGATTTCGCGAAAGCCCTCAAAATCCGCGGTAATATAATAATGGACGGGAAGGCCGGTGATTTCTGTCAATTCTTCCGCAACCCGCTTCTCCCCGCCCTTTGAATACAGCGTATTGATTCTGGTGAAGACACCATCCGACAGCACTCTTGTATCCCTGGCTACTGAAAGAATGCTCAGAGACGGACACGATGGTATAAAATGGAATAGCATGATTACATCACAGCGGGTCTTATCCCCATCCAGACCTAAAACCATCAGATTAACAGGAACCTCTCTGCTGACGCCGCTTTCATGATAGTCGTCCGATTGTTCCGCCGCATCGCCTATAACACCTGCGGAAAAAGGAACCGGAAAAGTCTCCGGAGCCTTATTTCCGCGTAGCGACATATAATAAGCACCGTTTACAAATAGGACAAGCAGCAGGGTGATGCTGATTGCCAGAATGAATTTAGCACTTTTCATGTATGTAGTATTTGCTTCGGCGTTTCTTTTATGCTCTCACAGCTTGAGTCTTGTTTTAAAGCGTTCCAGCGCTCTTTCCGTGTTTTCTCTGCTGCCAAAGGCAGTGAGTCTGAAATACCCCTGACCGCTGGGCCCGAATCCGGAACCGGGCGTACCAAGTATGTGTGCCTCGCCCAGAAGCTTGTCAAAGAATGCCCAGGAATCCATCCTGTTTGGTGTCCTGAGCCAAATGTACGGCGCGTTGATTCCGCCAAACACTTCAAGACCCAATTCGGTAAGGCCTTTCCGAATCATGGAGGCATTTGTCATGTAGTAATCTATAACAGCCCTTGTCTGCTTTTTGCCTTCTTCGCTGTACACAGCCTGTGCCGCCTTTTGAATAATATAAGAAGTACCGTTAAACTTTGTTGTCTGCCTTCTATACCACAGCTGATTAAGCGATTCATGCCCGCCGTTTGCATTTTCAGCCATTAGCGCCTTGGGAATGACTGTATAGGCGCAGCGTGTGCCAGTAAATCCTGCGGTTTTTGAAAAGCTGCGAAATTCAATAGCAACCTCCTTTGCACCCGGCACCTCATATATGCTGTGGGGAACGTCGTCCTCCCTTATATAGGCTTCATAGGCTGAATCATAAAGAATGACGCTCCCGTTGGCTTTTGCATAATCCACCCACTTTTTCAGCTCTTTCCTGGATAACGTGGTTCCGGTTGGGTTGTTCGGGAAGCACAGATAGATCATATCTACCTTTTCAGAAGGAGGCTCAGGCGAAAAGCTGTTTTCCGCATTGCACGGCATATAAACCACCTTGCTGAAGCGGCCGCTCTTTTTGTCATAGTCGCCTGTCCTGCCTGCCATGACATTACTGTCGAGGTAAACAGGATAGACTGGGTCAGTCAGCGCTACGACATTGTCCTGGCTGAAAAGCTCCTGGATATTGGCCGTATCGCTTTTCGCCCCGTCAGATATGAATATTTCATCCTTGTCAAGAGAAACCCCTCTCGCCTTGTAGTCATTCTCTATGATCGTGCTGATCAAAAAGTCGTATCCATAGCCGTCCGGTCCATATCCCTTGAATGTTTTCTCATCCGCCATCTCGTCAACAGCATTGTGCAGACTTTCGATTACTGCCGGCTGCAGCGGCTTGGTCACATCTCCAATTCCAAGGCGAATCACATCGGCTTCCGGATGCGCCTTCAGATAAATATCTCTTCTTCTTGCCACTTCTGCAAAAAGATAGTTGCCCGGTAATTTTAAAAAGTTGTCATTTATTCGTGCCATAAATTTCCTCCCTTACTAATTTGCTTTCTGCAAGTTCTCTTGCATTTTCTCCGGTAATTCAACTACTCCCTCGAACACTTTCACCGCAGGCCCGGTCATGAATACATGATTGTCCTTTTCGTCCCACTCTATCGTCAGATCTCCGCCCGACAGTTTTACTACAGCCTTTCTTCCGCACAGACCATTTAGAACAGAAGCCACCACGGCCGCACAGGCGCCTGTCCCGCAGGCCAGAGTTTCTCCGGCGCCTCTCTCCCAAACCCTCATCTTAAGTGTTTGTTTGTCCAGCACCTGAACAAATTCACTGTTGATCTTCTTTGGAAAAAGCTCGTGTGTCTCCATCAGAGGACCGTAGACATCAAGAGGAAAGCCGTCCACGTCATCTATATAAGATACTGCATGAGGGTTCCCCATGGACACGCAGGTCACGTGAAAGGTTCTGTCCCCTACCGTTACAGGCTGGGAAAGAAACAGCGCCTCAGGGCACTCGACGCCCTTCGGAAATGCTGATTCAAAAAGCGCTGCACCTTTCGGAAATGCTGCGTCCTTCGGGCACACGGCCGGGATCGCATCGGGTTTCAGCACAGGCTCGCCCATGTCAACCCTGACCAACTCTACCCTGCCGGTTTTAACTGTAAGCAGCAGTGTTTTAATCCCTGCAAGAGTCTCCAACGTGACCTTACTTTTATCCGTCAGCCCGTTGTCATAAGCGTATTTCCCGACGCACCTCGCTGCATTCCCGCACATTTCAGCCTCTGATCCGTCGGCATTGAACATTCTCATACGGAAGTCGGCAACCTCTGAGGGCATGATGAGCACCAGACCGTCCGAACCAATACCAAAATGCCTGTCGCTAAGCCTTCTTGAAAGGCCTGATGGATCAGCCGGGCACTCCTTCATGCAATTCACGTATATATAATCATTCCCCAGACCATGCATCTTTGTGAAATTCAACTCAAATTTCTTCATTTTTTGCAACCTCCGGTAACAAATCCTGCAAATATTATAGCACAACATGGAATGATGGCAAATATTTTTTTAGTGTTTTCTTTGTGTATTGTGGTTGACATCTGAATTCATTATAATGGTAAGGAAATACTTAAAGGGGACGCTGATCTGATGATAAACATACCTGAAGCATTATCAAAGCTATTGAACCAGGAATCCGCAGGACAGGCTGTCCGCTACCTGGTAACGGGCTTTAGCAGTGCTGCGATAGAACTTACATTGCTCTTTGTGTTTAAGGACATCTTCGGGTTATCCATTTTGGTCTCCAACTCTGCGGCGCTTTCCATCGTCTTCTGGTTCAACTTCCTGATGAACAGGTTCTGGTCGTTCAAGTCCAAAATGAAGCTAGGCAGGCAGCTTGTGATGTATCTGGCGCTGTTTGTGTTCAATCTGGGCGCCTCCGACCTGATCATGTACCTGCTGGCCAACCGGCTTGCCATACAATACCTGCTTGCCAAGGTATTTGCCATCGGCGCTGTGGTATGCTGGAACTTTGTATTATATAAAAAAGTAATTTACCGATAAGGCGCAGGGATGTCGAATGAAAATAATCATTGAGGTGTCATAATGTATTCAAAAATTGATTTAAGCGGAACCTGGGATTTCCAGCTGGATGAACATAAGGCGGGCGTTACGCAGCCTTTAAGAGATACTATCACATTGCCGGGAACGACTTCTTTTTGTAAAAAAGGGGAGAAAAACAAACTGGTCGAGCTTGGTTTTTTAACGGATGAATACAAGTTTGAAGGCTACGCCTGGTTTTCAGGAAAGGTAGAGATACCTGAAGATTTGTCCGGAAAAAACGCTTTTCTTTATTTGGAAAGGACCCGCATAACAACACTCTGGTGGGACAATACGGAAATCGGTACGCGAAACAGCCTTTGCACACCGCATGTTTACGACATCACAGATTATTTGTCAGCCGGGGTGCATACCATTACCATCCTTGTGGACAATACCGGCTATCCGACAAGAGGCGGTCATCTGACCTCTCCCGATACCCAGACCAACTGGAACGGTATTACGGGAGCAATTGAACTGAGATTCTTTGATAAGGCATACATGGAGGATGTCCGGATTTATCCGGATGTAAGGAATAGAACGCTTGATATTAAAGCAGTTGTTAGAGGCGCGGATCATGGTGTTTTAACAATTACAGCCATGAGTTATGATGATACAGTGAATTATGATGCCGGTGTAAACTGCTGCTGCAATGATGTGAATTGCTGCAAGGACGGCATAATCTGCTGCAATGATATTAAGCACAGGGCGGAGGATCGCAGCTATAAATTCTCCTCTTCGCAAATCTCCGTTCAGTATCCGTTAGGCAAAGATGCTCTGCTCTGGAGCGAGTACGAGCCCAATTTGTACCTTCTAAAAATCGATCTTGTTCTCGGTGGCGTTACAGTCGACACAACCTGCCTCTTGACGGGCTTACGGGAATTCAAAGCATCGGGCGACAAATTTACCATCAACGGAACGAAGACCTTCCTGCGCGGAAAGCACGACGGGCTGATATTTCCACTGACAGGTTTTGCCCCGACAACCGTAAATGAGTGGCTTCGGGTCATGAAAATATCAAAATTATACGGTATAAATCATTACCGCTTCCATACCTGCTGCCCGCCGGAAGCTGCCTTTACCGCAGCTGATATTCTGGGGATTTATATGGAGCCTGAACTGCCCTTCTGGGGCACTGTCACAGATGAAAATGATCCGAATCACAATCAAGCCGAACAGGATTACCTTATCAGTGAGGGCTTTTCGATATTGAAAGCATTCGGAAATCACCCTTCTTTCGTCATGATGTCCCTTGGCAACGAGCTCTGGGGAAGCCGGGAGAGGTTGAATGCCATTTTGAAGGGCTTCAAGGAGTTTGACAATCGCCCTCTTTATACGCAGGGCTCAAACAACTTCCAATTCACCCCTGCAATTCTCGAAAACGAAGACTTTTTCTGCGGGGTCCGCTTTTCAAGAGATCGCCTGTTCAGAGGTTCCTATGCCATGTGCGATGCTCCGCTTGGTCACGTACAGACCGGCAGGCCAGGCACGATGAAAAGCTATGATAAGCAGATATGTCCGTATACCGATACCGATTCTGATGCTGATACCGACTACGCAGGCATCGGTACCAGTGGAAGCAGCGCAGCTGATAAGGACGTCAACTCCGCAGGTTTGATAGAAATCCAGTTCGGAACCGGAGTAAAGACCGTTGAGGCTTCCGCAGCCGAAAGCAAACTGATCCCGCATATTCCGGTTGTATCGCATGAAATCGGACAATATGCAACCTTCCCGGATTTCAAAGAAATAAAAAAATACGCAGGCTCCTTAAAAGCAAAGAACCTGGAAACATTCAGAAAGCGCCTCGAAGAAAAAGGTTTGAGTGACTTGGCAGAAAAGTATTTTCAATGCTCCGGGAAGCTTGCGATGGCCTGCTATAAAGAAGAGCTGGAAGCTGCTTTTCGCTCCGAAAGGCTGGCGGGATTTCAGATCCTGGACATACAGGATTTCAGCGGACAGGGAACGGCGCTTGTCGGGGTATTGGATGCCTTCATGGATTCAAAAGGCCTGATTTCTGCGGAGGAATGGCGCAGCTTCTGTTCGGACGCAGTTTTGCTTGCTAAATTTGAGAAGTATAATTATGAGGCTGGAGAGGATTTCCATGCACATATTGAGCTGTGCCGGTATAAAGACATTCCGTTACGGGATTTCCGACTTTTATGGGAATTAAGAGATGGCAGCGACGTACTGGAAAACGGAGAATTTACCGCGTTTAATTCAGACAATGCTAACCGCATCAATATTGGCAATATAGAAATCTGCATGCCGGATACGTCTGTAATGAAAAAGCTTACGCTGTCGCTGCAGATCGAAGGCAGCGACACAATGGCTGATGCATATGATATCAACATAAAATCGGAGGATATCGGAAAAACATATGATTTGTGGGTCTATCCAAGGAATATCCCACTTGACACAACAGGTCTGAACATTTTTGACCGTCTGTCTCAGGAGGCTGTTACACTGCTTGAAAACGGTGAAAATGTGCTGATTATTTCAAAGCCGGACTCACCGGAAAACGCCGTCGAAGGCTTCTACTGCACTGACTTCTGGAATTACCCCATGTTCCGTTCCATCTCCGAAAGCATGAACAAGCCTGTACCCATTGGTACTATGGGATTGCTGATCAACAACTCACATCCGGCTCTGAGGCACTTCCCCTGTGAAGAATACTCCACCTATCCCTGGTGGAGCATCGTGTCCAATTCCAGGTCCCTGATCCTGGATGAAACGCCCCGGGAATTCCGTCCGATCGTACAGACTATCGATAATTTTGAACGCAACCACAAGCTGGGGCTGCTGTTTGAATGCAGAGCTTTAAACGGGAAATTGCTTGTGTGCGCCTGCGACATGGAAAAATTAAAGGAATCGCCGGAAGGAAGGCAATTCCTTTTCAGTATCCTGAATTACGCCTCGTCGGAGGAGTTTAAGCCCGACTGCTTGATAGCCCTGCCCCTGATCAGTCGAGCTTTTTCATTTTCCTGTTAAAATGCGGAGGATCCCCGTCAGTTGACTTAAGCCCGCCCGGTGATCTCTCTGCCGCCGTCTCCGACTTCCGATATATAAAACTTCGGCGTCAGCCCTGTCTTTTTGGCGTAGCCGTTTCCGACTTCCTCCATGAAGCGTTCTGCAGCATCTTCTCTGACGATACTGACAGTGCACCCGCCAAAGCCTGCACCTGTCATTCTGGATCCGGCGACTCCCTCGATCTTAAGCGCTTCCTCAACAAGCGTATCAAGCTCCAGCCCGGTTACCTCATACAGGTCTCTGAGCGAGTTATGGGAGGCGATCATCAGCTTACCGAACAGCGAGATATCGTCATTGTTCAACGCCTCGACTGATTTGAGCACCCTGTCGTCCTCTGCAATTACATGCTCTGCTCTGTTGCGGATCACTTCATCCCTGATCTCATGCTTCACCTTATTGAATTGCTCCATCGAGATTTCGCCGAGGCATGTTGCTTCGGGGATAAAATTCTTCAGTATCGAATAGGCCTCTTCACACTGGCTTCTTCTCTCGTTATATTTGGAATCTGCAAGGCCGCGTTTTTTATTTGTATTGGCAATAACAATCTTGTAGCCCTTTATATTCAGCGGTACATGCTGATAGCTCAGATCCCTGCAGTTCAGAAATATGGCATGGTTGGCCTTACCCATTGCCGAAGCGAACTGATCCATAATTCCGCAGTTGACTCCCACATAATTATTCTCGGCCTTCTGGCTGATCAATGCCATCCGCACCATATCCACAGGCTGCTCCAGCCCAAGAACCGCATTACCCAGCGCAACCAGCGTAATTGCCGTCGCGACCTCGATGGCCGCCGAAGAGGATAGTCCTGCGCCGAGCGGAACCGTATCGTGGTAGAGCAGATCGCATCCTGAAAGCTTGTACCCCGCCTTCTGTAATTCATCCGCCACACCGAGCTGGTAATTGCCCCACTTCAGAGATTTGTACTCCTCCAGCCTGTCAAGAGAGCCCTGGACCTGAATACCAAGATCCGTGGCGATCAGATTCATCATTCTGTCGTTACGCGCTCTGGCGATGACGGTGGAGCTTAGTGTAAGCGCAGCCGGGAATACATATCCCCCGTTATAGTCGGTATGCTCGCCGATCAGGTTGACTCTGCCCGGAGATGTAAATACCCGTATCCCTTCTTCGCTTCCATGATAAATCTCAATAAAACGCTTTTTCAGTTCAGAAATTGTCATTTGCGCTCTCCTCCTTGCTTTCCTTTATTACTATGCCTTGTGCATATTCTCTGTCCGTTATATCATGCTTTCATACCCTTAAGAAACCTTTCATGAGCCTGACGCAACTCCTCCGCTTTTTCCTCGGGCTTTGTCGGGTTAGCATGCGCCCATGCTCCTGTTTCACTGGAAGCATTAAATTTCTGCTTGTTGGAAGAGCGCATCGGCGGGAAAAATTCGATATGGAAATGGTAATACTCACTCGTATCCCCGCTGTTTACAGGGTCCTGATGCATACACATCATATATGGGAACGGAAATCCAAAAAGGGAATCAAACGTTCCAGTGGCTTCTTTGAGCGCTGCGGCAAGATTAACCTTCTCCCGTTCGCTCATCTGCGTCAGGTTTTGCTTGTGACTCTTGCTTGCAATATACATCCCGTAAGGGTATTCCGTAAAAAACGGCAAAAAAACAAGAAAATCTTCATTCTCAAAGATAACCCTGTCGCCTGACTTTGTTTCGTCCGTGAGCATGTCGCAGATCAGACAGGTTCCGTTTTCTGCATGGTGCTCCTTGCAGGCGGCAAGCTCCAGTTCCAGCTTCTTAGGTATAAAAGGATAGCCGTATATCTGTCCGTGGGGATGAGGCATTGTAACGCCGACCATCTCTCCCCTGTTTTCGAAGATAAAAATATACTTGATTTTTTCATCTTTTCTCAGTTCTGTAAAACGTTCCGTCCACAGGTCGATAATTTTCACAATATGCTCTGTGGAAAATTCATGTAATGAGGATGTATGCTCGGGAGAATATAATATGACCTCGCATTTCCCATAAGCTTCAGATATCCTGTAGAAGTCGGTTGATACATCATCAGGCACGGGCGGATTCTGCGAAAGCGCCGGAAAATCATTATCATATTTTAATACTTCATAATGATCGGGTACCTTTCCCGATCCTGGGCAGAACGGGCACCAATCTTTTGGCATCTGCGGCCTGTCCTGTCTGTGGGATGCGATCATTACCCAGTCCCTAATCAAGGGATGCCAGCGTAATTCAGCCATGTATCATTCCTCCTTTTTCTATGGCATTTTTAAGTTACCCCATAGTTGTTCTGCTTATTATTATCAATTGTCAGATAAAGTTTGTACTACTTATTATTCTAATTGATTGTCGTATAAAGTAAAATGCCATAATGTGATAAATATATGGCATTTTGGTGACTGTTCTTGACTGTTCAGGTACCCTTGCAGGGTAACCATCAGGGCTGCTCACTCCAACCATGTTTCAAAGCACATACTTTTTCAGCCCGATTATGCTGTGCAATAAAGAACCTTTAGAGGAATGCGTCAAAATTTTTTTTAATACTGTTGACAGAGTTATACTATTCATTGTATAGTATTACTCATAAGATATGATTATTTTACTTATTCCAAATAGATGGGAGTGGTCGCCGTATGAAATCCATGGTATGTATAACCGGAGCAACAGGAGGATTGGGCAAGGCTTTTTCAGTGGAATGCGCCAGCCGCAGCTGGGACCTGTTCCTGACCGACCTCTCGGAGGAAGCCCTGAAAACATTGGCTTGCAGCCTTGAAAACACCTACAACATAAACGTCTATTATAAAACGTGTGATCTGACAGACTATGAGGCCAGAACCGAGCTTTTCGAATATATAAGCTTACAGACTTACAGCTTTCATTTTCTCATCAATATAGCGGGCCTGGATTTTGAAGGACCGTTTTGCGAAAGAACCCGCATTCAGATACGTACAATCCTACGGCTGAATATTGAAGCAAACCTTGAAATGACGCATGAGATACTGAAAATGAGAGATCAGACAAGAACCTTCAGGGTCATCAATGTGGCAAGTCTTGCAGCCTATTACCCAATGCCGGTCAAGGCAATGTACGCATCCTCAAAGCGCTTTCTTCTTGATTTTTCAAGAGCACTTCGTGAAGAACTGAGGCCGCTGGATGTGACTGTCACAGCCCTGTGTCCGGCAGGGATGCCAACCACCCCGGAATGCATCCGGGCGATAGAAGCACAGGGCTTTGCCGGTTGGATTACCACTCAAAATGTCGGCTATGTCGCCTCTCATACAATTGACAGAGCACTGAAGGGAAGGCCGGTTTACATTCCGGGTCTGGTCAATAGAGTACTGAAAACTGCAGGAGCTCTTGTCCCTCCTGCTATTATCGCACGGCTGACCGGTTCCCGGTGGAAATCCGCATATAGTAAACAACCGGTCGGTCAGACCGATGCTTGACCGTTACACAGCCCGTTATCCGTACAAATCCATTATAAGAATGAGGTGAATTACAGTGAATGACATAGATCATAATACTCTTACAAAAGAAAGCGGAAAGGTAGCTGTCATCACGGGAGCTACTTCCGGTATAGGTTTGGCCACAGTGAAGGAGCTGGTTGCCCGCGGCATGTATGTTATTGGCTCAGGCCGCTCGAAAGAGCGCTGCTGCGCCGCGCAGGAGGAAGTCAGAAATGGTTGTCCCGGGGCTAATATCCATTATTTAACTGCTGATCTCTCCTCCCTCGGTGAAGTTGAAAGGCTTGGGGCAGAAATCCGTCAACAGCTGTCACGAGATGGCATAGAGCATATTGATGTGCTGATTAATAATGCCGGTACGGTCTCCAGTTGGTATATATCTACCGTCGACGGCTTTGAGCTGCAGTTCGCCGTCAATCATCTGGCTTCCTTCCGCCTCACATATGAGTTGCTGCCGCTTCTGGCAAGGTCGCCGGAAGGGACTGTCATCGTAATAAGCTCCGGGTCCCACTACAGAACGAAGATTCATTGGAAGGATGTCATGCTCAGAAAGCATTATAACTGCCTGCAGGCATATAAACAAACAAAGTTGGCCAATGTGCTCTTTGCTGCAGAGCTTAACAGGCGGCTGGTATCTGTCGGAAGCACAATTAGGGCTTTTGCAGTCGATCCGGGTCTGGTGAATACGGATATTGGGCTGAAAGGAACGGGCGGCATCGTGAAAAAAATCTGGAAGATGAGAAGCAAAAGCGGAACATCGGCAGAGCAGCCTGCTCAGACCATTGCATGGCTGGCGGCGGAATCTGATGCCAGAAAAACTGATGAGGTGTATTGGAAAGATAAGAGCCCGCTCAACCCCAGCCGTTATTCCCGGCGTCCGGATGTTGGAAAGCGCTTTTGGGAGTTATCGGAAAGAATGTGCGCCATTCGCTACGAGGGGAGGTTGTCGCCTTGGATCCCCAACTGAAGAAGGGACTATTGGACGCATGTGTCCTTCATATATTGCGGCAGGGAGATACCTACGGTTACAAGCTGACTCAACAGATAACAAGGTTCATGGAGACGTCGGAATCCGCCCTCTACCCTGTCCTGCGAAGACTTGAAGCTCAGGGCTTTCTTGAGACCTATTCGGCAGAGCATTCAGGCCGTCTCAGACGCTATTACCGCATTACGGCTGACGGAATACTCCGCTTGGATGAATATAAGTCGGAATTGCGGGAACAAAAAAAGATCGTTAATTTTATCATAGGTGGTGAATATGAACATGAGTGAGAATGGAAATATTAATGAGAATTGTAACGAGATAAAAAACGAAAAATTAATGGCGTTCCTGGATGAACTGGGGCGATATCTGAACGATCTTCCTGAAGCTGAGAAGGACAAGGTTTTGAATTATTATGAAGAGTATTTGCATGATGCCCAGGAGGAAGGCGTATCCCCGGAGGACCTGCTGTCAAGGCTGGAAGACCCTGCAGATATTGCGGCATCTATCAAAGCGGAAAGCAGCATCCGCTATATGCGAAACAAACCCGGTCTGAAAAACTACGCCAGAGTCGTCAAATATGCAAGGATTGGGATCAAGAGGCCATTAACCATATTCCTGTTTTCTCTGCTCATATTTATGACCTATAGTATTGCTGTCAGCCTGTTTATTGTAACCGTTGCATCAGCGGCTTCTGCTTGCGTCATCCTTCCCGTGTTTGTGGCGGAAGCGATAAAAATACCGTCTCAATACATTGGCGATGCAATCGGAACGATTAGCATGGGCATATTTTTTGCCGGAATAATGATACTGATTGCCTGGGGCTTCTTCAAGCTTTCCGGTCTGCTGTTCCGCCTGTCTGCCGGTCTCATCGCCAGAATGCTGAATAAAAATACAAGGCCGGCATCCGACGGCGCTAAAAGTACCGTTGCGATAGATGGCAATATCGGCGAAAATAAGGGCAGACCCGGTAATACATCAGCTTTGGTATTTAAAATAAGTCTGAGCATCATTGCGGCAGGGCTTGTGTTCGCATTGGCTACCGGCCTTCCAACAAAGCTGTTTGTATTGTTCAATAGTATGAAGCCAAGCAATATTACCTTGCAGCAATGGGAGTACAGCACTGATTCAGCGGATAATATCAGTATAAACACAGCGCACTCCAACATCATAATGGTCGCGGGCAATTCAGATAAAATAAAAATACAGTATGAGCAGTCTGACTGGCTGGAGCCTGAGATCTCGAGCATTGACGGGCAGTTGACCTTTACGGAGAAATCCAACGGAAGGATGCTTCTGTTTTCACTGGTCACCATGCATGAAAATCGGGCAGAGCTTACTGTCTCAATACCCGAGGGTTATAAAGCCGGAAATGTGGAATTGGAGAGCAGAGGAGGATTTATTTACATCACAGACACAAAAGTTCCTGTCCAGGCAAAGACCTACACAGGCTCCATATATGTCGAACAGAAGGACGATTCAGGACCGGCAGCATTAAAGGCCGGTACATCAGCAGGAATAATAAAAGCCTATGGAAAAAATGCAGGTACAAAGAATAACGGAAGAACTGTTTATCAATCAGATTCACAAAACGGTGCTCTGATTCAGCTCGAATCCGATAGGGGCAGCATTTTCATTGAGTAGGATGAAGGATAAGCGCAAGGCACCGAACAAAAGAACAAGATTTACTCCATTAGAAGTATAAAACGCAGGACAGGGACACGGGGCTACGGGACATTGTGATACCGGGAGATGGGGCTACGGGGCGCTTGGACAACTGACCGCGCCCCGTAATCCTTAATCAGCTATTATGCTTAAACTGCGGCAGCCATTGCCTGTTTGCTTCAAACATCTCATCCGTCATTTGTTTGATCTCATTCAGACTCAGCACGGAAGAGGTAAGCGGATCGAAGCATATCGCATGGAATACCTTGCGAGGGTCGCCGTTGATAGCCGCTTCCACAGCCAGCTCCTCACAACGTGCGCTGGTGTTAACCAGTATTGCCAGCTGCTCCGGCAGCGGGCCAACATGCATCGGATCCAAGCCCCTCTTTGAAGCAAGAACGGGAACCTCAACACAGCAGCCTTCCGGAAGGTTGTCAATCAGGCCGTAGTTGCGTACATTCCCATTGAACTCAAACAGAGTACCGTCGCCGATCGTGGCATTAAAAATATAGGCGGCATACTCATGCCCTCTTTCCAGCTCAACCTTCTCTTCAGCAAGCCAGTCGTCGATTTCCTTTTTCCATGTATTTTCGCGGTTCAGATATTCGTTGAGTATGTAGGCATAATGGCCTGGGTTCCATCCGGTGCCGTGTATGCAGTATTTCTCGATCAAATCAGGCCTTTTCCTGAACCATGCGTTGTATTCCGAGTTGTGCCCGCTGGACTCCGTTACGTAATAGTCCAGGTTAAGAAACATCTCATTTCTGACGATCTCCTCATTATAAATCTCAGGCTTTTCAGTAATGGCCTTCCTGATCAGCGGATAAGCATCCTTTCCATTCCATTTGTATTCCAGATAGAATGCCTGATGATTGATGCCTGCGCACTTATAGGTTACTTCCTCCATCGGCGCGCCAATCCATTGTGCCAGCATGTGGGCAGTGCCCTGGACACTGTGGCAAAGACCTGTGACCTGCACCTTGCTCTGTCCCTGCATTGCTCTGCAAAGCATAGCCATGGGGTTGGTATAATTCAGGAATATGGCATTGGGACAGTAGCGCTCAATGTCTTTGCAGATGTCCAGCATGACGGGGATCGTACGAAGCGCTCTGAAAATTCCGGCCGGGCCCCTGGTATCGCCAACGTTGATATCAACCCCGTATTTCTTGGGGATCTCTATGTCATAGCGCCAGACATTCACTCCGCCGGCAAGAATGGTACAAACCACGCCATCCGCATCCTTTAGGGCCTCTACCCTGTCTGTGGTGGCAATAACCTTTGCCGGATAGTTTCCCGCACCGACTATTTTATCCACCGCCTTTTTTATGGCAGCCAGACGCACCGGATCGATGTCCATCAACGCAATAGTGCTGTCCGCCATTGCCGGGAAGGTCAAAATATCCCTTACAAGTGTTCTGGTAAATCCAAAGCTCCCCGCTCCGATAAATGCAATTTTACTCATAGAATTCTCTCCTTATCTGTTTTACATCCTGCAAACTATAGCTTCATACAATAGCATTATTCTATATCATTTATGTATTGTTTTGAATGGAAACATGCTATCTATATATGGTATAATACTTGATGTAGAGTCATCATTCAATGCTTCAGAAAGGCAATATATGCAGCAATTTTTAGATATTCACCGTTTGAACCATACGGATCTCAATATGTATCAATGCGGTACAGAAGTTTGCGAATCCGGTCACTATTATGGTCCGGCCGTGAGGGATCACTTTCTGGTACACTATATCCACAGCGGTAAGGGAAGGTTCTGTATCGGAGAAAGGGAATACCACCTCCAGAGAGGGCAGTGCTTTTTGATCTGTCCGGATATCGTTACCTATTACCAGGCCGACGACGAGGATCCCTGGCATTATTCCTGGGTCGGCTTCCACGGACTAAAGGCGGAAAGTTACCTTCAACAAGCTGGACTCAACCTGGAACAGCCCATTTTTTCCTGCGGCAGTAAAGATTTTATCAGCGATTGTTTTTCTAACATGATTGAGTCGAGAGCTCTCCGCAAAGGGCGCGAAATACGCCTACTAGGTTATTTGTACCTTTTTTTGTCTCAATTAATCGAGCAGCATGGTATGGACAGATCTTCAGACCGGGCTGACACCAGGAAAGAGGTCTATGTACAGAAAGCTGTTGAGTATATCGGGATGAATTATTCTAGAAAGATGAGTATTAATGAGCTGTCACGTCATATTGGTCTGGATAGAAGTTATTTGGGCAGCCTCTTTAAGGAGCAGCTTGACGTCTCCCCGCAGGACTTTTTGATCCATTTCCGGATGAGCAAGGCATGCGAACTGATAAAGAGTAATAATCTGACCATCGGCGACATTTCACGCTCCGTTGGGTATGATGATCAGCTGCTGTTTTCAAAGCTGTTTAAGAAATACCTTGGCGTCCCGCCAAGCGAGTATCGGAAAAACAGCGGGAAGAAAGACATCACTTCAGCTGGCGATTCACCTGGTTTACACGTTTGGTAAACAGGAAATTCATAAACATGCTATTTTCATTAAATTCCCCAAAGCTATAATCACCGTAAATCTCTTTAGTCGCAAATCCAGCTTCAGCAGACATTTCAATTATTTCTTCTTTTGGTATAATTGAAAATGAGATATCAATGAAGCGCTTATCAATAAGCCTGTTTTTGATATCATATATTTCATAAAATTGTGTTCCGGTGACCAGATTGGCAGATCCGTCATAAGAATTGTAATGTGTGACAATCAACGTCTTACTTTCCGGCATATCAAATTTACCAATACATTTCATATTTCCATCAACCGATTTAAGTCTATATGCAGGGTTATACAGCGTGATTAAAAAATCGCCGTGATCATCAAGATGTTCAAAAATTCGCCTTATTGCTTGTCTTCTTTTTTCTTTGTCAGTTATTTCAGATATGGAATTAAACGGAATGAATATGAAGTCGAATTTTCCATTTACATCAAGCTCGCATATATCCTGACATAACAACATGGTTTTCTTACCGGTTATTTTTTTTGCAAATACATCAAGCATTTGCTGTGAATAATCAACACAGGTCAAATTAACTCCCTCATCAATAAGTGGTACGGAGACCCTTCCCGTACCACACATCAATTCTAGAACACTACCGCTGTATTGCTTGCAAAGTGTTTTATAAAAAGGTATATCAAAATTTACATTGACATAATAGTCATAAATGTCTGCTACAAATCCAAAATCAATATTTTTATTCACTGCATCACTCCACCATATGGCTTTTTAGAATGCCATCAACCTGATTACCAATTCCCTTACTTTTGTAATTTGCTCTTCAGAGAGTATCAGTATATCGCTATTATCCATACCGGTAGAAGAATCCTCTACAAGAAGAAGCTTTGTATCCTTTTGGGTAACGGTATTATGCCACAGAACCGCAGGGATATTATATACCTTCATAGGTTCCATATCAACTGCTTCGATTATCAGCTCTCCGTTCACATCATTCGCATAAATCAGAACGCATTTGCCTGACAGTAGTACAAAAAGCTCGTCGCTCTTATTATGGCGCTCCAGGCAATTTATACCTTCAACATCATTTGCGGGCTTCCAATTCTTTATGCCTACCATCCACTTATCATTTTCATATACACGGCTCAAGCCCTCTTGCTCAAAGCCATATTGAATAATTTTCATATTCACACACTCCCTTGTCGGTTATTTTGTAGTCAGCGTCTGCCTGCATCTTTCGGCAATATCCTCCGCGGTAAGGCCAAACTTTTTAAATAGATCATCCGGTTTGCCTGATATACCGAATTTATCATTGATACCAATGGATGAAATTTTAGCGGTTGAATTGCCGGCAAGCACCTCTGCAGTGGCAGAACCCAGACCACCTATGACGGAATGTTCTTCTGCGGTAATAATAATGCCGCATTGGTTTGCCATTCTCAAAACGCATTCGGAGTCAAAGGGCTTAATTGTATGAAAATTGACAACCGCGGCCCTGATGCCCTGCATTAAGAGCTGATTTGCGGCTTTTAACGACTCATGGACCATCAACCCGGTTGTAAATATGGCAACATCTGTACCATCGCGCATGATGTTCGCTTTACCCGGAATGAACGGTGTTTCGGAGGTAGTAATATTATCGCAAACCGGACGTGCAACACGGATATAAACTGGCCCGTTGATTTCGGCAGCAGTAAAAACAGCCTTTTTGGTTTCAATTGGGTCACAGGGCACAAAAATTGTCATCCCGGGGAGCATCCGCATAAGTGCAATATCCTCAAAGGACTGATGACTGCCACCGTCTTCGCCTACAGAAAGTCCTGAATGTGAAAGACCGAATTTTACGTTTGCATTAACATAGCTGATGGAATTGCGGATTTGCTCATAAGCACGCCCAGTACCGAATAGTGCAAAAGTACTCGCAAAAGGTATAAAGCCTGAATGGGCAAAACCTGCCGCTGCACACATCATATTCGCCTCCGCTATCCCCATATTGAAAAATCGTTCAGGGTAAGCTTCTCTAAACATATATGTCATGGTTGCATGTGCAACGTCAGCATCCATAACAACTACTTTCTCATTTTTTGCACCAAGCTCCACTAAAGCCTCACCGTAAGCCACTCTCAATGATTTACTCTCACTCAATGACTGCTACCCCCAATTCCCCCATTGCTTTAATATACTCATCCTTATTCGGTGCTTTGCCGTGCCATCTGTAGTCGTTGTCCATGAAAGAAACACCCTTGCCCTTACATGTTTCACAGCAGATGAATTTCGGTTTGCCTGAAACAGGTGAGTTCAATGCGCCGACGATTGCATCAATATCATGCCCGTCTACCTTAAAACATTCAAAGCCGAATGCCCTGTACTTTTCCATGAAGTTCCCCAAGCTCATTACTTCGTCATTCGGACCGTCGATTTGCAGACCATTATGGTCAAGCAAAACCGTAAGATTATCAAGCTTATAATGTGCAGCAGCCATTGCTGCCTCCCATACAAGCCCCTCTTGCAACTCACCGTCACCTATTATGCTATAGATTTTATAGCTTGCATTTTTGAGCTTTGCAGCCAATGCCAGACCAATGGCGATAGAATTTCCCTGACCCAGCGAACCGGTATTGACATCCACACCAGGCGTTTTCGTCATGTCCGGATGGCCTTGTAAATGACTGTTTATCTGACGCAGACTCCATAAATCCCCCCTTGGGAAATATCCTTTATCAGCAAGAACAGCATAAAGAGCCGGACAAGCATGGCCCTTACTAAGTACTATGCGATCCCGGTTTTCCATTCCGGGATTAGCAGGATCAACTTTTGCCACCTTATAGTACAGGGACATTAAAATTTCAACACATGAAAGCGAACCACCAGGGTGACCCGACTGGGATAAGTATAGCATTTTGATTATATCTGCCCTAAGCTGCATTGCTTTTTCATTTAGTATTTTTGTTTCCATTTACAAAACTCCTTTAGATAAACTCTGGGCAATTTAAATATCTGCCTGTTAACCTTTAACTGCACCGGCTGTTAGACCTTCGACCAATCTTTTTTGTGCGAAGAAGAACATTACACATACAGGAATAATCGTAATAATACCGCCCGCAGTAAGCAAACCCCATTGAACGCCCAACTGCCCAATCAAATTTTTAAGCGCTACAGGTATGGTGCGATTGTTTTCATTTGTAAACATAACAGCAAAAGTGTATTCATTCCATGCAGTCATAAAAATATAAACACCGGTCGCAACCAAATACGGAATAAGTATCGGTAAGATAACATGGAAAAACGCCTGCACTCTATTACCGCCATCAACCATTGCCGCTTCCTCCATGGACATCGGCAGATCCTTCATATAACCATTCAGCAGCCAAATTGAAAATGGTATCGTAAATGTTGTATAGGAAAGTACAAGGGATGACGGCGTGTATAATATACCCAGCTTCCTCATAATCGCATAAAGAGGAATAAGGAGCAGTACCGTTGGAAACATATTGTTTGTTAAAAACATTACCATAAATACTTTTCTGCCCTTGAATTTGTAACGCGAAAATGCATATGCGGCCAGCATCGAAATTGTCAAAGAAACAATAGTAGTAATCGACGCTACAACAAGACTGTTTAACATTGGCTTTAAAAAGTTGAATTCAACGAACAGCTTGTCATAGGACGCAAGCGTCAGTTTATTCGGCCAATATGTAACAATAGCTCCGTAAAGCTCACTTTCCGGCTTAACTGAAGTTGCAAATGTCCAATAAAACGGAAACAGAAGAAATAAAAGCAAAAGCGCCAAGGGAATTACAAATATACGAGATGTCAGTGGTTTCAAATGGTTCATCGCTTATTCCTCCTGTCTCTTAAATAGGTGCCTCAAATAAGGCACTGCAACTGTCAGCAGTAAAAGTGTCATCAAAACAGACATAGTCGAGCTGTAGCTCAGATTTAGTGTATTAGCCTTATTAAAGATATAAATGCTTAAGGTTTGCGTAGCATAGAACGGACCACCCTCAGTCATGTTGAATATAACGTCAACTGAGTTTGCAACCCAGATTATACGCAGTAACGTAGTTACATAAATAGTATTTTTAAGTGACGGTATTATGATGTTAAACAGCTTCTGAGCGTTATTTGCACCATCGATATTTGCCGCCTCATAAAGTTCTTCCGGGATACATTGCAGACCCGCCAGTATCATTAATGCAAAAAAGGGAATGCCCTGCCATATTATCGTAAGAATAACCGCAGGCAATGCTGTATTCTGCTGAGCCAGAAAAGGTATCTTTTCATGGATGATTCCAAACTTGAGCAATATGTCATTCAAAACTCCATAGTTTCCATCAAAGATCCAGCGCCACATCAATCCAATCAAAACACCGGGTGTAACCCATGGAATAAGGCTCACTGAGCGGACAAGCCCACGTCCTTTAAATTCTTTATTTAAAAGCAGAGCTAAAATGAACCCGAATAAAAACTGAAAGCCAACGCCCATTACAACCCAGATGATTGTTTTCACCAGTGACGACCAAAATATTTGATCCTGAAGCACATTAATGTAGTTGGCAAAACCCACGGAGCCAATTTCCTTAGGCCGCCTTAAGTCATACCTTTGAAAGCTCATTAATATGGCATTTGCTACCGGTAGAAAAACAACAGCAACAACAGTGATTAATGCAGGCGTTATTAGTAAATACGGCCATACGATAATTTTCTTGCGCGACATGGATGCATTCATCCCCCTTATTCTGGAGCTTCCCCTTTACCTCATGTGAAGAGGTAAAGGGGAAGTCAAGTGATACTATTATTTGCCGTAAAGGGCATCCTGCAGCGTGTTCATTGCTTCTTCCGCAGATATCTGTCCGCCCAGGGCACCTGCAATAGTATTTGGCCAGACATTACTGATCCATTCGGTAGTAGTGTCAAGAATAGGGTAAATACCAGCTACAGGAGCAGCTTCAATAGAAACCTTCATAAACCTGTTCTCCTGGAAAGCCGGCAGTTCCTTAACAGTCTTGCTTACAGGTACATTACCCGTAACGGTACACCATGTCTCCTGACCTTTGCCGGTTGCAAGATAACTTAGCCATTCAAATCCCGCGTCTTTGTTTGTACAGGATTCAAACATGACATTTTCTGTATCACCCATTGAAGTCCATTGCCCTTTGCCGGCCGGGAAGGGAAATGCGTGCACATCATCGCCAAAGGTTTCGATCATGCTGGAAGATGATCCGATGTGGTGAACTGTCATTGCAGTCATACCGGATTTAAAGTTGGCAATGATTTCGTTAAAGCCGTCCGTGGGTGCTGTTGGAGGTGCGTAACCGTTCTTAAACAAGTCTATAAAGTCCTGCATCCCTTGTACAGCCTCAGCAGTGGTAAAATCCTCGAAATTTCCGCCGCGTGCCCATATGAAACTGCCCCACGGCTCATGACCGCCCTTGGCGCCTCTCATACCAAAGCCGTAAACATCGGTTTTACCATCACCATTTGTATCGCGGGTAAGTTTTTTGCACGCCTCAAGGAACTGGTCATATGTAGTTGGAACCGATACTCCGGCCTCCTTGTACATGGATGGCCTGTAATAAACATAAAGTACCTGCGTGTTCCATGGCATTACATAAATACTATCCGTGCCGCTTGCCTGCTTCATTGTTTTGTAAAGGCTATCTTCAATAAGACCTTTATCAGCCCAATTCGCTATGTAGTCATCTAAATTGGCCAGCAGATCATTGGCAGTAAACAATGGAGTTGCCGTCAATTTCCACGAGGCTGTATCCGGACCGCCGCCCCCCTGTACTGCTGTAAACAGGTTTTCGCTGTATTTACCGCCATCCCAGGGGTATTCCTCAGCTACAACAGTTATGTTTTTACCGTTTGTCTCGTTGAAATGCTTTGCCATCTCCTTCAATGTCGCTGAATAATCCGTATTATCAGCCCAGTACCAATGTGTAATGGTAACAGGCTCTGAGGATTTTGAGGGTGTGTCCGCAGCTGTTGAGGGTGTGTCCGCGGCTGTTGATGGCGTGTCCGCAGCCGTTGAGTTCTCTGGAGGTGTGGATTCGTTTGATTTGCTCGTACATGCTGTCACCGTTAATAGTAAAACCAAGGAAACAACAATTGCTAAAAACTTCTTCATTCTTAGATCCCTCCTAATACTTCATATCTTCGAGTGTTTGTCTTAGATGCCTTTCCGTCTCAAGCTTTGCTAATTCCGCCCCTCCTTTCTTGATTGCTTCAAAGATTTTTGTGTGGTTTATAATTGCCCTTTGAAAGCTGCCCTCGACATTGACTGTTTCACGATAACCTTCACGGATTGATTCACAGATGATTGGTAATATTCGGTGAAGAACATCGTTTTGGGTGCATTCTGCAATTGCCGTATGAAAGGCAAGATCATAAGGTGTATAGTCAATTTTCAGATTTTCCGCTTCCTGCATTTTATCCATGATTTTGCTTATCTTTTGAATGTTCTCCGGCTTTGCTCTCTGAGCGGCCAAATAAGCGATTTGAGGTTCTATCATCATTCTGGTTTCCATTAAATTAGCCAGCAGGCGTTTTTTGTCTGTAAAATTTAAACCCAAAGGGTCTTTGACAATACCAGGCTTTGAAGAAATGAATGTTCCCTTTCCGCGCCGAATTTCTACTATATTTTCTGCAATCAGCAGTTTGACAGCCTCACGGACTGTAGAACGGCCTACGCCAAACATCTCTACCATTTCAGCCTCGCTGGGAAACCTTTCACCCGGCTTCATATCACGCTCAGCAATCATTTCTCTCAGCTTTTCGGCCGCAATTGCCGGAAGCTCCCTTGAAGTTATAATTTTCGTCATGTCACACGCCTCCTATAGAATGGTAAAACTAATCTTCAATAATTACGTCAGACGTCAGACGTCTGATATTATAATGTAAAAAATTTCTGATGTGCTGATTCTATATTTCCTTTGTGCTTATAAAAATATAAAGTATCAAAGTAAACTTCAAGAAAAAACTTAGATGTAAACGTCAGATGTCTGACCAGTTTAAAAAATGCTAACTTCAATTAATAACTTATCATATGTTTTCCACTAAGTCAAGAAAATAATGCTTCAATTTGTTTTTTTGAGTTTTTGTCCAATATTTCACCGGTAAGAGCCGATAATATATAGCTGTCCATCTCATCATTGCAATAATCCTTTTTTAATATTAAGAGTATATTTATTATATCGAGCAATATAGATTTACGCATAGTCTCCTTTACCCCTGGCAAATCAAATGACAAAAGTGCTTTTACGACTTTGTCATGCAAATTTTTCCTATACGGCACTATCCAGCTCAGTGACTGTATGCATTGTCTTATTGTTATCGGCTTTTCATCATTGAGCAGGTTTAAATATTCATCAATCGTATTATCCAGTTTGTTTTCCACATCCCATTTTGTATTTTCCGCTATCAACATGAGGCCGATACTTCTCTGATAGGAATTAGCACTTTTCAGCTTTCTTCGGAAGGTTTCCCAAAATGGATAAACATCATCAAAAAGCTGTGAACGGTACTGAAGCAAGAGAAACGCTACTTTGATTGGCTTGTCCAGCGAAATTATTACAGGCTCATTTATTTTTGCTTTATTCAACTTATTGCCCCCTCATATGATGACAATAAACACCTACTAATGTTATCAATAGTAATCTGACAACAGTATGTCATATTTCTCTGTTTCAGAATAAAATAAAACCACGTATCGATAAAATACTTTTTATCAATAGATGGTGGCTTCAAAGCTTTTTGCTTTGTAAAAAGCACCAGATGCTGCTCATACTGCCTATGGCGGATAAGCATTGGTCAGACTGTCTAAAAACCACTTGCCGGGCAAAACAATTACGTGACTAAGTATACGCGACTACTCGTTTTTGCAACTTTAGAACATGATTATGTTTAAAAAAGCTTATATTATAGACTACGGACAATAAAAAAAGGAATATTCACAGCAAATATAGTCCTAAAACTGCAAAAATGAGTAGCGAGGTTACCCCTCACCATCTATACTAAAAAATCGCTTATTAAGATTTTTATTTTTCTAAAACGGATTCAGAAACTGCTTAGTTATGCTGAAAACCCGCTAAAATGGCGGGTCTTCGGATAATTTGTGGTGGGCGTTACAGGACTCGAACCTGTGACTTTCACCACGTCAAGATGACACTCTACCAGCTGAGTTAAACGCCCATTATTAAGAGTAATTCTATTTTAAAGCCCGAAGAGCTTCTTGTCAAGGGGTGACTACGAAATGCACGGTAAATGTGCCGCGAAATGCACGGTAAATTCATGATTTTGCCGTGCCACGAAATGGCATTACTTTATGACCACGAAATAGCATCCTTTATAACAAACCAGAAGAAACGCCATTATCAGCTTGTTCCGCATCTTCATATTGTTGAACCTGATCATTAAAGCTGACACACAGGCTTACCAAAGCTCCATCCTTACTGTTTTGCATTTGGGGCAACCGAACAAATAAGCCTCGTCCAGACTTCCCTCGCTGTCTTTTCTGTGAAAGGTATTGATCAGTTTGATGAAGGGTTCATTCCCGTCACTGATAACGCCACCGTTATCGGACTTTTCATCCGGTTCATTGAATCTATAGCCGCATACCGCACATTTCACAGGCTCTTTCCTCCTCATGATTATATTGTCACTGCAGCATTATCCAGTTAAAAAATCTCTCAATGCTTATCCTATTATACCAAAACATGAAATGAATACAAGGGGAACAGTGAATCACTGTCCCCCTTATATAACCCTTGATTATCACGTCACGCCCTGGCAGGATCCTTTGGATCAGGCAGCTTCACAAACTTCATCAGTACAAGTGTCAATACGACCGTAATGATCAGCTCCGGCAGCAGAAAAGTACCGTTATACAAAATGGAATACACTAGCGGTGACTGTCCTTCGGGCGCATAACTGGCATAAAAGACAACTCCTGAGACCACATGGCATATGAAACGGCCAGCGATCCCCGTCAGAATTCCGCTGACATAGCCGAAAGTGGTTTTTTTGAAAAATCCTGCAAGACCTATCAATGCAAAGGCCAGCGGATAGTCAAGTATGATCGAAATCGGGTGCATCGCATAAAACCCAATTACTAGATCCAAAATCCCGTAAACAGCTCCTACTAACAGACCTTTTTTGCCGCCCCATCTGAATGCAAAGAGAAACAGCGGCGCCATTCCGCCCAGCGTTACCGAGCCTCCCATTGGCATCTTGAATAAAACTACAAACTCCCCCAGTATAACAGCCAGTGCCAGCATCATACTGGCCTCTACCAACATCTTTGTATTTTGCTTCTTCATCTTCAATCGAACCCTTTCTCTTTATAGAAATTGTAAACATAACTTTCGATAACCTTTACCGGGAAAGTAAAACCCTCCAGCCTTTAGCAGATTGGAGGGTTTAATAATTGAATCAATGGTATACTCCCTCCGCCGGCATTATCCGTCTCAGGTTTGATGGGTCGGAACAATACAGTTCCCTCTCAGCCGGATCAATCCAGCTCCCCAGATTTATTATGTTATAGGTATATGCTACCGTATCGCGTACACGATGTCAATAGTCGCTTCCCGTACAGCAAAATCATGAAGCAACATCTCTATAAAATAATCATGCCTTAATAACGAGTAGTGCAATGCCATTTAACCTCATTTAAACAGCCTGCCCCGATGCTTTTCCAAAGCCAGTATTAGCGGATAACCCAGCCCATAGCAGGCAACAGCCTCTCCTAACGCCACAAAGCCTATCGTAACAAGCAACGGTGCATTAATCGTAATTTTCAGTATTATAGGTACAATTATTGCATTCACCACCACAGGTGGCAGCGGAGCCAACAGCTTCGACGGCATTTTTCGAGTGAGGTACGCAGCAATTAGTGATGCAAGGCTCCCAAAAACAATGTCATAGATACCGAACCCGATAAAAATATTGGCGGTCAGGCAGCCGATAAATAGTCCCGGTATTGCCGCTGGTGTAAAAAAGGCCAGCACTGATAACGCTTCAGCCACCCTTATCTGGATCTGTCCGGATCCACCGGGTATCAATATGGTAAGAGCGGCATACATAGCAGCGATAACAGCTGCCTCAACAATGTATCGTACAGCTCTTGTTCCTCTCCAAGTATTCTTCGCGCGGCTACCAAATTCTTCAGTATTATTTTTCATCTTCGTACCCTTTCTTCGACCTCCTGAACTGTACCGGACTTACGCGCGCTCAACGTCGTCCGGCATCGCCGGACGCACCGCAACAAAAAAGGGGCTATCCGCCCCAGTAAATCAAACCCGCACCATATGAGACCATATACTCATGTGGTGTGACCCGTAGTTTTGTTTACAGACAGGATGGTTTCGAACTGTCCTATTTTTTTCTCAATTATAGCATTCCATACACTAGACCGCAAGATCAAACTCAGCTTAAATGCCTCACGCCGGACTTGCCTCAACGTCCTTAGTCTCCGAAGTCCATTACCCTGATAGCCATCGTCGGGCACACCTTTGCGCATTCTCCGCAGTTGGTACACTTGTCGTAATCAATCTTTGCCAGCGTGCCCTCCATATGGATTGCGTCAAATTCACAGGCCTTGACACAGCGCGTACAGCCAATACAGCCCACCTGGCAGTTGCTTTTTGTGACAGCGCCCTTATCTCTGGACTTGCACATGACAGAGTACTTCTTCGTCTTATCTATCATTTCGATCAAGCCCTTCGGGCATGCGGCAACACACTTTTCGCAGGCCTTGCAGCGATCCTCGATCACTCGTGCCACACCGCCGGTCATGACGATAGCGTCAAAGGGGCAGGCCTTCAAACAGTCTCCGTGCCCGAGGCACCCGTATGCACAGGATTTATGCCCTCCAAAAAGCTGAGCGGCCGCAGCACAACTGTCAATTCCCTGATAATCATATTTTTCCTTGCTGACACTGCGCCGGCCATTGCATAATACTCTGGCTGCAGTCCTTTTAACAGTCCCGGCTTCAACGCCCATGATATCCGCAACCTTCGCAGCTACGGCGCTGCCTCCTACCGGACACAGGTTTGTCTCAGCCCCGTCCTCAACGATAGCGCCTGCATATCCGTCGCAGCCTGTAAAGCCACAAGCTCCACAGTTTGCGCCGGGAAGCACTTCTCTGACCTGAACGACTCTTTCATCGATCTCAACCGCAAATACCCTGGCGGCATAGGACAATCCTATACCAAATATCAGGCCGAGGCCGCTTATAACTACAACAGCAATAATTATTTCACCCATATTTCACCCTCCGGACTCTCATTTAAGCAAACCCTGGAACCCAAAAAACGCCAGCGAAACCAACGACGCCGAAATCAATGAAATCGGAAATCCTTCGAGACATTTCGGAACCTCCGCCGTTTCAAGGCGTTCTCTGATACCGGCAAAAAGTACAATCGCCAGCGTAAAGCCCACCCCTGAAAATGCACCGTTCAAAACTGAAATCAAAAATCTTCCCTGGCCTGTGATATCTAAATTCAGCAGACATACGCCAAGCACAGCGCAGTTTGTCGTGATCAGCGGAAGATAAATGCCCAATGCCTTGTATAGCCCCTGACTGGTCTTTTGAAGAACCATTTCAACCAGCTGCACCAGCGCGGCGATCACAAGAATAAAAGCAATCGTCTGCAAATATTCCAGGTCCCATGGTTTGAGTATAAACTCCTGAACCAGCCAGGTAGCCGCCGATGCCAGCGCCATGACAAATATAACAGCAACACCCATGCCTGCAGCAGTCTTGACCTTCTTTGAAACGCCAAGGAACGGACATATCCCCAAAAATTTAACAACAACAAAGTTATTAATAAAAACTGCCGAAATAAATGTAATAAGAATACTTTCGAGCATTATGCCTCACCCTCCTTCTGAGCGATCTCCGAACTGCAATTCATCCCGCAGCCCTCACAGCCGGCGCCCTGGCCTCCGCAGCCGGATACAGGCGTCTGTCTGTTGGTAAGGAGATTCACCAGCCCGATCGCAAGACCAAAGATCAGAAAGCCCCCCGGAGGAAGAATGATTGCAAGCGCCGGGCTCGCTTCCGCTCCGAAGAGCGGCATCCCGAATATGCTGCCGTTCCCAAGAATCTCTCTGACGGCACCGATGAGTGTAATCGCTATCGTAAAGCCGATTCCCATGCCCAGTCCGTCGACAGCCGAATCCAGCACCGGCTCCTTTGAGGCAAAGGATTCCGCTCTCGCCATGATGATACAGTTTACAACAATGAGCGGGATATAGATGCCAAGCGCCTTGTCAAGAGCTGGTACATAGGCCTTCAGCAGCAGTTGTACAATAGTCACGAAGCCAGCGATGACGGTTACAAATGCAGGCATCCTAACCTTTGCCGGAATGAACCTTCGCAGTAATGAAATTACCACATTTGAACCGATCAGAACAGCTGTTGTGGAAAGACCCATACCTGTTCCGTTGATCGCTGAAGTAGTAATCGCCAAAGTTGGACAGGTACCAAGCACAAGGCGGAAAGTTGGGTTTTCATTTATAATACCATTTTTAAATGTTTTCAACAGATTCATTTTTGATCGCCTCCATCCAACAGCTTTTCCGCTAATCCGGCAGAAGCCTGCACAGCCCTGGTTACGGCATTCGTACTGATCGTCGCGCCACTGACAGCCTGTATTTCATTGTCCTGTGAAGCCGGTCTCTTTACCACGACGATATCGGAAGAAATATCCTTTTCCTGAAACTGAGCCGTAAACTCCTTATTGGCTGTCTTGCTTCCCAACCCGGGTGTTTCGCTGTTATTTCCCACCCGGACTCCGGTAATTTTTTTATCATTGCTGACGCCAACGGTAACTGCGATCTCTCCGCCATATCCCTTTGGTGCAGCGTCGAACACATACCCGATTAGCTCCTGTGCGCTGTAGGCAGCATATACCTCTTGTATCAGGCCGCTTTCATCCTTGTCAGCCTCACCCTCCAGCTTTTTAAAGCTGTCCGCATCAGTGAACACAAGCTTTCTCTGCTCCTCTGCGTCCGACAGTGCCCGGGCCGCGATCGTATCCTTTGTGACACTATTGACAACCGCGAGGCAGAGGGTCGTAATCAAGCATATAATAAACAGCGATAATGCAGGTTTAATCATATCACGCATTTTTCACGACACCTCCTCCAAAACTCTTTGGAATTAAATATCTGTCGATCATGGGCACCACAAGATTCATCAGCAGAATGGAATAGGACACGCCCTCCGGATAGCCTCCGAACAGTCTGATGACCGACGTCATCAGCCCGCAGCCGACGCCCATGATGATCCTCCCCTTGAATGTTACCGGCGAAGTTGTGTAATCCGTTGCCATGAAAAAGGCGCCCAGCATCAGACCGCCGGATAAAATGTGGTATACAAAATCTCCCGTGAATAGTGCTTTGCCGCCAAGCATCCATGTCATCAGTCCGACTGTACCAATAAAAGCGAGCGGCAATTCAGGAGTAATAACTCTTCTGAACAGAAGATATGCCGCTCCGATCAGAAGCGCCAGCGCGGAGGTCTCGCCAATGGTCCCTCCGATATTTCCCATAAAAAGCTCCGATATCTGTGGAAGCGTTCCTACCGCCTCACTGCCCTTTTTGACGAGGGCCAGCGGCGTTGCAGAGCTGACCGCATCCCATCCGGGCAGCTGCCAGGTCGTCATCTGAACAGGCCATGACGCCATCATAAACGCTCTGGCTGCCAGCGCAGGGTTGATAAAGTTATGTCCAAGACCGCCAAACAGCTGTTTCACTATAATAATAGCGAAAAAACCGCCAATGGCTGCAATCCAGACCGGAACTGCAGGTGAAAGGTTTAATGCAAGAAGGATACCCGTCACTACCGCGCTAAGGTCAGAAATTGTATTGGGTTTCTTTACGATGATATTCCATGCATATTCAGACAATAAACACGCAAGCACCGTCACCAGTATCAGCATTGCCGCCTGTATCTTAAAATAATAAACTGAAGCCAGCATTGCGGGAATCAATGCAATAATAACATCCCTCATAATACTTTGCGTACTCTCACCACTTTTGACATGCGGTGAAGAGCCGGCTATAAGGTTAATTTCCATTCCCCTTCTTCCCCCCCTGTTCCTTTGCGGCAATTTTCCTCAGCTCTGCCTTGGCCTGGCGTATGGATTGCACCAGATGCCGCGACGCAGGACAGGAATACGAACAGCAGCCGCATTCTATACAATCGTTGACATGATATTTTTCAAGCTCCTCATAGTTGCCTCTCATAACATTCGAGTTGATATAAAGAGGAAGTAATGACATCGGGCAGGCGTTAACGCATTTTCCGCAGCGGATGCAGACCGATTCCGGCCTTTCCTGGGCTTGCCTGTCCGTCAAAGCCAAAAGTGCATTGTTTTGCTTGAGCACAAAGCTGTCCAGTGAGTATTGGGCTACACCCATCATCGGACCACCCATAATGATCTTTCGGGGTTCTTCAATGAAACCGCCGCAGAAATCAAATACTTCCTTAAACGGCGTCCCTATGAGCACTTCCACATTCATCGGCTTTGCCACAGCGCCGCCGTCCACGGTAATTTTCTTTTTAATCAGAGGCATCCCGGTCTTCAGGTACTCAGAAATAAATGAGACCGTCGCTACATTTTGCACCAGCACGCCCACTTCAGACGGCAGCTTCCCAACAGGAACCCTTCTGCCGGTCACAGCATAAATTAATTGCTTCTCGCCGCCTTGCGGATAGCGCGTGCGCAGAGGCATTACCTGAATATTGTCGGATTCCTTGATCAAAAAGGATATCTTTTCAATTGCCTCCTGCTTATTCGTTTCAATACCTATGAATGCCTTTTCGATCCCGGTGATTTCCATCACCCTTTTCGTACCTTCTATAATTCCTTCGGGGTTTTCCATCATTTCCCTGTAATCCGAGGTGATATACGGTTCGCATTCAGCCCCGTTGACTACCAGCGTATCAAGAGGTTTTCCCGGAGGAGGCGATAGCTTAACCGAGGTTGGAAAGCCCGCACCTCCAAGGCCTACCAATCCGGATTCTCTAATACATTTCACCATCTCTTCACGATTCGGACAATTTGGAGGCGTAACGCTTTCATGGACCTCCTGCAACCCATCCGGCTTAATCTCAACAGCCATAACCTCAACCCCGTTGGAATAAAGCACGGGCTTTATATCGCCGACTGTTCCGGAAACACTTGAATGAATCGGAGCTGAAATCGCTTTCTCAGAGTCCCCGATTTTTTGTCCGACCAAAACCCGGTCACCCTTTTTCACAACCGGTATACATGGCGCACCGATATGCTGGAGCATTGGAATAACAATCCTGGACGGCAGCGGCATTTTGACGGTCCGCATTTCAGATGTCTCTTTGTGATGCCCCGGTTTGATTCCACCCCTCATTGACTTCATTGCTTTAACCAAATCCAACCCCCCACTTGTTTCTATTCTTCCAAAAGACAAATCAAAACCACGAAGGCTGACTCCCTTTTATATGGAATATCAGAAAACCTCGTGGCAAAAACTCAAGGTCTTTTCTTATTACATTCTATCATGTTATGTTCCGGCTTACCATAGAATTTGCGAAAAAAACTAAAAAAAATTGTATACAAAGTACATTGCTAAATTTTTAACACACTGCAAATGGCAGGTTTCAGCGCCTACCTGATTATTTTTATACATTGTTCATATCAAAACCCTGCTCCAGATACTGCCAGGTTCTTACCATCAATGCCGCCATTTGCCCGCGGCTCATTGCGTCCTTCGGGCGAAAGGTTCCGCCTAAAAAGCCTTCAAATAATCCGGCCTCTGTCATTGATATGATCGCTTCAAAGGACCATGGTGAGTTTCCTTCCGTCACGTCGGAAAAGCGGGTCTGTGTCTTTCTCCCCGGCTCGGATAACTGTTCTTCCGACTCTGCCGGCTGTCCCGCCGGCTTCATGATCCGGTGGAGTATCACCGCCATCTGCTCCCTGGTCAGCACAGCTTCAGGGGCAAATTTTCCGTCGCCGATGCCCTCAATCAATCCGTAACGAGATGCTGCCTCAATTTCCGCATATGCCCAATGCCCCTGTGTATCTGTAAATACCGGTTCGCTAGCACCCGGAACAGATTTGCCGAGGTCCAGCACCCTGACCAGAAGCGCTGCAGCCTGCGCCCTTGTCATAGGCGCATCCGGCATCCAGGCAGTCGCTGACATGCCGTTCATCCATCCCCGGTCGAGAGCGGTAAGAATTGAGGATTTTGCCCAATGATTTTGGATATCGCTGAAGTAAATACCATCGAGCCACATGGAATAGTAGTCCCATGTGCTCTTTGTTTCCTGTCCAAGACTCCAGCTGCCCGTGCCCTTCAAATCATATTTTTCTACAAGCTCCAGCTTTCGTTTGATTGAGGCTTCATTTTCAAACCAGATGTCATAAGTTCCTGCATCCAATTTCTTCCCAAAAACAACCGGCTTCCTGTCTGCAGCACCTATCGTTATGACCGCTCTTGGTGACTTTTTCGTATAATCATAGATCACAGTACCATTGTACTCCCTGATCATATCTTCAACCATATAGTTGCTGACACCGTAACCCCCATAGGATGCGCCCCTCTTCCACAGTCTCCCATAGAAAGGCACACCCAGCACAAGCTTATCTGCAGGTACTTCCTTCAGTGCCGCTTTAATTGAATCCTCGACAAATTGAAACCCGGCGACCGGTCCGGCCGCGCTGCCCGGATTATTCACACTTCCCTGATAATGCTCGTCATAAGCCATCAGCATCAGATAATCACTGTATTTTGCTAAGGCGACATAATCATAGGATGCCTGCCAACCTTCCGTAATCCCGTAAGGATTCACCGCGACAGCGACTGAAACACTTTTATCCGGAGGGAGCTTTTCCCGGAGCAGCCTGACCAAATCCACATAAGCGGCTGTCTCGTTTTCCGTAACATTCTCTATATCCACATTCACTCCATCAAGTTTATATTCCTTAATGGCGGCTGCAATCTGCAGTGTCAGCTGTTCTCTGTTATCAAGAGCATTGATCCCCTTCTCCCGATCCCAGTGGTTGCTCAGAAACGGTGTCACCCTGATTCCTCTCGCATGCATATTGGCAATAAAATCCTTATCCATCGCCGCTGTGATCTTTAGCGTACCATCCTCCTCAAGATCAAAATAGCTGGGTGATATGTCATCCAGCGATCCCTTGGTATTATCCGCCAATCCTGCATAACTATCCGAATTGCCAAAATAGACATAACTCATATTGAAGCGTCCCGCTCGCACCGATCCTTCCTGGCTGATCACTCCTGATTGACTGACCGCTCCTGATTGACTGACCACTCCTGATTGACTGACCGCTCCCACCTGACCCGCTGCCATATATTTACCCACCGCGGGCATGCCAAGCATAATCATTATCAGCAGCAGAACCACCATTTTACGTAATATTGCCCTGAACCTCACCGGATATCAATCCTCCCTGTCCCCTGTAAATAGAGTATACTTACGCATTTATTACCTTACAGGAAGGAAGGTGTCAAATCAACGTACAAATTATGTAAACTACAGCACGCTGCTCATTTTTACAGTTTTAGGACTATAATAGCTGAAAACAGGAGTCATTTTATGGCCGTTTGGCCATAAAATAGGCTTTTCTAAGCATGATTCCGTTCTAAAGTTGCAAAAACGGGTAGCGCACTGCCTGTAATGCACTCCACTTTCTTTTTTTATTAGGAAAAAATGTAGATTTCTGCGAGGCAGAAATTAATTGTTATGTTTTCTGCCCCATCGAGCTGCCGCTTAGCGAATACTTGTGGAAGCATAAAGCTAAATCGGACGGAATAAAATTACACTATGAAGTCATAAGCTTTATAAAGAAAGACATTTGATCTTATGAAGACATCAGTCTTACCGAAATCGAGCATTCGCAAAACAACAATAATAAAAAGAGCAATCATTATGATTGCTCTTATCGTTCCTCTTGTTTTTTTACTCCTTCTTATCATCAGTCAGATCCGGGAAAGCTGATATCAGGCAGATAGACACATGAAACTCATACCGGACGATTAACGGATCTCAGGCCAGATCCACAATACTGCGAATCTGCAGCTGAGATTTGAATTCTTCTGCCGTAAGCGGTATGGACAGATCATCCTTCTTTACCCGGATAAGCTTGGTATCACCTGCAGACAGATCAAAATAATTATCTTCAAAGATGCAATCCGCAAAAACCAGATCAAGGCCCACATATCTGGCATAAGCCTTTGAACAAAGCCGGATCAGGAATTGACCATCACTTTCTTCAACTGTCACAGCGATTTCGGGTTGAACAAACTCAAAATGCTTGTTTTTAACAAACAGCAGCGTCCCTCCGCTGATATATTCCTCCCCATGCCAGAGAGTATACTCAAGATAGGTTTCCCGCCGGGTTTGCCTGTCTGAAAGCTCCGCACTGAAATCCAGGGCGCAAATTTCTTTTGAACTCAGCGGCATAACAGCTACCGGCGCACTTCCGCTCCTAATAATGTTCGAATGGGCATTCCTCAGCTGCCAGCGGAGCTCCCCGGAAAATTCCTGCATGGATTCATTGCTTACATGAAGCGCCGCACTGTATTCCTCCTCGCAAGCTGTAAGGATTACCGGCGCAAAAAATCTTCTGGCGAAATAGTGTAATGCCTTCCATCGGCCGAAATAATCAATACTTGCCCAGGAGGCTACCGGCCAGCAGTCATTGAGCTGCCAGTAAATAGCGCCCATACATCTGCCCCGGTTTCTTCTCCAGTGTTCAACACCGTATTTTATGGCTTCAGCCTGAAGAAGCTGCGAGGTGTATAACAGCGAATCGAAGTCCTTCGGATATTTGAAGTTGTCAGAAAGATAATAAAGGATCCTTCCATTGGCTGTACCGTTTTTTTGATGATTTTCCATAACGTAAGAGAATATGTTCCGATCCTCCGGCAGGGTGAAGCTTTCCACAGTCTTCCTCCCCGGGAAAGACTGGAATCCAAATTCAGATACAAATCGAAAATGGAATTTCCTATAGTCGGTAAATGGCTTCAGACCGTGCCATACCTCCCAGTAATGAACATCTCCCCTGTTTTCGTCGTTGGGATCGTCAAAGCCTCCTCCGGAAGACGGAGAAGACGGCCAATAAAAGGTTTCGGGGTCAAATTCAGCCACAGCCCGGGGCAGGAGCTCTTCAAACATCCTCGTGTAATGTTCGCGGCGCTTCTGCGTTTTCGGGAAGCCCCAGTTCGCCCAGGCAGTCTCCATCTCATTGTTCCCGCACCAGATGGCCAAATTGGCATGATGCCGCAGTCTGATGATGTTATCCCTTGCTTCCGCAACAATGTTTTCCGCAAATTCATCTGTTAGTTCGTATTCGGCACAGGCAAACATGAAATCCTGCCATACCAGCAAACCATACTGATCGCAAAGATCATACAGATAATCCTCCGGATAATATCCGCCGCCCCAGATACGCAGACAATTGAAATTGGCGGCAACACAACTCTTTATCAGTTTTTCGGTACGTTCGCGGGAGCATCTGGGCAGAAGACTGTCCTCCGGGATATAATCCGCTCCCATGGCAAATATGGAAACCCCGTTGATAACGAATTCAAAAGATTCGCCCCATGAATCCTTTTCTCTTTTGACTGCGATGGTTCTCAGACCGATGCGAAAACTCCGCTCGTCCAGCAGGTCATCCCCTCTTCTGAGCTCTATTCCGACATCATAAAGCGGCTGACCGCCATAGCCGTTTGGACACCACAGCTCCGGCTTTTCTATCTGCAGCAGGATATGCTCTTCTTTGCCAACCGGTCCGACTTGCTGAACAATAGTTTTCCCATCCGGCGAAGTCAATACAACCCTGATCACAAGCTCATTTTCAGGAACGCGGGCAAGCCGGGCCCTGACGTCCAGTGTGACCCCGCCCTTCTGATGCCTCTGTGTAATATAGACATCCTCAAGCCTGTCCGACCCGCAACCAATGATTGCTATGCTCCTCCAAATGCCGGAATCGGGAATTTGAGGACCCCAATCCCATCCGAACATGCTATGTCCCTTCCTGATATGCGGAAAGCCCGCAATGGCATCCTCGGAGCCCCACAGTGGATTTTCGGCATTCTTTTCCTCAATGTATTTTACAGGGGAGTGAAAAATCACCCGCAAACTGTTTTTCCCCTCAATAAGAAAGCCTTTAATATCAAGCTCATAGACCCTGTGCATATTGTTCACGCATGCCAGCAAAACATCATTGAGATAAATGTCAGCGAGCGTGTCCAGCCCGTCACAGTGCAAAATGATCCTGTCATTGTCAAGGAGCTCCCTGTCGGCAGAGAACTCCTTCATATATTCATAATCACACGAGGCGATTTCCCTCGCTTTGTATTCGTTTTCCCTGTAAAAGGGATCATCAATTTTTCCGGCGGTAAGCAGATCGTTAAACACCGATCCGGGAACCTCCGCTTCAAGCCATTTCTCATTGCCTATTTGTCTGAATTGCCACTGTCCGTCGAGAGTCAATCTGAACATCGTTCTCCTCCGCTTTGATACATTAGTAGCCGTTTTTATGATTAGCAGCCGGTTTATGCCGGCAGGATTTGATATTATGTCAACCGCATTTTACACCAGCCGCATTTCATGTCAGCTTCAATAATTTTATGACCTCACCCTTCATCGTCTCCCTGCTGCATACGTTCCGGTGGAGTATTTCACGTCTTCCCAGTCCATCGAGACCCTTTGGAATCTTCAATGCGCTCTGAGCTGCCAGTATCTCCAGCAGTTCAAACTCTGTCTTCTCCTCAATAGCGTTCTCGCCAAAAATAGCGCCTGCAACGCTCTTACTGAATTTAAACGGACTTGCAGTGGACACGATCACGGTTTTTGTCATATCGCCGGTAGAAATGACATATTTATCATAAACATCAACACCAACGGCTGTATGCGTATCGATAACATATTCATAGTCAGCATAAACATCCCGTATGGTCTCAATTGTCTCAGCTTCGGTCGTATAAGAGGACCAGAACAGCTCGGAGAGCCTTTGCTTCATTTCCGCGTTGATAGTATAACGGCCATATTTTTTCAGGTCGTTCATCCATTCGCGGATCTGGTCTGCGTTGCGCCCGGACAATTCATAAAGAAGCCTTTCCAGATTGCTTGAAATCAAAATGTCCATGGAAGGTGAAATGGTCTTTTTAAATTCCCTGTCACGGTTGTAAATGCCTGTGTTTATAAATTCGGTCAAAACATTGTTGTCATTGGACGCACAAATAAGCCTGCCTACCGGAAGCCCCATCTCGCAGGCATACCATGCGGCAAGAATATTTCCGAAATTACCTGTTGGCACAGAAAAATTAATTTTCTCTCCGGGATTGATCTCACCGGCCGCCAGAAGATCCGCATAGGCTGAAAAATAGTAGACAATCTGCGGCACAAGCCTGCCCCAGTTGATCGAATTTGCTGATGAAAACCGGTAGCCATTTACAAGCATTCTTTCTTCCAATTCGGCATCGGAGAAAATAGCCTTGACCCCGTTCTGAGTATCGTCAAAATTCCCCTCGACGGCGACGGAATAGACATTTCCGCCCTCCTGTGTTACCATTTGCATTTTCTGCACCTGACTGACGCCATCCTCAGGGAAAAATACAATGATCTGCGTACCCTTCACATCGCGAAACCCTTCCAGCGCAGCCTTGCCGGTATCTCCGGAGGTTGCGACCAGAATAACCGTTCCGGTTTTTTCATCGGTTTTCTCATTAGCCTTTACAAGCAGTCGAGGCAGGATCTGCAGCGCAACATCCTTGAAAGCGCAGGTCGGTCCGTGCCACAGCTCCATAATATATGCATTGCTGCTCAGCTTTTTTACGGGAGCAACACGATTGTCTTCAAATCTGCCGCCGGAATATGCGCCGTTTACGCATTCTGTCAGCTCTTCGCGGGAGTAGTCGTCCAGAAACCGGCTCAGAATAAAAACTGCTCTCTCATTATAATTCATTGCTGCAAGCGAAACTATTTCATCGTCTGTCAGTTTTACCGCAGCCTGCGGCACGAACAGGCCGCCATCGGGAGCCAAGCCGCGCTTTATGGCTTCCGCCGAAGAAATATTCTTTAATCCGCCCCGAGTACTTTCATAATACATTAAGCAATCCCCCTGGCTATCATAGTCCTGCGTCATAAAAACAAATCAAAAAAGAAGCAGCCTAATAAAAATGTTTTATACTGCTGACTGCTACTTTTCTTATAATAATATAAAAGATGTGAAAATGAAAGTAAATATATTATGGGAGCTTTGTCAGCTCATTGATCCTGGCCTTTGCACTTCTTAAAAATCCACTTTTGGGGTAATTGTCAACAAGCCTTTGGAACAGGGCGATCGCAGTTCTTGAATCCTGTGCGAACTGATGGCACCGTCCCATGTAATAAAGAGCCGCATCCATCCTTTCATAATTCGCATCATATATTGCGACCCTCTCAAAGCTCTTAAGCGACTCAGGATATCTTCTCGAATTATAAAGCTTGTAGCCCTGATCGTATGCTGCTTTTGCAGCCAGCGGCATGACTGTTTTGTAAAGTGCGTCAAATTTCTCCTTCTCCGCATCCCTGAATTGGACAGTCTTCATGAGCAGCAGTATGTCTGCGGCTCCCTGGTAATCTTTATCTCTGTATGAAGACTCTATCTCATAAAGTCTCAATGCGCTCTTATAATAATCGGTTTGCGCGACAGCGTTATCCTTTTCCTTTTGGAGCGAATCAATCTTCTTCTCCAGTTCATCAATTCTGGCCTGGTCTTCTGACTTAACCGCATTGACAGCGGTATCGATCGCGCTTTGGTCAGGCTGCGGTATAACGGGATCCTCCTTAGGCGTCAATGAGTATATGACTGTTGCCACCAGCAATCCTGCTGCAAATGCGCCGCCTATCATCAGGTAATATAACAGTGTTTTCCTTGTGCCGCGTTTTTCATTTTCTCTTTCACGCTTATGTGTCTTTCTTTCTCTGATTCTCTTTAAAGGATCCGACTGCATTGCGGCAGGCTGCTTTGACGGTTTCGCTGCCTGTGCGGGGTTGGTATCAGCCAGACCCAGCTTCTGCATGTAGCTCATGGCCAAAACGCTGTTGGACTCTGCCTTGATGACCTTGCGGAACGCCTCGCCCGCCTTCTCTGCCTCTCCGATATAGCTATAACAAATGCCCAGCAGGTTCAGTGCTTCATTGAAATTCGGATTCATGGCCACAGCCTTCTTCAGCTCAATCGCGGCAATGTCCTCGCTGCCCGATCTGAGGCTTTCAATAGCCTTATTGTAAAGGAAAATGGAATTTCGGATGTTGTCCGGTATTCTTTCATTCCCTTTTATGATTTCATCCAGATTTATAGGTTTAAAGTTGTTCAGTTCGACCTTCAGGTCCATTTGAAGCCTCACCTCCAAGTCTATAACCCGAATTGATCCCTGACAGCGCCGATATAATACAGCGATCCGAATGCACAGATAATCTCATCAGGCGCCGCAGTCTCAATACATGTCCTTACAGCTTCTTCAATTGTATCACTAATCTGTATATCATTACAATAGCTGGCGGCAGCATCGGCCAGCGAAGCCGCCGGCAAAGCCTTCGGGGTGTCGGGAGTCACTGCAAACAGCCTTTTGCATCCCGGAAGTACCGTACTTATCATCGATTGATAATCCTTGCTGCTTAACACACCCATGATAAAAGTCACGGGTTTTCCCGGGAAATACTCATTCAAAAACCTTCTCAGGACTGCAGCACCTTCAGGGTTATGAGCTCCGTCAATGATAAATACAGGAGCTTTTTGAATAATCTCAAGCCTGCCCGGCCATTTCGCCTTCGCAAGTCCTTTCCTCACATCGTTCTGCGATATGTCAAAGCCGTTTTCGGACATAATTTCCGCCGCTCTGACGGCAACAAGTGCATTATTTATCTGGTGTCTTCCCAGAAGGCCAATCTCCAGCCTGTCATATCCGCCCCAGCTGAATATCTGGCCGTCCGGGCCAAACTCATGCAATACCATTCCGGAAAAGTCCGTCTTGTATAGATGCGCCCCGCGCTGGGTGCAGGCTTCTTCAAAAACCTGTTCAACCTCTCTGCTCTGGCTGTAAATCACCACATCTCCACGATGCTTGATGATCCCGGCCTTCTCAAACGCGATCTGCGGTAACGTCTCACCGAGCCTGTCAGTATGGTCATAGCTGATCGTAGTGATAACAGCCAGTTCAGGTGTTTCAATGATATTAGTCGGATCAAATCTTCCGCCAAGGCCCACTTCCAGTACAACGATATCGCATGCCTTCCGGAAATAATACTCAAACGCCACGGCTGTAACAATCTCGAACTCTGTCGGGTGGTTGTCCCCCATGGCCTCCATCTGATCAGCACACTTTTTTACAAAGGCCGTGATTCCGGCAAGTTCCTCACGGCTAATCTCCTGAGTACCGATCCGTATCCTTTCAGTAAAGCGCTGGATATACGGAGAGGTATACAGGCCTGTCCTGTAACCGGCCTCCATGAGTATGTTTGCTATAAAAGCAGACGTAGAACCCTTGCCGTTTGTTCCCGCTACATGTACAAACCTGAGTTTTTTATGCGGATCGCCCATCAATCCCAGCAGCTTCTCCATATTGTGAAGGCCCAGTTTATTGCCGAATTTCCACGACCCGTGTATATATGCTAACGCTTCATCATAAGTCATCGTCATCCCTTGTCTGCGCCACAGCATTTCTTATACTTTTTACCGCTTCCGCACGGGCACGGATCGTTACGTCCTACCTTTTCACTGCTGCGTGCGGCCGGTTTGCGTGGCCCGCTGTCACCATGGCTTGCTTCAAGAGGTTCTGCAACCTTCTCTCTTTTTGGCGCTCCCTGCTCGCGGTTCACTCTTATATGCAGTATCCTTCTGACAGAATCCTCATGGATGTTTTTAATCATTTCCTCAAACATCTCAAAGCCTTCATATTTGTATTCAATCACAGGATCCCGCTGCCCGTAAGCACGCATGCCAACGCCATAGCGCAGCTGATCCATGGCGTCAATGTGATCCATCCATTTCTCATCCACCACCTTGAGAAGAACGATTCTCTCCAGTTCCCTCATCAGTTCGGGACCATACTCGGCTTCCCTTGCCTCATATAACTGCACGGCGGCGTTGAGCAGTGTTTTCCTCAAATCATCCTTTGTGTAATCTTCCATTTCCTCACGGGTAAGAACAAGGCCATCGTTTAGCATGAACAGGTTCCCCGCCTGTGCTCTTAGGCTTTCCCAATCCCACATATCCGGATGGGGGCTCTCTCCGCAGTAAGCCGAGACCAGGCCGTCCACTGTAGTCTCTATCATTTTGATGAAGGAATCCCTAAGGTTTTCTCCATTGAGAACCTGTCTGCGCTGGCCGTAAATAACCTCTCTCTGCTTGTTCATGACATCATCATATTGAAGGACATGCTTTCTGATGTCAAAGTTCTTGCCCTCCACTCTGCGCTGCGCGTTTTCGATCGCATTGGACAGCATCCTGTGTTCAATCGGCTGATCATCCTCCAGTCCAAGGGTGTTTACGATCGCAGTCAGTCTGTCCGAGCCGAAAAGCCTCATCAGATCGTCTTCCAGAGAAATGTAAAAGCGCGAAGACCCCGGATCTCCCTGACGGCCTGAACGGCCTCTGAGCTGATTGTCGATACGTCTTGACTCATGACGCTCGGTGCCCATGATATACAGACCGCCGGCCTGCAGAACCTTTTCCTTCTCCCGGCTGATCTGCCTTTTGATCTCATCGTGAAGCTGCTTGTAAACAGCTCTGATTTTCAGGATCTCTTCATCTGAAGTCTCGTTGAAGCTGGTGGATTCACTGATCAGTTCTTCAGGATAGCCCTGCTTTCTGAGCTCCTGCTTCGCCATGAACTCGGCATTACCGCCAAGAACAATGTCGGTTCCGCGGCCCGCCATATTGGTGGCTATTGTTACTGCTCCAAGCTTGCCGGCCTGCGCAATAATCTCAGCTTCCTTCTCATGGAATTTGGCGTTAAGCACCTGATGAGGAATGCCTTTCTTTTTCAGCATACTGCTGAGCAGTTCGGACTTCTCGATGGATATAGTACCGATCAGCACGGGCTGACCCTTTTTGTGCAGCTCGATTATTTCATCGATGACTGCGTTGAATTTTCCAAGTTCATTTTTATAGACACAATCCGGCTTATCGGTCCTGACCATGGGCATATTGGTCGGAATCTCAATAACATCCAGCTTGTATATTGTCTGGAATTCCTGTTCCTCTGTCAACGCCGTACCGGTCATACCTGCCAGCTTTTCATACATTCTGAAATAATTCTGGAAGGTGATGGTGGCCAGTGTCTTGCTTTCCCTCTCGACCTTCACATTCTCCTTCGCCTCGATCGCCTGATGCAGACCGTCGCTGTATCTTCTTCCGTACATCAGCCGGCCGGTGAATTCATCAACAATGATAACCTCTCCATCCTTCACCACATATTCCCTGTCCCTCTTCATCAGTCCATGGGCTTTTATAGCCTGGTTGATATGGTGAGAAATAGTCATGTTGTCCGGGTCTGAAAGGTTTTCAATTCCAAAATACTGCTCCGCCTTGGTCACTCCTCTGGCTGTCAGCGCAGCGGAATGAGCCTTTTCATCAACAATATAATCCGCATCCACGTCTTCGTCCGATTGCTTATCATCAGTCTCGGTAAAGACCTTGACCTTCAATCTGGACGCAAAGGAGTCCGCCTTCTTGTACAGATCCGTCGATTTGTCTCCTGCGCCGGAAATAATCAGGGGAGTTCTGGCCTCGTCGATCAGGATGCTGTCGACCTCGTCGACGATGGCATAATGCAGGTCCCGCTGTACCATGTCATTTTTGTAGATCACCATATTATCCCTGAGATAATCAAAACCGAATTCGTTATTAGTACCATAGGTGATATCACAGCCATATGCCTTTCTTCTTTCTGCATTATCCAGGCCATGTACAATGAGCCCGACACTAAGGCCCAGGAAATTGTATACCTTTCCCATCCACTCGCTGTCACGTCTGGCCAGATAATCGTTGACGGTCACAACGTGGACTCCTTTTCCGGCAAGCGCGTTAAGGTAGACAGGCAGTGTAGCCACCAGGGTTTTTCCTTCACCGGTTTTCATTTCCGATATTCTGCCCTGATGCAGTACAATACCGCCTATAAGCTGTACACGAAAATGCCTCATGCCAAGCACTCTGAGCGAAGCTTCACGGACAACGGCAAATGCCTCCGGCAGCAGATCATCCAGTGTTTCTCCTTCACCAATTCTCTTTTTAAATTCCGATGTCTTCGCCTTGAGCTTTTCATCGGACAAAGCCTTGATTTCAGGCTCAAGCGCCTCTATTTGGTCTACGATGGGTGTAATCCTTTTCAACTCACGGGCACTGTAAGTGCCAATGATATTTTCGATCATTTTTTTAAACATAGAAAACCTCCAATTAATTTAGTTGGGAAACAATACTATCACGCTTCCCCTGCTGGAGGTGACAGACCTGAAGCACAGTAAAAAACCTGTTGAGAGGCAGGCAAAACAATCTTGTGAAAAACCATCCCGTCCTCAGGAAAATGCTCCGTCTGATCATACTGTCCCGGCATTGTGATTGGGCCGGACTGTCTTAACCTGGTTACGGGCGGTTTAAGTTGATTAATGTTAAAAGAGGTATACACAAAAGAAGACCTGTCCGTTATGATTGCTGAAAGCTCTGCAGCTTTGCTGCTTTGAACGGATACCGAATTGAAAAACTCGAGTAGCATGTCTGCTGAAATATTAAGATCTTCTTTTAAAATCTGAGCCCCGGCACCCTTTGATGTGAGAGCCGATAATATCAGAAAGCCTATCAGGAGACTTCTGAGCAATGCTTATCTTCCTTTCTTTTCAAGCTTTTCAAGCACTGTCTTGTACCCGTCCTCACCATAATGATAGCAACGGTTGACCCTGCTGATCGTGGCTGTGCTTGCGCCGGTTTTTTCGCTTATATCCATATAAGTATACCCTGCTTTCAGCATTTTCGCCACTTCCAATCTCTGTGCCATAGCTTTAATTTCAGAGACCGTGCAGATATCTTCAAAAAAATTATAACACTCCTCCACATTTTCTAAAAGAAGTATTGCTTCAAACAATCCATCAGTCCATTGGTCCTGTATCTTGCTATTCATACAAGGTTCTCCCCCAATTGAATAATGTTTCGCACTTTAATACTGTAAAATATTAAACTACGCTATACGATTAACATATCAGCTTTTTGCACGGTAGTCAATATAAGCTATGACACTATTCATTGCGGCGGAACCAACTGGGTGGTACAATAAAGGGGACGGCTCTTGAAACCGTCCTTTTATAAAATGCAGGAGGAATGAACATGCAGCCTCAGATCAGGAAAGCAGCCTCTAAATCCGAATTGAAGCAGTTTATCAGGCTCCCATGGAAAATATACAAGGGTGACAAATGCTGGGTACCCCCTTTGATCAGAGATGTCAAATCCTCCCTGGATCCCGTCAAAAACCCTGCACTGAATAAGATCGTACATGAGCTGTTCCTTGCAACACAGGACGGCAAACCTGTCGGAAGGATCTACGCCGGCATCGACACCAATCTGAATGAAAAGAAGCAGATGAACATGGCGTTTTTTTCAATGTTTGAGTGTATCAGGGACTACGATGTAGCAAAAGCGCTGCTGGATACCGCCTGCGCATGGGCGAAGCAGAACGGGGCGGATTTTATTTGCGGACCTTGCGCTGTCACCGGTACGGACGGAGACGAAAACAAGGGGCTTCTTGTGAACAGCTTTGACAGTCCTCCCGCTCTGATGAATTCGTATAACCCCGCTTATTATATGGAATATATTGAGCAATACGGTTTTACAAAAGACTATGATGTCTTCGCGTATCATATGGATCCCGAGACGACCTTTCTGAAAGACCCGACAAGAGTGATTGAATATGCGCAGAAGCGTTATGACTTCCGCGTCGACACGCTGAATCCGAAAAAACTGGAGGATGAAATCAGCGCCCTCAAGGATGTTATGGACAAGGCAATGCCCTCAGAATGGCCGGATCTGGTGCCACCAACCCTGGAGGAGGTACGCGATTTGGCAAAAAGGCTTGTGCCTCTTGCAGATCCGGAGCTCATACCGATCGCGCGCCATGGAAATGAAGCTATCGGCTTTGGTATTGCGCTGCCTGATTACAATGAGGTGCTCATCCACCTCAACGGCAGGATCACTCCTCTGGGCGCTCTGAAATACCTTTGGTATAAGAAAAGGATCAAATGCGCCAGAATGTTCGTGATGTTTGTCATTCCGGAATTCAGAGGAAAAGGCGTCTCTTACGCCATTTATTATACCGCCTTCAAAAACGCAATGAATAACGGATTCACCAGAGGCGAAGCCTCCACAATTGGCGAAACGAACCATAAAATGAGGGCTGATATCGAGGGCACCGGAGCCACCCACAGCAAAACCTACAGAATATACAGAAAAGAGCTTTCGTAAGATTTATCATTTAATTACCATATGACAAGACAATAAACGTCCCTCACCTTACAGTTGGCGGATATCGAACTGCTTTTCAGACGGCGAGCACTTCTCCCGACCGGGATGCGCAGGCGGACAGCCAGGATGCATGGACGAGCAGCAAACACAGTTTGCGACCAGTCAAGCTACGCTTGCGACCGGCCTTATTAAGACACGCAAAGGCAAGGTATCATTCGGATTGTAAAATATTAGATTTTTTTATTGACAGAAATAGTGAATTGTGATAGCATTAGGTTAATGGGTTAAATCATTAACCTAATAACCCGGGAGGTCAGAGATATTTGAATAATGATAAACCGATTTTTATTATGATAATGGAAATGATTGAGGATGATATTCTATCAGGAGTCTACAAAACAGATGATATCATCATATCAACCACACAAATCTCAAAGCTTCTTTCAGTGAATCCGACAACAGCTGTGAAGGCTATAAGTAATTTGACAGACCAAGGTATTTTATACAAAAAAAGAGGGATCGGAATGTGTGTTTCGGATGGTGCGAAGGAAAAAATTCTCCAATCACGGAAAGAGGAGTTTTTAAGCAAGACTGTCCCCGATTTCTTAAAAGAGGCAGCGAAGCTGAGTATCCCGGAAAACGACTTGATACAAATAATAAGGAGGTATAACGGTGATTAAATTTATGGATGTGACCAAACAGTATCCGCGGACAACAGCAATGGATCATGTTACGCTGGAGCTTTCAGAAAACAGAATTTACTGCTTGCTTGGAAGAAACGGTGCGGGAAAGACAACCATGCTGAAATTGATTGCGGGACATATCAACGCAAGCTCAGGCATGGTCATGGTAGACGGTAAAAAAGCTGGCACTCTGCAGATGCCGGGCTGCGTGAATTTTATAGAAAGCAGGGCTTCTCTGTTTAATCTGAGAGTCATAGATCTTATCAATATTGCCAAGGATTTGCAGGATGATTTCGACGTTGAATTTGCTCAAAACATTCTGGGAAAGTTTAGACTTGGTAAAGAGAAAAAATATAAACAGCTTTCCCTTGGCATGCAAACAATGGTGACAACTCTTTTAAGCCTTGCAAGCAATTCAAAAATCGTTATTCTGGATGAGCCTGTTTTAGGTTTTGATGCGATTATGCGGAAACAATTTTACACAATGCTGACAGAAAGCTTTGAAAATCACCCGAGAATTATCATCGTATCCACTCATTTGATTGATGAAATAGCCAAAACAGCCGATGAACTGATCATTATTGACGGCGGCAGAATTTTATTGCAATCCTCAATCAGCGATATTGATGAGAAGGCATATTCATTAACAGGACTGACTGATAAAGTAAAATCCCTTATAAAGGGATTGAATGTTATTGGAGAAAAGACAATAGGCGGATTTACATCTGCGTCCATTTTTGATAGGAGAATCGACGCATCTGACGGTATCACAATCCAATCACTCGGATTACAGGAGTTCTTTATAAATATGGTAGGGGGAAATGAAAATGAAGAATCATTCTGATAAAGCCCTGGCTATAGCAAAGATCAACTTCAGGCAGTCAAAGCTCACTTATATCATCACAGTGATTGTGTTCCTTATTGGCTGCATAGATGCATCGCTTGATCACTATGCTTTCAAAACCACTTCCGTGGAAATCAGTGTGGGGCAATTTTGGTATCTGGGGATCATTCTGGCCGCAATATTTATTCCTGCTCTTAACTTTAAAAAGATCATGCATTTAAATGGTAAGAAAATCGATTTCTATTGGGGCAGTGTTTTAAATTATATCGTTTTTTCCGCTGTTATATCGGCTCTGAATTTAATTGTCTTTTATACCTTGGATAAATTGTTCAGCACTTACCATACTATGTATAATGTGGTTGAAATATTCGGTTGGTCAAAAAACGGGGTCGTGCTTGCTTACCTACAGCAGTTTTCCTTCCTTTTTTTAGTCGGTGTTTTTATCCACACTCTGACTGCTGCGCAGTCCTATTGGGTCGGTTGGGTGATTGATATCGTATTGGCGGCGATCATCAGTGTGTTTACTCCAATCAAGCCTCTCAGAGAGGTATTGGTATGGTTTTTCAATCTTATTATTTTTAACAGCAGTGCATTTGTGCAGATTATAGCCTGCCTCGGAATATCCGCTGCCATATACGCGGCATATCTGCTTATTTTACGAAGCATTAAAATTTGATACCGCTGCAGATTATGGCTTTTTGCAGCAAAATCAGATCCAGTGATTTACTATAATGAAGCAGGCAAAAAGAACTTTATCCAAAGAAGGGTGGTACAATAAAAATGAAAATACTTTTGATTTCTCCGGCAAAAGATGAAGATCCGACGAGGAAAATAGAAAAAACCATCCGGTTTCCAATGATATCCCTTTTATATATTGCTGCTCTCACGGAAAATAGACATGATGTAAGGATCATTGAAGAAGAAGATCAAAAGGTTGATTTTAACACGGCATGTGATCTGGTAGGTATTACTTGTATGACCGGTACAGCATCCAGGGCCTACAAACTTGCCGATGAGTTTCGTAAAAGAGGCAAAAAAGTAGTTCTGGGAGGAATTCATCCCACCGTTCTGCCGCAGGAATCCATTCTTCACTGTGATTCTGTCATCATAGGTGAAGCGGAACCGGTTTGGGCCGAAATGCTGGAAGATGCCGAACGCGAATCAATGAAACCTTTTTATTATGGCAACATAACCCATAATCTGAATGATTACCCGCTTCCAAGAAGAGACTTGATGACCGGCAGCTCGGTACTCGGCCTACAGCCTGTCGTTACCTCAAGGGGGTGTCCCTATTCGTGCGAATTCTGCAGCGTTTGGAAGTTCTTTGGAAGGAGCATCCGGCATGTTGCGGTTGACAGAGTTATAGCCGACATAGAAAATTCAGGCGCGACCAATTTCATGTTTCTTGATGATAATATTGTGGGTGACCAGATATACGCAAAACAGCTGTTCGAAGCTCTAAAGCCCTTACGCATTCATTGGGTGGGCCAGGCGTCGATTTCATTTATTAAAAACCGCGAACTTTTGAGGCTCGCAGCTGACAGCGGATGCAAAGGGTTATTTATAGGCCTTGAAACCGTCTCTGAACAGAAAATGAAGAGAATGAGCAAAAGTATGAAAAGCCAAAAAGAAACACTTGCTGCAATATCGGAGATAATGGGCCATGGAATTATTTTTCACGCTTCGATTGTATTCGGCTTTGATGATGATGAAAGATCGGTATTTGACGAAACCCTGGAATTTTTTTATAAATCCAAAATACCTTCAGCTACCTTCAATATTCTTACACCCTATCCCGGAACAGAAATCTATAAAAACTTTAAGGAGCAAAACAGGCTAATAACCGAAGACTGGCAATATTATGACCACTGTACGCCCACATATATCCCCAAAAACATGACCGTGAACGAATTATACTCAGGTTACCAATATGTAAAAGAGAACTTTTTCAGCTTAAAAAGCACTATTCAAAGATTCCCCGCCAATTGGAGGAATCCGGTGATATACACGATTGCAAATGTTGGACTTAAAAATGGATTAAAAAGCGAAAAGGATTTTATAAAAAAGAGAACGGAAGCCCTTTATAGAATTATGGAAAATAGGATATTAAATACAACGCAAACAAGCTGACTTTAGGGGTGGATATACCTGAGTTCCACCCCTTTGTGTTGCATGCTCTTATATCTTTGCTTCTTCCTCTTCGAGTTCGATTTCCTCGACGCCTTCAACCGCATCCTCTATGTATCCACCTTTTTTCACTTCATACTTGATACCTCTCCATACCACAGAAGAATTGCTGATGGAGAAAATCAGATAGAAGGTTGCAAACAGATCGAAAAACAGCGGAGTCACTATGTCTGTGAGCATAATCCTGTTTTTTGTCAAAACTCTCATAATCAGGCCGTGGATTACTCTCAAAGTCATGAATATAAAGGACAGATAAACAACATACGGATTCGAAAAAATAATTCCGATAAGAAGTATGATCCAGTACCAGAATATCATCAGTATAAATGAAGGGAGCTCAACGGCTATATGGGCTTTTATACCTACTGCCAGACGCCTTGCGTAATTGAATGACTTTTCCTTCCCAAGTTTCTGGACGTGACATTCGATAAATGGTCCAAGAATAAGTTTATACCCCATTTTATAAAGTGTGTTTCCCAAATGCAGATCCTCAAGAAGCGAGCTTCCGAACGCTTCCAGACCACCGACCTCAGCCAGAAGCTGCTTTCTAATGGCAAACGCCGCGCCGGTAGCACCCAGATCCATGCCGAGTTTCGTTAAGAATGCCCAAATGAAATCTGTTTCGCTGTTTTGCGTAAATGTGAAAAATCTGGTCCAGAAATCACTTCCGCCAATATTGACCTGGCCGCAGGTGGTCATTCCAACCTTCTCCTTCCTGAGAGGGCGGATCATTTTTACAATAAAGTCCTGCTTAATCCTAATATCGCTGTCTCCGAAAAGTAAGAGGTCATATTTCGCCTGCTTTACTCCATAAACCATATTAGAGCTTTTACCGTTCAACCCGGTAATAACAGGATTCACTATGATCCGGCAGTCAATGTCGGGATGCTGATCGATAATGGACTGTACGACCGGTATTGCAGGATCGTCCGGCGTCTGGAAGCTGAATATATGCTGCACAGGTCCCCTGTAATTCTGTCTGAACCACGACTCAAGATTTTTATCCAATTCAAAATCCAAATCCTTGATCGGATGAATCACGCTGACCCCAGCCATTTCATCATCCTCGTCCGACGGTATAATCAGATTTGTCCAGTTCATATGTAATCTGAAAAATATGAGCTGAGCACACCAGAACAGAATGAAAAAAGCCCCTATTGCAAGTGCTATATAGAACAACATCAGTGCATTCCCCCAAAACTTAAATAATAGCAGACCCTCGCGATCAGCAATGGTCTGACGGCACATGCTCCATGACTATTATATAACTTATCCCATCATTATACAATCAAATAAAGAAGGCAATAATTTTCAAGGTGAATTCTATGTTGCTGTTCAGGCCAATATAGATATTGCGCAATAATTTTGTTTATTGCTTTGTTGTGATCAAATTACCGGATTCGTATTTCTTCAATCCGTATCTAAAAAGCAGGTATGCTAAAGCAATATAGACCGCATCAATGGCCAGCAGACCCAGCAATCCGTACCAGCTAAAAGCCGAAAGCAGCCTGAACGGCACAAACACAACGAAGCCTGCAGGCAGTATTGAATACATGATTAGCTTGACCTCTCTGCGGAATATGCTGTCCGGATAAAGCGAGAAGTTTAGAAGGAACTCCATCACAAGCCTTGATATTGTAGATGAATTTCCGATAAAAAATGTCAAAGTGTCAGCAACGGACATGACAGATCCTGCAAGCAGACCCCCGGCAACAGTAAAGAGAAGGAACAGCAGCAGCTTAGCAGGATCCAACCCGTAAACCAATACAAACATTATGACTCCGAAGGTGAGATCCCCCCATGCTGATACAAGCATCCTTGAACAGTATACATTCAGATAAACACTCTTAGGCTGCAGCAGATACGTATCCAGTTCACCATTGATAATGATCATCGGCAGCTCCCGTAAATTTCCGAAAAACACATGGACAAAGCCATATGTCGAAGACGCCAAAGCCCAAATAACCATCACCTCTTTGAAGCCATAGCCGCCGATGGATGTAACCTTCTCAAATATAACCCACCAGAAGAATACAAAGAACGCATTGTTCAGCGCCATTCCCAGCGCTTGTGAAATGAAGCTCACTCTATACTCCATTGCTGCCTGCAGATTGTACTTGAAATACAGGCAAATCAGCTTAAGATGCTTCAAAACGCTGCCTAAAGCTTTTCTTCGGATCGGTATTCCTCGTCTATCCCCCGTTGACATTAAGCTTTTTCACTCCTTTCGAATAAATCAGTGCTGAAAGCGCTGCAAATAGTGCTGCATAAAACACCTGAACAGGTACGATACCCCAAAACTCCTTCATTGAAAATGAGGTTAACAATCTGGCCGGCGCATAGGCAATGTAAGAAAACGGCAGGTACAGGGCGATCTTCCGAATAATATCCGGCAGAAACTCCAGAGGCAAAAACAAGCCCATCATGAAGGAGAGCTTCTGTGCTATCCAGTAGAATGCCGAATTATCCTCTGTCCAAAAGGATGACATGCCTATGACGGCATCCATAAAAAAGTTCAGGAAAATGCCCAGTATGACAGAAAGGATAACCGCAGGCAGCGCTCTCAGGTCGAACCCCTCAAGTCCCCCGACATAAAGAAACCCAAGTATTATCCCCACCGTCAGATTCATAAGCAATCTGACAGAAATTTGCCCCATACCCTCGGCCAGCTGATAAAGGACAAAATGATAAGGCTTATTCAGCTTGTAAGCAATCCCTCCGCCTTTGATCTCACGGTTCATGCTTTGAAAGACGTCACATTTTGAAAACACAACTGTCTCTGCGGCCACATAATACCAGACGAGCCTGTTGACGGTATATCCCTCCATGTTTCCGCTGTTGGCAGATATCGCCTGCCACAGCTCCATAAATACGAAAACAATCAACGCAAAGAATAGTGCCCCCGAAAACACATCGGCTGCATAGACCATGTTATTACTGATGTTGGTTTTTATCACCAGGAGGTACTTGCGTAGTTTCACACCTGACTCCCCCCGTCCTCCGAGTTTATCCCGGTGTATGAATTACCTTTCACATTCATATGTGCGCCGGCGTATGAGTCCTTCTCCACATTCATCTGATCATCGGCGCGTGTTGTCTCTTCCAGACCTTTATCCCTGTATATGTCCCCAATAATCTTTTCCATCGGAATGTCCGATATGGTCACATCCTGAATGTTGCCAGCTTGCATCAGGCTCAGCATAACATTCTGGATACCATCGCCCTCATCCACCTCGATCTTCATCGCAAGGCAATTACTCTTCAGAATTTTAAGCCCTTCGAGTTTAGCGGGGTCTGATAATGAATCAAATTTAATGTCAATAATCTTTTGATTTAAATAACCATACTTCAGAGACTTGACAGAGCTATCCATGACGATCCTGCCATGATTGACAATAACCGCCCTGCTGCAAAGCTGCTCCACATCGCCGATATCATGGCTTGTGAGGAATATTGTGGTTCCCTCTTCCTTATTGAGGCGGGTGATCAGCTCTCTGATTTTTTGTTTTACCAACACATCCAAACCGATCGTTGGCTCATCCAAAAAAATGATTTCAGGTTTATGAAGGATGGATGCCGCAAACTCACATCTCATACGCTGTCCTAACGAAAGCTTTCTTACCGGTATCTCCATGAGCTCCTTTATTTCAAACAACTCAATTATCTCGTGTATTCTCCGGTCCAACTCCCTTCGGTCTACCTCGTATATCGCACCAAGCAGCCTGAAGCTGTCAATGGGTGGAAGATGGAACCAGAGCTGTGACTTTTGACCGAAGACACTGCCAATCCTGAACGACAGAAGATTTCTCTGCTTCTGGGGATCAAGTCCAAGCACATACATGCTTCCTGAGGTAGCCTGCAAAATACCCGTTAGCATCTTGATGGTAGTGGATTTCCCTGCGCCGTTCGGTCCCAGAAAGGCAATCAATTCGCCACGTGGAACCTCAAGATCAATGTCATGCACCGCAGTGATCTCCTTGTATTCAGGTTTGGTGAGTGATCTCAGACTTGCTCTGAAACCCTCCTTCTTTATTTTGGTCCTGAATACCTTGGTCAGATTCTTCACTGCTATAGCCGGATCGACTGATGAATGCATTCACTCGCCCCCATTTCTAACTCATTAAATAAAATACCGCATACGGTAAAATGCCTGTTATAATAAAAAAGCCCGCAGAATCACCTGTTAAAGTGACTCCGCAGGTTAGTTTCCCGCGTGTAGGGCTTTTGCCCCTATGCTGCTCAAGTTTGCCGCTCTTAAGCATACTCACTTAAGATTATCCGCCAACGGCGGCATAATCATCCTTATTTTATATGCGGTGTAACCGCTTAAGTATTTGAAATATTTTGCCATATCCACTCTTGATTGTCAATCCCCTAATATTATTTTCAATATTTTGGCAATTCACTTCTTGAAAAAATGCTGTTATCCGGCATTGACAAAAAAGAGACTCGACTGTATAATATGAAAGTCGGAAGTCAAGACGATGCGTGCGGGTGTAGTTCAATGGTAGAACATCAGCCTTCCAAGCTGATTGCGTGGGTCCGATTCCCATCACCCGCTCCATTTTTTTTACTAAATATGTGCCTGTAGCTCAGCTGGATAGAGCAACGGACTTCTAATCCGTAGGTCGGGGGTTCGAATCCCTTCAGGTACGCCACACGAAACCCGCCAAGCAGAAGACGCAGCGGGTTTTTAGCATGTTATTGGGATAAATTTAGTGTATTTGCAATATATTTTTCCTTCTGAAAATATAAAAGATTTTCCGGTATAGATGGAGAAAAACGACCTCGCTACTCATTTTTGCAGTTTTAGGACTATATTTCCTGTGTTTTATAGCAGATAGTCTATAAAATAGGCTTTATATAGAACGATTCTGTTCTAAAGCTGCAAAAACGAGTAGTGGCGTATACTTAGTAACATTAATGTCTTGAACGGTTGGTTGTTTTCTGATTGTAACGCGTCGTTCAAACAACTAGCAATAAACCTATAAATTCTCAAATGGAAGGGATGTTTGTGGCTGGAATACATATCAGCGATAGCGATAACACTCAAACGCAGCGGGGTTTGTTATATCCTCCCATCCGGATATTCGTCATTATGCAACCATTTTCTTTATCCATTTTCCTCTTAGCAAACGGATGTAATAAATAATCCCGCGGGCGATCCAGTCGAAACACATGGCGACCCACATACCAACGACACCCATACCCAGCAATATGCTCAAAATGTATCCCACCAATACTCTGAATGTCCACATGCTTATAACAGAGACAACCATTGTAAATCTGGTGTCACCCGCTCCCTTGAGACCGGACGGAACAATGAAGGCTACAGGCCACAAGAGAGGTATTGAGACTGCGTTTATACGAATTATCTGTGAGGTCAGCATTATAACCTCGGCATCTGCTGAATAGGCGGAAGCAATAATTGAGGCAAGCGGAAATACGATCAGGCTGATCGCCACCTTGGAAACCATCGCCAGCTTAACAAGATATATATTAATTTTTCCAGCTTCATCATATTCCTCCATTCCCATGGAGTAGCCCACCATCGTCATTGCTACAATAGAGAAAGCATTCCCCGGAATAGTAAGCAGACCGAAAACCGACCACGATATCGTATTTGCGGCTATGCTTGCTGTGCCAAGAGAAATTATAATGATTTGCTGCACAAACTTTCCGATATTGAAAATAAATGACTCTATACCGGCCGGAAGTCCAATATTCAAAATTGTTTTTTGCATTTCAAGGTTGATTCTGAAACTCTTTATTTCTTTCCAGCTGATCCCTTCATAATTCTTCAACAGCGCGAATAAAAACAAAACAACGCCCACCAGCCTCGCTGTCGTTATAGCAATGGCCGCACCCTTTACGCCCATACCGGGTATAACGATATTCACATGTTGATTCTCCATTGATACGCCATAGATCAATAAATAACTTAAAACAATGTTGGTGACGGTAATCGTAATATTTATCTTCATGGTCTTGCTCTGATAACCAGAGCTCCTTAGGATACCGCTTGCAACAAATGAAATTGCAGTGAGAGGATAGTTCAGCAGCGTTATTCCAAAGTAAACAACTGCATACTCAACCACCTGTTTCTCCGCTTTTCCGATAAAAGAAAGCAGGATATTATTTTTAAAAGCAATAATCGCAAAAGTAATCAGGCATGAAATAAGAACACCTGAAAAAATGGCCTGCATTCCGGCTTCTTTAGCTTTTTGTTTGTTTTTTTGCCCCATATACTGGGCAACGACCACAGTACTACCCACAGCCATTGAATTTAAGAAAAAGATAATAATATTGTTAAACGAATCCACTGTCCCAATAGCAGAGATGGCTTCTTTTCCAATGCCACTGGCTATGATGGTGTTTAATACGCCTATGGTCGTTATAAAAAGCTGTTCTACCAAAATTGGAAAAGCTAATTTTGCTACATCTCTTCTAATTAACATTAAGGCCCCTTCTTTATCTCTTTACCTCTTCCGCATCCTAACGCAAGAATACCATATCTGTCATTAGCAAGCAAGGATATCAGAATTGCGGTTTTCACCCTGATTGTTCATTTTTGCCCTGACGGCAGCAAAGAGACGGCAGTTAAATTTGAAATATCTCTTCAATAGCGTTACAATAGACATATTGGTTTTCAGCATATCGGAAGGGATGACGTTTAGTTGCTGCAATTTCTGTTCAAAAAAAGAAAAACAATGAGTACGCAGGAGCACTTCAATCATATCCGGATGCGGCGCGAAGTAATATCGATCACATGGCCGGCATTTATTGAGCTTGTTATGTCAACTTTATTCGGGATGGTAGACATGATCATGGTCGGTCAGCTCAATCCAGCCGCCATCACCGCAGTAGGCCTGACTAACCAGCCGTTCATGCTTTTACTTGCCTTGTTTGCGGCTGTCAATGTAGGAACCACCACCCTTGTTGCCTGGAACATCGGCGCATGTGACGCTGAGAAGGCGGCGTCGGTTACCCGGCAAATTCTTGTGGTCAATACGGTATTAGGTATCATTATTAGTGCGCTTGGGGTAATTTTCGCGCCATATGTAGTTCTATTCATGGGTGCGGAAGCAGACGTAGTTCAGGATGCTACGGCATACTTTCAGATTGTGTGTTCCGGGCTGGTATTTCAGGCTGTTACAATGGGTGTGACAGCGGCATTGAGAGGTGCAGGCGAAACAAAGCTGCCGATGCTTTATAATATAGGAAGTAATCTTCTGAATGTTTTCGGGAATTATGTGCTGATATACGGAAAGCTGGGCTTTCCGAAATGGGGCGTATCGGGAGCTGCCGTTTCAACGACCCTTTCGAGAGTCCTTGCGTGCGCGGTCGGGTTATTTATTTTATTCGGCACTCGTTATTCTGTGATCTCACTTCGCCGAAAAAACAAATACCGATTTGACTGGAGTATAATAAAAAAGGTGTTCTCAATTGGCCTGCCTGCAGCGTTTGAGCAGTTTGTTTTACAGAGCGGGTTGATGATTTTTGCGCGTACTGTTTCAGGCCTTGGCACACTGGGCTTTGCAGCTCATCAGATAGGTCTGAACATTAGCGGTCTGGCATTTTCTCCCAGCATGGCCTTCGGTATCGCCGCTACTACACTGGTCGGCCAGAGTCTGGGTGCCAACGAAGAGGAAAAGGCACAAAAGTATGCAGATATTGTGCATCATATGGCTTTGGCAGTTGCCTGTTCTGTCGGCCTTTTGTTTATTTTTTTTTCACATCCCATTGCACGCCTATATACACAGGATCTGGCGGTTGCCGCAATGGCGGGTACGGTATTGAAAATATTGTCGTTATCCCAACCCGGACAATCAACGCAACTCTCTCTGGCAGGTGCATTAAGAGGTGCGGGTGATACAATGTTTCCCTTATATGCATCAATCTTTGGGATATGGATCTTTCGTGTAGTTTTGGCATATATCTTTGTGACTGTATTCCATTGGGGTCTCATCGGAGCATGGGTCGCACTGGTGCTGGATCAGTATACCAGAGCTGCAGTCGTATTCCTGCGCTTCCGTTCCGGCAAATGGAAGCATGTCAAAGCCCGCTCCCAGGCAAATGAGGATGTACAAATATGCTCCTGATTAGTATATGGTTACGTCCGTGGAAACCTCACACCCGATATGGGAAATTCGCATTTATATCCGAAGGTGAGTTTACTTCAGTACTGTTTTGCCCATAAGGTATTTATCTACTTCCCTTGCTGCGAGCTTCCCCTCCTGAATAGCCCAGACGACAAGGCTCTGACCCCGCCGCATATCTCCGGCGGCAAACACCTTCTCCACATTGGTTTCAAAAGCTCCATAGTCTGCTTTCACATTACTTCCGGCGTCCCGATCCAGCTTCAACTCACTTGGAATCGTATCCTCCGGCCCGAGAAATCCCATGGCAAGCAATACTATGTCTGCTTTCCATACCCTTTCGCTTCCCGGTACTTCCTGCGGTACAAAACGCCCATTGGCGTCCCTGCTCCATGTAATATCTGCTGTATGGACCTCTTTTACCTCACCCTTTTCATTTCCGACGATCTTTTTAGTAGATATCAGGTAATTCCTGGGGTCTTTTCCGGCAAGACATATTGCCTCCTCCTGCCCATAGTCCACTTTTAGCTTCTTGGGCCATTCCGGCCATGGATTGGACTTTTCATTTCTCTTGCGAGGGGGTTCGGGCAGTATTTCAAACTGAACCACACTCTCGCAGCCATGCCGCAGGGATGTTGCGACACAGTCCGTTCCGGTATCTCCCCCGCCGATGATGACCACATGCTTTCCTCCGGCATTGATGCAGCCGCCGTCCTGCAAATTTGAATCCAGATAGCTTTTGGTATTTGCTTTTAGAAAGTCAACGGCGTAATGTACGCCAATCAAATCCTTTCCTTCTACCTCAAGACTCCTTGGTTTGGTTGCGCCCGCACACAACACAACCGCATCAAAACGATCAACCAGCTCCTTCGCCCGGATATCCCTTCCGACCTCCGTATTCAGCACAAATCTGATCCCGGAAGCTTTCATGAGCTCAAGGCGTCTTTCCACAACACTCTTTTCCAGCTTCATATTCGGGATCCCGTACATGAGCAGTCCTCCTGCCCTGTCATTTCTCTCATAGACTGTCACATCATGCCCTACCGCATTAAGATAATAGGCAGCCGACAGACCTGAAGGCCCCGAGCCCACAACAGCGACCCTCTTTCCTGTCTCTTTTGCTTTCCTGGCCTGTGTCCAGCCTTCCGCAAAGGCTTTCTCAATGATTGCATATTCAATACTGCTGATCGTCACAGCCTCCATATTGTAGCCCTCAGTACAGGAGCCTTCACATGGTGCGGGACACACCCTGCCTGTGAATTCCGGGAAAGGGTTTGTTCTGATCAGTCTTTTATATGCTTCCTTCCACTGCTTTTTGTAGACCAGATCATTCCACTCGGGAATAAGATTGCGAACAGGACAACCTGCCGCCATTCCATTCAAAAGGATCCCTCCATGGCAGTATGGTATCCCGCAGTTCATACACCGGGCAGCCTGTTTCCTGACCGTCTCTTCATCCTGTGAAAGCTGTATCGCATCCCAGTCCTTGATTCTTTCCCGGGCAGACCGTTTTTCGGGATCGCTTCTATCATATTCTAAAAACCCTGTAATTTTCCCCATTTTTATTCCCACCTTAACATTCTATTACTCCAAACCTATTTTCTGCACTCCAGCTTGGTCATTCATCCACAAAGCCTGTTTCTTATACTCCTGCTTGATCATTCATCCACAAGGTCTGTTTCTTATATTCCAGCTTGGTTTCCTCATCCCCAAACCGTTTTCATATACTTCAACCTGGTCTCCTCAAATTCCCCTCTCAAATGCGGCCATCAGCGCTTCGTCACCCGTCAGACCCGCTTTGTGAGCCTCGCTTATGTTGATCAGCATTTGCTTATAATCCTTTGGGATTACTCTGGTCAGCCGCTTCGAATAGTTCTCCCAATCGGCCAGAACTCTTGCCCCCAGAGGGCTTCCGGTATATTCGACATGCTTTGTGATCATATGTCTGACCTCCTCCATTTCCTCATCAGAATCGATCTTTTCGATCAATACCAGGGATTTGTTGCAGTATCTCACATCAAAGTCAAGAATGTATGCAATACCGCCCGACATGCCTGCCGCAAAGTTTCTTCCCGTCTTACCTAGGACTACGACCCTTCCTCCCGTCATGTATTCGCAGCCATGATCTCCGACGCCTTCGACGACGGCTGTGATACCGCTGTTTCTGACACAGAATCTTTCTCCCGCGATGCCGTTGATATAAGCTTCTCCCTCGGTTGCACCATAAAAAGCAACATTTCCAATGAGGATGTTTTCCTCAGGCTTAAAGTCGGATGCTTTTGGCGGATATACAATGATTTTACCGCCTGACAAGCCTTTCCCGATATAATCGTTGGCGTCTCCTTCAAGCTCCAGGGTCATTCCTTTTGGTATAAACGCGCCGAAGCTCTGTCCCGCTGACCCCAAAAATGCAAGCCTGACAGTATCATACGGCAGTCCCTCTTCTCCGTATTTTCTGGTTATTTCGCTGCCTGTGACCGTGCCCACAACCCTGTCAGTGTTTTCGATTTTTAATCTTGCTCTGATCGGTTTTTTGTGTTCCAGCGAAGGCTTGCAGATTCGAAGGATTTTTTTCAAATCGATTGACCTGTCCATCAGGTGATTCTGTTTCACCGTGTGATACCGGTTAATGGAGGCGTCGGCATATGGCTGATAAAGAACTGCGGACAGGTCCAGTCTCGATGCCTTCCAATTCTTAACGCCCGGTTTTGCCCTGAGCCTGTCGGTGCGCCCCACCATTTCATTAATCGTTCTGAAGCCCAGTTTAGCCATTATTTCGCGCATATCCTGCGCAATAAACCGCATAAAGTTTTCAACGTACTCCGGCTTCCCTGTGAAATACTTCCTCAGGTTTTTATCCTGAGTAGCGATTCCAACGGGGCAGGTGTTCAGGTTGCAGACTCTCATCATAACACATCCGAGCGCAATGAGCGGAGTCGTTGCGAATCCAAATTCTTCAGCACCAAGCATCGCTGCAATGACTACATCCTTCCCCGTCATAAGCTTCCCGTCGGTTTCCAGTAATACCCGGTCCCTGAGCCTGTTGAGAACCAGTGTCTGGTGTGTCTCCGACAAGCCAAGCTCCCAAGGAAGTCCTGCGTTTTTAATGCTGGTCCATGGAGAAGCACCGGTTCCGCCGTCATATCCGCTGATCAGGATCACGTCGGCTTTTCCCTTGGCCACACCCGCGGCGATCGTCCCAACACCCACCTCGGATACGAGCTTGACATTGATCCTGGCCTCCCTGTTGGCATTTTTAAGATCGTGGATCAGCTCCGCAAGATCTTCAATCGAATAAATATCATGATGCGGCGGAGGTGAAATCAGACCCACGCCTGGCGTTGAGTGCCTGACCCTGGCAATCTCCGGATAGACCTTTCTCCCCGGGAGCTGTCCTCCTTCGCCCGGTTTCGCGCCCTGGGCCATTTTGATCTGAATTTCATGAGCGTTTACCAGATAATTGCTGGTAACGCCGAAACGACCTGAAGCAACCTGCTTGATTGCGCTTTTTTTAGAGTCTCCGTTTTCCAGGACCTTGAATCGCTCAGTGTCTTCTCCGCCCTCACCGGTATTGCTCTTCCCTCCTAGCCTGTTCATAGCGATGGCCAGGCATTCGTGGGCCTCCTTGCTGATTGAGCCGTATGACATTGCTCCTGTCTTAAACCTCTTGACGATCGATTCAACGGATTCCACATCCTCTATTGGAATGGTATCTCCCTCGGCATATTTAAACTCCAGCAGGCTTCTTATGGTCATTATTTCTTCGTCATCTATTTTATTTGTGAATGATTTAAACAGCCTGTAATCCCCTTCTCTGCATGCTCTCTGCAGCATATATATTGTTTCGGGGGAATACAAATGGCTTTCACCATCGTCCTTGGCCTGAAAGATGCCGCCCGGCTCAAGAGTGTCGGTATAAGGAGAGTTTTCGTCATAAGCGCTCCCATGCCTCATCCGGTTCTCTTCCGCCAGCTCCTCAAGCCCGATGCCTTCCAGTCTGGACGGCGTCATTGTAAAAAATCTATCTATTAGCTCCTGCTTCAGGCCAACTGCCTCAAATATCTGCGCTCCCTGGTAGCTTCGCATTGTAGAAATGCCCATTTTGGCAAGCACCTTCAGAATGCCCTTCACGCTGCCCTTTATGAAATTCTTCTTTCCTTCTTCATAAGTCACGTCTCCAAGCAATCCTTTTTCCGAAAGATCTCTGATGGTTTCATATGCCAGGTAAGGATTGACCGCAGTTACGCCGTATCCGATCAGCACGCAGAAATGGTGCACTTCTCTGGGCTCACCCGATTCCAGAACGATACCAACACTGGTTCTGATCTCCTTCCTGATAAGGTGGTGATGAAGGCCAGAAGATGCTAAAAGTGCAGGAATCGCAGCAAATTCCTTATTAACGCCTCTGTCAGAAAGTACAATGACATTTGCCCCTGACCCAATAGCTTTGTCAGCTTCTCTGAATATCCTTGATAATGCCTTTTTCATAGCCTCCGCTCCATCCTGGACTTTATACAGGATGGAGATGGTCGTCGCTCTGAAATGTTCATCATTCAGACTCTTCAGCGTATTGAGCTGCTCATCGGTCAATATTGGATGCTCCAAAAAGATACTGGCTGTATTCTTTTTATCCGGCTCCAGCAAATTTCCTGCTGTCCCAAGGAGAATGCTGCCGGACGTAACGATGTCTTCCCTGATTCCGTCGATTGGCGGATTTGTTACCTGAGCAAACAACTGCTTGAAATATAAATAAAGCATCTGCGGCTGCTCTGACAATACAGCCAGCGGAGAGTCCATTCCCATGGCCCCCACGGGGTCCTCTCCCTCGGCCGCCATAGGCTGGATCATTTTTGTAATGTCCTCAAACGTATATCCAAAGGCTTTTTGCTGCTGCAGCAGACCTTCGCGGGCCTTTTCCTCTTCCGGCTTGTGGTCGGGCTGCTCATTGAGGATGGGCTGTTCATTGATGGCGGACAGCCCATTGAGATCGAAAATATGCTTTTTGTTCCATTGTTCGTATGGATGCTGTTTCGATATATATTCCTTTATTTCATCATCCGATATGATCCTTTTTTCAACGGTATCGATGAGAAGCATCCTGCCCGGCTCAAGCCTGCCCTTATACTTTACATTTTCAGGTCGGATATCCGCTACGCCGACTTCGGAGGCAAGAATCACCTTGTCATCCTTGGTTACATAATACCTTGATGGGCGAAGACCATTTCTGTCAAGTACTCCCCCAATGACATCCCCATCCGTAAATGCCATTGCGGCAGGACCGTCCCACGGCTCCATCAGAAAGTCCTGGAAACGGTAAAACTCTTTCTTCGACTCAGACATCAGTTCATTCTTTTCCCATGGTTCAGGGATCATCATCATCACTGCATGGGGCAGCGATCTGCCTGTATGGTAAAGAAATTCCAGGCTGTTATCGAACATGGAGGAATCCGTACCTGTCTCATCAACGATCGGGTAAATTTTAGTGATATCATCGAAGAGCGGCGATTCCATACATTTTTGTCTTGCCTTCATCCAGTTGACATTACTTCTGATGGTGTTGATCTCGCCGTTGTGGACGATATACCGGTTCGGATGAGCCCGCGCCCAGCTCGGAAAGGTATTGGTGCTGAACCTTGAATGAACCATAGCCAGCGCTGATGTTAGGTCAAGGTCGGAAAGATCCAGATAGAAACTCCTCAACTGCTGCGCGGTAAGCATACCCTTATAAACAATGGTTTTAGAAGAAAGACTGGATACATAGAAGATGCCTCCCTTTTCTTTGCACATTGGGACAATAGTCTTTTCCGCTCTTTTTCTGATAACGTAGAGTCTCCTCTCAAAATCCCTTTCGTCAGCGATATTTGGACTCTTTTCTATAAAAACCTGAATAAATCTGGGCATCACCGCCCTCGCACTTTCGCCTACAGAGGTTTTATCAATGGGCACCTCTCTCCAGCCCAGGATTTTCTGACCTTCCTCACGGACAATACTTTCAAACACCTCTATTTGTGTTTTTCTAAAATCATCATACCTGTGTGCAAAAATCATCCCCACGCCATAATTCCCCTGTTCGGGAAGCTGAAAGCCAAGCGCACCACACTCTCTGCCGAAAAAGTCGTGAGGGATCTGGATCATGATTCCCGCTCCATCACCTGTATTCTCATCAGCTCCGCTGGCTCCCCTGTGACTGAGGTTCTCCAGTACGGTCAATGCGTCATCCACTATATCATGGGTCTTTTCTCCTTTAATACTTACGACAAAACCCATTCCGCATGCATCATGTTCAAATGCAGGATCGTACAGACCTTGTTTATTTGGCAAACCTTCATTGCTCATATACCTCACCCTTACTTTGATGTAACTTTTTTTATGCGTTTGATTTTACTACTTTTTTAATCGTTTTGCAATTTTTTTTTCACAAATTTCAATATTTATTTTTATTTAACAATGGCGCCACTTTTATTCGGTTGGCGACACCTCCACAAACCCTGTATTTCACCGCATTACGCAAAATCATATTCTTGTTACATTATTATGGAATCGTCCGTTTCTTGCAATATCACGTTTTGATTCCTTCATTTTTTTTGCGTTTTTTATATAATTCAGCAATTTCAATATAGTTTATTAATATGTTTAACTTATGGGTATATAATAGATGATATAAATACTCAACAGAGGCTTGTACTATGCCTTTTGTGAAGTTAAGAAAGGAGCAGGTCATGAAAATAGTGATCATAGGCGCTGTTGCTGCAGGTACCTCTGCAGCTGCGAAAGCAAGAAGAAATAACGAAGAAGCAGAAATCAAAATCTACGAAATGGACAGCGATATTTCCTACTCGGGCTGCGGGCTTCCATATTATATCGGTACAGAGGTCGAACACCGATCCGAACTGGTCCCAAGGGATACGAACTTTTTTAAGAAAAAATACAATGTGGATATCTATGTCAGGCACAGAGTTCTGGAAATAGATCCAGCCGCAAAACTTCTCACCGTAGAAAACATGTCCACCGGGCAGGTTTTTCAGGATTCATATGACAAGCTGGTTATCTCAACGGGTGTAAGGCCTGTTGTCCCGCCGATAGAGGGCGTTAACAGACCTAATGTTTTTACGCTGCGAAACGTGGCCAGTGCTGATAGAATTCACAAATTTATTATTGATCATTCACCTTCGACCGCTTTGATTGTCGGGTCAGGTTTCATCGGCATAGAACTGGCTGAGAATCTTACCGCAAGAGGCATCCGTGTCACTATGGTCGAAATGGCGGATCACGTCATGGCTTCTTTGGATAAGGATATAGCTATTTATCTGGAAAAGCATCTGAAGGAAAAAGGCGTTAGCCTGTTTCTAAATGATTCTGTGGTGAAGTTGGGAGATAAGGCAATACTGAAAAGCGGAGGCATCGTCGACGCCGACCTTGTGATTCTATCAGTCGGAGCCAGACCCAATACGGAGCTGGCTGTTAAGGCAGGCATTGCGATTGGAACCACCGGAGCCATCGAGGTGAATAAGAAAATGCAGACCTCCTTTGAAGATATATATGCCTGCGGAGACTGCGCGGAAAGCTACTCATTGATCACAGGTAAACCAATATACCGGCCATTGGGCTCCACCGCCAACAAGATGGGACGTATCGTCGGAGAACAGCTTGGTGGCAACACGCTGGAATTCAAGGGCATCCTGGGCACAGGCATTTTCAAAGCATTTGAGCTAACGGTTGCACAGACCGGTCTGTCTGAAAAGGAAGCACTGGCAGAGGGCTTTGATGTGGTGACCTGCTATAATATGAAGTATGATAAGCCGGAGTATATGAATGGACATGAAATGCTGATCAAGGCAGTAGCCGACAGAAATACCGGGAAACTGCTTGGTGTACAGATCATAGGTAAAGCCGGCGTTGATAAGCGCATCGATGTTTTTGTAACCGCAATAAGCTTCGGCGCAAAAGTGGAAGACCTGTTTCATCTGGATCTGGCATACGCTCCGCCATTTTCAACCGCGAAGGATCCCGTCATTTATACCGGCATGATTCTGGACAACGCCATAAATAAAGGCCGAAAGCTGATCTCGCCTGCTCATCTGCAAAAGAAGATTGAAGAAGGCAGCGACCTCAATATCATTGACGCAAGATTCGAAGGTGAGTTTGAGCAATCCCATGTGAAGGGCTCGACAAATATCCCTCTGGAGAAAGTGAGGAAAGCAGCGGATTCACTCGACAGGGATAAACCAGTCGTTTCCTACTGCAACAGAGGCGTAACAAGCAACGCAGTACAAAACATCCTGATCAACAAGGGCTTCAAAAAGGCGTACAATTTATCGGGTGGGTACTCGAATTTCAAAATGAGCTGCAGACCTGTGTGTATCGACAAAGGTGATGATGTCAAGGATTAGGAATGAGCGTTCCATCAGCAGCGGACTCCCCGCCAAAGGGGAGTCCGTCCACTCCCGTCATTTCACTTTTCCCTGATTCCAAGTCTGTCAAGCTGTTCTATCGGCGCACGCAGCCTAATTAACGTTTCCTTGAGTACTTTTTGCATCTCCAGCAGCTTTTCGGGATACTCATCACAAACATTTCTTAGTTCACCGGGGTCGTCTTTTTTATTGCTGAGCCAGGTAGGTTCGGACCAGGGATCGCAATCAAATACTTCTCTTTTCCCGTTAATAAATTCGCCAAGATTATACGACATAGATTTGGCCAGTACATATCCGTACCAGTTCAATGGCTTGTTTTCTTTTACAGGCGACTGATGCAGAACCCATTCTCCGTCAGTGATGGTTACACTCATACCAAACTGGCCTGCTAAAGCATAGCTGCGTGTTGGAGCAGCGGGATCCTTCAGAACTGGAATAAGGTTTATGCCGTGTCTTTCAGCAGGCACGAGCCTGGATAATGCGTTTAAAGTAGTAGGATAAATGTCAACAAGCTGTACTAGTTGGCTGCGTCTCTCGCCATGCCCATATTCCGGATGATATACAATAAAAGGAATATGCCCTACCGAACCAAACTCATGAGTCTGTCTTTTGCCCATACGGCCGCGATCGCCATTATAAGTACCGTGGTCGGTTGTCAATATTACCATGGTATTTTCCCACAATCCCAGCTCATCCATCTTGTCAAGTAACTTCCCGAGCCACTTGTCTACAAGTGTAACATGAGCTGCATAGCGCGCTCTGAAATGCAAAAACTCACTTTCCGTCATATTATTGGCCCACTTATCGTAAGGCGCCATCGCTCTCCATTCTTCAACATCATATCCCCTGGGGTCAAACATCTTGACATACTCTTCAGGCGCATCCCATGGCTCGTGCGGATCAAAGCAGTCAATATGCAAATAGAAACTGTCATGCTTATAATTTCGGCTCAGCCATTCGGAAGCCTTTGTAAATACCTTCGGAGCGAACCAGTCTTCCTCGGATTTGCGTTCAAAATGTGCCGCCCTGAAATGTCTTTCGGTTTTGTAATATTTATCTTTTTCGGGACAGAAGAATTCGTCAGGATCGGTATACCAGGCATCTGCTTCATGCCCCCTGATAAATTCAAAGCCTGTATATCCCATGTGGTAATTCCCCGACCCTTTCTCCCATAAATGGAAGTGGTCCGTAACCAGATAACTGACAGGTCTGCCATCCCGCATCATCTTAGCAACTGATTCATTTGGGGTGCCCGAAACCTGAGTGGGAAGATCAAGGTCTCTTTCCTCAAGCGGTCCCCATCCGCGCTCCAGGAATTCGTACCTTCCCGTATATATATCCCGGCGTGCGGGCATGCACGGCGTTGAACCACACCACGCATTTTCAAAAACCGTACCTTTCGCTGCGAGCCTGTCCATGTTGGGAGTTGGAACAACCCAATCCGGCTGTTCGGGATGACCGCACATGTTGAGCGGCCTACCTTTATGATATGGTCCGCAATGATCCCTTCTTAAGGTATCGCACACAATTACAATTACGTTCATAGCTTATCATTTCCCCCTTTTAGAAAATTGTCTCCAATCTCCTCCAATTTATTTTCCAGCAATCTGTGAAGTTTTTGCTGAATACCGGCATATTCAGATTTGTTTACAATATTATTCATTTGGTACGGATCCTTTTCCATATCGAATAATTGCGATGGTCGATTTGCCCCAAAAACAGTATACATCCATTGGTTTGATATAACCGACCTGAAGCGCTCATCAGGATTTTCAGCAAAGTATGTGCTTTCATACTGGAGCAACACCATCTTTGCGCCTTCCTTTACCAAACCGAAAACAACCTTGCTCAAATCTTCACCTTCGACATAATCAGGAACCGGAGCTCCTATCATTCCCAGCAAAGTAGGCGCAATATCAACAGCACTGATTAATGCGTCGGTTACCAGACCCTGAGGAACTTTCCATGGATATCTGATCAATATCGGGATCTGGCTTGACTCACTTTCCGGACGGCCTTTGTGCATTCTTCCATGGCTTCCCATCAAGTCTCCATGATCTGAAAAATAAAATATTATTGTGTCATCAAGCTGGTTTGTTTCCTCCAATGCTTTTATTATTCTTCCGACATTAAAATCAAGATTCGCTATCTGTGCATAATAACATCTAATACTTTCTTTAAAGTCTTCAAGTTGCGGATGATCCAGCGGAACATTATCTCTGAGCTTGATCTCTTTGTCCCTAAACATCTCCATAAAGCGTTCGGGTGCTACATTAGGAGGATGAGGCGGTTCTATTGATACAACATGAAACCATGGACGATCTGCCGGTTGATTTTTTATCCACTCTACAGTAAAATCTGTTAAAATATCTGTCTGGTATCCTTCGAGCTTTTTAAGCGGCCGAGGTCCCATCCCAACAGAGTATTCCGTCTCAAAGGGACAATTGGAATTTTCCCAGCCCAGCCACTCGTCCCATCCCTGACGAAAATATGGAGACGCAAAATGACACGGAGCGGCACCTCCCGATAGATGCCATTTCCCCATATGTGATGTGTAATACCCAAATTCCTGCAATTCCTGCGCCAGTGTGCGGTGTACGGGCAAAAGCGGCCTGTGCAGAGAGGTAACTCCATTTGTAGTACAGTATTTACCCGTATATAGATTTGCGCGGAAAGGCGAGCAAAGAGGGGTATTTGAATAGGCTCTTTGGAAACGTGCTCCTTCCCTTGCTAAACGGTCAAGGTTAGGCGTGTTAATATTTTCATCACCATAGCAGCTAAGAGCCTGAGCTCTGTGCTGATCAGAAAATATCCATAATATGTTCGGTTTCTTCATCGTAACTCTCCCGATTCATTAACACAGGAAGAAAATTCGCACTGTTGACTGTTCGGAAGTAACAGTGCGGATTTTCCTTCCTTCAGATAAACTTAGTTCAGATAAATAGTTTGAATTTCGACTATTTGATTCCTTTAATCTTCTTATACTGTTCCGTTTTCTCTTTAATATAGATATTTCCACCCTTTGATGTCCATTCGTTGATAAAATCGCTATACTTATCAATGGAAATTTCACCTATAGCCATCTTTGTCAACCATTCTTTTCTAATAGTATCACACTGAGCCTTCACGCTATTGAATTCATCAAGCACCATAGCCATCCCGGCCGTATCGCCATAAATCACATCACAATCCGGTTCGTTGACGTACTTTTCAACTTCTATATACTTATCTGAAACAACCGCCTGATATTTGATCCAGTCCAGCACCTCTATGTTGTTCATTATTCCGGAATATAAGGTTTCTCCTCTTTCTTCAATAGTAGGGGCATCAATCTTAATCGATCCTGCCTTTTTATAAGTAACACCCTCGATTCCATACAACGTCAGCATATAGTTTTCTTCATTCATTACAGACCAATCAAGTATCTTGATGACAGTATCCAGGTTCTTGCTGAAGCTTGGTACCATAGCCATTTGATTTGTTTTATATCTGCCGAGTGCCACTTTCCCTTTGGGGCCACTCAGAGGCGGCACATAGCTCAGCTTAACATTCGGGTCTGCTTTCTGCATTTCAACTTCATACTCAATATTCTTCCATGTGCGAGCATAAATGCCAGCCTTACCCATTTTAAACATTTCATCAAACTGTTCTTTGGAAGTAACAAGAAAGTCCTTGCTCAGCCATCCCTTTTCATACCATTTTTTTATTAGCTTGACCATGTCCGCATAATCCGGATTCAAGAAAGTTGGTTTAACGGTACCGTCACTTTCCGCGCAATCCCAGATTCCGGGCATTGTAAATGTCGATGGCGCAAGTCTAGTCACAGCCGGAGAAAAATTAAGGTTCAGGTAATTTTCCATAACCGCAAGCGGTACTGTGTCGTTTTTGCCGTTACCATCAGGATCTCTCGTCTTGAACGCTTCCATAACGTTTTCCAATTCCTCAATAGATGTGGGAATTTCCAATCCCAGCTTGTCCAGCCAATCCTGACGGATAATAATTCCTTCCTGAATAAGGGTACCCGAATTGTTAGGTATGCATATCGTTTTGCCATCTACTTCGAAGCGCTCAAAGGTCTCCTGCGGAATAACCTTTTTCAAGTTGCTTCCGTATTTACTGATAGCTTCATCAAGAGGCGCCAATAATCCAGGCTTTGAGATAATATCGTTGAAGGCAACGGTGGATATTGTAAACATATCCAGCTGCTCGCCCGAAGCTGACATCAGCATCAACTTCTGCAACGTTTCAACTTGATCCGTGAATGTAATAAACTTAAATTTTATGTTCAAATTCAGGTCTTCAAGTATTTTTTCCTGAATTGCATCAATCACTGCCTGTTCCTGCTTGCCTTGTACAATATAAGACTTTAGCATAACGATTTCTATCGGTTTCTCTGAAGGGGCAGGAGCAGGAGCACTCTCTTTGATGTCAGTTGCACTCGTAGTATCCGCATTTACAGCGGGTTTTTCCTCCGGTGCATTTTTCGCGCCGCAACCGGCTAATGCAGCCGCTAATGCGAATACAAATACCATGACCAGGCACAATGCTTTTTTCATCTTGAACATAAAAACCCTCCTTTTATTTTTTGCTTCTTTCGAAAACCCAAGATAGGCTTCGATGTTATGTTTCGAGGCTCGAGGTTTCTCGTGCCTCCAACATTCTTAAGACATGTGACAGTATCGGTTTCAGCCTTTGACAGATCCAACCAGGACCCCTTTTACAAAGTATTTCTGAATATAAGGATAAACTGCCAATATCGGTAAAATCGCAATAACTATTGAAGCGTTTTCTATCCCTACACTTGGTACAGTGATTGACTGTATTGTATTTCCAACAGAAGAGTCTTCTTCGCCCAGCTTTGACAACAGGAGAATATCTCTCAATATCTGCATCATTGGCTTTTTACCTGCGTCAGAAATGTATATTGTGGCCGAAAACCAATTATTCCAGTGATACACCGCATAAAACAACCCAATGGTCATAATTGAAGGAAGTGAAAGGGGAAGTATTATCCTGAACAGTATTCCCATCGGAGAACATCCATCTATCTGTGCAGACTCTTCAATGCTATCAGGTATAGTCATGAAAAAGTTTCTTAATATAAGCATATTCCATACGTTTACCAGCTCAGGAATTATAAGCGCCCACCTTGTATCCATTAGTCCGGTGCCCTTCACCACCAGATATAGCGGAACCAATCCACCGCCAAAGAGCATGGTGAAGAAAAGAAACATTGTTATTAAATTACGCGCCGGCAGATTTTTTTTTGACAATGGATAAGCCACTCCTGCAGTAACCAGTAAATTCATCGCCGTGCCGACAACTGTTATAAATATTGTGTTTTTATATCCGTTTGCAAAGGTCGATATATTCCGGGTAATAATGTATTTATAATTCACAAGGCTGAATTCACGAGGGATAAGAGTAAATCCATACTTCATTAATCCTTCCTGCGATAGCAGGGAAATTGATATTACATACACAAACGGAAGAATTGTAACAAAAGCAATAAAAAACATAAGTATATAATCAAAGGTCAGGAACACTTTATACCCTCTTGATAATTTCATTTTTCTTGCAGCCATTTTTACACTTCCCTTCCAAATTCATTCTTTAGTCCTGCCACTGATTTACCATAAGCTATCCTGCCCCATCTTTTTTACGGCATAGTTTGTCGAAACAACAAACACAAATCCCACAATCCCTTGAAATAAGCCTACTGCCGAAGCATAACTAAAGTTCCCCTGTTGTATTCCTATCCTGTATACAAACGTCTCAAAGACATCGCCTACTTCAAAAAGAACCCCATTTTCATTCATTAATACCAAAATCTGTTGGAAGTCGTTTCCCAATACCTGTCCTAATCTCATGATAAACATTATTATGAATAATGGTATAATTGAAGGTAATGTTACATGTATCATCTGTTTCCATTTATTTGCGCCATCGATCACTGCTGCTTCATACAGATTTGGATCAATTCCCGCTAATGCAGCTATATATACTATAGCCCCCCATCCCATATACCTCCAGGCCGCCGTTATTACCAATAAAGGTCGGAAAAGCCCCGGTGACATTAAAAGTGAAACCGGCTGCATTCCGATACTCTCCATGACCTTGGGAATAACTCCATAGTTTGTGTTGAAGAGATTAAACATCAGACCTCCCAATACAACCCATGAAAAAAAGTGAGGAAGATAGGAAACAGTCTGAACTATTTTTTTATACTTTAAATGAAGTACCTCATTGAGCAGTAAAGCAAATATCAGCTGTAAAGGAAAAGAAAAAATAATTTTTAACCCGTTTATCACGAATGCATTACGCAACAATCTCCAAAAATATACGGATGAAAAAAACATATTAAAGTTTTTAAATCCTACCCATTCACTATTAATAAACCCATACCAGGGTACATAATCTTTAAACGCAATTACAATGCCAAACATTGGAATGTACTTATAGATAATAAAATACAATATACCGGGTAGCATTAGAAGATAATAATACTTATATTTCTTCATAATTAGTAAGAATGATTTTGACTTATCCTTTTTTGTTCCTACTGCTCTTTTATTCTGCAGTGCTTGATATTCAAGATCCATCTTTATGATTCCTCTCTGAATTATGAAATTTAGTGAAACTTTATAGACAAAAATCAAATAATCCATTACCCATTTTCAAGTTATCTTGTTTTAGTCAGAAAGTAAATATTCATATCTGAAAGTAATTGCACTATATTAGGAATTGATAAAAAATCAGTGAAATGAATCTAAGTACAAATTCGAAGATTATTGTACTATTTGCATAAATCCACGTGAAAACCAGTTAAAAAGGTGTCTATAGTGCATAAAAAAAGCGACTCCCTCCATGTTCAAAATAATCTGGCAGAGGCCGCTGAAGTATCGTTTGATGAAAAAACAAGATTTGAACTCAGGTTAGCATTGTGTGGTTATCACCCTTAAAATGAAACGGCCTGCCGCCAAGAATCTGGTTACTGGTAATAGTTGGGCACCAATACTTTTCAATGTGCCGCACTATTAATTCGGTACCGGCAAAATGTCCGGCATATGATTCGGAAAGCCCGTCATTCATCGTATCGGTCAAATCACGGACAAGCACTACATTAAGGCCCTGATTTACTAGCTGACGTATCCCAAATGGTCGTCCCAGAACACAGATATTAGTGTGGACGCCCATAATAAATACGTTTTCAATACCCTTCTGTCTAATAAAATAAAATGCTTCTTCGCTATCGGTAATGAGATCCCCTTCTGCTATTTCTAGTGTATCTATCTGACGAGTCCAGACTTTTCCTGCATTACATGGAGTTTCACAGTCGCATTTATCGCGCGCGGTATTAAAAGGCAGCGCTTCCTCCTTTGAAGCATCAAAATATACCCATTTTTGAAGCGGTACAGTTGTTTCAGCAGGCAGTGCCGACCGGGCAAGAATACGGCCGGGATGGCCTTCGTAAAAGCTCATGGTATCACTTGGTCCGTGAAGTATTGTAACACCTTTTATTCGCAGAGCCTCTATAAATTCATTCATATGCGGAGCCATTTCCGCAACGCGTTCTGTCGCGCCTTTACACCAATGTCTGTCCCACATATCGGAAATAACCGCCGCAGTCTTTGATGGATCCCATACTATTCTTTTCTCAACACTCCTGCCATTACTCATGTTTTCCGGATCGTCAACCCAGCTTCGCGCATTTAACAAAATCAGGTTCTCATACCGATAACTTTTTCGCAATTTCTATCATCCTTTCGCCAGCATAACTAAAAAACTCCTTATACGATGGGCAGTAATAGTTTAAAACGGGTCTTCCATTTTCAAAAGGCTCTCTCGATCTTCTGCAACCGCCTCTGCAGAGTTGGAACCATTCACAATTGCTGCATTCCGGGTCAATATATTTGGACACTTCAAGAAATTGAACAGCTGTATCAGAATTTTGCATATCTTGAAAACTCATTTCTTTAATGTTGCCAAGACGCCATTGATCCATCACATAAAAATCGCAGGGATAAGTGCTCCCATCTGATTCCACAACGTAGTAGCATTTACAGAAGCCTGTCATACCGCAGGATTCAGGCGGATATCCCATCAACATACCTATTAAATTGTCAAAATAACGGATGCTGATCCTATTTCCATTTACAAAATCCTTATACCAAAGATCAAATAAAGTTTTCAGAAAATAGGCATATTTCTCCGGGGTCAGTGAATATCCGTGACCGCCAGGCTTTTCATTTATCGGATCAAGACATGGAATAAACTGCAGGTAATTGAAACCATTCTTTCTGAAAAAGTTGTACACCTTGCCGATATGTCTGGCAGTTACAGAATTTACAACGGTTAAGATATTATATTCAACCTTATGTTTGTTAAAAAAACCAATTGCATTCATCACCCGGGTGAAGGAGCCGGAATTTCTGGCGTCAACCCGATTCATATCATGAATATCCTTGAATCCGTCCAGAGATATCCCCACAAGAAAATTGTTTTTCGCAAAAAATTCCGCCCATTCATCAATAATGACGATCCCATTGGTTTGAATCACATTATGTACTTGAGTTTTTTTCGTGTTATATTTTTTTTGATATTCTATGAATTTCCTGTAAAAATTCAGACCGGTGAGCGTTGGCTCACCTCCCTGAAAAGCGAAAGTACAGGAGCCATCTGCATACTCAAGCCCTTTTTTAACAAGCAGTTCCAGGGTATCTTCCTTCATTATGCCGAAGGATTCAATACTCCTGCTCTTCGAGATAGAATGATAAAAGCAGTATTTGCATCTCAAATTGCATTCGCTGGAAGCCGGTTTTATTAGTAAGCTAAGAGGGGGCATACGTCATTCTCCTTCCATTTGTTCTACACCTTCTTAGGATAGAGTGTTTTCTAGTCACAACTTTATTTCTTCTCTTCATTTAAAGCCTCTCTGGCTTTTCCAAGAGCTTTGTCTGTGGAAACAAATATTTCATCCTCGGAAGAGAATATATTATCCCTTCCTATTTCTTCTGCAAACCCCGAATCCAAAATCAATGAAAGCAATCCTGGGTTTACGCCGCAAACAATAACCGTACCTCCGGAATCCCTGACTTTGCGGCTGAATACCCTTAATACCTCCAGTGATGTTATATCAATCGTTACAACTCTTCGCATTCTTAATATAAATATTTTTGATTTATTAATTATTATATCCAATTTGCTCTCAAGGTCACAGGCTGATCCAAAATATAAATTTCCTTCAATCTGGATAAGTAAAATTTCTGTTCTGCTATCAACCGTATCTAGCTCTTTTTCTATAAAGCACCCGTTCTTTTCATTCGAATTGACAAGAATTTTGGCAGGCACCTTGCCGGTATTCCTAAGGTAAAGCACTATGGAAATGAAAATACCCGCATAAATGGCCCAATCCAAGTTAGGCATCAGTACCGTCGCACTAAAGGTCACCCACATGGCAATGGAGTCAGATTTGCCTGCTTTGCTGATTTTTCTCATTTCCTTCTTGTTCACCATACTATAAGCAATCACCATGATAACTCCCGCTAGGCTGGGCATGGAGATATACTTAGCATAAGGAGCAAAGAAAATCAGGATTACCGCCACAGTTATGCCTGATAAAACACCCGACATCCGGGTGACAGCGCCGCTGAAGTAGTTTATGGCAGAACGCGTAAAAGAACCCGAGCCTGCAAAGCACTGAAAAAAAGCTGCAACAGTGTTAGTTACTCCCTGACTAATGAATTCATGGTTTACGTTGATTTTCTGATGGGAAACAGCGGCAATGGATCTTGAAATGGATAAAGCCTCTACCAAGCCTATTACTGCAATAGCAAGCGCGCCGCTGAAGACCTCTGCGGCCAAGTTCATATCAAAACGGATCATCTTAAATGCCGGCAGAGTGTTTGGGATATCTCCGGTTAACTTTATCCCTGATCTCTCCAATTCAAAAATTAAAACAAGAATCATTGATAAGACAATGCCGATTAATGCTCCCGGCAGCTTATCGTTAATCTTCTTACATACCAGAATAATGGCGATAGTAAACAAACCAAGCCCAAGTGCCAATATATTGGTGCTATCAAGATGAGTAACCACATAGAAAACCTTCTCCAGTGTTGGTATTTGAGCTGAGTTATTAGTGGGAATTCCAAAGAGCTGATTTAATTGACCTAACGCAATCAGCACGCCAGCGCCGGCAGTAAACCCAACTATCACCGCATGTGATACATAGTTCAGAGCTTTACCCATTTTAAAAACTCCAAACAGAACTTGTATCACACCCACCATAAATGTCAACAGGAACAACATTTCATAGGCATTGTCCCGTTCCATAAAATATTTCATATTGCTGGCAATTAAAAGAGAAATTGCGTTTGTCGGGCCTGCAATCAAATGATTTGAGCTTCCAAAAGCCGAGCTTAGAATCGTTGATACAATTGCCGTATATAGCCCGTATACAGGATTAACTCCAGCAATGATAGCATACGCCATGGACTGTGGTATCGCTACCACGGCAACTGTCAGAGCTGAAGTCAAATCCCGCTTAAAAGTGTTTTTCTTATAAGTCTTTATCGTCTCTATTATAGGTATGTACTTAAAAAGTTTGCTTGTTATTATTTTACCCAAAACCGGCCACTGTCCTCACATCATTATTTTATGTGCTCCCGCAGATTCCGAGTGATTAATTTATCTTATTGATTATTTACTTAAACCCAATCTTTCATATTGTTCTGCAGGCGTGTCATTCTCCTCCATTAACTTAATCATAAGCTGAATCATTCTTTCCTCTATCTGCGGATCCTTGATTGGATTTTCCTGTGCAGGATCATTTTTAATATCAAACAGCAGATTTCCCGTTTGATATTCATACGTTTTATAGTAAGAGTTTCCTTTTGAATTTATTTTCATCATGCGGCATCCTTTTGTAAAAGAAAAAGGTCCGCCTAATTGGATATCCTGCAGTTCATTAATATGGAACGGCGTGCGCATGTGCGTCGGCATGTGTGTATATTCAAACAGAGGCTGGTTATCTTCTCTGACAGGTGCCCGCATGTAAATATATCTGCCATCCGTTACATTAACATGCTTCCCGAAGTACCCTAAAAGGCCGCATTCCCTCGCAGGTTTATCGGATGCAATAGTTTCCTTCAATGGCTTTCCCTGCATATCTTTCGGTATTTCAATTCCAAAGTATTCCAGAATTGTTGGCGCCAGATCTATGGTCTGAACAAAGGACTGTCTTCTTTCATTATGTTTGCCACATCTTGGATCCCAGATAAATAATGGCGTCAATGCAATTTCATTATATAGGGGCATGTTAGATTTCCCCCACCATCCGTGCTCACCTAACAATATCCCGTGATCTGTATTTACGATTAGCATTGTGTCCTTCCACAGATTCAGTTCATCCATAACATCAAGGACTTTCCCCAGATAATCATCGCACATGCTCAAAAGCGCCGCATATTCCAACCGCAGGTGCCGCACCTGATCATCAGGTTCTGAAACAGCGTCATATGGCAGCCAATCAAAGTGCGGCCCTGAATAATCATGTGCATACAGATCTTTATATTTTTTATATGAGAAAAACGGCTCATGGGGGTCAAATGTCTCAATCTGGATAAACCACCTATCCTCTTTGCAGTTTCTTTTAAGAAACTCAATACCCATTTCGAATGTTTTGTGCTGAGGATGACACTCCTGCTCTTTCATATATTCCCTATTTACCCAGTCCTGCCTCCACATTTCCGGTGCTATCTTTGCAAGATTATCCCTACGCCACTTTGCACCTTCAGGAATAACTGGGTCTTTGACCTGACCTATCCATGCATCACCTTCCTGACCGCGGCTTATTTCCCATGAGCTGTATTTTGTATGATATGTACAGCCGCCTGCCTCCCAGTAATGATAATGATCACTTACAAGATGTGAATATACGCCGTTCTTTTTTAGAATTTCCGGCATAGAATCATCAAACGGCTCTATTGGTCCCCAACTTCTATGCAAAAAGTTATATCTACCTGTATGGATCTCTCTTCTGGCAGGCATGCACGGCATACTCCCTACATAGCTGTTATCGAAACAGACCGTTCTTTCGGCAAGCCTTTGGAAGTTGGGAGCTTTTATCCATTCACATCCATAAGGCGGGAGCATACGACGGTTCAACGAATCAAACATCAACATAATTGCTTTCATACTATAACCTCCAATAATATAATTTATTACTCTCTCGAAAACTTCGATTCTCGAAATAGCTAAATTCGTATGATACCCTTTTTCAGAATAATATTAGAAAAACGAGCGCTTTCACTTGTCGCTACTATGGCATACGCCTTTTGAGATCGCTCGTAAAAGCTGAGTCGATCCATGTATTCATATCCTTTGAATTCCCCGCTGCGCTTTTGTAATATAGCGGAATACTCATCCCAGATGGCAGGTTTTTCTTGTACCCCCTTCGGAACAGCCATCAAAGCAACATTATAATCAACCGCGTAATCCAGCGGAAAAAATTTCAGTATTGCATCAAGAAGAGGCACAATCCCATGACCATCGGCCTGTATTAATCTTTTTGCACAACTGCTGGCCGGAAAATTACCATCGGCTAAAACAATTTCATCTCCATGTCCCATTTCCATGAGCGCCTTCATCAATGAAGGAGAAATGATTGCAGGAATCCCGATTAACATTTTAAGTCTGCCTTTCTTTTTGTTTCTAACTCGTTAATGTTCCGGCTGAAGCGGAAATTTCACAGGCCGTTTATCCCGATTTGATCGATAGATTGCGGTAAAGATCTCTACTGTCTTTCTTCCATCCTCCCCGTCAATCAAAGGCTTTGTACCGTTTAGGACAGCTCTTATAAAGTCTTCAATCTGCCTTTCATGATAGTACATAATCGCATCAATGCTGTTAAAGATATCAGAATCGTCCTTTTTCCATGTTTCCAACATACTCTCTTCCCTCGGGACTGTCCAAAGATCGTTGTAAGGCGGTTCAGTAATGCCGGACATTCCCGCGATAAACATAGCGCCTCCATCTGTCTGAACGCCTATGGATGCTCCGTTCTCCCCATGAACATGCACCTTCCCAAAGAGCGCAGGATTCATTGAATTACTCACAATGATACTTCCCATACCGCCATTCTTAAATTTGACTACGGCTATAGCAGTATCCTCAACTTCAATATACGGATGGTTTAGATTGGCCCAATTTCCATAAAGCTCGTCAATAGGTCCCATAAACCATTGCAGAAGATCCAGCTGATGAGGCGCCTGGTTGACCAGTACCCCCCCGCCTTCACCCTTCCAGGTGCCGCGCCACGGATCACTGTTGTAATAGGCGGCATCTCTCCAGCCAAGCATATTGACACTTCCGAATATAGGCCTTCCGATTTTTCCTTCATCTATCGCACGTTTCATTCTTTGTACCGGGGCATAAAATCGTCTCTGGCACACGGTGCCTAATACCACTTTATTGTCCCTGGCAGCATTTATTATAGCATCGCAATCCTCCAGCGAGGATGCAAGCGGCTTTTCAACCAGCACATGCATTCCCGCATTGGCGGCGGCTATCGCCAATTCCGCGTGAAGCGGGTGAGGCGTGCATATTGTAACCAATTCAACCCCGGCATCAGCCATATCCTCAACCCTCGAACATGCTTTAACATTATACTGTCCGGCAAAAGCAGCTGCCCTATCCATATTTCTATCGCAAACAGCAGTGAATTCCGATTCGGGAAGATTTTTTAAAGCATTTGCATGCATATGCCCGACTTTTCCGCATCCGATTATTCCTGTTTTAATCTTCTTCATATTTTTTCTCCTTCCATTACTCGCTACTTCAGGGAACCAGTATTACCTTCATTAAGCCGGGCTCTGATGCATAAAGGCGCGCAAACCAGGACGCCCCTTCGGAAAGCGGCGCAACCGCACTGATAAATGAATCAACGTCCACTTTGCCGGACGCTATCAAATCAAGACAGTCCGGATATTCCCCGGCGGAAGCGCAGGAACCGTACAGCGAAATCTGTCGCGTTACTACAGACTGCAAGGGAAAATCTACCATTGGCTTCAGATTTCCTACAAGCGTCAGGGAACCGCCTTTCTTTACAGACGCGATAGCATTTTGGATAGTTGGTGTAATTCCAACCACTTCGAAGGCAACATCGGCGCCCCTGTTTTCAGTCAGCCTGTAAACCTCCGCTCCAACATCGCACTCGTCTGCCTTAAGACAAACATCGGCGCCGAATTTTTTAGCTATGTCCAGCTTGTCCTTTAGCATGTCAACAGCAATTATTTTGCCGCATCCGGCAATTTTCAGCATCTGAATAACCAACAGCCCTATCATTCCCGTCCCGATAACCACCGCCGTATTGTTGAGTGAAACAGGGGAACGTCTTACGGCGTGAAAAGCAATCGAAAGAGGCTCAACCATGGCTGCCTGCTCAAAAGATACGCTTTGGGGCAGTGGGTAAAGAATATGCTGGGGCACGCGTACATATTCGGCAAAAGCGCCATGATACCTGTATTCGCCGCACGAAACGCCGAGTACTCTTCTGTTGTCACACAGGTTAATCTCCCCTCTTCGGCAATAATAGCATTTACCACAGTAGACAGTAGAGTCAAAAGTAACTCTGTCTCCTACTTTATATTTCTCAACATTAGCGCCAATCCTTTCAATAATCCCGGAAGCTTCGTGTCCCATCACAATAGGGGGGATACGTCTTCCGGTACTGCCATCCATCCCATGCACATCACTGCCGCAAACCGCACACGCTTTCACTCTGACTAGGACATCATCCGGGCCGTATTCAGACATCGGTACCTCCTCAAAGGAAAACTTATTATATTCTTTTAAAACCAATGCTTTCATACTGATCCCTCCAATTATTCAAACACCTTGATATGATTTGTATCCATATTTAAAAAATTCGGCTCTTCTCTCTGCTTTCATAATAATCGATGTCCGGTCCTAATTTTTTAAGTACCGGATCGCTTAGACGGTTGAGTTCCTCAATAATATCCGGCGGCAGTTTTAAAAGAGATGTTTCAATGTTCATTTTCAATTCATTTACAGTACGGGACCCGACTAAAGTGCAGCTAATGCCGTCATTCGCCATGGCCCACGCAAGAGATAACGCCGGAGTTATGGAATTAATCTCCTTTGCTATCTTTTCCATTCCCGATAGCATTTGGAATATTTCTTCTTCGGCGCCCTCTTCCCGATGCCTTGACAGCTCTCCCCCCCAGCTGTAGTGAAAATGCCTTGAATGTGCCTGTGGGGCAGGAATAGATTCGACGGAAGGATATATCCCCGCCAGAACCCCTTGCTGCATCGCCATATATCCGAAAATCCCTATATTATTCTGCTTACAATAGGGCAGAATGCTGCTTTCTATTCCTCTGGAAATCAGATTATAGGGAAGTTCATTGACAATCACGCGAGCGCCGGTCCTTTGAACCTCTTTCATTTGCTCTACTCCATGGTTGCTAATACCAATTTCCAGAATTTTACCTTCCTTCTGAAGCTTCATTAATGCTTCAAAGGCTTTCTCAACGGAAGGCGGTGATTCTATCAAATTACTGTCATTTGTAAAATGCTCGATTGATTTTTTATTAATTGGCCAGTGAAGCATATATATGTCAATATAATCCGTCCCAAGCCGTTTCAAGCTAGCCTCGCAATGCTTCACGAGTGTGGCCGGTTCTGTGTTTGATGTGCTTACTTTAGTCCCTATGATTGCCTCACGACGTCTTCCCTTCAGCGCTAATCCCAAAGAAATCTCACTTTGACCGTCATTATATACTTCAGCGGTATCAAAATAATTAATTCCCTGATCTAAAGCGACCTGTACCATATCATCAACATCTTTTTGATTTTGATTTCCCCAATACTTCCCCCCTCCGTATGCCCAGCATCCCATTCCTAAATCGGAGACGAAAAGGTTCGAATCACCCAATCTTCTTTTTTCCATAACTATACATCCTCTCATGTATTGATTGCTATTTACTGGCCTGGTCTATCTCTCCCCTATATCCGACTGTTGTTTAACAAATCTACAAGGTGCATTGTCTTTACCGCTTCTTCAATATCTGCAAGAGGGCGCTTTCGGGTTCTTACACATTCAATAAACTCCGCATCCTCATGATAATACCCATAATACCGGTAATAATCCTTGCCTCCTGCCAGCTCCATTCCATCAATATGAACTCTTTTCAGATCACCGGATCCTGCTGCCGAAATAGAATGGGTTCCTTTTCCGTCGGCATAGATAATGTCTGCCTCACAGGCTGCGTCACCAAACCCGATATTGATAAAAGCGCTGGCTCCCGGACCATGTATCTCAAAGGTGTGTACGCGCCCGCCCGCCTGATAGTTCGCTTTAATTATGCCGGTTACATCATTGTCAAATAGGAAAACCGAACTCCACAGGTTAGGAACCTCACTATTTACCTTTCCCATAACCGTAGCGGCTTTCACAGGATTTCCGCCCGCAATCCAGCGGACAAGGTCGATGGAATGAATGGTATCGCATTCAAGGGCGTTGGCACATCCGTCATAAAAGTCAGCGGAGGCATGTTTGATGAAGGTTCCTTCAACCTGTGTTATTTTTGTTGTTTCTTTCATCAAACGAACCACATGACGTACTAATGGTATATATCGCCGGTTCAACCCTATCTGCAGGATTCTGTCCGTTTCCCTGGACTTACGCAGTAAGGTCTGCGCCTGATATGAAGTTATTCCGGAAGGCTTCTCGGCAAAAACGTCTAATCCTTGGTTTAGACAGTCAAGAGTTATCCTGAATATCTGATCTGGTTGAACCAGGACAAATACCGCATCCAGCGTTTCTTTCTTAATCATTTCTCTATAGTTGGAATAAAAAGACGGAATTGAATACTTTGCAGCCGCTTCTGCCGCCCGCTCCTCAATAATATCGCAAACAGCTGTTATGGCAACATTGTCAATATTCATCAAGCTGGGGAAATGAACTCCATTGGCAATCCCGCCGACACCAATTACACCAATGGATAATTTTTTATTATTCAACACGCAACGCCCCATTCATCTTTGATTGTACGATCTTATCTCCCGTCCAGTATTGCCTGAGCCAGTATTTTTTCGGCGACCTCCATTGTTTTCAGCGCATCGCCGAAATGAGATGCAGGCAGTGTACCATTTTTGCAGCAATCTACAAATTGTCGGGCTGCAGCCCTGACACCTGTGAATATATAAAATTCCTGACTTCCTGAAACAACTCTTGTATCGAATTCAATCCCTTTAGTATCCCCATCTGCGTAAAGATATCCTTTTCCCTCATGCTCAGCCTCAACACATATACCGGGAGCATGCATTTCAACCGCAAATATCCTTCTTCCGCTGGTCCAGCTGTTGATTAGATACCCCAAAGAACCGTTATCAAAATGCAATGTGGCAGATATGAAATTGATATCGGGAACCTTCACGCGTTTTGTCATGCTTTCAATCTTGACTACCTCACCGCCGCATATCCAGCGCAAAGTATCTATTGAGTGAACGCAATCGTCCATCATATGGTCTCTTGCCCCCATGAAAGGTTGCATTTCACATTTGTAAAATTTGCATACTGCATGGGTGATTGCACCACGCTTCAGACATTCTTCCCTTAATGCTTCAATCATTGGAGTGTAGCGGCGCTGAAAACTTACCTGGGTAATGCACCCTTTTTCCTCCGCCATAGCTGCCAGCATACGCGCCTGATGGATACTGAGCGCCAATGGTTTTTCAATGTACAGGTTCATCCCTTGTTCCAGACACCACATCCATATGTCATACATAATATGGGGCTGCCCAACAGCAACCACCGCATCCGGTTTTACTTCCGAGATCATTTCTCTGTAAGCGAACACTGAATCGCCATACCGTTTCTCTACACCGTATTTATCAGCAGTTTTGTTCAGCCGGTCCTTATCAATATCACAGATAGCCGCAATCTCCACATCCTCAAGTGAAGCAAAGGCCGGGTAAATCACCTTGTTTGCTCTATCACCGGCACCAATCATTACCACACGGAATTTACCGTTACTCATATACATCCTCTCCTACCCATTATTCAAATAATGATTTTGCGTATACAATATCTTCCGCTATCAGTCTCTCTACCTGTTCTTCGTCAGAGTATTCCGCCGTCAGACAGATCGCGCCTTTATACTGTCTGCTCTTTAAATAGTCAGATACTCTGGTCCACGATGCAAGGCCATGCTTGCCTGTAGTAAAGTAACGTTCCCATTCGGCTGTTTTTGCTTCCGGTCCGCTCACACGCTTATAAAATGCATTTTTTAAATTGACCATGCATAGATGGGACCATACAATGTCCAATCCCTGCTCGGGCTCTTCTCCGGCCAGTCCGCTATGTGCGGCATCCCAGATGGCTCCTATGTATTTTGGGTCAAACTCTCCCACCAGATGCCGCAGTTCCATGGAATTATTCACACCTGGGCCATAATGATGCTGTACCCCTACCTTAATGCCATATTTTTCACACAAAGGAATAATACTTTCAATTTCTTTCTTCTTTTTTTCAATGGCTTCCATATAGCTGGTATTCAGATTATTTCTCGCCATAATCCTGATGACGGGAATCCCTGCCGCCGCACAACCGGCAAACACCTTTTCATCTGTCGTACTTGCGACACTATTCACCTTCAATCCATATTCACCCAACTGTTTGACCAATTGAGGAAGCCCTTTTTCAGCATTTGCCGGCTCTATCTGGTAGCCCTCCCTCAGCGGAAATTCAATACCATCGAATCCCAGACCACTGATAAATTTTCCAAGTTCATCAATGGACTGCGTCTTCCATGGCTTTGTAAACACATAAAATGAAAAGTCCCGATTTGACATTATTGTTGCACCCCTTACATTTTTCATTTTGGAGAACCATTCTATGTAAACAATTATAAGATATCTCCATCGGAAGTAAATGTACCTGATTAAGTTTAATTTATACCATATTAATATTACATCGTTGCAAATGGGGATTATTTTATTTTGATTTGTATTTAATAAATATCGTCAACTCTTGCTCCATATCATACGCGCTTATCGGCTGCTAAGTGGAATGGAAATTTGGCAATATTGAAAAAAAAAATTTTTTATATATAATTAGATTATGAATATTACTTTTTTCTCAAACAAAACGAATACTGAGTACTATTTGATTCCGATATGTTCAAACTATACTACCGTTGGGAAAAACGTGCTTACGCGTTTTCATATCCATCCCGTATATCATATGATGTTTGTAACTGAAGGCAGCGGGATATTAGAAAACGATACGTCAAAATATCCATTGCAGGTAAAAAATATATTTTTAATCAATCCCAACGAAAAGCATATTTTCTCCTCCAATGAGGGCTTTACCTATTACACCTTCAATTTCTATCTTCTGGACGTAAATAAATGCGAAAAGGGCTTCATTACTCAATACCTAATGAATAATGTACAAAATGATGCAATTGAAAAAATAGCAGAAACAGCAAAGCTGCAGGATATTTTCGATTTCAAAGTGAAAGATATTTATTTTACATATGAGCAGCTTCTCTGGGACAAAATCTTGCTTTCAATAAATTCATTTTCGAATGCTTTGGGAAAGCTTAAATTCCTTGAAATAAACTCATTTAAAGAAAATTATGTTGATGAACGCCGTAATTGGTTTAACTATTTCTCAAAATTTTTCTGGGATTTTTACCTTTCAATTACTTTCCTTCAGGATATCAGCCCTGAAATTAAAAAAGGCGAAGAATTGCTCGAACGTATCATACAATACCTCCAAAGCAAGGTTTATGATAGTCTTTCCCTTGCAGATCTTGCAGCATATACAAATTACAGCTCAATCTATTTATGTGCATATTTTAAGCATAAGACAGGTCTGACTCTTGGCCAGTATTTTTATAAGCTTAAAATCATGAAAAGCTGTGAATATCTCAGAAGCACCGGTAAGTCCATAAATGAAATCGCTGCTATACTTAACTATAGTTCAGCCGGTCATTTCAGCCGAAGCTTTAAGAATGAGAAAAAGATGACTCCGTCTGAATATCGGAAGTGTCTTGAAAGCTATTAGCCATTATTAACATATTTCATCCATAAGACGCTTGCTCGCTGCTCTCTTCCTATACTCATTAGGTGAAATGCCATACACTTTTCTGAAAGCCCTCGTAAAGTACTGAGGACTATTGAAGCCTGTTTCCTCTGCAATCTCATTCACTTGTAACGCTGTACTTTCAAGCATTTCTGAAGCTTTCTTCAGTCTGTAATTAACCAGATAATCTCCAAAAGGCCTTCCTGTATAGTCCTTAAACAGTTTATTAAAATATTGAGGCGATAAATACACACTTTCAGCTACAGTTTCCAAACTCAACTCCTTATCATAACTGGTTTCAATATATTTAATTACGCTATGCATGAGCTGCTCATGCTTATATGTCTGATGTCTGCGATTGTATTCGATTACGTCGTTATAGAATCTGAGAAGCCACTCTTTCATTTCATCGAGCATATCATTTTTTTGAAACTCGCTATAGGGGTTAAAGGATTCCCCATAAATTTTATCTAATTCAATCCCCTTTTCCATAATGGTGCGTAAAGAAACGATAAATAATTGGAAGATTTGATTTGTTACCTGATCAACAGCGTTAACCCATCCGCTTTTATAATAATTAAATATTGAACAAATTGATTTTTCGACCGTTTCAATATCGTTCGTCTTTAAACCATTTATCAAAAGCTTTTCTTCTTTAATAGGATAATTTATTCTATGTACCTCTCCATGGCCACACACATCTTCGTAGTATATAGGCTTCTTTTCACCAGTAACAATTTGATAGTTTAGTGCCTCCTTTGCTTCCTCACATGAAGCCCTAACTTTCGCTATGTCATCGTAAACCTTTCCGAGACCTATGGTTATAGAGACATTGAATTCATCAAAAATCGCATTAATAATGTTCTGACATTTTTCAATATCTTCGCCGCCTACAGAATCATACATATGATCGTATGTAACCAAAATGGCAATCAGATCATTATCAATTTCAGTAAACAAAAGTTTGCACTCATCAAACTCTCTCTCTATACTGTTCCTTATCTCAATTTCTGTTAATTCTTTGCCCACTCTGGCCGCGGTAGTGTCGTCACTATATTCAAGCTCTGCTATCATCACTCTGTAAAAGCCTGAAAAAATATCAGCTTTCAAAAAAGCCAATTTTTTAAGGGTATGAAGGTTATTCATCTCCATAGGCCTCATCAAAAGGTTTTTAACAGCTCTGTCACGTAATATTGGCAGATTTTCATTATAAACACTTTCAAGATCTTTATTTCTTACAATAATACTGCTAAACACCGTATCAAGATAATTAACCTCATCCTTTACATATATGCTGTCTTCACTCTTCACCAGGCTTTTCACTGTATATACAAGATTGATCAATGGAGTTGACAGCTTTCTTGAAATAATCAGAGAAATCATTATGCCAAGAATTAATACAAATATAGATACTTTTATTAGTAAAGCAACCGTAGCATTTATTCTAGAAAACAGATGATTAATAGATACCACCTTAACAATTTTCCATCCTGTAACATTGGATGTCGTATACATTACATACATGGGATTTTCAATATCGGCGTATCTGTATGAACCCTTATCCGCCATAAATTCAAGCCCTTCTGTTATATCTTTGATTCGGTCTCTATTACCTGTAGCTATAGCATTACTGCTTGTAATTACATTTCCCTGCTCATCAACGATAAAATAATATTCTTCCCAATTGGAATCTGCATTATTAATCAGTTTAAGAATCTTGTCCTCTTCTATATTAATAAGAAGAGCCCCTGCAATTTTTCCGTCTTTCGAAAAAATTTTGAATAAAGAAAATGCTTTTCTATAGACCTTTGAATAAGGATTATTTACTTTTCTTGTCTCAAGCCAGTATAGTTTTGACGGATCGTTCTCCATATACTTTATCCACTCTGTATCATAAAAACCCTTTATGTACCATTTCCCTCGAGTATCCAATAACGCGCTTTTTTTTGCCGAATAAACATATATATTGGATATGGAATCTTTCAGCAGCTTTACTGAATTGACCTTATCGATAATTCTTAGTTCCCTGCTTACTTCTCCGTCCTTTGCGCCATTAATGTACTGATTAATATCATTATCATAAATCAGAGGCAGAGATTCATTAACGACCTCTGTAAGGAATGTGTCAATAGCATGTGTAGATTGCCTTAATGTTTCCATACTTAAAGTGGTAACCTGTTCCTGCATGCTTTTTTGTGTGCTATTGTAAAAAATCCCGAATATCGCCACTACAGCAATTATAAATAATGCGGCAGTGTATAAAAACATCTTTACAAAATAGCGGCTATATTGTTTATTATGCACACTAACCTCCAACTTTTCAAGAACGGCACACGCCTGTATCCCAATATCCATCGGCTGGAAATATTATGTTCACTGTTTCATAACTATTTTGACTTTTTTCTGTTATTTAACATAGCACCCTGAAGATGTATTGCTCCTACACTGTTTCCTAACGCATTTACTACTTGGTCCTTTGATATTTCATCTTTAATTATACGCTTTCACTTTATTAAATAATATACATAAAATAAAGGAAAAATTATATGATCTTTATACTTTGATTCCAAATTCTCCATTGGCTTGTCGACATCGTTTGAGCAGTTTGTAATACAAAGCGTCCTCATGATGCATGAACGTATTGTTTCAGGCCTTGGCACGCATGTATACCGGCATGATTCTGGACAATGCCATTAACAGGGGCATAAAGCTACTCTCTCCTGCGCAGCTGCAAAAGAAAATAGAAGAGGGCAGCGACCTCAATATCATTGACACAAGATTCGAGGGTGAGTTTAGTGATTCCATCAGTTATGGAATCCCCATCACCCCTTAGCCCTTTACGGCGCCGGTTATGAAGCTCTTCTGAACCTGCTTGCTCATCAGGATATAGATGACGAGAGTAGGCGCCGTCGCAATCACCAGACCAGCCCCGATAGGCCCCCAGTTGGTGGAATACTGACCAACCATCGCCATGATTCCGACAGTGAGGGTCTTATATTCCTGCTTGCTTATGAACTGGATGGCAAACATCAGCTCATTCCAGGCAGAAAGATATGTGAATATGGAAACAGTGGCTATCGCCGGCTTGATGAGTGGAAGGATGATACTGACAAATGCCCTGTAAATTGAGCATCCATCGATAAGAGCAGATTCCTCAAGCTCCTTTGGGAGGCTTTGCAAGAATCCCACAAACACAAATATGCCCATGGACAGCGCAAATGCCGTATAGGGTACGATCAGAGCCCAATAGGTGTTGTACAGCTTCAAATTTTTCAATATCAGGAACAGGGGCAGCAAAGCTGCATGCAGCGGCACCATCATGCCCATCAGGAAAACGACAAGCACCGGTTTCCTCAGCTTCCACTTCATTCTGGCTATTGCATAGGAAGCGCTTACGCCTAACACTCCCGATAGAAGAATTGTTATTCCGGTAACGATTATACTATTAATTAGATACCGTCCAACATTGCCCTGTGACAATGCGTCCGCATAATTCTGCCACAGGAAACGCCGCGGCAGCCCGACGATGTTCTCGCCGAAAATCTCGCTGTTGTCCTTGAGAGAAAACAGCAGAAGCCAGACAAGAGGATACATCTGCACAAGAGCGATAACCATGATCACGATATTGATAATGGCTGATTTTAATTTGTTTTTATAAATATACCTGTTCATTTCGGTATCGGCAACGATCTTTTTTATCTCCGTATTCATCATGATCCTTTCATTCCCTGTCATCAAGGCATTGTCTAATTTTAACCAAGCTATGCCGCATTATCAGATTTGAACATTCTTTGTATCAATACCGTGAGCAAAAGACACTCGACTATTATGAAAATGGCCATTGAACTGCCATAGCCGTACTGGTATCTGGAAAATATGGTATTGAACATAAGTGTGCTTGGAACTTCCGTAGAATGCACAGGTCCGCCGTTCGTCAGGACATATATGAGGTCGAAGACCTTCAGCGATCCTATCAGTGAAAAAGTCACACAAACATTTATCATTGGTCTTATCATCGGTATAGTAATAAAAAGTGATGTCTTGAAGCCTGAGGCGCCGTCCAGCATCGCAGCTTCATTCAGTTCAACGGGTACGGATTTTGCCGCCGAATAGAAAAGCAGCAGGTGATACCCCATATATTGCCATATAATCGGCACCAAAACAGCCATAAGCGCAGTATCCATATTGCCAAGCCACTCCTGCTGATGCGCTTGCAGCCCGATGCCCTTGAAAAGACTGTTTAGCAGTCCGTAGTCGTAATGATATACCTTTCTCCACAGTTGCCCAATAACTACGGTTGAAATGATCACAGGTATAAAGTATACTGTTCGGTAAAAGTTTTCCAGCTTTATGCCCCGTGCAAGTATTAGCGCCAATATCATGGCGACCGGAAGCTGAATCAGTATCGAAAGTCCGGCCAGGATAAAGGAATTGCCTATCGCCTTTATGAAATTGGTTGAAGAATCCGTGAATAATTTTACATAATTCTCCATGCCCACAAACGTGCTCTTCCCTATACCGTCCCATTCAAGCAGACTGTAATAGCCCGACATGAAAACCGGTGTAACAACGATTGCCAGAAATACAATCAATGCCGGTAATACAAATACACAGATCGCTTTTCTATCTCCAAGAACCCTGTTCATTTTACCTCCGCGTTCCCCGTTATTGCGCTGCATGCGGCTTATTTGTTACGCCACACCATCTGTAGATGTAGCGGATGTTTTGCCGCCTTGTTATAAACCGGCGGCCGCGGGAAACCCACGACCGTCGGCTCTACTTCATACTGTAATTTGATTGATAACTTACTTAAATCTGATTGGTAACCTGATTATTTCTCGCTGAGCTTCTGCATTTCAGCCGAATATTCTTCAGGAGTCTTGGTTCCTGCAAGTACTTCGGTAGCAAGATTCTTGTGAGTATCGGCGTCGGCGCCTTCGAGGAATACATCCCACCAGAGAACCCATCCGGTAGCGTCTTTTGTCATGGTGACGAGCTCTTTGATCAGCGGTGAAACCTGCGAATCATCAACGTCTACCTTCCAGCCGGGCATACCTGAACCGGCCAGATAGGACTCTTTCGCCATATCCTCACATATGAACTTAACGGTCTTGACAGCTTTTTCCTTGTCAACAGTGTTCGCGCCGACCATGAAGCCGTCTCCCGATCCGCCGAAGTATTCCGTCATTGTACCCTTGCCGCCGTCTATCAGCGGGAATCTTACTGCAACTACCTTACCCTTAACTTTGGAGGTCTCACCTTCCGCAAGCCCGGCTACCCAGTTACCGTTATAGATCATGGCCGCCTTTCCCTCTGCAAATGCTATCTGGGCTTCATCCCATGAGGTTCCCAGTGCATTCTTGCCGAAAGCGCCTGCATCTGCCAGTTCCTTCATTTTGGCTGCGGCATCAGTGAATTCGGGGGAATTGAAGGGCGCCTTCTTGAGAAGAGCGTCGTTGCAGAGCTGTGCACCCGCCGTACGCAGAGCTATGATGTCATAGTACCACATTGAAGGCCATTTATCAGCAGCGCCGCAGGTCATGGGAGTGATCCCCTTTTCATTGAAGGTTTTGATTGCGGCAAGCAGTTCCGCATAAGTTTCGGGAATCTTAACACCATTGTTATCAAACAGCTCCTTGTTGCAAAACAGCGCTCCGACCTGCATCTGGAAGGGCAGGCCATATACCTTGCCGTCATAAGTCATATTGGTTGTAATTCCCGGTAGCAGTTTATCATTGATATCGCCGAGATATTCATCCAGGCAGAGCACCTTCCCCGAATCAACAAACGGCTTCGAAAAACCTGCCGCCCATGTAAAGAATATATCCGGAGCGTCATTTGCTGCAATAGCAGTCTTGATCTTTGTCTTGTAGGATTCGTTGTCAACACCGTCGATTTCAAGCTTTACATCGGAAAGCTGTTCTCCCGCGTGCTTCAAAACGGCTTCGAAGGGTTTTTTATTTCCGTCTCCGTCAGATACGAACATATGCCAGAGCTTCAAAGTAACCGGCTCTGCAACTTCCGGTTCGGCAGGCTCAGGTTCTGCCGGCGTCTTATCTTCAGGAACGTCTGTGACCTCATCCACCGGAGCATTGTTATCGGCCGGCTGGTTTTTCTGGCAGGCAACCAGTCCAATAATCAGCATTACACTCAACAGAATGCTGAGAATCCTAAGGGCACTCTTTTTCATAAATTTTCCTCCTTCATAATATAAATAGCATCTAAAATAAATACTAGCTTATGGCCGGGATAAAAAGAATTCAAATATTTTACACGAATAGTAACTATTTTTACGGATTGGAAGAAGATTTCCTATAGTCGTTGATTGATATTCCCGTGTATTTTTTAAAGCAGATACTGAAATAATGAGGATCCTGTATCCCTACTCTTTCAGCTACTTCATAGGCCCTCATTTCCGTTTGGCCCAGAAGCCTGACAGCCAGCTCCATCCTTGCTTTTGTAGTGTACTCGATGAAGGTCTGCCCCGTTTCCTGTTTGAATATACGGCTAAGATAGCTGGGATTAAGATAAAATTTTGCCGCAACTGCAGGCAGAGAAAGACCCGTCGAAGCAATATTGCCGTTTATGTAATCTTTAATTTCGTCTATCGTCTTGTTGACCTTTTTAGATTTCAGCTTTTCCATGAGGTTAGCGGTTCTGCGAATGACAGAATCCATATAATCTCTCATTTCCGGCAAGGAGCGTATCCTGAAAACATGCTTGAAAGGCTCGTCTCCATCCTCAAAAATATTATTTATTTTCAGACCGGATTCATTAATTACCGACAGGATCACAGAAATGACATTTGATGCTATCACCCATATTGTCTCGATTGCATTTCCGCCGTCAGGCCTTATCCCTTCGCAGAAGCTGGAGAAAAGTTCTCCGGCCTTTTCGGCAAGACCGGCCTTCAGGCAAAATTCAAACTCGTCATATTGCTTATTCTGCATACGCAGAGGCTTCTTCTGCGACAGGTCCACGGCGCTGAAGCAGATGACCTGGTTTTTCCCGAGAATGGCGCTGTAGCTTAATGCGTAATACGCTTCCCTGCATGTCTGCCGTATGTTTTCGAGCCCTTTGCAGGAATTCCCAACCCCGATGCTCACAATGCACTTGATTTTGTTGGCAAGCATGATCCGCAGGGTTTCGCAGCATTCTGTAAAATCGATTTCAGGATCCGCATTAAGTATCACTGTTTTGTGGTTATTGTCAAAAAACATCGCTATTTTTGAATCGTTCCTGAAATACATCCTGACAGATTCCATACCCTGCATCTGCAAAATAAGCTTTTCTTCCGTACTCTGACTGACACCTGCGCCCGGATGCCAGGTTTCGAGCAATGCCGCCTGAAACAATCCGGAGCCGAAGTCCAGATCAAAATAAGCAAGCTTTTCGTTGATTTCCTCCGCTGACAATTCCCCCTGTACGAGTTCATTCAGAAACTTTTCCCTGAGATACGGACGGTTCTCATCAAGCAGCAATTTAAGCCTTTTATATTCGTTTGAATGAGTTCTCTCCGATTTGATTTTTTCCCTCATGGCAAGCGCCGATTTTCTGATTTCGTCATCATTGATCGGCTTGAGCAGAAAGTCCGCTATTCCGAGCTTGACGCTTCTCTTCGCATATTCGAATTCTTCATAGCCCGTCAGTACTATGATCTTTATATTGGGGTATTTTTCAAACACAAGTCTGCTCAATTCGATCCCGTCCGTATAAGGCATGCAGATATCCGTATAAATGATGTCGGGTTTCAGCCTATCTACCATTTCAAGCGCTTCCTGCGCACAGGATGCCTCACCTACGATCTCCATCCCGAGCTCTTTCCAATTGATACATCTTCTAAGCAGTCCCCGCACCATATATTCATCATCTACGACAATCACCTTTATGGCTCCCTCGTTCACCTAATCCCGCCTTTCCGCCGGTATCGTCAGTATAACCTCGGTCCCGCCGCCGGGTGTACTCACAATGGACAATACATTTTCGACCCCGTAAAAAATCCGCAGCCGTTCAATGGTACCTTTGAGCCCGAAGCTTGTTTCTTCACAGCTTTTTCTGCCGTTGAATATATTTTTTATGCTTTCCTCCGGCATTCCAACACCATTGTCCTTAACGGTTATTTTAATAAATTCGCCTTCCTTTACAGCTGTTATCCCGATATGTCCCGGTTCCCCACTGGGCTTGATCCCGTGGTAAAGAGCATTTTCAGCCAGCGGCTGCAGGACGAGCTTCAATATCCTGATATTTTCTATCTCGGTTTCAATATCATAGCTGTCGGTAAATATATCGTTGTACCTGATCTTTTGTATCGTCAGATAGTTTCTTACTACCTCTACCTCTTCCTTCAGAGTGATTACTTCGCTTCCTTTGTTTAGACTCGTCCTATAGTAGCTCCCCAGCGCCTTCATTATTGTATATACTTCCTCGCTCCTGCCTTCGAGCGCGAGGTAGCTGATCGCATCGAAGGTGTTGTACAGGAAATGGGGTTTAATTTGAGCCTGAAGCACGTCAAGCTCAGCCTTTCGTTTGATTTTCTGTTCTTCCATGATCCTTTTGATCAGCTTTTGTATTTCAGTGACCATTCTGTTGTAACCGTCCTGCAGCTTCTCAAATTCACTGCTGCCCATTCTCAGATCCACCATGCCGAATTCATTATTTTCAACGCCTTTCATTGCACGTAAAAGCTTTTTAACGGGGTTTGTGATGAGTCTGGATATAAAAATTGATCCCAGAAACAGCAGGACGCTGTTGAGTATGATTACAATAAAGGCTATGAGACTGAAAATCTTTGATTCTCTGGACAGTTCGCTGAAGGGAGCGACACTGATTATTTTCCAATTGTAATTTATTTTAAGATATGACATCAGGAATTCCTGATTATTGATTCTAACAATCCTGGTATTTGACTCACTGCCGTCGGTTATACCGGGTATGAAGCTGTCAAATTCCTCGCTTCCGGTCCCAATTATTTTCTCATTATTCTCGTCAAGTAAAATGACCTGCATTCCATATTTGCTGACCAGATCACTGTATGCGTTTATAAAAGAAGCCTCCGGCAGGTTAATGATAATGATCCCTATGGGCTGCTGATCCTGCAGATCGTTTATGACCCTGATCAGAGATAAGTAATTTTCTTTGTTTGTTTTTTCAAAAACCCCTCCGGCATTGAGCCGAAGAATATAGTATCCTCTGCTTTGGCTGACTTGCCTGTACCAGGATGCCCTGGATATGTTGCTTATTGTGAGGTTTTTATTAGTAGCTTTGTCCATTGAGAATCTGTTGCCGTAATTATCAAAAAGGTATACCGAAGTTATACTGGGTATCGTTTCAGTGAGTTTGATGAGATAAGCCCTGACCCTTTCCTGTGTGACGAGATCCATATAAGGCTTTGAGCCTTTCAGCATGTTCTGAAGGTCGTCGTTGGTAAAGATCGCTTTTGAATAGTTGTCGGCATTTTCAATGACCGAATCAATATTAGCACTGATGGAGTAGAGGGTTTGCATGGACATTTCGCTAACTTTGCCGGATATAATATTGTAATATATCCGCTGGTAAAAAAAGCTGCTCACCGCAATAGTAAACATGAGCAGAATAAAATAAAACAGCATTATTTTTGTGCTTATTTTAAGGACTTCCATCCGTTTTTGAATAAACCTGTAAATATTATTCATAAAACTAATATCTGTAACCTTCCGGCCGTTTCCCGAATAGTAAATCAGATTAATAATTCTACAATTACAGGTTAATTCCTCCAATACTTCATATTTTTATTTTATGTATTGTTTCTCTGCGAGATTTGCGGATTCGTAACTGCAGCCTGGGGGATGTTGTTACTTCTTACGCCACATCTGTTTCTTATCCAACAACCTGGAAATGTGAGAATATTGTTCTTGGTCCGGCTTAACTGATTTATTCGCAGATTCCACAGCCTTACCCGGAGCCGCAGCAGCATTACCTGCGGCCACCGCTTGCACCGGTTTTTTCTTCCACAAATTCACATGTAAATTGAGCCGTCTGAGCGCAATATCAAGCATAAATAGAATAAATACAGTTTTATATAGCGCATGAGTGGGATCTGCTTTCCCTTCAACCGGCGGCAATGCACTGTTAAAGACCTGGGCAGGATCGTCAAGCATGCGTCCGCCTCCCTCATGTGCGATCCTTTGAAGCAGCGCCTCATTGCTGCCCTCCAGCAAATTATATTCCGCCGAATAAGGCATGATCAGGCCTGTACTGATTCGTTCGCTTCTTTCACCACTGCCTGTAAGTGTAATGTCCGCAATATAAACACCGCTTTTGAGGTTGCTGAAGGAACCACTGTACTCTCCCGGGGCTCCGGGCAACAGCTCAATATCCTGTTTGCTGCCGTCAGGCCCAACGAGGGTCCCCTTGACATCAGTCGCCGTCATAAATGCGTCATCCTCAGCCTTAACTGTTATTGAGCCCACCCTGCCTTCAATATCAGATTCTACGGTATACCCCTGACTCATGTTCTGCTGAACCAGCCAGGATATCGTATTCTTCCAAAACTTCCCTGAATCCTCCCAATTCATCCAGTCATATGTCCAGATCCCCTGAGCATCAGGTGTCCAGGCGACGGTCCTGCCAAGTCCATATTGCCAGCTTGCCAGAACAGGATCCTCCTCATCGCTTTCCAGTATTACATTTGCTGTTTGTTTTGCTGTGGTTGTAACATATCCGTCAAGCTGCGGCACCGAATCAATGCCTTTAAGAATATCTGAGGAGCCGGCGGCTCTGGGGGCAAACGTCCTGTTGGTGAGATATTTTTTCCCTGCCAAAAACACCTCCTTTGCAAAAATCTTCGGAATATCGGTGAATTCATCCGTCTGATAAAACCTTCCTTTACCTCCGTAAGCAAGCGCCTTCATCAGAAGAGAATCAGCCCCCCGGCCTACCGCCACCGTTGAAAGTGTAATTTCCTTTTCCCTTAAGCCTTCGATCAAAGGCTCATACCCTTCCTTCTCCGCCTGACCGTCTGTTAAAAGAATAATGTGTTTAAGTTTGGTATCCAGTTCCTGTATTGCATTATATGCAGCTTCCAGCGGGGGAAGTATCTGAGTGCCTCCGCCGGAGCGGATTGTACCGATCGCATCCTGAATAGCCTGCAAATTATCAAGGCTCTGAGGCTCTACGACCCATTTATATGCATCGTCAAAAGTAAGCACTCCAATCATATCATTCTGGTTGAGCACCTCTGTTGATCGTATCGCCGCCTCCCTTGCCAGCTCCATCTTTGCAATACCAAAATCTCCTCCTGACATGCTCCCTGATTTGTCAATAACAAGCATAAGCGCCAGGTTCGGCTCTTCTTCCTTTGGCTTAATATCCATATTGACAGGCAGCAGCTTCTCCAGTGTGGTTTTATAATAGCCTCCCGGACCATAGCTGTTATCTCCGCCTGTCACAAGCAGACCCTTACCCTGATGGCTTACAGCCGTTTCCATATTGTCGAGAAAAGTCTGATTAAGACTGTCGGCAGAAACATTGGCCAGTACAAAGGCGTCGTACTTAAGCAATTCTGCCAGCTCAACAGGAACCTGTTTTGGATTGAGTAAAGTCACCCGCATATCGGTATTCAAAATATCCGCAATGTTTTCACCTGCTTCATCAGCATCCTGGATTACCATGATCTGAGGAATATCCTTGACATAGGTGTAGGAGGAAAGAGTATTGTTCTGCGTAACAGTATCAGTATCGGCGAGTACCTCCGCTCTGTATGTCACCATTCCCCCATCCGAAGCCTTATCCAAAAAAATAAATTGATTTTCTCCTTTATTTAGCACAACCTCTTTTTGCGCAGTCAACATACGGTTACTGTACAATTGAAGAACAGCCTTGGTGTTTATGTTGCTTTTTACGTTAACGGCAATCTCGAATTGTTCATTCAAATGAACTGAATTCGGTATCTTCAGCTCCTGAAGCTGAACCTCGTTCCAAAAGCCTGAGCTGATCGGGTAGACGTCGACAGCGTAGCCCTTTGCTCTCATCTGTCTGACCTGTCGTATTGCATTCCCCGTGTTCTCTCTCCCATCGGTCAGAAGTACCACTCTCTTCTGATGATCCCACGGTATAATGGACTGGGCAGATAGAAGGGCATTTTCCATATCGGTGAAAGAAGAATCAATGTACGTTTGCAAACCGTCAAACAGTGGATTTTTCACCGGAAGCACTTCAATGGATGAGCTGCCGCCAAAATTGATGACCCCTGCCTCATCCTTTCTCCCCATACTTTTTATTGCATCGCTGACAAAGTCGGCGCTCTGCTCCTTCTGAAGTATACTGTCCGAAGAATCCACCAGAAACAAGGTAGTCGTCGAAGAAGAGACCTGCAGTAATGAAACGCCGGAAAGGAGTAAAATAACCAACAGCAGAACAAGACTGCGAACCAGCACAATGGATGTCCTTCTCCAACGCACCAGCCGAATCATGTTCTTTGCAGTATAATACATAAATGCAGCCGCAGGTATTATGAGCAGCAGCAGCCATGGATTTTCAAACTGTAATGCCATTGGTATAAACCCACCATTCTATTAATAATATCGCCAGCAGCAGCCATAATAAGGGTGTTTTCAGGCTCCATCCGACAGGCGGCATACTTCGTGCATCCGCTCCATGATTTGGCTCATCGGCTTCAGTCCTGTTTGACAAAGCAAATTCTCTCTCCGAAGGCGCATTCACAAAAAACCGCTGATTTTCAGTCTCATTTTCCAGCCGCTGTTCTATTGTATAAGATCCGATCTGTGTTGTTTCATCAAAAGCGGTCGCCGGAAACGGCGGAGCTATCAGCGTTTTATTCCCGTCCGGGGCTATCACGTATACTTCTTTTGATTCAGGGTCAATCGAAAGCTCAATAGCGTCTCCGGCATTTACTGCAGAGATTTTATTGACATCACCCGGAAGCAGCTCCTGTATAGCCCTTGTCATAATTACAGGGAAGAACGGCTGCACCGGCAGGTTGGTTTCATGCAGATCAAAGCCGAAAACCATGATCCGCCTGTTCTTTATATAGCCTTCAAAGGCTGTGAATCCATTGTTATCTTCCATAAGCGGAACACCCCACTCGGGCAGTTGATACAAATCTGTTTTCAAAGCATTGAAGGAAATTTCCTGCTTCAGATTATTATAGATCTCATGATCTGTAGAATGAATTTCGGTGTATTCGGACAGGCCCACAGAGGAAAAGTACCTGTTTTGGGGCGGATTAAAAAGCACGACATGTCCGTCATCGGGCAGTTCCTCAGGTATTTCTCCGTCAAAAACGTATAAATCATATCCCGTAAACGCCTCCATATCCTCCATGTCTGTTCTGTATAGCTCCAGACCTGGTATCAGGGTCAGTACCTTTTCCAAAAATATATTTTTTTCTGTTGCAAGCAGCACCCTTGCCGATTTGTTTGAATAAACCGTCACCCCTGCGGTATTATCCTTCATCAGAACATCTTCTGTATCAATAGTACATTCCAGCTTCAAAGCCGATTCAGGTATGCCGTCCCAATAAACGCTTTCACTTTTTCCGGCCTCAACAGATACCCTGCGGGCATCAACAAAATTCCCGTCTGCATAAAGGCTGACATCCAATTCTGCCTCGTGCAGTGAAAAATTTGCAATCCGGCTCAGCGCCGCAATTCTCCGGCCGCTTTGCAGCTTGCGTTGTGCAAGCAGCGTTACTGCGTAATTATCACCATTTCTGTTGTAGGAGTAGTAACTGGCACTATCTGCTAGAGTGGAGCGGACTCCGTCGCTGAACCAGCTTGTCTGTATTCCCGGATCCTCTCTGATAAGCGAATTTACCAATTCTGCCGTTTTCTCCGGATTCTCAGCCGTATCAATCACTTTCAGATTTTTTATTTCCTGTATCGCTCTGTTTTTATCATTGACTTTGTGAAAAATAATAGATGGCGTATGGGCGGAAGCAATCAGTGAAAAGCTTGTTCCCGGGCTGCCGGCTTCCACCAGCTTCAAAGCGTCCTTTTTAGCTGCTTCAAATCTGCTCGGCTGCATATCGGTGGACTGCATGCTCAGCGAGCAGTCTATTACAAGCATAACTGATCCGCCCTTATTGCCTCCGCCTTGAAGGAAAGGCTCCGACAGTATCATTGCCAGGAGTATGACAGCGAATATCTGAATAATCATCAGTATGTTTTTCTTTAATCTCTGCCATGGCGCATTAGCTTCTACATCCTGCAAGGCGCTCTGCCATAGCTGAAGGCTGGATGTGATGTACTCCTCATGCTTCTGCTTTAATAGATACAAAAGGATAATCACAGGTACGGCCAGCAACGCAAGAAGTCCCCATGGATTGTGCAAAATCAATGCTCTGCCACTTCCTTTACCATCTCCTCCACCGCAGCTTCGGAGGAAAAATGAAAATAAAAAGCTCCCCATTTGGTACAGTTTTTCTCAATCCGGCTCCTGAAATGATCCAGCGCCCTTCCATACAAGTCTAAAAGAGAAGGCGTCACTGTTATATCCATCGTCTCACCGGTTTCACTGTCAACAAGCCTGACAGATTCACTGACATCCGGTCGGAGCTCCTGGGGACTGAGTATATGACATACATACACTGTCTGTTTGTGGTATGAGAGATATTTTAATAATTCACCGATATCCCCCCGGGTGAAAAAATCAGAAATCAGAACCGTAATACCGCGTGCCCATCGTATGCGGCAGTCTTCTACAGCCTTTTGAATACTGCTGCTTCCTGTAAATTGAATGTTCTCAAGAATATCTGTAATCCTGTGGAAGAAGTTTTTGCCCCGCACATTACTGCACATTTGCCGCTGACGCTCATCAATACAACACATGGTCACCCTGTCGAAATTGGCGAGGCTGATATATGCCAATGCGGCGGTCAGCCTTCTGGAGGAAATCGATTTATTCGGTTCGCCCCAATCCATTGACCTGCTTACATCGAGAAAAATAGTAACAGGAGCTTCTCTTTCCTCCATAAAGAGCTTGATAAAAAGCTTTTCGAATCTGCCATACGCATTCCAGTCCAGTCGCCGGAAATCATCCCCGGGTGCATACTCACGGTAATCGGAAAATTCCACAGAGCTTCCCTTGCTTCGCGATTTACGGTTGCCGGCAGCCGCGCCGTCCAGTAGAAATCGGGCGTTTAGCGAAAGCCGTTGTATTTTCTGCAGAAATGTACTGTCAAATAATTGGCTCATTTCTACCTGCCTATCTCCTTGATTATTTCCGAAATGATGTCATCCGCTGTCAGACCTTCCGATGAACCTTCAAAATTCATAAACAAACGATGTCGAAGGGCGGGGTATGCTGTGTAGTAAATATCTTCGAACGCGACATTGTAGCGGCCCTCAAGCACCGCTCTGACTTTTGACGTAGATATTATCGCCTGTGCTCCGCGGGGGCTTGCTCCAAAACGTACATATTTCTCAGCAATTGCGGCTGCATCTTTAGTTCCGGGGTGAGTTGCCAGCACAAGCTTCAAAGCAAAGTCCAGGACCGGCACCGCCACAGGTATTTCCTTCACTGTTTCCATAATGCTCATCAGTTCATCACTTCCCGTTACCGCTCTCAGCTCTGTCCGGATACTTCCTGTTGTCATGGTGACTATTTCGGCCAGTTCCTGTGCGGAAGGAAAAGGCACGTTCAGCTTAAACAAAAACCTGTCCATTTGCGCTTCAGGTAACGGATAGGTTCCTTCCATTTCTATGGGGTTCTGCGTTGCAAGGACAAAGAAGGGCTTTGGAAGCTGATAAGTTGTATTAGCTACGGTGACAAGCTTTTCCTGCATTGCCTGCAGCATAGCGCTCTGGGTCTTCGGAGTTGCACGGTTTATCTCGTCCGCCAGTACAATGTTGCTGAATATGGGTCCCTGCTGAAATTTAAACATTCCGTGTTCCGATTGATCCCTTGTGATAATATTGGTCCCCACCACGTCGGCAGGCATCAGATCCGGTGTAAACTGGATTCTGGAGAACTGAAGCCCCATAACCTGCCCGAGAGTATTTACAAGACGGGTCTTGCCCAATCCCGGTACGCCCTCCAGAAGAATATTTCCTCCGGCCAGCATGCAAATCAGCACCTGTCGGATAAGCTCCTTTTGTCCGACCATTTGCTTTGCAACTTCCGACTCAATTTTTTGCACTGTTTCCGTAACCTGCAGAATATCCTTTTCATTGATATCCAACTCCTGTCCCCCCTACTCCAATGATTTAAAATACTCTCGAACAATTTCCTTCATCGCCGGAGGAATCTCTGTCTCCTCAATATATGATGCAGCTTTCTCTCCATATCGGTTTAACACCTCATGATAAGGCAGGATTGCTCCTTTTTCAGCAGGAATCTGATCCGTCTGTGAATAGCTGCTTTGTCCGCCATCTTGCTTCTGCCCGGTGACATAGCTGGGATCGGCGTCTCCTCCCAAGTGCTCAGGATCGTATAGCATCTCAAATTCTTCTTCCCTGCCCTCACCTGCTTTGCGTCCGCCTCCGTAGCCCTCGCTTCCTGTATATCCCGAATCCTTGTTGGTTGAGCCTTCTCCTGCTCCCGAGCTGCCGCCTTGACCTGCTCCCTTTCCCTGGCCTTGTCCCTGGCCTTGACCTGTCTGGCTTGAACCTGTGCCCTGGCCTGAACCTGTGCCCTCGCCTGAGCCTGACGACTGCCCGTCCCCCTGCGCAGCCTGAAGTCCCGATGGCTGACCTGATCCTTGTCCCGACTCTCCCGGGCTGTATCCATTACCTGCTGATATATTGCTGTCCACCTGAGACACGCTGCTCTTAGCCTGTTGCACAGCCTGGGAAAGCTTTCCAACAGCCTGTCCTATGCCATTGCCCTCCTGTGAACTCATCATGTCCGACAGTGCATCTCCCAGACTTCCCAGCGCTGCATTCTGATCCTCTATAGCGTCGGAACCAAGCCCTTCGGCCGCCTGCTCCAGTTTCTCTGCCAGTTCCTTGTTCTCCATCCGCTCAGCTGCCTGCTCAAGCATTTCCGCAAGCTCCCGGGATGATATTTCACCCTGCTCAAGCTGCTGCTTCAGCTGCTCCAGCGCTTGCTTCAAATCGGTCATATTTCCGTCCTGAACCGCTTTTCCGATACCGCTTGTCATATCATTTTGGTTCATTGCATCTCCCAGCTTGCTGAGCTGCTTTTGCATATCCAGCTTCTCGAGTTCATTTTCAGCCCGGGATAGCGCCTTCATTGCCTCCTCTTCAGTTCTTGCCCGCTTAAGCTCCTCTGTGAGCCTTGCCGCTTCATCAAGGATTCTGTCCAACTCAGCCTGCTCCAGATCTCCGTTGTTTTTTAGCTCTTCACTTACCTTCTCCAATTCTTCAAGCTGTTCCTCAACTACTCCCTGCAGCTTCTCTATCTGCTCAGCTGTCTCGCGTGCATACGCCGGTATGATAAATGATACGGATGTAAGTACAATACAAGCCCCGAGTACAACGCCCAGCTTCGCAGGGAACCGTATGGGATAGAGTCTTTTAAAATCGGCAGATGAGACAGCTTTAATCGTATCACGCCTCTGTAATTCGGCAATAACGGTATCTTCCTCCTTAAGCTGCCATGCAGTGATCAATCTTTCCTTAAGTCCAAGAGCATCAGCAGCCTCAATGAGTCCCTTCGTCCGGGGAATTGAAAATATAGATATAACTATGCCCGCAACTGCAGATACGCCATAGATATACAGTATGCTGCGCATGAGAAACGGAACAGGCATCCAAAGTGAAGCATATGCCAGCAGCATACCCGCAGCCCCTCCTATACACAGGCAGGCTAAAAGCCGAAATATTCCACAGTTGACATGCATTCGGTTTCTCAGAGGCCTGAGCATCTTTATAATATCTCTTATATACATCAGCCCACCTTCTTAAGCTTACTTTCAATCTAGTGCTTTCGTCTGCTGATAATTTTCTTTCTGCTCTTGTTTTTTCTCGTTCTTACTCTTACTTTTACTCTTCATTTTTTTCACAGGTTTCAGCTTCCACGCACTTAGAGATAAAAGAATACCTGAAAAAATAATGTTAAACAAGCCGTTGATCATCCATGGCTTTAAATATCTGAGCCAGCCGGTATCCCTGTCGGCAAGATTCTGTACTTCGCTGAAAGCGCCTCCAAATACACTGCTTTGCCCGCCTGTCATGAAGGATATAAATCCAAAAACAGGTGAAGGAAACATGAATCCGGCAATGGTACTGTAGGTGATTTGCACATTGCGCATACTACCAAATATTCCATAGATGAGCAGCACTATCACAGGGCCCAGACCCAGAAGTCCCAGGCTGATGTATGCTGTAATGATCGCTGTAACGTTCCTGCGAAAAAGGGTTGACAGAAAAATACCAAGGCTGGCTACCATAAGTGCAGTCATAAGATAGAACAAAAACAGGAGCAACAACTCTCCAAAGGTTATTCCTCCAAAGAGAAACACCATCCCCAAGACAGGCAGGGAAGCAACCACCAGAAACATTATATGGGCTATGGACACAACAAGCTTTCCCATGATGACCGACCATATTGATATATCGGAGCAAAGCATCAGATCTAATGTCTGTCTTTCCCTCTCACCGCTGATAGCAGTAGCTGTGAGAGCAGGTACAATAAGCATTAGAAGTGCGAATTGAAACAGAGCTATGACATTATAAGCATTTACGGCTATCCTTGGATTGAAGCTCGAGTAACCATATCTGCCGTATATCTGGTTGTTGGATATAAAAAATATAAATAGAACAGCCGCCAGAAACAGCAGATACAGACTTAACAGAATAGGTGTGCGCCACCCTCTCATTTTTGTTTTCAGATCCTTTTCAATAATGGGGTTAAGCATCATGTTCTTCACTCCCTTCCGTAAGCTGCATAAAGACGGACTCAAGACTTCCGCCCTCCCGTGCAAAGGTTACGACGGGAATATCCTGGGTCACAAGCCTCTTAAGCATTTCCGAAAGCAACTGCTCATCAGCGCCGGTATCAGCTTCAACAATATCTCCATTTACGACAATTTCTCCAATAGAAGGCTGCTCCTGCAGCAATTTTACGGCTTGCTCCACCCTGTCCCTGACCTTTATCTTCAGTTTCCCCGTGCGGGTCAGTTTATCAATGATTTCCTTAACCGACCCACAAGCAGACAGTCTTCCCTTATCAATAATACCAATGACTGTGCACATCTCAGCAAGCTCCGAAAGGATGTGGGAGCTTATGAGAATGGTCTTCCCCATATTTTTCAATTCTCTTAATATGTTTTTCATCTCAACCCTTGCTCTAGGATCCAGTCCTGAAGCCGGTTCGTCAAGGATTAACAGTCTTGGATCATGGATCAGGCTTCTTGCAAGGCAAAGCCTTTGCTTCATACCCCTGCTTAGGCTGTCAACATAAAAATCCTTTTTATGGCTGAGATCAACCAGCTCCAGCAGTTGATCCGATATTCCCTTCCTTTCGCGGTATGGGATTCCATAAATGCCGGAATAGAAATTCATGTATTCAACTACCTTTAGATCATCATATACGCCAAAGAAATCGGGCATATATCCGATCTTCTTTTTCACTTTTCTCGAGGAGGATAAAATATCTGTACCATCCACTAGAATTTCTCCGGATGTTGGCTGCAATAACCCGGCAACAATCCTCATTGTTGTTGTTTTCCCCGCTCCGTTCGCCCCTACAAAGCCGAAAATCTGGCCTTCGCTGATTTCCATGGACAAATTGTCGACTGCGGTAAATTTGCCATACCTCTTAACAAGATTTGTAATCTTCAGCATTACCGCACCACCCCCTTCAGTTGCAGCGCCGGGAACGCCAGCCGCTCAGTCTCGACATATCCATCATTGGATTTCATGTCCGCTTCCGCAATTTCCACTACCTTTACGCGGACCTTGAGCCTGTTTTCATCATCAATATATTGATCGGCTTTTTCAGCCACGCCATGATTGTCCTCTATTTGCTCCCAGTTATCAGACGCTTTGTTATACAGAAAATATTCATACTGATTTTGCAGGATCCTTGTCTGCACATTACTGTTTTGCGCCGCCATATCTTCCATATTGTACTTAACATGAAGAGGTACATAAGTATCAAATTTAAGAGAAAATCCGGTTGACAGGATACCCTCGGGCAGTGAATATGTAAAATCGATATCGCCTTTATTTCTTATTCTGACTCCGTTGTCCCCTTCAGTACTTGCAACGTTTTGGCTATATTCATCGATCTGCGGTAGTATGACACCTGCGGGGATATCTACCTCGCTGCCCTTTTCAAAAATCATATCGACACTTGTAAATATTCCATTTGTATAATAGGATACAGGTGTCTCATCATTTATTGTAATATTAAAGCCGAGGTTTTGATTATTCAATGCGAACAACCCTATTTTGGTCTGCCCTCTCAGGCTGTAGAGCATAGGCTCGAGAAGCTGTTCAACTGTCATTCTTTTCCTGTACCTTTCTTTAAAATCATCAGAAAGCGCCGTATTGGAGGGATAGCTTGTCCGGCCATACTGTGCGTTCAGGTATTCCTCAAAGCTATGAAGTACTCCGTCTGAATTAAAATCCGCTTCGATCGTTTTTTCTTTCCCTGAAAGGATGTCCCCGGCACTGATAAAGTTGTTTCCCACTGTGATAAATGCTTCCATAAAGTCATATTTGGTCCTGTTGCTTATTACTGCTCTGAATTTACCGTCCTCAATTTTAACAGAGCCGATTATTTGATCTGTGAAGGGCTCGCTTTTTTTTGCGGAAAGATATTTGGGTTCCCACATTGAAACGTCATAAAGCATATAATTCATTGGTTCACTGAACACAAGCTTGCTTACGACCTTGCCCTCAGGCTCCCTCCCGTCCTCATATACAACATAACTACGATTTTCGGACTGGGTAACATCAAACTCTATGTTATCCTCATCTGAGTAGGTGAGCTTCAGATCACCTCTCTTATTGTTGAAAATGCCCATACCTGTTGTGATATCAGCCTTTTGGTTCTCCATATCCAGATGGATCATCGAGGCTGTATTAAAAACCGCTGTCTTATATCTTGTTTTAAATCCAACAAAGTATATGACAACAAGACATAATAGAGCAGCAGCAGGTACCGCAAGCCAGCTGAAATCCCTCTTGTCCTTTCGCTTCAAGAAGATGTACATGGCAGGCCCGGCAATAATGATATATACTCCGATCGTTATAAACATAAACAGGAACGGCGGCGTCCTGTCGTCCGGCACCTGAGATGTCAGACTGTTCGTGTAGTAGATGTCTTGATTGGAATAGTAATATCCCCGGCCTCTTTCGTATACTCTGTTAGAATTGCCGCTATGATACAGAAGATTTTCCCAGAAGGACTGTTTCCCCTGCCAGCTTGCAACAGGCTCCATTCCGGGATCAAAAGCCAGAAAAAGTATCCGCCCGGATTTGTGAATATATTTCACCGCCAGAGGGCTGCCGCTATCCCCTATGATCACCTCATCAATATTTGAACTATAAACCCATTGCTTCTCTTCATCCGCATCAACGCTTGCATTCTTGCCGACCGCGTTATTCTCATCCTCATTTGACCCGTCCGTACTGTCTGCTACAGGCTGTGCATATTCAAAACCGATCTCCCCCGTAACAGTATCAAGAATCACATCGCCTGAAAAAGCTGCTCCCGCATAGTTTTCCAGCTCTTCCGGCGGAACGGCGGAGGATGTGCCTGATACAGAAAACCTTTGCATGGCCTCAGGCAGAGAAGAGTAAACCTTCTTCCAATTTGCACCGGTTCCAATGACCAGTGTGCCTCCGCTCTCGGTCCAACTTTCAAGCACACTCATTTGATTTTCAGACAATGTTTCAGTATCATAATTGCTGATAATCAGAATATCAAACCCATTCATGATCCTGATATCGTCAGGAAAGCTCCCACCGTCCAGCGGAATTAGTATGCTTTCCGATTCCGTTATAGAACCAACCGGTACGGCTTGAGCAGTTGCGACGGAAGCGCCCGGATACATTCCGGCGGCCTGCATCAGCTTCATTTTTTCATCATATGCCATATCACCGTTTGATTGTGGTATCGTCATACCATTCAAAAAGTCGTATGCAGCATTATCCGAGCTTAATACGCCAATGGTTTTCATCTCGGGAGGAATTAATTTTAAAAAGTTGTATTCCAACTCTTTTATGGTTTTACCATTCTCCTGGAACTTGATCTTTACTCCTTTTCTTGCGGTAAAGACAGGCGCGTCGATTACTACCTCCTTGACAACGCCTTCGGCAAGGGATACCGGCTTGGAGAAAACGGTTTTGTTCTGACTGTCAATCTTGATTTCGACCTGTACTTCTCCCTCAACAGCCCTTCCCTTATTAATGAGCATGATTCTATAGGGAATATACGCCCCCAGTCTTGCCACTCCATCAAAACCGCCCTTAACTTCAACGGTAACATCGGCCTCTGAATCAGCAGAATATACTTTAGGCGATAAAATCAATGTAATTGCTAAAAGAAAAGTAACAGGAATCAAAAGGACTTTGAAAAAACGTTTATTATGTATCAATATTTCACCCCGCATTATATTTATCTCAAAAACAAGTCTTTTGTTTGACGAGTATTGATACTAATATGTTTCAAAAAATCTCGGACAACATTTCCCGGCAGTTCCGTCAGACAGCCTGCAAAGGGCTTCAGATACGGTATATCCGGGGTTTGATCTGTTCGTTATCAATTTCAATGATCGCATAGGATTCATCAGAATCATCCCTTGGGTCACTGGTGCTGCCGGGATTTAAAATAAGGTGCCGACCCCTTGTCACTATATCAGGACAATGAGTATGTCCAAACAGGACCATATCGGCACTAAGCTCCTCTGCTTTCCTGAACAGCTTTTCATAATCCCACTTAACAGAATATCTGTGCCCATGCGTGATAAATATCTTCTTTCCGCATATATCCAGCAGCTTCTCGGCGGGAACATTTTCAATCATGAAATCACTGTTGCCATAGATATACTCAAAAGGTATATCCGGAAACAGGTTGGATAGTTTCATAGCATCCCTGAAATAATCGCCGAGATGGATGATCAAATCGATATCTTTATTAAAATTAATGGCTTCTTCAGCCTTACTAATATCACCGTGCGTATCACTTATAACCAAAATCTTCATATATCATGAACCCCCACAAAACACTGTCCAATCTTAATAGTCAATTATAACTCAACCGCCCGGTCGGCTTTATCATGCCGCCGACTTCCTTACCCTTCCAAAGACTGCCAAATATGCTTCAGCTTTTCAGCCAGCTGTCTGAGAGCATTCCCCCGATGGCTTATGCCGTTCTTCGTTTCCGCATCCATCTGCGCTATTGTCAATCCAATGGACGGAATATAAAACAGCGGATCATATCCAAAGCCATTGCTGCCCGCAGGTTCTAATGCAATCATTCCCTCACAGGTTCCTCTGACAACAAGATCAGTATCGTCCGGGAAAACCATCGCTATAGCACATACGAATCTTGCGCTTCTTTTGTCTGCGGGCACTCCTGCAAGTGCGCCGATAAGCTTCCTGTTTCTATCCGCATCAGAAGCTCCCTCGCCTGCATATCTTGCAGAATAAACGCCGGGAGCTCCGTTCAAATAATCTACCTCCAGCCCCGAATCGTCAGCCAATACTATTTCACCCGTGCCTGTGGCCTCCCAGACCTTTTTTGCCTTAATTAGCGCATTTTCCTCAAAGGTACTTCCGGTTTCCTCTATATCGTCTGTCATGCCTGCCTCGGTCATTGAAACAACATTGAAGGGAAACTGTTCCAGGATTTGTGCGATCTCCTCCAGCTTCCCCTTGTTCCTCGTAGCTGCAATCAGCCTCATATTCTTTGACCCTGACATTTTCTCATTTATGTGCAAAACAAAGCATCTTCTTTCTTTTTATCTGTCGGCTTCATTATCTGTCGATCACATCATTTATTGTAACAGGGATCGCCAATCCCTGTGATATATCCGTTCCCTCAGGCAATTCGACCTCGCGTCCCCCAACTATAATCCTCAACCTTCTGATCCCATTGCACTGCCGCAGCGTATAGGCCAGTTGCTTTAGAATCCCCTCTTCACGTGCAGTGCCGCCATAGTTCATAAATTCTTCACTAAAATTCAGCGTAATAATTCCATTCACAATGCTTGTATCTAACAAAACAACATCCTGCGGAATCTCACTGACCAGCAGACCTTCCGTTTTCGTGTCCAGCAACTGCTTTACCAGGATCTCCGGCAGATAATCGGCATCGGTCGTATCTACTGCAGAAAGCGGAACCGGGTAGATAAAGCCGGTATTTGCCTGCTTCATCATAAAAACATCAACCTTGGACGTTTCAGCCGGTGTCAGTGCAAGCTCCCCATTGATCATTACGTCATCACGCCCCAACGGCTTTCCAAGGTCGGTCCCATACTTCAGGAAGCCCTGCGGATAGCCATTGATCAAGATTCTAACTCGTTCAATTGTCTCAAACTCCGTCATTGTATAAACAATCGAAGCGACAATATTTCTCTCTGACAACGCGCTGTCATAATTGAGCAGATGCCTGTTAAAATCGACAGTCGCTATGCCCTCTCTGATATCTATGCCCTGTATCTCGGTATTCTCCGGTATAACCGGGTACACCCCGTAATATGCCAGTTCTTCCCGGTTCAGTGCACTGTCGATCACCAGATTCAGAGAAGCCCTTGCTATACCTGGCTGCGTTTCGATCCATCTGGTCATCGGGACTAGATATCCATCCCCGTCCTGATAATATACAGTGACAGAACGCCTTGGTTCTGAAAAAAATACGCTGCTGCCCGAATCACTTTGAGCAGCCAGTACTCCTGTTTCATCACCCGTGCCGGTCGGATCTGTTATGTATAACACACTGTCTGCAGCTTCCTCTCCGGTTGCTCCGGTTGTTCCGGTTGTTTCCGTCTCCGGCAGTTCTGCGGCGTCGTCTGCCACAAGGCCGTCATTATCTGGAAAACCGTATCCGGTATCCGCAGTGGATTCGAGATCGGCGACGGACTCAGAATCGGAACTGGATTCAGAATCAATACCAAGATCGGTACCTGCACCGTCCAGCCCGCCGATCTGTTCCCCCTCCCGGTCATTGTCATCAACGCTGACCAGCCCACTCTCATCTGTAACAACCGTGGGGTCATTCTCTGACTTCCCGAAAAAAGGAATCGTACACCCTGTCAGCAAAAGCATATGTATCGCGAGAAACACAACGATGAATCTTCTCATATCGTCCTCCTTGTTAAACTCTATAGAGATTATGGACAACTTCGAAGATTTCTATTATTTCCCACGATATTTATACCGTTTATATTCATTTATCAATCACATTTAAGCTAAAATCAATGTGCTCATATCCTATTCTAATGTTATCACAGGAATCCCATAAAAAATATCAGTAGAATTCATAAATTCTGCTGAGTATTTTTATAAATATTTATCTATTTCTTTTGTTTGAAATAGCCTTGTTACAAACGCATTATAGCTGTGTTGCAATCATTTTACCTTTGGCAGCGCCTCCACTACGGAATCACATAATGACTGTGCCGCTTTCTGTCTGAAGGATTCCGTCTGCAGCTTTGCTCTGTCAGAGCTGTTTGTAATACAGGCAATCTCTGCTAAAACAGCAGGCATAGCGGTTTCCCTCAGTACGATCAGATCCGGCCTCGACCTGAGGCCTATGTCCTCTGTTTTCAGTGCTTTGATCATATTTTTCTGAACAATGGCTGCCAGGTCCATACCTGTGAAGTCTTTGCTCTCGGAGGGGCAGTATAACGTCATGGTGCCCTTGAAGCTCCTTGACTCCATACCGTTGATATGCACGCTGACAAAAAGCCTTGCATTTATCATGTTCGCAATATATGCCCTCTCGTAATTGTCCACATTACAGTCCTCGGACCTGATCATATAAGTATTGATCCCCTTTTTCTCAAGCAGAGTGTCCAGACGCTTCGCAATGTCCAGCGTCAGCTCCTTCTCTGTCAATTTTCCGTATGCTGTGCCGATTGCAGAACCGCCATGACCTGCATCGATCACCACCGGCTTTTTATTTTCCGCCGCAGGCTTGATTACTGTGATAGCCGTTGTTCCAGAGCTTCTCGTGTAAACAAGATAAGAATTCTTCGCCCTGCTGGTAAATATCAGCGAAGTTGTGCCTTCCTCATTGTTTTTCCTGATCTCAAGGGATTTAAGATAAGAATCGTTTATGTCAAGTATCCCCTCGCCAAGATCCGCCTGCTCTGTAGGAAAGGTCACTGTATACCGTCTTGATTTATCACTGTATACGGCTTCATACAGAGGCTTCAATTCTTTATCTCCCTCAGTGAGCATCGCATTATTCAGTGTAAAGTGAATCCTGTCGCTGTAGCTGTGATATTCAATATTTTTGTAGGAAGGGCTCTGCACCGTCATAACCAGACCGTTTTCGGAATCTTCAAAGCCATACCCGTACTGGCCGCTCAGTCCCAATGTAATACTTGCGCCTGTTTTTCCGGTTTTCTCATAACTGATGGACTGGATCTGATCCGAGCCTGTTTTCACCTGTTTATCCGTGCTGACAACCCCGGCGTCAGGAATGTTAAGCACAAGTCTGTCCGGACCTGTCAGTCTTGACACGCTGTACCCGTCAACTTTACCCAATGTTAAAGATACCGCATCGTTTGATCCGTCTTTGACATACCTGATACCCAGTTCCTTGCTGAACATGATAGCCTTGGCGTCATTCAGGGCTTCAGGCGTCTTCTTTTCCTCAACATAAACGGCAAGTCCTGTATCAGTTGTCTCAATGGAGAAATCATAGCCCTCGTTCACATCCAGAACAACACGGGTCGTGGTCGTGGTAAATTGGGCATACCTGACGCGGCTGACCAATTTGCCTCCCGCTTTAAGTGTATTTGGTTTTCTTGTTAATGAGGTATTATTCAGATCAATCACAATTCGATACGGATCCGCCAACTCCATATAGGTGTAGCCCGAAAACCCGTCTATGGACAGTCGGATTACTTCATACCCATTCTCCGGCGCATATCGGACCTCCTTCAATACTCCTTTGACATTGTTTGCGTCCACTACCGTTTGCGCAAAAACAGATGCATTTGCAGTTGGCATGAAAATTAGCATAATGGTGAGAATGGCAGATAAGAACCTCTTCATGATGGCACCCCGTCGTATTTTACAAAAGATTATCGTTTGTTTATATCATCATAACAGATAATTCGACGGAATAGATTATATTTCTATAGTTTTAAATATATTTTAACTATATTGTAATATGAATGTTAAGGCACTATTTTCCTTTGAGCGAAATGATGCAACCGCAATATTTCTGGCGATAGAGGCCTAATTCCCTTGCCTCCGACTGGCCCTTCCTGAAGCCTGGTCGGAAATCACTGTAATAGAAGACGACGCCATACTGACCGGCATATTTTTCACCCAGCTGCCTGATAAGATCATGTTTTTGATAAGGGCTGACAAGAAGAGATGTCGTAAAAGCCTCATAGCCCCCTGAAGCCGCCAGCTCGGCTGACTTTTGAAGACGAATGGCATAGCACATGGCACACCTGGCATCCTCCGGCCCATTAAATTTCTCCCAGTCCGGCTGCATGAAATCGTCGAAATATTGGACCGTCAAGCCTTTAATAGCCGCAAACTTTTTTATGGTAGCGCTTCGTCTCTGGAACTCCTCGATCGGGTGGATGTTGGGGTTGAAATAAACGCCCGTCGGCTCGATTCCCTCCTTCCTCAGTACGGAAAGAGGGTATGTGGAGCACGGAGCGCAGCACATATGCATCAATAGCTTCATTCGAACTTCATCTCCCCAAAAGCAATTTCTTAATATTTCGGATTCTGTTTCATTCAATACATTATACTACTATATCTTAAACATTTCTCCGCCTTTTTTTGTTTCCCTGCAAAGACTCAAATTATTTACGTGAGAGTTCAGAAAATGAGCAGGCGTGAATTACGTAGACAAATTACTCACAAATTTAAGACGAATTACTTATAATATGTACACTATTGACTTTTGTGCATAATTAATATAAAATTTGTCAAGATTAAAGAAATCAAATATTAAATTGTCATTATTTGGTGGATTATGTTTGTTGATAAATTAACCGGCTTGGTTAAAAAGAATAGAAATATCATTAATTATTTTTGTATTTCCGTAATTGTTACTATTCTGGATATATCTATTGTATGGATATTGCGTAATAGTCTTAACATGGGAATTGTAGGGGCGAATACGATTGGTGTGGTCTCAGGCTCTATTTTACAGTACTTTCTGGTTTCCAGATATGTGTTTTTTATAGAGTACGGAATTCCAGGTTTTCTTATATTTATCGGAACATTTCTATTTGGTTTGCTGTTGGCGGACTGGATTATTTGGCTTTCTAGCGAATCACTTCCGCACAGTCTTGATAAGAACCTGAATCTGCTTATAAGTAAGGGGTTTTCCATAGCAATACCATTTTTCGTACTTTATGAAATAAGAAAACTTCTTTTTAATCTAATTAAAAAAAGAGGCGGGGATACGGATGGAAAAAATACTAGCGATTCTACCTTGCTATAATGAGGAGAAAAATATTCGTGATTTGGTAAACGCCTGGCTGAATGAAACAGATAAGCTGGGACAAAAAGGTTATGAACTTTACATTCTCGTGATTGATGACAAGAGTACTGATTCTACAAAAGCTATAGTCGAAAAATTAGCCGGACAAAATGAGAGAGTCATTCTAATTGCGCATGAGAAAAACACCGGACTAGGTGGTGCAATATCTACTGGATTCAGATATTTTCTTGATGAGTTCAGGTCTGGTGATATATGTTTTGTCATGGATGGAGATAATACCCATGACCCCAAATATGCGGCAGCCCTGCTGGACAAACTTGAGCAGGGTTTTGACTGCACTATTGCATCACGTTATCTTCAAGGTTCAGATGTTGTTGGCGTACCGGGTTACCGGAATTTTCTGAGTCTTGGAGCAAAATTTTATTATAAGCTCTTACTACCTATACCTTCGGTAAAGGATTATACCTGTGGATACAGGGCATATACCTATGATATTTTAAGAAGGTCTTTCAATTTATATGGAGACAGTATTATTACCCAGAATTCCTTCGCCTGTATGATGGAAATACTTTATAAGCTATACAAGTCCGGAGCAGAATTTTCTGAAGTTCCGTTTATCCTAAGATATGATTTCAAACAGGGCAAAAGTAAACTGAGTGTCATGAAGACCATAAAGAGCAGTATTATCACTGCTTTTAAACTTCGTCTAGGAATAATATAAAGAAGTAAATGATTATCAAAGAAAAATCAGGAGGTATAATGCCACAAGGCCAATTCGCCAAGGGAGCTGAAACATTTTCTCGATTTCGTGATGTATTAATTTACATGTTCATGTTAATTCTTGCATTGTATCTTTCTCTGCAAAGCCATTTCATGCCTTTTTCGGATTTTAATCTCGGACATGATGCCGGTATTTTTGCATATATCGGCTTTGGAATTAAGAAAGGGCTTGTGCTTTACACAGAACTGTGGGAAAACAAGGGCCCTCTGCTTTATTTCATTAACTTTTTTGGAGTTTTGATACATGAGAGATATGGAATATTCCTGATTGAATTACTTTCGCTATATATTGCTGTACTGTTTGCATACAATACGGCAAGACTGTTTGCAGGGCGAGGTGTATCGGTTATTTCTGTAATATACACTTTTTTAATGCTCCCACTGCTGCTGGAAAGGGGTAACCTTTCGGAGGAGTACGCACTTCCTTTTATTTGTGCCGGTATTTATATTTTATCAAAATTCTATTTTCAGAACTATTCTCTGAAATGGTATCAATGTACTATATCCGGCGCCATGTTTGCCGGAGCGTTTTTATTGCGTGCAAATCTCGTTGCAGCATTTGCAGCATTTGGGTTGGTTTTAATAACCGTGCTGATTGTAGAGCGAAATTATATGGCAATCATAAACTACGGATTACTGGTTTTGACCGGTATGATTTCGGTTGCCATTCCGATAGCTTTTTACTTGTATAGAAACAATGCACTTACCGCATGCCTGAATAGTGCATATCTTGGCGTAATGAAAGGCTTTAATCCTCCTACTGTGCATGTAAAGCTGAAGGTCACATTGCGGATGATGGCCAAGTTGAACAATTCATATCTTTACATATTGTTTTTTTTCTTTATAATCACAGCAGTCTATATGGCGTCAACAAGAAAGCAAATCAAAATCGAAAGGCTGTTGTTGTTAATTTCTTCAACTTTTGCTTTTGCTCTAAATATCTATGCGAACTCAATCTCAGGAGTGTACCATCCGCATTATTATATGAGCTTTATACCTATCATTTTGATACCTTCCGTTATCTTCTGGGACATATTATACAAGCTGGTTCTAAAGCTGCTCCTGATACTGAATAAAAAAGCTGCCGGACTGAAATTTACTTCTATTGTTGTTATCTCCGGAATTTGCCTGTCTCTTTCGCTTAATAATATCCAAAGCAATAACAAGGTCATAATCACCAGCCTGCAAAAAGCCGCTTATATTCAAGATACGATATCTTATAAGCTAAGTCGTTATATTGTTGAAAATACAGAACCGGATGACCGTATATACTTCCTCACTTATTCAGGAGCAACTACAGTACTCTACAGGGCGAAACGTTTAGCTGCGTCAAAATACAGCTACCTTCCAATAAATCTTGAGTCCTTTACAACGCAGAGGAGAAAAGAGATGGTAGCAGAGGCTGTGAGCGAGTTGTTGCAAAGGCATCCGGTAATGCTGATTGTAGATCCCTTATGGTATGAGGAATTTCTGGGGTTTCTAGACAACAAGCAGCAGTGGGAGGATTTCATTGTACACAATTATATTGAAGCCGCTGATGTTGACGGTTTCAATATGTTGAAGCTCATTGACACAGTTGATATGCATCAGTAGCTTCATTCGAACTTCATTTCCTCCTGCCCATAGGGTTCCTTTTTCATTTTAAATCCCAGATGGTCATACGCCAATTTCGTCGCCATCCGGCCCCTCGGTGTTTTATTGATAAAGCCCAGCTGCAGCAGATACGGCTCGTAAACATCTTCGATGGTTTCCGACTCCTCTCCGATGCAGGCTGCCAACGTGTCCAGACCCACCGGCCCTCCGTCAAATTTCTCAATAATGCTGCATAGCATGCACCTGTCGTTGTTGTCCAGTCCAATCTCATCGATTTCCAAAGCGCTGAGCGCAATCGCTGCCACTGACTCGTCAATGATGCCGTCGGCCTTGACCTGCGCAAAATCGCGCACCCTTTTAAGCAGCCTGTTGGCAATTCTGGGAGTCCCCCTGGATCTGCGGGCAATTTCCATGGCGCCCTTCTCCTCTGTGGCAATGTTCAGTATGCCCGCGGAACGTTTTACAATACGCGTCAATTCTTCATTATTGTACATTTCCAGTCTGTTGATAACGCCAAACCTGTCTCGCAGCGGAGCTGTCAGCAATCCCGCTCTTGTTGTCGCTCCGACCAGAGTAAATTTCGGAAGATCTAACCTGATAGAGCGGGCGCTTGGCCCCTTGCCTATGATGATATCAAGGGCGTAATCCTCCATTGCCGGGTACAAAATCTCCTCAACGCTCCTGTTAAGCCGGTGAATCTCATCGATGAAAAGCACATCGTAGCTGCCAAGGTTGGTCAATATAGCCGCCAGGTCGCCGGGCTTTTCTATAGCGGGACCGGAGGTAATCCTGAGATTCACGCCCAATTCCGAAGCTATAATGCCAGCCAAAGTGGTCTTGCCAAGTCCGGGCGGTCCATAAAGCAGGACATGGTCCAATGCTTCCTTACGCTTTTTGGCGGCTTCAATGAAAATATTCAGGTTTTCCTTCGCTTTTGTCTGTCCAATATATTCATCGAATTTTTTCGGCCGCAAGCTGGTATCATCAATGTCTTCACTGACAGGATTCGCTTCAATCAGTCTCTCTTCATCCATCTGTACTTCCCCCGTTTAAGTATTAATACACAGGCAGGAGCCGGGTAATGCCCTCTGCTTCTCATCGTATCAGTCCCTTCAAAGAACTCCTTATAATCGTCTCCAGATCAAGTTCATCCGAGTACACTGAAGCCACCGCATTGCTGGCTTCAGCAGGTGAATAGCCCAGGACCATAAGCGCGCTGACTGCTTCTGAAAGTCTGGATCCTCCCGGCGAGGCTTTGGATTTATCCGGTCCGATCCCGGCTGCCATAGCCAATTGCTCCTTCTTGATCTTGTCCTTCAGTTCCAGGATGATCCTCTGAGCTACCTTTGCACCAACACCCTGCGCCATGGTCAGAGTTTTGGCGTCGTCTGTGATTACGGCAAGTCCGAATCTGGATGGAGAAACCGCTGACAGCAGTGACAGCGCGACCTTTGGACCGACCCCCGATACAGTGAGCAGCAGTTCAAACATTCCAAGCTCCTCCTGTGTGGCAAATCCAAACAGGCTCATGATATCCTCTCTGACATAGAGATACGTGAAAATCTTGAATTCATGTCCCGGTTGTCCTGCCGCCTCCAAAGTGGTCAGAGGGACAAAAACCTTATAGCCGATTCCGCCGGCTTCAATAATGATATGATCCTTGCCTCTGGCTTCCAGACTACCTTTTATGTATGCATACATGTTGATCCTCCGCTTTAGAACCGGGGACGGTTCTCTATTTTATAATGTACCCCGGAGTCAGAACAGAGAACTGTCCACTGTTCTATCCCCTTATTCTATTGGTAACCCAACCCCGCAAGCTTTGCCGAGTGGCCATGACATATGGCAACCGCAAGCGCATCCGCCACATCATCCGGTTTTGGGACGGCAGGCAAATTGAGGATCGCCTTCACCATCTGCTGTACCTGTGCCTTCTCCGCCCGGCCATAGCCCACCACCGCCTGCTTCACCTGCAACGGCGTATACTCGAAAACCTCGGCGCCTGATCTGGCAGCCGCGGCCATTGCAATTCCCCTGCCGTGGGCAGCCATGATTGCCGTTTTGATGTTTTTGCTGAAAAACAGCTCCTCCACCGATATTGCCTGCGGCCTGTATTTATTAATCACCTGAGCAAGCTCTTCATCCAACTGTAAAAGTCTCTTCGCAAAAGGCGTTTCGGCCTTTGTCAGCACCGCGCCGTATTCCAGGGGCGAAAATTTGTTCCCCTCATATTTTACTATACCATATCCCGTTATTGCAAATCCAGGGTCGATCCCCATAATAATCATTTGTACACATCCTTGTCCGGGTTATTCGGTGCCTCCTGATACCTTTGTGTATATTTATAATTAGTGTTGCATATTTATGCATCGTGTTGTATAATGGTACCATATTGAGTAAAATAGTACTTGTTAACATTTTAGCATAGTTACGGAGGAATTCATATGAGTCGGAAGGAAAAAGTAGTGCTTGCATACTCAGGCGGTTTGGATACATCAATTATCATTCCGTGGCTGAAGGAAAACTATGATTACGAGGTCATCGCAATGGCAGGAGATGTGGGACAGGGTGAAGAACTGGCTCCGCTGAATGAAAAGGCGATCAAAACAGGCGCCAGCAAAATATATATTGAGGACCTTCAGGAAGAATTCATCACTGACTTTATTTATCCCACGCTGAAGGCAAATGCGGTTTATGAAGGAAAATACCTTCTGGGCACTTCCTTTGCAAGGCCGATCATCGCCAAAAGAATGGTTGAGATAGCTTTGAAGGAAGGCGCGACAGCCATTTGCCATGGCGCAACCGGCAAGGGCAACGACCAGGTGCGTTTTGAGCTGACTGTCAAAGCGCTTGCTCCGCATTTGAAAATCATAGCTCCCTGGAGGATATGGGACATCAAATCCAGAGAAGATGCCATTGACTATGCGACAGCCAGAAATATTCCGATACCGGTTACAAAAAAGGATAACTACAGCATGGACAGGAACCTCTGGCACCTTAGCCATGAAGGCTCCGACCTGGAGGATCCCTGGAACGAGCCTCAGTATGACAGGCTGCTCAAGCTCATGGTTTCACCGGAAAAGGCTCCCGATAAGCCAACCTATGTTGAAATATATTTTGAGCAGGGTATCCCGAAAAAGGTCAATGGTATAGAATATGCTCCCATCGAATTGATAGACGTGCTCAACAGGCTCGGCGGCGCCAATGGCGTAGGGATAATCGACATGGTTGAAAACAGACTTGTGGGTATGAAATCCAGAGGCGTATATGAAACACCGGGCGGCACAATCCTCTATGCGGCGCACAGAGAACTTGAGCTGCTTTGCCTTGACAGAGACACGCTGCATTACAAGGACATAGTATCACAGAGGTTTGCCGAGCTGGTCTATTTCGGGCAATGGTACACTCCGCTCAGAGAAGCGCTTTCCGCTTTTGTTGACAGCACGCAGAAGACTGTCACCGGCACAGTGCGCATGAAGCTCTACAAGGGTAACTGTATGCCGGCCGGTGCGCAATCGCCATATTCCCTGTATAGTGAGGAGCTCTCCACCTTTGGAAGGGATGCGGTTTACAATCAGAAGGATGCAGAGGGCTTCATCAATCTGTTCGGTCTGCCGATTAAGGTCAGAGCACTGATGATGGAGAAGGAAAAGGGGAAGGAATAAGAATATAATACAGGGGACTAACACTGGGAACGGTTCTTGAAAGTGGTCGCACGTGAGCTTATACGGGGACAGACAGAGGGGCTGTTCTCTTGTATTAAAAAAGAGGTGTGTATTGTGAAACTTTGGGGTGGAAGGTTTACCACAGGTACGGATAAAGCCACAGACGATTTCAACTCTTCAATCCGGTTTGATGCAAGACTCTATAAACAGGATATTGAAGGCAGTATCGCCCATGCTCAGATGCTGGGCAAATGCGGAATCATTCCTGCTCAAGATGCGGACTTGATTTCTACAGCACTCAACGAAATATTGGCTGATATTGAAAACGGCAAGGTGCATTTCGAGATTGATGCGGAAGATATTCATATGAATATTGAAAAAATATTGATATCCCGAATAGGCGAACCCGGCAAAAGGCTTCACACCGGCAGGAGCCGCAACGATCAGGTAGCGCTTGACATCCGCATGTACTTAAAAGCTGAGACCGTCACGATAAAGGCCATGCTTGCCGACCTTTTAAACACTCTGCTTGACATATCCGAAAAGCACCTGAACACCATCCTGCCGGGCTACACCCATTTGCAGAGAGCACAGCCCGTTACCCTCGCTCATCACATGATGGCATATTTCCAGATGTTCAAGCGGGACATCGGAAGGCTTGAAGACTGCTATAAACGCATGGATGTCATGCCGCTTGGTTCCGGCGCTCTTGCAGGCACAACCTATCCGTTGGACAGACAATTCGTCGCAGAGAAGCTTGGGTTTTCAGCCATTACTGAGAACAGTCTGGATGGAGTGAGTGACAGAGACTTTGCTATCGAGCTGGCCTCCTGCATCTCAATGATAATGATGCACCTTAGCCGGTTCAGCGAAGAGCTGGTGCTCTGGTCCTCGGGTGAGTTTTCCTTTGTCGAAATGGATGACGCCTTCAGCACAGGCAGCAGCATTATGCCTCAGAAAAAAAATCCCGATGTTGCCGAGCTGGTTAGGGGAAAAACCGGCAGAGCCTATGGTTCCCTGATGACACTGCTGACAGTGATGAAGGCGCTCCCGCTAGCTTATAACAAGGACATGCAGGAGGACAAGGAAGCCATCTTTGACGCTGTTGATACGGCTAAAATGTGCCTGCCGGTATTCACAAAGATGCTTGCGACTATGAAAATCAAAAAGGAAAATATGTATAAAGCAGCTCAGGGAGGCTTCACCAATGCCACCGACGTTGCAGATTACCTGGTTAAAAAGGGCATCCCCTTCCGCAGCGCCCATGAAATCATCGGAAAGATGGTGTTGTACTGCATCAACAGCGGCAAGGCTATAGAAGAGCTGTCCATGCAGGAATTTAAGGGATTCTCGGATAAAATCGAAGAAGATATATATACGGAGATCAGCCTTGAAAAATGTGTCTCCGGCAGAAACCTCCCGGGAGGCCCCGCATTAGAAAGTGTAAAAGCCTCCATTGAAAACGGCCGCAAGCATATGGGTATAATGTAAAAATCATAAAAAAGCCTATATTATAGCCAAATATCCATAAAATGAGACCTATTCTCAGCTAATATAGTCCTAAAACTGTAAAAACGAGTAGTGGGGTCTGTTTCGGTCGTATCGTTGATTTTTTTCTTTTTAAATAAAAATCTCGGGGGCATAGAGCCTCACTCGATTTTAGTCAGATTCCGCTATGGCGGAATGACTGCAAAGCAAACCACCCGTAAAACGGGTGGTCATGTCTTTAAACTAGTGTCGCGGTAGTTACCGCAAATAAAAAAACCCGGATTCACCGGGCTCATGCATCTGGTTTATCTTTGTTTGACCTTCTTGTCGAGGGCCTTACCCAGACTATACCATGAGTCCCGCATCTTGAATCTTAATTCTTCATCAACTGTGCGTTCAATAACATCGTTAAGGCTACGTCTCATCTGTATATACTCGATCAGCACAAACTCCTCCTTGAGCAGCAGCTCCTCCATTTCACCGATCCAGTTTGTGATGTGATCTTTACCTATAAAATCACCTTCAGGCAGCTTCTTTTTCAGATGTGCGACTACCAGCTTCGCGGCCTTACGCTTTACATCATTATCTGTCTGAACCTTTTTTACGGGCTTTTTTTCCCGCACTTCAGTATTAACTGCATCTTTTTCTTTTTTAACCGCCATTTCATCACTCCCTTAATGCAATAATGGATTATAAAAAAAATGAAAATAACCTGTAATGACGTTAAGCATTAGCTGACAATTGTAATTATATAATAATATGGTTATAATTGCAAACTTTATACCATGAAAGCCTGTAATAATATATATTTCAGGCCACTATCCAATTTTACGCCTTTTCGATTCTGATCCTGCTGCCATCGCCCTGCAATGTTGGCGGGTTTACAATCAACCTGCGGATGATTCTGCTTTTCAGTTCAGGAACATGGCTAATCAGACCGATCACTCGATCCCTGCTGCTCAGCCGCTCCAACGAATCGATTACTGTGTCCAGAAGATCCTGATCCAGTGTTCCAAACCCTTCATCAAGAAAAAAGAATTCCAGCGGGCTCTGTCCCTTCAGCTGGATCTGCTCCGAGAGCGCCAGTGCAAGCGACAAAGACGTTAAAAATATCTCCCCGCCTGAGAGGGATGTAACCATCCTGTGCGCTCCTCCGCTTGACTGATCTCTTATTATGAAACCCGACTGCGTATCCAGTTCCAGTCCATACCTGTGGTTCGTCATCAAACCAAGCGTTTCAGAGGCTCTAGCCGCAACATATCTCAGCCGCTCCTCTGCAATGTAGTCGATAAAACTGTTGTCCTTCCGGTGCTCGGCCTTCAAAATTCTCTGAATCTGCTCAAGCAGGCCCATCCTGTGACTCATTTCATTGAACGTTCTACCCAGCTCAAGCCATATCTCATGCTTCTTCTTAAGGCTGTTAAGCGTGTTTTTGGCCACCTCGGCGTTTGATATACAATCCAGCTTGTATGCTTCAAGTTCCGTATACTCCCTGTTGGTCCTTTCCCACTCATCTTCTGTAATGCTGCGGGTATTCAGCCTCTTTCTCAGTAACGCTGTCTGCGCCTGAAGGTTTACCAGTACCCGGTCATATTCCTCCAGACTCTCCTTCAATCCCCTCTGAGCTTCTTTCGATAGAATTGAATTCTCAACATCTCCGGCATCTGCGAATCCTTTTTCAGCAAGTATTGCGCCAAGTCTGTTCTCTTCCTTTTCCAAACTCGTTGTATATATATTCAGCTGATTTTCCAGCATTGACTTCCGCCCTGACAATTCATTATACCGCCTGTCAAGCAACGCGATTGTATTGGCAAGCTCCTCCTCCTGCCCGGCATACGCCTGAAGCTTCTCATCAATGCGTCTGATCTCGTCCTGAATATCTGCCTCACCTGTCAGTTCCTTCAGCTTGATTTCTCCTGCCTGCTTCTGTTTTTTCAACTCATTCAGCTGTACATCAAGCCTGACATGGTCATTATTTAGCTGCCGCAGCTCACTGTTCAGCTTATCCGTCCGGCCTCTGCAAATATCGGAAGCTTCACGGGTTTTCTCCAATTCCTTCAGCAATGTCTGCTGTGTTCGGTCATTCTGCACAATCCTTTTTAGCTCTGTGCCAACATCATCAATATGATGCTGTGCCAGAAATGCCGAATACTTCAATTGCGCCTCATCCAGCGTTTTATTAGCCTTCACGGTTGATTCCCGGATCTGTCCAAGTCCTTCAAGACTCACCTTTAGTTCTGTGACAAATCCATTTTCAATCAAACGCTTTTCAGACAGCGTCTCATTGTGTTTGCTCAGATTTTTCTTATATTCCTCTTGCTTCAGTTCCCATGCCTCGATGTCCTCCAGCTTCTGTTTATAGGACGATTTCGCCTTCTCCACTTCCTGGCATACCTGATCCGGTTCAAGCCCCCGCAGCTTTTCGGGCAGCTTCTGTCTCGCCTCTTCATATTCGACAGTCTTCTGCTCCACTTCCTGCTTTGCCAGTTCAATCTGCTTCCTGGAAGTCCTGACCTGTTCTTCGCTAACAAGAGCTTCCCGCTCCGCCGCTTTAAAATCCGCTTCAGCATCCGCCAGCATTTTTCCGGTTTCTTCTATCGCCTTTTCGAGTATAGATAATTCAAACCCCTCCACATGAGCAGCAGGCACAGGATGCTGTGTAGAACCACAGACAGGGCAGGCTTGCCCCTCTGTCAAGCCTTCCGCAAGTACTGCGGCCGTATTTCTGTTGCGTTCCTTTTCAGCATTATCATAATCAAGTCTGCACTGCCTGAACTTTTCAGCAGCAACGGCCATGGCTGCGTTCAGTTTGTCGGCTGTCTGCTCCAGCTGTATCAAATCGACCCGCCGCTGTTCAAGCTTGACTTTTTGCTGTGTCAATTCACTATATCTCAGCTTGAGTACCTGAACCGTTCCTTCTACTGAATGTATACGCTCCACAGCTTTGAGCACCGCATTCTTATCACCGGGTTTAGCCGCTTCATGCAATTGCTTTTCAACAGTCAGTGTATCCATGGCTTTAATACATTCTTCAGTTTCTTTCTTTATTCTATCCAGTCTTTGCTCAATACCTTCCGCAGAACCTATCATCCCGCTGAGTCTGCTCTCAAGTTCTTTTACGCTGTCCTTCATCATGGCAGCTTCGCTTTCCAGCTTTACACCCTCCTGGAGCTGCTGTCTGTATTCCGGATCGGTTTTTAGCCGCTCTATTTCCTGTGAGAGCCTGTCAATATCCTTAACGAGCAGGGTAAACCGCTCTGCTTCATCCATTATCTGCTTTTCTTTCTGAGCAATATCCTCATTCAGTCCGGCTCTTTCCGAATCAAGCTTGATGATTCCGGCCGAAATGCCTTCGATCTCTTCCTTTATTTCCAATGCATCCGCCAGCCTTGCCCTGCGGCCGAGAAGCTCCGGCTGTTCCGCGGCTGCTTCCTTTTTTATTCGTTCATATCCCTCTTTTGTTTCATTCAATGAGGTAAATACTCCCGGAATTACAGCCAGAACTTCTTCCAGCCTATCCCTCGTCTGTTCGATATTTTCATGAAGCTCCCTGTTTTTGTGGATCATTTCACTGAGGCCATCAGCCTTTATTGCCTTTTCAAGCCGGAGCCTCTTTTGATCAAACTGAGCCTTAAAGGCTGTATGCTCCGCCTCTTTCCGCTCAAATTCGGCCAATTCCTCTGTTATACCCCAGACCTCTTTTGCCTCTTTATACTTTGCTTCCAGCTTCTTTAGCGCCTTTAAAACATTATCCTTCTCTGCGGCAGCTGTTTCCGCCGCTTTTTCAGCTTCATGAAGGGCCTCATCCGAGGCGTCCGCATAACCTCTCAATTCTCCTGTTATTATATCCAGTCTGCTTTTCAGCCCGGCCATTTTGCGCCCAAGCTTTTCCGTCAGCTGCTTTCCGTACTCTTCAAGGTAAAATATTCTCTCCAGCATGCCCCGCCGATCCGAGTTGTTGAGCAGTAAAAACTCCTGAAAGCTGTTCTGAGGCAGCACGACCGCACGAGTAAAATCATCGTTACCAAGTCCCAGGAGATCCTTGATATAATTGCTCATCTCCATGGCCTTGTCACACAGAGGAATGTCTCCAGCGCCGGTAACCTCTATAAGCCTTGTTATCTTTGGCTCACAGGCATTAGGCGAATTCTTCTTCCGCTGATAGACCCTCTCAGCCCTGTATGTTCTCCGGCGTCCGTCTCTTAGCAGTTCAAAGGTAAAGGAAACCCTGGCTGTGTTTCGGCTGGAATTGATGATCCCCTGGGTACCGCCTTCCGCACGTTTCACCCGCCCATACAAAGCGAAGGTGATCGCATCGAGTATCGTGGATTTTCCGCTTCCTGTCGGACCGAATATACCGAACAGGCCTGATTCACTCAGTTCTTCAAAATCAATCCTCTGAGCATCTGTAAAGCTCTGCAGCCCTTCAATTTCAAGAAGCTTCGGTTTCACCCGGATTCACCTCCCCCGCAACACTTACACTATGCTCACTGCCGTCTCTGTTGCCGTCTATGCTGCCGTTATCCTTGATATCGTTGCTGCCGTTAACGCTGCTATCGCCATTACCGGCATCGCTTTCTTCACTACATCCGACACTGTCACTGCGAAAGCTGTCACTGGCATCAATGTCATCATTTACAATCTCCAGAAAAACGTTCATTAATTCATCAGGAATCTCTGTTCCCATCCTATATTGATAATAATCGCCGAAAAGCTCATCAATCCTCCGACCTTCCCGGCTCCTTGGATCGAATATCTCAACAGCGTCGTTTTTTATTCTCGGTCTGATATTAATAATACCGCCATGCAAATGTCTCAACGTTTTTTGCTCTTCAGTTGTAAATGGCCTGTCTGTAGCAATTTCAAGGTCGATCCAGGTATTGGCATCCTTTCCCTCTTCACACCATTGTATAGCCTGTCCGATGCCTTCATCGGCAAACCATCTCTTTAGCGGCTTCCCGCAGTCGAGGTATACCGGTGTCACAACAGCATTTTCTCCCGGGACTGCATCTACGATCATGACTGCCTTGCTGTAGTCCGATTCAGAAAAGCTGTATGCCAGAGGAGAGCCTGAGTAGTAAGTGGGACAGGCCGCACTTTTCATTTCCTGCGGACGGTGCAGATGTCCCAACGCGGCATAGTGCGCTTTCTGAGGAATCACACCGGGGCTCACAGTCATGGCTCCGCCCACCTGCAGCGTTCTCTCGGAATCAGAAGACGTGCCTCCCATCAAAAAAAGGTGCGCAACGATCAGATTAACCGTATCATCACGAAATTTTTCTGACAACGCAGAAAAAATGCTTCCAATCTTATCTGAATAAGCGTTTTGCAATACCGCTTCATCCGCCTCGACTGCTAAAAGCTCTTCCAACCTGGATTCTGACGGATAAGGCATCGTGATGATCAATGCAGAATGACCGCAGCCGGGTATGCAAAGCTCCATCCAGCCCGGCCCGCAATCCGCAATACCGACGATATCCAGCTTGTCAGAATTGTATGGCTTGTCCGTACCGTCCGATTTGTCAGTACCTTCCGGTTTGTCCGGCTTATCCGGCTTATCCGGCATGTCCGGCTCATCCTCATTTCCCCTGCCGCCTGCATCACTTCCCGGATACCCGAGAAGAAATATACCGCGTTTCGATGCCAGGGGGCTTGCGGCACAGAGTCTTTCAGGGTTGTCATGATTGCCGGCAATGACTACTACCGCCCGCTTCCCTCCATTATTCAACCTGTCGATTGCGTCGTAGAAAAGCTCCTCCGCTGCTGCAGAGGGGTTATATGTATCGTAGATATCACCGGCAATGAGCACCATATCGATATTTTGCTCATCAACCAGCCGGCAAAGGCCGTCAACGAACTCACGCTGCTCATCGAGACGGCTGATTTGTTCAAGGCTCCTTCCAAGATGCCAGTCGGATGTATGCAATATTCGCAATTTACCGTCCCCCCGCAAATAAATTTATATGAGGATATTATATCATGAAAATACAAAAATTCATGATACATTATGGATGCAAACAAAAGCAGGCTGTCGGTATTTCAGTCCGACAGCCTGCCCCTGATTCATTTATTCAAATAATGTACTTCATATCCGCCAGTTCTTATCTAAAATTACTGCCACAGAACTGATCTGTCCTGCAGAGCTTTTGTGAATGTGGCGCTGACTTCATCAATGCCCGCATCCTTCAATGCTTTCTGGTACTCCTCCCACTTCGCGTCGAACTGGGACGGATCCGCCAATATGGCTTGCGGGATCATCTTGTAGCCGAGCTTCAGGATCTTGTCGTCAGCCGCTTTCCATTCAGCATCTTCGATGTTGACCAGCCATGCCGCGCCATAGGATTTGACCGGGAAGTCACTGGACTGTGGATACAATTCTTTCCACGCTCTGACACCATAGGCTGCCAGCACTTCATTCTCGACGGGGGACTGTAATGCAATGATCGATTCGAGCGTATCAAATGCTTCAAAATATTGACCTGTAGAATCCTTCACAGGAATGCCGTAAGTTGGGAACGGGTACATGTACTTCTTAATTCCAGTCTTCTGCTGCCAAGCCGGGTCTGCATCTCTCATAGCAAGAACTTCCGGCTTCAAAACTCTCTTGCCGTTCTCAATAGTATAGTGTTCGCCTTCAATACCCCAGTGAGTCAGTATCTGCGACTCTTCTTTGCACATCCAGTCAAAGAATTTCATTGCTCTTACAGGATCCGCGCAGTTCGTCGTAATAGCAAGTCCCCAGCCGCCCAGATAGCCAGAGCTCTGGAAGTCGGCATATTTAATTGATTCATTGAGCGTTACAGGGAAGTAACCGTATGTTGCGTCAAGTTTCCCATCCTTCTTGAGTGCTGTTACAGGTTCGTCAATTTCCCATCGTGCATCAATAAGAGCAAGCACTCTGCCCGAAGCGATCTTGGCCTTATACTGGTCATACTTCTGAACAAAGCTTTCATCATCCAGAAGGCCTATAGCGTTCATGTGGTTGAGCCATCTGAAGTATTCCTTGTCTTCCTCTCTGGTCAGATGCTTGACACACTCAAGCGTCTCAGGGTTGACATACCATTCACCGTCATCACTGTTTCCTGTCGCAGCGTTTGCGGGATTAGAAACGCTGATCATGAATCTCCAGTCATCAGCAAGCAATGACAGTGGAATCATCTTTTGACCGTCAGCTGTCGTCGGATGCGCTTCATAATAAGCTTTGATTGCATTTTCGTAATCCTGTATAGTTTTGATCTTTGGAAAGCCCAGTTCCTTCACAGCGCCCAGTTGAAGCTGGAAGCCTGAATTTGGCTGCATGTTTTCCAGACCTACTTCTTTGCCGCCAATACCATAAATACCCTGGTCTTCAAGGCTCCAGCGGAGTCTTTTTATGTCGGTCTCGCCATAGAAAGCCTTGAGATTCTGTCCATACTGTTCTATCAGATCATCCAGCTTGAGAATCGCGTTGACGTTTTTAAGGATGTTCAGATCTCCTTTTCCGTAAACTAAATCAGGATAGTCACCGGCGGCAGCCATAAGCGAAAGCTTCTGCTTGCCTGCGTCAGAACTTATTGCATTTTCAATCTTCAGAGTAACTCCCGTCTGTCTGAGAATTTCTTTCGCTACGGGGCTACTAAAATCGGTGTCGGGATACGCATCGGTTTCAACACTGTACATAGTAAATGTAATTGGTTCCAATACTTCCTCAACTTCTCCAGTTTCGCCTTCAGCTGCAGTATCAGCATCAGCCGGTGGTGTCACGGCATCCTTTGGTTCGGCTGCTTTGCCGCAGCCTACTGCAAGAGACAGAAGCATAACAACAGCCATAACCAGGTAAAGAACTCTTTTCATAAAAATACCTCCTCTTTTTCTATAATCAACGGGATATCCCGCTGAAAATCAAGATTTAACGGCGCCAAGCGTCAGGCCCTTCATGAAATACTTCTGAACGAAGGGATATACTAAAAGGATGGGTACCGTCGCAACAATGGTCATTGCCATTCTGATCGACTCAGGCGAGACACGTTTCTGTGCAACCATATCCGAAGAACCGTAAATATCCTGTCTGCCCGAAGACTGAGAACTCAGCAATATCTTCTGTAATTCAAACTGCAATGTGGTGAGGTTCTTGTTTGATCCGTTATACAGGTACGTGTCGAGCCAGGAGTTCCAATGCCCGACCGCAATAAACAGCGATAGTGTTGCTATTGCAGGCAGACACAGAGGGAATACAATTTTGTAGAAAATGATAAAATCATTCGCGCCATCGAGCTTCGCGGATTCCTGCAGTTCAAAGGGCAGACCGTCAATAAAGGCGCGAATGACGATCACATTAAAAACACTAATCAGTCCTGGCAATACATATACCAGAAAATTATTTGTCAGGTGCAGATTCCTGATGAGCATATAGTCCGGAATCAGGCCACCGCTGACATACATTGTGATTATATAAAGGACGGTGATAAATTTCACTGCAAAAAAATCACGTCTGCTGATGGTAAAGGCGACCATACCTGCACTGATGATCCCTGTAACTGTCCCGATCACAGTCCTTATCACTGAAATTATAATGGCGGTAATCAGTGAATCGGTTTTAAAAATCTGTATATAGTTTTCCAGAGTAAACTCTCTCGGAAATATTGTTATACCGCCTTTCACTGTATCCACCGAATTATTGAATGAAATTGCAAGCACATTCAGGAAAGGATACAGGGTAATGACCGACAATAAAATCATTAAAGAATAATTAAAAATATTAAATGTAATGTCTCCGTTCGAATGTTTTCTCAATGTGATTCCCTCCCTATTTCGATACGATCCCTACACCCATGGTTTTGCGGCTGAAGGCATTTGCCAGGAATACCAGGGTGATACTTACCACCGACTTGAATATACCGGCAGCCGTACCAAAAGCCCACCTGCCGGCCGCAACGCCATAATCCAGGATATACAGATCCAGAACATCCGAATAATCACGCACCAGTGAATTTCTCATCAGAAACTGTCTTTCAAAACCCGTGTTGATCAAATTGCCAATGCTCATAATCAGGATTACCATGACTGTGGGAAGAATCCCAGGTACGGTTATGTGCCAGATCCGTCTGAAACGGGACGCTCCATCCACCATTGCCGATTCATACAAATCCGGCGATATACCTGCGATAGCTGCCAGGAATATGATCGAGTTCCACCCAAGCTCCTTCCACACATCGGCAAAAGTCACGATCCACCAGAAAAGCTCAGGCTTTGCCATGAACTGAACAGGTTCTTCAATGATATGCAGTCCCACAAGGATATTGTTGACTACACCGCCGTCTGTAGATAATAATTTACTGAATATACTTGCCACGATGACCCATGATACAAAATGCGGCAAATAAGAAATGGTCTGCACTGATTTTTTAAATTTTTCTCCCTTGATTTCGTTGATCAGAATCGCCAGTATTATCGGCAGCGTAAAGCCGAAGGCCAGTGACATCAAGCTCATTGCCAGCGTATTTCTCATCGCATTGTAGAATAAATCATCCTGGAACATCGAAATAAAATACTTTACACCGACCCATTTCTGTTCAAAGAAGCTTTTTCCTGGCATGAACTGCTGAAAAGCCATCGTCCAGCCCCAGAGCGGTATATATCTAAAGATAAATAACCATATTAAAAAAGGAAAAGACATGAAAATAAGATACTTTTGGTTCTTGATTGTTTTCCAACTAAGTCTGTTTTTCCCCAGCCGCGGCTGAATGATATTTCCCTGAGTACTGCTTTGTATTGTCTGCTGCATTGATATACCCCCAAAAATAAACTTCCGCTAGATTGAGTATATCAAGCGACATTCTTTATTCACACTGTATATATCTTTGTGATTTTACTGTAAAAATCAGAGGTATTTTCAGTTATTTCCCCTTGAAAGCAGACGGGGATACTCCTGTGTATTTCTTGAATTTCCTGTAGAAATAGTCGATATCACAGATCCCAACCTTATCAACCACCTGGTATACCTTATGCCCTTGCGCTAAAAACTGCTTCGCCTTTTCGATCCTGACATGATCCAGATAAGTGTTGAAATACATCCCGGTTTTGGATTTGAATAATTTCCCAAGGTAATTGCAATTGTAGTTAAACATGGCCGCCAGGCTTTCGAGCTTGATCTCACCGGCATAATTTTTATCAATATAATCCAGAATTCTTTTCATTCCGCCTTCCGAGCAGGTACAGGCAAGCTTCTCCGACAAGGTCAGGAGTTTGTATTTCAGATAGCCGTGAAGCTCCTGCAGACTTGTCTTGCTCCCGATCTCCTCCAATACTTCCCTGCTGTCGTTAGTATATTTTTTCACTGTCTCATCCGCTGCCTTCAGATGATTGACGATCATAAGATAGAGACCGGTATAATTTATCTTAATGGTTTCTTCTTCTGTCTTCGCGCATAAAAAGCTATCCTTCATTTCTTCCAGTAGGCTGTTGATCAAAAAGGTATTGTTGGCAAAAATTGCGTCCTGCAAATTACCTGCCAGTTTTTCAATGTATATTTCGTTTATGGCTTCATGGCTGATATTACGCTGCGTATCACTCTCTCCGTTGCCGATAATTATTTGTTTTTGGCCGTAAAGAAATTTTTGTTCCAGCAGTCTGTAGGCTTCGGAATATGAATTAAGCAACAGGTCAAGCGTGTTCACCGATCTGCCCACGGAAATGGAAACCACAATCCGGCACTGCTGATTTACTTTTTCCTGCAGCGACTTCAGAACATGCGGCAGCGATAATTCACACAGTTCCCTGAATAAAATGCCTGTATAGCCGTCTATCTCAAAGACATAACCATATGAATTTTCAGTAACGGTCTCCTCGATCCTCCCTCTGATGCACCTCTTCAGCTTCATATCAAGCGTATATTCCCTGCCGGCATCCACCAGCCCGACCCTGTAGCTCTGCCATGGGAAATCCAGATTATATCGTTTTATATACTGTCCGATCATGTCTTCATCAATCGTTCGTGCCACAAAGCCTTCAAGTATCTTGTCCTTTGATAGAAGAAGGCTTGCGTCAATCCCGAGCCTGGCCTCATACTCACTTTCAATCTGCCTTTTGATCCTTTGCAGTAATTTGATAAGATCCTCCTGCTCAACAGGCTTCAGGATATAAGAATCAGCTCCAAGCTCAATAAATTTCTGTGCATAAGAGAAGTCGGAGTAAGCTGTTAAAACGATCACCCTGCATTTATTCCTTTGCGCTTTTAATTGCTCAACCATCTTTATGCCATCCATAACAGGCATTTTGATGTCGATAATAGCCAGATCGGGTCTGTGTTCACTGACCATCTTAAGTCCTTCCCTGCCATTGGCAGCCGTACCGCAAATCTCGAACCCGTATTCAGCCCAGTTGATAATCGTCTTCAAGCCTTCACGTATGATAGCCTCGTCGTCTACAACTAAAACCTTCAGCATAATTTCATCCTTCTCCCGGCAGCATAATGTCAATTCTGGTGCCGTTGTCTTTTTGACTATATATCTTCAATCCATACTCTTCCCCATAAAATAATTTCACTCTTTGATGGACATTTCTCAAACCGACCCTTTTCCCGGGGCTGTCCTCCATATCATCAAGTGTGTCAAGTATTTCCTGCAATTTATCATCCGTCATTCCTTCTCCGTCGTCCTGCACGGAAATGAACAGATAAAAGTTCCTCCTGTACAAATGTACGGACACATGGCCTTCGCCCTCCTTGTATTCCAGACCGTGAACAATAGCGTTCTCAACCAAGGGCTGTATGGTAAGAGGGAGGATCCTGACCTTTTTGATTTTCTCGTCTTCAAAACGGATATCGTAATTAATCCTGTTTCCATATCGGAATTTTTGTATTTCAAGATACCACTGTACAAATTCTACTTCGGACTCTACCGTGATCATCTCGCTGCCTATTTCCAGATTCCTTCGCATGATCCTGCCCAGCAGCTTGACGATTTCCGCCAATTCATCCTGGCCGTTGACATGGGCTTTCATTCTGATCGTTTCAAGGGTGTTAAAAAGAAAGTGCGGATTGATCTGATTTGCCAGCATTTCCAGCTTGATTTCCTTCTGCCTGATTGCCAGTTGATCCTTTTGAGCTTTTGTAACATACACCTCCTGTACAAGCTCCTTTATGCTGTTGGCCATCACGTTCATATCCGTGAAAAGCTGACCGATCTCGTCCTCTCCCGTAATGACGGGAACAATATCAAAATTGCCCGTCGCAACCTTGTGCATATCTTTACTGAGTATTTTGATCCTTTTACTGATGGCATTGGAAAAAATCAAGATGAGTATGAATGCAAATAGCAGGCTGACGGTCATGATCCCGGCGACCAAAAGTGCTGAGCTGCCTGCCTGCTCTTCGATCACGCTGACCGGAACGATGGAGATTATTTTAAACGGGCCGTTGTATAAGCTCGGACTGAAGTCTTTAATAATTGCCTTTGCGGGTTTGCCCATGTAATCGATATCGACTGTCCCCTCACCCATTCCATAGACAACGGATAGCTGGGTGTCGTCCACAAGATTGACACCGTTCATTTCCCTGTCCGGAGCGGAAAAAATATATCCAAGGTCATCCACAAAAAAGGTGTCATAGGGCTCGGATTTCACAAAAGAATTCAGATAATCCTCGCTCAGGCTGATAACCAGCACCCCGAGCACTCTGTAGCTGGCCAGTGTCCGTACGACCCTGGTCAGACACATGTTGGAATTATTTCCGATGGCACTGGGCAAATACTGCCAGCATATCCTCCCGTTTGCATTGCTGATCCTGCGATACCATTCGGATTCCATGACGGCAGGCGTCAGCTTCATGATCTGTCCGCTTTCCAGAAGGGAGGGATTATTGGAATATATCCTGATATCCCGAATCTCACTGCTGTATAAATTGATGATGTTTTTAAATTCATTATATTGAAAATAAGTGTCGAATACTTCCTGTGTGCTTCTATAATCAGCGAGCAGCAAATTCTCCAACTCCTGATCCATCTGCATTTTATACGAGATGTCCATGACAATGTTCAGGACCTCGTCCAGTCTGGAATAAGTCCTTTCAACATTAACTGAGGCCTCGCGCATTGCGCTGTCCACGATGATCGACCTCATGGAGTAATTTAGGATAAAACCGACGATAAGTACGGGAATGAATACCACAAGCATATAGGAAAACAAAAGCTTATTGCCGATACTCATGTTATTGATTTTCATAAGAAAACGTGGCTTATTCATCCCAATTTACTCCTGTGATAAAATGAATTGTAAATTAACGTCATCATTTTATCATATCAGGAGCAAAAAGTAATCCTTCGGAATTTTGTTTTTATTTGGGTTATTTTGGGTCTATTTGAAAACTCTCCTGGCTGTCATGTAGGTCTTAGCATAGAAGCCCGAGCTGAGATTGGAAACCACCACTTTGGAGTGACTGGAGGAAGAGTGTATAAACTTTCCGCCGCCCGTGTAGATTCCAACATGATTGATCCTGTTCTTACCGCCGTTGGTATCAAAAAACACCAGATCCCCAACCTTCAAATTTGCTTTCTTTACATATGTACCGTTCTTTGCCTGACTTCTCGAAGTCCGGCTGAGGGCAATCCCAAACTTCTTATAAACATATTTTACATAGCCCGAGCAGTCAAATCCTTTCGTGGTCGTACCGCCCCACCTGTACTTTATCCCAAGAAACTTTCTTGCATAGTCGATGATATCCTGGGTCGACCGGCCTGAAGACCTGTACGCTGTCGTTTCTCTGTTTAAAAGGCTTTCTATTTTCCCGAGTGTTTGTTTCCCCGCAATACCGTCCTGTTCCAAACCGGTCTTCGCCTGAAACTTAATAACAGCCTCTTGCGTAATCTCTCCAAAATAACCTGTTGGGGCGATATCCATAAATCCCAGTGCCTTAAGATCCGTCTGGAGCTGTGATACAGCATCTCCCCTCATGTCGTATTTTAGTGTTACGGAAGAGCTTGCAGAAACGGCCCTGGCTGAAAGAAAGAATAACAACAAAAGTACAACAAGTGAACCAACAAATTTACTCTTTTGTGACATTTTCAAAAATCCTCCTCTTTTTTTGATGCCTGCAAGGCAAAGCTGTATTTTAATCCTTTGCGCAGCTTTTGCTGTTGACGGGTCGGGTAAAAGAGTATACCCTGCCTGAATTATGGCTTCACCTCAAAAGTGGCTCGACCCCGGTTCTTCAGGGCCGAGGATTCAGCACCTTTTTTAGTTTACCATAACTCTGGAAATTATGAAACCAATAATGTTTGACAATAGAAAACAGGATATGTTAAGAAAAACATATCCTCTACATTATGTTGACCAATACAATAGACGGAAGTACATGCAAAAATGTTCCCGCTCACTCTTTACCTCCATCAATACTTCACTGTTACTTCCCCTGCTCTTTCACTTGCTGCTTTACTGACTCTCTCGCTTGTTGCTTCTCCGGTTGCTTTTCAGCTTTTTTCTCCGGCTTCTTCTCCGCTTTATTCTGTTCCATGGACTGGGGCCTGGCACGTATTATTTCAAGCAATCGTTCCGCGGCAAGCTTGTCGCAATAGCTTGCAACCGCAAGTCTGAGCGCCATGTCAGAGAGCGCGTCGGCCTCCCACTGCGTATCTATTCTCTCGGATGTCTCGGAAAGAGCCGCATCCAGGATTTCTCTGAATTTTTCGTAAAACGCCTCATGTCCGTTCACACCCAGCTCCTCCCACAGAAGCAGTCCCGTATCCCGTACCGTCAGCACCTGTTTTAATATACATATCTCTGTGAGCCCGGCCAAATGCTCGCGGACATATTTTTTTCCGTCCGCCCGAGGCAGCAGCTTGTCCTTGATGTAATTATTGACCATCGCGGAGGTGAGCTGTCCGTTTTCTTCAAAGTGGATCAACTGTCTTTGCATATAGGATATAATCTGATCCTTGTACAGACCGATATCCGGAAATTCAGACCATGATACCGGGCGCTCCACCTCCAGCTTTTCCTTTAGCTGCTTCAGTTTTGCGTTTATTTTTTCAAGCTCTTCCATTGCCTTCCTCTCATTAATCCAATACGCCGTATCATCATTTAACAGCAGATTCTCCTCATATTCTACTATGCATTGTGTTGTATTTCAATATAATGAGATACCTGCGATGTCTTAAGGGGTGAAATTTTGTCCGGCACATGTTATTCCCGTGTTAAATATAAGCATTTTTTTGGCAATCCTGTTGACAGTATAATAATCTCATTATATAATTTTCATTATTAGATCACGTGATAATTAAAATTAGCGAGGTATTAAGATGATAAAATCCATTTGTGTTTTTGGTGATTCTATTATAAAAGGCGTCATTTTTGACGCAATTCGCGGAAGGTATATCTTCCTGAAAAACAGCTTCGCCAATATTTTCGGGAGGAACACAGGCATCAAGGTAGACAATTATGCAAAGTTTGGGTGCACGATTACTGTTGGGGATCAGATTATTGACAGACATTCTTCTGATCTTACCGGTTATGAATATACGGCGCTGGAGTTCGGCGGAAATGATTGTGACTTTGACTGGAAGGCGGTCTCAGAGCGTCCTGATGATATACATATTCCAAATACGCCTGTCGAAAAGTTTGAAATGATATATTCAAAGATCATCGACAAAGTCATTGAACGTGGGAGCAAGCCTGTTCTGTTCTCCCTTCCTCCGCTTCATGCACAGAAATACTTCGATTTTCTGTCAAGGGGATTGAATGCGGATAATATCCTTCGTTGGCTCGGTGATGTGGAACACATCTACAGGTGGCACGAAATGTATAACCTTGTTGTTGTAAAGCTTGCCGCAATGAAAAATGCCCCGCTGATCGATATCCGCAGAGCATTTCTGGAAAGCAGGAATTATCAGGGCCTGTTCTGTGAGGATGGCATCCACCCGAATGAGGCAGGGCATGCATTGATCTCCGAGGTGCTCAATAGCTATTCCTTCGCACTTGTATAGAAATTAATTCATTTCGGTGTCATCCGGCTGTTTTGGTGTCACCCAGACGTTTCTCAATAGGTCAGCAGTGTCCTGTCACCTATCATCTCGTGGTTCACATAATCCAGATAGGACTCCGGAATGGCCACTGTATCCGGATTGCCGTCACTGACATACTGATTGTCACGTTTCATATTTGAAAGCCACCAGCCAAGATCCTGATCCACAGGTGTGATGCCGGAAGATCTGACACGGTGTGTTGAAAAAGGGTCAAATTTAACGCTGAACGGCGACGGCGCCGGGTCCCAGCCCACCTCCATAATAGCGGGGTTTTCATATTTGGTTCCTTCGAATTCTCCTTTTATCACGTACCCGGTCAACTCTTTGGCAGGCGCGCCGTATGGAAGGGAAAATGCCACAAAATCGTAGTCGGGGATAAGTTCATGCATTTTTTGCTGGTTTCTTCCGATTTCCTCCTGTATAATGGCAGCCGTCTTTCCGTCTTCCTTGAGGTTGATGTGAGAATAGGTGTGGTTGCCGAGCTCAAAGCCCCTGCCGATTAGATACTCCAGTCGCTGCTCCAGCGTTCCGACAGAACCAAATGTCTGATTGCCCAGGTTGACAAAAAATGTACCTTTCACGCCAAAGTCCGGGTGGGTTTTATTGAACTCCTCGAGGATACCAACGGCGGAATCCGGGTTAGCCTTGAAGGTCCCGTTTTCATCGATCAGATTGAATTGGCCTGAAGTGCCGTCGTCAAAGGTGAATACCATGGGTATGCAGCCTGCGGGCACTGATATATTGCCGGTCAGATAATCCTTCATTCCAATCAGTCTGTACCCGGAAGTGTAAAGCGTATCCAGCAGCGCTCTAAATTCACTGAAGGTCGTCGTATATGCTTTATCGCCCTTTTCATATTTTTCAATAAAATTGTGGAACATGACCACCATTATCCTGCCTGCTTCATTAGGCTTAACCTCGTTGAGGTCAATCACAGGCGGCGTCTGTTTTCCGGGATCTGCAAGGGTGCCTGCAGGGTCATTGCTCTCACCTGCAGGATTGCCTTTTCCATCAGTTGGATCTCCGGCGCTGCCCGGCTCTCCTGCGGTCTGCCCATTAGCATGTTTCTCAAAATCCTGATCGGGAATAAGTGTGGACTCCTGCTCCGATTGTGCTCCTATACCCGATTGTGCGTCCGGGGACTGATTTCCCCCGTTGTTGAGCTTTTCACCGGCGCAGCCCTGCAGTAGCAGCATTGCGATCAGAATAAGTACTGTGATTTTTCCCGCATATTTTTTTTCGATTTTTGCCGTGCCTGTTGTTAAGATTTTCATTTTGTGTCCCTCTTCATTCTGCTTTTTCATAAGCTTAACCGATCATCATATTTTTTGCTATTATAGACAGGTTACACTCGAAAATTGTTCCAGTTTCCAACTTCTGTTTTCATTGAACACCTCATACCATGTAATTTTCAGCCCCAGATTCCGATCCTATAGAGCAGGTTGGATGCTTTACCGCATATGCAATAGCTGACCGGTATGGAACAGATACAGGTATTTTTCAGCAACCCTTTTTCCTGTAGTTTTTTCGAGCGCCCTTACATAATACCCGATCTGAACCTCGTAGCGTTTTCGGATGACATCTTCGCCGCCTTCCGGCACATGATCCGTTTTGTAATCCAGCAGCACGATGCTGCCCTCAGACTCAAACCAGCAGTCGATAACGCCCTGTAATAGCATTGTTTCACTGTCGAAAAGGTCTCCGGCAAGTTCACCGTATATTTCAGTACATTTGATTTCTATGTTGAAGGTCATTTCTCTGTGTATATCTCCGGAGGCCAACATGCGCTGTCCTACCGACGTTTCAAAAAATTTGGCGACCGCTTCAGGACAAACCGTTTGCGCCTCAGCCTCCGTTAGCTTTTCATCAGCTTTCATCGATGCAATTTGTTCCCTGATCTCATCAATAAAAGCGTCAGCGCTCCTGCCATACTCTTCTGCCATCTGTTTTTGCACTTTCGCCAGCCTCACCAAATCCAGGTTCTGCATGACAAAATGCATGATGGTTCCTTTTGCTGCTGCGCTAAGACCGGTTGCCGCTTCCATAAAGAGAGGCCGCGCAACCATCGGGGGAATATAGGGTATAGCCGACTCCATCTGCTCCTCCTGCAAAAATCTTCGTTTCAATTCCGTCACAGAAATCTTGACAGGAATAGCGGACAGCTTTCGGTATGGATACTGCCACTGCAGCATTTCGATCAACCGGTTTGAAGATTCCATATCCTGATCGTGCTGAGTGTGCTGATTGTATTGAATCTCGTCGTTCTCATTGTCCTGACTTTTTTCCTCGAGCCACCTTCTGATGTTCTCTTCTGCCTCTGTTGTGCCTTTTTGCAGCTTTGCCGCGCCAATTCCCCAAAGCTTTACCTCCCAGCAGGATTGATCCTCCGAGATCCGCAAGCTGTCTTCATGCAGCTCTGCCGCTAATCTTACCGGTTCGCCTGACTCATGTCTAGCAATAGCCGGACCGATCCAGTCAAGATAACATGACGCCTGCATGACACTGTAAGGCGGCAGTTCTTCAGCCGTCGTATCCGCCGTGGCGCACCACTTAGCGCAAATAGCCGTCAGGTTCCTCACACTGCCTGTAATAATCAGCTTTTCTCTTGCTCTGGTAAAAGCTACATATAGAATCCGCATTTCTTCAGAAAGCGTCTCCAATCTCAGTTTTTGGCGTATGGCAAATTTGGACATAGTCGGTGTGATTGTCCGCCTGTTCAGATCTACGAGGTCGGGACCAAATCCAAGTTCCTGATGGAGCAGTATTCCCGAATTGAGATCCATCATGTTGAATCGCTTCCCGCAGCCCGCCAGAATAACCACCGGGAACTCAAGGCCTTTACTCTTGTGGATACTCATTATTCTGACGACATTATCATTTTCGCCGAGTATCTTTGCGCTTCCCATGTCGCCGCCGCCGCTTCTGAGCCTGTTGATGAAGTTAATGAAGTTGAACAGGCCTTTGTAGCTGGTTTCTTCATATTGCCGCGCCCGCTCAAAAAGCATGCGCAGATTCGCCTGACGCTCGGGGCCTCCCGGTAGAATGCCTGCATAGCTGTAGTAGCCGGTTTCGGTTAGTAATTGCCACACCAACTCGTCCGTTGGCGTATATTGTGCGGCCTTGCGCCAGCGCTGAAGCTGATTGAGGAACTTAGCCGTCTTGATCTGAAGAGCGTTTGACGAACTGGTTTCTTCCCGGATTTCAGGTTCTTGGGTAGGTACGAACGGCTCCGTGGCAGGGTGGAACGGTTCTCCGGTGTCGGATTGAGACGGTTCTCTGCTGTCAGACTGAGACGACCACTGTCCAGACAGGGGCAGTTCACTGCTTTCAGGCTGAAAAGCCTCCCGGCTGACCATGGCCTGCATGGCTTCATAGATTGTCACCGAGCGGTTTTCCAACCTTATGTCGGCAAGTTCGTCAGTGGTGAACCTGCCAATGGGCGACCTGAGAACAGCAAGCATCGGGATGTCCTGTATCGGATTATCAATTATCTGAAGCAGAGATAGTATAGTCTCAACCTCAACCGTCCTGAAATACCCCATTCCTGCGTCGGCATAGGCGGGAATCCCCATTGCGGCAAGCTCATCGGTAAAGATGTCCGCCCAGTTCCTGGTAGCTCTCATAAGAATGACAATGTCCCTATATTGGACCGTTCTGTAATCCTTCAGCTTTTTGTCATAAATGACAAAGCCGCTCTGTGCCTGGGATACCAGGGATTTTATTCTTTTGCCGACAATACGTGCTTCGGATTGAATATTGTCAAGAGATTCTTCTTCCTCCGGCATTTCTTCATCAGGCTCTACAGAAGCGTCCTGCGGGTTTGTGACTGCTTTGTTTTCATCTATGCCCTCCGAGTTTGTGAACACTCCACTTTCACCCGTATCCTGCCGCTCACCGGGAATGATTTCATCGAGCGCCGAGGTAACGTCGAGAAGATGCACCTCGACAGCTCCCCCGGCTGTACAGCCGGTCCTTGTATCATCATACTGCGCTCCGGGGTTGAGATACTCCTTGTGCGTGTAATCCAGCTCTCCCACCTGTGCAGACATGATTTGCCTGAAAACAAAATTAACCCCGCTGATGACCTCTGCCCGGCTTCTGAAATTCTTATATAATTGGATTACCTGACTGTCATGACCACTCTCATGGGGATATGTTAGATACTTTGTCATAAACAGCTCCGGCTTTGCCTGTCTGAATCTGTAAATACTCTGCTTCACATCTCCTACCATGAATATGTTATTTCTGCCGCTCTGTTTTCCGGATACCGTTTGAAGAATCAATTCCTGGATTAGATTACTGTCCTGGTATTCGTCTACAAGGATCTCCTCATATTTTTCACTTAGCTCCGTTGCGGCGGGCGTTGGTATGCCGCTTTCCAGGAGTGCCTTCAGGCAGTAATGCTCCAGATCGTTGAAATCCAGAATTCCTTTGCTTTTCTTCTTTTGCTGGAACATTTCTTCAAATCTGCATACCATAGCTGAAAGATACTGAAGCTGCGGGTATAGCTTCTCAAAGTCTGCCTTCCACTGAGCTGCAGTCGCATCAAATCCGCTTTCGTACAGTTTTTTCAGTCGTTCCTTCATTTGACTGCGCACAGCCTTGACCTCATCTTGGGCAGCAGGATCAGCATCCTTGCCGCATCTTGGAAGTCTGCCGTACTCAATACAGGATAATGCTTCATGGAAGACATCCCATGTCCTGTCAGCCAATGGGATGTCGGATATGTGCTGATGGGTGGCGGAGGTTAGTCCGGCGGCAGCGGTGCTTTCGGTATCCGCAGCTGTATTTCCGGCTTTGTAAGTCGCCTCGCAGAGGCGATGCAGCTCGCGAAGCCGCTCCAAATCCGCTTCGAGGATGCCGCAGTACGGCTCCAGGCCCTGCCTGCGAGCCGCCCGTGCCGCCGCCTTCTCAAGCAAGGCCGCCAGGCCTTGCAGCTCGGCGGCCGCACCTTTGAGCAGCACACGCGCCCATGGGGTGCTGCTCAAAGAGGCAGAAGCCCCAATGTTGTAGGCTTCTGCCTGGGCGGTGAGCCACTGCTCAGGCCAAGGGTCGCTTTGAGTAAAGCGATGCAGCGTTAAAATCATTTCGCGCAGCGCACTGTCATCCCGCCCGCCTCCGTAGCTGTCCACCAGCTGAAAGAATATGCTTCCATTCTCCTCAGTCTCGTATTTCTCCTCAAACAGCTCCTCAAGCACATCCAGCCTGAGCAGCGCGCTTTCTGTCTCGTCTGCTATTCTGAACAGAGGATCAAGATCAAGGCTGTGAAAGTGGTTTCTCACCACCTCCAGACAAAACGAGTGCAGTGTCATTATGCTGGCACGATCCAGCAGCGCCATCTGCCTGTGAAGATTCTGTGACGCCGGGTTCTTTTCCAGCGCAGCCGTAAGAGCATCTCCGATCCTCTCGCGCATTTCGGTGGCGGCTGCATTTGTAAAGGTAACGACCAAAAGCCTGTCTATGTCCACAGGCCTTTCACTGTCTGTTATTTTTCGGATGATCCTCTCCACAAGTACTGCCGTTTTACCGGCTCCGGCTCCTGCAGCTACAAGCAGGCTGCAATCTCTCCGGGTGATCGCTTCAAGCTGTTCAGGTGTCCAATTCTGCGCCATTACCTCAGCCCTCCCCGCTCATCAGGTTGACGCGTCGTTTGCGTTCCGCCTTCGATCGTATGTCCCATGAGCTTCCACAAGTCTTCCTCTTTATGTTCCTTTAGAAAACGATAGCTGTTCCCCCGTACAGAGGTGTCGAACTGACAGACTGAGCTGTAGCTGCAGTAGGTACAGGCCGTCATTGTGCTCTTCCTGTAAGGACTGATAGCCACATTGCCCTCCAATATACCGCTGCCGATCGCAGTTAATGTCCTCCTGACATGTTTACGCAGTATTTTGAACTGCTCCTGTGTGGCAGCGGTCGATCTGCCCAATGAGCCATCCTTATTGATTCTGGCCGGAATGATCAGCGAATCCCCGTCAAGTTCTCTGTCCATAGCCTTGATCAGCTTCACATCCGCTAATACAAGCCCTTTCATCCTCAGCTCCTTCATAATTGCCTTTTCAATTTCTTCATCTGTGCTATTCCTGCCGCATCGTATCAGCGGGTCGTTCAGCCTGAAATACAGGATCCCGGCTGGCAAAGCCTTCTCCCCCTCATCCATGCCGAGCACGGCGTCCAGATATGTCACAAGCTGAAGCTGGAGGCCATAGTACACATCTCCAAGCTTCAGCGCTCTGTTTCCCGATTTATAGTCAATGACCCTAAGATAAGTCCCGTCTTCATTGGTCATGGCGTCGATCCTGTCGATTCTGCCCGTCATTTTGATAAGCTCCCCTGAGGGCATATCTATTTCGATTGCAGGGTATCTGCCTTTCTCTCCAAACTCCACCTCATATCCCGTCGGCTCAAAGCTGCTCACAGCAATATGCCTTCCGATCAGCATTACTGCCTTTTCCACTGTTTTTTTCAATCGGTCCGAGAGGTATAGATATCGTTTGCTCCCACCGGGGATGCTCGCTCCCCGCGCCGCAAGCAGTTTATCCACCAGCCCGGAAACCTCGTCGCGGCACCATTCACGGTTCAGATCACCCCATCGGATCTCCTTCTTCACAAGTGTCCTTGAAAATTCGTCGATGATATTATGCATAAATGTTCCGGCATCAACGGGATTAAAGCCGAAGATCCGGCGTTCCCCGGCCTTCAGCCCATACTTGACATAATAGGCAAACGGGCATGACGAATATGCCTCCATGCGTGAGATGCCGGTTACCACAGGTTTGCCGTAAAGCCTGGCTGCCCTGTCTTTTGAAAGGTTTTGAGCCTGGTTGGTATAGCTCAGTCCGTCAAGGATGACAGCGCACCTGTCCTTCCATTGCTCCTGACGGCTGAACCAGTTGTAGATCGTCCTCCAACCGTCGTGAATCTTTTCTCCGTCATAGCAGCGGCGAAGCTGTGCGACCATCTCATCAAATGCAGGTACAGGCGCCGCGGGTCGGGGCATTTCAAGCATGCCAATCCCGGACGCTTCACCTCCGCCGCTCCCCGCCTCACCGTAACCGCTTTCATCCATCGCAGCTCCACTGATTTCCGCCGTCGCACCTGCGCTGTTTCCGGCCACTGTGCTTTGCTCTCTAACGAACGGAAGGATTCTCCTCACCTCCGAGATGACCCGTGAAGGTCTCAGCGCCCTGCCATCCCTGTCTGCCGCAGGGTAACTGAGCCAGAGGTATTTTGAAGGTGTCGCCAGAGCCATATATATCATAAACCGCTCTTCCAGCGCCTTGTCCGCGGAATTGCCTGCCAGTTCCAGACCCGCCTGTCCGAGGCTATCACGGTCCATGTTGGAAAGCAGGCCCTCATCCCCGCCGGTTCCGGGAAGCACACCCTCATTCACCCCAAGGATAAACAGCGCTTTTATATCGTGACTTCTGGCTCTCTCGATACTCCCCACAAGCACCTGATCCATCGCAGGCGGGATTAATCCCATTTTGTGACCCGCAAACCCGGCCGCCAATATCTCTGAAAACCGATCCGTACCTATGGTTTCCTCTCCGAGCACTTCAACGATCTGCGAAAACACTTCCATAACCGTGTTCCATACTTGCCGGTACTCATTCGCCTTATCAAGACGCCCATCCTCCAAAAAGCCCTGTGACAGTTCCTCTATCCTCTTGTCCGCTCCGGTTTCGACCAGCAGGTCAAACAATGCCGTGCAGAACTCGATAGCCTTAACGCCGCCCTTTGTCTTGCTTCTGAATGTCAGCAGCGGCTCTGCAAGCCTTCTTCTTGCCTCATTGATCCCAACAAGGCGCTCAAGCTCCTTCGGGGACGGCTCTTCCTGCCTGTCGGTATATTCCACGGGGTAATCCCAATCGCTCTGCCGGCTCCAGACATTCCCCCTGATCCCATTTGCCAGAACATAGTTCTCCAACAGATCCAGATCCTGTATCTCCACGCCGGTAAGCCCTGTTTTGGCATATCGGAAAACAGACTCATAAGACCAGTTTTCAGAAAAAATATTAAGCGCGGACATCAGGAAAATAATCAGCAGATGCCCGTCAATATCCCTCTTCCCATCCAGAAAGAATGGAATGCCAAAACGGGTAAAGACGCCCTGGACAATGCCGGCGTAACCGTCAGGATTTCTCATGGTTACGGCAATGTCCCTGTACCGCAAGCCCTTCTCCCTGCATAGCCCAATCACGTCCCGCGCAGCATCCTCCACCTCTGAGTAAAGGTTTGCAGATGCCCGGATACAGACACTGTCAGATCTTTTGTTATATTTTTTATAGGGGTATTTATAGAAATTGCGCTCTAAATGCCCGAGCGCTTCCGCACCCGAAAACCGTGGAGAAACATCATGAAGTCGTATAGAAACATCCGGACGCCGTGAAGTATCAGCGGGCAAAGCCCCAAGCATCACAGGACTGTCCACATGGATTCCTTCCTCCGCAGCCAGTCTCAGAAGCCTGACAGCGGTTTTTCTGACAGGTTCGAACACCATCGGCGCACCGTCGCCGGGCTCGTTTGAGAGACAGTCCGTACAAAGGCAGACGGTAACGCAGGAAGCCTTCTTCAGAAGCTTGCCGATCACCTTGTATTCCTGTGGCGTGAAGCCTGAAAATTCATCGATCCATATATGTGCACCATCAAATTGCGTAGATTGGTCCAGCTTTTTGCAGAGCTCCGCCAGATCGTCATCCGCATCCATATAGTTCAGATGGAGCACTCTTTCAAATTCCGAATAAACCATTGCCAGATCGCCGAGCTTCTCCTTTAGCGGAAGCCCGTCCGGTAATCTTTCAACGGTTTGAAGCAATTGTTCGGGAGGTATATCATAACGTTTGAATTCGGTGATTGCATCGGATAATATCTCAGTAAAGCCTTTCCTGAGCGCTGTCCTGGAAAAAACCTTCAGGTCGTTTCCCAGACGGTCCATGATCCGGAACAGCAGCATGCTCTTCCCTGCCGCATTGAGGTGACGGCGCGCTATGCCACCCACTTCACCGAACACCCTGAAAGCCAGTCTTCTGAAGCTCAGCACCTCAGCGCCGTATGACCCTGATGGCCCTGACGGTCCGCTTATTCTTGCCATATTTCTTTCCGCCTGAAGCGAGAACTGCTCCGGTACGATCAGAACAAGCGGATGCCCCTGCGCAGCTGCATTTGTGCCGGAAGCCAGTTTATTTTTTATCTCCTGCAGGCAAAAGGTCGATTTTCCGCTGCCTGCACGCCCATATACGATTCTAAGTCCCATATATGCCACCATATGTCCCGCTGTTTTGCTTGAATTAATTGTAACATACGGCAACGGTTAAGTGAATTGTGTATTCAACATGAATATCTCTGAAAATTAATGCAAAAGCCTTATAGCTCTTTCTCTATCAGACAGGCCAATGTCCTTGCAGATACAGGATTCATGTGGACTCCGTCAACAGTAACAGCCAGGCCTCTTTTTTTGCTGACCCAATCCGCAAATGGCAGCGTTGTTGTTAAAATTGCCAGCAGCAAGACTCTAAGGGAATCCTTTGAAAAAAAGCACGAACCTGCGTTGTGCTGCTTTTCCTTGATTTCTCTCTGATGTGCCGCGATATCAACATAAGGAACATTAAATTTCCTGCACAAATCGTCAATGATCTCGTTGTACCTTTCCGCTTTCCGGTCTAGGTCGTTTTCCGTTGTTTCAAAAAAAGGTATCCCAAAGATAATAATTCTTTTTTCTTCCTCTTTAAGCATCCGCAAAAGCTTCTCATACTCGGAGCTGAAATGCTCCTCGTCTCTGCAGGGTACGCTGCCTCGAAGGCGTATCGCCGCAGTTACCTTCGTCCAGGACTTTGAATAGCTCTCAAGGTAAGGCAGCAGCACATCATTTGCTCCGATACCGATAATGATCGTATCAGCCGTGTGATATTCCGGCTTCTTTAAGGTATGTACAATCCGTTCCGTCATACCGAGCAAGGTATCAGATCCCAGCCCGAAATTTCTGAACCGGTCTTTGTTCTTGACGTATTTAAGATAGGTAACGCCGGGTCTTCCCTTTGTAATACTGTCGCCGAAGCAAAGGTTCATAATTGGATCCTTTCTGTGGATAAAGTACAACAGTACCTGCATCTATTGCCATGTTTTCTGCTATAGCCGTATCTGCTGTTTCAGCTTCATTTGTTCCTTATATAAATATGCTTTACATTGCGATGACTTGTATTCCTTTGCTCGATATCAAAACGATTCAGACTTTTAATCAGAAGCGTCAGCTTCGTAAATCCATAGTTTCTTGCATCAAAATCAGGCTGTTTCTTTGAGATCAGGTTACCGACCTCACCGAGGAAAGCCCATCCGCTTTCGTCTGCTACATCATTGACGGATGAAGCAATAAGATTAATAAGATCTTCATTAACCTCAAGCGTGCTGACCCTCGCTTCCTGGGAGTTCGCCGCTTCTCTTCCGGAGTCATTGATCTCCGGAGCTTTGATCTTTGTATGTGTATTGATGATTTCAATATATATGAATTTGTCACAGGCGACGATAAAGGCATTCGGTGTTTTCCTCTCGCCAATCCCGATTACTCTCATGCCCGCTTCACGCAATCTTGTAGCGAGCCTGGTAAAATCGCTATCGCTGGATATGATACAAAAGCCGTCCACCTTTTCGGAATACAGGATATCCATTGCATCTATAATCATTGCGGAATCCGAGGAATTCTTTCCATAGGTGTAGCTGTATTGCTGGATCGGCGTTATGGCGTTTTCCAGCATGGCGCTCTTCCATCCTGACAGCGCCGCGCTTGTCCAGTCCGCATAGATTCTTTTAATAGTTGGTGTTCCGTACTTCGCGACCTCCTCCAGTACCCCCTTTATGTTCCTGTATGGAACATTTTCCGCATCAATAAGAACTGCAAGCCGCAGATCTTCCATATTAGGCATACGCTTTACCCCGTTTTCATCATTCTTGATTTTGAATTACCCTATTATTCTATCACACAAACGGGTTTGGAATCGTTAAAACGGATTTCCGATTTCAATAATATGATCATCCGGATCATAGATCCTGAATAATTTCTGCCACGGTACCTCTACAATCCCATGCAGGATCCTAACACCTTTGCCGGCCAGCCTTTCATATTCCTTTTCAATATCAGGCGTCTCAAAGTACAGTATCAAATTGTTCGCACCCTGCCGCCCCTGCTTTATATGGCGCTTTATTTCACTTTCCGGCTGAAGTGCGTCTGCCTTATGAATCGAAAAACGATCCTTGAAGATGATCATATTCCCCCAGTCATGCAGTACTTCGAGTCCAATAACCTCTTCATAAAACCTTCTGGAAATCCCGATATCCTCCACCAGTATAATTGTATCCACATGCCGCATTCAACATTCCTCCCCCTTAATGCTAAAATGACCGGTAAAGCTTCATACCAGTCATAAAAGTTCATTTGCATTATTCGTATTGTATCATCTTTCTTTTACTTTTTCAACCATAATGTTCCAGATGGTGTTGTTCACATAATTCTTCCCGCGATTCTATTTTCACAACATTCTATTATCATAATGAAAATTTGCCCTCCTTAGTGTATAATAAATCATACAAAAATGGAGGAGAAAAAATCCATGGGAAAAAGAACCGACTACATACAATGGGACGAATATTTTATGGGGATCGCTCTTTTGTCAGCAAAAAGGAGCAAGGACCCATCGACACAGGTAGGCGCGTGCATAGTTGACAGTAAATCAAACCGCATCTTAAGCGTCGGTTACAATGGTTTTCCGTTCGGCTGCTCTGATGACGATTTTCCTTGGTCGCGCGACGGAGAAACTCTCTGCACCAAATATCCCTATGTCGTCCATGCCGAACTGAACGCAATTCTTAATAACAGAGGCGTTGCTCTGGAAGGCAGCAAAATATACACTGCCCTGTTTCCCTGCAACGAGTGTGCCAAAGCGATCATTCAATCCGGCATCAAGGAGGTGGTATACCTGAGCGACAAATACGCCGACACCGATATCGTCAGGGCTTCCAAAAAGATGCTTGAAAAAGCCGGTGTAGCGCTAAGGCAATTGAAAACTGATATAGAAGAAATCAAGATAAGCTTCACTTGATCCTGTAAGCGCAAATCATATTCTCATATCCGCCTGGCGAAAGCTGCAGCCAATGGATAGTTTTTAACTTAAAATGCTTTAAGGAGGCCTCATATGGTACTGATCCCTTTTCCCAAAAAGCTGATACAATCAGATGGAATTTTCACGATTACAGCGGCCACAGCCATACTGCTCGACAAAGGCTGTGATTATAACGATTTTGAAGCGGCGCAGGCACTTCAGTATGAAATAGAGAAAACTGCAGGGATACGTGTCACTGTGGCAAAAGGCGACACCGGCGACGCGAAGGGCGCCGCCGGTAGTAAATCGAATATCTTTGAGCCCGGGAAGGCCGCTGTTGAAAAGTCAGGCCTTATCACGCTGAGGAAGGCAGCCGTCAGCAGGGAAATTCCAACAGAATCAAACCGGCAAGCATACAGGCTGGCGGAACAAGCTTACAAGCTGACTGTAAGCGAAGCCTCTGTCGATATTACAGCCTCGGGCAGCAACGGCCTGTATTATGGAATTCAAACACTGCGTCAGCTGGTTAGGAACTGTGCCGCCTCCATTCCATGTATGGATATCGAGGATGCTCCCGATTTTGAAAGCAGGGGCTTCTACCATGACATTACACGAGGCAGGATCCCCACGCTTGAGACTCTAAAGGAACTTGCAGACAGACTTTCCTTCTATAAGATCAACCAGCTTCAGCTTTACATTGAACACTCCTTTGCCTTCAAAAAGCACAGTGAGATCTGGATTGACTCTGATCCTCTCACCGCTGAAGAAATACTGATCCTTGACGAATACTGCAAAAAGAAAGGGATAGAGCTGGTTCCTTCCCTTTCCACCTTCGGGCATCTGTATCATGCATTGATATCCCGATCCTTCGGACACCTGAATGAATACGAGAGGGTCCCTGACGCACCGTTCTTGTGGACAGACAGGATGCAGCACTATACGCTCGACGCATCCAATCCGAAGAGTCTGGAATTTGTTTGCGAAATGATTGATGAATTTTTACCGCTTTTTTCATCCGGCAAGTTTAATATCTGCTGTGATGAGACCTTTGACCTTGGCGAGGGTAAAAACAAAGCCCTTTCAGATGAGGTTGGAAAAGGCAAGCTGTATATGTACTTTGTCAAAAACCTCATTACGCATCTGAAGGCCCGCAAAAAAACGGTTATGATTTGGGGCGATATCCTGCTAAGGCACCCAGAGCTTCTCCAGGAGATCCCAAAGGGCGTTATTCTGTTGAATTGGGATTATAGCTCCAGTCCCTCCGAGGAAAGCGTAAAGCTTATTGCAGACGCCGGACTCCAGCAATATGTCTGTCCGGGGGTACAGAGCTGGAACAAACTGATCAGCGATATGGATGCGGCTTCAAAGAACATCAGCTCTATGATCGGTTACGGGAAAAAGTACAATGCCACAGGCGTGCTAAATACAGACTGGGGCGATTTCGGGCACATCAATCTGCTGTCCTCCGCTATACCCGGCACAATTTTTGGAGCGGGTCTTTCCTGGAACACGGACGATCCGTGTAAACCGACAGATGAGGAAATATCAGTACTTGAATATGGAGACAGGACTGGGCGTCTGGCAGGCGTCCTGCGGGAGCTGTCCAGGCAATCCGTCCTTCAATGGGATACGATTGTTCTCTGGTATTATACTACATGTGGGCACAACACAGAGAATTATGGCTACAGGAACTATTATCTGAAGCTCATGCTGGAAAGTGATGAGGTTAGGGTAAAATCCGCCTATACCAGGATCAGAGAATTGGAAAAGGAGTTATCCTCATTGCATCACACCATTTATGAGGACAAAAAAGCCGACCTGAAGGAATTCCTTGTGTCGGCAGATGGGCTTGCTCTTTTTCAGGCACTGCTGCTGGTCATTAAAAAGAAGTTCCTGGGTCAAACCGGTACGGGTCTCCTGCTTCCTCCGCAAGAGCTGGCCGTCCGGTTGGAATACTGGTTCACCAGCTATAAGGCGGTATGGCGCACCAGGAACAAAGAGAGCGAGCTGTTCAGAATCAAGGATGTCATCATAGGTATCTGCAGGCTCCTGAGAGAGTAGACAATAACGAAAGCAATGCGCGACCCTTACGAAAGCAATGCGCGATCCTCTGAGAACTCCTGTCCGCTGGCTTTTCCAAAGCGCTGCAGCAGGTCTTCCACCGTGAGCTTTTGCTTTTCTTTCGCCCTGATGTCCAGAATTATCCGTCCATCGTGCATCATGATTAGTCGGTTGCCGTGCTTGATGGCATCTCTCATGTTATGTGTGACCATCATTGTAGTCAGCCTGTTCTCCGCAATTAGCTGATCTGTCAGTTCCAGGACCTTAGCTGCCGTTTTGGGATCCAATGCGGCTGTATGCTCGTCCAGAAGCAGCAGCTTCGGCTTTTTCAGGGTTGCCATCAAAAGCGTCAACGCCTGACGCTGTCCGCCCGAAAGCAATCCCACCTTGCTGCTTAGCCTGTCCTCAAGTCCCAGATCGAGCTGCTTGAGCATATCCTTATATAATATACGTTCCTTATTAGTAGTGCCCCATTTCAGTGTACGTCTCTGTCCGCGGCGATAAGCAAGCGCCAGATTCTCATCAATACCCATGTTGGCCACAGTACCCATCATTGGATCCTGAAAGACTCTTCCCAGCATTGCCGCTCGCTTATGCTCCAACTGTCTTGTCACATCCGTTCCGTCAATGATGATCGAACCTTTGTCCGCGGGATAAACGCCCGCGACACAGTTGAGCAGCGTGGATTTGCCGGCGCCGTTTCCGCCGATCAATGTAACAAAATCCCCGTCTTCAAGCCTGACGCTGACATTACGAAGGGCTATCTTCTCGTTGATCGTTCCATAATTGAAAACCTTATATACGCCATCTATTTTAAGCAAGCTATTCACCCTCCTTAATAGTTATTTTAACAGGGCGAAGAAGCTTCCTTATCACGGGCAGCGCTAATGCGATCGCCACCGTAATTGCCGTAAACAATTTCAAGTCGTTGGCCGGCATGCCCATCTTCAGCACCATCGCGATGATGATACGATAAGTCACTGAGCCCAAAACCAGCGAAATCAAACGGCTCAGAAAATTCTTTTTCCCAAAGAGAACTTCACCGATGATTACCGACGCCAGACCAATCACAATGGAGCCCACACCCATCTGAACATCTGAATAACTCTGACTTTGTGCGATCAGACCTCCGCTCAGTGCAACAAGTCCGTTACTGATAATCAGACCAAGGATTTTAGTAGTGTTTGTGTTGATTCCCTGCGCCCGCACCATATTGGGGTTATTGCCGGTCGCCCTGATTGCGCTTCCGATTTCCGTACCGAAAAACCAGTACAGGATACCAACGAGCAGCATTACACACAGCAAGCCCAATGCGATTACAGCACCGGTACGGCTTAGTCCAAAGCCCTCAAAAACAGTGTATACCGTATCAACCCTCAGCAGTGAAATATTTGCCTTACCCATGATCCTCAGATTGATGGAATACAGGGCAATCATCGTCAGGATACCCGAAAGCAATGCGGGTATCTTGAGCTTTGTGTGTAATAATCCCGTAGCCAGTCCGGCCGCCATACCTCCAAGCAACGAAAGCAGCGTTGCCAGATAGGGGCTAGCCCCTGAAGCGATTACCTGTGCGGCAATCGACGCACCCATTGCGATGCTCCCCTCTACTGTCAGGTCTGCAATGTCCAGAATGCGGAACGTGATATACACGCCGATGGTCATCACAGCCCATAACAGTCCAAGCGATACAGCGCCTATTATTATTTGCAGCATGACATTCACCCGTTTCTATTTATTAGCTATTTTCATTGTATATCATACCGCCCAAAAGAATCTACTGTCTATAGAGCAAAATTATTCTGCCTTCGTCATTATTCCGCCTTGGTCACATACTGCTGCAGATCCTCCGGGATTTCAATGCCGATTTCTTCAGCTACAGTGCCGTTGATGATAAAATCGAAGCCGGTTGCCGATTCAATAGGCATAGCGTCAGGCTTTGCTTCTCCTTTAAGGACCTTGACCGCCATCAGTCCCGTCTGATATCCCAGGTCATAGTAGTTGATGCCCAGTGTAGCCAGACCGCCGGTATCAACCATTCCCGATTCACCGCAGATGACAGGTGTTTTTGACACAGAGGTAACGCCGTGAACCACAGGCATTGCAGTTGCAAATATATTGTCTGTAGGAATGTAGATCACATCACACTGGTCTACTATTGACTGTGTCGCCTGCTGTACTTCATTGGAATTTGATACCGTCACCTCTATATATTTCATGCCCAGCTTCTCAATAGCTTCCTTTGCAAGCTTTGCCTGCAATATGGAATTGTCCTCATTAGAAGTGTACAACACGCCCACTGTTTTGGCTTCCGGCACAAGCTTGACAAGAAGATCTATCTGTTCCTTGATGGGGTTCATGTCAGTTGTTCCTGTGACATTGCCACCCGGAGCCTCATCAGAATTCACAAGCTTCGCTGATACGTAATCCGTAATAGCCGTTCCCAGAATTGGGATTTCGGTTGTTTTCCCTGCAATAGACTGCGCTGCGGGGGTCGCGATCGCCAATACCAGATCTACCTTGTCGCCGACAAAACGGTCGCTGATGGTGGACAGATTAGATTGATCCCCCTGGGCATTCTGCAGGTCGATCGTAATGTTTTTGCCATCCTCATAGCCATTGTCCTTTAATGCATTAATAAATCCGTCCCGAGACGAGTTCAGCGCAACGTGGTCCGCATACTGAATAATCCCTATTTTCGGATTTCCTGAGATACCCCCTGTACAACCCACTGCCACGACAGCCATCACGACTGCCAAAATCAGAACTGCTACTTTTGATAATTTTTTCATGTTTATCCCTCCATATCCTCTAATTAATCTATTTAAAATCTTTTTCAGATCAATTTTTAGTATAAAAAAACGCCTCCTGTCCTTATAACAGGGGCGAAGTAACCATTCGCGGTACCACCTTGTTTTCATTGCTTGCACAACCTCAACGAGCAACTATCATCGCTCTTCCACTATAACGGATGGATTCCGACACATCCTACAGGACAAACCGCTTGTCAGCGCTTGTCTTTGAGTGTGTGGCTCTCAGGATGAATTCACGACTTGTATCCTGCTTTCTCGCACCAACCGAAAGCTCTCTTGAGGATGATGTCACCGTTACTGGTTCCTGGTCATTGCCTTATGATATCATGCTATTCATTTTTACCCTTCAATTTTCAACCTCAATCATCAATTATTCTGATTTGTTGAGGAATTGTTTAGAATTATAACTTACCGGAACATCAGTGTCAATAGGTTTATCTCGTTTTGTTCATCAAGTAATGAAGGACTAATGAAGGGTTATGAAGCCCTGGCTATGAACCGCTATGAAGCACCCGTCCTCAACATAAATGCATATTCACATTCGTCTTTCCCCCAGGAGCAGGTTAGTCTGAACCCTCTGATGCTTGCACCCGGTTCATAATTCTTCGTCAGGTCAAATTCAACTTTATTCCCTAATAGCTGTATATCCACTGCATTAACTTCTCCGTCCGCGAGCCTGACATTCCCATCCCTGTCCATAACATAATCCTGCAGCTTCACAGCATCAGGCGCCTTACCAGGAAACTCCATCACTATTCTCTCACCCATAGGCACATACAAGAGTTCTTCATTTTCTGATGCGAAAACCTTAAACGTATCTTCGCGATCATATTTTGCGTTGTTCCAGGTGTTTTTCCCCATTGCCTCCATGATTTCAGAGGAATTGACTGTTACCCTCAAATCAGGAGGCTCTTGCGGATTTCCGTCCATGCTTCCCCTCTGCCAGATCAGTTTTGCATCCGAGCTTTTATTTCCAAGAAGAACTACTCTGTTAACAGTGTAATCCGCCTTAGCACCTATAAAAAAGTCACGGCTATCTTCGGGATCGGTTGAAGCAGTGAAAAAAGGCTTAATGAATAAGCAATCTCCTATTACTCTATTAAAATATAATCCGGTAAATTTTCCGGATGTATCCGTTGTCCCGCCGTAAATGTTGATACTCCGGTCAACAAATGCTATCTTGTTGACATAATAAGAATCCGCACTGACGGAATATTTCCAAATGGTACTTATTCCCACAGTAACAATGAGTGCCACCACTGCCAAAAAAATAATGGCTGCCAGATAAAAACGCTTTTTAAACATCTTCATAACTCTCCCCCACACCCTTTACAATTTTACATTTTAATGATAAAGCCCGTCTTTATACCCTTCTGGAAGCCGGCACTTTCATAAAACTGAAGGGTTTCCTCTTTTTTTGAACCGGTCATCAGCATAACCTTATAGCAATTGTTTTCCCGGGCAATTTCCTGAGCTTTTTTCAGAACCATTTTCCCATAGCCTTTATTTCTGAATTCACTATGTGTAACTACATTTTCGATCAAAGCATATGGTCTTGCATTTCGTGTCAAATTCTTGATCAAAGTCATTGTACATGTTGAAACAAGCTTCCCATCGACTTCACATACGATATATATCCAATTGGGATTCCCGTAAATTTCATCCCATAACTTTTTTAGTTCGGGACTGTCAGGCAACTCCGGATCTCCATTGTCAAAATGCTTGTATAAATCCAACAAATCCCTCAATTCATTATATCTGATTTCTCTTACAACCACTTTGCTTTCCATGAACATCACCTTCTTTTTTCCCTCTTCTAATACTCGTTACCTGTTGTCATATCTGCCCCAGCCTCAGTCACACGGCGGAGTCAAGGCTGGGATTTCTATACGTCTTTCTTATAAAAACTCGTAATAACCGTATACCAAAATAAAATCTGCATTATTATGACAAGCGCTGGAAAATCACAAAACCGGACACCTTATATGTATTATAAGTATATTCTTCATATATTTTGAAAATCCTTCATGTATAAAATACATATGAAAGTGATAGCACTCCTGCAATCAATGGGCAGTAAAGCCTCTGGCTAGTAAATAGTGAAATTGTCAACATATATCTTGTAGTATGGATATTTGCGGTTTCTATTGGATGGACGAATCGTAGATGAGCCCCTTTGCTTTCGCTGTTGTGCCCCTGCACCGACTGCTTTGTTAGGTAAAGTATCGCGCCTCCTCCGACCGCTCTGCGGAATCAAGGCCGGAGCCCCTTTTTATTTCTTTTTCATATCACAATAATTATTTTGTTCCTCTAAATACTTATACACTTCATTATTATTTAATCTACGTATTTGTTTCTCATTCACGGGGCTATATGCTTCAGATATATATACTGGCTCCATACTCATACACGATTTTTCGGGGTTTTTCTTTAAATACTCATTCAATTCCTTTTTGGTGTGGAATATTTTGTAAGACTTTCTCCCTTTACTAATAATTTCGTATATTCCACAAATATCTTCACATGTAATCTCCGCAGTTTTTAAGTACAACTTAGCAATTTCTAAGGTTTTAAAGGGAAAGCTCCACCTATATACATCTCTTTTTTCATCATGATCAATGCAAATACATCGGCCACATTTTGAACAAACATATTGCATATGGTTTTGTAAACAATTCTCAGGTTCTAATAATGGTGTAATTCTTAGATTTTCACTATAACATTCTGAGCACTTCATTTTCCTACCTCCATCAATAATTCCTTTTTTACCTTTTTTTATAGTGAATTGCCGCAATTAATATCAAATGGGGCAATCAACAGTTTTTGAATATCTTTAAAATAAGTTTCGAAGAACCATTTTGTTGCTTTGCCATAATTCTCTTTGTTATTAAACTCCCAAAAAGAATAATACTTAACGCATTTTACAATCTTAGTTAATTCTCTTGGTGCTTCACCGAGTTCGGTTCCATCAATAGTGTAGAAACGTTTCATATACTTGATTGCTATACATCCTTGTTGTTTCATTTGTTCCTTCGATATTGTGTCTGCAGCGGCTTCAAACTGTTCTAGTTTCTCAGGCTTTACTTGAAAAAGTTTGATTTCAGAAAATGCTTTCTGCACAAGATTCCCTCCTCGCCAAAATATAAATAATCCGCACATCAAATTCCTGTTTTTCTTTTTCTAACTATCCAGATAATTACTCCAGCTATTACAATACATGCAATAGTCATGGCAACAATTTCATACAGTATGACATCTGATGATACAAAAATAGTTGTAGGCCCATCTGCTCCGCCAATGATACCAATATCCATATATAACCGCCTTTTTTATAATAATTACTATCGTTCCGTTTTTATACAATTACGCAGAGCGCCATTTTCGCCCGTGGCCGGAGGCAGGGCGATGTCGGTGGAGTCAAGGCTGGAATACCTTTTTTTCTTATAATATAAATATACCATATTATCACAATTCTCACAGCAACAAATTTGATTTAGCGTTCTTTCCAAGAATACTTCTCTATCCAAATACGTTTGCCAGCAAATTCACCAATAACCGTATCTTGATTTCCATAGTTTTTAACTACATCCAACTCAATTTCTAGATATAAATTTCTGCCTTTCCAAGTGATATTGTAATCACTTAATATCTCTGCCGATACTATATTGTATTCTTTATGATTATCCGCATAGAATGACACCAATTCATCAATGTACTTATTAAAAATGTATGTCCCAGCGAATCGGTGTGGTGCACTGCAGGGACTATCATTTCTGGAACTAACTCTGGGACTCAGACCATGCACGCCCTTGCGCCGACTGCCTTGTTCTCTGATGGATGAGGCCTTCCTTGCTCTGAGGACGCCATGGACGGCGCCCCCCCTAGGCCGGTCTCTTCTCATTCCCATTCTTTTATTAGTAAATATTCTCAATTTCACCGTTTACAACGCTAATAAATATGTTATAATATAAAAAAGGACGGCAACGCTTGTTGTTGTCAGGTTTTAGTTAAGAGTATCTATTTAAAACGGTTTTTATAAGACCGTTTTTTCTTTTGTCTGTCCGGCTGTGGTTGAAGTATATTTTCGGCAAAAAGCTTTGCTGAAACTGCAACTCCAAATGGTATGAATATGTATTTCACACACCAAGCAACGGTATAACCAATGTTGATGTAGAATTCCTTACTCCTCTCAACCACCTCCTTCCTTTGTAGATTCCCTGTAACAACTATAACGTCACCGCCCTTATGTATGGGAATCCTTAGAAAGGAGCCTTCGAGACTACCCTCTCAACATAAACCTAAATATGTTTTGCTTATCCATTATATACCATCAAAAGCTGACATGCAAGAAGTTTCGAACATTTGTTCCGTCTGGAATGATTATCCTTGGTATGATTGTCTATAAAGTCTTTCCCCAGACAATCCGCAACACGATGTCGCGGCAAATGCCTCATATTTCATCTAACTCTCAACATGCAGTAGTCACTGCAAAGATGATAATGAAAAAACCAATATCATTTTATAGCAAAAGCTTGCAATGTTCCACGCTTTTTGTATATATTCGTTATACAAGCTGGACTGTCGAGCGCGAAAGACGATTGGTAGGATCCGATCCTTGGGCGGATGAGCCCGAGTCTAACTCTGCGACGGCTTCCTTCGTGAAAAGATGATTGTGCTTCGAGCACGTAGGAAACTGCTGCTATTACCATATTGTCGGAAATCGGTACCGATATGACGCAATTTCCTTCTGCCGGGCATCTCTGCTCGTGGGCGGGTGTTTGTCCACAAAACAATGAGACTGGCGGTAAGAGGCGTCCTGCAAAAACGAAATCCGAGAATGGGTATCTCAAAGCGATTCTGGTCCAATGTGTGAATGCTTTATCAAGGAGCAATCGTGACTCCAGGCTTGTCGCAAGATTTAACTCTATTCGTGCTCGTCGGGGCCATAACAAGGCAGTAATTGCGGTATGCCGCACTATGTTGATTGCTATTTACCATATGCTCTTGAATAAAGAAGCATTTCATGAACTAACTATCGTCCGACCTGCCAAGGTTGAGAAAGAACCGGATTTTTCAAATCTGGGCCATGCTAATGCTCTCCTGCGTTTTTTCAAAAAGCCTGCCGACCAGATTACCCCAGACGAAATCAAACGTTATCTTTACCACCGTATTAAAACCGGGATCAGTTACAGCAATGTCGATAT